>NZ_BCBA01000011.1 GCF_001320245.1 Pseudomonas sp. NBRC 111124
AAGCGCCGCGCGGGCGGCGCTCGATCTCACAGCCACCACAACCCTCAAGGCCTACACCCCAGAAACAACAAAGGCGCCCGATCTCACGATCAAGGCGCCTTCATAATATATGGGGTGGACGATGGGAATCGAACCCACGACAACTGGAATCACAATCCAGCGCTCTACCAACTGAGCTACGCCCACCATCTTGCGGTGTTGCGATACAACCTTACAGAAGCATGGTGCGGACGAAGAGACTCGAACTCTTACAGCTTGCGCCGCTGGAACCTAAATCCAGTGTGTCTACCAATTTCACCACGTCCGCGTAACGCTTAAAACAAAGGCGCCAGATCATTCAATCACAGGCGCCTTCGTCGAATATGGGGTGGACGATGGGAATCGAACCCACGACAACTGGAATCACAATCCAGCGCTCTACCAACTGAGCTACGCCCACCATATTGCATTACAGCCTTACTTGCTTGCCCAAGCTGCCTAAATGGCGCACCCGGCAGGACTCGAACCTGCGACCATCCGCTTAGAAGGCGGATGCTCTATCCAGCTGAGCTACGGGCGCTTAAGCGTGAAGCCTAACCGAACAAGACGCTAGCAGCGTAACTGCTAAACCACTCATTCTGCCCGACCTCGCCAACCAGTGCTAGGCTGTGCCCGACAAGTGCGGCGAATCTTATAGGCGAGCCCCCAGGTCGTCAACACCTTTCTCCAAAAAATTTAAATTATTTAAGGGGTTAGAGGATTTGCCCGACCACCCGCCTTTGACCTTGGGCGATGTCGTGCGAGAATGCGCCCTCTTTATTGTTCCTTTCTCGATGGTTAATCACGCGTCTATGACTGCACACCTAATCGATGGCAAGGCGATCGCCGCCAACCTGCGCAAGCAGATCGCTCAACGTGTCGAGGAGCGTCGCCAGCAAGGCCTGCGCACGCCGGGCCTGGCGGTGATCCTGGTCGGCACCGACCCCGCCTCCCAAGTCTATGTCTCGCACAAGCGCAAGGACTGCGAAGAGGTCGGCTTCATTTCCCAGGCATTCGACCTGCCCAGCGAGACCACGCAGAAAGCGTTGACCGAGCTGATCGACCGCCTCAACGACGACCCGGCCGTCGACGGCATCCTGCTGCAGCTGCCGCTGCCGGCACACCTGGATGCCTCGCTGCTGCTCGAGCGCATCCGCCCCGACAAAGACGTCGACGGCTTCCACCCCTACAACATCGGCCGCTTGGCCCAGCGCATCCCGCTGCTGCGCCCGTGCACGCCAAAAGGCATCATGACCCTGCTCGAAAGCACGGGGCAGGACCTGTACGGCATGAACGCGGTCATCGTCGGCGCTTCCAACATCGTCGGCCGCCCAATGGCCATGGAGCTGCTGCTGGGTGGTTGCACCGTGACCGTTTGCCACCGCTTCACCAAGGACCTGGCCGGCCACGTTGGCCGCGCTGATCTGGTGGTCGTGGCCGCCGGCAAACCGGGCCTGGTCAAGGGCGAGTGGATCAAGGAAGGCGCCATCGTCATCGACGTCGGTATCAACCGCCAGGAGGACGGCAAGCTGGTTGGCGACGTAGTCTATGAGACCGCCCTGCCGCGCGCCGGCTGGATCACGCCGGTTCCAGGCGGCGTCGGGCCGATGACCCGTGCCTGCCTGCTGGAGAACACGCTGTATGCGGCCGAAGAGCTGCACAAGTAATACTGCGTGACCTGAAAACGGCACCTCTGGCAGGTGCCGTTTTTTTGTGCCAGTGGTTAAGCCACTGAGCGCAGCCGATTCGGCTGCCAGCTGTGCAAAATCAGCCACCCCCGCTGCCAGCCTCCCCCGCTTCAGCCAGTATCGCCCCGCTCCGTGCCCGACAATATATCCAGAGCCCACACTGGAGGCGTCGCCGCAAGGAGACCTGTCATGACCCGCTATATCGATGTGCAAGACTTCGCCCGCCTGGTCAACCGCAAAGGCCTGCCCACCTGCCTGGTGGAAATGGCCGAGTACATCCGCCAGGACTACCTGCGCTGGCAGGCCTTCGAGAAGTGTGCACGGGTGGCCAACCACTCGCCCGGTGGGGTCATCGAGCTGATGCCGGTGTCCGATGCCAGCCTGTACGCCTTCAAGTACGTCAACGGGCACCCGAAAAACACTCAGCATGGCCTGCCCACAGTGATGGCCTTTGGCACCTTGGCCGATGTCGACACCGGCACGCCGCTGCTGCTCAGCGAAATGACCCTGACCACGGCGATCCGTACTGCCGCCACCTCGGCGCTGGCGGCCCGCTACCTGGCACGGGAAGACAGCCGCTGCATGGCGCTGATCGGCAACGGCTCGCAGAGCGAGTTCCAGGCCATCGCCTTCAATACCCTGCTGGGCGTCGACGAGATCCGCCTGTACGACATCGACCCCGCGGCCACGGCCAAGCTGGTAGCCAACCTGGCTGGCCGCCCCGGCCTGAAGCTGATCGTCGCCAGCTCCGTTGCCGAAGCGGTGCGCGGCGCCGATATCGTCACCACCGTTACTGCCGACAAAGCCTATGCCACCATCCTCACCCCGGAGATGATCGAGCCAGGCATGCACCTGAACGCGGTGGGGGGAGATTGCCCAGGCAAGACTGAGCTGCACCGTGACATCGTCGAGCGGGCGCGGGTGATCGTCGAATACGAGCCGCAGAGCCGTGTCGAGGGCGAGGTACAACAGATGCCTGAAGATTCGCCAGTGATCGAATTCTGGCAGGTGGTCGCGGGGCATGTTCGAGGCCGCGAGAATGCAGGGCAAGTGACCCTGTTCGACTCGGTCGGCTTTGCCCTGGAGGACTACTCGGCCTTGCGTTATGTGCTGGACACCGCACGCATGCTGGGCATTGGTCAGGACATCGCGCTGGTACCGAAGCTTGAGGACCCGAAGGACTTGTATTCGTTGCTGCAACCGCGCGTGGTCGGCGTGCACGCGATGCGCAAAGCAGACACTGCCTGCGCCTGATCAACCTTGGGGCCGCGCAGCGGCCCCGGATTACGCCTACCCTGTCCATGCCCACTTTTCAAAGAAGCCCTGCGCATGGACACCAAGGACGCCAATGCCCAACCTCTGGACCGCATCGATGAGGCTATTATCGAGGTGCTGCGCCACGACGGTCGCATCACCTTCGAAAAGCTCTCGACCCTGGTCCACCTTACACCTCGCCCCTGCCTGGAACGTGTGCGCAAACTGGAGCGGCGCGGCGTAATCCGCGGCTACGGCGCGATCATCGACCTGCAGAAGCTCGCCCCGGGCCTGTCGCTGCTGGTGCTGGTGGCCCTGTCCAACCAGAGCGGCCGCGCTGCGCAAAAAGCTTTCGAAGCCACCATGCTGGCTTGCCCGCAGGTCTATGAATGCCAACTGATCAGCGGCCACTTCGACTACAGCCTGCGCCTGCGCTGCCGCGACATGGAGCACTACCGAGTGCTCAGCGAAAGCTGGATGAATGACGACGCGCTGCACATCGACAAGCTGGTGGCGCATCCGGAGCTGGCAGCGATCAAGCACACGGCCCCGCCATTGGGGCTGTAACCGCCCTCAGCGCCTGGCAAGCGGATTGCAAAGACGCCTTCACGTTGGTCAACGCCCTGATTCACCCTCCGCGAAGGGGCCGCTTCAGCCCCCCATGCACCGAACTAGAGCCCAGCCAGCGTAAATGCCCCACAACTGGTCAGACCGGTAAGGCCAAAATCCCTTGCAATGTCGGATTTTTCGCGGTTTTATGATTCCGCGCTGAACAAACCGGTAAGACCACAATAATTAAGTCCTGCGCTCTTTCGCCCCGTGCGGCACCGAAGCAAGGACACCGATCTGAGATCCCTCCCATGCTCAAATGGTGCTCGCGTTCGATCTTCCTGCAAGTCGTGCTGGGCCTTGCCCTCGGCATCGCCTGCGGCCTCAGCTTCCCCGACCTTTCCCTGCAGCTCAAACCCCTCGGCGACGGTTTCATCAAGCTGATCAAGATGCTCATCGGCCTGATCGTGTTCTGCGTGGTAGTCAGTGGTATTTCCGGTGCCGGCGACCTGAAGAAGGTCGGGCGTATCGGCCTGAAATCGGTGATCTACTTCGAAGTGCTGACCACCATCGCCCTGGTCATCGGCCTGGTGTTCGCTTTCAGCAGCGGCATCGGCAGCGGCGCCAACATCCACCTCGACCAGCTGTCCAGTGCCGACGCCAGCAGCCTGGCCGAGCGCGGCCAGCACATTCATGGCGCCACGGCGTTTTTCATGGACCTGATCCCGACTTCGGTGGTAGGTGCCTTCGCTGACAACAACATTCTCCAGGTGCTGCTGTTCTCGGTGCTGTTCGGCAGCGCCCTGAACCTGGTGGGCGAATCGGCGGCCGGCATCTCGCGGCTGATCAACGAACTGAGCCACGTCATCTTCCGCATCATGGGCATGATCGTGCGCCTGGCGCCGATCGGCGTGTTCGGTGCCATCGCCTTCACCACTAGCAAGTACGGCCTGGAATCGCTGCAGCACCTGGGCGGCCTGGTGGCACTGTTCTACCTGACCTGCGCCGGTTTCGTGCTGATCGTCCTGGGTACCGTGATGCGCGTGTCGGGCCTGAAACTGCTGCCCTTCATCAAGTACTTGCGTGAAGAGCTGACCATCGTCCTCGGCACTGCTTCGTCCGACGCCGTGCTGCCGCAGATCATGCGCAAGCTGGAGCACCTGGGTATCGGCAGCTCCACTGTCGGCCTGGTAATCCCGACCGGCTACTCGTTCAACCTCGACGGTTTCTCCATCTACCTGACCCTGGCCATCGTGTTCATTGCCAACGCCACCGGCACGCCGTTGGAAATGACCGACCTGCTGACCATTCTGCTGGTGTCGCTGGTGACTTCTAAGGGGGCTCACGGCATCCCAGGCTCGGCGCTGGTGATCCTCGCCGCGACCTTGACTGCCGTGCCGGCGATCCCGGTGGTAGGCCTGGTGCTGGTGCTGGCGGTGGACTGGTTCATGGGCATTGGCCGGGCGCTGACCAACCTGATCGGCAATTGCGTGGCCACCGTGGCCATCGCCCGCTGGGAAAAGGACATCGACCTGGAACGTGCGCAGAACGTGCTCGATGGCAAACCCGGCTTCGCCCCAGCGCCACGCAAGCCAGCCAACCCCCATCAACAGGAATTCTGAGTGAATGTGGCCGGCGCTGACGCCGGCCCTTCCAGGAGCGAACCGTGATCAGTTCATCGACCGTCGTCAATTCAGTGGTGGCAAAACTGCGCCAGGCCTTGGCCCGCGGCCAGTGGCGCTCCGGCGACATGCTGCCCGGCCAGCGTGAACTGGCCGAACAACTGGGCATCAGCCGCCCCAGCCTGCGCGAAGCGGTGACCGTGCTGGAAACCCTGGGCCTGGTGCGTGCACTGCCAGGCAAAGGCGTGCTGGTGCTCGATGCCGAGGCCGCGCCCCAGGACCCGCCCAGCGAAAACGCTGCTGCAGCCAGCCTCGCCGACGTGCTGGAGCTGCGCTACACCTTGGAGCCGTTCATCGTCGGCCTGGTCGCGCAGTCGGCCAACAACCAGGATATCGGCCAGCTGCGTCTGACCCTGATGGACATGCGCGAAGCCCTGGAAGCCAATGACAGTGAAGCCGGGGTCAAGGCCTACATCGCCTTTCACGAGGCACTGTTTGCCCTGACCACCAACCCGATCTTCCAGAGCGTGGTGCAGCAGACCGGCAATGCCCTCAAGCAGAGCGCCAGCATGCTGCGCAATTCGCCCGAGCACCTGGCCGCGCGGCTCAAGGAAAACGAAGCCGTGGTGCGCGCCGTTCGCGAGCGCAACAGCGCCCAAGCCAGCGCCCAGATGCGCCAGCACATCCTCGCCGAAGGCGAGCGCATGGGCATTCAACTCAATATCCCGGACGACCAGCCCGGCCAATGACCCCAGGAGAGCGACCATGACCGCCTGCGCACACGCCGCCCCCCGCCTGCCTGCCCTGCTTGCCGCTGGCGAAACCCGCCTGTCGGCCGAGCAGATCTACCCGCGCCTGTTCGACGCGATCCTCGAGCAGCGCCTGCCACCAGGCAGCCTGTTGCCCGAACAGGCCCTGGGCAATGCCTTCGGGGTCAGCCGTACGGTGATCCGCCGTGTGCTCGGGCGCCTGTCGGACCAGCAAGTGGTGGTGCAACGTCCCAGCCACACCGCCCACCTGGCCGCCCCCGACCCTGAGCAGGCGCGACAAGTACTCAGCGCCCGACGCCTCGCTGAAACCACCCTGATCAGCCTGGCCGCCCAGCGCGCCCGGCCCGCGCAGATTCGCCAGCTGCGCCAGCTGGTCGAGCGCGAGCGCGTGCACCATGAACGCGGCGAACGCTGCGCCGCTATCCGCCTGGGGGGCGAGTTTCACCTCAAGCTCGCCCAAGTCGCGGCCAATGCGCCGCTGGCGCGGTTTCTCAACGGCCTGGTGCCGATGACCTCGTTGATCATCGCTCGTTATGAATCGCCCTGCTGTGACCACTGTGCATGGGAAGAACATGCGGCGATCATCGATGCCGTCGAAGCCGGTGATGCGGGGGCGGCGCTGGCGTTGATGCATGATCACCTCGACCGCCTGGAAGACAAGCTCGACCTCGACTGACCAGGGCCGATGGGCTGCACGGCAGCCCTCTTGGCACCGCCCTATACTCGGATGACCACCCAGCCTCTACCCTCCGGGAGGCAGCCGAGTGAGCCGACGACTCCTGATTCTGCTATGCCTTTTGCTGGCCATCGCCGGCTGCGCCAGCAAACGCTCGCCTCCCCCGCGCCCTCCAGCGGTTCTGAACCCCGCCGCCTGGCAACGCATCGACCAGGAACTGATCGAAGCGTCGGTTGGCGCCGCCGGCTCTGCCAACGACTATGCGCGGCGCTCGATGCGGGTATGGAAGGAACAGGTGCAGCAACGTACCGAACAGGACTTCATCCCCTGGTTCACCGGCTACTGGACCCAGCAATGGCTGACCATGAAGGTGGCCTGGTACAAGCTCGACAGCGGCGAAGGCCGCGAGCCTGCTGAGAAGCGCCTGGCGCTGTACCTGCAGGAGCAGTACCACGAACGGGTGATCGAACCGGTGGCCGAGCAGATCAACCCCGAAGGCATTCGCGATCGCGCCTGCGAGCTGTACGTGCAACTGCTCGGCCAGCAACTGCCGGCCATCATCCAGCGCTACAACGCCGCGCCCGAAGCATTCAGCCAGCGCCTGAACCGCATCCCGGCGATCAATCTGGGGCCGCCGTCCGCCCGCAATGCCACGCTTTATCAATTGTTGCGGGCCAAGTCGCTGGACCAGCAACCTGCGTGGCTGGCGTTGCGCGAGCACTTGCACAAACTGGCCAGCAAAGGCCCAGGGAAAACCGACGTGGGCTTGTCGTCGGTAGCGACCAATGCCAGCGAAAAACTCGGTGCCACCCTGGCGCCACGCGGCGTCGCCAGCGCAGTAGCCAGCGCCGTGGGCAAGGTGGCCGGGGCGATGATTTCGATTGCGGCGACCGGCTACGGGATCATGACCCACAACCGTGACCAGCCGGAGATGGTCGAGCAGCTGCGGGTCATCCTCAACGTCGCGCTCAATCAGGAATGGCAGGAGCTGATGGAGAACCGCCAGAGCGGCGCGCTGGCCGGGGTGTACTACCTGTCGGGGCAGGTCGAAGACAGCCTGCTGGCTACCGCGCCGCAGCCTTCCATGGAGCAGCAGGCGCAACAGCGACAAGCGCCGGCACAACAGGAACCGTTGCTGATTCGCCTGCCTTGAGCCACTTTGCCAGCCTCAGGCAGTGGCCATGGCCGAAGTCGGCAAGCCAAAGATCCGGTCGAACGCCCAGTTGTAGGCGAAGGTGTAGCACGGGATCAGAATGATGAATGCCAGGTCCACCAGAAACGCCTCCACCAAGCTCATGTCCAGCCACCAGGCGATCAGCGGAATCAGGTACACCACCAAGGTCAGCTGGAAGCCCACGGCATGTGCCACCCGTCGCGCAACGCTGCGCCCACGCTTGGCCTGGCGGCTCTCCCACCACTCGAACAGGCTGTTGTAGATCAGGTTCCAGAGCATGGCGATGGTGGTGATCATCACTGCCAGCGGCCCAGTGTGCGAAGCCTGGGTGTCCGACAGGTAGGCCAGCCCCAGGGTCGACATGCATAGGCCGATCAGTTCATAGGCGGTCACATAGACCAGTTTGCGTTTGACGCCTTGCACGGGTTACCTCATGTCTCTGAAATGCGAGGGCGCAAGGATGATTCAATCCACTTGACAGGAAAAGTCAGCAGCTTTCAGATTGGCTGACAGGAGGCTGCCATGAACTTTTCCAGCGACAACATCCAGCTGTTTCTCGCCGTGCTCGACCGCGGCTCGTTTTCCGCTGCTGCCCGCGCCCTGCAAAAGGTGCCTTCGGCGGTCAGCATGGCCATCGGCAACCTTGAAGCCGAACTGGGCTACACCCTGTTCGAACGTGGCCCGCGTGAGGTCCGCGCCACCGCCCAAGCCCTGGCCCTGGAACCCCATGCGCGGTTGATCGCCGATCAGCTGGGCTTGCTGCAAGTGCACGCGCTCGAGCTGTCGCAGGGGCTGGAAAGCAGCCTGACCCTCGCCGTGGTCCCCGATATCGACCATCGCCCACTGCTGGCAGCCATTGCCAGCCTCGGCGCACGCTACCCGCTGCTCGACATCCAGCTGCACAGCGCCCCTCAGGAAGAGGCCCTGCACCTGCTCGACAGCGGCCGCGCCGACCTGTGCCTGGCTTTTGCCGGCTTGCAGGTCGATGCCCGTCGCAGTTTCCAGCACATCGGCATTGAATCGCTGGTAGCCACCTTGTCGCCCACCCACCCGGCACTGCTCGAAGGCCGTATCCATAACCTCGAAGACCTGGTTAATGTGCGTCAGATCCTGGTCCGCAGCCGCGACCTGCCACTGCTCGACCCACGCCCGCTGATAGGAGCCACGCATTGGTCCACCGACAGTTTCGACCTGGCTTTGCAGATGGTCGAAGCCGGCCTTGGCTGGGGTGACCTGCCACTGGCTCGGGTCGCGCCGCTGGTCACAGCCGGACGCCTGGTGCGCCTGGAATTTGGCAATACCCGCAACGAACTGCAGCTGCCAATACATGTGTTCTGGCGCAAGCAGCAACCATTGCGCCAGGGCGCTCGGCTGCTGATCGAGCTGCTGGCCGCTGGCTAGCCCACCGTCCGTCGTCAGCGTGCCAAGTAAATAGCCAGTTGTTTCAACCTTTTACCAAGCGCGCCGATACCACGTAGGACAGGACTCGCCTTTTCGCCACAAGCACGCGGCGCCCTTCCCATTCTTGGCTCAAGGTCTCGAAACATGAACCTGAAATTTCGCCACAAAATCCTCCTCAGCGCCTGCGGTGTCGTGGTGCTGGCCTTTGCGCTGTTCACGCTCTACAACGATTATCTGCAACGCAACACCCTTCGCCAGAACATCGAATCTTCCGTGCAACAGGCCGGCGCATTGACCGCCAGCAGCGTGCAGAACTGGATGAGCGGACGCATTCTGGTGCTGGAAAACCTGGCGCAGGACATTGCCGAGCAAGGGGCAGGAGAGACCCTGGGCGGGCTGATCGAGCAGCCTTCCTACACGCGAAATTTCCTTTTCACCTACCTGGGCCAGGCCAACGGCACATTCACCCAGCGCCCTGACACGCAAATGCCGGCCGGCTATGACCCCCGCCAGCGGCCGTGGTACAGCAGCGCGGCCAGCGCTGGCCAGACCGTGCTCACCGCCCCCTATCAGGGCGCCGTCGGTGGCCTGATGGTGACCATCGCAGTACCGGTGAAAAGCAAGCGCAACGGCGAGCTGATGGGCGTGGTCGGCGGCGACCTGACCCTCGACACCCTGGTCGAGATCATCAACTCGGTCGACTTCGGCGGCATTGGCCACGCCTTCCTCGCCGATAGCAGCGGCCAGGTGATCGTCAGCCCGGACAAAGACCAGGTGATGAAAAACCTCAAGGACATCTACCCCAGCAGCGGCCTGCGGGTGAGCGCCGGTATGCAGGACGTCACCCTCAACGGCGAGGACCGGCTGATCTCGTTCGCCCCGGTCGCCGACCTGCCGTCGGCACAGTGGTACATCGGCCTGTCAATCGACAAGGACAAGGCCTACGCCGCGCTCAGCCAGTTCCGTACCTCAGCGATCATTGCCATGCTCATCGCCGTGGCCGCCATCGCCGTGCTGCTCGGCCTGCTGATCCCGGTGCTGATGCGCCCGCTGACCACCATGGGCCGCGCCATGCGCGACATCGCCGAAGGTGAAGGCGACCTGACCCGCCGCCTCGATGTGCAGCACAAGGACGAATTCGGCGAACTGGCCACCTCATTCAACCGCTTTGTCGAACGCATCCACACCTCGATCAGCGAAGTGTCCTCGGCCACCCGCCTGGTGCACGACCTCTCGGAAAAAGTGGTCAACGCCTCCAACGCTTCGATCACCGGCTCCGAAGAGCAGAGCATGCGCACCAACAGCGTGGCGGCGGCGATCAACCAGCTGGGTGCCGCGACCCAGGAGATCGCCCGCAATGCGGCCGACGCCTCGCAGCACGCCAGCGGCGCCAGCGAACAGGCCCATGGCGGCCGTGAAGTGGTCGAGCAGGCGATCAGCGCCATGACCGCGCTGTCGCAGCGCATCAGCGAGTCGTGCGAACAGATCGAAACCCTCAATGCCAGCACCGACGAGATCGGCAAGATCCTCGACGTGATCAAGGGCATCTCCCAGCAGACCAACCTGCTGGCACTCAACGCTGCCATCGAGGCCGCCCGCGCCGGGGAAGCCGGGCGCGGCTTTGCCGTGGTCGCCGATGAGGTGCGCAACCTGGCACACCGCACCCAGGAATCGGCCGAAGAGATCCACCGCATGATCACCAGCCTGCAGGTGGGCTCGCGCGAAGCGGTGCACACCATGAACACCAGCCAGGTATCGAGCGAACAGACTGTGCAGGTGGCCAACCAGGCCGGCGAACGTCTGGCCAGCGTGACCCAGCGCATCGGTGAAATCGACGGCATGAACCAGTCGGTGGCCACGGCTACCGAGGAGCAGACCGCGGTGGTCGAAAGCCTGAACCTGGACATCACCCAGATCAACGCGCTGAACCAGCAAGGGGTGGAAAACCTCAACCAGACCTTGCAGCATTGCGATGCTCTGGCTCAGCAGGCCGGGCGCCTGAAGCAGCTGGTGGGCAGCTTCCGCATCTGATGCAACGCCCCTCGTCGGCCCGGGCCGACGAGGGGCTTGCGCGCTAGGCGACGACCGCCTTGGCGCTGCGGTCCCGCCGTACCCAGGCCAGCAACACCGCCGCCATCAGCACAAAGCCCAGGTAGCCGAACAGCGGATACACCTCACCCACCAGGCTGATGAACCCCACCAGGCTGCAGACAAACGCCACCGCCCCGGTCACCACCGAGCCCCAGCGGAACTTCGCTGTGCCCGCCGGCAACAGCCGCGACAGGAACGAGAACAAGGTGCCAACCGCGGTGTTGACGATCATGCCGAAGATGATCAGGCACATCACCAGGCCCAGCAGCGGCGACACCTCATTGGCAATCGACAGCATCGGCATCGGCAAGTCGGCAACGCTGTCCAGGCGCGACAGCAGCCCGGCACTCATCACCAGCATCAACCCGCCCAGCGCCGCGCCGCCGAGCAGGCCGCCCCACACCGCGGCTTTCTCGCCCTTGGCCGAACCGCCGAGAATCGCCAGAATCGGCGCCCCGGCAACGATGTTGTAGGACACGTACAAAAACGCCCCGAGCAACCAGTGTCGGGTGCCCGCCTGCTGCTGGCTGGCCAGCTGGTCGAGCGCGGCGAGGCTCTGCCCGCGGGTAAACACCGCGTACAGGGCAATCGCCGACGCCACCAGGATCAGCAACGGGGTGATGGCACCGATGGCGACGATGACCTTGCGCACGTCCAGGCACACGATACCCACCACCAGCAAGGTCACCAGCACGCTGCCGGTCAGCGCCGGGATGGCGAACTGCTGCTCCAGCAAGGCACCGCCACCGGCCAGCATGACCACGGTCACCGCGAACATGAAGAAGGTGATCAGCCAGTCGACGAACAAGCCCAGATGACGCCCGCAGATGGCCTGGATCACATCCTTGTGCGAAGTGGCACGCTGGCGATTGCCCAACCCGGCCAGGGCCATGCCGAGGAAGGTGAACAGCGCCGCGCTGACCAGCGCGCCAAGCAGCCCCCAGAGGCCGAAATCGACGAAGAACAACAACAGTTCCCGCCCGGACGCAAAGCCCGCCCCCACGATCACGCCGACGAAGGCCCCGGCGATCTTCAGTTGCTCTTGCATGTGAACCTCTGATTATTGTTGTTGTGGCCCCACAGGGCGTGCATGCGAACCGCGGCTGGTTCAGCCTTCGCCGACGAACGCCTGCACTTCGATCTCCACATCCACGCCCAGCGCCAATGCCGACGCCACGGTCGAACGCACCGGCAGCGCGGCGCCGAAGTATTCTTTGTAAACCTCGTTGAAACCGGCGAAGTGATCCATCGACGACAGCCATACCGTCACCTTGACCACCTGGTCGAAGCGCGCCTCGCACGCCGCCAGGCTCTCGGCGATGCGCTCGCAGGCGGCACGGGTCTGGGCCTGGATGTCGCCGCGCACCACCTCGCCGGCGGGGTTCATCGGTACCTGGCCCGACAGGAACAGGAAACCGCCCGCCTTCACGGCGCGGGAAAACGGGAACGGCAAGGTGCTAGGGAAACGCTGAATCTGATTGCTCATGACAAACTCCTTTCAGGGGTGTTGAAAACGTGCCGGGGACAGGCGCTCGGGCGCTACCCCCTGGGCGGTCAAGCTCGGGCACAGGGGTTGGCCGAGCAGCAGATCGGCGGCCAGGCGCGAAGCACCGGCAGCCGACTGGATACCATAGCCACCCTGCGCCGCCAGCCAGAAGAACGCCGGCATACCAGGGTCGAAGCCGATCACCAGGTCGCCGTCGGCGACGAACGAGCGCAAGCCCGCCCACGTGTGGCTGGGGCGGCGGATGGACAGCGACGTCATCGCTTCGATGTTGTAGATGCCCAGGGCGATATCGAACTCCTCGGGCGCGGCATCCTGGGGTTCGACCGGGTCGGCATTGGCCGGCGAGCCGAGCAGCTGGCCGGCGTCGGGCTTGAAGTAGAAACTTTCGTCGACACCGATCACTGCCGGCCAATGCGCAAAGTCCTGGTCGGCCGGGCCGGGGAAGGTGAACGCGCTGCGCCGGCACGGCTGCAGGCCGACGCGGGCCACGCCACACTGCTCGGCCACCCGGTCAGCCCAGGCACCGGCGGCATTGACCAAGGTGTACGCCTGCACATGGCTGCCATCGGCCAACTCCACCTGCCACAGGTCATCGAGGTACCAGGCCCGCTGCAGCTCGGCGTTGCAGCGCAATTCACCGCCAGCGGCACGGTAGCCCCGCAGGAAGCCCTGGTGCAGGGCGTGCACGTCGAGGTCCATGGCGCCCGGCTCATGCACCGCGCCGGCGAGGCTGTCAGCGTTCAGGCTGGGCACCAGCGCCAGCGCCGCATCGCGGTCAAGCAGGCTGACGGCAGTACCATTGGCCAGGTTCTGCGCATGGGTGTGCTCGAGCAGTTCGCGCTGTTCAAGGCTGGCGACATACAGGCAGCCACGCGGCTCGAGCAGCGGGTGCTCGCAGAAGCCGGCTGGCGGCGCTTCGTAGAAGGCCCGGCTGGCACGGGTCAGGGCCTGGATCTGCGGGGTACCGTAGGCTTCCATGAACATCGCCGCCGAGCGTCCGGTCGAGTGGTAGCCCGGTTGCGCTTCGCGTTCGAGCAACAGCACGCGGCGATCACCGGCCAGGCGATAGCCCAGTGAAGCACCAGCGATACCGGCGCCGATGATCAGGGTGTCGTAGATCTGGGTCATGCACGCTCCTGCTGCGCGAATTATCATTTATGAGAATTCTAATATATGAGAATTTCGAAACATGCAAGCGCGCAGGGTAAGATGCGCGATCCACGACGGATGCCGAGACCCGCGAATGCCTGATGCCCGCCCTGCTGCCCTGCCCTTGCTCGACCGCGCCGAAGTCGGCGGGCGCCTGCGCCAGGTGCGCAAGGCACGCCAGTTGACCCTCAAGCAATTGTCCGAGCTCAGTGGCGTGCCGGTGTCGACCTTGTCGAAGATGGAGCTGGCGCAGGTTTCGGTGAGCTACGAAAAACTGGCCGCCGCCGCCCGCGCCCTGGAAGTCGACATTGCCCACCTGTTCCGCGCCAGCGGCCCGGTGGCAGAAAACGTGGCAGCGCCGGTAACCGTGGTGATCGACTCGCTGCCCGCCGCAGCGGGATATTCCACCGGCACCTACGATTACCACCCGATCGCCGGCGCCTTTCCTGAGCGGCGCATGACCCCCGCTTACGCCCGCATCATTGCTCGCGAACGCGGCCAGTTCGACGATTTTATCCGCCATCCGGGCCAGGAGTTCGCGGTGGTGCTCAGCGGCCGGGTGCGCATCGAATTCGAGACCGGCGAGGCCGTCAGCATCGGCCCCCAGGAAACGGCCTACTTCGACAGCCAGGTGGGGCACATCTACCTCTCTGAGAGCGAAGATGGCGGGGATGCCCATGTGATGGTGGTGATGACCGATCGTTGACGCCGGTTATAACCTAATAACGAACAAGTCTATTTGGCTATAAAAACTCCCTATATGCTGGCACCCATCCGATAACGGGCAAAGCTGGGCAGTCGAGTAGGGTATGGATGTAGGTTCTTTCGGTTTCACCATTGCTGGACTGGTTGTAGGTTTCATCGTCGGCATGACCGGCGTCGGTGGCGGCTCGCTGATGACCCCGATCCTGCTGTGGTTCGGCATCAACCCGGCCACTGCCGTGGGCACCGACCTGCTGTATGCCGCCATCACCAAGGGCAGTGGCGTCTGGGTGCATGCCCGGCAGAAGAACATCGACTGGAAGATCACCGGCCTGCTCAGCCTCGGCAGCGTGCCAGCGGCTGCCCTGACCCTGTGGTTCCTCAGCACCCTGAACACCGACACCACAGCGCTCAACGCCATCATCAAGCAGGGCCTGGCGGTGGTGCTGATCCTCACCGCCCTCGCGATCCTGTTCAAGTCGCGCCTGCAGGCGTTCGCCAGCCGTCACGCCGGTGACCACTACCACCTCAGCGACCGCAGCCTGAACACCCTCACCGTGCTCACCGGCGTGGTGCTGGGCGTGATGGTTACCCTGACCTCGATCGGTGCCGGCGCCTTGGGCACCGTGGCGCTGTTCCTGCTCTACCCGTTCCTGGCCACCCGTCGCCTGGTCGGCACCGAAATCGCCCACGCCGTGCCCCTGACCCTGGTCGCCGGTATCGGCCACGCCGGCATGGGCAACATGGACTGGTCGCTGCTGGGCTACCTGCTGTTGGGCTCGCTGCCGGGCATCTACCTGGGCAGCCACCTCACCGGGCGCATTTCCGACCGCGTGTTGCGCCCTTGCCTGGCGGCCATGTTGCTGTTGATCGGCTACAAGCTGGCGTTCTGACCCGGCAACCGGCGCTTGCTCAGCCCAGACGCAAGCGCCACTGCCCGGTAAAGCTCAACTCGACCCGCGACAGCGGCAGCACATCGATCCGCTGCGCGGCAGCCAGCGGGCACTCCAGCACCGTCACCAGCGCCGCGCGAATCACCCAGGGGTGAGTCACCGCCAGCCATTCACCCGGCCTGTCGAAGGCCATCAGCCATGCCCCCACACGTTCGCACACCTGCGCAAACGACTCACCACCCTGGGGTGCGCTGAACGGATCTTCCAGCCACTGCGCCAACGCCTGCGCCTGCTCGGCCTGCAACCGCTTGAACGGCAGACCCTGCCAATGGCCAAGGGCGCCATCGGCCAACGCTGGCTCGACCTGTGCTTGCGACGAAAGCCACGCCGCCGTCTGCGTGGCACGCCGCTCCGGTGCAGCCAGCAGCTGCGTGCCGGGGGTGATCGCCAACGGCTCGGCGGCCAGAGGCAAAATGCCGTCGTCGGGCTGCGCCAGGCGCCCGTTTTTCTGGGCCTGGGTCAGGGCGTGGCAGAGCAGGGTCAGGCGTACGGCTTTCACCAGGGTATTCTTCACTGAAAGGCAGGCCGACTGGTTTAACACGCCGGTCGCATTTTTACCGCAACTAAAGTCACGCCAAAGCGGAACGTCGGTTAGCATCGCCACTCCAAGGCGAAATGCCAGCTGAGCCCGACCAATGCCCACTACTACTCCCAGCCCCTTGCTGCTCGCCCTGCGCGAAAGCACCCGTGACTGCCACAAAGCGCTGGAAGCGCGCCTGCCGTTCTTCAGCCCTGGCTTCGACAGCGCTGCCTACCGCCGACTGCTGCAGGCCTACTACGGTTTTCATGCTCCCCTGGAAAACAGCCTAAGCAACTATCAAGGGTCAGAACGCCGCAAGACCCCGACCTTGACCCGCGACCTGCTGGCCCTGGACCTGAGCGAAGCCGACATTGACGCCCTGCCCCTGTGCCAGGCACTGCCGGCCATCCGCGACGAAGCCAGCGCGCTGGGCGTGATGTACGTTCTGGAAGGTTCGACCCTCGGCGGCCAGGTGCTCAAACGGGCGATGGCCGAACGTCTGGGCATCGATCACGACAGCGGTGCAGCCTTCCTCGACGTCTACGGCGAGCTGACTGGCAGTTACTGGCGAAGCTTCCTCGAGCGGCTTGGCCAGGCCTCGGCTGCTAGGCCGGCCCAGGCCAACACGGTACAGGCCGCCATCGACACCTTCACCTGCTTTGAAGCGTGGCTTGGCCAGCGAAAAGTCTTGAATTAGCGCCTTCCTTTAGCGGATATCGGCGTTTTGCCACCGTTGCTGCGCTTTCGAGAGGCGTTTGCCAGAGTGACAGCCGGATAGGCCGGCGGGCGCCCTGAGGGCTGCTGAACACCCTGCGGAACACCTGAGCACGCCAGGGCGTCTACAGTCAGCACTGTTCCCACTGCTTCGGCCCCTATCTGCATGCTCACAGCCGCACTGATCTTCGTGTTCACCCTGACCCTGGTCATCTGGCAACCCAAAGGCCTCGGCGTCGGCTGGAGCGCCAGCCTCGGCGCCGTGCTGGCGCTGTTGTTCGGGGTGGTCTCGCTGCACGACATCCCCACCGTGTGGGCGATCATCTGGAACGCCACCGGCACCTTCATCGCCCTGATCGTCATCAGCCTGTTGCTGGACGAAGCGGGTTTCTTCGAATGGGCGGCGCTGCATGTGGCGCGCTGGGCGCGTGGCGACGGGCGCCGGCTGTTCGCCTTCATGGTGCTACTGGGGGCTGCAGTATCGGCCCTGTTCGCCAATGACGGGGCGGCGCTGATCCTCACCCCGATCGTCATGTCGATGCTGCTGGCATTGCGCTTCTCCCCCGCCGCGACCCTCGCCTTCGTCATGGGCGCCGGCTTCATTGCCGATACCGCCAGCCTGCCACTGGTGGTGTCGAACCTGGTGAACATTGTTTCGGCGGACTACTTCGGCCTCGGTTTCAATGCCTATGCATCGGTGATGATGCCGGTGAACCTGGTGGCGGTGGCGGCCACGCTGCTGGTGCTGTGGCTGTATTTTCGCCGCGACATTCCGGCCCGATACGCCGCCGAGGACCTCAAGCTACCGGCCCTGGCCATCCGCGACCGCGCCACCTTTCGCGTCGGCTGGGTAGTGCTTGTGGGCCTGCTGGCCGGGCTGTTCGTGCTGGAGCCGCTCGGCATTCCGGTCAGCGCCGTGTCTGCTGCCGGAGCGCTGGTGCTGTTCGCGGTGGCCGCCCGCGGCCATGTGATCATCACCCGCCGGGTGCTGCGCGAGGCGCCGTGGCACATCGTAGTGTTCTCGCTAGGCATGTATCTGGTGGTCTACGGGCTGCGCAATGCCGGCCTGACCGACTCACTGACCCAGGTGCTGAACGGCCTTGCCGGGCATGGCCTGTGGGCCGCTTCGCTGGGTACCGGGTTGATTGCCGCGCTGCTGTCCTCGGTGATGAACAACCTGCCCAGCGTGCTGGTCGGTGCGCTGTCGATCCAGGCCAGCGAGGCGCACGGCGTGGTCCGCGAGGCGATGATCTACGCAAACGTGATCGGCTGCGACCTGGGGCCGAAGATTACCCCGATCGGCAGCCTGGCGACCTTGTTGTGGCTGCATGTGCTGGCGCGCAAGGGGGTGACGATTGGCTGGGGGTATTACTTCAAGGTTGGCGTGCTGCTGACGGTGCCGGTGTTGCTGGTGACCTTGGCGGCACTGGCAGTGCGGCTGAGCCTTTGAGATCGCCGGGGCCGCTGC
>NZ_BCBA01000012.1 GCF_001320245.1 Pseudomonas sp. NBRC 111124
GCAGCCCCGGCGATCTTGAACCCCACCACTCATCGGCCCCTCGATAGAGCCTCTCGCGTCTTGATCCCAGACAAGCAAAGCAATATATATACGTCAAAGACGTAGGGATGCACTATGCTCCCGCGCACGCGCTGCGCAATATTGCGAAGGAGCTTAATCATGCCCCTGACTGAAAAAGAAATGATGCTCCGGGATGCCACTCGCAACATCGGTGAGGAATTGCTGGAATCCATCCGCGATGTAAAGGCTGGTCGCTTTGGCGCTGTGCATCTAGTGGAAGTGACCGAAGCAGCGGAAGCTCGGAGCAGAACTGGACTCTCCCAAATCAAATTTGCGGAGCTACTGGGCGTCTCGGTGCGTACGCTTCAAGAATGGGAGCAAGGTCGGCGCATGCCGTCAGGGGCAGCCCGGTCTCTTCTGCACATTGCGGCTTCTCGCCCGGATGTGTTCCGTGAGGTGCTTCAGGCTCGTTAATGGAAGGCTGTATGTCGAATTTGAACAAGTTTGTAATGGGACTGATCGTGCTGCTGACCGAGCTGGCGGCTTTGCACAGCTATTTGATCCCCTTGATCGGCGACGACTGGTTCATGCTGATCATCTTTACGGTCCTCCTGATTGGCGGCCGGGTCAGCCTGTATTTCTATCGCACGGACCGCGGCCGCAAGGATGATCTGTTTACCCGCCCATGGTGGACGGCCCTTTAGGCCATCAAGCGGTAATCCGCCACAACTGCGCCATCTGCGTGGTAAACCCCGCACTCATCAACTCCCGGCGCATCGCCCACTGCGCCGCCGCCGGCACCGCCGCACAGCGCAGCGTCCCCCGCCCCCAGCGCCCGTTGACGCCGTCGATCACCTGCATCACCCGCTCGGCCTTCACGGTCTGCGCTGGTGCAAACAGGTCGTCTGTCACCTCCCCGCGCTGGCACAGTTCCATCAGCAACACTTCAGCCTTGCTGTAGCGGAACCCCTCTCGATACACCCGTTCCACGGCCTCCAGTGCCATGCGTGTCAGCAGCCGTTCGTCATCGGTAGGATACGGCAACTGCACCACCACGCCATTGGCGTAGCGCGGCTCGTCGGGGTTGAACATGCCGGTGCGGATACTCACCCGCATCCGCTGTGCCAGCGAGCGCTGCTTGCGCAGCTTTTCCGCCGCGCGCATCACATAGGTGGCCACCGCTTCCTTGAGCGGCGCCAACTCGGTCAGGCGCTGGCCGAACATGCGGCTGCAGCAGATCTCCTGGCGTGGCGGGTCGACCTCTTCCAGTTGCAAGCAAGGCGTGCCGGCCAGTTCACGGGCGGTCTTCTCCACCACCACGCTGAAGGTCTTGCGCAGCAGGCCGGGGTTGGCGCGGGACAGGTCCCAGGCAGTGCGGATGCCCAGCTCCTGCAAATGGGCCGTAAGGCGCTTGCCGATGCCCCAGACTTCCGACACATCGCACTTTTTCAACACCCACTCGCGCGTCTTCAGATCACGCAGATCGACCACCCAACCGCTCTGCACCGACCAGCGCTTGGCCGCGTGGTTGGCCAGCTTGGCCAGCGTCTTGGTAGCCGCGATACCGACCCCCACCGGAATGCCGGTGTGCTTGAACACCCGGGCGCGGATGTCACGGCCAAGGCGCTCCAGGTCACCAGGCATGCCGGCCAGGTCGGCGAAAGCTTCGTCGATGGAATACACCTCCAGCGCCGGCACCATGCCTTCGATCACCGTCATCACCCGCTGGCTCATGTCGCCGTACAGCGCATAGTTGGACGAAAACGCCACCACCCCGTGCCGACGCAGCAGGTCCTTCACCTGGAAGTACGGCTGGCCCATCTTCACCAGCGGCTTGGCCTCGGCACTGCGAGCGACGATGCAGCCGTCGTTGTTGCTGAGCACGACGATAGGCGTGCGCTGCAGGTCGGGGCGAAACACCCGTTCGCAGCTGGCGTAGAAACTGTTGCAGTCGATCAAGGCAAAAACGGGTGTGGGTTTCATCGGGCAGCGCCAGCAATACTGTATTTATATACAGTTAATCACAATGCTCTGCCGATGCCTCCAGCCACTCATCCGATTTGCATCCTGCCCACGGAGTCCTACAGTTTCGAACTGTGACAACCTCGCCGAGGCCCCCAATGCGCAGCGCCGAAAAGACCGAGCAAGGCAGCACCGCCAAGGCCGTGCCGAAGATCCCCCGCAGTGTCTGGGCACTGGGCTTCGTGTCGCTGTTCATGGACATTTCCTCCGAGATGATCCACGCCCTGCTGCCGCTGTATATGGTCACCGTACTCGGCACTTCGGTGGTCGCCGTCGGCTTCATCGAAGGCATCGCCGAGGCCACCGCGTCGATCACCAAGGTGTTCTCCGGCGCGCTCAGCGACCGCCTCGGCAAGCGCAAGCTACTGACGGTGCTGGGCTATGGCCTGGGCGCGTTGACCAAGCCGGTGTTCCCCATGGCCTCCGGACTGGAGTGGCTGACCGCGGCGCGCTTCGTCGACCGTATTGGCAAGGGCATTCGCGGCGCCCCCCGCGATGCACTGGTGGCCGATGTGACCCCGCCCGAGCTGCGTGGCGCGGCGTTCGGCCTGCGTCAGACGCTGGACACCGTGGGGGCTTTTCTCGGCCCGTTGCTGGCGATCGTGCTGATGTGGCTGACGGCGAGCCATTTCCAGACGGTGTTCTGGGTGGCGGTGATCCCGGCATTCGTCGCCGTGTACATTCTCGTTGCCTTCGTTCGCGAACCCGAGGCGGCGCCCAACGCGCGGCCGGTACGCTCGCCGCTGGCACTGCGTGAACTGGCGCGCCTGGGCCCGCCCTATTGGCGGTTGATCGGCCTGGCCATGGTATTCACACTCGCCCGTTTCAGCGAGGCGTTCCTGCTGCTGCGCGCCCAGGACATGGGCCTGGCGCCATTGTGGGCGCCTGCGGTGCTGGTGCTCATGGCCCTGGCCTATTCGTTGTCGGCCTACCCGGCCGGGGCGCTGTCGGACCGCGTGGGCCGCCGTGGTGTGCTGATGATGGGGCTGGGCCTGCTGATCGCCGCCGACCTGTTGCTGGCCCTGCTGCCAGGCTGGGCCGGGCTGGCACTCGGGGTGGCGGCCTGGGGCCTGCACCTGGGCTTCACCCAGGGCATCTTTGCCGCGCTGATCGCCGACAGTGCGCCGGCCAACCTGCGTGGCACGGCATTCGGCCTGTTCAACTTGCTGACTGGGGTGGCGCTGCTGGTCGCCAGCGTGGTGGCCGGGCTGCTGTGGGATGGCGCCGGGTTCCAGGCGACCTTCCTGGTCGGGGCGGGCTTTGCCGGTGCCACCCTCGTCGGGGTGAAACTGCTGCGCTAGGCCGGGTCATGGCTGCGCACACTGAAGGTCACCACACCCCAGATCATGAAGTCGTCCCCCTCCATGATGTAGCGTGGCGCATAGCGTGGGTTTTCCGAGCGCAGCAGCACTTGCCCGGCGACGTGCTGCAGCCGCTTGCACAACGGCTCGCCGTTGACCGCGGCAATCACGATATGGCCATGGCGCGCCTCGATCGAGCGGTCGACCAGCACCAGGTCGCCATCGAAGATACCGGCACCTTGCATGCTGTCGCCGTCTATCCTGACCAGATAGATGTGCGGCGCGCGCAGGTTGAGCAACTCATCCAGCGAGATAGGCTGCTCCATGTGGTCGGCGGCTGGCGACGGAAAGCCCGCCGGGATGCGGAACAGATAGCGCGGCACGGCAACATTGCCGCCGGTGATAGGACCCAGGATGGAAGTCATGAGACGGCCTTGATATTAAACTGTATGCATATACAGTAAACGACGTAGCGAGTATCCGGTCAATTTCGCCGTAGGATATTTCGACAAGTGGGGGTACATGCCATGTGCGGACGCTTCGCCCAGTACCAGGGCCTGGCCGACTACCTGCGTGAACTGGACGCTGAACAGCACGTGATCAGCGGCTACGACAACGTGCCGATCGGTCGCTACAACGTCGCCCCCGGCAGCCGTGTGCTGATCCTGCACCACGCCACCGATGGCCTGCGTATCGACCCCTGCCATTGGGGCTGGGCGCCGTTCTGGGCCACGGGCAAACGGCCGGCGCCGATCAACGCGCGGATCGAGACGGTGACCACCGGCAAGTTCTTCAAGGCCCTCTGGCCGCAAGGGCGGGCCTTGGTGATGGCCGACGGCTGGTACGAGTGGGTGGCCGACCCGCAGGACCCCAAGCGCAAACAACCCTATTTCATCCGCCTGAAAAGCCAGGCACCGATGTTCATGGCGGCGCTGGCCGAGGTGCATGCAGGGCTGGAGCCGAACGAGGGGGATGGCTTCGTGATCATCACCGCCGCCAGCGATGCAGGAATGGTCGATATCCATGACCGCCGGCCCTTGGTGCTGGGCCCGGAGCATGCCCGGGCCTGGATTGACCCGGAGGTACCTGCCGAGGAGGCCGAACGCCTGGCACGCGAGCAGTGCCTGCCGGTGGAGGCGTTCGAGTGGTTTGCGGTGGGCAAGGAGGTGGGGAATGTGAGGAACGAAGGGGCTGAGCTGATCGTGATGCTCGATGCCGAGCATCAGCCCTGAAATTTCGTTGCCAGTGCCGGCCTCTTGGCAGGTAAACCCGCGAAGAGGTCGGCCTGCCGCAGGTTAAGCCAAGACCTCCTGCTGGCGCAGCGACCAGCCGCCCTGCCCATCCACTTCCAGCCGGTGGGTATGGAAGTCGGCCAAGGTACTGCGATGCCCCACGCTCACCAGCAAGGTCTCGGGCATCTCTTTGCGCAGCAACGCATACATCGCATGCTCCAGCCCTTCGTCCATCGCCGAGGTGGATTCGTCAAGGAACACTACCTGTGGCCGGTTGAACAGGACCCGGGCAAACGCCAGGCGCTGCTGCTCGCCGACCGAGAGAATGTTCGACCAGTCGCAACTCACTGCCAGCCGCTCGGCCAGGTGCGCCAGGTTGACCGCGCGCAGGGCCTCCTGCATGCGCGCTTCATCCTCCGGCTGGCTGTCGGCCGGGTAGGCAATGGCGGTGCGCAGGTCGCCCAGCGGCAGGTAAGGCCGCTGCGACAGGAACAACGCCTGGGTGCCCAACGGCCGCCGGACTTCGCCCTCGGCATACGGCCACAGGCCCGCCAGGGCGCGCAGCAAGGTGGTCTTGCCACTGCCCGACGGCCCTTTGATCAGCAGCGCCTGGCCGCCGTGCAAGCGCAGGTCGAGGTCGGCAATCAGCGCATGCCCGTCCGGGCGCAGCACCTGCAGGCCAATGATATCCAGGGCTCGTGGCTGGTTTTCGGTCTGCACCCGTGGCAGCGCGCTGGCCTGGTCGTTGGCATCGAGGAAGCCGGTCAAACGGTCGAGGGTGGCGCGGTACTGGGCGAAGGTGTCGTAGGACTCACGGAAGAACGACAGCGAATCCTGCACCTGGCCGAATGCCTGTGAGGTCTGCATCACGTCGCCGAGCTTGATCGCCCCGCTGAAGAAACGCGGCGCCTGAAGGATGAACGGGAACACCACCGCCACCTGGCTGACACCGAGGTTGAAGCCGCTGAACTTCAGGTTCCGGAACACCAGCGCCCAGACGTTGACGATCAGTGCACCGAAGCGCCCGAGCAAGGTAGCCCGTTCGACTGGCGCGCCCTGGTAGAAGGCGATGTTCTCGGCATTCTCGCGCAGGCGCATCAGCGCATAACGGAAGTTCGCCGTGAGTTTTTCGTTGAGGAAGTTCAGGCGGATCAACGGCTGGCCGAGGCGGAACGCAATCCAGGTGGCGATCAGCACATAGACATACACTGCAAACACCATCGCCCGGGGTATCTCGTACCCCGCCACCGTCAGCGGCGCCGACAGGCCCCAGAGGATGCCGGTAAAGGCCACCAGCGAAACCAGCGCGCTGACCGCACCCAGGGCCAGCGACACCGAATTGGTGACGAACGCGCTGACGTCCAGTTCGATACGCTGGTCGGGGTTGTCCACCGGCTCGGCGAGGAAGCGACCGCGGTAATAAGCATCGCCTTTCATCCAGTCGCCGGTCAGGCGCTCGGTCAGCCACACCCGCCACTGAATGCTGAACGCCTGGGTCACGTAGAAGGTGAACAGCGAACGCAGCACATGGATGGTGGCCAGCACCGCGAACACCCCCAGCAGGTACCAGAAGGCCGTCTGGTCGAGCGCCTGCAGGGCGCTGTAGAACCCGTTGTACCAGAACGAGAACAGCACGTTCAGGCGCACCGAGAACAGCGTCAGCACCAGCAGCAGGCCGAACACCAGCAGCGGGCGCCAGCTGCGCCGGAAGGTGAAGTAAGGCCCCGCCAACTGCCAGAACTGGCTGCCCCAGCGCGTGTAGCGCACGGCCAGGAAGGCAGCGGCGGTGAAGCCGATGAGGGTGATGAACGAGGCGATTGCAAGCCAGCTCAGGCTCTCTTGCAAGGCCTGGTGCCAGTTCATGTCCATAGGAAATATCCGTGACGAGAGTTTCCGCGAGCGTAGCATTGCGCTGGGATTCGTCTTGCATAAATGACGGACATTTCATTTTTCGGTACTGGCCCTTTCGCGGGACAAGCCCGCTCCTACAGGCCCACGACAGGCCTTGAGACCTGCGTAGGAGCGGGCTTGTCCCGCGAAAGGGCCGCAACAGGCAAGCGCTAAGCCAGGGCCTCCACCACCTTGGCATCCAACCCGTCCTGACCATGCTCGGCAATCCACTCCCCCAGTTGCCGGCGCATCGCCGGGGTCCAGAAGCTGTTCAAATGCTGCCTCACGCCCTGCACCGCCTGCGCCCGGTTTGGCTCGCTGTCGAAATAGTGGGCGATCTGATTGGCCATCTTGACCAGGTTGTCGCTGCTCATCGGCGCACCTCGGCTTTTTCCGCAGTGCGGCGCTCCTTGAGCAGGCGCCGCTGTTCATCACTGAAGTCCTGATAACGCTTCTGCCATTCCGACGGGTGGAACACCTTCACCACCTCCACCGCCGTCACCTTGTATTCCGGGCAGTTGGTGGCCCAGTCGGAGTTGTCGGTGGTGATCACGTTGGCGCCGGACTCGGGGAAGTGGAACGTGGTGTACACCACCCCCGGGGCCACTCGCGCACTGACCTTGGCACGCAGCACGGTCTGCCCTGCGCGGCTGCCGATACCGACCCAGTCGCCGTCGCGAATACCACGGCTTTCAGCGTCGCTGGGGTGGATCTCCAGCCGGTCGGCATCGTGCCAGGCGGTGTTGCCGGTGCGCCGGGTCTGGGCGCCGACGTTGTACTGGCTAAGAATACGCCCGGTGGTCAGCAGCAGCGGGAAACGGCTGTTGACCTTCTCGTCGGTGGGCACATAACCGGTCAGCATGAAGCGCCCCTTGCCGCGCACGAACTGGTCGATGTGCATGGTCGGGGTACCGTCCGGGGCGGCCTCGTTGCACGGCCATTGCAGGCTGCCGTGGCGGTCGATCTCGGCATAGCTGACGCGGTGGAAGCTCGGTGTCAGGCGGGCGATCTCGTCCATGATCTCGGACGGATGGCGGTAGTTCATCGGGTAGCCCAGGGCATTGGCCAGGGCCACTGTCGCCTCCCAGTCGGCCTTGCCTGCAAGCGGTTCCATGACCTTGCGTACCCGCGAGATGCGCCGCTCGGCGTTGGTGAAGGTGCCGTCCTTCTCGAGGAACGAGCTGCCCGGCAGGAACACGTGGGCGAACTTGGCCGTCTCGTTGAGGAAGATGTCCTGCACCACCACGCACTCCATCGCCCGCAGGGCGGCGGTGACGTGCTGGGTGTTGGGGTCGCTCTGGGCGATGTCCTCGCCCTGGCAGTACAGCGCCTTGAAGCTGCCGTCCAGCGCCGCCTCGAACATGTTGGGGATGCGCAGCCCCGGGTCGGGCTGCAGGGTCACGCCCCAGGCCTGCTCGAACTCGGCGCGCACGCCTTCGTTGGAAATGTGCCGGTAGCCGGGCAGCTCGTGGGGGAACGAGCCCATGTCACAGGAGCCCTGCACGTTGTTCTGCCCGCGCAGCGGGTTCACCCCTACCCCTTCACGGCCAATGTTGCCGGTGGCCATGGCCAGGTTGGCGATGCCCATCACCGCAGTACTGCCCTGGCTGTGCTCGGTCACCCCCAGGCCGTAGTAGATGGCCGCATTGCCGCCGGTGGCATACAGCCGGGCGGCGGCGCGGATCTGCTCGGCAGGCACGCCACATACCGGGCCCAGGATTTCCGGGGCGTTTTCCGGCAGGCTGACGAAATCGCGCCAGCGGGCGAAGGCCTCGGTCTCGCAACGGGCGTCGATGAAGCGCTGGGCCAGCAGGCCCTCGCTGACGATCACATGGGCCAGGGCGTTGAGCATGGCCACGTTGGTACCCGGGCGCAGCTGCAGGTGCAGTTCGGCACGGGCGTGGGGCGAGTCGACCAGGTCGATGCGCCGTGGGTCGATGACGATCAGCCGTGCGCCCTGGCGCAGGCGGCGCTTGAGCTGCGAACCGAACACCGGGTGGGCGTCGGTGGGGTTGGCGCCGATCACCAAAATCACGTCGGCCTGCATCACCGAGTCGAAGCTCTGGGTGCCGGCCGACTCACCGAGGGTCTGCTTCAGGCCATAGCCGGTCGGCGAATGGCAAACCCGTGCGCAGGTGTCGACGTTGTTGTTGCCGAACGCCGTGCGCACCAGTTTCTGCACCAGGTAGGCTTCCTCGTTGGTGCAGCGGCTGGAGGTGATGCCGCCAATGGAATCGCGCCCGTACTTGAGCTGGATGCGGCGGAACTCACTGGCGGCATAGGTGACCGCCTCGTCCCAGCTGACTTCCTGCCACGGGTCTTCCAGACGCTTGCGGATCATCGGCTTGGTGATGCGGTCAGGGTGGGTGGCATAGCCCCAGGCGAAGCGGCCCTTGACGCAGGCGTGGCCGTGGTTGGCGCCGCCGTTCTTGTCCGGGACCATGCGCACCAGCTGGTCGCCCTTCATCTCGGCGCGGAACGAGCAGCCAACGCCGCAGTAGGCGCAGGTGGTGATCACTGCACGCTCGGGCTGGCCGAGCTGGACCAGGCTCTTCTCGGTGAGGGTCGCCGTCGGGCAGGCCTGCACGCAGGCGCCGCACGACACGCATTCAGAGGCGAGGAAGTTGTCGCCGCCGGCCGCCGCCACCCGCGAATCGAAACCGCGCCCGGTGATGGTCAAAGCGAAGGTGCCCTGGATATCTTCGCAGGCACGCACGCAGCGGCTGCAGACGATGCACTTGCTGGGCTCGTAGTCGAAATATGGGTTGGAGGTGTCCTTCTTTTCGGCCAGGTGGTTGGCGCCGCCATAGCCGTAGCGCACCTCGCGTAGGCCGACCTGGCCGGCAACGGTCTGCAGCTCGCAGTTGCCGTTGGCCGAGCAGGTCAGGCAATCCAGCGGGTGGTCGGAAATGTACAGCTCCATCACGTTGCGGCGCAGGTCGGCCAGGCGCGGGGTTTGCGTGCGCACCACCATGCCTTCGCTGACCGGGGTGGTGCACGAGGCCGGGTAGCCACGCATACCGTCGATTTCCACCATGCACATGCGGCACGAGCCAAAGGCTTCGAGGCTGTCGGTGGCGCACAGTTTGGGGATGCTGGTACCGAGCATGGCGGCGGCGCGCATCACCGAGGTGCCGGCCGGTACGCTGACGCTGCGGCCGTCGATGTTCAGGCTGACCTGCACGTCGCTGTTGCGGGCAGGCGTGCCCAAGTCGGTCTCGGGATCGAAATAGTTGATCACTGTGCGGCCTCCGTGGTGGTCAGCCCGAAATCGGCGGGGAAGTACTTGAGCGCGCTGGCCACCGGGTAGGCGGTCATGCCACCCATGGCGCACAGCGAGCCGTACTGCAGGGTGTCGCACAGGTCGCGCAGCAGCAGGGCCTGGTCATGCCGTTCACTGAAGTCGCTGGTCGCGATCAGCCGGTCGACCACCTCCATGCCGCGGGTCGAGCCGATCCGGCACGGGGTGCATTTGCCACAGGATTCCTCGGCGCAGAACTGCAGGGCGAAACGCGCCATGCTGGCCATGTTGAGGGTATCGTCGGCCACGACTACGCCGCCGTGGCCGAGCATGGCGCCCATGGCGGCGAAGGCCTCGTAGTCCAGTGGGGTATCGAAGTGGCTGGGCGGCACCCAGGCGCCGAGCGGGCCGCCAACTTGGGCGGCCTTGAGCGGGCGGCCACTGGCAGTGCCGCCGCCGTAGTCTTCCACCAGCTCGCGCAGCGTCAGGCCGAAGGCGCGTTCCACCAGTCCGCCGTGGCGGATGTTGCCGGCCAGCTGGAACGGCATGGTGCCCAGCGAGCGGCCCATGCCGAAATCGCGGTAGAACGCCGCCCCTTCGGCGAGGATGGTCGGCACCGAAGCCAGGGTGAGCACGTTGTGCACCAGTGTCGGCAGGCCGAACAGGCCTTCGAGCGCAGGCAGCGGCGGCTTGGCGCGGACGATGCCGCGCTTGCCTTCGATGGATTCGAGCAGCGCGGTTTCTTCGCCGCAGATATAGGCACCCGCCCCCACCCGTACCTCCAGGTCAAAGGCCTGGCCGCTGCCAACCACGTCGCTGCCCAGGTAACCGGCATCACGGGCGATGACCAATGCCTGGTTGAGCACACGAATGGCATCGGGGTACTCCGAGCGCACATAGATGTAGCCCTTGTCGGCCCCGACAGCCAGGCCGGCGATGGTCATGCCTTCGATCAGCAGGAAGGGGTCGCCCTCCATCAGCATGCGGTCGGCAAAAGTGCCGGAGTCGCCTTCGTCGGCGTTGCACACCACATACTTCTGCCCTGCACTAGCCTCGCGCACGGTGCGCCACTTGATGCCAGCCGGGAACGCCGCGCCGCCTCGGCCGCGCAGGCCGGAATCGAGCACGGTAGCAACCACGGCGGCGCCGTCCATCGCCACCGCCTTTTCCAGGCTCCTGAAACCGCCGTGGGCACGGTAGTCGTCCAGCGACAATGGCCGGGTGATGCCGGCGCGGGCGAACAGCAGGCGTTGCTGGGTTTTCAGGTAGGCGATTTCTTCAACCGGGCCCAGCGCCAGCGAATGACCGCCAGGTTCACCGACCAGAGCGTCGAGCAGCGACGGTACGTCTGCCAGGCTGACCGGGCCGAAGCCTTGACGCCCTTGCGCGCTTTCACATTCCACCAGCGGCTCCAGCCAGTAAAGGCCGCGTGAGCTGGTGCGTTGAATATCGATAGGCAGCTGGCGGCGCTCGGCCTCGGCTTTGATCGCATCGGCGACCTGATCGGCACCGACTGCGCGGGCCACTGAATCACAGGGAATGAACAGCCTCAGCATGTTTCGCCCTCCAGACAACCGTTCACCAGCGTCCGCAGGCGCTCGGGGGTGAGCCGGGCATGCACTTGGCCATCCAGCTCCAGCGCCGGCGAACAGGCGCAGGCGCCCAGGCAGTAAACCGGACGCAGGCTGATGGCGCCGTCGGCGCTGGTGCCGTGGTCATCCAGCGCCAGCTGTTCGCGCAACTGCGCGGCCAGGGCCTCACTCCCCCGGCTCTGGCACGACTCGGCGCGGCACAAGCGCAGGGTGTGACGGGCCGGGGGTGTGGTACGGAAGTCGTGGTAGAAGCTGGTCACCCCGCGTACCTCGGCGAGGCTGAGGTTCAGGGCATGGGCGATTTCAGGGACGGCGGCTTCGGGGATGAAGCCGATGGCTTCCTGAATGGCGTGAAGGATCGGCAACAGCGCGCCGGGTGTGTCCTTTTCACGGCTCAGGATGCTCTGGATAACAGGCAGGTGAAGCAGTTCATCAGGCATTCAGCGGACCTCGGCATCACGGACCCTGCCTGAATTGTTGTGAAGGGCAGGTATCCGGCGTGTTCTGCTGCGGCACACCGGCCACGTCACGGTGGCGTGGGCACGGAGGCCTCCTTGCCGATGGCCGTGCGTCTGCGCGCACTGGACTCATGGGCATCCTGCAAGCATGGCACTTATGGCGCCAGGAGGTTGCGTGCGAGCGACCAGGCGCATCCTGAAACCGACCTGGGATTCGTGGTGGGGTTGCCGGCCCTTTCGCGGGGCAAGCCCGCTCCTACAGGTATTGCGGTTTGTGCACACCTGTAGGAGCGGGCTCGCCCCGCGAAAGGCCCTTCAGCCGATCACCACATGGGGCAAGAACCGCGAGCTGTCCTTGGTGATCAACGAATCATCCTCACGGATGCCGATCCCCGACGCCTTGCCTCCCACTACCCACGAGCCGATCAGGGTATAGCTGTCACCAAACCTCGGCAGCGGCGCAAACCCTTGCAGGATGTAGGGCGCATCATCGTACGGCCCGTCCTCGAAAACCCGCTCCCCCTCGGCGGTGCGGATGTCCACGTTGGCCCCCTCCCGCGAGAAATAGGGCTTGCGTACCCAGCCTTTGGGCACCGGTAACTGCGGGCTGTGGTCGACAACGGCCGGCAGCAGGTTCGGATGGCCCTCATGCCACTCCCAGAGCAACGGCAGAATGCCTTTGTTGGAAATCAACGCCTTCCAGGGCGGTTCGACAAACTGCGTGTCGCACCCGGCAATCGCCTGGCCGAAATCCTCGTGGAAGATGTGCTCCCAGGCATGCAGTTTGAACAGCCGCGTAATCGCCCGCCCCTGCAGGTCAACGAAGCGGCCCTCGCCGTCCAGGCCAATGTCCTCCAGGTCGATGTGCCGGGTGCGGATGCCCGCATGCTCGGCCATCTTGCGTAGGAAGTCGGTGGTGCCGCGGTCCTCCAGCGAACCGGAGATAGTCGAAAAATGGAACTCGCCATGCCCCGGCATTGTGGCAAATGCCTGCACCAGGTCTTCGGCCAGGGTATTGAACTGGCTAGCCTCGGCGGGGAGAACGCCGCGCTCGATCTGCTCTTCCAGCCAGATCAGCTGGAACGCCGCGGCTTCATACAGCGAGGTGGGCGTGTCGTAGTTGGCCTCGATCAACTTCGCCGGGCCGTTGCCGTCATAGCTGAAGTCGAAGCGCCCGTAGAGGTGCGCCTGGCCTTCCAGCCATGAACGACGCACCAGATCGAAGAAGGCTGGCGGGATCGCCAGGCGCGCCATCAGTGCCTCACTTTCGACGATGCGCCCGACCGCGTCCAGGCACATCGCGTGCAGCTCTGCGGTCGGGGCGTGCAGGTCATGCATCACCTGCGCCTCGCTGAACTGGTAGTACCCACGTTCGTCCCAGTAACGCTCACCGTCGATCGTGTGAAAAGCAAAGCCCTCGCGCAGGGCCGTCGTGCGCCAGTCGGGACGCTCCGCCAGTTCGACCTTGCGCATGCCTACCCCCCGAAGAAACTGCCGGACCGGCCGCCCCAACCGCTGCGCGCAGTGGCCTGGCCGCCAAAGCCACCGCGCGTGACCGTGGCCGAAGTCGCCGAACGCGACTCGTTGCGGCTCGAGCCGCCGTAGCTGCCGCCACCGCCTCCGCCACTTGAAGAGCTGCTGCTCTCTTCGTCCTGCTTCACGCGCTGAATGCCGCCACCGGTGGCACCGTAGCGCTGGCCAAGCAAGCCGTGCCGCTGGCCGGCACCGTCGCGGTAGGCATACAACGGTTGCGCGTTGTAGTGACGGCCAGCGCTATTGCCCAGCTGCGCGAGCAGCATACCGGCCACGGCGGCGGTGGCCACATGGCCGTAGCCACCGCCCTGGGCATAACCCGCGTCGAGCTGAGACTGCGTCACCTCAGCGCTGGTCTGCAGCTCGAAGCCACTCATGCGCGGCATGTAGCGGCCAGCAACGGTAATCTGGCAACCGTCCGGGGTGAACTGCGCCTCGCACTCCGCCTGGGTGAAAAAGGTCGGCGCATTGCGCTGGTAATCCGCCAGCGCCCGTTTGAAGGCATCGTTGCAGGCGGTTTCCGGCACCTTGTCGGCGACGCAGGCGGCTACGCTGTCGTAATTGCTTTGCTGGGTGACCGTGTACAGCTCTTCCTGCGGGCCGCAAGCGGTCAGCGCCAGCGGCAGCGAACCGGCCAGCACCAGCTTGACGGAGCTGCGTCGAATAGGGGGCTTCATGGGGGCTCCTTGCTCGTCAGGCCGCTGGGGTCATGCAGGCCGAGTTGAGGAAGCCCACGCTGATTGCCACGCTGGCCGCGTAGATGGCCGCAGCCACTTCACCCTTGGCGATGCGCCTGGACAGGTCGCGCAGCACCAGGCTGGTGATGCCAAAGGCGAGCAACTGCACCACGGCCGCGATCACCACCCAGGCGACGAAATCGAGAATGCTCACGCTGTAGGCGATGATGTTGCTGGCTGGCAGCGAGAAACCGATCAGCGAGCCACCCAAGGCGATGGCCGCCGCCGGATTGTTCTCGCGGATCAGCGAAAACTCGCGGTGGGGCGTAATGCGCGTATAGATGAACTGGAACAGCCAGAACAGCAGCAGCGCCACACTGATATAGAGGATGAAACCGGTCACTGCCGAAGCATTGAGTGACAGGCGAAGCGCGTCGAGCATGGTGAATCCTTGTCAGGTTACGTTGAAGTCCGTGGGGAACAGGGTGACACCCAGCGAGGTGGTAAAGGTGAGCGCGCCGTGCTCATCTTCCTCGAGGGAAAACAGCAGGAATTCGCGACGGTCGGGCAGGCCCGTGTCGCGGGCATAAAGCATCGACAGGTGCTGGACGCCATAGCGGGCTTTCGGGCTGACCACCTGCTCATGGAACTGGACCAGTTCAGCCTGCCCCTGGGCCTGGCCCCATTGGCGGGAGTAGAGGCAGCCATCATGGGTGTAGATCGGCAGGCCGACCTTGGACAGGCAGCCGACCAGGTACTGCCGGTGCGCCTCGTCACGCACGGCAATGGCGCTGTGGTAGCCGAACAGCACGATATCGCCCGCCTGGCTGCCGCGCATCAGCACTTGCAGCCAGTAATCTTCGTTGTCCAGGTAGTAACGCAGCAAGTGTACTGACTGGCCAAGGTCGACTTCGCCGCAGGCCCACACCACTTCCGAGCCTGGGAGCTGGAGTTCAGAGTAACCGTCAAGCAATGGTTCAAGCGTTTGGGCAGGCGTGAAAATACTGCCATTGCGCAGGCCGAAAGGCGGGCTGGCCCGATTGAAAAGCGACATCGACTACTCCCTGGGGTCGCGGCGTTCCTTGCTGGGGGCGACACCTTAACGGGTTTAATCACCTAGGCCAATACTGACGGTGTGAGCATTCTTGTCGCTGGAAATGTGATGTTACTTCCGACTTCATCGCCGGTTTTGCCGGCGATGAACCCAGCGTGTTGCGCAGTTCAAGCCACAGCCTGCACCTCTGCCTTACCAGCCTCCAGCTCCCTCACCAACGGCAACACATGCTCCCCGAAGTACGCCACTTCCTCCTGGAAATGCAGGAACCCGGACAGAATCAGGTCCACACCCACCGCCTTCAACGCCACGATGCGTTCGGCGATCTGCCGTGGCGTGCCGATCAGGTTGGTTTTGAAACCATCGTTGTACTGCACCAAGTCCTCGAAGCTGGACTTGGCCCAGTTGCCTTCGCCCTCCGGGCTGGCGGAGCCGGCATGCTTCACTTCGTGCCCGAAAGCCTTCACCGCCTCGGGGTTGGCCTTGTCGATGATCTCCTGCAACACCGCCCGCGCCTGTTCCTCGGTATCGCGGGCAATGATGAAGGCATTCACCCCGATCTTTACCGAATGCCCGTTGGCAGCGGCCTTGGCACGGATGTCATCGACCTGCGCCTTGATCCCTTCAACCGTATTGCCATTGGTGAAGTACCAGTCCGACACCCGCGCCGCCATGTCCCGCGCCGCCCGCGAACTGCCGCCCTGGAAGATTTCCGGGTGCGGCTGCTGCAACGGCTTGGGCTTGAGGTTGTAGTTGCGAAAGCGATAGAAATCGCCGTTGAAAGTGAAGTTGTCTTCAGTCCAGATGCCCTTGAGGGCACGGATGAACTCCTCGGAGCGGCGATAGCGTTCGTCATGGTCCAGCCAAGGCTCACCAATCGCGTGGAACTCCCCCTTGAACCAGCCCGACACCACGTTGATAGCGACACGGCCATTGGTGAAGTGGTCGATGCTCGCCAGTTGCTTGGCCGCCAGCGCCGGGTTCCAAGGGCCAGGCAGAATGGCGGCGATGACCTTGAGCTTTTCGGTGGCTGCCAGCAACGCATGGCTGATGGTGACCGATTCGTGCTGGTTGTCCGCGCCGTAGCCTGCGGTGAAGCGGATTTGCGACAGGGCATAGTCGAAACCGGCCTGCTCGGCGATCTGCGCCAGCTTGCGGTTGTAGCCGATGTCCCAGCTGGTGCGCTGCTCGATGGTGCTGACTACCAGGCCGCCACTGACATTGGGAACCCAATAGGCGAATTTGATCGGTTGCTGGCTCATGCGGGTGCTCCTTGGCAGGACTTGAGAGAGTCCAGGGAACGGAGCAGCAACCGTGCCAGGGCATAAAGTGCTTTCAGCTCAACGAGATGACGAACAGGTTTGGGAGAGTTGCCTGCCTGCAGCAAGGCAAGCTGCTGAAACACTGTTAGCCAGCCAACACCTACACCGCCAGCCGGGCCAAATGCTGCAAGGTATGGATTACCTTTTGATCCCTAACCTCCAGTACATCCGCTTGAATCCGCGCGATGACAGACTTGAGCAACTCGGTCTGATTCATTTGGGTCTGCTCCTGCAGGGCCATGAAATCTTCTGCCATGTACGTGTTAACTTTCATCGACAGACGACGGGTCGAAGTGGAAGGCGCCAACCCACGCTCGCGCCAATGCTGCTCCAGGCTCCGGATGAACGCTTCATGGGCAGGCTGCAACTGATCACTCTGGTGACTCTGCACCAGGAGCTGGAAGTAGTGAGCGAGGAACAGCTTGCGCAGATTTGCCCCAGCCTCGCAGCTGACCGCTTGCATGGCAGCATCCAGCACATCGAGGTAAACGGCGGGCAAACGCGCTTCGATGGATTTCAATTGTTGCTTGCGTGCCTCTCGAATGGCAGGCGTTGACTGCGGGGGAATGGCCACCACGGTATCGCACTGGTTGCATACGCCCACAAGAATATCCTTGGCGATACCCTGGCCATCACTGAACGGTACGTCCCGGCGGGCGTAGTGGGTGTGCACCACTGCCTGGCAATGCTCACAAAGTGCCTTGCCGGTCTCCCCTTCGAACAGGATCTTCATGATCGGGTTACTCATTGGTGAACACTGATGAACCAGGTGTCTGGTTCGATGAAGTAGAACTTGATGTACCACCCCAGCCGCTTGATCACATGGACTTCGATAGCAGCGACGCTGTGGTGAGGGCTGCTGCTGTGGTGCACTTCCTTGCAGGAACGGATGATGTCGGCAACCTCACTGGCAGAAAGGGCCCCTGAGGCCAGCAGGTTTTTCACTTCGATATCACCGCGGGAAACGTGCAGATAATTGCCTGATTCAAGAGCAGCAATCACTGCCCGCCTGGCCTTCCTGAAGCCGATTTCCATCATTCATTCCTACCAATACGAAAATCATCGTACAAAACCCGAGTCGATGCCACCCCTGTTACTCCGAGGCGACCAACGGCGCCTCGACCAGGCAGTGAAGTGAATTCGGAATACCGGATGAACTATGGGCGTTTTGCTCAAGCGACGGCGCGCAGCAATGTAACCGTCGCTTTCAGGGCTTTGCGCAATGTTTCGAATGCCGCTGTGACGTGGCTTCAGTTGCTCTTGAGCACGCCCAGGTGCGCATCGTCCATCAGTGCCTTGGCCATCTCGCACAGGTAGTGCGAGGCCCAGACCAGCGCGGGTTCGTCGTCCATCACGCCGATGAAGGAGGCGCGGCGCGAGCAGTCCATCAGTACAGAGGCCTGCGCCATAGCGTGGTCGCAGCAGTTGCCGGGTTCGACCCGGAACAGGCGTTTGCCTTTGGCCACGCCTTCCAGGCAGGTGGCCGAGCCGACGGTGACGCCAAGCCTACTGGTTGCTTCGGGGAGTTCCTTGTCCATTCTCAATCCTCTTCATTTGCTGAGGCTGATGGCCTCTTCGCGGGTGAACCCGCTCCCACAGGTACTCTGTCGGGCCTAAGCCTTGCGCAGAATCAAGACCTTGCGCGATCCCTGTGGGAGCGGGTTTACCCGCGAATGCAATTGCCCAGGCAACACCTCTATCCGAGCCATCAGCCGAATGAGCCAACACCTCAGTGCAGCGTGTGCACCTGCCGCGGCCGCTTCAACTGCACCTGCGCAATCGCCGACTCCAGCAACGTGCGAACTGCCTCCATCTCATGAATCATCGAGAGGGTCATGACGGTGGCGGGTGACTTGGGTAGCGTGGTGACGGCCTGCTGGGCCACGGCCAAGCCGCAGAGCAGGTACTCGGTGGCCTCGACCAGGGTGTCTTCGAGGTAATGGGATGCATCAGGGGTGAAGGGTGGATCAGGCACAATCTTGAGCATGGTCATATCTCGAGGCGTTGTGAGAGAAACCACTGCCCATCGCTTGCAGAGAAATGGGTGGCGGCTGCATACGGGCCTGCAAGACCGAGGCCTCGAGAATTCCCGGCTGACCATAAGGTCACCCGTACGCAGCCACCATAGAACACGGTGAGTACACATTCTGAGGCTTCGACAGGCTTGCAGACCCGGCCGTTGTATTTGCAACGGCACCGCCAGACTAGGTAGCTAAAACTTCCACCGCAATGCCCCAAAGACTGATTCAGACGCGTCCTACAAGCCAGAGGAAAAATCTGTTTCTTCTTTTGTAGGAGCCACCCACTTTCGGCATTTTCGTAATGCTTTGTTAAGATTCTTTCCATCTTTCATTAACGTAATTTTCACGTTCCACGCTCTAGCCTCTCTGCCTTTCCGGCAGCCCACCCTCCTGGTTGCCGCCATGGTTCTACGAGGCACACGTGGCAAACACTGCATCCCCATCCGCGCCCAAGCGCGTGGACTGGGCCGGCCTGGGCTGGCTCCTGCTGTTCTTCTGGTATTTCTCCGGCGTCACCCAGGCGCTGCTGCTGTTCAGCGGCACCACCGGTTTCGCCGGTTTCCGCGATGCGCTGTTCCTCAGCACCCTGTGGTTCGTCCCGGTTCTGCTGCTGCCCCGCATTACCCGCACCGTCGCCGCCGTCATCGGCGTGGTGCTGTGGGCTGCCTCGCTGGTGGGCTTGAGCTACTTCGGCATCTACCACCAGGAATTCTCGCAAAGCGTCATCTTCGTGATGTTCGAGTCGAACACCGCCGAAGCGGGCGAATACTTCAGCCAGTACTTCAGCGTTGGCCTGATGCTCGGCCTGCTGGCCTACACCGTGGGCGCCGTACTGCTGTGGACCCGCGTGCGCCCGGTCACCCTGCGCCTGCGCAGCCGCATCCCGCTGGTGGTGCTGTTGCTGGTGGCCAACCTGGTGCTGCCGTTCTACAAGCAGATGGTCACCCAAGAGCGCAACTTCGCCGACGCGGTGGAGAAAGTGCAGCAGCGCATGGAACCTGCCGTGCCCTGGCAGTTGGTGGTCGGCTACCGCCAATACCTGCAGCAGCTGAACAACATGCAGAACCTGCTGGCCCAGAACGCCGCCCTGCCCCCGCTGCAAAACCTCCAGGACAGCAGCGGCGAAGCCCCGCGCACCCTGGTGCTGGTGCTCGGTGAGTCGACCACCCGCGAACACATGCACCTGTACGGCTACAACCGCGACACCACTCCCAACCTGGATGCACTGGCCGCCGCCGACAAGAGCCTGAGCGTGTTTCAGAACGTGGTCACCCCGCGCCCGTACACCATCGAGGTGATGCAGCAGATCCTCACCTTCGGTGACGAAGAACACCCCGACCGCTTCCTCACCGAGCCGTCGCTGATGAACCTGATGAAACAGGCGGGCTACAAGACCTTCTGGATCACCAACCAGCAGACCATGACCAAGCGCAACACCATGCTCACCACCTTCTCGCAGCAGACGGACGAGCCGGTGTACTTGAACAACCAGCGCAACCAGAACGCCAGCCAGTACGACGAAGTGGTGCTGCCGCCGTTCGAGAAGGCCCTGAAGGACCCGGCGCCGAAGAAGTTCATCATCGTCCACCTGCTGGGCACGCACATGGACTACCGGTACCGCTACCCGGATGCGTATCAGCACTTCACCGACCGCAAGGGTGCGCCGGATGCACTGACCGATGAACAGGTTGAAACCTACAACTTCTACGACAACGCCGTGCGCTACAACGACTTCGTAGTGTCCAGCCTGATCAAGCAGTACTCGGCAACCACGCCCAACGGCTTCCTGATGTACCTGTCCGACCATGGCGAAGACGTGTACAGCTCCGGCAACCACGACCGCCTGGGCCGCAACGAAGGCGCGCCGACCCGGCCGATGTACACCGTGCCGTTCCTGCTGTGGACGTCACCAAGCTGGCAGGCCGAACACCCACGGGACCTGCAGTCGATGACCAACCGTTCCTACAGCAGCTCGCACCTGATTCATACGCTGTCGGACCTGGCAGGCTTGAGCTACGACAGGTACGAGCCAGCCAAGAGCCTGGTGAGCGCGCAGTTCACGCCAATGCCGCGCTGGATTGGCGACCCTTACCGCAAGGATGGGCTGCATGAATTCGACCAGCTGCCGCAGGACAAGCCGGAGCAGACTCAACAGACTGCGGCCAATTCGCAGCCGTAACGAGCGGACGGATACCCACCGCTCTGAAGGCCGATGGCGAGCTCCCTGATCACGCCATCGGCTTTTTCTTTACCGGTTTGCTGCGCAATGCACGCAAGCAGCTTTACTTGAATCCATACAGCGTCTGAACGCACGGCAGGGCAACACACCATGGGCGAAATCGAAACATTCAACCGCTCCCTCTTCCTGCTGATCAATGCCGGCAGTGACACGCCCCACGGGGTGATCCTGCTCGCCATTGGTATTGCCAAGGGGCTGATCTTTCTGCTTCCCGTATTGTTGCTGGGCTTCTGGTTGTGGGGGCACCGTGGAGAACGCAGGCTGGTGCTCAAGGCGACGCTGATTACAGTGATTGCGTTGGTCGTCAGTCAGGTGATCGGCGCGGTCTGGCCGCATCCACGGCCGTTCATGATCGGGTTGGGGCATACGTGGATGCTGCACGCACCTGATTCGTCTTTCCCTAGCGACCACATGACAGTCTTCGGCTGCATCGGCTTGACCTTGCTGCTGGATGGTTTGTCGGGCTGGGGCCTGATCATTCTGCTGACCGGGCTCAGTGTCGCCTGGGCGCGGGTCTTCCTGGGCGTGCACTTCCCGCTCGACATGGTGGGAGGGATGGTCGTTTCGTTCCTGGTTTACTCGGGGTTCTCGCCCATCTGGCGACGTATCGGCCAGCCATTCACTGGCCTGGCGGAGCGGTGCTATCGCAGCCTGATGGCGGTGCCGATCAGGGCGGGTTGGTTGCGGGGGTGAAATGCAACCGAGATTACATCGCCATCCTGGCAATGGGCAGGCCCGCCCGGCCACTTCGCATCAATGCTGCGCGGCTTTCTTACGCTCCACCTCATCAGCGTAAGCCAACCCAAGGGGGTCGAGGCAGTCACCTGTCAGGGCCAGCATCTTCTTGTAATGCTCGCGCAACATCGACGTTTTCGGGTCCCCCTTGACCGCCAGCAGATAATGGGCGTCGGCTCGGTACTGGTCCAGCTCCAGCAGCACCGGCGCCATGCTCTCAGTTAGCGCGCCCAGCGGCCGCTGTGTATGCAACTCTGGGCGCTTGAACGGCTTGAAGCAAAATGAGTTCAAGGCCGGCAGTGGGTATTCCCGCGCAAAAGGGTCAGGCTTGTCCAGCGCCGCCTGCAGCTGCTCACGCATGCGCAGCAACTGCGGGTCGTCGAACTGAAAGCGCATGGAAGCTCGGTCGCAGTCACGCAATACCGCTACCGCACCTGCAAGCAGGCCTTGATCGGCTGCGAGCTGGTAGAGCGCGCAGGCCTGGGCATGCTTGGCCTCATAATGCCCAGACTGCAGCGTCTTGCGACGCTCCTCCATGTTGCCGAGCAGGTAGGTGGCAACGGCATGGCCACCGTCGCTAGCCTTATGCAGTTCGGCTTCGAAGGCGGCCAGTTTGCCCTCCAGATCCGCCGCGGCCTCTATCATGATCTGCTTGTCCAGCTGGCCGTTCTTCTCCTGCTCCACCAGCCGGTCAAGCCAGTGCTCGTTGGCCTGAGCCATTTGCATGGCGCGCTGATACACCGCCTCGGTTTCGGCGCTGGGGGCAGCCTGGGCCGTGGCGCCCAGCGCGAGGCCGAGCACCAGGGTCGGAAGTTTGAAGAGCACGTGAAATCCTCGTTGATAACGGGCGAACGCCCGGCACGCTTGGTAAACCAAGGCAAACTCTATCTCAAGGCCGATCTGCGCGGACTGACTGACCGCGCCACCGGCCCCGATCGTTGCCCCAACCCACAATGTCACTCAGGAGCAACGCATCAACACATCAAAACGACTCAACAGGCCTCTTGGACTCAGCCAGAACCTTATTCGCCTCTAACCGAGGAAACGTAAACCGAATAATTATCCCCGCATCCGCACCTTGCCCAGCCATCACCAACTCAGCGGAGCGAATATTCTCTGGTGCAGTAGCCAACGCACTCACTGCATTGGTTTGCCCTTCAGCGCTCAGCCCTTCGAGAAAGGTGTAAGTCAGACTGCCGGATGCCAGGGCGACCTGCTCAAAATTGGAAATCTTCGTCGTCAGTTCTTCTTTGCTTCTCGAGTTTCTCGCAGTATCAAACACATCCAGGATGGACTTTTCATCGTTCATGGAAACCAGCGTGAATGAGTTGGAAAGCCCTGCGATAGCTTTGGCATACGCGTTTTGATCAAACGGGCTGATCAGTGAAACCATCATCAGCTTGCCACCAGAGAAGATCAGCGCGACGGTGAATTTCTCTTCCAGGAAATCGACATCGTCGATACACCTCGCGGTCCCACCGACGTCTTCGGAGCAGTCGTAGTAACCGGCAGCCTCAGTGAATTTTGCGAGCGGGGTTTGGTAGACGTAGTTCTTGAACAGCTTTTCTTCCGCCAAAGCCCCTTGAGCGGAGGCGAACAAGGCGCCGGCAACGAGAATGGATGACGCGACTTTCTTCAGCATGGGGTCCCTTCCTAAGTCTGACTGATAGCCAGATGCTATCAGCCGATTGCATGGCTGTCTTGCTTAATCCCACACTGGATGAGGTGGTACGCCGGATATCTCTGAGCCCACCCGGTCATTCCTGATAAACTCCCCCCACCTCCCAGCCACACCGATTTTCTACACCAATGTCCCCAATCTCCAGCACACCCGCCCCACTCTCCCGGCGTTTTTCCGTCGCGCCGATGATGGATTGGACAGATCGCCACTGCCGCTTCTTCCTGCGCCTGCTCTCCAAGCACACCCTGCTCTACACCGAAATGGTCACCACCGGAGCCCTGCTTCACAACGACGCCCACCGTTTCCTGCGCCATGACGTCTCCGAGCACCCGCTGGCCCTGCAGTTGGGCGGCAGCGTGCCGGCTGACCTGGCCGCCTGCGCCAAGCTGGCCGAGGAAGCTGGTTACGACGAGGTCAACCTCAACGTCGGCTGCCCGAGCGACCGGGTGCAGAACAACATGATCGGCGCCTGCCTGATGGCCCACCCGGCATTGGTGGCCGATTGCGTAAAGGCCATGCAGGATGCGGTATCCACGCCGGTAACGGTAAAGCACCGCATCGGCATCAATGGCCGCGACAGCTATGCCGAACTGTGCGATTTCGTCGGTCAGGTGCGCGAGGCCGGTTGCCGGAGTTTTACCGTGCATGCGCGGATCGCCATTCTCGAAGGGCTGTCGCCGAAGGAAAACCGCGAGATCCCGCCGCTGCGCTATGACGTCGCCGCGCAATTGAAGGCGGACTTTCCGGACCTGGAGATCGTGCTCAATGGCGGGATAAAGACCCTGGCGGAGTGCCAGACGCATCTTGAGATTTTCGATGGCGTGATGCTGGGGCGTGAGGCGTACCACAACCCTTACCTGCTGGCCGAGGTGGATCAGCAGCTGTTTGCCAGCGAAGCGCCGGTGGTAAGACGCAGCGAGGCACTGGAGCAATTGCGGCCTTATATCGTGGCGCATATGGAGAGTGGCGGCGCGATGCACCACATTACCCGACATATCCTGGGGCTTGGCCAGGGGTTCCCGGGCGCACGGCGGTTCCGGCAGTTGTTGTCGGCGGACATTCACAAAGCGGCGGAGCCGCTGAAGGTGTTCGACCAGGCGGCGGAGTTGATGCAGGGGCGTTGACCTCAAGCCCGACACTGTCCTGTAGGAGCGGCCTCGTGTCGCGAAAGGGCCGCAGAGCGGCCCCTCGGACTTAGAGTCGACCCATAGATTGTCGGGGCTGCTCTGCAGCCCTTTCGCGACACAAGGCCGCTCCTTCAACGAGTACGCGCCAGATCTGGAATAGCTTGGGAACCTCGCGCGAGCTGCTGACTCGAATCATCACCTTCGGCAATTCTGCCCCGCCCTACTGGCCTCTTGAGCGCCCGTCGGGCCTCGGGTAATGTCGAGTAAATGCACAGGACAGAGCACGCCCATGACCTCCAAGCTGGAACAACTCAAGCAGTTCACCACCGTGGTCGCCGACACCGGGGACCTGGATGCCATCACCCGTCTCAAACCGGTCGATGCCACCACCAACCCGTCGCTGCTGCTCAAGGCCGCCGCCATCCCGGGCTATGCCGAGCTGCTCAAGCAGGTGAAGGCCGATGCCAAGGGCAATGTCGACCTGGCCTGCGACAAGTTCGCCGTGGCCGTGGGCTCGGGCATTCTCAAGGTCATCCCGGGGCGCATTTCCACCGAGGTGGACGCCCGCCTGTCCTTCGATGAGCCGGCGCTGCTGAACAAGGCGCGCCAGCTGATCAGCCTGTACGAAGCCGCAGGCGTGTCGAAAGACCGCGTGCTGATCAAGCTGGCCTCCACCTGGGAAGGCATCCGCGCCGCGGAGAAACTGGAGAAGGAAGGCATCCAGACCAACCTGACCCTGCTGTTCTCCTTCGCCCAGGCCCAGGCCTGCGCCGATGCCGGCGTGTTCCTGATCTCGCCGTTCGTGGGCCGTATCTACGACTGGTACAAGAAGAGCACCGGCCAGGAATACGTCGGTGCCGAAGACCCGGGCGTGCAGTCGGTCACACGCATCTACAACTACTACAAGGCCAATGGCTACGACACCGTGGTCATGGGCGCCAGCTTCCGCAACCTCGGCCAGATCGAACAACTGGCCGGCTGCGATCGCCTGACCATCAGCCCAGACCTGCTGGACAAACTGAGCAGCGACCAGGGCGAGTTGCCGCGCATTCTCAAGCCGGGCAATGCCGGTGAAGCCAAACAGGTACTGAACGAAAGCCAGTTCCGCTGGGCGATGAACGAAGACGCCATGGGCACCGAGAAGCTGGCTGAAGGTATCCGCCAGTTTGCCCGCGACCAGGAAAAACTCGAGAAGCTGATGGCTGAAAAAGCCTGATACATCTAAGGTTTGCCAGGCGGGCGGGAAATGTTCAGCATTTCCGCCCGTTTTGTTTCAGCGGGCTGTGAACGCGTCCTGAATTCAAAGGCAAAATGACCTCATTTCCACTGCCCCTCGTACTTGCCGGCCCGGTACTGCGCCGCCTCGAACCGCAAAGGCTGGCCGTCTGGCTGGTCGGTAGCCAGCCCCTGCAGCCCGAATTCATCCTCGACGCCAGCGCCAAGGTCAATTGCCAGGTCGTCGCTGTCGGCCAGCACGCCTTCATTCACCTGCTAGACGTCCACTTCGCCGAGCCCCTGCCGCGCAATGTCGCCATCGAGTACGACCTGCTGATCGACGGCCAGGGGATTGCCGGCTGGGCCCCGTACCTGCTCTACCCTGGCAGCCAACGCCCAAGCCTGGTGCTGCGCGACCGCCTCGACCAACTGCTGCACGGGTCCTGTCGCAAACCGCATCATCCAGCCGCCGATGGCCTGCTCTGCGCCGACCGCCTGCTGCAGACCTGCCAAAGCCCGGAAGACCGCCCCGCCGTGCTGATGATGACCGGCGACCAGGTTTACGCCGACGACGTCGCCGGCCCGATGCTGCGCGCCATCCATTCGCTGATCGAGCGCCTGGGGCTGTTCGACGAAGCGCTGGACGGCGCGGTGGTTACCGACAGCCAGGCGCTCTACCGCCACCCGGCCAGCTACTACCATCGCGCCGACCTGCTGCCCGCCCAGGAGAGCAACGCAACCCTGCGTGAGCGCTTCTTCGGCGGCAAGCGCAAGCCGATCTTCTCCTCCAGCAATGCCGACAACCACCTGGTGACCTTCGCCGAGGTCATGGCCATGTACCTGCTGGTGTGGTCGCCGCAGCCTTGGAGGCTGATCGACCTAAATATGCCTACAGGCCTGAGCCCTCGGCATCAGCAGCGCTACTGCGAGGAATTGCCGCTGATCGAGGCCTTCGCCGCCAACCTGGGCCAGGTGGCCCGGGCGATGGCCCACCTGCCCTGTCTGATGATCTTCGACGATCACGACATCACCGACGACTGGAACCTTTCGGCGCAGTGGGAAGAAACCGCCTACGGCCACCCGTTCTCGCGGCGGATCATCGGCAATGCGCTGCTCGGCTATCTGCTGTGCCAGGCCTGGGGCAATGACCCGGATGGCTGCAACGGGCTGGTCGGGCAGTGCCAGACGCTGCCCCGCCAGCAGGACGAACTGATCGGCGAGCTGCTGCGCTTTCAGGGCTGGCAGTACAGCCTGCCCAGCGAGCCACCACTACGGGTGCTGGACACCCGCACGCGCCGCTGGCGCAGCGAGAACGACCTGGGCACGCCATCCGGCCTGCTCGACTGGGAAGCGCTGTGCGAGCTGCAGCAGGCGCTGTTGGACCACCCTTCGGCAATCATCGTGTCACCGGCACCGATCTTTGGCGTCAAGCTGATTGAAACCGTGCAGAGGGTGTTCAGCTGGCTGGGCTACCCGTTGCTGGTGGATGCCGAGAACTGGATGGCCCACCGTGGCGCGGCACAGGTGATTCTGAACATCTTCCGCCATTCGCGCACACCGGGGCATTACGTGATTCTGTCGGGTGATGTGCACTATTCGTTCGTCTACGAGGTGCTGATTCGCCATCGCCAGCGCAGCCCGCATCTGTGGCAGGTGACCAGCAGCGGGATAAAGAACGAGTTCCCGCGGCGCTTGCTGGACGTACTGGACCGGCTCAACCGCTGGCTGTATTCGCCGCGCTCACCGCTGAACTGGTTTACCAAGCGACGGCAGATGGAGGTCGTGCCGCGCACGCCCAGCCGCAGCAAGGCGGGCGAACGACTATGGAATGGGGCAGGTCTGGGGCTGGTAATGTTCGATGAGCAGGGGCGGCCGACGCGGGTGTTTCAGCTGAGTGCGGATGAAGGCGAAGCGACCGAGTTTTCCCGTAGAGCGTGAAGATCCTTGGCTGGGTCACGGGCTCTGTAGGAGCGGGCTTGCCCCGCGAAGGGCCCGTACTGGCAACCAATATCCCGCAAACATTTCCCGCCTCAAGCCCCAGCCATGTGACCTATGTTTGCCTTGAACACTCATCAAGGGACAGCACATGGACCGTGCCCACAACCACCTCCTGCGGCGTGGCCGCTTTTCTCAACCTGGCAGTCTCTATCTGCTCACCACTGTCACCCAACAACGACAACACTTTTTTACTCAGATGCGCTTCGCCCGAGCCGTGATTCTTCAACTGCGAAAAACCGATACTGATGGTTTGTCCCAGTCTTTGGCCTGGGTCGTCATGCCGGATCATGTGCATTGGCTGATCGAACTGAAAACTGGAACCCTGTGCCAGTTGATGCGCCGGTTCAAATCATGCAGCAGCCATGCGCTTTATCAAGCGGGTATGCCGCGGCGCAAAATATGGCAACCAGGCTATTACGACCGTGCGCTGCGTAAGGAAGAGCAGGTGCGAGAGGTAGCAAGGTACATCGTTGCCAATCCGATAAGGGCTGGCTTGGTGACGCGGGCGCGAGACTACCCACACTGGGAGGCGATTTGGGTGTGAGCTGATGGCCCTTTCGCGGGGCAAGCCCGCTCCTACAAAGGCCGGGTCAGACCTAGAGGCGGGGCTGGAATTCCGAAAGCGATCAGGTCCGCTCCAGCGCATTCACCAGGTCATGGAAGGCTTCGCGGTTGGAGTCATTGAGCCCCATGAGAATCTTGTGCGCCTCCAGTACCTTGGAGCGCACCACGTCCTCGTTCTGGTCCTGCGACGGCAGGTCGGTCAGGCACTCAGGGCGCGGCACCGGGCGGTCGACGATGTTGAACACCTGGTCGAAGCCCATGGACTGCAGCAGGCGCGAAATATCCGGGTTGGTGGTGACCACGGTCGGCAATAGGCCCACCTTCTGCCGCGACAGGATCGACAGCTTGGCAAGCAGGCCCAGCGTGGTGCTGTCGATGCTTTCGGTTTCGGTCAGGTCGATGACGATGGTCGAGAAGTTCAGTGCGGTGAAAATCTTCTCGATCGTCGCATCCAGCGCCGAACACAGGGTCAGGCGCACTTCACCGACGAATTTCAGTACAAAGGTACCGCTTTGCTCGGCGAACTGGATTCTACCGGTACTCATTGAAGGTTCCTGCTCAACACCAATAGGGCGATATCATCCGGCATCTCCCCAAGCGTAGCCAATCCGAATCGTTGGCGCAGCCCATCCAGGCTACCACCCGCCGCCTTGACGATATCCGGCAAGGAAGCTTCTTTATCTTTGAGCGTATGCCCCGGCAAAAGGTCCAGAATGCCATCGGACATCAAGCTCAGGCTGAACTGCGGCGGCAGCTCGATCACCAGGTCCTGGTAGGTCGCTTCGTCGAACAACCCGACCGGCAGGCCTCGGCCCTCCAGGTAACGGGCCTCGCCTGGGGTATACAGCACCGGCAGCGGCAGATGGCCACCCACGGCGTAGGTCAGCAGGCCGGTTTCTTCGTCGATCACACCGCCGACCATGGTCACGTGCTTGCCCAGCTTGCAGTTGATCAGGCCGCGGTTGATGTGGCTGAGCACTTGCGAAGGCTTGAATTCACGCAGCTTGCTGCTGCGCTTGAATTCGAACAACAGCCGCGTGGTCATGAACTTCAGCAACACCGTGACGAACGCCGACGACGCGCCATGCCCGGAGACATCGGCCAAGTAGAAGGCAATGCGCCGCTCATCCACGCGGAAGTAGTCGGCGAAGTCGCCTGACAGGTACAGCGACGGGATGATCTGGTGCTCGAAGGTGAACTCGCCAAGCTTCCAGGGGCTTTCGGGCAGCATGTTCATCTGCACCTGGCGACCCGCGGTCTGGTCCTCCTGCAACAGGTGCAGGCTGGCCTCCAGTTCGCGATTGGCCGCCTCCAGCTTGTCGCGGTAGCGCTGGTTTTCCAGCACCAGACGCGAACGATCGAGCGCCCGGCGTACCGAGTGTTCGAGCACGGCCAGGTCTTCCAGCGGCTTGATCAGGTAGTCGGCGGCCCCCAGGCGCAAGGCCTCGACCGCGTCGCTCATCACGCCGGCACCGGACACCACGATCACGGGCAACTGCGGCGCGCGCTCGCTGATCTGGCGGATCAGTTCGAGGCCGCCCATCTGCGGCATGCGCAGATCGCAGATCACGAGGTCGGGCTGGTGTTCTTCAAAGACCTGGAGCCCCTGCTGGCCATTACCGGCCTGGAGGACGCTGAAGCCACTGTCTTCCAGATAGGCGGCGAGGCTCGCACGGACCACGTCGTCATCATCGATGATCAGCAGCGTTGCACTGATATTCTGCATGTGGGCGAACGGCGCCGATTGGGGTTGGTGCAGGGGCGTCTGCAAGGCTGACATCCAACTGCTGGAATACTCTGTGGTAACGCTCTACTTGAGTTGTAGGCCAAGAAGCCGGCTCAGGCAACCAGTCGAGATACCTCGTAAGGCGCAGACGGTACTCCCATCCGCCAGGCGTTTCAAGCATACGTCGGTCGAGTTCGCTGCTCTTTACAGGGCAAATCGCCGAGAGTTATAAGAATGCGACCAGTACTAACTATTGGGAAGGATGCAGCATGCCCCATACGCCCTCCAGTCACAGCGAGAAACGCGATTTCATCCGCATGCGCATCGACACCGAGGTCAGCCTGTTGCACGAGGGGCAGGTGGTCGCCGCCGTGTGCCTGGACCTTTCCAGCGGCGGCATGCAGGTACAGGCGCCGCAGCAATTCACGGTCGGTGACCACCTGGAAGTGCGCATCGACTCCGATCACCCCGCACTGAAGGGCCTGCACGCCAGCACCGAGGTAGTGTGGATCGCCGATCAGCCCGGCGGGCAACACAAGTTAGGCTTGCGCATACTTGCGATGCACTGACCCCTGCCAGAGCCTAGCCTCTCAGGAGCCCTTCAAACGGAACACATCATCCAGAGCTGTGAAAAACAGATCATGTACATCAGGTACAACCTGCAGTTCTACATTCATCCCCCAGCCTGACTCTCTGACATCAAGTGTAACCTTGCCATTTTCGCCAAACGCAGGGTCCCCCTGTCCATTAGCCAGGTAGCGGTACACATCTCGCTTTCCAAGCGGACCGTCAATTTGATAACCAAAGTGTACGACGCGGTAATTTTCGCCTGCACCGTACGATTTCAAACCCACTCCAATATTTATATCTGGCGGCATGGAAATCGACCACTCCTGGAAAGACTCGTCTTGCCGACCGTCTACCGTCCAGCCCTTAACCTCAAGCCTATCAAAATTATAGAGATGCCGAGTCTTGAGCGTTTGTTGCTCATCTACAAAAAAATCAAAACGCAGCCATTCATCCTGATACACAGTAATTGCGCCCTGATCACCAAAAGTCTCATCCAATGAGCCAGCACCTGTAATACGATACAGATAAATGTTATATCCCGGCTCCCAAGCGATACTAGGCATTACTTCAGAAACGCTCAGGAGTAGATTTGCCGGCCGCCCGGAAATTTTCTGTACCTGCACCGTATCCGGCAAATTGAATTTATCGCCCGGACGATCGAACAAGACAAAACCTTCCTGGCCAAAGCGTGTGTCAAGCGACCCGTCTTCATCCAAGCGTGCGAGCACGGTCCGATAGCCGTCAAAACCACCCCAGTATCCCGCCGACACGACGTAAAGCGATCCACCGTCCAGCGCGGCTCGCACATTCGCACCCAGGGCAGGAACATGCCAGGGACCTCTCGAATCAATCAGTTGCTCCACACCGGCTTTTGCGAAGTCGACAATGGCTTTGCCTTTTTCTGCATAGCGCTCATCGTGCTGACCATTTGCATAAAATTTTTCTACGAAAATCTGTGTTCCAGACAATTTATCAACAAGATAAAAGCCGCCATCCGCCGCAACGAGAAGTTGCTGCTGCGGTGATATTGCGAAATATCCATTCCCGCGAAACCCCTGATCTAATTTACCTTGCCAGGTAAACTTACTGATGAATCGCTCACCCTTCAACCCTTCTGCGGTGACCAAGACACCGCCATCGGGCGTTGGCCTGAGTTGATTCATGAATACAGGATTAAAGCCCAAATGAGAAAGATCGACCTTCCCACCATTGAAATCGGGATCAAGATCACCTGCCTGTTTGGCCATACTGGTCATTGCAAGCACTCCTCTGAAGTAAGCAAGCAACACTTATAGCGCCCAAGGCAAGAAGATGATACTGGTAAAAATGATAGGTGCAGGATGCCCGAGAAGTTGACCCCATCAGTTAACGAAAAAATCCGACACTTCCACAAGTGCCGGATTCTTTTGAAAAAGACTTATAATCGACGCCTGATTCAGGCGCCATTTAACTCAGAAGTCGTCTTCGACTTCGCCATCGTTGACCTTGAACTCGCGGTTCTGCAGGTAGGCATTGCGGATGAAGATGTACTTGTCACCCTGAATCAGCTTCTCGGCCGACAGCAGGCTGGCCCGCGTGTCGACCACGTTGAGGGCGAAGATCGAGTTACGCACTGGCACATCGTTGATGTAACGGTAGGGTTCGGTGTAGCTGTCCGGGTACTTGGCCAGGCCATCACGCACCGTGCTCGGGCCCAGCAGCGGGATTACGACATACGGACCGCTGGGCACGCCCCAGTGACCGAGGGTCTGGCCGAAGTCTTCGTCGTTGCGCTGCAGGCCCATTTTGGTGCCCACATCGAAGAAGCCGCCAATGCCGAACACGGTGTTGACGATCAACCGCGCAGTGTCCACGCCCGCCGCATGGGGCTTGAACTGCAGCACGTCGTTGGCAAGGTTGGTGACATCGCCGACGTTGTTGAACATGTTGTGGATGCCATCCTGCAGGAACTGCGGCGTGACCCACTGGTAACCCTTGGCCAATGGCTTGAGGCCATAGGTGTCGATCGTGTCGTTGAAACGGAAGATCGGGCGGTTGACCGCTTCCCAGGGATCTTCCTCGGTGGCGGCATGGGTAGCTGCCACGGGCGCCAGCAGCAAGCTGGCACAGACAAAGGCCTGGGTGACTCGCTCGATCACACCGGCACCAATCCTGCGCATATGATGTTTCTCCATCGAAATTCTCGGCCGCAGGCGCAACGGGTGCGCTGCTGTACGGCGGCAGTATAGAGCCTTGTAGGCTGATAAACAGCTTTACACATTTTTGCTCAATAAATTGTGAACATCTGTTGCCCGTCACAGCACGGTAACAATCGTCCAATAGCCTGCGGGCTATTTCAGGGACGTTACCATGCTCGCTGCCCCCGCCATTACCGCTGTGCTGTTCGGCCTGCGCGGCTGCCTGGTCCAGGCCACTGACGGCAGCCCCCTGCCCGCCCCTGGCGCTCTCGACACGCTGGCCGGTCTGCGCCACGCCCAAGTGCCGTGCATCTGGCTGGACGACCTGAGCGCGCTGCAAAGCAGGCGCCTGGCCAGTGTACTGCCGGACTGGCTGCCAGGCCACTCGGTCAACGGCGTGCGCTGGCCGGCACCGAACGCCTGCTGGCAAGCCTTGATGAGCCTGGACAGCGAACGGCTAGAGGGCTGCGTACTGGTCAGCGGTGAGCCAAAGCTCTTGCAATCAGGCCTCAATGCCGGACTGTGGACGGTGGGCCTGGCAGGCTGTAGCCCCTCGTGCAACCTGACTTCCGCGCAATGGCAGGCCATGACCCAACAAGAGCAGGATCTGGCCCGCGGCAAGGCCACCCTGGCCCTGTTCAGCCTGGGCGTGCACTCGGTGATCGACCACCTCGAAGAGCTGGACACCTGCCTTGCCGACATCGCCCTGCGCTGCAGCAAGGGTGAAAAACCCTGACACAGCCCCATTGATGCGAATCATGCAAAGCGCCAGCGAGTGGATTACGCTAGGAGACAGGCGAGAACCTTTGCCGCTTCGCTGAGGTCCATGCCTTGCCAAGCCATTGATGGAGAATTGCCAATGCCTGCCCGCGAATTGCAAGAGCGCTTGAACAGCCTGCGCGAGCAACTGGACCGTAACGTACCGCTTACGGATGAAGAACTGGCCGCCCTGCACGAAGAGGCCAGGCAGATCGAAGCGCAGTTGAAGCTCGAAGAAGCCACGCCGGACAACAACGTGGTCGATGGGGTGAACCTGGCGATTGAACGTTTCGAGGCCGAACACCCGGACTTGACCGCCACCCTGCGCAGCATTGCCAACTCGCTGCACAGCATGGGGATCTGAAACAGCTGGGGCCGCTTTGCGGCCCCATTTACACAGAACTTACTGGCGAACCAATCGCAGGTTCGCCGGGCTGATCGCCCCGGTGCTGCGGTACGGGTTGATATCCAGGCCACCGCGGCGCACATACCGCGCATACACGGTCAGGTGCTCGGGCTGCAGCAAGTTCTTCAAATCCAGGTAGATCCGCTCCACACACTGCTCATGGAAGTCAGCATGCTGGCGGAAGCTGATCAGGTAGGTCAGCAGGCTGGCATGGTCGAGCGCCCTGCCCTTGTACTCCACCACCACGCTGCCCCAGTCCGGCTGGCCAGTCACCGGGCAGTTGGATTTGAGCAGGTGACTGTGCACGGTCTCTTCGACAATGCGCTCCGGGTTGCAGCTCAGCAGCTCGGGTTGTGGCTGCTCGTAATTGTCGATCGCCACATCCAGCCCATCGATGCACTGCCCCGGCAACGCCACCACACCTTGGGCCTCTACTTCAGCCAGCGTGCGCACCTGCAGCCCCACCGGCTTGCCAGCGGCGGCCGACAAGTCTTTCACCAGGCACGCCTGCAGCTCGCCGATCGAGGCAAATACGGTCTGGTTCAACGAGTTGAGGTAGAGCTTGAACGACTTCGACTCGATGATGTTCGGCGAGTCGGCCGGGATGGCGAATTCACCGATGGCCACCACCGGTTTGCCCGAGGGCAGCAACCACGACAGCTCGAAGCAGTTCCAGTAGTCCACGCCCTGCCACGGCAGGGTCTGGGCGGTCACACCCAACTCTGCCCACTTTGCCGTGCGCGGGATCGGGAACAGCAGCGAAGGCGTGTAGGTGGCAATGTATTCGCTGGATTTGCCCAGCGGGGAATGTTCGGCGGCGGGATGCATGGAAACTGACCTGAAGGTTCGAAATTGCCCCTAGTCTACCGGTTTTGCCCCCCGCCTTGGAGTGCCAGTCACTCGATGGTCAGCTCCCCGACCATACCGGCCTGGTAATGCCCAGGTACGTTGCAGGCGAACTCGATGGGCGCCGACTTGCGGAAAGTCCAGGTCAGCTCGGCGCGCTGGCCGGGTTGCACCAGCACGGTGTTGCCGCCATTGTGGCCATGGGATCCGTGGTCCATCGGTTTGGCCGGCATGTGGCCCATCTGCGAATGGTCCATGCCCTCATGCTGCATGGCCGCGTTGTACAGCTTGCCCTGCATGGCCATCATTTCTTTCTGGTGCTCGGCATGCATGGCCTTGTCACCGAGGTTGAACTCATGGGGCAACTTGCCCTCATTGATGACCACGAAGCGCACGGTCTCGCCCGCCTTCACGTGCAGGCTCTTGGGCTCGAAGGCGATGTCCTTGAGCACCACTTCGACAGTGCGGGTGGCCTTGGCAGCCGGGGCCGGTTCGCCGAATGCGAAGGTTTTCGCCTCGCCTGCCAGGGTGGGCAGGCTGACCAGGGCCAGGGCGGCGGCGATGAACAGGTGTTTCATGATGACTCCGAAGATCACAGCAGGATGAGGCCACTCTAGAAAGGTGTGGCTGGCGCTTGGCTGACAGGAAGATTACAACTTTGTCAGTTTGGGCGAGCAGGCACATCGTCACGTATCATTTCAGCCATCACCCTACCCTGCAGGAGCCCCATGAAACTGCTGATCGTCGAAGACCAGACCCGCACCGGCCAATACCTGAGCCAGGGCCTGAGCGAAGCCGGCTTCGCCACCGAACTGGCCACCGACGGTGAGACCGGCCAGTACCTGGCTCTAACCGGCGACCACGATTTGCTGATCCTCGACGTGATGCTGCCCGGGCGCGACGGCTGGCAGATCCTGCAGGCCGTGCGCGCGGCCGGGCTGGACACGCCGGTGCTGTTCCTCACCGCCCGCGACGCCGTCGAAGACCGCGTGCATGGCCTGGAGCTGGGTGCCGATGATTATTTGGTCAAGCCGTTCGCCTTCTCCGAGCTGCTGGCCCGGGTGCGCAGCCTGCTGCGCCGCGGCGCCAGCCCCAGCCAGGACACCACCCTGACCCTCGCCGACCTGCGCCTGGACCTGATCCGCCGCCGTGCCGAACGGGCCGGCACGCGCATCGACCTGACCGCCAAGGAGTTCGCCCTGCTCGAACTGCTGCTGCGCCGCCAAGGCGAGGTGCTGCCCAAATCGCTGATCGCCTCGCAAGTGTGGGACATGAACTTCGACAGCGACACCAATGTGATCGAAGTGGCAGTACGTCGCCTGCGCCTGAAGATCGACGACCCGCACCCGAACAAGCTGATCCATACCGTACGCGGCATGGGCTACGTACTCGAAGAGCGCCACGACTGATGCGCAGGCTTTCCCTCGGCACGCGCCTGGCACTGCTGTTTGCCGCCTGCACCGCCGCCGTGTCGCTGGGCGCCGGGCTGCTGTTCAACCGTGCCAGCGAGCAGCATTTCGTCGAGCTGGACCAGCAGTTGCTGGAGTCGCGCCTGTCCCTGTTTCGCAGCCAGCTCGCCGGCGTGAAGGACCTCGATCAATTGCAAGGCCGCTTGCCAGCGCTGCGCAATGAACTCAGCCATCAGGCAGACCTGGCGCTGCGCATCGATGGCCCCGGCGGGGCAAACTGGTTCGCCAGCCGCGACAGCCTGCCAGCCATACCATCAACGTCCGCGCTGACAACCTTGCACGCTGACGGCGTCGATTACCGAAGCCTCACCGTGCCAGCGGACGCTAAGACATCAGCGCAACTGACGCTGTTTCTCGACATCACCCATCACCAGCACTTCCTGCAGGGCATGCAGCGCCTGATCTGGCTCACCGTCGGGCTGTCGGCCCTGGCCACTGCCCTGCTCGGTGCCTGGGCCGCACGCAGCGGCCTGCACCCCTTGCGCCAGATGGGCCAGGTGGCCGCCAGCGTGTCGGCGCGCTCCCTGACCACGCGCTTGCCGGTGGCACAGATGCCCGAGGAACTGGCAGAGTTGGCCACTACCGTCAACGCCATGCTGCAACGCCTGGACGACGCCTTCCAGCGCCTGTCAGCGTTCTCCGCCGACATCGCTCACGAACTGCGTACGCCGCTTTCCAACCTGCTGACCCACACCCAGGTCACCCTCACCCGCCCGCGCAGCCTGGAAGAATACCGCGAGGCCCTTCATGGCAACCTCGAAGAACTGCAATGGATGGCGCAGATGATCAACGATATGCTGTTCCTCGCCAAGGCCGACCACGGGCTGCTGGTACCGGGGCAGACGGCGCTGGCCTTGCACGAAGACGTGGATGCGCTGTTGGAGTTCTACGCGCCATTGGCCGAGGATAATGAGGTGCAACTGCTGCGCGAGGGTGAAGCAGTATTGCAGGGCGACCGGCACATGCTGCGCCGGGCCCTGTCGAACCTGCTCGACAATGCCTTGCGCTTTACCCCCGCAGGCGGGCAGATACGGGTGACATTGGAGCCGGGGGTACGGATTTGCGTGGCCAATACCGGGGTGGCAATCGAAGCTGCGGCATTACCGCGCCTGTTTGATCGCTTCTACCGGGTGGACCCGGCTCGGCGGGAAGGCGTCAGCGAGCATGCGGGGTTGGGGTTGGCGATTACCCGGTCGATCGTGCTGGCCCATTGCGGGATCATTAAGGCACAAAGCCAGGATGGCTGGACAAGGTTTGTGATCGAGTTACCTGGAACTCGGTGAAATGGGGCTGCTTTGCAGCCCTTTTCGCGACATAAGGCCGCTCCTACAGGAGGGTGCATGACCTGTAGGAGCGGCCTTGTGTCGCGAAAAGGGCGCAGAGCGCCCCCACAATCTCAGGCAAACATCAAACCGCCAGTCCAATCGCTGGCTGCACCTGCGACGCCCGATACGCCGGGTAGATGGTCGCCAGGAAGCTCATCACCAACCCGGCAGCGCAGATCATCAACACATCCCCGCCCTGCAGTTCGGACGGCAGGCTGCTGACAAAGTAAACATCAGAAGTGAAGATGTGCTGCCCACTCACCCGCTCCAGCCAGCCGACGATCTGGCTGACATTGAGCGCAGCAATCACCCCGAGCACACCGCCAATCAGCGTGCCGACAATACCGATCAGGCTGCCCTGAACCATGAACGTGCCCATGATCTGCGCCGGCGTGGCGCCCAGGGTACGCAGGATGGCAATGTCCGGCCCCTTGTCGTTCACCACCATCACCAGGGTGGCGATGATATTGAACGCCGCCACCGCGATGATCATCAGCAGCAACAGGCCGATCATGGTCTTTTCCATCTTCATGGCGCTGAAAAGGCTGCCCTGGGTGTGCGACCAGTCATCGGCGCGGTAGCCATCGCCCAGGCCGCCAGCGATTGCCTTGGACACCTGCGGCGCGGCATACAGGTCGTGCAGCTTCAGGCGCACGCCCTGTACCTGGCCGGGCACCCAACGCTGCATTTCGCCGGCATCAGCCACGTGTATGTAGGCTTGCGAGCCGTCCAGTTCGGCACCGACCTTGAAGATGCCGACCACGGTCAGGCGCTGCATACGCGGGGTGATACCACCGGGTTCCTTGCTGATTTCCGGCACGATCAGGGTCAGCTTGTCGCCAGTATTGAGGCGGAAACGTCGCGCAGTCAGTTCACCGATGACCACACCGTACTCACCCGGCTGCAGATCCTGCAGGCGGCCCTGGACGATGTGCTGGCCAACGATGGAAACCTTGTTTTCCTCAGCCGGGTCGATGCCGCTGACCTGAATTGGCTGCATCGCCCCCTTGTACGAGAGCATGCCTTCCATCTCGGTGATCGGCGCCGCAGCCATCACCGCCGGATTCTGCAACGCAGCGTCAGCCGCCTTGTGCCAGTCGTCCAGCGGCTGCACACCAAGGATCGAGGCATGCGGCACCAGGCCGAGAATGCGCGAGCTCATTTCGCGCTGGAAGCCGTTCATCACCGACAGCACCACGATCATCGCCAGCACGCCCAGCGACAGGCCGATCATCGAGGTCATCGAAATGAACGAGATGAAGTGGTTGCGGCGCTTGGCCCGTGTGTAGCGCGCGCCGATGAAAATGGGCAAGGGTCTGAACATGTAGGAAACACCCAATTAAAACGGGAAAACGGGGCGGCATCGCCACCCCGTGCACTCGGTCAGATCGCCACCAGGTGGCCGTCGTCGAGCTTCAGAACGCGGTCCATCTGGCGCGCCAGGTTGAGGTCGTGGGTCACCACCAGGAAGGCGGTACGCGATGCACTGGACAACTCCTGCATCAATTCCTGGATGCCCTGGGCGGTGTGGTGGTCGAGGTTGCCGGTCGGCTCGTCGAGCATCACCAGGCCAGGGCGGTTGACCAGGGCACGGGCAATCGCCACGCGCTGGCGCTCGCCACCGGACAGTTCGGCCGGTTTGTGGTGCAGGCGATGGCCCAGGCCGACCCGTTTGAGCAGCGCTTCGGCACGCTCACGGGCTTCCGGGATGGCGGTGCGGCCAATCAGCAGCGGCATGCACACGTTCTCCATGGCGGTAAACTCTGGCAACAAGTGGTGGAACTGGTAGACGAAGCCCAGCTCGCGGTTGCGCAGCAGCCCACGGGCGCGCTCGCCAAGGGCCGACAGCTCTTGGCCGGCCAGCCATACGCTGCCCTGGGTCGGCCGGTCGAGGCCGCCGAGCAGGTTGAGCAAGGTACTCTTGCCCGAGCCGGAGCTGCCGACGATGGCCACCCGTTCACCGGCGTGCAGTTCCAGGTTGAGCCCGGCCAGCACCTGCACGGACTCCGGGCCCTCGTCGTAGGACTTGCCCAGGTTGCGGCAACTCAGAACGGCTTTATCACTCATGCGCAACTCACTCATAACGTAGCGCCTCTGCAGGCTGGGTGCGGGCCGCACGCCAGGCCGGGTACAGGGTGGCGAAGAAACTCAGGACCAATGCCGCACCGCAGACCATGTACACGTCCTGGGCCTGGATCTGCGAAGGCAGGTAATCGATGAAATACACGTCGGCATTGAGGAACTTGTGCCCGATCAGCTTCTCGATGCCGGCGATCGCCGCGCTCACGTTCAGCGCGGCGACGATCCCGACCACGGCACCGATCAGGGTGCCGATCACCCCGATCACCGTGCCCTGGACCATGAAGATCAGCATGATCTGCCCGGGCGTGGCGCCCAGGGTACGGAGGATGGCGATGTCACCACGCTTGTCGTTGACCACCATCACCAGGGTGGAAATGATGTTGAACGCCGCCACCGCGACGATCAGCAGCAACAGCAGGCCGATCATGGCCTTTTCCATGCGGATCGCTTGGTACAGGTTGCCGTGGGTACGGGTCCAGTCGCGGCTGTAGTATTCCTGCTCGCCCAACTGCTGGGCGATGCTCCAGGCCACCCGCGGCGCTTGGAAGAGGTCGTCGAACTTCAGGCGCAGGCCCTGCACCTGGTCCGGCTTCCAGCGGTGCAGGCGGGACAGGTCAGTGATATTGGTCAGGCCCAGGTAGCCGTCGATCTCGCCAGCGCCAACGTGGAAGGTGCCGACCACGGTGAAGCGCTTCATGCGCGGGAACATGCCGGCCGGGGTCACACTGACCTCGGGGGCGACGAAGGTCAGTTTGTCGCCGATGGCGACGCCCAGCTTGGCCGCCGCCTTGTCGCCGATCATGATGCCCCACTCGCCCGGCGCCAGCTTGTCGAGGCTGCCCTGCTGAATGAAATTGTCGATGATCGACACCTCGCGCTCGCGCGCCGGGTCGATGCCGTTGAGCAACACCTTCTGTACCTTGCCGTCATGGGTCAGCAGGCCCTGCATCTGCGTGTACGGCGCAACCGCCAGCACCTGCGGATTCTGCTTTACTTGTTGGGCAAGGGCAGACCAGTCGTTGATCGGCTGGCCGCTCTCCAGCGTGGCGTGGGGGATCATTCCCAGCACGCGGGTACGCATCTCGTGGTCGAAACCGTTCATGACCGAGAGCACCACGATCATCACCACCACGCCCAGGGCGAGGCCGATCATCGAGGTCAGGGAAATGAACGAGACGAAGTGGTTACGGCGCTTGGCACGGGTATAACGCGTACCGATGAATGCGAAAAGAGGTCTGAACATGTCGGGGCTTGTTCGGATGAAAGGGAACGTCCTTGTGGCGAGGCGCCTACGGCGGCTTTACACTCGGACCACCGCCGCAACCATGGGTTCGCCATGACGACATTAGACGAAGAAGATCGCCGCGAATACTACCGCATCGAAGATCGGATCGCACTGGAAATCAGCCCCCTCAGCGCGGCCGAAGCCCTTGAGCCAGAACTGTTGCAAGATGATTCGCCGCTGTTCAACCTGCTTAGCGAGCTGCACCTGTCCGACTTCGAGTCGCAGCACCTGCTGCGCCAGCTGAGCGATAAGGACCGCACCCTGGCGGCCTTCCTGCGGGCGCAGAACAAGCGCCTGGACCTGCTCAGCGCCGTGGTCGCGCAGACGCTGCTCGGTGAAATCGGCCAGCCACAACGGGTAATCATTTCCGAAGGCGGCATCGAATTCGCACAAGCCCAGCCGATCGCCCCCGGCACCCGGGTGAAAGTGAAGATGGTGCTGATGCCGCGCGCCCACGGCTTGCTGCTGCGCGGCAAGGTCACCCACTGCGACCCGCGCCAAGGCGGCGATTTTGAGGTTGGCACGGAATTCACCGACATGACCGATGCCCAACGGCAACTGCTGGCCCGCTATATTCTGCAACGCCAACAGCAGCAACGGCGCCAGCAATTGGAACAAGACGGCCCCGCCTCCTGAGCCCTATTCCCCTGATTTGAAGGAACGAACGTGACCCTGATCTACGGCCACCGCGGCGCCAAGGGCGAAGCCCCCGAAAATACCCTGAAGAGTTTTCAGCAGTGCCTGTCCCATGGCGTGAACCGCTGCGAACTGGACCTGCACCTGTCGGCCGACAACGAGCTGATGGTGATCCACGACCCTACCCTCAAGCGCACCACCGGCCGTCGCGGCAAGGTGGTCGAGCACCCGGCTGCAGAACTGATCAAGATCGATGCCCGCAAGGGCGGCCCAGGGCACGTGCAGCCCTGCCCTATCCCAAAGCTGGAAGAGCTGTTCGAGAAGTGCGCCTTCGAGCATTGGCAGCTGGAGGTCAAGAGCGCCTCGCGCACCCGTGCCGCCACCACCGTGCTGGCGATTCGCGAACTGGCGCAGCAATACGGCCTGCTGGACAAAGTGACCATCACCTCCAGTTCACGCGAAGTGCTGGGCGCGGCCCAGGAGCTGGTACCGGATGTGAAACGCGGGCTGGTGGCCGAATACGCCTGGCTCGACCCGCTGAAGGTTGCGCAGAACTACGGCTGCGAGCTGCTGGCATTGAATTGGACGCTGTGCACCCCAGAGCGCCTGCTCAAGGCACAGGGTCAGGGCCTGCACGTGTCGGTGTGGACGGTCAACGAACCGGCACTGATGCGCCGGCTCGCTGATTTTGGCGTGGACAGCCTGATTACAGACTTTCCCGGTTTGGCCAAGACCACCCTCGGGTAGGGCTGAAATCGGTCTCCCCGACCGGCTCAGGCCACCGGCCGGAGCCGCTCAAAAAAGCCGGTTCAGGCCGTCGTAGGCAGCTACCCGATAGGCTTCGGCCATGGTCGGGTAGTTGAACGTGGTGTTGACGAAGTACTTCAGATTGTTCTGCTCGCCCGGCTGGTTCATGATCGCCTGGCCGATGTGAACGATTTCCGAAGCCTGGTAGCCGAAGCAGTGCACACCGAGGATTTCCAGGGTTTCGCGGTGGAACAGGATCTTCAGCATGCCCTGCGGCTCGCCGGCGATCTGCGCGCGCGCCATGCCCTTGAAGAACGCCTTGCCCACTTCGTACGGCACCTTGGCCTGGGTCAGCTCCTGCTCGTTCTTGCCGATCGAGCTGATCTCCGGGATGGTGTAGATGCCGGTCGGCACGTCGTTGACGAAGCGCCAGCTGCCGTTGTCGACGATGCTGCCAGAGGCCGAGCGGCCCTGGTCGTGGGCGGCACTGGCCAGGCTTGGCCAGCCGATCACGTCACCGGCGCCGTAGATGTTTGGCACGCTGGTGCGGTAAGCCTCGTCGACCTCGATCTGGCCACGGCTGTTGACCTTGATGCCGATGTTTTCCAGGCCCAGCTTGTCGGTGTTGCCGGTACGGCCGTTGCACCACAGCAAGGCGTCGGCCTTGATCTTCTTGCCAGACTTCAGGTGCAGAATTACGCCGTTTTCCAGGCCTTCGACCCGCTCGTAATCCTCGTTGTGGCGTACGGTGATGTTGTTGTTGCTGAAGTGGTAGCTCAGCGCCTGGGAAATTTCCGAGTCCAGGAAGCTCAGGAGCTGGCCGCGGTTGTCGACCAGCTCCACCAGCACACCCAGGCCGCTGAAGATCGACGCGTACTCGCAACCGATCACGCCGGCGCCGTAGACGATCAGCTTGCGTGGGGTGTGGCTGAGGCTGAGGATGGTGTCGCTGTCGTAGACGCGCGGGTGGTGGAAGTCGATGTCGGCCGGGCGGTACGGGCGCGAGCCGGTGGCGATGATGATGTGCTTGGCGTTGAGTTTCTCGACCACGCCATTGGGGCAGACCACTTCGACGGTCTGCTCGTCGGCGAAGCTGCCAGTGCCGAAGAACAGGTCGACGCGGTTGCGGGCGTAGTAGCCGGTGCGCGAGGCGACCTGCTTGGCGATGACCTTCTCGGCGCTCTTGAGCACGTCAGGGAAGGAGAACCAACGCGGCTCACCGATGGCCCGGAACATCGGGTTGGTGTTGAACTGCATGATCTGCCGCACCGAGTGACGCAGCGCCTTGGACGGGATGGTGCCCAGGTGGGTGCAGTTGCCGCCGACCTGACGGCGGCTGTCGACCATTGCCACCTTGCGCCCCGCTTTGGCGGCGTTCATTGCCGCGCCCTCACCGGCCGGGCCGGAACCCAGCACCACTACGTCGTAGTTGTAGACAGCCATGCGTACTCCTTCAGAACTGGCCCGGGGTTACGGTTACCCGCGGGACTCGATCATGCCGCCGGGGCGTCATGAGAAAATTCGGGTGCAGTCTAATCAAGCGTGAACGCCGCGCACATTAACCCTTGGTCGCGTCGTAGGCCAATTTTGCCTGCACTACATGTCATTCACCGATCCCTGGCGGCGATCATCCCTGCCAACGCTTTCAATCGCCTTTCACCGCCTGCTCGAATGCGGGGGTAGCTCGGGAGACGAAGCCACCTTCGGCCCGAGTCACGAAAACCGCCGCCAGATCATGGGCCACGGCGAAATCCCAGCCACGCTCCGGCCCCAGGATCAACAGCAGGGTCGAATAACCATCGGCCTGCAGCGCCGAGGCATCGAGCACGGTGACCGCGGCCAAGTCGTGGTCGACCGGGCGCCCCAGGCGGGCATCGAAGGTATGCGAATAGCGCCGGCCATTCTCCTCGAAATAGTGGCGATAGTCACCCGAGGTCGACACCCCCAGGCCATTGACCGGGATGATCTGGCGGGCGATCTGGCGGTCTTCGCGCGGTAACTCCAGGGCGATACGCCAAGGGCTGCCGTCGGGCTTGCGGCCCACGGCCTTGAGCTCGCCAGTGGCTTCGGCGACGAAACTGGCCACGCCCATGGCGCGTAGGCGGCGGGCGATCAGGTCGACGGCGTGGCCGGCAGCGATGCTGTTGAAGTCCAGTTGCACGGGGGCATCCTTGCACAGTGCCTGGCCGTCGATACGCAGGTGGCGGTAGCCGACACGCTGGCGGGCCCGGGCCAGGGCTTGCGGGTCGGGCACCTGCTCGTGGCGAGCCTGCGGGCCGAAGCCCCATAGGTCGAGCAGCGGTTCGACGGTGAGGTCGAACGCACCGTCGCTCAATTCGGCCAGGTGCTGGCCGAGGGTTACCAGTTCGAGCATGTCCGGCGGCAAGGCCATGCACTGGTTGGCGGGCAACTGGTTGAACTGGCTGGCCGTGGAGTCGCCGCGGTAGGTCGAGTAATGCTGGTCGATGTCGTTGAGAATGGTCTCGACCGCCGCCTGGACCTGGGCCGGTGCCGGGCCGCCGGGTTCGCGAACGTACTGGATGCTGTAACTGCTGCCCATGGTCGGGCCACCCAGGCGTTCCAGGGTCGGACCCTGGTTACAGGCGGTGAGGAGCATCAGGATGAACAGGAGGGCTGTGCGCAAAGGTCGGCTTCTCGGTTGCCTGAGCGGACCTCTTCGCGGGTAAACCCGCGAAGAGGCACGCTCAGGCAACACAAATCTGGATAAAAAAAACGGGAACCCGAAGGTTCCCGTTTTTTCATGCGCTTACAAGCGGATTAGCGCGGAAACGCTGGCGGGTTCACACCCGACATCTCTTCCATCACGCGAACGACCTGGCAGCTGTAACCGAATTCGTTGTCGTACCAGACGTACAGGACAACGCGGTTGTCGTTGGCGATGGTCGCCTCGGCATCCACCACACCGGCGTGGCGGGAACCTACGAAGTCGGTCGAAACCACTTCCTGCGAGCTGACGTAGTCGATCTGCTTGTGCAGTTCCGAGTGCATGGCGGTCTGGCGCAGGTACTCGTTGATCTCGTCGCGGGTGGTCGGCTTCTCGAGGTTCAGGTTGAGAATGGCCATCGAAACGTTCGGCGTCGGAACGCGAATGGCGTTACCGGTCAGCTTGCCCTTGAGCACTGGCAGTGCCTTGGCGGCAGCGGTGGCGGCGCCGGTTTCGGTGATGACCATGTTCAGCGGCGCGGCACGGCCACGGCGGCTGCCCTTGTGGAAGTTGTCGATCAGGTTCTGGTCGTTGGTGAACGAGTGAACGGTTTCGACGTGGCCATTGACGATGCCGTACTGGTCGTTGATGGCCTTGAGCACCGGCACGATGGCGTTGGTGGTGCAGGACGCTGCCGAGATGATCTTGTCATCGGCAGTGATTTCGCCGTGGTTGATGCCGTGCACGATGTTCTTCAGCGCGCCTTTGCCAGGAGCGGTGAGGATCACGCGGGCAGCACCCGGGCAAGCCAGGTGCTGGCTCAGGCCGTCGGCATCACGCCATACACCGGTGTTGTCGACGATCAGCGCATTGTTGATGCCGTACTGGGTGTAGTCGACTTCGCTCGGGCTCTTGGCGTAGATGATCTGGATCAGGTTGCCGTTGGCGGTGAGGGTGTTGTTGGCTTCGTCGATGGTGATGGTGCCATCGAACGGGCCGTGCACCGAGTCACGGCGCAGCAGGCTGGCACGCTTGACCAGGTCGTTCTCGGCACCTTTGCGCACAACGATGGCGCGCAGGCGCAAGCCGTCGCCACCACCGGTCTTCTCGATCAGGATGCGCGCCAGCAGGCGACCGATGCGGCCGAAGCCGTACAGAACAACGTCGGTCCCCTTGCGGGCCGAAGCGTTCTGCTGGCCAACCACGTCGGCCAGCTCTTCACGGACGAACTGCTCGGCAGTGCGGCCATTGCCTTCCTGCTTGAACTTGTTGGCCAGCTTGCCCAGGTCGACCGAAGCGGCGCCCAGTTTCAGCTCGCTCATGGCCTTGAGCAGGGGGAATGTCTCGTGTACGGACAGCTCGGTCTCGTCAGTCTGACGGTGACGCGCAAAGCGGTGGGCTTTGAGGATCGAGATAACCGAACGGTTGATCAGGCTACGGCCATAAATCGAGCTCACCACATTGTTGTTGCGGTAGAGCTGACCGATAAGCGGGATCATCGCTTCAGCCAGAGCTTCACGATCGATCCACTCACCAAGACACTGGTCGGGCTTCTGAGTCACGGGAACCTTCCACATGTAGGGACAGAAAAAAGGGGCTACATTATGACGCCCCAGCGCGTAACCGGCAATGAGCGCCTGTCGCCGATGGCAAAGCCTGCTGTTCATGGCCTGTGAAGCCTGACAGCAGGCACCGTCACCGGTACAATCGATCTCTTTGCCGCAACGCTTGGAGTGCAATCTCCCGTGTCAGTTCTGCGCCTTCCGCAAATGTCGGCCACGGCCGGCAAACAAACCTGGGGCAACCTGCCCGGGGCCGCCCTCAGCCTGGCCATCGCCGAGGCCGCCAGCAGCGCGGGCCGCTTCACCCTGCTGCTGACCGCCGACAGCCAGGCGGCCGATCGTCTGGAACAGGAGCTGCGCTTCTTTGCCCCAGACCTGCCGGTGCTGCCGTTCCCCGATTGGGAAACCCTGCCCTACGACCTGTTCTCGCCGCACCAGGACATCATTTCCCAGCGTATTGCCAGCCTCTACCGCCTGCCGGAGCTAAGCCACGGCATTCTTGTAGTGCCGATCACCACCGCCCTGCACCGCCTGGCGCCGACCCGCTTCCTGCTGGGCAGCAGCCTGGTGCTGGACGTGGGCCAGACCCTCGACGTCGAACAGATGCGCACGCGCCTGGAAGCCACCGGCTACCGCTGTGTCGACACGGTCTACGAGCACGGTGAGTTTGCCGTGCGTGGGGCGCTGATCGACCTGTTCCCGATGGGCAGCAAGCTGCCTTATCGCATCGACCTGTTCGATGACGAGATCGAGACCCTGCGCACCTTCGACCCGGAGACCCAGCGTTCGATCGACAAGGTCGACTCGATCCGCCTGCTGCCGGCGCGCGAGTTCCCCATGCAGAAGGAAGAGGTGACCCGCTTCAAGGCGCGCTTCCGCGAGCGGTTCGATGTCGACTTCCGCCGCAGTGCAATCTTCCAGGACCTGGCCAGCGGCATTATCCCTGCGGGCATCGAGTACTACCTGCCACTGTTCTTCGAAGAAACCTCGACGCTGTTCGACTACCTGCCCGCCGACACCCAGGTGTTCTCGCTGCCAGGGGTCGAGCAGGCGGCCGAGCACTTCTGGAACGACGTGCGCGGGCGCTACGAAGAGCGCCGCGGCGACCTGACCCGCCCGCTGCTGCCGCCGGCCGAACTTTTCCTGCCCGTGGAAGACTGCTTCGCCCAGCTCAAGCAGTGGCCTCGGGTGGTGGTCAGCGCCGACGAGATCGAAGCCGGCGCCGGCCGCGAGCGCTTCCCCGCACGCGCCCTGCCCAACCTGGCCATCGAAGCCAAGGCCAACCAGCCGCTGGCGGCGCTGGCCGAATTCCTCGACCAGTTCAGTGGCCGCGTGCTGTTCACCGCCGAATCGGCGGGGCGCCGCGAGGTGCTGCTGGAACTGCTCGAACGCCTCAAGCTGCGCCCGCAGACGGTCGACAGCTGGGCCGACTTCATTACCGGCCGCGAGCGACTGGCGATCACCATCGCCCCGCTGGACGACGGCTTGCTGCTGGACGACCCGGCCGTCGCCCTGGTCGCCGAGAGCCCGCTGTTCGGCCAGCGCGTGATGCAGCGCCGGCGCCGTGAAAAGCGCGGCGAAGCAGCCAACGACGCGGTGATCAAGAACCTCACCGAGCTGCGTGAAGGCGCGCCGGTGGTGCATATCGACCATGGCGTGGGCCGTTACCTGGGCCTGGCCACCCTGGAAATCGACGGCCAGGCCGCCGAATTCCTCACCCTGGAATACGCCGAGGGCGCCAAGCTGTATGTGCCGGTAGCCAACCTGCACCTGATTGCCCGCTACACCGGCAGCGATGACGCCCTGGCGCCACTGCATCGGCTGGGCTCCGAAGCCTGGCAGAAGGCCAAGCGCAAGGCCGCCGAACAGGTCCGCGACGTGGCGGCCGAGCTGCTCGACATCTATGCCCGCCGCGCCGCGCGCAAGGGTTATGCCTTTGCCGACCCGGCCGCCGACTATGCCACCTTCAGCGCCGGCTTCCCGTTCGAGGAAACCCCCGACCAGCAAGCGGCGATCGAGGCGGTGCGGCTCGACATGCTGGCGCCCAAGCCGATGGACCGCCTGGTGTGCGGCGACGTTGGCTTCGGCAAGACCGAAGTGGCCATGCGCGCCGCCTTCATCGCCGTGCACAGCGGCCGCCAGGTGGCGGTGCTGGTGCCGACTACCCTGCTCGCCCAGCAGCACTACAACAGCTTCCGCGACCGCTTCGCCGAATGGCCGGTGAAAGTCGAGGTGATGAGCCGCTTCAAGTCGGCCAAGGAAGTGGCCGCCGCTGCGGCAGACCTTGCCGAAGGCAAGATCGACATCCTTATCGGCACCCACAAGCTGTTGCAGGATGACGTGCGCTTCAAGGACCTGGGCCTGGCGATCATCGACGAGGAACACCGGTTCGGCGTGCGCCAGAAGGAGCAGCTCAAAGCCCTGCGCAGCGAGGTGGACATCCTCACCCTGACCGCCACGCCGATCCCGCGCACGCTGAACATGGCGGTGGCGGGTATGCGCGACTTGTCGATCATTGCCACTCCGCCGGCGCGACGCCTGTCGGTACGCACGTTCGTCATGGAGCAGAACAAGAGCACGGTCAAGGAAGCGCTGCTGCGTGAGCTGTTGCGCGGCGGCCAGGTGTACTACCTGCACAACGATGTAAAAACCATCGAAAAGTGCGCCGCCGACCTGGCCGAACTGGTCCCGGAAGCGCGTATCGGCATCGGCCACGGGCAGATGCGCGAGCGCGAGCTGGAACAGGTGATGAGCGACTTCTACCACAAGCGCTTTAACGTGCTGATTGCCTCGACCATCATCGAGACCGGCATCGACGTGCCCAGCGCCAACACCATCGTCATCGAGCGTGCCGACAAGTTCGGCCTGGCCCAGCTGCACCAGCTGCGTGGCCGCGTAGGCCGTAGTCACCACCAGGCTTACGCCTACCTGCTGACACCGCAGCGGCAGAAGATCAGCAGCGATGCCGAAAAGCGCCTTGAAGCCATCGCCAACACCCAGGACCTCGGTGCCGGCTTCGTGCTGGCCACCAACGACCTGGAAATTCGCGGCGCCGGCGAGCTGCTTGGCGAAGGCCAGAGCGGGCAGATCCAGGCCGTGGGCTTCACCCTGTACATGGAAATGCTCGAACGTGCGGTCAAGGCCATCCGCAAGGGTACCCAACCGAACCTCGAGCAGCCGCTGGGCGGTGGCCCGGAGATCAACCTGCGCCTGCCGGCGCTGATCCCCGAGGACTACCTGCCCGACGTGCATGCGCGCCTGATCCTCTACAAGCGCATCGCCTCGGCGGCCGACGAAGAAGGCCTCAAGGACCTGCAAGTGGAGATGATCGACCGCTTCGGCCTGTTGCCCGAACCGACCAAGAACCTGATGCGCCTGACCCAACTCAAGCTGCAGGCAGAAACCCTCGGCATCAAGAAAGTCGACGCCGGCCCCAATGGCGGCAAGCTCGAATTCGAGGCCGAGACCCCGGTCGACCCACTGACCCTGATCAAGCTGATCCAGAGCCAGCCCAAACGCTACAAGTTCGAAGGCGCAACACAGTTCCGCTTCCTGGTACCGATGGAACGCCCTGAAGAACGCTTCAATACCCTGGAGGCGCTGTTCGAGCGCCTGACCCCACAGCCTGCCTAAGGAAGATCCATGCGTGCCATCCGTTGCCTGACCCTGCTGCTCGCGCTGTTCGCGCCAGCTGCCTTCGCCGAAGGTATGTATCAGGTAGAAATGATTCTGGTGCGGCAGAACAGCGTGCCGGCCTTCACCAGCCCGTTCGCCCCGGAAGACTGGAGCGCGGGCGCCCCACGCCTGGACAAGGGCGCCGAACGCCCGCTGGCACTGCAGGACGAAGCCACCCGGCTTGAAGCTACCGCCGACTACACCGTGCTGCTGCACAAGGCCTGGCAACAGCCGGTCAGCAGCGATAAAAGCCGCGTCGCCCTGGGCGCCGGCACAGAGCAGTTCGGCCACTTCCCCATCGAGGGCAACCTGGGCATCACCGCCGGCCGCTTCATCGCCGTAGAGGCCAACTTCTGGGTCAACCAGCTGGACGGCAACGGCAACGTGCTGCAAAGCGAGCAGTTCAAGCAGAGCAACAGCAACATGAAAGGCGGCCAGCTGACCTTCCTCGATGGCGGCCATCTGGCCCTGCTGCTGAAGGTCACGCCACCGGGCACGACGAAGATGCCGGTGATGGACCCGGAGATGATGGAGCAGTGATGTGAGCGAGAGCGATGCGCAGTTCTTTGTCCGGGCACACAACGGCTGGACGCTGGCGTTTGACCGCAAGTCCCTGCGGCGCGGCCTGGATTATGCCGAAGACGGTAGAAGCGAGATCGTATCGATCCTCGACATGACGATCAGGGCTCAATGCACGGGCTCCGAGGGTCGCATTTATAGCCAGCGCATCACCCTCGACATGACTGAAGATGGCCTGGAATGCGAAGGCACGTGCTCTTGCCCTGTCGGAGAAAACTGCAAGCATTGCGCTGCCGCGCTCTACCTGCTGGAACAGGGACCGGATTGCCCCGAAGGCGATCAAGAAACGTCGCCTGCCCCCATGCAAACCACACAGCAGTCACTTGACCTGCCTCCTGAGCTTGCCCATTGGGTCGAGGCCCTGGAAGTTTCGACAGAGCCCCCAGAGCCCGCCAAGCGCAAAGGCACTTCGCTCTACTATCTGCTCAGTAACGAGCACGGCAGGTGCATGCTCAGCGTTTTCAAAGGCACCCGACAAGCCGATGGCCAGTTGAACCTGGGGCGCCCGAGCTCACTGCCTGAGTTGCTTTACTACACGCCACGCTATGTAACGGATGAAGACCTGCGCATCCTTAGGCTGATTGATGCACTTGGCAAAGATTACAGCCTGCCCATTGCCAGGCTGGAGGGAAAAAAAGGCGCGCAGCTGTACGAATTCGCTCTGGCAAGCGAGCGCTTGCTATGGGGCCACCAAACGCCATTGTCCCCCGGCCCCACGCTGCAAGCCGAGTTTCGCTGGGTAAGGCTCGACAACGGTAGCTATCGCGGCGCCTGGCAGCATGATGGCAAAGTGCATGACACGGCACTGCCACTGGACCCGCTCTACTACATTGATACCCAGACTGGTGTTACCGGCAAGCTGTTGCATAATCTGGATCCCTTCGTTGCCAGCCAACTGGCCAGCGCACCTACCGTGCCGGAGCATCTGGTCATACCGCTGAGCCACCGGCTGAACGCGCTGAATCGCCAGGTCCCCACCCCCACGAGCGTGCGCAGTGAAGTGATCGAGCACATTCAACCCAAGCCCCACCTGACACTGGGCAGCCTGGAATTCAGTGCCTACATGCCCAAGACCGGGCGCATGCAACGGCAGATGCAGCACCGCGCCGCGCTGGCCTTCGACTATGATGGCCTGCGCGCCAGCGGGCCGGATGACAAGCCACTGACCCGCCTCGTCGACACCACCAGCCAGCGCATCCGCCGCCAGCCCCAGGCCGAGCAGGCGCTGCGCAAAGTATTGCGCGACCTTGGGTTCAAGCCCGCCACCCGGCAGAGCAAGGCACTGCCCGACAGCGCTGGCGAGATGCTCCAGTTGCCCGACGACGAAGCCTGGCTGCGCTTCGCCCGCGATGGCCTGCAACGTTTGCGCGAGGCCGGCTGGGACATCGATATCCACCGCGACTTCGCTTTCAACCTGCAAGAAGTAGACGACTGGTACGCCAGCATCGACGAAGCGCCAGGCCATGAATGGTTCGATTTGGAACTAGGCATCGTGGTCGAAGGCCAGCGCCACAGCCTGCTGCCGATCGTGCTGCAACTGCTGCGCAGCAACCCCGAGCTGCTGCGCCCCAGCGAGCTGGCGCGGCGCAGCGACGACGAGCACCTGCTGATCGACCTCAACCGCGGCCGCCTGGACAGCCCGGCCTTGCGCGTCGCCCTGCCCTATGGCCGCATCAAGGCAGTGATGGGCACCCTCGGCGAGTTGTACTTGCACGAGGACGCGCTCGGCCCGAGCCTGCGCATGAGCCGAGCCGACGCCGCACGCCTGAACGACATCGAGCACCTGCCACTGCACTGGGAAGGCGGCGCCCATGTGCGCGACCTCGGCCGGCGTCTGCGCGATGCCCGCGACCTGCAGGTCGAAGTGCCAAGCGGGCTCAACGCCACCCTGCGCCCCTACCAGCAGCAGGGCCTGAACTGGCTGCAGGCGCTGCGCGAAATGGGCACCGGTGGCATCCTTGGCGACGACATGGGCCTGGGCAAGACCCTGCAGGCCCTGGCCCACCTGCTGCTGGAAAAACAATCCGGGCGCCTGACCGCCCCGGCACTGGCGGTAATGCCCACTAGCCTGGTACCCAACTGGCTCGACGAAGCCCAACGCTTCGCCCCTGACCTGCGCGTGCTGGCCCTGCAAGGCCCCGGCCGCAGCAAGCATTTCGCCAAGCTGCACGAATACGATCTGGTGCTCACCACTTACGCTCTGGTACCGCGCGACCTCGAACATCTGCGTGCGCAAGCCTGGCATGTGCTGGTGCTGGACGAAGCACAGAACATCAAGAGCAGCACCAGCAAGGCCGCCCTCGCCGTCTGTGAACTGCAGGCCAACCAGCGCCTGTGCCTGACCGGTACGCCCATGGAGAACAACCTGGGCGAGCTGTGGTCGATCTTCCACTTCCTCATGCCCGGCTGGCTGGGCGACGTGAAACGCTTCAACCAGGATTACCGCAGTCCGATCGAGCGCCACGGCGATGCCGAGCGCCTGGCCCATCTGGTCAACCGGGTGCGCCCGTTCCTGCTGCGCCGCACCAAGGAACAGGTGGCCACTGAGCTGCCGGCCAAGACCGAGATGGTGCACTGGGTCGAGCTCAGCGACGCCCAACGCGACACCTACGAAGCGGTGCGCGTGGCTATGGACAAGAAGGTCCGCGACGAAATCGCCCGTAATGGCGCTTCGCGCAGCCAGATCGTGATCCTCGACGCCCTGCTCAAGCTGCGCCAGGTATGCTGCGACCTGCGCTTGGTCAAAGGGGTCGAGACCAAGGGCAACCAAGCCGACAAGGGCAAGCTAGGCGCCCTGCTGGAGATGCTCGAAGAGCTGCTCAGCGAGGGGCGCCGAGTGCTGCTGTTTTCGCAGTTCACCTCGATGCTGGCACTGATCGAGCAAGAGCTGGAAAAACGCAAGATCCGCTACAGCCTGCTCACCGGCGACACCCGCGACCGACGCACGCCGGTGCAACAGTTTCAGCAGGGTGAGAGCGAGGTGTTCCTGATCAGCCTCAAGGCTGGGGGTGTAGGGCTGAACCTCACCGCTGCGGACACCGTGATCCACTTCGACCCGTGGTGGAACCCAGCCAGCGAGAACCAGGCGACCGACCGCGCCTACCGGATAGGCCAGGACAAACCGGTATTCGTGTTCAAGCTGATTACCCGGGGGACGGTGGAAGAGAAGATCCAGGCGCTGCAGCAGGAGAAAGCCGCGCTGGCGGCCAGCCTGCTCGATGGTGGGCAGGCGGGGCAGTGGCGGTTGGGCGATGAGGAGATCGAAGCACTGTTTGCCCCGCTACCTGGCAAACGAAGCCGTTAGCCAGTACTGGCCTCTTCGCGGGTAAACCCGCGAAGGGGCCAGCATGCTCAATCGACCAGCTGTGCGCCCTTCAACGCCCCCAGAGCCTCCAGCCAACGCGGCTGCTGGCGATAATCGGTGCGCGCAAAGCCACGCCCACGCATCTGCGCAATGCGCGGCGAAGGCGTGACCTTCAAACGCTGCGCCGCAGTCAACGCCAGCTCCGCCGCCGCTCGGTCATTACACACCAGGCCCATGTCGCAACCAGCGCTCAGCGCTGCCTCGATACGATTGGCGGCATCACCGACCACATGGGCACCCGCCATCGACAGGTCGTCACTGAAGATCACCCCGTCAAACCCCAGCTCGCCGCGCAGAATGTCCTGCAGCCAGCGCCGTGAGAAGCCGGCCGGCTGATTGTCGACCTGCGGGTAGATGACATGCGCCGGCATCACTGCCGCCAGTTGCCCGCTCAGACGCGAGAACGGCACCAGGTCTGCCTGGCGCAGCTGCTCGAGGCTGCGCTCGTCGGTAGGAATCGCCACGTGCGAATCCGCCTCGGCCCAGCCATGCCCCGGGAAGTGCTTGCCACAGGCCGCCATGCCCGCCGCGTTCATGCCCTTGATGAAAGCCCCGGCCAACTGCGTGGCGCGCTCGGGGTTGCCTTCAAAGGCGCGGCTGCCGACCACTGCGCTGCGCTGATGATCGAGGTCGAGCACCGGAGCGAAGCTCAGGTCCAGGCCGACCGCCAGTACTTCGGTCGCCATCAACCAGCCGCACTGCTCGGCCAGGTACTCGGCGTTGGCGTTATCGGCGATGGCGCGCATCGCTGGCAGGCGCACGAAGCCCTGGCGCAGGCGCTGCACCCGCCCGCCTTCCTGGTCGACCGCAAGAATCAGGTCGGGGCGGATGGCGCGGATCGAGGCGCACAGCTCGCGCACCTGGCGCGGGCTGTCGATGTTGCGGGCAAAGATGATCAGGCCGGCCACTTCCGGCTGGCGCAGGAGCTGGCGGTCTTCAGCAGTCAGCCATTTACCGGCGATATCCACCATCAGAGAGCCTTGCAGGCTGGCGGTCATAGACAATCCTTACATTACAGATTCAGTGAAGCCCACTGGGGGCAGGCGGCCTCGTCGATGCGTACCGGGCAATGTGCCGGCACCCGCTCGAACAGGCCAAGCAGATCAGTGTTGTGCAACCGTATGCAGCCATGGGACAGCGGCATGCCCAAGGGTTCCGTGTCCGGCGTGCCGTGCAGATAGATGTAGCGGCGAAAGGTGTCAACACTACCCAGGCGGTTGATGCCCGGCTCGCAGCCGCTGAGCCAGAGAATGCGGGTGAGGATCCAGTCACGCCCGGGATGTTGCGCATGAAGCGCGGGTGACCAGACCTCGCCCGTCCAGCGTCGGCCTTGCAACACAGCGTTGACCGGCAAGCCTGCGCCGATTCGCGCACGCACCTGGTGCAGCCCGCGGGGCGTGCAACCCGAGCCGTTGCGCTCACCGGCGCCATTACGCGCGGTGGATACTGCAAGGCGCACGCGCAGCTGCCCATGGGCAAAGCCATAGAGGCGCTGGTCGGCGAGGGAAACGTGCAGGAAATCGAGGTCGGGCATGGGCGCTAGCTTAGCCGAAGCGCCCTGCCCCGCCCAGCCTTCAGGCCTTGGCGGTGGCGCTGCCGGACTTGCTGCGCGGGCGCAACTGGGCGCTGGCCATGGCGTTGTCGGTGACGCCGGTGTCGGCACGCATGCCGGCTGCCAGGAACGGCACCATCAGGCGCATCACCTGCTCGATCGACGTGTTGATACCGAAATCGGTCTCGGCAATGGCGCGCAGCGCCTTGATCCCCGACATGCTGAACGCCGCGGCACCGAGCATGAAGTGCACGCGCCAGAACAGCTCCAGCGGCGGAATGCGCGGAGCGGCTTCGTTGACCAGCAGCATGTAGCGGCGGAAGACTTTGCCGTACATGTCCTCCAGATAGCGCCGCAGGTGGCCCTGGCTCTGGCTGAAGGCCAGGCCAAGCAGGCGCATGAAGATCGACAGGTCGTTATTGCTGCGCGGCTGCACGACCAGCGCTTGCTCGACCAGCATTTCAAGCAGTTCTTCGAGGCTGGGCTTCTGCTCGGGCTTGGCCTGACGCCGTTCAAGCTCGCGCTCGAGACTGGCGCAGAACGGCCCGAGGAAGCGCGAAAATACAGCCTGGATCAGGGCCTTTTTCGAGCCGAAATGATAGTTGACCGCTGCGAGGTTGACCCCGGCCTTGCTGGTAATCAGCCGCAATGAGGTTTCCGCGAAGCCTCGTTCCGCGAACAGCTGCTCGGCAGCATCGAGGATGCGTTCAACGGTTTCAGATTGGGCCATCACTACTCCGCCAGACAGAGACAAACAGGTGTTTGAAACATACGTTTCAGCCCTGCTTATGTCAAGGCTAGGTGACCGGGCGGTCGCCATTTAAAAGCGCCTGAGTGATGGCTGCAAGGGCCATCCTGTGTATTTCCTGCAGCTTTATGCTTGCAGCGCATCCAGTACTGTATATAATCCCAGTCACTGTATAAAAAGACAGAGCGCCCGCCATGTTGAAACTGACGCCACGCCAAGCCGAGATCCTGGCTTTCATCAAACGCTGCCTCGAAGACAACGGCTTTCCGCCGACGCGTGCGGAAATCGCTCAGGAACTGGGCTTCAAATCACCGAACGCCGCCGAGGAGCACCTCAAGGCCCTCGCCCGCAAAGGCGCGATCGAGATGACCCCGGGCGCTTCCCGTGGCATCCGCATCCCGGGCTTTGAAGCCAAGGCCGAAGAAAACGGTTTGCCTATCATTGGCCGGGTCGCCGCAGGCGCACCGATCCTCGCCGAGCAGCACATCGAGCAATCCTGCAACATCAACCCGACCTTCTTCCACCCCCCCGCCGACTATTTGTTGCGCGTGCACGGCATGAGTATGAAGGACGTGGGCATCTTCGACGGCGACTTGCTGGCGGTGCACACCTGCCGCGAAGCCCGTAATGGCCAGATCGTCGTCGCCCGCATTGGCGATGAAGTGACCGTCAAACGCTTCAAGCGTGAAGGCAGCATGGTCTGGCTGATCGCTGAAAACCCCGAGTTCGCCCCTATCGAAGTCGACCTGAAAGAACAGGATCTGGTGATCGAGGGTTTGAGTGTCGGCGTTATTCGCCGCTGATTCAGGAGGCGTCATGCAGCAGTCCATCCAAGCACATCAGCAGGTCCAGCTTCCGCTGTTCGAAGCATTTCTCGCCCAGCCGGTACTGCCAGGCCTGAAGGCCAGCGAGCAGGCACGCAAGAGCAGCCATCCGGAGCTGTTCAGCGAACTGACCCTGCGTGGCGCCCCCGAACATTGCCAGAGCCTGCTGGCCCCGGTCTTGCGCGAACTGAGCGAAGAGGAAGAAGCCCGCTGGCTGACGCTGATCGCCCCGCCCGCCAGCCTGACCCAGGCCTGGCTGCGTGATGCAGGGCTCAACCGCGAACGGATCCTGCTGCTGCACCCCCGCGGCAATCAGAGCGCACTGCAGCTGGCCTGTGAAGCACTGCGCCTGGGCCGCAGCCACACCGTGGTCAGCTGGCTTGGCAGCGTTAACGCGACAGCTCGCCAGCAATTGCTACGCGCAGCCAGTGCCGGAAACGCACAAAGCCTGAACATCCGCCTTGGCTGATGTTCAGGCTTTGCCTGTGAAGCTATGCAAACAGACGCTTCAGTGCAGTACGCGCGGCCCTTCGTCGCGCTCCAGCTCGCCGTCCATCAGGCGACCGGCCATCTGCACACCAACGCTCAGCATGGCCTTGGCGACCTCGACATGTTGGCCCTGCAGGAACGTCTTGGCGTCTTCCGAGAAATCCAAGGTTACCAGGGAGCCTTCATCCTCGGCGCGACGCAGCTCGATACGGCCATCAGGCAACTCGACAATTTCCAGAAACGACGTAGACATATAGGGCAGTTCTCCACGAAAGGCCCTTAGTGTACCAGCCGTTGCAGCTATCAGCACTCACTCAACGCGTCGCGGAAACGTCTCACCAAGCCTTTGAGGTTATTACGCCAGCTTTCCAGTTCTTCGCGCGAGCGCGCAGGATGCTCGGGCTCATCGAGATTGACGGCCTGAATCAGCGGCTGGGTAGCGTCGGTTTTTGGCGCTTTTTTCGCGACCGGTGGTCGGAACAAATCGGCATAAGCGCTCAGTAGTTGCGCCAACCAGGTTTCGCGCTGACGAACCAGTTCGAGCATCTCCGCAACCTCAGGAATAGCGAGGCTGTTCAACGCCTCGTCGGCGAGCGCCTGCTCGACCGAAGCCACTACGGGCAGGCGGTAGAAACCACCAATTTCATGACACAGCCCCAGTAGCGCGCCGTAGAGGTGGAACAGCGCCGACTCACGCTCGGCCTGGACCAGACCCTGGGCGTTCATGGCCTGGCTTTGTTCGGCCTTGGCCATCGATTCGAGGGCTAGGCCAGCGAAGAACAGTTTCTGGTTGGTGCGGGTGTAGAGTTCCTGGGCCATTACAATGCCCTCCGTATGGCTGCGAGGCGGATGACTGCATCATAAATGATTGAGGCCGCTTCGCGCCCCTTCGCGGGTAAACCCGCTCCCACAGAGATAGCACTGCCCCTGAGAGCGACGCCGTACCTGTAGGAGCGGGTTTACCCGCGAAGGGGCGCAAAGCGGCCCCAATTACTGCACTGTCAGATCAGCGCTTGTCTTCGACCTTCCAGCTACCACCGTCATAGAACGCCTTCCAGCCAGTCGGCTTGCCATCAACCTCGGACTGCACGTATTGCTCCTTGGTCTTGCGGCTGTAGCGAATGACCGCAGGGCGACCCTCCGGGTCTTTCTGCGGCGCATCGCACAGGAAGTGGTACTTCGGATCGATCTCGTGCTTGTGCGGCACAATCTCCATCACCAGCGGCGCACGGGTTTCGCGGTTTTTCGGGAACTGGCTGGCAGCCAGGAACAGCCCCGAAGCGCCGTCACGCAGCACATAGGTGTCGTCGACCTTCTCGCACTTGAGCTCCGGCATCTCCACTTTGTCCATCTTCGGTGGCGCTGCTTCGCCGCTCTTGAGCAACTTGCGGGTGTTCTTGCACGCAGGGTTGGTGCAGCCGAAGAACTTGCCGAAACGCCCTGTCTTGAGCTGCATTTCGCTGCCGCACTTGTCGCACTCCAGGCTCGGCCCTTCGTAACCCTTGATGCGGTAGCTGCCCTCTTCGATTTCGTAGCCGACGCAATCCGGGTTGTTACCACAGATGTGCAGCTTGTGCTTCTCGTCCAGCAGGTAGGCATCCATCGCTGTGGCGCAGATCGGGCAGCGGTGCTTGCCCAACAAAACACGCGATTCCGACTCACCCTCGTCGTCCGCAGCAATTTCATCGCCCGGCACCAGGTTCACGGTGGCCTTGCAGCGTTCTTTCGGTGGCAGGCTGTAACCCGAGCATCCGAGGAACACGCCGGTGGAAGCCGTGCGGATCATCATCGGCCGGCCACATTCCTTGCACGGAATGTTAGTCATGGTCGGCTGGTTGGCACGCATGCCGCCCTCAGCAGATTCAGCGTTCAGCAGTTTTTTGCTGAAATCGCCGTAGAACTCGTCGAGCACGTTCTTCCAGTCACGCTCGCCCTGGGCCACGTCGTCGAGGTTCTCTTCCATGCCGGCGGTAAAGCCGTAGTCCATCAGGTTGGAGAAGCTTTCCGAAAGGCGCTCGGTGACGATGTCGCCCATCTTCTCAGAGTAGAAGCGGCGGTTATGCAGGGTGACGTAACCGCGGTCCTGGATAGTGGAAATGATCGCCGCATAGGTCGACGGGCGGCCAATGCCGCGTTTTTCCATTTCCTTGACCAGGCTGGCTTCGGTGAAGCGCGCTGGCGGCTTGGTGAAGTGCTGGCTCGGGTCAAGCTGAATCAGCTTGAGCGCTTCGCCCTGGGCCATTTCCGGCAGCACGTCGTCTTCGCCCGGCTTGCTCTGCTGTGGCAGCACGCGGGTGTAACCGTCGAACTTGAGGATGCGACCCTTGGCGCGCAGCTCGAAATCGCCAGCGGCCACGGTGACGCTGGTGGAGAGGTATTGCGCCGGCGGCATCTGGCAGGCCAGGAACTGGCGCCAGATCAGCTCGTACAGGCGCTCCGCGTCCCGCTCCATGCCGCTGAGCTTGGTCGGGTGGGTATTGACGTCGGAAGGGCGAATCGCCTCGTGCGCCTCCTGGGCGCCTTCCTTGCTGCCGTATACCAGCGGGGCTTCCGGCAGGTACTGCTTGCCGAACTCGCGCTCGATGTAGCTGCGCGCCATGTCCAGGGCGTCGGCCGACAGGTTGGTCGAGTCGGTACGCATGTAGGTGATGTAACCCGCTTCGTACAGACGCTGGGCCATCATCATGGTCTTCTTCACACCGAAGCCCAAGCGGTTGCTCGCAGCCTGCTGCAGGGTGGAGGTGATGAACGGTGCCGACGGCTTGCTGCTGGTCGGGCGGTCTTCGCGCTTGATCACGCTGTAGCTGGAAGCCTTGAGCTTTTCCAGCGCAGCCATGGCCGTGGCTTCGTTCAGCGGCTTGAAGGCTTCGCCCTTCTCACGCGCCACTTCGAAGCGCACCTTGGCGTTCTTGGCGGTGCCGAGGTCGGCGTGCACTTCCCAGTATTCTTCCGGCACGAAGGCGCGGATCTCGCGCTCGCGCTCGACCACCAGCTTTACCGCTACCGACTGAACACGGCCGGCAGACAGGCCGCGGGCAATCTTGGCCCACAGCAGCGGCGAGACCATGTAGCCCACCACGCGATCGAGGAAGCGCCGCGCCTGCTGGGCGTTGACCCGGTCGATGTCCAGCTCGCCAGGCTGCGAGAACGCTTCCTGGATCGCCTTCTTGGTAATTTCGTTGAACACCACGCGTTTGTAGCGGGTGTCGTCACCGCCGATGGCTTCGCGCAGGTGCCAGGCAATGGCTTCCCCTTCGCGGTCCAAGTCGGTTGCGAGATAGATGGTGTCGGCATCCTTGGCCAGGCGGCGCAATTCTTCGATCACCTTTTCCTTGCCGGGAAGGATCTCGTACTTGGCCTTCCAGCCGTGATCGGGGTCGACGCCCATGCGCGCCACCAGCTGGCGACGGGCCTTCTCTTTCGGCGACAGCGCCGGAGCCTCACCCGCAGCAGCCTTGCCACGCTTGGCGGCCGGCTCTTTGCTTGCGCTGGCCGAACCGCTGGTGGGGAGGTCTCGGATATGGCCGATACTCGACTTCACCACGTACTGGTTGCCCAGGTACTTGTTGATGGTCTTGGCCTTGGCCGGGGATTCCACAATGACCAGCGATTTGCCCATGGATCGGAGTATTCCTGAATCTGAAGATGAAAAACGCGTCAGGTGCCGGACGCGGCACCGCTATATATAGTGGCGAAAGAGTGAGGTCAAGCGTGGTCGATCACGCCTGCGACTTGCCAGACAGCTCAGGCAGCCCTTCTTCGGCCTTGACCAAAGCAAAGCGCGGCACCTGCTCGCCGTCAACCTCGACGGACTCCCGGAACATCGCAAGCGGCCTCACCCAGAAGCTGTAATCACCATACAGGCATTGGTAGAAGACCATCCACTCTTCGTTCTCGGAGTGCCGTGCAACACTGAAGACACGGTACTCAGGCCCTTTGTAATGCCGGTATACGCCTGGTTGTATCTGCATGTCGCCCTTCCTCTTGAAACAAATTCTGTAAAAAACAAAAACCGGGGCACTAGGCCCCGGTTGCTGTCTCGCAACGCGATCAGACGCGTTCGAAGACAGTGGTGATACCTTGGCCAAGGCCGACGCACATGGTCGCCACCCCCAGGGTGCCGCCATTCTGCTTCATGACGTTGAGCAGGGTGCCGGAAATCCGCGCACCGGAGCAACCGAACGGGTGGCCCAAAGCGATGGCGCCGCCGTGCAGGTTAACCTTCTCATCCATCTTGTCGAGCACTTTCAAGTCTTTGAGCACTGGCAGGGCCTGTGCAGCGAAGGCTTCGTTGAGCTCGATGAAGTCGATATCAGCCATGGTCAGGCCGGCGCGCTTGAGGGCTTTCTGGGTCGCTGGCACCGGGCCGTAGCCCATGATTGCAGGGTCGACACCGGCCACCGCCATTGAGCGGATCACCGCCAGTGGCTGGATGCCCAGGTCCATGGCACGCTGACCGGACATGACGATCATGCACGAAGCGCCGTCAGTGATTTGCGACGAAGTACCGGCAGTCACGGTACCGCCTTTCGGGTTGAACGCCGGTTTCAGCGACGCCAGGCCCTCGAGGGTGGTTTCCGGGCGAATGGTCTCGTCGAAATCGAAGACCTTCAGGAAACCGTTCTCGTCATAGCCCTGCATCGGGATGATCTCATCCTTGAACTTGCCTTCGACCGTCGCCTTGTGGGCGAGTTGGTGCGAACGCACGCCGAACAGGTCCTGCTGCTCACGGCTGATGCCATGCATCTTGCCCAGCATCTCCGCGGTCAGGCCCATCATGCCGGACGCCTTGGCCGCATACAGGGACATATGCGGGTTGGGATCGACGCCATGCATCATGCTGACGTGGCCCATGTGCTCGACGCCGCCGACCACGAACACGTCACCGTTGCCGGTCATGATCGCCTGAGCGGCGGTGTGCAGCGCGCTCATCGACGAGCCGCACAGGCGGCTGACGGTCTGGGCGGCCGAGGTGTGCGGGATCTGGGTCATCAGCGACGCCATGCGGGCGATGTTCCAGCCCTGCTCCAGGGTCTGGTTGACGCAGCCCCAGATCACGTCTTCGACTTCTTTCGGGTCGACCTTGCCGTTGCGCTCCAGCAGTTTGCTGATCAGGTGCGCGGACATGTCTTCAGCGCGGGTGTTGCGGTGCATGCCACCCTTGGAGCGGCCCATGGGGGTGCGACCGAAGTCGACAATCACCACGTCTCTTGGATTCAGGCTCATATCAAATCTCTCGCTCTAGCTCGTTGACCACTCAGTTGAAGAAGCGCTGGCCGCTCTTGGCCATTTCACGCAGCTTCGCGGTCGGGTGGTACAGCGGCCCAAGGTCGGCGTACTGGTCGGCCAGGGCAACGAATTCAGCCACACCGATCGAGTCGATGTAGCGCAGCGCACCACCCCGGAATGGAGGGAAACCAATGCCGTAGACCAGGCCCATGTCGGCTTCGGCGGCAGTTTCGACGATGCCGTCTTCCAGGCAGCGCACGGTCTCCAGGCACAGTGGCACCATCATCCAGTTGATGATGTCTTCGTCGGTCACTTCACGCTGCTCGAAGACGATTGGCTTGAGCACATCCAGCACAGTCGCATCGAAGACTTTCTTCGGCTTGCCGCGCTTGTCGGTCTCGTAGGCGTAGAAGCCCTTGCCGTTCTTCTGGCCCAGGCGGTTGGCCTCATACAGGGCGTCGACGGCCGAGCGGCGCTCGTCCTTCATGCGGTCCGGGAAGCCTTCGGCCATCACGTCACGGCCGTGGTGGCCGGTGTCGATGCCGACCACGTCCATCAGGTAGGCCGGGCCCATCGGCCAGCCGAACTTTTCCATGACCTTGTCGATGCGCACGAAGTCGACGCCCGCACTGACCAGCTTGGCGAAACCGCCGAAGTACGGGAACAGCACACGGTTCACCAGGAAGCCCGGGCAGTCGTTGACCACGATCGGGTTCTTGCCCATCTTCTTGGCGTAGGCCACGGTGGTGGCAACGGCCACTTCACTGGACTTCTCGCCACGGATCACTTCCACCAGCGGCATCATGTGCACCGGGTTGAAGAAGTGCATGCCGACGAAGTTTTCCGGGCGCTTGAGCGCCTTGGCCAGCAGATTGATGGAAATGGTCGAGGTGTTGGAAGCAAGGATCGCATCCGCTTTCACCTGGCCTTCCACTTCGGCCAGAACGGCCTGCTTGACTTTCGGGTTCTCGACCACGGCCTCGACGACGATGTCGACGTTGGCGAAGTCGCCGTAAGACAGGGTCGGGCGAATGGCGTTGAGTGCTTCGGCCATTTTCGCCGGGGTCAGGCGGCCTTTCTCGACGCGGTTGCCGAGCAGCTTGGAGGCCTCGTTCAGGCCCAGCTGGATGGCTTCCTCGCGGATGTCCTTCATCAGGATCGGGGTGCCCTTGACCGCCGACTGGTAGGCGATGCCGCCACCCATGATGCCGGCGCCGAGTACAGCGGCCTGCTTCACGTCGTGAGCGATCTCGTCATGGGCCTTGGCCTTGCGCTTGAGCTCCTGGTCATTGAGGAACAGGCCGATCAGGCTTTCGGCAACCGACGTCTTGGCCAGCTTGGCAAAGCCTGCGGCCTCGACTTCCAAGGCCTTGTCGCGGCCGAAGTTGGCAGCCTTCTGGATGGTCTTGATGGCTTCGACCGGCGCCGGGTAGTTCGGGCCAGCCTGGCCAGCGACAAAGCCCTTGGCAGTTTCAAAAGCCATCATCTGCTCGATGGCGTTGAGCTTGAGCTTCTCCAGCTTGGGCTGGCGCTTGGCCTTGTAGTCCAGCTCGCCACTGATGGCGCGCTTGATCAGGTCCAGTGCACCGGCCTGCAGCAGCTCAGGGGCGACCACGGCATCGACGGCGCCGACTTTCAGGGCGTCTTCAGCACGGTTTTCCTTGCCGGCGGCGATCCACTCGATGGCGTTGTCCGAGCCGATCAGGCGCGGCAGGCGCACGGTGCCGCCAAAGCCCGGGTAGATGCCCAGCTTGACTTCCGGCAGGCCGATCTTGGCACTAGTGGACATGACCCGGTAGTCGGCCGCCAGGCACATTTCCAGACCGCCACCCAGGGCGATGCCATTGATGGCCGCCACGGTCGGCACTTCGAGGTCTTCGAAGGCATTGAAGATGCGGTTGGCTTCCAGGTTGCCGGCAACCAGTTCGGCCTCGGGCAGCTTGAAGTTATCGACGAATTCGGTGATGTCGGCGCCGACGATGAACACGTCCTTGCCACTGCTGACGATCACGCCTTTCACCGAGGCGTCGGCCTTGATGGCTTCGACGGCCTGGCGCAGCTCGTCCAGGGTCAGGCGATTGAACTTGTTGACGGACTCACCCTTGAGGTCGAACTTCAGTTCGACGATGCCGCTTTCAAGAGCCTTAACCGTGATGGCTTTACCTTCGTAAATCATCAACTGATCTCCACGATATGGAAGCTGAACTGTACACGCCGAACGCTGGTGGAAGAGCTGGCCTTGCCGCCCCTGCCCCAGGCACACCCGTCAGCGCGCTAGTCGGGATTCTGTATGAGCGAGATGACATACAAACGCTCAATTCATACGCCCGTTTGATTTGGGTATGCACACATTCTCCGAAAAGATCGGCATTGTCAAATGCTCCCGAACGGGGTGAAAACGCGACTTTCCGGTCATTTTGTATCGCTGGGGAGCAAAACATGATGACAGTGATTGCCGATCATTCACGTCAGCGATTGACCACAGGGAATCGGCCGTCGCTGCATCTTTTTTCATGCAACCGGCCAAGCAGTGGCTACACTGCGACTGAATTCAGAAATTTCCCGGCCTGCCTGGCCTTTTCTGCACTGCAGAAACGACGAAGCGGCAACCTGGTAGCTACCGGGTTGCCGCTTCGTCGTTGTGGGGCTTCAAGCGAGGGTGTCGAAGGCGTGGGCAATATCCTGCAATACAGATTCATCACCGCGCTCGCTCCAGCACAGGGCGATCATGCGCTTGTCAGCCTCGACCTTGTACACGGTCTCCGGCAGGCGCGCGAACACCTCGTTCAGGCGCGGCTCTTCGCACACTTCCTTCCACTGGTTCAACCAGACACCAGGGCTGACCTGCCAATAGCACCAGCTGTCTTCATGCCCCCGGCGGCGCCCGCGATGGTACTGCGGGCACGGGCTCGGCGGCTCCTGCTCGAACCAGTGCGGCCACTGCTGCGGTGCCAGCTGCATGGCCAGGCCCATGCGCCGCGCCTCCATGCGCAGGCTCATCTGCTGCCCCTGCTTGCGTGAAAGGCGCAACCAGGAAAGCGGGCTGAGAATCAGCGCAAGGATTGACACAACCAGCCATACCGTCATATCTGTAGATTCCATAAAGCGTTGCAAATGAGCGGGTTACTCAGTATTCACGGATGACCTGCCGGAAAGCGACCATACTTCTACTATCGCGATTGTCAGGAGTACAGCTCATGTCTTACGAACACCTTCTGGTCGCCGTCGACCTCACCGAGGAATGCGACCCGGTGATCAAACGTGCCATGAAGCTCGCCGAGCCCACAGGCGCCAAGGTCTCGCTGGTGCATATCGTCGAACCGATGGCCATGGCCTTTGGCGGCGACGTGCCGATGGACCTGTCGCAACTGCAACAGCAGCAGTTCGACCAGGCCAAGGAGCGCATGGACCGCCTGTTCAACAAGTACCCCGGCATCAATCGTGGCGACTCGCACCTGACCTATGGCCAGCCGCGCCAGGAAATTCACCAGCTGGCCAAGGAGCAGCATTGCGACCTGATCGTGGTGGGCAGCCATGGTCGGCATGGCCTGGCGTTGCTGCTGGGCTCCACCGCCAATGACGTGCTGCACGGCGCGCCATGCGATGTGCTGGCGGTACGACTGCTGAAGAAAGAATGAACCAGTACCGGCCTATTCGCGGGTAAACCCGCTCCCACAGGTATCGCACAGATCTGAAGACTGGTGCAGTACCTGTGGGAGCGGGTGCACCCGCGATGGGGCCGTACAGGTTGATCAGCCTTCCAGCTCAGCCCAGCGCTCTACCAAGGCATCCAGCTCACCCTGCAGCTTCTCGATCCTGGCCAGCACTGCCGAAGTCTCGGCAATCGGCCGCTGATAGAAACCGGCAGCGTTCACTTCTTCCTGCGCCTCGGCCATGCGCTGCTCGACCTCATCGATCTGCCCCGGCAGCATTTCCAGCTCGCGTTGCAGCTTGTAGCTGAGCTTCTTCTTCGAAGCATCTGCCACCGGCGCGGCTGGCGCAGGCGCTGCCACTTCTGCCGGCTTCTCGACCACGGCACTGTTGAGCTCGGACTTGCCACCCTTGCTCTCGGTCACACCAAGCAACTTCGCCGACCCGCCCTGGCGGATCCAGTCTTCATAGCCACCGACATACTCGCGCACCTTGCCCTCACCTTCGAACACCAGGGTGCTGGTGACGACGTTGTCGAGGAAGGCCCGGTCGTGGCTGACCATCAGCACGGTACCCTTGTAGTTGGAAAGTACCTCTTCGAGCAGCTCGAGGGTTTCCACATCCAGGTCGTTGGTCGGTTCGTCGAGCACCAGCAGGTTGGCCGGCTTGCTGAACAGCTTGGCCAGCAGCAGGCGTGCACGCTCACCACCCGACAGCGCCTTGACCGGCGTGCGCGCACGCTGCGGGCTGAACAGGAAATCGCCCAGATAGCTCAGGACATGCCGGTTCTGGCCGTCGATCTCGATGAAGTCACGGCCTTCGGCGAGGTTGTCGATGACGGTCTTCTCCAGGTCGAGCTGGTGACGCATCTGGTCGAAGTAGGCCACTTCCAGCTTGGTACCGCGCTCGACCTTGCCTGAGGTAGGCTCCAGATCGCCGAGCATCATCTTCAGCAAGGTGGTCTTGCCGGTTCCGTTGGCACCCAGCAAGCCGATACGGTCCTGGCGCTGCAGGACCATGGAGAAGTCCTTGACCAGCAGCGGGCCATCGGCGTGATGGAAGCTGACGTTCTCCAGCACCATCACCTGCTTACCGGACTTGTCCGCCGCTTCGATCTGGATGTTCGCCTTGCCCTGGCGCTCGCGTCGCTCGCCACGTTCCACGCGCAGGGCCTTGAGTGCACGCACGCGGCCTTCGTTACGGGTACGGCGGGCCTTGATGCCCTGACGGATCCACACTTCTTCCTGGGCCAGACGCTTGTCGAACAATGCGTTGGCAGTCTCTTCGGCGGCCAGCGCGGCCTCCTTGTGCACCAGGAAGCTGGCGTAGTCGCCGTTCCAGTCGATCAGGCCACCGCGGTCCAGTTCGAGGATGCGCGTGGCAAGGTTCTGCAGGAAGGAACGGTCGTGGGTGATGAACAACACCGCGCCGTTGAAGCCGCGCAGGGCTTCTTCGAGCCAGGCGATGGCACCGATGTCCAGGTGGTTGGTCGGCTCGTCGAGCAGCAGCAGATCCGGCTCGGACACCAGCGCCTGGGCCAGCAGCACGCGGCGGCGCCAGCCACCGGAGAGCTCGGCCAGGGTCTTGTCAGCAGGCAGCTGCAGGCGGCTCAGGGTGCTTTCCACCACCTGCTGCAAGCGCCAGCCGTCGCGGGCCTCCAGCTCGTGTTGGACGTGCATGAGCTTTTCCAGATCGTCATCGCCCTGGATGTTCTGGCTCAGGTGATGGAATTCGGCCAGCAACTCGCCAACGCCATCCAGGCCAGCGGCGACCACGTCGAACACCGTACGCTCGTCGGCGACCGGCAGCTCCTGCGGCAGCTCACCGATTTTCAGGCCAGGGGCGCGCCAGATCTCGCCGTCGTCGCCCTTCTGCTCACCCTTGACCAGGCGCAGCATACTCGACTTGCCGGTACCGTTGCGGCCGATGATGCACACCCGCTCGCCACGGGCGATCTGCCAGGACACTTTGTCCAGCAGCGGCATCGCGCCGAATGCGAGGGACACATCGCTGAATTTGAGCAGGGTCATGTTCGTCTCCAGAAAGCGGGCGCGCATTCTACCTGACTTGGCCCTTTCCGGCATTAAGTAGACGGTTGTTCAGGGGCTTGGCGACGCCCGGTCAGCGTTAACGCCTGGTTACAAGCACAGCGCTATCACCCGCCGCCGGCAAACGGCTAAGCTAAGGCAATCAGATTTCAACAGTGCTGGCTTCGCCGTCACTTCCCCATGGTTCAACTGCCCGGACGTATCATGCGCAGCCGCCTGTTACAGATTGCTTCCTGCCTGCTGCTCACCGCCGCCACTGCCAGTGCGGCGCAGGCCATCGACCTTTCCACGCAACGCCAGTACTACGACGAGGCCAAGCGTGCGCTGGCCAAGGGCGACAAAGGCCCTTACCTGCGCTACGCCCAGCAACTGCGCGACTACCCGCTCACGCCGTACCTGGCCTACGACGAGCTGACCGCGCGCCTGAAGAGTGCCAGCAACGAGGAGATCGAAGGTTTCCTCGCCAAGCACGGCGACCTGCCCCAGGCCAACTGGATGAAACTGCGCTGGCTGCGCTGGCTGGCCGAACGTGGCGAGTGGAACACCTTCGCCAAGTACTACGACCCCAAGCTCAATTTCACTGAGCTGGACTGCCTCAATGGCCAGTACCAGCTGAGCCACGGCCAGCGCGCCGAAGGCTTTGCCAGCGCCGAAAAACTGTGGAACGTCGGCAAGACGCAACCGGCTGCCTGCGACACCCTGTTCGGCATGTGGGCCGCAGAAGGCCAGCTGACCGAGGCCAAGCGCTGGAACCGCGCCAAACTTGCGGCCCAGGCACGCAACTACCCGCTGGCCAACAACATGGTGCAGGGCCTGACCACACTCGGGCCGCAGGGCCGTTTGCTAATCGACGTGGCACAGAAGCCGGAACTGCTCAACCAGCCCTCGCGCTTCTCCCCTGCCAACGAGGCCATGTCCGACGTGGTCAGCCTCGGCCTGCGTCGCCTGGCCAGGCAGGACCCTGATCGGGCCATGGCACTGCTCGACGACTACGCCCAGCGCATGCATTTCTCACGTGACGAGAAGGTCGCCATCGCCCGCGAGATCGGCCTGACCCTTGCCCGCCGCTACGACCCGCGCGCGCTGGACCTGATGACCCGCTACGACCCCGAACTGCGTGACAACACAGTCAGCGAATGGCGCCTGCGCCTGCTGCTGCGCCTGGGCCGTTGGGAAGACGCCTACGAGCTGACCAAACGCCTGCCACAGGACCTGGCCACCAGCAACCGCTGGAAGTACTGGCAGGCACGCACCCTGGAACTCGCCCAACCGAACAACCCGCAGATCCCGTTGCTGTACAAAAACGTGGCTCGCGAACGTGATTTCTACGGTTTCCTCGCGGCTGACCGGGCCAAAACGCCTTACCAACTGAACAACAGGCCACTGGTGTTGAGCCCGCAACTGGTCAACAAGGTGCGCAACACGCCAGGCATTCAGCGTGCCCTCGAGTTCCACGCACGTGGCCAAGTGGTCGAAGGCCGCCGCGAGTGGTACCACGTCAGCCGTCACTTCAACCGCGATGAGATGGTCGCCCAGGCGCGCCTGGCCTACGACATGCGTTGGTACTTCCCGGCCATCCGCACCATCAGCCAGGCGCAGTACTGGGACGACCTGGATATCCGCTTCCCAATGGCCTACCGCGACACCCTGGTGCGTGAAGCCAAAGTGCGCGGGCTGCACTCGAGCTGGGTGTTCGCTATCACCCGCCAGGAAAGCGCGTTCATGGAGGATGCTCGCTCCAGCGTCGGTGCCAGCGGCCTGATGCAGGTGATGCCAGCCACCGCCAAGGAAACCGCACGCAAGTTCAGCATCCCGCTGGCCTCGCCGCAGCAGATGTTCAACCCGGAGAAGAACATTCAGGTCGGTGCGGCCTACCTGAGCCAGGTGCATGGCCAGTTCAATGGCAACCGGGTGTTGGCGTCTGCGGCCTACAACGCCGGCCCGGGGCGCGTGCGACAGTGGCTCAAGGGCGCCAAGCACTTGAGCTTCGACGTGTGGGTTGAGTCGATCCCGTTCGACGAAACGCGCCAATATGTGCAGAACGTGCTGTCGTATTCGGTGATCTACGGGCAGAAGCTAAACGTGCCGCAGCCGCTGGTGGACTGGCATGAGCGGTATTTCGATGACATGTGATTGCAGCTGAGCCTGTACTGGCCTCTTCGCGGGACAAGCCCGCTCCTACAGGGATACGCGCTCCCTGTAGGAGCGGGCTTGTCCCGCGAAGAGGCCAATACAGGTTACTCGAGTACCTCGACCTTCATCCCCACCTCAAGCCAACCACTGCCATCCACGGCCAGGTTCTGCCCGAACAGGATGTCGCCTTCCTTCTCGCGGAATGTCTTCAAGGTCGTCAACGGCTCACGGTCAGCACTGCGCTCTCCGGTCGCCGGGTCGAGCGTGGTGAAGATGCACCGCACACTGGGCTTGAGCACTCGAAACTCCAGCTCGCCAATGCGAATCCGCTTCCAGCCATCCTCGGCAAACGGCTCCGCCCCTTGCACCACCAGGTTTGGCCGAAAGCGCAGCATCTCCATGGGCCGGCCAATCCGCCGGCTCAAGTCATCCAGCGAACCTTGCCCGATCAGCAATAACGGAAAGCCATCAGGGAACGCCGCACGGTCGCTGTTCAGGCCGTAACCATTGGGCAGGTAGCGTGCTCGCTGCTCCGGGCAATGCACCAGGCGCACCGCCTTGCCGAGCCATTGCGACAACCAGGCGGCCACCTCGTCGCCCGCGTCCGGCACACGCAAGGTATCGCGCCAGAGGGTAACGCCGCGCAGCGCATCGTCCGCGCCTGGCACCGCCACCCGCAGTGTCGCCTGCCCAGGCAGCTCAAGCAGCAGTTCGCCTGCCTCGCCCGCGCTGGCCTTCAGCTGGCCCAGTTGTGGCCAGGCTCGCTGGGTGAGGAAGCGTCCATTCTCTTCCTCGACCACCATCCAGCGTCGATCACCCTGCAACCCCAAAAGGCCCACCGGCGAAGCTTGCAAACATTGCGCCTGCCCCGACTTCACCGGGTATCGATACAACTCACTGAGAAACATCCCTGCCCGCCTCATGCCTTGTCAAAAGCCAAGCTTATACCTGGCCGGCAACGGGATCACGCGTTGCTGGTATCCAGCAGCAGACGCTGCTTGACCACATCGACCAAACGGTCGGGCTGAAACTTGGAGAGGAAATTGTCGCAACCGACCTTCTTCACCATCGACTCGTTGAAGCTGCCCGACAAGGAGGTGTGGAGCACCACGTAAAGCCTGCGCAGGCGTGCATCGCTACGAATCTCGGTGGTCAGCCGATAGCCGTCCATCTCTGGCATTTCCGCATCGGTGAAGACCATCAGCAGTTTCTCGCAGACATCCTCCCCCGCATCAGCCCAGCCCTTGAGCAGGCGCAGCGCTTTCAGGCCATCGCTGGCCACATGCAACTTCACGCCCAGTTGCGACAAGGTATCGCGCAGCTGCGCCAGGGCCACACTGGAATCGTCCACCAGCAACACTTCACGGCCGCGCGCACGGGCCAGTACCGGGTCGGCCAGTTTGTCGCCGGAGACCCGGGCGTTATACGGCACGATCTCGGCCAGCACCTTCTCCACATCGATCACTTCGACCAGCTTGTCATCCACTTTGGTGATGGCCGTCAGGTAATGCTGGCGCCCGGCACTGGCAGGCGGCGGCATGATGGCTTCCCAGTTCATGTTGACGATGCGATCAACGCCCCCCACCAGAAACGCCTGCACCGAGCGGTTGTACTCGGTGACGATGATGGTGCTATCCGGCCCGGGCTGCAGCGGGCGCATGCCGATCGCCTGGGACAGGTCGATCACCGGCAGCGTCTGCCCACGCAGGTTGACCACGCCACAGACGAACGCGTGGCGCTGCGGCATCAGGGTCAGCTTGGGCAGTTGCAGCACTTCCTGCACCTTGAATACGTTGATTGCAAACAACTGCCGGCCAGCCAGCCGGAACATCAGGATTTCCAGACGGTTCTCACCCACCAATTGCGTGCGTTGGTCTACCGTGTCGAGAATGCCAGCCATTGGAAAACCCCCAGGGTTGTAGCGAAAAGTATGAAATTATCCGTTCTATATCGGCGCTTTGCTGCGCATCTTGACCCTTGAAAGAAAATGCGTCGCAGGGCAATTGATATCATATTACCATCATGCTTAACTGCGACATGCCACGCTTGGATCCATTCCGGAACTACCTGTCGCCCCCTAGGCGCCCTCAGGGAAACCCCTAGGAGCAATCAGGTGCAACCTGATGTTCGCGCTATCCTTTAGCCATTAATGTGACGCCATTCTCACTGCATGAATGGAGTCAGGCTTTTGCTAGCGATCGACATGGCGTGTCCATCCCCTGCTCCAGCCCTACGCGCCGGAGTGTTTTGATGCACAGCAGCGTCTCTAACACCGACACCCTGCAGGGGTTCCTGCTGGATGCCCAGGTCTTGCTGACCCAATCCCAGGAATGCCTGCAACATCTGGAACTCATCGCCAATGATCCGGACGCCTGCCAATGCCTGAACGGCGCCCTGGATACCCTGGCTCGACGCGCCAGCGCCCTGGGCCTGCTCGAAGTCGCCCACTATGCTAGCGTCTTGCAACAGCTGCTCGCCCCGGCCTGCCAGCAGCGGTGCCTGGCCAACGAAGCCCTGCCGATGCTGAATGCCTGCTTGACCTTGCTGGCCTGGCAACTGGAGCTGATTGACCCGCACACCGGCCGGCTCGCCCTCGACACCTGCGAGCAAATGACGCTGCTGAGCGAACTGGCTGCCGCCCTCAATCAGCCCTTGCCGCAAACGTGTGCGCCTTGCAACGACAACGGCAGCCAATGCGTGCATCCGCATCCGACAGCGTCATTCAGCCCGTCAACCGACCGACCTGCGCAGCGCCACTAACCGGCGTGGCAGAAGCAACTAAGCTCATGACTCAAGCTGAAGAAGCCTGAACTTCTGGAGTACCGCGCTAGTTCAGCCCCTTGCACTTGATCGGTCTTGCGCAAGTTGAACTTGTGGCTTCAATCACTCGATTGAATAGTGGCATTTTGACAAGCATCAGTCCTGCCGAACCCCTCCTCCAAGCCCGGGAATACTGTGGTTTCAAAGCATTACCCAGCCGCGACCAAAACGAACCGAAGTGTTAAGATGCGCGCAAACAAATGTCGGCCGGCCATCCATTTATCGCATCAACCCAGGCTTGTCATTTGTTGCAAGCACGACGCCAAAGCCTCTGCCGAGACCTGTGCACGCCCCCATCAGCAAGACTTCAGTGGCTTCTCAATTTTATGTTCCCACGTTTGAAGATATCTCTGCGCTGCCGTTCACGCACCACCTTGCTGCGCTGGGCGACGGCATTGCTGTGCGTGGTGTCCCTGCTTGCCAATCTGATCCTGTTTGCTGGTGGGCACGGCATGCCTGCCAGCCTTCTGCTCCTGCAACTGGTGGCCACGCTTGGCGTCTGCTGGCACCTGAGCCACGGCGCCAAGTCGATCAGCCTGCGCCCGGCGGAGCTGGCCGGGCGCATGCTCAAAGTCCAGGAAACCGAGCGCCAGCACCTGAGCCGCGAACTGCATGACGACATCGGCCAGTTGCTCACCGCCGCCAAGATGCAGCTGGAATGGCTGCAACGCCGTGCCCCGAACGACTTGCAGGTGCACTGTGGCAGCTTGCGCAGCACCCTCGAAGACACCCTGAGCAAGGTGCGCGACGTTTCCGCCATCCTCAACCCACGGCAACTGGCCAGCCTTGGCCTCGAAGCCAGCCTGCGTGCGCACCTGGTGCGTACGCTGGACAGCACCGATGTGCACTGGAGCCTGGAGTGCCACCAGCGACTGGGCGGTATTTCAGAAGAAGTCGCCATGGCAGCGTTTCGCATCACTCAGGAGGCGGTCACCAACATGCTACGCCACGCCCGGGCGCGCAACCTGACCATCCGCCTGCAGCGCAGCGCCGCAGGGCTTGCCCTTTCAATTCAGGACGACGGCCAAGGCTTCGTCCCTTCAGCCAACCCCGCCGAGGCCGGCCAGCGCGGCATGGCCGGCATGCAGGAGCGCGCCACCGCCCTCAACGGCAGCCTGGTAATCACCAGCCAGCTCGGCCTGGGCACGACGATCGACGTGCTGTTCCCGTGGCCACCCCGTACCCATGAACGCGCCAGGACTATCGCTTCAACATGACCTGTAGATTGCTGCTGGTGGACGATCACTCGCTGATTCGTGCCGGGGTCCGTGCCCTGGTATCTGATATCACCGGCTATTCCGTGGTCGGCGAGGCCGATGACGGCGACCAGCTGCTCGAGCAGGTTCGCCACCTGGCACCCGACATTGTCCTGCTGGACATCTCCATGCGCTCCACCAGCGGCCTCGATGCCCTTACCCAGTTGCGCGCCACAGGTAATACGTGTCGGGTGCTGATCCTGTCCATGCATACCGACCCGGACCTGATCATGCGAGCCCTGGAAAGCGGCGCCCATGGCTATCTGCTCAAGGATACGACGGCTACCGAACTGGAGCAGGCCCTTGCCGCCCTGCGCAATGGTGAGCGCTACCTCAGCCCGGCCATCGCCCACACCGTGATCAACCAGGCCCTGATGCGTGCGCAACACGGCAGGCAGCCTGCTGGTGTCGACCGCCACAACCTGACCGCACGGCAGCTTGAGATCCTGCGCCTGATCGTGCGCGGCAAATCCACTCGCGAAATCGCTGCCGGCCTGGGTCTGTCGATCAAGACCGTGGAAACCCACCGCTCGCAAATCATGAAACGCCTGCAGATCTACGACGTGGCCGGCCTGGTGCTGTTCGCCGTACGCGAAAAGATCATCAGCCTGGACGACTGATCAGCTGCGAATTCAACGGCAGATGCAGCTTCAGTGCTGCTGGCACTGCGGCAAAGCGCAGGCTGTCGGCCTGCAGGGGCTCGCCATCGAGGTTGATGTCGAGCCCCTGCGAGCAGGTGATCTCGACCCACGGCAAACGCGCCCGCACGAACAACCCCTCGCCCGCCAGCAAATCGCGCAGCGCGCCGACCATTTCCTGGGGCGCCGGCAAGATGGCGATGTCGAGCAGGCCATCATCGACTTGCGCATCCGGGCACAGTACCTGGCCGCCTCCGGCCTGACGACCGTTGCCGATCCCCAGCGCCAGCAGGTCGCCCTGCCAGTCGAACCCAGGCCCTGAAAGCTCGACCGAGGCGGCCTGCAGCTCACTGAAGCGCGACAACCCGGTGAACAGGTAGGCCGCGGCGCCAAGCATCTTCTTGAGGTCTTCAGACGTGCTGGCGGTAACCTGGCTGCCGAAACCGCCCGTGGCCATGTTCAAAAACAATTGGTCGCCAACCTGGCCCAGGTCGATCGGCCTTGGCGGCAATTCAAGCAATGCCAGCGCCTCGGCAGGTTCCAGTGAAATGCCGGCTGCCCTGGCGAAGTCATTGGCCGTCCCCAGCGGCAACAGCGCCAGGCTGGCTTCGCTGCGCACCCGGCCCATGGCTTCGGCGACGTCACGCAACGTGCCATCACCACCGCCAGCAATCACATGGCTGTACCCGGCCGCAAGCGCTTCACCTACTAGCCGCTGGGCATCGCCGCCTTCCCAGGTCACCCGCACATCCAGCGTCCAGCCACGCTCGCGCATGGCGCCCACAGCCTGGCGCACCGCTTCGTTCATCGCCTGCTTTCCATGCAGGATCAAGATTGCCTTGCGCTTTGGCATCGTGCTTCTCCGTAGGGATCGTTCCATCCAGATCTCGACCACAAACTTCACCGAAATACTGCACAACGCAAGAAAACTGCCCTGAATCGCGCGTTGAGCTGGAGCATGGATCGAACAAGAAACAGCCTGATTCACATAAATATCATTGAAAGCTTTTCTCACTCGGCGCATGATCGACAAATATTTGGCCTTCATGGACGAAGCTGCATCGAAAAGTCGGTTTTTTGACTTTTCCGCCAAAACCGTGACAGGTCGCGAAGTTTCCCTTCACTGCGCTGTAACCAGCGCCTAGCGTCGAGGCTGTGAAATGAGCGTTCTGATCCCCTGCATCATCGCTGGCGGTGCCGGCACCCGCCTGTGGCCGGTTTCTCGAGAAGCCATGCCAAAACCCTTCATGCGTTTGCCCGATGGCCAGAGCCTGCTACAGAAAACCTTCGCCCGCGCATCCGCGCTACCCGGCGTCGAGCGCGTTCTGACAGTGACCAACCGCGAAGTGTTCTTCCGCACCCAGGACGAGTACCGCCAGGTCAACCCGGACAACCTTGCCCTCGACTACCTGCTGGAAACCAACGGCCGCAACACTGCCCCCGCCATCGCCGCAGCCGCGCTGCACTGTGCCAGCCATTACGGCCACGACAGCGTGCTGCTGGTGCTGCCGGCCGATCACTTGATTACAGACGCCGAGGCCTTCACCAGCGCCGTCGAGCACGCCCGGCAACTGGCCCACGATGGCTGGCTGGCCACCTTCGGCCTGCTGCCCAGCCGCGCCGAAACCGGCTTCGGTTACATTGAGCAAGGCGAAGCCATCGGCAAACATGCGCATCAAGTCAGCTGCTTCGTGGAGAAGCCCGACGCCCTCACCGCTCGCGACTACCTCGAAGGCGGCCGCCACCTGTGGAATGCCGGCATGTTCTGCCTGCGCGTGGGCACCGTGCTCGCCGAACTGCAGGCGCATGCCCCGGAGCTGCTGGCCTGCGTGACCTGCTGCCTGGAACAGAGCACGACCAAGGAAGGCGGCAAGGCGCTGCAGGTGGAGCTGGATCCGGCCAGCTTTGCCCTGGCCGAGGATATCTCCATCGACTACGCCCTGATGGAGCGCTCCGACAAGGTGGCCGTGGTGCCTTGCGAACTGGGCTGGAGCGACATCGGCAGCTGGGAAGCGGTGCGCGAACTGCGCCACACCGACGACGACGGTAACCACTGCAATGGCGAAACCGTGCTGCACGATGTGACCAACTGCTACATCGATTCGCCAAAACGCCTGGTCGGCGCGGTCGGCCTGGACAACCTGATCGTCATCGACACCCCAGATGCCTTGCTGATCGCCGATGCCGCGCGCAGCCAGGATGTCAAGGTGATCGCCCAGCAGCTCAAGCACCAAGGCCACGAAGCCTACCGCCTGCACCGCACCGTCACGCGCCCCTGGGGCATGTACACCGTGCTCGAAGAAGGCCCGCGTTTCAAGATCAAGCGGATCATGGTGCGCCCAGGCGAATCGCTGTCGCTGCAGATGCACCACCACCGCAGCGAGCACTGGATCATCGTCAGCGGCATGGCGTGCGTGACCAACGGCGAAGAAGAATTCCTGCTCGACACCAACGAGTCGACCTTCATCAAACCCGGCCGCACCCACCGCCTGACCAACCCCGGCGTCATCGACCTGGTAATGATCGAAGTGCAAAGCGGTGAGTACCTGGGCGAAGACGACATCGTGCGCTTTACTGATATTTATGGACGCGTCCCGGCAGCAGCCATCGGCTGAGGGCTGGCGGACGCGTTTTTTGTCCGCAGCCTTCAGCGAGGTTTCCGGTTCATGCGCATTCTCTGGACACTGCCCTACCTGCCTTGGCCCACCACCAGTGGCAGCAAGACCCGGCAATACCACCTGCTGCGCGCGCTCGCGCAGCAGGGCCACCGGATCACCTTGCTGGTGCAGTCGAAAATCCCGTTATGCGATGCCGCCCGCGAAGCCCTCGAACCCTTGCTCGAACGCCTGATCGTGCTGCCCAGGCGTCCGCTGCACAGTCCGCTCAACCTGTTCGCCTCACCGATCATCGATTACCCGATGCGGGCCATCATCAACGGCCTCGCCCCTGGCTTGCGCCATCAGTTCGAGCAACTGCTGGACGAGCCATGGGATGTCATCCAGATCGAACACAGCTACAGCTTCCAGCCTTTCGAAAAAGCGCTGCAGGCACGCGAGCTGCCCTACATGCTCAGCGAACACAACCTGGAGTCCGTCACCGGCGCCGCCTGCCATGACCGCCTGCCGCTGTGGCTGCGCCCGCTCAACGCCTTCGACCGCTGGCGTTATCGGCGCTGGGAACAGCGCGTGCTGCGCCAGCCCACCGAGGTGGTGGCCGTAAGCCCACACGATGCCGATCTGATCAGCCAGGTAAGCGGCCGCCCGGTCAACGTGGTGGTCAATGGCGTCGATTGCGACTACTACCAGAACGTCCACCCGGCCCTGCACAGCCAGCGCCTGCTGTTCGTTGGCAATTTCGAGTACGCCGCCAACGTCGAGGCCATCGAATGGGCCTTGGAAGAAATCCTGCCACAGGTGTGGATGAGCAATCCGGCGGTACGCCTGGCCATCGCCGGGCATGCCTTGCCGGTCAGCTGGAAACTGCGCTGGAACGACCCGCGTATCGAGTGGGTTGGCTATCGCCCCGACCTGCGCGAGCTGCAACGCCGTTCTGCACTGTTCTTCGCACCGTTGCGCTATGCCGGTGGCTCCAAGGTGAAGATCCTCGAAGCCATGGCCGCCGGGCTGCCGGTGATCAGCACCAACAAAGGTATATCAAGCCTGGCCGCCAACAACAGCGAGCATTACCTGGGCAGTGATGACGGTGACCAGTTGGCGCTGCTGATCACGCAATTGCTCAACCAGCCATGGCGCATGTGCCAGCTGAGCGAGGCCGGCCGCCAGTTTGCCCGCAACCGCCACGACTGGAGCGTGGCCGCCCAGCAGCTGGAGACGGTGCACATGCGCCTCACCCAGTCGGCACCGGCCGACGCCACGCAAGGCCGTGGCGCCTGGCTCGGGCGCTCAGCCGAGTAGTTCGCTAAACGGTATGAACGGCACGCTGTCACCCGGTTGCGGAGTGCTGCCTTCACGCACTTCCACCAGCCCCTCGGCCCACGCCGCGCTGCGCAGCACGCCGGAACTCTGGTTCTTGTAGATGCGCACCTGGCCATTGTCGATACGCGCGCGCAGGTACTCGCGGCGGGTACCGGCCTTGGTCCATTGGAACCCGGCAGGCACATCGAAGCGCAGCGGGGTGACATCGGCCACACCCTGGCGGCGCAGCAGGTAGGGCCGCGTCAGCAGGCCGAAGGTGACCAGGGTCGACGCCGGGTTGCCGGGCAGGCCGATCACCGGCACTCCACGGTAATGCCCGAAGGTCAACGGCTTGCCGGGCTTGATCGCCAGCTTCCACAACGCTAACTCGCCCGCCTCGCGCAGGGCGGCGCCGAGGTAGTCGGCTTCACCTACGGAAACGCCGCCGGTGGACAGGATCAAGTCGACATCGCCCAGGCTGCCCAGGCACTCGCGGGTACGCTCAAGGTCATCGGGAAGGATGCCCATGTCGCGCACTTCACAGCCCAGCCGCTGCAACCAGCTGACCAGCAGGCGCCGGTTGCTGTTGTAGATCTGCCCCGGGCCCAGTGGCAGGCCAGGCTCGACCAGCTCATCGCCAGTGGACAGCACTGCCACCCGCACCCGCCGCACCACGTTCAGCTCGGCATGCCCCAGGGTCGCCGCCAGGCCCAGCTCGATGGGCCCAAGCCGCGTGCCCGCGACCATTACCTGCTCACCCTTGCGGGTTTCCTGGCCCTGTGGGCGAACGTTCTGATCAAGCGCCAGCGCTTTGAGGAAGCGTACCCGACCATCTTCCAGCACCTCGGTGTTTTCCTGCATCTCGACGCAGTCGGCACCTGCCGGCATCGGCGCACCGGTGAAGATCCGTGCACAGGTGCCGGGCTGCAGAGCCTCGGACGCATGCCCGGCGAAAATCCGCTGGCTGACCGGCAACGGCTCGCCCTTGAGGTCGGCAAGGCGCAAGGCATAACCGTCCATGGCGCTGTTCGGCCACGGCGGCAGGTCAAGCGTGGCCACCAGCTCGGTGGCCAGCACACGGCCTTCGGCTTCGGCCAGCGAGACACGTTCGATTTCCTTGATCGGTGCGGCCTCGGCCAGTGCCAGCAGGCGCTCCAGGGCCTCTTCCACCGCCATCAGTGGCCGGGCAGCCGGCGCCTCAGCCACGGCTGTCACAGGCCGCTGCCTGCTTCAGGTGGGCAACGAAGTTGCACGGCCGGTGGCGGGCATCCAGTTGCTCGGCGAGGATGCCGTCCCAACCGGTGCGCACGGCATTGGTCGAGCCGGGCAGGCAGCACACCAGGGTGCCGTTGGCCAGGCCAGCCAAGGCGCGCGACTGCACGGTGGAGGTACCGATATCAGCCACGGAAATCTGCCGGAACAGTTCGCCGAAGCCCTCGACTTGCTTGTCCAGCAAGCAGGCGACTGCCTCAGGCGTGCTGTCACGGCCGGTAAATCCCGTGCCTCCGGTAATCAGCACGACCTGCACATTGTCGTCGGCGATCCAGGTCGCGACCTGGGCGCGGATCTTGTACAAGTCGTCCTTGAGCAGCACCCGTGCTGCCAGCGTGTGACCAGCGGCGGTAAGGCGGTCGACGAAGGTCTGCCCGGAGGTGTCGGTTTCGAAGGTACGGGTGTCGCTGACCGTGAGCACGGCAATGTTCAGCGCCACGAAGGGGGTATCGGCCTTGGCTTTCATGGGTGTCCGTCGCAATAAAAGGGAATGGGCGCAGTTATATCACAGGCGGCAGTGCAGGCAGGCACAGGTCAATATCCCCGGCTTGCCGCTATGCTGGAATGTAAAAGGAACTTGCGCGGACGCCCTGCGTCATAACGTCATCTAGCACCATCGCACTGGAGAAACACGATGATTCAACGGACCCTTCCCGCCTTTCTGCTCGCCCTGGGCCTTGGCGCCCTCGCCGGCTGTGCATCGCCGACCGTGATCACCCTGAACGACGGCCGCGAAATCCAGGCAGTGGATACCCCCTCTTTTGACGAGGACTCCGGTTTCTACGAATTCGAACAGCTCGACGGCAAGCGCACGCGCCTGAACAAGGACCAGATCCGCACCGTCAAGGAGCTCTGACCCGCACGCTTTATTGGCGCTCGCCCTTGAACTGCAAGGGCTTGCGCCTGAAAAATCCATGCAGTAGGATTTTGTTCATCGGAGTGTAGCGCAGCCAGGTAGCGCGTCTCGTTCGGGACGAGAAGGCCGCAGGTTCGAATCCTGTCTCTCCGACCAAAATCTCTACAAGAAGCCCGCTTTGTGCGGGCTTTTTGTTGGGCCTGAAAACTGTATTTCCGGTACTGCCCACTTCGCAGCCCATGCAAACCATCAAGCGGTCAGGCGCGAGGTGACCTCACCCAACTGCCCCGACAGCCCATGCAGGCGCTGCCCCGCCTGCTCGGTATGCTGCACCGCCTCCTGGTTGGCGGTGGCAATCCGGGTGATTTCAATCAGGTTGCGCGAAATGTCTTCGGCGACGCTGGTCTGCTCTTCGGCCGCCGTGGCGATCTGCCGGTTCATGTCGCGGATCGCCTCCACCGCCAAGGTGATGCGCTGCAGCATCTGCCCGGCCTGCTGCACCTGCTCGGCACCCTCCTCGCTGCGCTGCTGGCCGCTCTCGATGGCCTTGACTGCTTCCACCGCGCCCGACTGCACGGCTTCGATGATCTGCTGAATCTCGGCGATCGACGCCGCCGTGCGCTGGGCCAGGCTGCGCACTTCGTCGGCGACCACGGCAAAGCCGCGCCCGGCTTCACCGGCGCGCGCCGCCTCGATGGCGGCATTGAGCGCCAGCAGGTTGGTCTGCTCGGCGATACCGCGGATCACTTCCAGCACCTTGCCGATGCGTGAGCTGTCATTTTCCAGGTCGCGAATCACGGCGGCAGTGCCGGCGATCTCTCGGTTGACCACGCCGATGATGTCGATGGTCTGCTGCATTACCTGCTCGCCCGCCTGCGCACTCTGGTCGGCATCGTCAGCGGCGTGTGCGGCCTGCGCGGCGTGACGGGCCACTTCCTGGGCAGTGGCGGACATTTCGTGCATGGCCGTGGCCACCTGATCGGTACGCTGGAACTGATCGTGCGTGCCACGGGCCATGTCACCGGCGATAGTGCGCAACTGGCCACTGGCACCTTCCAGTTCCTGGGCGTTGTCCTTCAGCCGGCCAACGGTCTCGGCAAGAAAATCACGCAAGGTGTTGGCGGCACGCGCCAGGCGGCCCAGTTCGTCCTCACGGCGGCTGTCGACGCGGGCGGCGAAGCGCCCCTGGCTAAGCTGCGCAACGTATTCGATCAGTTGGCGGATCGGCTCGATCAGGCTGCGGTTGAGCAGCCACAGGCTGAGCAAGCCAACCAGCAATGCCGAGCCCAGCATCACCAACACGCCTAACCACACGGTGCGTTCTGCAGCGGCATTGATCTGGGCAGCACGATCACGCGCTTCGGCGCGCAATTGCTCGACCAGTGCGCTCATCTGCTCGCTGGCAGCACGATCCACGCCCTTTACCGCCTGGTCGCCAGCGACCGGGTCGCCCCCCGCCGCCAGGAATGCCAGACGCCCTTGTTCGTAGGCCTGGCCGAGTTGGCGGTGGCTCTCACGCAGCTGCTGCAGCGGTGCTTTGAGCTTGACATCGCTGCTGTCGATCAGTTGACCGAGCAGTTGCTGAACCTGCTGCTCCCGGGCCTGGAACTGCTGCCAGTACTTGTCCAGCTCGGCTGGCTGGCGGCCACGCAGCAGCACGTTCTTCCATTCCTGCACCTGAATCTTGAATTGCAGGTTGGCTTCATCGATCAGTTGCGAAGCCCGCAGCGGCCCGTCCACCAGTTCGCCATAGCCACGGACGCTGGAGGACAGGAACTGGAAGCACACCAGGGCGATCAGCAGCATCGCCGCCAAGCTGCCGCCGAGCAGGGTGAGAAATTGCACTCGGAGTGATTTACGCAACATCGCGGATCTCGGGAACAAGGAATAAGGAAACGGCGCGCCGTTGCAGCGCCGCGACAGACATCCTTGTCCTCGTTCGCTGGCCAAAAAAAAGCTGCCATCAATCGATAGCAGCCAGGTCGAGCACTTACGCAACAGTTGAACACAATACTCTCAGGCAATTGCTACATAAATGTTACAGCCGCGCGACAGCTAGCCCGTGGTGAACTGCAATTCGGCCAGGCGCGCATACAACGGGCTTTCCTCGATCAACTGCCGGTGCGTGCCGACCGCGATCACACGCCCCTTGTCGATCAACGCAATGCGGTCGGCGTGCTGCACCGTGGCCAGGCGGTGAGCGATGACCAGCGTGGTACGGCCGGCCATCAGGCTCGGCAGCGCCTCTTGGATCAGGTGCTCGCTTTGCGCATCGAGGGCACTGGTGGCTTCGTCGAGCAGCAGGATTGGCGCATCTACCAGCAGCGCCCTGGCGATTGCCAGGCGCTGCTTCTGGCCACCGGAAAGGCCGACGCCACCCTCGCCCAACGGCGTCTGGTAACCCTGTGGCAGTTGCCGGATGAACGCGTCGGCATGGGCGCCATGGGCTGCCGACTCGACATCGGCGAGGGTCGCCTCGGGCCGACCGTAGCGGATGTTGGCCTCGACCGTGCCGCGGAACAGTGATGGGTTCTGCGCCACCAAGGCGAACTGGCCGCGCAGGTGGTTCAGGGCCAGCGCCGTGATCGGTTGGCCATCGAGCAGGATGCGCCCCTGCTGTGGATCGTAGAAACGCAACAGCAGGTCGAACAACGTCGACTTGCCCGCCCCCGACGGCCCTACCAATGCGACAGTCTGGCCCGGCTCGATGGTCAGGCTGAGGCGATCGATGGCAGCCACCGATGGCCGCGAGGGATAGGCGAAGGTCAGCTGCTGCAGTTCGATGCGGCCACTGGCCCGCTGCTGTGCCAGCGTCACTGGGGCCTCGGGAACCAGGATCGTACTGTTCGCTGCCAACAGCTCGGCAACGCGCTCGGCGGCCCCGGCGGCACGCTGCAACTCGCCGATCACTTCACTGAGGGTGCCGAAGGCACTGCCGACGATCAGGCTGTAGAACACGAACGCTGCCAGCTCCCCTGCGGAAATGCGCCCGGCGATCACATCCATGCCGCCCACCCACAGCATCACCCCGACCGCACCCAGCACCAGCACGATCACCAGGGTGATCAGCCAGGCGCGCTGGGCGATACGTTGCCGGGCCACGGCAAACGCGGCTTCCACCGTATCGGCGAACAGCTCGCGGTCGCGTGCCTGGTGGTTGTAGGCCTGCACGGTCTTGATCTGCCCTAGGGTCTCGGCCACATAGCTGCCCACGTCGGCTACCCGGTCCTGGCTCTGCCGCGACAGGCTGCGCACCCGCCGGCCAAACAGCAGGATCGGCGCCAGCACCAGTGGCAACGCCACCACCACGATGCTGGTGAGCTTGGGGTTGGTGATGAACAGCAGTACCACGCCACCGATCACCATCAGTGCATTGCGCAGGAACATCGACAGCGACGAGCCGATCACCGATTGCAACAAGGTGGTGTCGGCGGTCAGCCGTGACTGGATTTCAGAGCTGCGGTTGTCCTCGAAAAAGCCTGGGTGCAAGCCCACCAGATGATCGAAGACCGCGCGGCGGATATCGGCAACGCAGCGTTCGCCGATCCACGACACCAGGTAAAAGCGGCTGAACGTACCCGCTGCCAGGGCCAGTACCAGCACCAGGAACAGGCCGATGGTCTGGTTCAGCTGGTGCGCCGAGCGGGTCATGAAGCCTTGGTCGACCAACAAACGGATGCCCTGGCCCATGGACAAAGTGATGCCAGCGGTGACCACCAGCGCCAGCAAGGCCAGCAGCGCCTGCCGGCGGTAGGGACGCATGAACTGCCAGGCCAGGCGCAGGGCGCGGCGCTGGCGGGAAGAAGCCGGATCGGGCATGGCGTGAACCAGAATTGCAAGGAGATTGAAGACTACCATTCATCCATGCTGGCAGTGCCTATAGCCCATCGTTCTAACAGGCCTCTGGAGCTTTGCCGAGCTTTCTGGTGGACTGTGCAGGCCTTGGTGCCCGATAACTTTTTGTAACAGGCCATTCATGGCACAGGTTTAACCTGAGCCAGAACCTGATGAGGAGATATTCAATGAGCTTGCAACATGGCAGCGACACGGTGAAAACCCAGAGCAAACCACAACCCAAGGCCTGTGGTTCGATCATCGACGCTCAGGGCCGCGAGGTCGAGATCACCGAGCAGATGATCCAGCAGGCCTGCAAGGCCCTGGAAGACAGCCGCGTGAAGAAAGTTCGCCACGGCTGAAGCATGAATCTTTTGAAACCCGGCTTTATGCCGGGTTTTTTATTGCGGGCCCGTAATCAGGCCAGCACGCCACCCAGGGCGCTGATAATCTGCGCCAACTGCGGTGCCTCGCCCCTGACGCGTACCGCCAATCCTTCAATCTCCCGCCGCGGTGGGTATTGCTTGCGCAACTGATCGAACGCCGCCCGCTGTTCAGCCACATCGTCACTCAGGCTGCGACGGAAATCGGCATCGTCACGCCGGGGGTCATACACCGCCCGGCACAGCGTTGCCAGGGCCCAGGCAGGTTCCGCAGCGCCATCCAGTTCGATGTGCGCCAACGGCGGCGGTGGCAGCAGGTCGGCCAGCTGTACCTTTTCGGCCTCTCCCAGGTAGCGGCACAAAGCCTGATAGATCTGCGCTGTGCCGCGCTGGCGGCCATCCAGGCTGTAGCCGGCGATGTGCGGCGTGGCCAGGGTGCACAGGTCGGCCAGTTGCAGGTCGACCTGCGGCTCGCCTTCCCAGACATCGAGCACCGCGTGCACGTCTTCACGATCCAGCAGCAGCTCACGCAGCGCCGCGTTGTCCACCACCGGCCCACGGCTGGCGTTGATCAGCCAGGCACCGGGGCGCAGTTGCGCCAGCTGTGCGGCGCCGAGCAGGTGCCAGGTCGGATGCTCACCGCCGCGCTGCAGCGGGGTGTGCAGGCTGATCACGTCGCACTGTTCTAGGACCGTCGCCAAGCTGACATAGTCACCGCCCTCTGCGGCCTGGCGCTGCGGGTCGCAGACCAGCACCTTCCAGCCCAGGCCATTGAGCACGCGCACCAGGCGGCCACCGACCTCGCCGGCGCCCACCACACCGTAGGTGCGTTGCGCCAGTGCCACGCCGTCCAGGTCAGCCAGGGTCAGCAGGCTACCGAGCACGTAATCGACCACGCCACGGGCATTGCAGCCCGGCGCGCTGCTCCAGTGGATACCGGCTTCGGCGAAGTAGTCCAGGTCAAGGTGGTCGGTGCCGATGGTGCAGGTGCCCACGAAGCGCACCTTGCTGCCTTTGAGCAGTTGCCGGTCGACCTTGGTCACCGAGCGCACCAGCAGCACATCGGCGTCCTTGACGCTGGCGGCGTCGAGGCTGCGGCCGGGATAACGGCGGATCTCGCCGAAGCCTTCGAAGAAGGCATCGAGCAGCGGGATATTCTCGTCGGCAACTATCAGCATGGCGCTCTCCTGTCTGGGGAGCGCAGTGTAGGCGCTACGCGAGGTGTGTTCCAGCGCGGTTCAGTCGGCTTTCTTGCGGATCCAGTACAGGTAGGTACCGGCCTCTTCCTGCTGCTGCAGCAATTCGTGGCCGAGGAAATTGCAGAACTTGGGGATGTCACGGCGGGTCGACGGGTCGGTGGCGATGACCTTGAGCAGGCCGCCTGCGGCCAGGTTGCGCACGTGCTGGTGCAGCATCATCACCGGCTCCGGGCAGTTCAGGCCGGTGGCGTCGAGGATCGCATCGGGGGTGAAATCAGTCATGGGGGGCTCCGCAAATGATCGCTATTGTGGCGCATCGCGCCACAAGGACCAATAGCCATTCATGAGCGCCAGCTCTGACTGCCGTTGCCGTTGCCGTTGCCGTTGCCGTTGCCGTTGCCGTTGCCGTTGCCGTTGCCGTTGCCGTTGCCGTTGCCGTTGATCTTGCTTCTAAGCGCGCGGTAGTTCAGGCGACGCTGAGTGCGACTTCAGGAGGCCGAACTACCGCGCGCTTAGAAGCAAAAGCAAAAACAAGATCAACGGCAACGGCGGATGTCAGCGTTGTTTCAAGTCCAGCCTGCGCAGGTGGCAAGTCACTTCCTCGCGGTCGTGATACAGCTGCTTGCAGACAATCGACACCTTGACCTTACGCGCCTTGAACGTCGCCTCCATGCGATCCAGCAAGCGGCGCACCTCGGCATAGCGCTGCTTCATCGGCAACTTCAGGTTGACTATCGCTTCACGGCACAACCCCTCACCCAACCACGTCTCGATCAGCGAGGTAGTACGCGCCGGCTTCTCGACGATATCGCAGACCATCCAGTCCACCGGCTGCTTCGGCTGCCAGGTGAAACCATCGGCCATCAGGTGCTGTACCAGACCGGTGTCCATCAGGCTTTCGGCCATCGGCCCATTGTCGATGGCCGTAACCAACATGCCACGGCGCACCAGCTGGTAAGTCCAGCCACCCGGCGAAGCCCCCAGGTCGACCCCGGTCATGTCATCATTCAGGCGCTGTTCCCACTGATCACGCGGAATGAACTGGTGCCACGCCTCCTCCAGCTTGAGGGTCGAACGGCTGGGGGCCTCACGCGGGAATTTCAGGCGCGGGATGCCCATCGGCCACAGCGCACTGTTGTTCGCCTCAGCCATGCCGACGAACACCCGGCGGCCGCTGATGAAGGTCAGCAGCAGGCGCGGCAGGCTGGGGTTGTCGACCAGTCGGCCAGCCTTTTCCAGGGCCTTGCGCAACGGCACTTCGAACTTGCGGCAGAAGGTCGACAGTTCCTTGCCGTCGTTGCTGTCCAGCACTTCCAGCCACAGGCTGCCAAACACCCCGTGTTCAGCCAGATGCGCCAGCAGCACGCTGATGCGGTCGCTCTCCGGCAGCTCGATATAAGTGCCGCGGGCCCACTGGCGCGGGAAAATCAGTTGCGCGAAGCGCAGCTGGGCCATCAGGCGCTCGGCCCCTTCGGCCTCGGCACAGACGAACTCGGCACAAGCGCTCTGCGCCTTGCCCTTGGCATAGCCGGTCACACCCAGCTGGGCGGCATGTTCGCTGATCTCGGCGCAGACCTCACCCTCGAAACCGGGCCGGCAATGCATGAACAGGGTATTCATCTCTCACTCCACTACGGCTGGCGCACCACGGGCGCCGGCAGGGCGGCGATGATAAAGGAAGATCGGAACCTGCAACATGCCCCGCCGGTCCAGAATAGAGTCAGGGGCGCCAAACGGGGCTAACCTGACCCTTCAGCCAGGTCCGTGCCGTGCGGGCCGAAACAGCGCGGTGGCACCGGCCATAACCAGCCATGCCGGGCACCGCCGCAAAAGGAGTTGGCAATGCCCTCGCTCGATAGCCTGAACACCCTCAAGACCCTCCAGGTGGCTGACCGCACCTACCACTATTACAGCCTCCCCGCAGCCGCCCAGCAGCTTGGCGACCTGCAACGCCTGCCCCTGTCGCTCAAGGTACTGCTGGAAAACCTGCTGCGCTGGGAAGACGGTAAGACCGTTACCGGCGACGACCTGCGCGCCCTTTCCGCCTGGCTACAGGAGCGCCGCTCCGACCGCGAGATCCAGTACCGCCCGGCGCGGGTACTGATGCAGGATTTCACGGGTGTGCCGGCGGTGGTCGACCTTGCCGCCATGCGCGCCGCCATGGCCAAGGCCGGCGGCGACCCGCAACGGATCAACCCGCTGTCGCCAGTGGACCTGGTGATCGACCACTCGGTGATGGTCGATCGCTACGCCACGCCACAGGCCTTCACCGAAAACGTCGACATCGAGATGCAACGCAATGGCGAGCGCTACGCCTTCCTGCGCTGGGGCCAGAGCGCGTTCGACAACTTCCGTGTGGTACCGCCAGGCACCGGCATCTGCCACCAGGTCAACCTGGAATACCTCGGGCGCACGGTCTGGACCCGCGAAGCCGAGGGCCGCACCTACGCCTTCCCGGACACTCTGGTCGGCACCGACTCGCACACCACCATGATCAACGGCCTCGGCGTGCTCGGCTGGGGCGTGGGCGGCATCGAGGCCGAAGCGGCCATGCTCGGCCAGCCGGTGTCGATGCTGATCCCGGAAGTGATCGGTTTCAAGCTCACCGGCAAGCTGCGCGAAGGCATCACCGCCACCGACCTGGTCCTTACCGTGACGCAGATGCTGCGCAAGAAAGGCGTGGTGGGCAAATTCGTCGAGTTCTACGGCGATGGCCTGGCCGATCTGCCGTTGGCCGACCGCGCGACCATCGCCAACATGGCACCGGAGTATGGCGCCACTTGTGGCTTCTTCCCGGTCGATGAGGTCACCCTCGACTATTTGCGCCTGTCCGGCCGCCCCAGCGAAACGGTGCAACTGGTCGAACAGTATTGCAAGGCCCAGGGCCTGTGGCGCCTGCCTGGGCAAGAACCGCTGTTCAGCGACACCCTGGCGCTGGACATGGATGACGTCGAGGCCAGCCTGGCCGGGCCGAAGCGGCCACAAGACCGGGTTGCTCTCGGCCAGGTCAGCCAGGCGTTCGACCACTTCATCGAGCTGCAGCCCAAACCGTTGGCCAAGGAAGTTGGCCGCCTGGAGAGTGAAGGTGGCGGCGGCGTGGCGGTCGGTAACGCCGACCAGGCTGGCGAAATCGACTACAGCCATGGCGGACAGACCTACACCCTGCGCGACGGCGCCGTTGTGATCGCCGCGATCACTTCGTGCACCAATACCTCCAACCCCAGCGTGATGATGGCGGCCGGCCTGGTGGCGAAAAAAGCCCTGGAAAAAGGCCTGCAGCGCAAACCCTGGGTCAAGAGTTCGTTGGCGCCCGGTTCCAAGGTAGTCACCGACTATTACAAGGCCGCAGGCCTTACGCCCTACCTCGACCAGCTTGGCTTCGACCTGGTCGGCTACGGCTGCACCACTTGCATCGGCAACTCTGGTCCCCTGGACGAGGCTATCGAGAAAGCCATCGGCAGTGCCGACCTCACGGTGGCTTCGGTGCTGTCGGGCAATCGCAACTTCGAAGGCCGCGTGCACCCGTTGGTCAAGACCAACTGGCTGGCCTCCCCGCCCTTGGTGGTAGCCTACGCGCTGGCAGGCAGCGTGCGCGTCGACCTGTCCCAGGATGCACTGGGTACCGGCAAGGACGGCCAACCGGTGTACTTGCGTGATATCTGGCCAAGCCAACAGGAAATCGCCGACGCCGTGGCCAAGGTCGACACCGCCATGTTCCACAAGGAATACGCCGAGGTCTTCGCTGGCGATGCGCAATGGCAGGCCATCGAAGTACCGCAGGCGGCGACTTATGTGTGGCAGGACGATTCCACCTACATCCAGCACCCACCGTTCTTCGATGACATCGGCGGGCCGCTGCCCGAGATCAAAGACATCCACGGTGCACGTATCCTCGCCCTGCTCGGCGACTCGGTGACCACCGACCACATCTCCCCGGCCGGCAACATCAAGGCTGACAGCCCGGCCGGACGCTACTTGCGCAGCAAAGGCGTCGAACCACGGGACTTCAACTCCTACGGCTCGCGGCGTGGCAACCATGAGGTCATGATGCGCGGCACCTTCGCCAACATCCGCATCCGCAACGAGATGCTGGACGGCGAAGAAGGTGGCAATACGGTGCATGTGCCCAGCGGTGAGAAGCTGTCGATCTATGATGCCGCCATGCGCTATCAGGCCGAAGGCACACCGTTGGTGGTGATCGCCGGACAGGAATATGGCACCGGCTCAAGCCGCGACTGGGCGGCCAAAGGCACCAACCTGCTGGGCGTCAAGGCGGTACTGGCGGAGAGCTTCGAGCGCATCCACCGCTCCAATCTCGTGGGCATGGGCGTGCTGCCGCTGCAGTTCAAGGCCGGGCAGGATCGCAAGCAATTGGCGCTGACTGGCAAGGAGCAGATCGACCTGCTGGGGCTCGACGGCGCGCAGATCAGGCCGGGCATGACCCTGCCGCTGCGTATTACCCGCGAAGATGGGCAACAGCAGCAGATCGAAGTGCTGTGCCGAATCGACACACTCAACGAAGTGGAATACTTCAATTCAGGCGGGATCTTGCACTACGTCCTGCGGCAGATGATTCGCAGCTGATTGGCTTGGGAGTTGTAGTGTCTGTGAGATCGAGCGCCGCGCGGGCGGCGCTCGATCTATGCGCCTCTACAAAAAGAACGTCAGGCACCTAGCAGTAGCACTTTAATGGCCCGTAAGTCATCATTCCCGCAATTTGTCACGAATTGGTCACAAACATAGACGATTTGCTGCAAACCCCAAGGTTCGCATAGCGCATCAGCAAGAGCAGCAAATTGCCCCAGATCAAGCAGATTAAATATCCATTCAATAAAACCAGTGGCTTGCCGATATCTGTCGAAAGCCTTACGGACTCTTCAGCTCATGCGTAACAACCAGCCGATTACCCAGAGGGAACGGACTTTCCCTGCCCAACAACGGTTGATCTCCACCACCAATGCCAAGGGTGTGATCACCTACTGCAACGATGCATTCGTCGAGATCAGCGGTTTCACCCGCGAAGAGCTGAATGGTGCACCCCACAACCTGGTTCGCCACCCCGATGTGCCGACTGCGGTGTTTGCCCATATGTGGCAAACCCTCAAGCAGGGCTTGCCGTGGATGGGCATCGTCAAGAACCGTTGCAAATCCGGCGACCACTATTGGGTAAACGCCTACGTCACCCCGATTTTCGAAAACAACCAGGTTGTCGGTTTCGAGTCGGTGCGGGTCAAGCCTACCGCCGAGCAGATCCGCCGCGCCGAAGCCCTTTACCAGCGCATCAATGATGGCAAGACCGCCATACCGCGCCGCGATCGCTGGCTGCCCGTGCTGCAGGACTGGCTGCCGTTCATCCTGATCAGCCAGGTCGGTTTCCTGATTGGCAACTGGCTCGGTCACTCGTGGGGTTTCGCACTGGCCGCCAGCTTGTCGGTACCGCTCGGGCTGCTCGGCCTGAGCTGGCAGCAACGTGGCCTGAAGCGCCTGCTGCGCCTGGCCGAACAGACCACCTCCGACCCGCTGATCGCGCAGATGTACACCGACAGCCGTGGGGTGCAAGCACGCCTGGAGATGGCCATGCTCAGCCAGGACGCGCGCATGAAGACCTGCCTGACTCGCCTGCAGGACAGCGCCGAGCACCTCAGCGACCAGGCGCGCCAGTCCGATGCCTTGGCCCACAAGAGTTCTTCAGGCTTGGAGCGCCAGCGCGTGGAGACCGAACAGGTCGCCGCCGCTGTCAACCAGATGGCCGCCACTACGCAGGAAGTGGCCAACCACGTGCAGCGCACCGCTGACGCTACCCAGGAAGCCAACCGCCTGACCAGCCAGGGCCGGCAGATCGCCGGGGAAACCCGCGATGCCATCGAGCGCCTGTCGACCGCCGTGGGCGAAACTGGCCAGACCGTGACCCAGCTGGCCAAGGACAGTGACGAGATCGGTGGCGTGGTCGATGTGATCAAGGGTATCGCCGACCAGACCAATCTGCTGGCGCTCAACGCTGCCATCGAAGCAGCCCGTGCCGGCGAGATGGGCCGTGGTTTCGCCGTGGTCGCCGACGAGGTACGTCAGCTGGCCCAGCGCACCGCCGAATCGACCGGGCAGATCCACGGCCTGATCGCCAAGCTGCAACAGACCGCCAACAACGCCGTGCTGACCATGGAAACCGGCCACCGCCAAGCCCAGGAAGGCGTGGACCGCGTCATGCAAGCCGACCAGGCGCTGGTCGGGATCAGTGAAGCGGTGGCCAACATCACCGACATGGCAACCCAGATTGCCGCCGCCACCGAAGAGCAGACTGCGGTGGCCGACGAGATCAGCCGCAACATCAGCACCATCGCCGAACTGGCTGACCAGACAGCCGAGCAGGCGCAACACTCGGCGCTGCTCAGCGAAGAGCTGACCACCACTGCCGGCAGCCAGTATTCACTGGTGGAGCGGTTCAACCGCTAGTTCTGGCCTGCGCAGTCACTGTGGGAGCGGCCCCGCGTCGCTCCCACAGAAAGGCCGCGAGCACTACCAGTCCAGCGTCAGCCGGCTCTCGAAGTAGCGTTCCTCGCCGGTCAATGGATCGGCAAATCGCAAGCTTTGCGCCAGCAGCTTCAACGGCCGCTGGTAATCATCTTCTTCCTTGAGCAATTCAGGGTAGAACGGATCATTGCAAATCCCCGCCCCCAGGGCCGCCATGTGTACTCGCAGCTGGTGGGTCTTGCCCGTTACGGGCGACAGGCCGTAACGCCACAACTCGCCATTCTGTTCCAGCACTTCAGCCAAGGTCTCGCTGTTGGTTTCGCCTGCCACTTCATGCATGCGGAAAAACGGCTCGCCATGCACCAGACGACTTTTGTGCACCAACGGGAAAGCATGCTGTGGCAAGGCACCGGCGATTGCTTGATAGCGCTTGTCGATACGCCGCTCCGGGAACAACCGTTGATACGCGCTGCGCGTGTGTGGATTGGCAGAGAACAGCACCAGCCCAGCGGTGTGCCGGTCGATGCGGTGCAACGGCACCAGATGCGGGTTGTCCAGGCGGCGGATCAGGCGGCGCAACAGGGTTTGCTCGACGTACTCGCCGGTGGGTGTCACCGGCAAAAAGTGCGGTTTGTCAGCCACCACCAGATGCTCATCCACATGCAGGAGGGTTTCCTGCACCGGAATGGGTCGCTCGTTGGGCACCTCGCGAAAATAGTGCAGGCGCATGCCACGACGGTACGGCAAGTCGGCGGCAATCGCCCTGCCCTGGGCGTCAAGTACCCGACCGCGCGCGAAGCGGTCTAGCCACTGCGCCCGTTCGATGGCCTTGAAATGGTCGCACAAGCAATCGAGCACGGTCGCCCAGTTGCCGGGCGGCAGGCAGACCGTGCTGGCTTGCTGGTGGGCGGGGTCGAAAGGCGTGGTCATGGCAGGGCTCGAGCAATCAAAGCTGAACATTATCCCCCAAGCCAGACGCCTCAACCAGCCTCTACCATCCCCTCGCTGTAGGCCTTCAACCAGCGCAGTACCTGCACAGGCTCCCAACGCCCGGGGTCATAGAGTGCATAGACCAGGCCCTGGTAACCCACGACATCCAGCCCCCGGTGGTAACCGGCACGCTGGAACAAGGCCTCGATCTCGGCAAAACAGGTGTTGAAATGCACCTTGCCGAATGGCGTGCGGTCATCGGTGACCAGGCCTTCGAGGCGCAATTCCAGCACAGCGTCGCACACCCGCTCCACCGGCATGCGGTTGACGCTGTACTTGAGTTGCTCGACGTTGAGCATGGTTTCACCTCGATACTGTATTTATATACAGCATACGAAGAGCGACACCACTGCGTCAATCGCTCGAATGCTATTGCAAGCCAGGCAGATAGCCCGAACCCTTGCGAATGGTCAGTACCTCACGGCGCGGCGCGGCTGCCGATACCGACAGATGAACCCAGCTGTCGTACTCCAGGATCAACTGGTCGAACGCCAGGTCACTGTTGCTGATCCGCCGCACCACTTCCCGGTTGTCGACGCCGATTATCGTGAAGTCCGCAGCCAGGCCCTCCAGATGCCGGCTGCCTCGTGCCCCACCGACACGCGCATTGACCTGCGCGCTGCGATATCCGCTGCTAACGATGAGGGGGCGACCGAACAACCCCCGGGCCTGCTCAAGCACCTGGCAAAGCAGGCGCAAATTACTGACGATTTCAGGCGTCGGGGTATTGTCCAACCCCTCCCTCGCAGCAATTTGCGAAGTAATCAGTTCTTGCAGGGTGAAATGTGGCGTGATCAGCATGACAAGGCTCTCGACGACGATGCAAAAGTACCGATGAACCATTCAACGGTGCGACATCATCATTTCTGGCCTGTAGGCCATGCACGAGGGCAAGCATTCCCGCTGCCCGTCACTGGGCAAGGAAGGCCACTACCTGTTCGGCATCGAATGGCCAGTGCAGCTCCGCCGCAGTATCGCTGCGCCGCAACACCGGAATGACCAATCCATACCGTTCGAACAACGCCTGGTCATCGGCGATGTCGACCAACTCGATCAGCAAGCCGTGTTCAACAAAGGGCATCAGCACGGCTTCGGCCACTTCGCACAAGTGGCACCCGACGGTACCGAAGAGTTGGCATTCAGGCAGCATGGGAGGCAAAACCCGATTTGGCTGTAGGAAGCACTCATTCTAAGTCTGTCCTGCCCCCTCTGCACCTGACCCTGCTCAATCCTGGCTGGTTGCACCGATCCGGTGCAACGACAGGTCTGCGCCCTGAAACTCCTGTTCATGGCTCAAACGCAGGCCATGCACCTGCCGAATCAGGCCGTACACGGCGAAACCACCGACCAGAGCGACCAAGACCCCTGCCAGGCTGCCAAGCAGCTGGCTGATCAAGCTGACCCCGCCTATGCCACCCAGTGCCGCCTGGCCAAACACCCCACAGGCGATCCCTCCCCACAGGCCACACAAACCGTGCAACGGCCAGACACCAAGCACATCGTCGATCTTCCAGCGGTTCTGCGCGGCGGTGAAACTCCAGACGAACAGCACACCTGCCACCAAGCCGGTGGCCAGCGCACCGATGGGGTGCATGAGATCGGAGCCGGCACAGATCGCCACCAAACCGGCCAGCGGCCCGTTGTGCAGGAAGCCCGGGTCGTTGCGCCCGGCCAGCAAGGCCGCGAGGGTACCGCCGACCATGGCCATCAGCGAGTTGATCGCCACCAGGCCGCTGACCCCCTGCAGGGTCTGGGCGCTCATCACGTTAAAGCCGAACCAGCCGATGATCAGGATCCACGAGCCCAGCGCCAGAAACGGAATGCTCGACGGCGCAAAGGCCACCAGGCGACCGTCGCGATAACGCCCACGCCGAGCCCCCAGCAGCAGTACCGCCGCCAGTGCCAGCCAGCCACCCATGGCATGCACCACCACCGAGCCGGCAAAGTCATGGAATGGCGCACCGAAACGAGCCTGCAACCAGGCCTGCACGCCGAAATTGCCATTCCACACCACGCCCTCGAAGAAAGGGTAGATGAACGCCACGATCAGCGCCGTGGCGCACAGCTGCGGTGCAAACCGCGCGCGTTCGGCGATCCCCCCCGAGATGATCGCGGGAATCGCCGCAGCGAAGGTCAGCAGAAAAAAGCATTTGACCAGTGCATAGCCGTGATCCATGGCCAGCTGCGACGCAGGCTGCAAGAAATTCACGCCATAGGCGATCCAGTAGCCGATAAAGAAGTACACCAGCGCAGAGATAGCGAAGTCGCTGAGGATTTTCGACAGCGCGTTCACTTGGTTCTTGTGGCGCACGGTGCCCACTTCGAGGAAGGCGAACCCGGCGTGCATGGCGAGCACCAGAATGGCGCCCATGAGGATGAACAGGGTATTGGAGCCGTGGACCAGAGAGTCCATCGCGCTGTGCATGTTTTCCATGTAAGTGGCAGACCTGCTGAAAGAAAGCACCAGGACAGTTCAAGAACCTGCATCCCTGCACCGAATCGGTGCCAGCTTCTACCCTGTTTTGCCGAAATGGGCGCAGCCTGCGTGGTTTTTTCTTGGGTTTGTCGTGGATTGGGTTAAGGTTTATCGGTATGCGCCAAGGTCGTCGCCCCGGTTCGGCGCACCGCACCGGGGGACGCCCCGCGTTGTGGCAAATCTCAATAGCAAGGGTCATACCAGCGCCGCTAGTGAACCTTCCACGCACCCCGTCACTCGAACTACCTACCACACCTACACAGGGAGAGCTCAATGGCCAGCAAATCGGCAAAGACTGCACAAGAGATACTGATGGCTGACTTCCAGGCCTTGGTCCGTGATACTGAGAAACTGCTGGCCGATACCGCCAACCTGGCGGGCGATCAGGCCGACGAGCTGCGCGAGCAGATCCACGACCGCCTGACCCAAGCCCGCGAAACCCTGCAACTGACCCAGGATTCAGTGCGCGAGCGCGGCCAGGCCGCACTGGGCAGCGCCGAACAGTACGTCCAGGAAAACCCCTGGCAGGCCATTGGTATTGCCGCAGGCGTCGGCTTGCTGATCGGCCTGCTGGCCAATCGGCGTTGAGGAGCTCTCATGGAGAATGACAGCATAGGCACCAGCGCCTCGGGCAAGCGCCTGGGCGCGGCGCTGCTGGGGCTGCTGCACAGCCATATCGAACTGTTCGGCATCGAACTGCAGGAGCAGAAAGGACGCACACTCAGCCTGCTGCTGTTCGCTGGCCTGGCACTGGTGTTCGCACTGCTGCTGCTGACCGCGTTGTCGGGCTTGTTGCTGGTGCTGCTGTGGGACAGCTATCGCCTGGCCGGTATCATCGGCCTGTGCATCTTCTATGGCTTGGCGGCGCTGTACTGCGGGCTGCGTCTCAAAGCTGCCGTGTTCGATGAGTCATCGCCATTTGGTGCGACGCTCGAGGAACTGGCCAAGGACCGGGAGCGCCTGTTGCCATGAACCTGCCTGAACTGCCGAATACCCGCAACCCACGGGAATTGCGCAAGGCACTGCTGCGCCTGCGCATGGAAATGCACCGCCAGGAGATACGCCACGAGTCCGGCCAGTTGCTGCAGCCCCTGCAGCGGCTGCGCGGCATGGGCAGCTCGCTGCACGACGGGTTGGGCATCAAGCACGCGCCGTTGTGGGGCATTGGCGCCGTCGTCGCGCTGGGCTTCCTGACCGGCAAAGGGGTACGCAGCGGCAACCTGAGCCGCCTGGTCCGCTTGGGCACCAGCTTGCTGCCGCTGGTGCGCCTCTACCTGCAGGGCAACCGGCGCCCCTGAACGCCCTTACCGGCCCTGGTCCCACAGGGCCGGTTTCGATCTCCCCCTTGCACGCCTGCTCACGACACCGGAAGCTATACCCTTCGATCGACAGGAGACCGCGCCTTGGACTGGCACACCCTGCTCACCCGCGAACGCCTTGGCAAAGCCCTCTACAGCGCCGAAGAACTGGGCCGCAGCCCTTTCCACAAAGACCATGACCGGATCATCTTCTCAGGGGCCTTCCGCCGCCTGGGGCGCAAGACCCAGGTCCATCCCGTTTACAGCAACGACCATATCCACACGCGCCTGACCCACTCCCTGGAGGTCAGCTGCGTAGGCCGCTCACTGGGCATGCGCGTGGGTGAAACACTGCGCGGCAGCCTGCCCGACTGGTGCGAACCCAGCGACCTGGGCATGATCGTGCAATCAGCCTGCCTGGCTCACGACATCGGCAACCCGCCATTCGGCCACTCCGGCGAAGATGCCATCCGCCACTGGTTCCAGCAGGCAGCCGGGCGTGGCTGGCTGGACGACATGAGTGACGACGAACGTGGCGACTTCCTCAACTTCGAGGGCAACGCCCAAGGCTTTCGCGTACTCACCCAGCTCGAATACCACCAGTTCGATGGTGGTACCCGGCTCACCTACGCCACCCTTGGCACTTACCTCAAATACCCTTGGACAGCCCGGCACGCCGACGCCCTCGGGTACAAGAAGCACAAATTCGGCTGCTACCAGAGCGAACTGCCACTGCTCGAACAGATTGCCCGCAAGCTCGGTCTACCGCTGCTCGAAGATCAGCGCTGGGCCCGTCACCCACTGGTCTACCTGATGGAGGCGGCAGATGACATCTGCTACGCCTTGATCGACCTGGAAGACGGCCTGGAGATGGAGCTGCTGCATTACGCCGAAGTCGAGGCGCTGTTGCTCGACCTGGTGGGCGACGACTTGCCGGAAACCTATCGCCAGCTTGGCCCTGCCGACTCCCGTCGACGCAAACTGGCCATACTGCGTGGCAAAGCTATCGAACACCTGACCAACGCGGCTGCCCGCGCCTTTGTCGAGCAGCAGCAGGCGCTGCTGAGCGGGCACCTGAGCGGCGACCTGGTCGAGCACATGCACGGCCCGGCCAAGCGCTGCGTATTGCAGGCCAAAGACATGGCGCGCAACAAGATTTTCCAGGACAAACGCAAGACGCTGCATGAGATCGGCGCCTACACCACGCTGGAAATTCTACTCAACACGTTCTGTGGTGCCGCCCTGGAGCAGCACGGCGGGCGTGCCCCTTCGTTCAAGAGCCGGCGTGTGCTCGACCTGATCGGCAACAACGCCCCCAACCCACGCGACTCGCTGCACAAGGCGTTCCTGCGCATGATCGATTTCATCGCCGGCATGACCGACAGCTATGCCAGCGAAATGGCTCGGGAAATGACCGGGCATTCCAGCCCCATCTGAAGACACGGCAGCGTCGCCCGGTGCAATGCCAAGCGGCGCTCCTTGCTGTTCGGAAATTTCCTACAAGTAACGCTAGCTGACTAAACAGCAACTAAACAGGAGACAAAAAGTTACCAAAACACCGTTGGCTGCGAAGTAAATTCTTACACTTCGTAGCCCAATTTGACTTCAGCTGTAAGCCGTTTCCCATATATAGCGAATCTCCATGCCGCGTGCCCCTGATGACTTGCAACTGGGGTAAGGTGCGTCCTGCCTCCGCCATCCGCCGCAGGGAACTTAAACATGAATACTGTATTTATTGTCGATGACCATCCCGTCATCCGCCTTGCTGTTCGCATGTTGCTTGAAAACCAGAATTACAAGGTCGTGGGCGAATCGGACAACGGCGTGGATGCCATGCAGCTGATTCGTGAAACCCAGCCAGAACTGGTGATACTGGACATCAGCATCCCCAGGCTTGACGGCTTGGAGGTACTGTCGCGCTTCCAGGCCATGGCCCTGCCGCTGAAGGTTCTGATCCTCACCGCGCAGTCCCCGGCCTTGTTCGCCGTCCGTTGCATGCACTCAGGCGCGGCAGGCTATGTATGCAAGCAGGAGGATTTGAGCGAACTGCTCAGTGCGATCAAAGCCGTGCTTGCTGGATATAACTATTTCCCCAGTCAGGCCATTCACAGCAACCACGAAACAGCGGATTCCGATCTGCGCCTTTTCCGACTCGTTAACGACAGGGAACTGATGGTCCTGCAACTTTTTGCCCAAGGCCGCAGCAATCAGGAGATCGCCAAAGGGATGTTTCTGAGCAACAAGACCGTCAGCACTTACAAGAAGCGACTCATGCAGAAACTGCAGGTCAACTCCTTGGTCGATCTGATTGAAATGGCCAAACGCAACGCGCTGGTCTGAGGTCTTGATGGTGCAATTGACTACCTGCCTGGGCCTGGTCCTGGCGCTGGCCTGCGATCTGGCGCAGGCTTCATCCCATGAAGCTGTGCCCTATACACTGCTGGCCCGTTCTTCAACCGTGACGCAAAGCCCGCCATTGACGGATCAGCAATCGCAGTGGCTGCAGGGCCGGCACGCCTTGGTCCTGGGCACCTCGGCGCCCGACTATCCACCCTTCGACATCACTGGAGGCGGCCAGGTCTACCAGGGCCTCACCGCCGAATATGCCAGCCTGATCGGCAAGGCGCTGAACCTCCCGGTGCAGGTCATGCGCTACCCGCACAGGCAAGCGGCGGTTAAGGCGCTCAAACGAGGCGAAATCGACCTGTTAGGTAGTGCCAATGGTTATGAAGCGGCAACCGAGGGACTGGCGCTTTCGCACCCCTATGCCGTTGACCAGCCCGTGCTGGTCACTCGGGAGGATGAACAGCAGCCCCTCAACGGTGGCCTGGCCGGCATGCGCCTGGGCATGCTCTATCACTACCTGCCCGAGGAGCACGTACATGCAGCCTACCCCAAGGCCGAGGTGCTGGCGTTCGGCTCCTCCACCCAGGCACTCAATGCCGTAGCATTTGGCCAGGCCGATGTGTTCATCGGCGACACCATTTCGACACACTACCAACTCAATCGCGGTCACTTGCCACGCTTGCGCATGGCCAGTTTCGGCCAGCACGAAAACGTGGGTTTCAGTTTTGCCATGCGCGCTGAAGACGCGCAGCTCAAGCGCCTGGTCAATGCAACGCTCGACCGTCAGTCCAGTGCCGTGCGGGCCAGCATTCAAAAGCGCTGGAGCGCGGGCGGCGATCTGCTGCTGAGCGATCGCAAACTCCAGCTGACGCCCGAGGAAGAGCAGTGGCTGCTCAGCCACCCGATCATGCAGGTTGCCATCGACGAAACGGCGGCTCCGCTTTCCTATTTCGATGGCAGTGGCCATTTTCGCGGGATAACCGCCGACCTGCTGGACCTGCTACGTCTGCGTACCGGCCTTCGCTTCGAGGTGCAACGGGCCAATGGTATTGCTGACATGCTTGCCCGCTTGGAAAACGGTCGGGTAAACATGATTGCCGCGATCGCCAGCGATGGGATCACTGACAAACGCCTGCTCCTCAGCCGCCCCTATCTCGAAAGCCCGCATGTGCTGGTTACCCGCGCTACAGACAAACAGTTCGGCTCACTGGAGCAACTGAACGGGCATCGCATTGCGATTTCCCGTTACAGCAACCTGGACGATCTGCTGGCTACCCGCTTTCCACAAATCGGCTGGGTCGAGACCGAGAGCCCCTACTATTCCGTGGCACTGCTCAGCAGTGGTGCCGTCGATGCGGTGATCACGCCCCTGATCGACGCCAATCACGCCTTGGCCGGTGACAGCGACCTGATCATTCGCAGCACGGTGAGCGGCGAGCCGGCGATCTTCGCCATGGCCACCCGCGAACAGGACATGCCGCTTGCCACCATCCTCAACAAGGCTTTGCTGAGTATTTCGCCGGAAGAGCTGGGGGTCATAAACAGTCGTTGGCGCGGCTACGATGTGCATGAAAATGCCAGCTGGCCAGCCTTGCGCCGCCTGGTCCTGCAAGTGCTGTTGGGCACTGGCGTGTTGCTGTTGCTGGCCCTGATCTGGAACGCCCGCCTTCGGGGCCAGATCAAGCAGCGCCAACACGCCGAACGCGCGCTGAACGATCAGCTGGAGTTCATGGGTGCGCTGCTCAACGGCACCCCGCATCCGATGTATGTGCGCGACCGCGAAGGTCGCCTGCAAAGCTGCAACGCCAGCTACCTCGATGCCGTCCAATCCACGCTTGAAGCAGTGGTTGGCAAGCGCCTGGACGAGAGCCCGTTCTCGAGTGCAGAAAACACCCGCCAGATCCAGGCCGACTACCAGCAGGTAATGGCTGCTGGCGTGCCGCTGATCATTGATCGGCCTGTGCGTTTCAAGGACAGGGAGATCACCATCTACCACTGGATCCTGCCCTATCGTGACTCCTTGGGCGAAGTGCAAGGGATCATTGGCGGCTGGATCGACATCAGCGAGCGCCGCAAGCTGGTGCAGGAACTGCGCGAAGCCAAGCGCCTGGCCGACGACGCCAACCGCGCCAAGAGCACCTTCCTGGCTACCATCAGCCACGAGATCCGCACCCCGATGAATGCCGTCATTGGCATGCTCGAACTGGCACTGAGGCGCGCCCTGCAGGGGCAAGCGGACCCCTCGTCGCTGGAAGTCGCCCACCACTCGGCCAGGGACCTGCTTGGCCTGATTGGCGATATCCTGGATATCGTGCGCATCGAGTCCGGCCATCTGTCGCTCAGTCCGGAAGCGGTCGACCCTGCGGTACTGGTCGAGTCGGTTGGCCGCGTTTTCGATGGTCAAGCGCGTCAGAAAGGCCTGGCCCTGCACGTCAGCATCCACCCCAGCGCCCGCGGCCATGCATCACTCGACCCACTGCGCTTCAAGCAGATCCTGTCCAACCTTGTCAGCAATGCCATCAAATTCACCGAGCAAGGTCAGATCCACGTCACGCTGGGCTTGCGTGACGAAGGCCCAGGCGTGCGGCCTACGCTGGAACTCGAAGTGCGTGACAGTGGCATAGGCATTGATGACGATGACTTGCAGCGGCTGTTCAACCCGTTCGTCCAGGCCAACCCCCACAGCCAGGGTGCTCGTGCAGGTACCGGGCTTGGCCTGGCGATCTGCCACAGCCTGTGCGAGATGATGGGCGCAAACCTGAGCATCAAGAGCCATCCGGGTTTGGGTACCCAGGTTCGCCTGATGCTGCCGCTAGAGCGCGTCGACACCCCGCCGGCACCCGCACTGGAGGTAGAAGAGGTCGAGGCACCCGCTCCCGACTTGATGGTGTTGGTCATCGACGATCACCCTGCCAACCTGATGCTGATGGCGCAGCAACTGGGTTACCTGGGGCTCAGCCATGCCAGTGCCAGCGGTGGACGCGAAGGCCTGGAAAAATGGCGCCACACCCCGTTCGACGTGCTGGTGCTCGATTGCAATATGCCGCACATCAACGGCTACCAGGTTGCCACCACCATTCGTTGCGAAGAACGCCAGAGCGGGCGCCCGCGTTGCGTCATCCTGGGCTACACCGCGAACGCCCAACCAGAAGTCAGGCAGAAGTGCCTCAGTGCCGGCATGGACGATTGCCTGCTCAAGCCCATCACCCTGCGTACCCTCAGCCAATGCCTGGCCAGGATCACGCCCCGTCGACGGCATGTCGCGCCCCCACCGTTCAACCTTGTGGGCCTGGCCGGCATCGTCGGCGACAACGCCGAAAGCCGTAACCGTTTTCTCACCGCCCTGCATGCGAGCCTGCAGGAAGACCTGGCGCTGCTGATGAGCCTCGACCCCCTCTACCAAGCCGCCGAAATACGCGAGCAGGCGCACAAGATCCTCAGCGCCGCACGGCTGCTGGAAGCAAAGGGCATGATGAAGGCCTGCGCGGCCCTGGAGGAGCAACAATCGCCTGCGTCCTGCATCAAACTGCAGCGGCAGGTATTGGCACGGCATATGCGCCGAGCGGAGAAAGCGCTGGCCAGGGAACTGGCCAGGGCTTGACGGAGCGGCGCCCGCGCGGGCCGCCGCTCACGCACGCATCAGGAAGCCGGGTTGATCGGCTTTTCCGGATACCAGGCGTCCAACAGCGGGCTGACTTCGATGCTGGTCAGTTCGCTGCGGCCTTTGAGCCAGGCTTCGACTGCAGCGCGCTGCTCTTCGCTGACCGAGCCGCGGTTGGCCAGGCAGACCAAGCCGAAATCATCGCCGCCGACGTAGTCCAGGCCGTTGGCATCCATGGCTTCTGCCAGGAAGGCGTCGAGGAAGGCATCAATGGCTTCGTCGGACAGGTCTTCCTTGAAACCCAGGTTCAGTTCAAAACCCAGCTCCTGGAATTCATCAACGCACAGCTTCTTGCGCAGACGACGGGAACGGTTGGTAGCCATGAAACAATCCTCTTGAGTAATAACGCGCGGCACTTTACCAGTTTCCGCGCTACAAAGGCGCTTTTCCGTCGAACGTGGCACATGAACGCTGCGCTTGGGGCATAATGCGCACTATATTTTGTCCTGGGGTGATCATCTCTTACAGCCCCATTGTCTTTTTCCCTCGTCCGCAGGGTATTTAATCCATATGATCAAAAAGCTCCGCCCCCTCGTTCTCGCCAGCCTGCTGCTGCCGCTCGCTTTGCCAAGCCAGGCTGCCGCCGTCAATACCACCCTGCCGCCGAAAGTCCAGCAGGCGCTCAAGGCCAACAAGTTGCAGGACAACGCACTGTCGCTGGTCATGCTGCCGCTTAACGGTCCGGGCCCGGCCACCGTGTTCAACGCCGATGTATCGGTCAACCCGGCCTCGACCATGAAACTGGTCACCACCTACGCCGCCCTCGAACTGCTAGGCCCGACCTTCCAGTGGAAAACCGAGTTCTACACCGACGGCACCCTGAGCAACGGCGTGCTCAACGGCAACCTGTACCTCAAGGGCGGCGGCGACCCCAAGCTGAACATGGAAAAGCTCTGGTTGCTGATGCGTGACCTGCGCGCCAATGGCGTACGCACCGTTACCGGCGACCTGGTGCTGGACCGCAGCCACTTCGTGCAACCCAACCTGCCGCAGTTCGACGATGACGGCGGCGACGTCAACAAGCCATTCCTGGTCAAGCCCGACTCGCTGATGATCAACCTCAAGGCCCTGCGTTTCGTTGCGCGCAACGACGGCGGCAAGGTCACCGTTGCGGTCGAACCACCGATCGCCAGCATCCACATCGACAACCAGGTCAAGGCCGTGGCGGCCAAGCAGTGCAGCGGCGACGTGCGCTACAACCCGGTGCAGCAGGCCGACGGCATCAGCGTGACCGTCACCGGCCAACTGGGCGACGGCTGCAACTCACAAACCTACCTGTCGCTGCTTGACCACCCGACCTATGCCGCTGGCGCCGTGCGGGCGATCTGGAACGAACTGGGTGGCAGCATCCAGGGCCGTGACCGCGTCGAGAACGTGCCGAAGAGCGCACGCCTGCTGGCCCGGGCCTTCTCGCCCGACCTGGTGGAAGTGATCCGCGACATCAACAAGTACAGCAACAACACCATGGCTCAGCAGCTGTTCCTGAGCTTGGGTGCTCAGTTCCGCACCGACGCCGATGGCGACGATGCCCGTGCTGCGCAGCGCGTGGTACGCCAGTGGCTGGCCAAGAAAGGCATCACCGCGCCGCACCTGGTGATGGAGAACGGCTCCGGCCTGTCGCGTGCCGAGCGGGTCAGCACCCGCGAGATGGCGGCACTGCTGCAAGCGGCGTGGAACAGCCCGTACGCCGCCGAGTTCATGAGTTCGATGCCATTGGTGGGCATGGACGGCACCATGCGCAAACGCCTGAAGCGCACCGCCATGACCGGTGAAGGTCACATCAAGACCGGTACCCTGAACACCGTGCGGGCGATTGCCGGCTTCAGCCGCGACAGCAACGGCAACACCTGGGCGGTGGCGGCGATCCTCAACGACCCCAAGCCCTGGGGGGCCTCGCAGGTGCTCGATCAAGTGCTGCTTGACCTGTATCGCCAGCCGAAGCTGAACAACAGCGCGACTGCAGCGGCACCTTGATGCTGCGATAACGTGTTCCGGCCTTTTCGCAGACAAGCCCGCGAAAAGGCCGGCGCAGGCGTCAGGTCAGCTCTGCCTCGACCCTGTCTCTACCTGCCTGCTTGGCCGCATACACCCCCGCATCGGCCCGCAACAGCAAGGCGTCCGCCCCTTCTCCCAGCCGCCAACCGGCCACCCCAAAGCTTGCGGTCACCTTGCCCACCCCTTCGACCGGCACACCGCGCACCCCTTGCCACAGCTCCATGGCCAGCATCCGGGCCTGCTCGACATTGCTGCCTGGGCACAGCACCATGAATTCTTCACCACCCAACCGACAGAACACATCGGTGCGGCGCAAACGCTGCCCGATCCGTTGGCACAAGCTGCGCAGCACATGGTCACCCACAGCATGGCCGTACTGGTCGTTGATCCGTTTGAAATGATCGATATCGAGCATGATCACCGCCAGGTCCAGCCCATCGCGCTGGGCGCGGTCCAGCTCGACCTTGAGCCGTTCCTGGAAATAGCGGCGGTTATGAATACCGGTCAGCGCATCGGTCACCGACAACGCTCGCAGCTCTTCCTCGACCCCTTTGAGGTCGGAGATATCGGTGAGGTAGCCATGCCATAGCGTGCAACCGTGTTCGCCGGGCTCCGGCGTCGCTTCGCCACGCACCCAGCGCAACCCGGCACGCGGCAGGCACACCCGGTATTCTTCGCGCCACGGCGAGAGGTGTTCGGCGGAATAGCGCACCGAACGGCGCACGCGCTCCAGATCATCGGGATGTATGCGCTCGAATACCGCCTTGGCATCCTCGCGCAGCAGTTGCAGGTCGACTTCGTAGATGTCGAACAGCCCCTGGCTGGCATAGGGGAAGCAAGAATGGCCATCGGCATTGAGCTGGTACTGATAGATCCCGCCGGGCACTTCGGCACTGAGTTTCTCCAGCAAGCGATCACGCAGCGCCAGCGCCTCGTGCACACGGCGCCGCTCGGTGACATCGATACAGATCGCCAGGTAGCCCACCCAAAGGCCTTGCTCGTCGAGCACGGCGGTCACCAGCATGTTGGCCAGCAACTGGCTGCCATCCTTGCGCACCAAGGTCCACTCGCCCGGCTCGCCCCCACTGTCCTGGATGGTCTCGGCGAACATTGCCTGCCCACCGGGGATGTGCCGCCCATAGCGAAGGCTCAAGGCACGGGCGCGCTGGCTAAGCTCTTCAGGCATCACCAGATCTTCCAGTTGCAGGTGCCCGATGGCTTCACTGGCTGAATAGCCCAGCATGCGTTCGGCACCGGCGTTGAAGGTGCTGACCTCGCCTTTGAGACTGGTCGCGATGATCGCCACCTGGGTTGCGGCATCCAGCACGCTGCGCAACTGGTTATGGGTATGGCGCAACGACTGCTCGCTGGTGCGCAATTGCGCCGTGCGCTGCTCGACCAGCGTCAAGGCACGCTGACGCTGGCTGAACAGGCTGTACAGCAACGCGCTCAGCAGCAGGCTCAGCAAGCCGCCGAGCAGCCCCACGGCCAAGGCGGCGGCGGACTGGTTAGCCTGCAGGAAGGCCTGGCTCGGGCGAATATCGAGCTGAAAAGAATGATCGGCAAGGCGTAGCAACTGCGTGCTGAACATGGCCAGTGCCGCCACCGGGTTTTGCGAATCGAACAGCACTTCGCGGCCATCGCGCCCGCTCGGGTCGATGATGCGCACCACCAGGTTGTCATCCGCAGCGACGGGCAGGCCTTCGGTGACCAGCTGACGCATGTTCAGCAAGGCCATGACATACCCTGCTGGCGGATCATCCGGCCGTGCATCGGAGAAGACCGGTGCGACCATCAACAGCCCGCGGCCAAGGCCGGGCGCGACGTTGAGCATGTCCAGCGGCTCGGAAACCGCCATGCTGCCAGGCTGCATTGCCCGCGCCAAGGTCTGCTCACGGGCCGGCTGGCTGCGCAGGTCGAGCCCGTAGGGCTGGCCTTGCAACGTGCCGGCCTGGGTGTAGAGCACCGGGTAATAATGATCGCGCCGTGGCGAAGGGTGCCAGTTACCGGCGCCATCCAGCTCTCGGATCAAGTAATCCTGCCCCAGCCAGGCACTGGCCTGGCGCTCGAACTCGCGGCGCTGGCCGGCCTCGACTCGCGGCGCCCAGGAATAGGCCTGGGTCCGCTGCAGCAAGGGCCGCGCATAACCATTGAATTCGTTCGGGGTGATTTCGTTGGAATAGGTAAAGAAGCGCCGCAAGCCATCCAGGCGTTGCTCCTGGTCGTCGAAGCGCTCGGCGATGCGGCTATGGCGCTCGCTGGCCAGCAGCTCGAAGCGCTGGCGCAACTGCTGCTTGTAGAATGCCTGCGCGGCCAGCGCCAGCCCAGCCGACAGCAAAACGCCGGCCACCAGCGCCACCAGCGCCACTGCCCACGCAGCCATCGCCTCGCTGCACAGGCCCAGCACCTTCGCACGCACGCCCAACTTCGACATAGATCGATCTCATCACGTCAGCGTCCTGCGAATTCTCTGGCCCTGTGCAGAGTTATAGCTATTGGCCATTAGGCGCGCAATGCGCCTCGTCGAATTAACGCAACTGCAGGCGCCAGGCGCGGTGGATTCGGTTGTTGCGAGCGAAGTCCGGGTCCAGGGTCTGGGCGCTGATTTCCTCCACCGCATAGCGCGTGCTCACATGCTCGTCGAGCTGGAATTTGCGGAAGTTGTTGGAGAAATACAGCACGCCACCGGGTGCCAGGCGGGCCATGGCGAGGTCGAGCAACTGCACATGGTCGCGCTGGACGTCGAATACGCCTTCCATGCGTTTGGAGTTGGAGAAGGTCGGCGGATCGATGAAGATCAGGTCATAGCTGTCGCGGTTGGCTTCCAGCCAGGCCATGACATCGCCCTGCTCCAGGCGGTTACGATCGGAGAAGCCGTTGAGCGACAAGTTGCGCCGCGCCCAGTCCAGGTAGGTTTTTGACAAGTCGACGCTGGTGGTGCTGCGCGCACCGCCCTTGGCCGCATGCACGGTGGCGGTGGCGGTGTAGCAGAACAGGTTGAGGAAGCGCTTGCCGTTGGCCTCGCGCTGGATGCGCATGCGCATCGGGCGGTGGTCGAGGAACAGCCCGGTGTCGAGGTAGTCAGTCAAGTTGACCAGCAGCTTCACGCCGCCCTCGTGGACCTCCTGGAAACGCCCTTCGGTAGCCTGACGCTCGTACTGGCGAGTGCCGCTCTGGCGCTCGCGGCGCTTGAGCACCACGCGTTGCGGGTCGATGTTCAGTGCCTGGGGGATCGCCGCCAGGGCATCGAGCAGGCGCGCCTGGGCCTTGTCCGGGTCGATTGAGCGCGGGGCTGCGTATTCCTGCACGTGCACCCAGTCCTGGTAGAGGTCGACTGCCAGGGCATACTCAGGCATGTCGGCATCGTAAAGGCGATAGCAGTCGACCTGCTCACGGCGGGCCCACTTGCCGAACTGCTTGAGGTTCTTCTGCAGGCGGTTGGCGAACATCTGCGCGCCTTCCGACAGGCGTGCCGGCTCACTGGCAACCGCCGCAGGGTTACGCGTCTCGCCATTGTCGGCCTGGGCCTCGCGGCGCTCGCCGGTGACAAACTGGTCAGGCTGGACCTTGAACAACAGCAGTTTGCACGGCAAGGCGCCGTTCCAGAAGGCATATTGCTTGTGGCTGCGGATGCCCATGCGTTTGCCCAGTTCCGGCGCGCCGGTGAACACCGCCGCTTCCCAGCCCATGCAGGCCTGGCGCAGGCGTTCGCCAAAGTTCTGGTAGAGGTACAGCAGGCTGGCCTCGTCCCCCAGGCGCTCGCCGTACGGCGGGTTGCTGATGACCAGGCCTTTCTGGTTCTGGTCCGGGCGCGGCTCGAAGGTGCTGACTTCGCCCTGGTAGATCTTCACCCAGTCGCCCAGGCCAGCACGCTCGACGTTGTTGCGACCGGGCTGAATCAGACGCGGGTCGGCTTCATAACCGCGAATCCACAGCGGCGGTTTGGCAAGGCCGGCTTGCGCGCGCGCCAGGCCCTCTTCATGGACCTTGCGCCAGGTCGCCGGCACATGGCCGAGCCAGGCACTAAAGCCCCAGCGCTCACGCTTGAGGTTGGGCGCGATATCGGCGGCGATCATGGCCGCCTCCACCAGGAAGGTACCGACACCGCACATCGGGTCGGCCAGGGCGCCGCCTTCAGCGGCGATGCGCGGCCAGCCGGCGCGGATCAGCACCGCCGCCGCCAGGTTTTCCTTCAGCGGCGCGGCGCCTTGCTGCAGGCGGTAGCCACGCTGGTGCAGGCTGTGGCCGGAGAGGTCGAGCGAGAGGATCGCCTCGCCACGGTCCAGCCGCAGGTGCACGCGCACATCCGGGTCGACCTTTTCCACCGACGGGCGCAGGCCCTCCCGGTTGCGCAGCTTGTCGACGATTGCGTCCTTGACCTTGAGCGCACCGAAATGGGTATTGTCGATGCCCGAACCGTGGCCGCTGAATTCCACGGCCAGAGTGCCGTCTGCGGCCAGGTGGTCGGCCCAGTCGACGGCATTCACGCCATCGTAGAGGTCGTCGGCATTCTTCATCGAGAAGCGCTTGAGCACCAGCAACACGCGGTTGGCCAGACGCGACCAGAGGCACAGACGGTAGGCGGTTTCCATGTCGGCGGCGCCGCGAATGGCCGAGGTGTGCTCACGCACGTCATCCAGGCCGAGGCCTCGGGCCTCTTCGGCAAGCAGGCCTTCCAGGCCTTTGGGGCAGGTGAGATAAAGTTCGAAACGGTCCGACATGAGTTTTCCAGCGCCTTGGGCTATGTAAGTGACGAGGCGACGCATCGCCTGGCCGATGTTTGCCCGAACGCCCTTCCAGCAAGCGTCCGAGTGGCCTTCCCCAGTGCGCCATCGCAGCCGGGGGGCCGGGCCGCCTGATCGATCTGCTGCTCGCCAGGTGGCAAAAACAGCTTAGATCATCAGGCAGTACCAATAATTTCCGTCGACGTCGGGGCCGGTGTGACCCTTCGTCGCATTACCAAATATTTCTGTCATACCGCGCCAACGCTGGCGAAATGACGTCAAGGTTCGGCAAACCCCGATCATAGCGGGCTCAACGTCAAACAAGGTTGAGTCGCATTTATTTACTTATCCCCTCACCCTTGGAAAGGTTACGTGCTTATGACAAATCGATCATTCACAGGGTGACTCGCATTCGTTAGAACTGGTCTCAGGCCGCTTCGCAACGAGGCGGCACTTTCAGCTCGCCACGCCGGCAGCGAGCGCAAAACCGGCAGAAAGACTCTGCCCGGCCTCGGAGAGGCCGACGGGACATTACAGTCAACAAGTGAGGGCAACACCCTATGAGAAGACTTAAGCGTGATCCGTTGGAAAGAGCATATTCACGTGGCTACCAATACGGGGTCACCGGCAAATCCCGCGAACTTTGCCCCTTTACTCTTCCTTCTGTTCGCCAAGCCTGGATCAACGGCTGGCGCGAAGGGCGCGGTGATAACTGGGACGGAATGACTGGCACCGCTGGCATCCATAGACTCAACGAAAATCACGCCGTTGGCTGAACGAGGACACTGAATTCGAGTCACCATGCGCGCCCTATCCGGGCGGCGGGCTTCGGCCCAGGGGCCCCTTGAAGGGGCCCTTTTTTATGTCCGCCTTCAGGCTTTGGGCATTGCGGCGATCGCATCGACCGCTTCGCGAATCAGCGCTGGCCCCTTGTAAATGAAGCCCGAGTAGATCTGCACCAGGCTCGCACCCGCGGCGATCTTCTCTGCCGCATGACGGCCTTCGGTAATGCCACCGGCGGCGATGATCGGCAGCTTGCCACCCAGCTCGCCCGCCAGCACCTTGACGATGTGCGTGCTCTTCTCCAGCACTGGCGCACCCGACAGGCCACCGGCCTCACCACCATGCTCCAGCCCTTCGACGCCCACTCGGCCCAGGGTGGTGTTGGTGGCAATTACCGCATCCATTCCCGATTCCATCAGCGCCGCTGCCACCAGTGCGGTTTCCTCGTCGCTCATGTCCGGGGCGATCTTGATCGCCAGCGGGACGCGCTTGCCATGCTCGGCGGCCAGCTGCTCCCGGCGTTCGGCCAGAGCATCGAGCAGTTGCTTGAGCGAGTCGCCGAACTGCAGGCTGCGCAGGCCAGGCGTGTTTGGCGAGCTGACGTTCACGGTGATGTAGCTGGCTTCGGTATAGACCTTGTTCAGGCAGATCAGGTAGTCGTCGACCGCCCGCTCGACCGGGGTATCGAAGTTCTTGCCGATGTTGATGCCCAGCACACCGTCATAGCGCGAAGCACGCACGCGCTCGAGCAGGTGATCGACGCCCAGGTTGTTGAAGCCCATGCGATTGATGATCGCCGTCGCCTGCGGCAGGCGGAACAGCCGCGGCTTGGGGTTGCCCGGCTGCGGGCGCGGGGTCACGGTGCCAATCTCGACGAAGCCGAAGCCCAGCTGGGCGAAGCCGTCGATGGCCGCACCGTTCTTGTCCAGGCCCGCCGCCAGCCCTACCGGGTTGGCGAAGTTCAAGCCCATCACGGTCACCGGCAGCGCGGCCGGCTGTTTGCACAGCACACCGTTGAGCCCAAGCCGGCCACCGGCGCCGATCAGGTCCAGGGACAGGTCATGGGAGGTTTCCGGGGAAAGCTTGAACAGCAGCTGGCGGGCCAGGGTATACATGGGCGGGGAAGGCTCGGGGTGAGTGAGGCAGCGATTATAGCCAGCGCGCGCCCGGCATGACAGGGGCTTGGCACATGGGTTGCTACTTCCCTCGCCATCAGCCTATTGCGTACGGGCGAGGACCTTTGTGAATACCGCTCCCCTAGCCTGGGTAAACGGCAGCGACGCGCCGGAAAAACCCAGCCTCAACATCGGCTACATGGCCCTGACCGATTGCGCCTCGGTGGTGGTCGCCGCCACCCAGGGCTTCGCCCAGCAACACGGTCTGACCCTCAACCTCAAGCGTCAGGGCTCCTGGGCCGGCCTGCGCGACAAGCTGGCCAGCGGCGAACTGGATGCCGCCCATTGCCTCTACGGGCTGGTCTACGCCGTGCACCTGGGCATCGGTGGTGTGCCGGCCAGCGACATGGCGGTGCTCATGGGGCTGAACCAGAATGCCCAGGCGATCAACCTGTCGCCGGCCCTGCAGCACAGGGGCGTGACCAGCCCTGAGGCACTGGCTAAGCTGGTGCACCAGCAAGGCGCACGACTGACCTTTGCCCAAACCTTCCCCACCGGCACCCACGCCATGTGGCTGTATTACTGGCTGGCCAGCCAGGGCATCCACCCGCTGCACGACGTCAACAGCGTGGTGGTGCCACCGGCCCAGATGGCGGCACATGTCCAGGCCGGTCGCATCGACGGCTTCTGCGTCGGCGAACCCTGGTCCGCCGCTGCCGTCAGCCAAGGCCAGGGCTTTACCCTGGCCACCAGCCAGTCGATCTGGCCCGACCACCCGGAGAAGGTACTGGCCTGCGCCCGCGCCTTCGTCGAGCACTATCCCAACAGCGCACGCGCTCTGGTAAAGGCAGTGCTAGCTGCCAGCCGGTTCATCGAACAGAGTCCAGAGAACCTGCGCAGCACCGCACAATTGCTCAGCGGCAGCCCCTACCTGGACACGCCGCTGGAAAACCTCGAGCCGCGCTTGCTAGGCGACTATCAGGACGGCCTGGGCAACGCCTGGCACGACCGTCACAGCCTGCGCCTGTACGACCAGGGCCGCGTCAATCTGCCTTATCTGTCGGACGGCATGTGGTTCATGACCCAGTTCCGTCGCTGGGGCCTGTTGCGCGACGACCCCGATTACCTAGCCGTGGCGCGGCAGGTGCAGCAGCTGGAGCTGTATATCGAGGCCGCTACCGCACTCGGCGTGCCTTGCCCCGCGTCAGCGATGCGCAGCAGCCTGCTGATCGACGGCACGCGCTGGGACGGCAGTGATCCGTATGCCTATGCCCGCAGCTTCCACCTGCACGCCTTGGGCGAAATGCCCGATGCCCGGATCGGTCTGTGAGGACCATGGCCATGCTGCGCATCTTGCTGATAGACGATACCCAAAAAAAGCTTGGCCGCCTGAAGGCCGCACTGCGCGAAGCGGGGTTCGAAGTGATCGAGGCCCCAGACCTGACCATTGATCTGCCCGCTTGCGTCGGAACAGTGCGCCCGGATGTCGTGCTGATCGATACCGACTCACCCGACCGCGATGTCATGGAACAGGTGGTGCTGGTCAGCCGAGACCAGCCGCGCCCCATCCTACTGTTCACCGACGAGCACGACCCGGCGATGATGCGCCAGGCGATCCAGGCCGGGGTTAGCGCCTACATCGTGGAAGGCATTCATGCCGCCCGGCTGCAGCCGATACTCGATGTGGCCATGGCCCGCTTCGAGAGCGACCAGGCGCTCAAGGCCCAGCTGCTCGCACGCGACCAGCAACTGGCCGAGCGCAAGCGCATCGAGCAGGCCAAGGGGTTGCTGATGAAAATGAAGGACTGCAACGAGGAGCAGGCCTACACCCTGATGCGCCGACAGGCCATGAGTCGGCAGCAGAAGCTGATCCAGGTGGCCGAACAGATCATTGCCATGCATGAAATGCTCGGCTGATCGAGTTGGCCCAGCTCTTGCTCAAAATACTTCACCGGTAGCCAACGGCGGTTGCCTCATAAGACTCCCGACAAAGACGTCGCTCTCCCCTCCACGCCAGTGGACCGGGTAGCGGCGTCTTTTTTCGTTCCCGTTGCTTTGCCGAGTGAGGTGTTCGATGAGTACCAGCTTCTGGAAATCCGGGCATGTGCCCACGCTGTTCGCCGCGTTCCTGTACTTCGACCTGAGTTTCATGGTCTGGTACCTGCTGGGCCCGCTGGCGGTGCAGATCGCTGCCGACCTGCAATTGAGCGCCCAGCAGCGTGGCCTGATGGTGGCCACGCCGATCCTTGCCGGTGCGGTGCTGCGCTTCGTCATGGGCGTGCTGGTCGATCGCCTGTCGCCGAAGACCGCCGGCCTGATTGGCCAGGTGATCGTCATCGTCGCCCTGGCCGGCGCCTGGTACCTGGGCGTGCACACTTATGGGCAAGCCCTGCTGCTGGGCGTGTTCCTCGGTGTTGCCGGTGCCTCGTTCGCCGTGTCGCTGCCGCTCGCCTCGCAGTGGTACCTGCCACAACATCAGGGCAAGGCCATGGGGATCGCTGGCGCGGGCAACTCCGGCACGGTGTTCGCCGCCCTGCTGGCGCCGGTGCTCGCCGCTGCGTTTGGCTGGAACAATGTGTTCGGCTTTGCCGTGCTGCCGCTGCTGCTGACCCTGGCGCTGTTCGCCCTGCTCGCCCGCAATGCCCCACAACGGCCCAAACCAAAAGCTGCGGCCGACTACCTCAAGGCCCTTGGCGACCGTGACAGCTGGTGGTTCATGTTCTTCTACAGCGTCACCTTCGGCGGCTTCATTGGCCTGGCCAGCGCGCTGCCCGGCTACTTCAGCGACCAGTACGCCCTGAGCCCGGTCACCGCCGGTTACTACACCGCTGCCTGTGTGTTCGCCGGCAGCCTGATGCGCCCGCTGGGTGGCGCGATGGCCGACCGTTTCGGCGGCATCCGCACCCTGCTGGCCATGTACAGCGTGGCCGCCATCTGCATCGCCGCGGTCGGTTTCAACCTGCCAAGTGCCGCAGCCGCCCTGGCGCTGTTCGTCTGCGCGATGCTCGGCCTCGGTGCCGGCAATGGCGCGGTGTTCCAGCTGGTACCGCAACGCTTTCGTCAAGAGATCGGCGTGATGACCGGGCTGATCGGCATGGCCGGTGGCATCGGTGGCTTCCTGCTGGCAGCAGGACTCGGCACCCTCAAGCAGCACACCGGCGACTATCAACTGGGCTTGTGGCTGTTTGCCAGTCTTGGCCTGATTGCCTGGTTCGGCCTGCATGGGGTCAAGCAACGCTGGCGCACCACCTGGGGCTCGGCAGCGGTTACTGCGGCACGGGTCTGAGGCAGCGCCATGAGCCTGCAATTGAGTTTTGCCCAGGCCAGCGCCACCGGGCCTCGCACGGAGAACCAGGACGCTTTGCGCCTGGTCACGCCGGCGCCGGAGCTGGCCGCCAGCAAGGGTTACCTGTTTGCGCTCGCCGATGGCGTCAGCCAGTGCGCCGACGGTGGCCTCGCAGCCCGCGCCAGCCTGCAGGCACTGGCCATGGACTACTACGCCACGCCCGCCACCTGGGGCGTGGCCCAGGCCCTGGACCGCCTGCTGCTGGCACAGAACCGTTGGTTGCGCGCCCAGGGCAATCAACCGCTGCTAACCACACTGAGCGCCCTGGTGCTGCGCGGGCGCCGCTTCACCTTGGCACACGTGGGCGACTGCCGGGCCTATCGCTGGCACGCCGGGCGCCTGCAGTGCCTGAGCGAAGACCACGTCTGGGACCAAGCCGGCATGCAGCACGTGCTCAAGCGCGCGCTGGGCCTGGACCAGCACCTGCTGGTCGACTACCTGGACGGCGAACTGCAGGCCGGTGAATGCTACTTGCTGCTCAGCGATGGTGTATGGGCCAGCCTGGGCGACCAGCACATCCAGGCCGTGCTGCGCGAGCAGCCCGACCTGCAGGTGGCCGCCGATACCCTGGTTGCCAGCGCCCATCACAATGGCAGCCAGGACAATGCCAGTGCCTTGCTGGTGCGGGTCGAGCAATTGGGTACGGCCAACCTCGGCGACACCCTGGTGCAACTGCAGCAGTGGCCATTGCCAGGCCCGCTGCGGGACACCCAAACGATCGATGGTTGGCAGGTTGAAACGCGCCTGAAACAAAGCCGCCAGTCACTGCTCTATCGTGTACGCGACACCCAAGGCCGGCCATGGCTGCTGAAGACCCTGCCTGAGCACCGCGAACAGGAGCCCGGCGCCGCCCAAGCCCTGCTGCTGGAGGAGTGGTTCCTGCGCCGGGTTGCAGGCCGCCACTTTCCCGAGCTGCATGCTGCCAGCCAGCGCCAGCACCTTTACTATGTGATGCGCGAGCACAGCGGCAAGACCCTCGCGGCCCACGTCGCCGAGCAGGGTCCATTGGCGCTGGCCCAGTGGATGGAAATCGCCCGCCAACTGCTGCAAGCGGTCGGCGTGCTGCACCGGCGCAACCTGCTGCACCGTGACATCAACCCCGACAACCTGCACCTGGGTGATGACGGCCAGCTGCGGCTGCTGGATTTCGGCTTGGCGTACTGCCCCGGCCTTTCCCAAGAGCCGCTGCACGAACTGCCCGGCACGCCCTCGTTCATTGCCCCGGAAGCCTTCGAAGGCCAGCCGCCGAGCCCACGCCAGGACCTGTACGCGGTCGGCGTCACCCTCTATCACCTGCTGACTGGGCACTACCCCTACGGCGAGATCGAGGCTTTCCAGCGCCCCCGCTTCGGCCAGGCGGTCAACGCCTCGCGCTATCGCCCCGACTTGCCTGAATGGCTGCAGCACAACCTGCAGCAAGCCGTGGAGACGGACCCGGCGCAACGCTTTGAAACCGCCGAACAGTGGTTGCTTCTGCTCGAACGCGGCGACCGCCAGCCACTGCCAAGCCGTCCGCGCCCGTTGCTCGAGCGCGAGCCACTGAAGGTCTGGCAAACCCTGGCCCTGCTGTCCCTGTTGTTCAACCTGATTCTGCTCTTCGCCCTGCTCAAGGGCTGAACTCGCTCGCGGTTGACGGCACAAATTTCAGGCAAAGAAAAACCCGGCCGAGGCCGGGTTTTTCATTGAAGCTTCAGGCCAATTACTTGGACTGGGCTTCTACCTGAGCTTCAACGCGACGGTTGATAGCGCGGCCTTCTTCGGTGGCGTTGTCGGCAACCGGACGGGTTTCGCCGTAGCCAACCGAGTCAACACGGCTGGATTCTACGCCGTACTGCTGGGTCAGAACCTGCTTCACAGCGTTGGCACGACGCTCGGACAGCTTCTGGTTGTAAGCGTCTGGGCCCACGGAGTCAGTGTGACCTTCAACCACGGTGGTGGTCTGTGGGTACTGCTTCATGAAGTCAGCCAGGTTCTTGATGTCGCCGTAGCTGTTTGGCTTGACGACCGACTTGTCGAAGTCGAACTTGACGTCCAGCTCAACGCGAACGACTTCGGCAACAGCCGGGCAGCCATCAGCGTCAACGGTAACGTTGGCTGGGGTGTCTGGGCACTTGTCGACGTTGTCGCAAACGCCGTCGTTGTCGGAGTCGGAGCACACTTCAGCGACTGGAGCAGGCGCTGCAGCAACTTTGCCACCGCTGCCACCGAAGTTCAGACCAACACCCACGACTGGGCCCCACTCGGTGTTGCCGTCGTCGATGTTGTAGTTGGCTTCAACGCCGGCACGGGCGAAGAACATGTCGGTGATGTACCACTTGGCGCCAGCGCCAACGTTGGCGAAGGTGGAGTGGTCACGGCCGTTACGAGTGGCCTGGCCCAGGCTCTCGTGCGCGAAACCAGCGGAAACGTACGGACGCAGAGCGTCGCCGACGGTACCGAAGTGGTAGGTAGCGTCCAGCTTGGCCTTGGAACCTTTGATGTCTTTGTTGAAGACTTCGCCACGAGCGTTGTGAGTCTCGTTGTAGCCCAGGTCCAGGGATACGTCGTCAGTCAGGAAGTAACCCAGACGAACACCAGGGTTGGTGCCGTCGTTCTTGAAGTTACGCTCGCTGTCGTAGTACTGCTTGGTCACGTTGCCTTCGACTTCGACTGCGCCTTGGCCTTGAGCCAAAACGCCGAACGAAGTAGCTGCGACGAGCGAGCCAATGGCCAAGCCCAAGGTGTTTTTCAATTTCATCCGTTAAATCCCCATCTGGTGATAGTTAAGCAGTCCCACCAACATCCGGGGGACAACTCGACGGCAAGTCTAGCAGAACTCGCCGATCCGTTAGAGATATTTACAAGGGACTAAGTTTCATCCAGACCTGCAAATTTCTCACGAAGCTTGTCTAGCGCGCGCTTGTAGCGCATTTTCGTTGCGCTCAAGCCCATGTGCATGATATCGGCGATTTCCTGAAATTCCAGTTCCGCGACAAAGCGCAGCACCAAAATTTCCCGATCGATCGGGTTCACATGCACCAGCCACTTGTCCAGCCCGCCTTTTTCTTCCGGTTTCGGAGCCTTCTCTTCGGACGCCTCTTCTATAGGGTCCAGGCTCAAGGCATCCATCAACCGGCGTTTACGACGCTCCTTGCGGTACTGGGTAATGCATTCGTTGTAGGTAATGCTGTAGAGCCAGGTCTTGAACTTGGACTTGCCCTCGAAGTTCTTCAGACCGTACAGCACTTTCAGCATCACTTCCTGACAGACATCATCAGCATCGCGGTCGTTCCCCAAATAACGCGCACAGACGTTGAACAGGGTCCGCTGGTAGCGCCGCATGAGCTCCTCATAGGCGCGGGTTACGTGATACAGCTCCTCATGCGAACGCGCCACCAACTCCTCGTCGGTGAGTTCGCGTGGGTCATAACGCATGGGCGGCGATTGAACTTTATTCAAAACGGATCTGGCCGACAGTCAGGTCAATGTCGCCGCTCAGCCCCATGGGGCGATTTTCGCGGCGGCATACATTAACAGCTTTTGTGCGGTTAGCGGCTACTGACTCGCTGCTCGAGGAGCACGCGATTGGACAGCGACACCAGTTCGCCATCATCGGTCAGCAGCGTCGTCTTGACCGTGCCGATCTCTTCGATCATGCCTTCAACCTCTCCAATCCGCACCTGCTGGCCGACCTGGTAGAGTTCGCGAACGTAGATACCGGCCAGGATCTGGCCGGCGATTTCGCGGCTGCCAAGGCCCATGGCAAGCGCAACGGCCAGACCAACGGTTATCAAACCAATGACGATCACGTGGTTGAGCAGGTCGGTCTTGACCTCGAGCTGGCTGATGGCCACCGATATGCTGATGATGATCACCAGGCCTTGGGTGATGCGGCCCAGGCCTGCGGAGTATTCCAGGCCGATACCTTCGGCAGCACCGCGCACCAGGCCATTGGCCACCTGCGCCAGCAGTACGCCGGCCAGCAGCACCAGGGCTGCACCAAACACCTTGGGCAGGTACAGGGCGAGCATGTCGAGCGTTGCCGACACGCGCTCCAGGCCCAGCGATTCAGCCGCCGAGACAAGGAAGATCAGCAACACGAACCAATAGACGATCTTGCCGATCAGGGTCGAGATCGGCACCTGAATGCCAACCCGGCCCAGCATCTTGGTCAGCCCGGTACCGGCCATCAGGCGGTCCAGGCCGAACTTGGCCAGAAGTTTGGAAAGCAGTGTGTCGAGCAGCTTGGCCACCACGAAACCAAGCAGCACCACGACCAGCGCGCCGAACAGGTTGGGGATGAAGTTAGCTACCTTGGTCCATAGAGCGGTCATCGCAGTGAGCAGGCTCTGGGTCCAGAGATTCAGTTCCATAGTCAATCGGCCTTATCTGCTTTGCTGCTTTTGGCAGCGTTGCGGGTAGAGTGTCGACGCACCGGCGCAACGTGCGCCGATCCATTGTTCACGGCGATCAGCAGCGCCTGGCTCCAGCGGCCAAGCAAGCTGAACAGATCACCGGCACCGACCTGGCGGTTGGCGGTTTTCAGCACGCGACCCAGGCACGCGGCGTCGTCTCGCTCCTCACCAGAGGGCGACGCGTTGAGCAGGTCACGCAGGGATTGTTCAAACGGATCGTGCATAGGCACCTCGCGCAGTGTCACTCAGAGACGAGATGGCCAGGCGATGGGTCACACATCGCCATGCGACGAATGTTTCAAGATGACTCGACACCTTCATACCCAACGCAACCGCCGGAACAACCACCACTGCCCCACTGCCAGGGCCAGCACGACAATGCAGGCCAACAGGAAACCATAGGGATTGCTCGCTCCCGGAATGCCACCGACGTTGATGCCCAGCAGGCCGGTGATGAAGCTCATGGGCAGGAAGATGCAGGTGATGATGCCGAAGCGGTACATGGTCCGGTTCATCCGCTCGCTGCGCCGGCGGTCTTCGCTTTCCAGCACCAGCGCTGCCCGCTCGCGGGTCAGTTCGAGTTCTTCAAGGTAGCGGATCAGGCTGTTGTTCAGCTCGTTCCAGTAATCGGCATCGGCATCGCAGAACCAACTCCACTTGCTGCGTGACAGCTGGGCGTAGATTTCCCGCTGTGGCGCCAGGAAGCGGCGCAACCCTGCGGCGCGGCGACGAATCTGCTGCAGGCTGCCATGCTCCGGGGTATACCGTTCGTCGGATTCGACCTTTTCTTCTTCGTCGTCGACCAGTTCCGAGAGGTCGCTGACCAGGCTCTGGACCTTCTCGGTCAGCAATTCGCCCATCAACAGCAACAGTTCAGACGCCGATTTCGGCCCCCTGCCCTCTTCCAGCTGCTGAAGGATTTCATCGCTGGCACGCAACGGCCGCAAGCGCAACGAGATGACCCGCTGCGCCTGGGCATGGATGCGCACCGAGACCATGTCCTCGGGCTCGGCGCCCGGGTTGAGGTTGACCCCACGCAGGAACAGCAGCAGCTGCTCCCCAGGTTGCGGCAACAACCGTGGCCGCGTGTTTTCCTCCAGCAGCAGGTCGCAGGCGAACTCGCTCAGGCCGCTGTCCTGCAACAGCCAGGTGCGGGTCTGCGGATGACTGCGGTCCCAGTGCAACCACAGGCTTTCCTGCGGCTGCAATTGCAAGCCGTCCAGCTCGGTCCGGGCGATCGAACGCGCGCCGCCTTTGCCATCGAGCACCAGGGCATGCACCAGCCCCCACTGCGCGTTGTCTTCCTCGAACATCAAAGCTCCATCAGCGCGTACTGCGCGTCACTCTGGCATTTTCAACGGGCTTGGCGAGATGATCACGCCATTGTTGTCAGCGTACAGGTACTCACCCGGGTGGAAGGTGACACCGGCAAAGGTCACGGCCACGTTGAGGTCGCCAATGCCGCGCTTGTCGGTCTTCATTGGATGGCTGGCCAAGGCCTGCACACCGACGTCGGTCTGGATCAACACGTCGACGTCACGCACGCAGCCATAGATCACCAAGCCTTCCCAGCCATTCTTGGCCGCCTTTTCCGCGAGCATGTCACCGAGCAGCGCACGGCGCAGCGACCCCCCCCCATCGATCACCAGGACCTTGCCCTTGCCATCGAGCTCGACCTGATCCTTGACCAGGGAGTTGTCTTCGAAGCACTTGATGGTGACGATCTGGCCACCGAAGGAATCGCGACCTCCGAAGTTGCTGAACATCGGTTCCAGCACCTGAACCAGGTCCGGGTAGGCGTCACACAGGTCGGGCGTTACGTAATGCTGCATGGGAAGCTCCTGTCAGTCACAACGAAAGCGGGTGTCGGCCAAGGCTACACCGTAGACGCTGTCGCAGTCATCCGGGACCGGGCAGTCAGTTGTGCTCAACCGATAGGGACAGGCTCGCGCACCACCGTCGACTCATGCACCGGCAACAGCGGATCGCGCAACCAGCGCTCCACCAGCGGCCAGACCTGCGCCTGCGCCGCCTTGCTTACAAGCATGTCGACATGCCCGAAGGCCTCGAAGCCCTCTTCACGGCCCAGCCGCAGGAACTGTTTGCGCTCGCCACCGAGCTGATCGAACAGCTTGCGGCAGGCCCAGACCGGGTCCTGGAAGTCCCCCGCGCCGGCCACCGCCAGCAACGGCACATCCACGTCGGCCAACCCCGCCCACCAGTCGTTCTGCTTGTCGCCAAAACGCCCGAACAGCCTATGCCAGCGCATGCTTTCGAGCGCCAGGCCGATCGGCTCGTCCTCCGGCCCACGCTTGAAACGCGGCCCGGAAATCTGCCCCCATCGTTTGAGCAGCAGTTTCACCCCCCAGGTCAGCGGCGGGACTTTAAGCGGCCAGTAGACCCGACTGATCTGGGTACCGAAAAGCGCGACACTGGCGGCTTGATCTGCCTTGAGAAAGCCGCCACCCAAGGCCGCCACCAAGGTGGTGCCACCCAAGGAGTGGCCGACCCAATGCGGCGACTGGCCAGACTGCTCGCGCACGAACGCCGCGATCAACGGCAGGTCGTCACGGGCATAGTCCGCCACGCTGTTGTGTTTCCAGTTGCGGTTACGCGGTGACAGGCCGTGGCCGCGCATCTCCGGGATCCACACGTCGAACCCGGCACGCGCCAGATGGGCCCCAAGGCCAATGCCCTTGGGCGAATACCAGAAGCGCCGGTTGGAGAAACTGCCATGCAGCAGAATCACCGGCACGCCCTGGGCCCGGCCCAGATCAGCCAGGCCCAGACGGGTAATGGCCAGCTCGACGGTGGGGTCAGGGCTGTTGCCGGCCTTGATCCGGTACACGTCTTCGCTGAGGTCACCGCGGCGCTCGGCACTGAGCAAGGCCACGGGAAAAAGGTTGCTGCTGCTTTGCATAAGGTTGCTTGGTGCACAAAAAAGGGCGGGATCCATCACTGGAACTCGCCCTGGAAATAACCAGGCGGGGGCGCGCCAGACGCGCCCCCCGCAACTTACCGCATCAGGCCGCGCCTTGGCCTTCAGCCAGGAAGAACCAAGTCTCGAGTACCGAGTCCGGGTTCAGCGACACGCTTTCGATGCCCTGCTCCATCAGCCACTTGGCCAGGTCCGGGTGGTCCGATGGGCCCTGGCCGCAGATGCCGATGTACTTGCCGGCCTTGTTGCACGCCTGGATGGCATTGGCCAGCAACTTTTTCACCGCAGGGTTACGCTCATCGAACAGGTGGGCGATGATGCCCGAGTCGCGGTCCAGGCCCAGGGTCAGCTGGGTCAGGTCGTTCGAACCGATCGAGAAGCCGTCGAAGTACTCGAGGAACTCTTCGGCGAGAATGGCGTTGGACGGCAGCTCGCACATCATGATCACGCGCAGGCCGTTGTCGCCGCGGGCAAGGCCATTTTCGGCGAGCAGGTCGACGACCTGGCTGGCTTCGCCCAAGGTACGCACGAACGGCACCATGATCTCGACGTTGGTCAGGCCCATTTCGTTGCGCACGCGCTTCAGCGCACGGCACTCGAGCTCGAAGCAGTCACGGAACGACTCGCTGATGTAGCGCGAGGCACCGCGGAAGCCCAGCATCGGGTTTTCTTCTTCCGGCTCGTACAGCTTGCCGCCGATGAGGTTGGCGTATTCGTTGGACTTGAAGTCCGACAGCCGCACGATGACCTTTTTCGGGTAGAAGGCCGCAGCCAGGGTGCTGATGCCTTCGACCAGCTTCTCGACATAGAAGCCGACCGGGTCGTCGTAACCGGCGATGCGCTTGTCGACGCTGTCCTTCAGCTCGGCTGGCAGGCCCGCGTAGTTCAGCAGCGCCTTGGGGTGCACGCCGATCATGCGGTTGATGATGAATTCCAGACGCGCCAGGCCTACACCCGCGTTCGGCAGCTGGGCGAAGTCGAAGGCGCGGTCCGGGTTGCCGACGTTCATCATGATCTTGAACGGCAGCTCCGGCATGGCGTCCACCGAGTTCTGCTTGACGTCGAAGCCCAGCTCGCCTTCGAAGATGAAGCCGGTATCGCCTTCGGCGCAGGAGACGGTTACGCCCTGGCCGTCTTTGAGCACCTGGGTCGCATTGCCGCAGCCGACCACGGCCGGGATACCCAGCTCACGAGCGATGATCGCCGCGTGGCAGGTACGGCCGCCACGGTTGGTGACGATGGCACTGGCGCGCTTCATGACCGGTTCCCAGTCCGGGTCAGTCATGTCGGAGACCAGCACGTCGCCCGGCTGCACCTTGTCCATCTCGGACACGTCGTTGATCACGCGGACCTTGCCGGCGCCGATGCGCTGGCCGATGGCGCGGCCTTCAACCAGCACGGTGCCCTTCTCTTTGAGCAGGTAACGTTCCATGACGTTGGCGCTGGCGCGGCTCTTCACGGTCTCAGGGCGGGCCTGGACGATGTACAGCTTGCCGTCGTCACCGTCCTTGGCCCATTCGATGTCCATCGGGCGCTGGTAGTGCTGCTCGATGATCATCGCCTGCTTGGCCAGCTCGTTGACTTCGTCGTCGCTCAGGCAGAAGCGCGCACGTTCGGCGCGCTCGACCTCGACGGTCTTGACCGAGCGACCGGCCTTGGCTTCGTCGCCATAGACCATCTTGATCGCCTTGCTGCCCAGGTTGCGACGCAGGATGGCCGGGCGGCCGGCCTCCAGGGTTTGTTTGTGTACGTAGAATTCGTCAGGGTTGACCGCACCCTGCACCACGGTTTCACCCAGGCCGTAGGCGCCGGTGATGAATACCACGTCACGGAAGCCCGATTCGGTGTCGAGGGTGAACATCACGCCGGCGGTGCCGGTTTCGGAACGGACCATGCGCTGCACGCCGGCGGACAGGGCCACCAGCTTGTGGTCGAAGCCCTGGTGCACGCGGTAGGCGATGGCGCGGTCGTTGAACAGCGAAGCGAACACTTCCTTGGCCGCGCGGATCACGTTGTCGACGCCACGGATGTTAAGGAAGGTTTCCTGCTGGCCGGCGAACGAGGCGTCCGGCAGGTCTTCGGCGGTGGCCGAGGAACGCACGGCCACGGCCATGTTGTCGTTGCCCTTGGACATCTCGGCGAAGGCGGTACGGATTTCCGAATCCAGACGCGCCGGGAATTCGGCCTCCATCACCCACTGACGGATCTGCGCGCCGGTCTTGGCCAGGGCGTTGACGTCATCCACGTCCAGTGCGTCGAGGGCGGCGTGAATCTGGTCGTTCAGGCCACTCTGTTCGAGAAAATCACGGTACGCCTGAGCCGTAGTGGCAAAGCCGCCCGGCACCGACACGCCGGCACCAGCGAGGTTACTGATCATCTCGCCGAGGGATGCGTTCTTGCCCCCCACATGCTCCACATCGTGGACGCCGAGCTTATCGAGGGAAACTACGTACTCTACCAAGGTGATCTCTCCACTAACTGTATTGGAAAAGCTCAAGGGCGCCCGCCTGCCTTCGTTGACTGGGCCGGACGCTTGTGGCCTGTACCTGGAAAATAGGTTCGCAAAATATGGCAGAATGGCGACAGCCGCATTCGGCAAACCGAACTTATCATATCCAAGAAACGTCATCAGCTTAAGGCCCAGATCGCAAATGAAACGAACCGCGTTCTTCATCTCCGATGGCACCGGCATCACTGCCGAAACTCTGGGTCAGAGCCTGCTCGCTCAATTCGAGAGCATTCCGTTCAATAAATTCACCCGTCCGTACATCGACAGCCCGGAAAAAGCGCGGACCATGGTGCAGCAGATCAACGCCGCCGCCGAGCGGGACGGCATGCGGCCGATCATCTTCGACACCATTGTCAACCAAGACATCCGTGAGATCCTGGCAACGTCGAACGGCTTCATGATCGACATCTTTTCTTCGTTTTTATCCCCGCTTGAACAGGAATTGACCGCCCATTCGTCGTATTCCGTGGGCAAATCGCACTCGATTGGTGGCAACTCCAACTACATGGAACGCATCGAGGCGGTGAACTTCGCCCTGGACAACGACGACGGCGCGCGCACCCACTACTACGACAAAGCCGACCTGATTCTGGTCGGCGTGTCGCGCTGCGGCAAAACCCCGACCTGCCTGTACATGGCCATGCAGTTCGGCATCCGGGCCGCCAACTACCCATTGACCGAGGACGACATGGAACGCCTGCAGCTGCCGGCGGTGCTGAAAAAGCACCACAGCAAACTGTTCGGCCTGACCATCGACCCCGACCGCCTGACCGCCATCCGCCACGAGCGCAAGCCCAACAGCCGCTATTCGAGCTTTGCCCAGTGCGAGTTCGAGGTGCGCGAGGTGGAGAACCTGTTCCGTCGCGAGAACATTCCCAACATCAACTCCACGCATTTTTCCGTGGAAGAGATTTCGGCGAAGATCCTGGTCGAGAAAGGCGTCGAGCGCAGATTCAAGTAAGCCGATACCGGCCTCTTCGCGGGGCAAGCCCGCTCCTACAGGGTCCGCGCTGTACCTGTAGGAGCGGGCTTGCCCCGCGAAGAGGCCGGTTCTGGCGGTACGAAAAAGCCCCGGCATCACTGCCGGGGCTTTCTCATTTCAGCGCCAGGATCAGGACGGCACCACCGCCGCCTGCCCGCTCAAAGCCAGGTCGACCAGCTCGCGGTTGGCCACCGCGTACATCGCATAGTCGGTGCCGGTGGCATTGCGCAGGTCGTCGAGCATGGCGCGCCAGCGCTCGACCATCACCCGGTGCTGTTCGGCCCACAGCGCCACACGGGCATCCATGTCATCCGGGGCATCGGCCATCTGCAGGACCGAGATGGTGATCGCCCGCTGCTGCAGGTCGATGTCGTCGCGGAACGCCTCGCGGGCCAGGGCCTGCCAGTTGTTTTCCACCGGCAGGTTGCTGATTTCCTGCAGGTACCAGGTCAGGTCCAGTGCACTGCCCACGGCGAAGAACGCCTTGGCCACCTGCGCCGGGTCATGGCCAGTCACGTCCGAAGCCTCGATGATCGGCAACAGGGTGTACAGGTGGGTGGTACCGGCCACCATGCGCGCCAGCAACTCCGGCACACCGGCGTCGACGAAGCTCTGGTAACGCACCATCCAGCGCTCGCGGGTCGGGCCTTCCAGCAGCTCGTCGAGCTTGAGACCCAGCTGGGCGATCTTCGGCCCGAAGTGCGCGCTGTCGCGCCCGGCATCCTGCTCGTTGCGCCGGCTGCGCAGGAACCAGCGGGTGGCGCGGCGGCCCAGGCGCATCAGCTCGTCCATCAGGGTCAGCTGGATTTCCGCTGGCACCTGATAGTCCAGCGCCTCGATCTGGCGGAACCAGTGCGGCAGGTGGAAGATGTCGCGCACGATCACATAGGCCCCAGCGACGTTGGCCGGGCTCATGCCGGTCGATTCCTTCAGACGCTGGACGAAGGTGATGCCCATGTTGTTGACCAGGTCGTTGGCGATCTGGGTGCTGACGATTTCGCGCTTCAGCCGGTGACGGCGCATGGCCTCGGCGAACTTGCTGACCAGCGACGGTGGGAAGGCGGTTTCCATGTCGCGGGTCAGGTAATCGTCGTCCGGCACCAGCGACTTGAGCAGCTGCTCCTTGAGGTCGATCTTGCTGTACGAGATCAGCACCGACAGTTCGGCGCGGGTCAGACCATGGCCGGCGGCCAGGCGCTCGGCCAACTGCTCTTCGGACGGCAGGAACTCGATGGCCCGATCCAGCTTGCCACGGCCTTCGAGGTCAGCCATCAGGCGCTTGTATTCGGCGATCCGCTCGCGGGCACGGCGGGCTGCCAGCGACAGCGCCTGGGTCTGCTTGTAGTTGTTGCCCAGCACCAGATTGCCCACTTCGTCGGTCATGCTGCCGAGCAACTGGTTGCGCTGCTTCTCGGTCATGTCGCCACCCTGCACCACTTCGTTGAGCAGGATCTTGATGTTGACCTCGTGGTCGGAGCAGTCCACGCCACCGGCGTTGTCGATGAAGTCGGTGTTGGTGGCGCCGCCGTTCAGACCGAACTCGACGCGGCCCAGCTGGGTCATGCCGAGGTTGCCGCCCTCGCCCACCACCTTGCAGCGCAGCTCATTGCCATTGACGCGCAGCGCGTCGTTGGCCTTGTCGCCGACATCGGCGTGGCTTTCGCTGCTGGCTTTGACGTAGGTGCCGATACCGCCGTTCCACAGCAGGTCGACCGGCGCCTTGAGCAGCGCGTGCAGCAGTTCGGTCGGGGTCAGGCGGTCGGCCTCGATGGCGAAGCGTTCCTTCATCTGCGGGCTGATGGCGATGCTTTTGGCACTGCGCGGGAAGATCCCGCCGCCTTCGGACATGATGCTGGCGTCGTAGTCGCTCCAGGCCGAGCGCGGCAGGTCGAACAGGCGCTTGCGCTCGGCGAAGCTGGTCGCCGGGTCCGGGTTCGGGTCGATGAAGATGTGCAGGTGGTTGAACGCCGCCACCAGTTGCAGCTTGTCGGACATCAGCAGGCCATTGCCGAACACGTCACCGGCCATGTCGCCGATGCCGATCACGGTGATCGGGTCCTGCTGCACATTGATGCCGCGCTCGCGGAAGTGGCGCTGCACGCCAACCCAGGCACCACGGGCGGTGATGCCCATCTTCTTGTGGTCATAACCGGCCGAGCCGCCCGAGGCGAACGCGTCGCCGAGCCAGAAGCCGTAGTCGATGGCAATGCCGTTGGCGATGTCGGAGAAGGTCGCGGTGCCCTTGTCGGCGGCCACCACCAGGTACGGGTCGTCGTCATCGTGGCGCACCACGTTGGCCGGCGGCACCACGCCACCGTCCTTGAGGTTGTCGGTGATGTCGAGCAGCCCGGAGATGAAGATGCGATAGCACGCCACGCCCTCGGCAGCGATCTCGTCGCGGGTACCGCCCAGCGGCAGCCGGCGCGGCAGGAAGCCACCCTTGGCACCGACCGGCACGATCACCGAGTTCTTCACCTGCTGGGCTTTCACCAGGCCCAGTACTTCGGTGCGGAAGTCTTCCTCGCGGTCCGACCAGCGCAGGCCGCCGCGGGCGACGTTGCCGAAGCGCAGGTGCACACCCTCGACCCGTGGCGAATAGACGAAGATCTCGAACTTCGGCACAGGCTTGGGCAGCTCGGGGATCAGCTTGGGGTTGAACTTGAAGCTGAAGTACGACTTGTTCTGGCCGTTGGCGTCCGGCTGGTAGAAGTTGGTGCGCAGGGTGGCCTTGATCAGGTCCAGGTAGCGGCGCAGGATGCGGTCCTCGTTAAGTACCTGGACATCGTCCAGTGCCGTGAGAATCGCCTGCTCCAGGCGCTGCTGCTTGTCGTCCAGGTCGTCGGTGGTGAGCTTGCGCGCCAGGTAGAAGCGGGTCTTGAACAACCGGGTCAGCTCGCGGGCGATGTCGGTGTGGTTGTTCAGGGTGCTGGCGATATAGCCGAGGTCGAAGCCCAGGCGGATCTGCTTGAGGTAGCGGGCATAGGCGCGCAGCAACGCCACGTCACGCCATGGCAGGCCGGCGGTGAGCACCAGACGGTTGAAGGCATCGTTCTCGGCGTCGCCCTTGACGATGTGGATGAAAGCATCCTGCAGGGTGTCGTTGAGCTGCTGGATGTCCAGGTCCAGGCCTTCGCTGTAGGTGAAGGCAAAATCGTGGATCCAGAACTCGCGCCCACTGGTATGGCGCAAGCGGTAAGGGAACTCGCCGAGCACGCGCAGGCCGAGGTTTTCCAGGATCGGCAGCACGTCCGACAGCGCCAGCGGGGTGTCGGCGTGGTACAGCTTGCAGTGCAGCAGGCGGTCGCCCAGGCGGGTCAGCGGCTGGTAGAAGCTCATCGCCAGTGGCTTGTTCTCGGACAACGCCACTACATGCTGCAGGTCGACCACGGCGGAATGCGCCGGGAAACGCTCGCGGTAGCCCGCCGGGAAGCCTTTGGGGAAGTCACCGAGGATGTTGGTGCCCTGGGCTTCGCCGAAGTTTTCGATGACCAGCGCCGAGTAGTCGTCCTGCCAAGAGCGGCAGGCCTGGATCACCTCGTTTTCCAGCTGCTGCGGATCGATGTCGATGCGGTTCTTCGGGTCGACCCGCAGGATCAGCTGCACGCGCGCCAGCACCGATTCGGAGAAGAAGGTCCAGAACTCGCAGTCGCTGGCCTTCAGGCGCTCCATCAGCACCTGCTGGATCTTCTGCCGCACTTCGGTGGAGTAGATCTCGCGCGGTACGTAGGCCAGGCAGTAGCAGAAGCGACCGTATGGGTCTTTGCGCAGGAACACGCGGATCTTGTTGCGCTCCTGGATCTGCACGATCGACATCACGGTGTTGAACAGTTCGTCGATCGGGGTCTGGAACAGGTCGTCGCGCGGCAGCACTTCGAGCACCTGGGCCAGCTCCTTGCCCAGGTGCGCCTTGGGATCGAAGCCGGAGCGGCGTTCGACTTCGGCGACCTTCACGCGGATGTACGGGATGGCATGCACGCTCTCGCCATACACCGACGAGGTGTACAGGCCCATGAAGCGGTGTTCCTTGATGACCTTGCCATCGGCATCCAGCTGGCGGATCGACACGTAGTCCGGATAGGCCGGGCGATGCACACGGCTGGGCAATGCGGCCTTGGCGAACGACAGCAGAAGCGGCTCGTTGAGGTAGGCCACGGCATAGTCTTCGATGCGCAGCTCTTCTGCCGTCAGCCCCACCCGCAGGCGGCGCGGCAAACCGAGGAACGACTGTTCGTCGTAGACCATCTGGCCGCCGGAGCTGTCGGCCTGAACGGTGAATTCTTCATAGCCGAGGAAGGTGAAGTGGTTGTCCAGCAGCCATTCGAGGAAGGCCTTGACCTCGCCCTTTTCATGCTGGACCGGGCCGTAGGCGGTGTTTTCCACCTCGGCGACGACTTCGCGCAGCTTGGCTTTCATCGGCTCGAAATCGGCCACTGCCACGCGCACTTCGGCCAGCACCTGTTCAAGCTCGCGGGTCAGCACCGTCAATTCGGCGACATTGGCGCAGCGATCGATCTCCAGGTACATCAGCGATTCATGGCGCACACCCTCGCCCTGGGTGCCCTTGGGCAGCAGTTCGAGCAGCTCGCCCTTGGCCCCCCGGCGCACACTCAGCACCGTGGTCTGCAGGGTGTGGATGCTGTAGCCGCGGCGGTTCAGCTCGGTGCGCACCGAGTCGACCAGGAACGGCAAGTCGTGGTGCAGCACTTCGACCACGGTATGGGTCGACTGCCAGCCATTGCGCTCGTAATCGGGGTTGTACACCCGCACTTGCGGGTATTCGGGGTCGAAGCGCTCAATGATGCGCCATGCCGACAGGGTGCAGCCGGCCAAGTCCGAAAGCCGGCGCTGGGTGAGTTCGTCCATCGAGATGATGCCGAAGAACTGCTCGGCGAATAGCGCCACTTGTGGCAGGGACTGTTCGCTGATGTGCTGCGCCAGGGCCGCTTGCAGTTGATGCTGGAAGTCGGCTTTGCTGGCTGCGGTGAAGAACGCCATCTGTGGTACTCCGCTTGGGCTTTGTAATAGTTGAAGCGTCGTGCATGTCCGCCATGTACGGATCAACGATAGCCAACCCATGGCAAGCCGGACGGTAAAAACCAGACGTTGAACGTGGCAGGCACGTTCAGGGCTCGCCGAAGCTTAACGACTGAGCGGTCATTACCGCTTGCGAGGCTGCGACAATTTCGGTCAAGGGCTGGCAACTTTACGTTTATGGATGTGTTCAAGGCTGTCAGAATTCCCTCTCATTTCCACAAACCCGAGCCGTTGCCATGCAAATCAAGACCGCCCTGCTGTTCGCCACCCCTTGCGACGACGAGGAAGACAACATGGCGACCTTGTGCTGCCACAGCGACAAGGGGCAGATGTTTCTGCTGACTCGTTATCCGGATGAAGACACTGTCGACCTGACCCTGGATGACGAGCCATCAACGCTGGATGGGCTGAAGGTGACCTTGAGTGCGCAACGCTTGCTGATCGAGGTGGCGGCCGGGGATCGTGATGCGCTGAAAGGCGATGAGGCGCTGGAGATCGTACTGACTTCGGCGGGGACCGACCTTGAGGAAGTGGCGCTGACCCTGAGGAACATCCTCGACGGCACCGGCACCTTCGTCAGCGAGCTCTGAGTCTTCCTGTTCCGGCCTCTTCGCGGGCACGCCCGCTCCCACAGGGATGGATTGCCACCGAACCTGTGGGAGCGGGAGTGCCCGTGAAAGGGCCGGGCCTGCCTCATAACCTGCTGAAACCATTGACACCCTGCCCCACCACAGGCATTGTCTGACAACCTGATAACTAGGCAACCGTTTCCATGCTAGAGCTCCAGCGCCCCGACACCTTGGTAGACCGGGTTGTCAGTGCCATCCGCGCCGAAATCGATTCCGGCCGTTTGGCCGCCGAATCGCGCCTGCCCACCGAACAGCAACTGGCCGAACAGCTGAACGTCAGCCGCTCGGTGGTGCGCGAGGCCGTGGCGCAGCTCAAGGCCGACGGCGTGCTCATCGCCCGTCGGGGGCTCGGTTCCTACATCTCGCAAACCCCAGCCGGCACCGTGTTCCGCTTCCCCGGCAGCCAGGGCCGCAAGCCGGACCTGGTGCAAATGTTCGAAATGCGCCTGTGGATCGAAACCCAGGCCGCCGCCATCGCCGCCCGCCGTCGCGATGAACAGGACCTGGCTCACATGGCCAAGGCCCTGAAGGAAATGCTCGACAAACGCAGCGACTTCGCCACCGCCTCGGCCGCCGACGTGGCCTTCCACAGGGCAATTGCCGAAGCCAGCAAGAACGATTACTTCGTGGCCTTCCACGATTTCCTCGGTGGCCAGCTGGCCAGCGCCCGGCGCACCGCCTGGGAAAACTCAGCCGCCCACTCGGTGGGTGGCTCGGCCGATGCCAACTGCGAACACCAAGCGCTGTATCAGGCTATTGCCGATGGCGACCGCCAGGCGGCCGCAGCCTGCGCCGAAGCGCACCTGCGCGCCTCGGCCAAGCGCCTGAAGATCGAACTCCCCGCCCTCGACTGACCCCGGAGATACCGACGCGGCCTGACGCGGGCCCTTTTACGCATCAATTAGTCTGACAACCTGATAAGCAGATCCACCGACAAGAACACCAAGGTACCCCTGCATGACCTACGACTACTGCATCATCGGCGGCGGCATCGTCGGCCTCGCCACCGCGATGGCCCTGCTCGAACAGCGCCCGGGCGCCTCCCTGCTGATCCTGGAAAAAGAAACCAGCCTGGGCCGCCACCAGACCGGCCACAACAGTGGCGTGATCCATGCGGGCATCTACTACGCACCGGGCAGCCTCAAGGCCGAACTGTGCAAGCGCGGCGCCCAGGCGACCAAGGACTTCTGCAGCGAACACGGCATCGCCTTCGAGGTGTGCGGCAAGCTGCTGGTGGCCTCCAATGACCTGGAAGTGCAGCGCATGCAAGCGCTGTACGAGCGCTCGCAGCAGAACGGCCTGAAGGTCGAGCGCCTGGACGCCGCCGCGCTGGCTGAACGTGAGCCGAACATCGTCGGCAAGGGCGCGCTGTTCCTCGATGCCACCGGCATCGTCGACTACACCCAGGTGTGCAACGCCATGGCCAAGGTGATCCGCCAGGCCGGTGGCGAGGTGCACCTGTCGACCCGGGTGAACGCTATCCAGGAATACCCCGACCACGTCGCCATCGCCACCGACAGCCACACCTGGCGCGCCCGCCAGCTGGTCGCCTGTGCTGGCCTGCAGTCGGACCGCCTGGCGCGCCTGGCCGGGGTGAAGATCGACCACCAGATCATCCCCTTCCGCGGCGAGTACTACCGCCTGCCGGCGAGCAAAAACCAGATCGTCAACCACCTGATCTACCCGATCCCCGACCCGGAGCTGCCGTTCCTCGGCGTGCACCTGACCCGCATGATCGACGGCAGCGTCACCGTCGGCCCGAATGCCGTGCTCGGCTTTGGCCGCGAGAACTACCGCAAGTTTTCGGTGAACTGGCGCGACGTGGCCGAGTACGCGAGCTTTCCGGGCTTCTGGAAAACTATCTGGAACAACCTCGGCTCCGGCACCACCGAGATGAAGAACTCGCTGTTCAAGCGCGGTTACCTGGAACAGTGCCGCAAGTACTGCCCGTCGCTGCAAGTGGAAGACCTGCTGCCCTATGAAGCCGGCATCCGCGCCCAGGCGGTGATGCGCAACGGCGCCTTGGTGCATGACTTCCTGTTCGCCGAGACCCCGCGCATGGTGCACGTCTGCAACGCACCGTCGCCGGCTGCCACCTCGGCCATTCCCATCGGCCAGATGATCGCCGAAAAGATCCTCAAGGCCCGCTGAAACCTGCCGCACCCACAACTACAAAGACAATAAGGAACCCTCATGTCGGTACACCAGGCGGCCCCGGCCGCGCACGAAACCCCACAACAGCAACGCCAGCGCCTGCGCAAGGTGGCGGCGGCGACCATCTTCGGCTCGATGCTGGAGTGGTACGACTTCTACCTTTACGCGACCATGGCGGCGATCGTGTTCTCGAAGATCTTCTTCGATGCCAGCAACCCGGCGGTAGCCTCGCTGCTGGCCTTCTCCACCTTTGCCATCGGCTTCATCGCCCGCCCCTTCGGCGGCATCCTGTTCGGCTACCTGGGCGACCGCTTCGGGCGCAAGCATGTGCTGGTGATCACCTTCTGCATGATGGGTGTGTGCACGGCGCTGATCGGGCTGATTCCGAGCTATGCGAGCATCGGCATCTGGGCACCGATCCTGCTGGTGGTGATCCGCATCATTCAGGGCCTGGGTGCCGGTGCCGAACTGTCCGGCGCGGCAGTCACCTCCTATGAACACGCCAGCGAAGGCAAGCGCGGCAGCCAGGGCGCCTGGCCGGCGCTGGGGCTGAACCTGGGCCTGCTGCTGTCGTCGCTCACGGTGTATCTGCTGACCATGAACGGCAACGAATTCCTGCTCGCCGGCGGCTGGCGCATCCCGTTCATCGCCAGCATCGCCCTGGTGGCGATCGGCCTGTGGGTGCGCAAGAGCATCCCCGAGACACCGGATTTCAAGGAGCTGGACAAGGCCGACAGCAGCAAGCCGCAGGTGTCGCCGCTGAAGCTGCTGTTCAGGAACGACCTCAAGGGCCTGGCCGTGGTGTTCTTCGTGGCCATCGGCTACAACGCCCTGAGCTACATCTTCAAGACCTTCTCGCTGGCCTACCTGACCCAGTTCAAGGGCGTCGAAGCGCATGTCACCTCACTGTCGGTGACCATCGCCAGCTTGGTGGCGATCTTCGCCGTGCCGTTCTTCGGCTGGCTGTGCGACCGCTGGAGCAGCAAGACCGTGCTGATGCTCGGCGGGGTACTGTCGGCCCTGTTCGCCTACCCGTTCCTGCAGCTGCTGAGCACCGGTGAGCCGACCCAGATCTACATCGCCATCGCGATCGGCACCGGCATCCTCGCACCGATGATGTTCGCCCCGCAGGGTTCGTTTCTCAGTCGTCAGTTCCCGACCCAGACACGCTCGTCCGGCTTTGGTACCGGTCGCGAGATCGGCACGGCGGTGGCCGGCGGCTTGGCGCCACTGGGCGGGCTGGCCCTGGTGGCCAGTTCGGCAACCCATTCCACCGATGGCGTGGCGCTGATCCTGGCGATTGCCGGGGTGCTGGTGGTGGTGTTCGCCCTGTGCGACCAGGGCCGCAAGCACTCCAGCGCGAAGAACTGAAGCCGGCTCCTGCCTCATCGCCAGACCGGCGATGAGGCAGGCCCCGTCGGCGCAATCCTTCAGCCAACAGGGTTGTCATGCACCACCCGCCCACCCTGCGCCGGCCGGTCGACAAACAGCGTATCCAGCCCACTGCTGTGCAATCCCTTCAATGCGTTCCAGTGTGCCGAGGCATGTATGTACCTTGTTTGCAACAACGTCTCTTGCTCAGCAGACAACCCCGCACCGCCGTTCAGCACGTGATCGTGCAGCGTGCCGCTGACGCCCTGCAACTCCTCCGGCACCCTGTGAGCCTCGACATCGCCCACTGGCAGAAAAGGCACGCCATTGCGCAGCCCCAGTTCACGCATGATGCTCAGGTAGACCCGCGACAAATGGCCACTCACTTGGCGCTCCCGGTAAGCCGCCGCGTACACGTGTTTCTGCACCTCGTCCCGCTGCGCCCTGCCCCCATTGGCGGGCACCTCCCAGGTCAACACCCGCGGCAACGGTTCGCCAAAGTCGGCGAGCGAAGCACTGGCCTTGGCATAGGCCTGGGTTCGTTCGGCTGGCGTTGCCTGCGTCACCTGGTTCGAAAAGGGTCTGCTCAACAACACCTGCTCTTGCATCGACTCCGGATAGCCACCGCCGATATCGGCATGCACGCCAGGCACGATGATGTCGTTGCAGCTACGCACCAGGGCAAAATTGTGCCGATGCTCATCCCTGGCCACCAACTGCACCACTTGCCGGGCAATGCTTGCGGGCAACCCGAGGCGCAGGTCACCTTGGTGCCCATCGGCGGGGTCGAAATGACCGCGCAGGGGGTCGACGATGGCAGCCACCGTGTCGAACAGGCCGATGAAGTTAATCGCGCGCGCCCGTTGCAGCTCGGCCGGCAGGTCCTCTTCGGTGCCCAGTTGGTTGGCCAGATGCCTGGCAGCGGCCGCACCGCGACTGAAACCGAACAGGTCGAACTCGACCCGCTCGGGCACTGCCAGCAGGCGCAACTGCTCGGCGACCCCCGTCAAAGCCTGGGACACACGCGCTTGCACACCCGTTGCGCCTCTGCCGGTTGCTTGCGCATACAGCGAATCTGGCGCCCCCGTGGTGGTACCGACGCCTTCTACATACAGTTTGATGAACTGCTGGGCACCCACTTGCCCTTGCGGGTAAAGCCCATGCAAGAGTGCGATGTTGCTGGGAGGCTGAGTGGCATTGCCCTGATTGTTGCCTGTACCGTCAAAGAAGATACCCACCCGCACACCGCTGTATTGCTTGCCCATGGTCGTATTCCTGTTCGCTCTGGAGGCGACAGAAAACGACAAACAGCCCACGGGCAACATCAGCCAACCCCGCAATGCCTGCGTGCAGATTTCGACGCGGCACCGCGGATAGATTAAAGTATCCCCCCCTGCCAGGCTGCCCGCACCCTGGCGCAAATCCAGGAACCGCCGCCGATGGAACACCGTGAAGCGCTGATCGCGCTACGCACCTTTCTTTCCTCTCAGATCCTAGGCCAGGAGAAGCTGGTCGAGCGGCTGTTGATCGTGCTGTTGGCCGACGGCCACATGCTGGTCGAAGGTGCACCGGGCCTGGCCAAGACCAAGGCCATCAAAGAGCTGGCCGAAGGTATCGAGGCGCAGTTCCATCGCATCCAGTTCACCCCCGATCTGCTCCCGGCCGACATCACCGGCACCGAGATCTATCGCCCGGAAACCGGCAGCTTCGTGTTCCAGCAGGGGCCGATTTTCCACAATCTGGTGCTGGCCGACGAAATCAACCGTGCCCCGGCCAAGGTGCAATCGGCATTGCTCGAAGCCATGGCCGAGCGCCAGGTCAGCGTGGGCCGCAGTACCTACGACCTGTCACCGCTGTTCCTGGTAATGGCCACGCAGAACCCGATCGAGCAGGAAGGCACCTACCCGCTGCCCGAAGCCCAGCTCGACCGTTTCCTGATGCATGTGAAGATCGGCTTCCCCGATGCCGCCGTCGAGCGCCGCATCCTGGCCCAGGCCCGTGGCGAAGCGCTGGGCGGCGAAGTGAAACCCGAGCGCCGGGTCAGCCAGCAGGCGATCTTTGCCGCGCGCAAGGAAATCCTCGGCCTGTACATGGCCGACGCCGTGGAGGAATACCTGGTGCAGTTGGTCATGGCCACCCGCACCCCGGCAAAGTTCGACGCCGAGCTGGCCGACTGGATCGCCTATGGTGCCAGCCCGCGCGGCTCGATCGCCCTCGACCGCTGCGCCCGTGCCCATGCCTGGCTGGCCGGGCGCGACTTCGTCAGCCCCGAAGACATCCAGGCGGTGCTGTTCGACGTGCTGCGCCACCGCATCATCCTGTCGTTCGAAGCCGAAGCGGCGGGGATCGACCAGGACCGCGTGGTCCAGCGCATCCTCGACGTCGTGGCCGTCGCCTGACCCATGCCCACCGCGCCGCAGGCCGAACCCGGCATCCGCATCGGCCTCGCCGAACTGATCGACATGCGCCACCGCGTGCGCGAAATCCAGTTGTTTTCCCGCCCCGGTCAGCGCAGCCCGCTGGTTGGCCTGCACCATTCCAAGCTGCGCGGGCGTGGCGTGGATTTCGACCAGGTGCGCGTGTACCAGGCCGGTGACGATGTGCGCAACATCGACTGGCGCGTGACCGCACGTACCCAGGAGCCGCACACCAAGCTGTTCCATGAAGAGCGCGAACGGCCGATCTTCATCCTCGTCGAACAGAGCCAGCGCCTGTTCTTTGGCTCGGGGCTGATGTTCAAGTCGGTGCTCGCGGCCGAAGCCGCCGCGCTGTTCGGCTGGGCCGCCCTGGGCCACAACGACCGCATCGGCGGCCTGGTGTTCGGCGACAACGAGCACCACGAGATCAAACCTCGGCGCAGCAAGCAAAGCCTGCTGCAGCTGCTTAACCGCCTGGCCAAGGTCAACCAGGCCTTGCACACCGAAGCCGCGCCCCAGACCGACAGCCTCGGCCTGGCCCTGCGCCGCGCCCGCGAAGTGCTGCGCCCCGGCAGCCTGGCCATCGTCATCTGCGATGAACGCTCGCTCAGCGCCCAGGCCGAGCAACACCTGGCCATGCTCTCGCGCCATTGCGACCTGCTGCTGATGCCGGTGTCCGACCCGCTCGACCACGCGCTGCCCGCTGCCGGCCTGCTGCGCTTCGCCCAGCGCGGCGCCCAGCTGGAGCTCGATACCCTAGACGCCAACCTGCGCCAGGCCTACCGTCAACAGGCCGAAGCGCGCATCGAACGCTGGGAGCTGATGGCGCAGAAGCTGCGCGTGGTACTGATGCCGCTGAGCACCCAGAGCGAGATGATCGAACAACTGCGCGAATACCTGAACGCCCAACGCCCCGGGAGCGGTCAATGAACCCGCTGGACCAGCTGCAACCGCTGATCGCACCGCCGGCGATCGGCCTGTGGCCGCCGGCGCCGGGCTGGTGGCTGCTGCTCGCACTGCTGCCGCTGCTGGCCTGGGGCCTGTGGCGGGTGCGCCGCTGGCGCCCGGGCAAACGCCCGGTGGTGCGTGCCGAGCTGCCGCTCGACCCGGTGCGCCTGGAAGCCCTGGCCGAGCTTGCCCGCCTGCCCCGCCCCTACGACGGCGCGCCGGCCGGCGCCTGGCTGCAGCAGATCAACGCCCTGCTCAAGCGCCTGTGCCGCAACCACTACCCGGGCGCCAACAGCCATACCTTGAACGGCCGCCAGTGGCTGGCCTTTCTCGACAACCGCTGCCCCGCCGCCGGCCTGACCCGCTGGATGGTGCTGGTCGAAGGCGCCTACAAGCCCGAATGCAAGCTCGACGACAAGGCCATCGCCGGGCTCAGCCAGGCGGTCGAAACCTGGATTCGCAAACATGTTTGAACTGGCCTGGCCGTGGATCTTCGCGCTGCTGCCGCTGCCGTGGCTGGCGCGCCTGCTGCTGCCGGCCGCCGACAGCGGCGAGCCAGTGCTCAAGGTTGGCTTCCTCGACGAACTGGAAGGCCTGGCCGGGCGCCGTGCACGCCTGAACCTGCCGACCCTGCGCCAACAAGCGCCCTATATGGTGATCTGGCTGTTGCTGCTGCTGGCCGCCGCGCGCCCGCAATGGCTTGGCGAACCGGTGCCGGTGGCCTCCAGTGGCCGCGACCTGCTGGTCGCGGTGGATGTCTCGGGCTCGATGGACTTCCCCGACATGCAGTGGAAGGACGAAGACATCAGCCGCCTCGACCTGGTCAAGGCATTGCTCGGCGACTTCCTGCAGGACCGCCAAGGCGATCGTGTTGGCTTGATCCTGTTCGGCAGCCAGGCCTACCTGCAGGCGCCGCTGACCTTCGACCGGCGCACCGTGCGCACCTTTCTCGACGAGGCGCAGATCGGCATCGCCGGCAAGAACACCGCCATTGGTGATGCCATCGGCCTGGCGGTCAAGCGCCTGCGCCAACGCCCGGCGCAAAGCCGGGTGCTGGTACTGGTCACCGATGGCGCCAACAACGGCGGGCAGATCCACCCACTGACCGCCGCCCGCCTGGCCGCCCAGGAAGGCGTGCGCATCTACACCATCGGCATTGGCGCAAACCCCGAGGCCAGCGGCACGCCCGGGCTGCTCGGCCTGAACCCGAGCCTGGACCTCGACGAAGCGTCACTCAAAGAAATTGCCGACATCACCCATGGCGCCTACTTCCGCGCCCACGACGGCGCCGAACTGAATGCCATTGGCGACACCCTTGACCAGCTTGAACCAGTGGCCCAGCAACCAACCCAGGCGCGTACCGCCAAGGCCCTGTATGCCTGGCCGCTGGCCTTGGCCCTGCTGCTCAGCGTGCTGCTGGTGGTGGCGGCGCAATGGCCCGACAACCTGCTGCACAAGGTGCTGCGCAAACCGCGATTCCTGCAGCCCCATCCGGAATGGCGCCAGCGCCTGAAACGCCTGCGCCTGAGGAAACGGCGATGATCGATCTCTGGCCCCAATGGCTGCGCCCGCTCTGGCTGCTGGTGGTACCCCTGCTCGCCTGGCTGCTGTTCAAGCTGTGGCACCGGCGCAAGCGCGCCGGGCGCTGGCAGATGATCCTGCCACCGGCCTTCCACCCGGTGTTGCTTGGCGGCGGTAGCGGCAGCAACAGCAAGCTGCCGTGGGTGGCCCTGGGCCTGGCCTGGTTGCTGGTGGTCCTGGCCCTGCTCGGGCCGAGCTGGCAACGCCTGGAAGAAACCCGCCAGCGCCCGGCCGACCCGCTGGTGATCCTGCTCGAACTGACCCCGCAGATGCTCGCCGAGGACGTTGCCCCCAACCGCCTGGAACAGGCCCGGCGCAAGATCCTCGACCTGCTCGAACACCGCCACGACAGCCAGACCGCACTGATCGTCTATGCCGGCAGTGCACACACCCTGGTGCCGCTCTCGGATGACCTGGGTACCACGCGCAACCTGCTGGAAGCCATCGACCCGTCGATCATGCCCAAACCCGGCCAGCGCGCCGACCTGGCCGTGCAGAAAGGCCTGGCCCTGCTGGCCCAGAGCGGCCTCGGCCAGGGCCGTCTGCTGCTGGTCGGTTCGGCCCTGAGCGCACCGGAACGCCAGGGCATCACCCAGGCCCTCGGCCGCCAGGGCCCAAGCCTGCTGATGCTCGGCATCGGCACCAGCGACGGCGCGCCGGTACGCCAGGCCAATGGTGAATTCCTCAAGGATGACCAAGGTGGCATCCTCCTGCCACGCCTCGACAGCGCCAGCCTCAAGGCTTTCATCAATGGCACCGGTGGGCGCTACCGCCACGCCCGCATCGACGACCTCGACCTGCGCGGCCTGGGCCTGTTCGACAACCCCCGCCATCTGCGCGATGCCGGCCAGACCCTGCAACTGGACAGCTGGGCCGACCAGGGTTACTGGCTGTTGCTGCCGCTGTTGCTGCTGGCCGCCTGTGCCGGGCGCCGCGGCTGGCTATTCTGCCTGCCACTGCTGGTGGTCCTGCCACAACCCAGCCAGGCGTTCGAATTCAACGACCTATGGCTGCGCCCCGACCAACAGGGCCAGATGCTGCTGCGCAAGCAGCACCCGGCAGACGCCGCCCGGCACTTCCAGAACCCGCAGTGGCGCGGCATGGCGCTGTACCAGGCGGGCGACTACGCCGGTGCCGCCGAGGCCTTCGCCCAGGGCGACAGCGCCGCAGACCACTACAATCGAGGCAATGCCCTGGCCCGCAGCGGCGAGCTGGAAGCGGCGGTGGATGCCTACGAGCAGGCCCTGGAGCGCCAGCCCGACTTGCAACCGGCGCTGGCCAACCAGGCGCTGGTACAGCAGTTGCTGCAGCAACGCGAAGCCCAGGCGGAAGAAAAACCGGCCGACAGCGACGCCCAAGGCAGCCCCGGCAGTGAAACCGAGGGCAACAGCAGCTCGGCCAGCAGCCCCGCGCAAGGGACGCCCGGCAGTGATGAACAGGCCAACGCCGAAAAACCCGGTGAAGGTAGCAGCAACAGCCAGGCGGCGCCTGGCAACCAGGGGGGCGATGACGACAGCATCACCCAGCCGCCGCAGCGCCCGGTATCGACCAGCCTCGATGCCGAACAGCGCCAAGCCCTGGAACAATGGCTGCGCGAGATCCCCGACAACCCGGCGGAACTGTTGCGGCGCAAATTCTGGTATGAACAGCAATTGCATCAGGAAAAAACACGATGAGTCGCTTCGGCGTCTTTGTACTCGGCCTGTTCTGGGCCGTCATGGCCCAGGCCCTCCCCACGCTGCAGGCCAGCGTCGACCGCACACGCCTGGAGGCCGGCGAAACCCTTGAGCTGACCCTCGAAAGCCAGGACGTGACCCAGTTCGGCAAACCCGACCTGCACACCCTGGACAACGACTTCGAAGTGCGCGGCACGCGCCAGCTGAACAGCCTGCACACCCTCGACGGCGAAACCCGCGCCAGCACCCGCTGGATCATCACCCTGCTGCCCCGGCGCAGCGGCAGCCTGCGCATCCCCGAGCTGCAGCTGGGCCAGTCGCGCAGCCAGGCCATCGACCTGCAAGTGCTGCAGGCCGACGGCAGCCGCCCGGAAGTCGCTTCGCAGGTGTTCGTCGAGGCGACCCTGGACCGCAACGCGGTGTACGTCCAGGCCCAGGCCGTGCTGACCCTGCGCATCTACCATTCGGTGTCGCTGTACGACGACAGCAGCCTGAGTCCGCTGCAGCTGGAGAACGCCAAGGTCGAGCCGCTGGGTGAGTCGCGCACCTATGAGAAGGAAATCAACGGCGTGCGCCACGGGGTGATCGAAACCCGCTACGCGGTGTACCCGCAGCAGAGCGGCGACCTGGACATCCCGCCGCTGACCTTCACCGCCACCGCCGCCGACAATGGTCAGCAACCCGCTGGCACCACCCGGGTCGGCCGCCAGGTGCAGGTCAGTTCATTGCCGCTGCGCCTGACCGTGCGCCCGATCCCGGCCGACTGGCCCGCCAACGTCCCCTGGCTGCCGGCACGTGACCTGACCCTGGAAGAACACTGGAACCCCGACCCGGCCAGCCAGCAGCCACAGATCGGCGACTCGCTGACGCGCAGCATCACCCTGCGCGCCGAAGGCCTGTCGAGCACCCAGCTGCCGCAGCTGCCCGCCACCGAGATTGTCGGCCTGCGCCGCTACCCGGACCAGCCGGTACTGCGCAACGAGATCAACGAACGCGGCATGACCGCCAACCGCGAAGAACGTGAAGCGCTGGTGCCGACCCACAGCGGCAACCTGGCACTGCCGGCGCTGGAAGTCACCTGGTGGAACACCCGCGAAGACCACCTGGAGCACAGCAGCCTGCCGGCGCGCACGCTGGACGTGCAGGACAACCCGGCCCTGAGCGCCGACAGCCCGGTTGGCGAACTTGGCAGTGCGAATCAGCTGCTCTGGCCCTGGCAGCTGGCTACCCTGGTGCTTGCATTGACCACGGTGCTGGGGTTCGCCCTGTGGTGGCGTGCCCGCTCGCAACCGGCGGTGCTGCGTGCTGCGCAGAACGGGCCGAGCCCGCGTACCTTGCTGGATGACCTCAAGCGCGCGTGCCAGGCCAACGACCCGCAGGCTACGCGCCAGGCGCTGGACGCTTGGGCGCGGCAGCAGCCGGAGACCCTGGCCGAGATGGCGGCGCGGTTCGTGCCGCTGTCGGATGCGCTGGATGGGTTGAACGGGGCGCTGTATAGCGAGAGTGGGCAGTATTGGCAGGGGGAGGATCTGTGGCGGGCCATTGGGACGATTCCGCCGGCGGAGCAGGTGTTGTTGCCTGCGGGCGAGAGTGGGAGCTTGCCGCCGCTTTATCCGAAGTGACGGGTGTGGCTCGCAGGTGCATGCCTTCAAATGTTCAGCGCCTGTGAGATCGAGCGCCGCCCGCGCGGCGCTTCGCGGGGCAAGCCCGCTCCTACATTTGTTTCGGGCCAGTTTCTTCTGCATCCACCGGCGCGCGCCCCCTTGGTGCACGACGCGATATCGAAGGGGACAAACAAGGGTACGCGCGCCAATGGTGGCAGGAAAAATTGGCCCGAAACAAATGTAGGAGCGGGCTTGCCCCGCGAAGCGCCGCGCGGGCGGCGCTCGATCTCACAGGCGCTGAAATTCTCCTGAAATGCACCTGTCAGCCCTGATGCGATCAACAGCTCAAACAACCCTGCCCCTCAATCGACTTCCAGCCCTTTGCTCTGCCGTGCCACCCGGGCAATGAGTTACCATACCCGCCTGCGCAAAAGCCCATCATTCACGCCAAGCCCCCGGCTTGCTGACTCGACACCAACAGGTCATCCATGCGTCTGTTTCACACCTCCGACTGGCACCTTGGCCAAAGCCTGCACGGCCAGGAACGCGACTTCGAACACGCCTGCTTCCTCGACTGGCTGCTCGGCCAGCTGCACCTGCGCCAGCCGGACGCGCTGTTGATCGCCGGCGACATCTTCGACACGGTCAACCCGCCGGTCAAAGCCCAGGAGCGGCTTTACGACTTCATCGTCCAGGCCCACGAGCAGCAGCCGAAGCTGGACATCGTGATGATCGCCGGCAACCACGACTCCGGCTCGCGCATCGAGCTGCCCGCCGCGCTCATGCGCCGCCTGCGCACCCACGCGCTGGGGCGCGTGCACTGGCTCGACGAAGGCCAGCTGGATGCCGAGCGCCTGCTCATCCCGCTGACCAATGGCCGTGGCAAGGTCGCCGCCTGGTGCCTGGCCCTGCCTTTCCTGCGCCCGGCTGAAGTGACCGGCCCGCAGCTGGGCGACGACTACCTGCAAGGCATCACCCAGGTACACCAGCAGCTGATTGGCGCGGCGCAGAAGAAGCGCAAGAAAGACCAGGCGCTGATCGCCATCAGCCATGCGCACATGGCCGGTGGCGCGGTGTCCGAAGACTCCGAACGCAGCCTGATCATCGGCAATGCCGAGGCCTTGCCGGCCAAGCTGTTCGACAAGTCGATCAGCTACGTCGCGCTCGGCCACCTGCACAAGCCGCAGAAGGTCAACCGCGAAAGCCGCATCCGCTACAGCGGCTCGCCGATCCCGCTGTCGTTCGCCGAAATCAACTACCCGCACCAGGTGCTGGAAGTCGAGCTCGAAGGCAGTGAGCTGGTCAGCGTCGAGCCGCGCCCGGTGCCGCGTGCCGTGGCCCTGCAGCGGGTCGGCCCGGCGCCGCTGGGCGAGCTGCTCGAACAGCTGGCCGAGCTGCCGGTGATCGACCTGCTCGAAGACCCCAACCGTCAGCCCTGGCTGGAGGTGCGGGCCGTGCTGGACGAGCCGCAACCCGACCTGCGCCAGCAGATCGAAACGGCGCTTGAGGGCAAGGCCGTGCGGTTGGTCCGCATCAGCGCCGAATACGCCGGCCGCAACAACCGCGAAGACGATGACCTGCAATTCGTCGAACTGGCGCAAATGACCCCGCAGGACCTGTTCAGCCGCGCCTGGGAACAGGCCTACGGCAACCCCGTCGACGAGCAGGCCCTGGCCGACTTCGCCCTGCTGCTGCAGGACGTCCAGCTGGAAGAGGAACAGCCATGAAGATTCTTGCCATCCGCCTGAAGAACCTGGCATCCCTGGCCGGCCCGGTCGACATCGATTTCACCGCCGAGCCCCTGGCCAGCGCCGGCCTGTTCGCCATCACCGGGCCGACCGGCGCCGGCAAGAGCACCTTGCTCGATGCCCTGTGCCTGGCCCTGTTCGGCACCGTGCCGCGGTTGAACGACATCGGCCGTGAAGCCAAGGTGCCGGACGCCGACGGCGAAATCCCCACCTCCGACCCGCGCAACCTGCTGCGCCGCGGCACCGGCAGCGGCTTTGCCGAAGTCGATTTCGTCGGCATCGACGGCCACCGCTACCGCGCCCGCTGGGAAGCCAACCGCGCCCGCGACAAGGCCAACGGCAAGCTGCAGCTCAGCCGCCAGAGCCTGTACGACCTGGACAGCGAGCAGGTGCTGGGCAGCGGCAAGAACGAATACAAGCAACTGATCGAAGCCCGCCTGGGCCTGAATTTCGAGCAGTTCACCCGCGCGGTGATGCTGGCCCAGAGCGAGTTTGGCGCCTTCCTCAAGGCCGACGACAAAGAGCGCAGCGAGCTGCTGGAAAAGCTCACCAACACTGCCATCTACACCCGCCTCGGCCAGCGCGCGTTCAGCAAGGCGCGGGAAACCGGCGAAGCACACAAAGCCCTCAGTGACCGCGCCAGCCACCTGCTGCCGATGGCCGCCGAAGCCCGCGCCGAACTTGACCAGCAGCTGGAGCAGGCGCTGCAGCAGTTCAAGGCCGACCAGGCCGGCGAGCGCCAGCTGGAACAGCAACGCAACTGGCTGAACGAACACCGCCAGCTGCACGCCCAGCACGCCGAAGCCAGCGCCACCCTGCAAGCCGCCGAGCAAGACTGGCAGCAGCTGGCCGAGCAGCGCCTCGACCTGCAGCGTCTGGAGCGCCTGGCGCCGCAGCGCCACCAGTTCCACCGCCAGCAGATGCTCGGCGTGCAACTGGCACCGCTCGCGGCGCAGATTGCCGAGCAACAGCGCCAGCAAACCGAATTGCAGACCCGCACCGACGAGCTGGAACAGGCATTGCAGGCGGCTCGCGAAGCCTTGGCGCAAAGCCAGACCCTGCACAGCGAAAATGCCCCGCGCCTGCGTCAGGCCTTCGCCGGCCAGGACAGCCTGGCGCGGCTTGGCCAGCAACAGCTGGAGCAGCAAGCGACCTGTCAGCAAGCCGAACAGCAGGTTGCCGAAGGCCAGCAGCAACTGCAGCAAACGGAAGAAAACCAGCAGCGCAGCCAGCAGCAACTGGCCCAGATCGACACCGCCCTGGCCGAAAGCCAGCACCTGGCTGGTCTGGCCAGTGCCTGGCAGGCCTACCTGCCGCAACTCAAGCAGGTGATGCTGATCGGCGGCCGTCTGGCCAAAGGCCGCGAGGAGCTACCCGGCCTGCAGGCCCAGGCCAGCCAGGCCAATGTACAGCTGCAGACCCAGCGTGATCACTTCGAGCTGCTGTTCCGCGAAGCCAAGGCTGAACCCCAGGCCCTGGCCGAACAGATCGACCTGCTCGGCAACATGCTGCAGGACAACCGCAAACAGCACCGCGCCGTCGAGGAACTGTCGCGCCTGCACGGTCGTGAACTGGAACTGCGCCAGCAGCTCGATGCCCTGCGCGAGCGGCAGCAACAGGCCATGCAGCAACGCCAGCAACTGATCGGCGAGGGCACGGCGGCCAAAGCTGAGCTGGAAGCTGCCGAACAGGCGCTCAACCTCACCCGCCAGTTGCTGCAACGCCAGCGTCTGGCACGCAATACCAGCGTCGAAGAGCTGCGCGGCCAGTTGCGCGACGGCGAGCCCTGCCCGGTCTGCGGCAGCGCCGAACACCCGTTCCATCAACCTGAAGCCCTGTTGCAGAGCCTCGGTCGCCATGACCAGGCTGAAGAAGAAGCTGCGCAGAAACAGGTCGAAACCCTCAACGGCAAGCTGGTCGAGCTGCGCACCCAACTGGGTGTGGTCAACGCTCAGCTCAAGGATTACCAGCAGCAACAGCAGCACCTGGGCGAGCAGTTGCAACCCCTGGTGGCGCAGGTGCAAGCGCACAGCCTCTGGCCCACCCTCGCTCCGCAGGACGACAAGGCCCGCAGCATCTGGCTCGACAGCCAGCTAAGGCGCCTGGACGAAGAAATCGGCAAGGACGAGAAGCGCCAGAGTGCCCTGCTCGCCCTGCAGAAAGATGCCGCTCGCCTCAACCAGCAATTGCAGGCGGCGCAGGAAGCCCACCAGCAGGCCCAGCGCCATCTCGACCAGCAGCACCAAGCCTTGGCCAGCGATGAGCAACAGTTGGAGCAGGGTCTCAATGACCTGGCCAACGTGCTCCCTGGCGATGTCCTCAAAGCCCTTGGCGATGACCCGGCCAATGCCTTCCTGGCCCTCGACCAGCAAATTGCCCAGCGCCTGCAGCAACTGGAGCAGCGCAAGGACGAGCAGGAAGAGCAGCAGGCGCGACAGCTGCAGCTGGACAAGCTGCGCGACCAGCAACAGGCGCGCGTGCAGGCCCTTGCGCAGGCGCAGCAACAGCTCGCCGCACTCGACACGCAGCGTCAGCAGGCCCAGGCCGCGCTGGCCGAACTGCTTGGCGAACAGGCCAGCGCCGAGGCCTGGCAGCAGCACATGGAGAACCAGCTGGAGCAGGCCCGCGCCCATGATGCAGACACCGCCCAGCGCTTGCAGGAGCTGCGCACCCAAGGCGTGCAACTGGCCAGCGAGCTCAAGGCCAATATCCAGCAACAGCAGGCGCTGGAGCATGAATGCCAGCAGCTGCAAGGCGAGATCGCCCAGTGGCGCGCCGAGCATCCGGAGCTGGACGACGCCGGGCTGGACCGCCTGCTGGCCATCGACGATGCCCAGTTGAACGCGCTGCGCCAGCGCCTGCAACTTGCCGAAAAGGCCATTGAGCAAAGCCGCGTGCTGCTCCAGGAACGCGAACAGCGCCTGCAGCAACACGCTGCGCAGATGAGTGTCGAGGCTTCGGTCGAAGACCTTGAGCAAGCATTGGCCGAGCTGCGCGAGCGGCTGGCCGGCCACGAACAGCAATGCGCCGAACTGCGAGCGCAACAGGCCGACGACCAGCGCCGCCAACAGGCGAGCCAGGCGCTGGCCGGGGAAATCGAGCAGGCCTACCAGCAATGGCAACGCTGGGCACGGCTCAATGCATTGATCGGTTCGGCCTCGGGCGACGTGTTCCGCAAGATCGCCCAAGGCTACAACCTCGACCTGCTGCTGCACCACGCCAACGCCCAGCTGCGCCAGCTGGCGCGCCGCTACCGCCTCAAGCGCGGCGGCAGCGCCCTGGGCCTGCTGGTGCTGGACACCGAAATGGGCGACGAGCTGCGCTCGGTGCACTCACTGTCCGGCGGTGAGACCTTCCTGGTCTCGCTGGCGCTGGCCCTGGGCCTGGCGTCGATGGCCTCGAGCACCCTGCGCATCGAGTCGCTGTTCATCGACGAAGGGTTCGGCAGCCTTGACCCGGAGTCGCTGCAACTGGCCATGGATGCCCTCGACGGCCTGCAGGCGCAAGGCCGCAAGGTCGCGGTGATTTCCCACGTGCAGGAGATGCATGAGCGCATTCCAGTGCAGATCCAGGTGCGCCGCCAGGGCAATGGCCTGAGCGATGTGGAGGTGTGCGGGTGATCCTCTACTCATTCCGCCGCTGCCCGTGGGCGATGCGTGCGCGCCTGGCGCTGCGCTATGCCGGCTGCGCGGTGGAGATCGTCGAGGTGGCGATGAAGCACAAGCCGGCAGCACTGCTGGCCTTGTCGCCCAAGGGCACGGTGCCGGTGCTGGATATCGGTGCTGCCGTGCTGGAGGAGAGCTTGGACATCATGCGCTGGGCGCTCGAACAGCACGACCCGCAAGACTGGCGCCTGCAGGCCGACGCCTCAGCCGCGCAGCACGCCGAGGCGCTGATTGCCCGCAACGACAGCACGTTTAAACTGCAGGTGAACCTGTACAAGTACGCCGAACGCTACCCGGAGCATTCACGCGCGCACTATCGCCAGCAGGCCGAAGCCTGGCTGGCGGAGCTTGAACAGTTGCTCGAAGGCAGGCCGTACCTGCTGGCCGATCACCCAAGCCTGGTCGATGCCGCCCTGTTGCCCTTGATGCGCCAGTTTGCCGGGGTCGAACCGCAGTGGTTCGCCGAGGCGGCTTATCCGCGGGTGCGGAGCTGGCTGGAGGGATGGTTGGCTTCGGACCTGTTCAAGGCAGTGATGGCTCGGTAATACGCTTCAGGCTGCAACTCGATCCCTGTGGGAGCGGGCTTGCCCGCGAACACCTGCAAAGCCGGTGCCACACACCGCGGTGTCTGCTTCGCGGGCACGCCCGCTCCCACAGGGGCCGTGCAAGGCTTCAATCAGTGGCTGTGCTTGCCACTCAAGGCTGCATGGAAGTTGGCGCTCTGACGCAGGTACTGCTCGGTGTAGCTGTGAGTCGTGGTGGCCTTGCTGCTGTCGGCATGGGCATGGGCCGGCAGCACAACGGAGGCGGAGATGGCGGATGCGGCAATCACAGGGAAGAGATTGAAGTTCATGGTGGCTGACCTCGACGTATGGGGTTTGACGTTCAGCCGCTTGGGCCTTGGGTCAAACTTACGCCGCTGAGGTCGCCCGCAGAAATTCATTGCGCTGGTAAGCGTTATCACTGCTGTCGATAGTCTTGCAGCGAGCCTCAATCGATGAACTTGAGGTCCGAAGGCGCATCCTGAGTAAAGGTCTGCACCGTCTCGCCAAGCTTGCCGCTGCGCGGATCGCGGCGCATGACCACGATCTGGTTGCTCTTCTGGTTGGCCACCAGGAGGAAGTTGCCGCTCGGGTCCAGGGCGAACTCCCGCGGGTGGTCGCCTTCCACCGAGCGGCGCTGCAGGAAGGCCAGCTGACCATCGTCCTTGCCCACGCTGAACACCACGATCTCGTTCGCCGTGCCGCGGTTGCTGACGTACAGGAAGCGCCCGTCCGCCGACAGGTGCAGGCCACCCGAGGCCTTGGCGGCGGCGTCCTGGTGGTCGGTCAGCGGCAGGCGCTGACGCTCGAGCAAGGCATCGTCCTTGACCTCGAACATCACCACTTCACCGCTCATCTCCAGCGTCAGGTAGGCATGCCGGCCCTTGGCATCGAACAGCAGATGCCGCGGCCCGCTCCCGGGCGGCAAGTCCACCGACGCCGGGATTGCCGCGCTCAGTGGGTGATCGACGCTGGCACCGTCGTAGCGATAGATGAACACCTTGTCGGCACCCAGGTCGCAGGCATAGACATGCTGGCCATCGGGCGACAGCACCAAAGAATGTACATGGGCTCCAGCCTGGCGCTCAGGGTTGACGCCGCTGGGCTTGTGACGCAACTGCTGCACCACGTCCTTGAGCTTGCCGTCCTTGGCTACCGGGATCACCACCAGGCTGCCGCCCGGGTCGGGGGCGACGGCATAGTTGGCGACGAACAGGTAGCGCTGGTCGCGGCTCAGGCTAGCGTGGGTCGGCTCGTCGCCACGGCTGGCCACCTGATTCAGCGCCTTGATCTCGCCTTTGGCACTGACGCTGAAGCTACTGACATGGCCATTCGGCGTTTCATTGACCGTGAACAACTGGCGCTGGTCAGCCGACAGCACCAGCCACGACGGGCTGACGCTCTTGACCACCTGTTGCGGCGTCGGGTCGATCTGCCCCGTCTTGCTGTCGAACAGGTAGCGGTAGATGCCCTGGCTCTGGCCGTCTGTGTAGCTGCCCACCAGCAGTGTGGCGGCATGGGCGGTGATTGTCAGGCTCATCAGGCTAGTGGTCAGCAGGCTCGTCCAGATCCGGTTCATCGTCGTCTTCATCCGGGGCGCGAAAGGCACTCATACAGACTAGACGATGCTCGCCCTGGGCATCGTTGAGTTGCCATTCATCAGCGGCACCGACGGCGGCAGCGATCTGCTCGGGGGTGAAGGTCCAGCGACGCAGTTGGCGGCCATCGATGCACTCGATGGTCAGGCCGGCTTCGTCGCAGGTGAAGTCGAAGGCGTGCAGGCCGTCGATCAGGAGCATGTCGCAGGATGCGAGGGCGGTGGCGAGGGGGGACATGGGGATACCGATCAAAAATGAGCGGCCAGTATAACCCGAGGGCCGCATTGCGGCCCTCAGGGATACATCAATGGGCGAAGATCGATCCACCCTCCTTGCCTACCATCTTCTCCGGCTTGATCAGGAACCGCGCCAGCGCCGGTAGCAGCCACAGCGCGCCAAACATGTTCCACAGCAGCATGAAGGTCAGCATCAGCCCCATGTCGGCCTGGAACTTGATCGCCGAAAAGATCCAGGTGCACACGCCGATCGCCAGGCACAGGCCGGTGAACAGCACGGCTTTACCGGTCGAGCGCAGCGTCTGGTAATAGGCTTCCTGCAATGGCAACCCCGCACGCAGGAAGCTTTCCAGGCGGCTGTAGATGTAGATGCCGTAGTCCACGCCAATGCCCACGCCCAGGGCCACTACCGGCAACGTGGCAACCTTGACGCCGATGCCCATGAACGCCATCAGCGCATTACCCAGCACCGACGTCAGTACCAGCGGCAGGACGATGCACAGGGTCGCGGCGAACGAGCGGAAGGTGATCATGCACATCACCGCTACGCAGAGGTAGACCAGGATCAGGATGGTCAGCTCGGCCGACTTGATCACCTCGTTGGTGGCCGCCTCGATCCCCGCGTTGCCCGCCGCCAGCAGGAACTGCAAACCCTCCTTGTTGTGGCTGTCGGCAAATGCCTTGGCCACTGCGGTGACACGTTCCAGGGTCTCGGCCTTGTGATCGTTGAGGAACACCAGCACCGGCGCCAGCGAGCAGTCGGCGTTGTACAGGCCGTCGGCGCGGGCGATGGAGTTGTTGAGGATGTCCGGATTGCGCGACAGCGTCTCCCACTTCAGGCTGCCCTCGTTCATGCCCTTGATCACCTGCTTGGACACGGTCACCAGGGAGATCGCCGACTGCACGCCCGGGGTGTTCTGCATGGTCCACATCAGCTCGTCGATCGGCGCCATGGTCGAGTGGATCGAGCAGCTTTCCGCCGGGGTCTTGACCATGATCACCAGCACGTCGGAACTGGTCGAGTAGTTGCTGATGATGAAGTTGTTGTCCTGGTTGTAGCGCGAGTCAGGGCGCAACTCTGGCGCGCCCTGGTCAAGGTCGCCGATCTTCAGGTTCTGGCTGTACCACAGCCCACCGGCGAAGGCGATCAGTGCCAGGGTGATGGACACCGGCGCCACCTTGGCGCTGGCAAAGTTCGACAGCAGGCGCCAGAACGGGTGCTCGCGGGTCGCGTCCTTCTTGCTGCGCTCGATGGCTTTCTTGCTGATGCCGACGTAGGAAATCGCCACCGGCAGCAGGATCAGGTTGGTGAACACGATCACCGCCACGCCGATGGAAGCACCGATGGCCAGCTCGCGGATCACGCCGATGTCGATGATCAGCAGGGTGATGAAGCCCACGGCGTCGGCGAGGATGGCGATCATGCCCGGCAGGAACAACTGCCGGAAGGTACGCCGGGCGGCGGTCAGGGCATTGTCGGCATCACTGGACTGCAAGGCGATGCCGTTGATCTTCTGCACCCCGTGGGAAATACCAATGGCGAAGATCAGGAACGGCACCAGCATCGAGTAAGGGTCCAGGCCGAAGCCCACCGCATGCATCAGGCCCAGCTGCCAGACCACCGCCACCAGCGTGGTGATGAGCACGGCGATAGTGCTGCGAATGCACCAGGTGAACCAGTACAGCAGCACCCAGGTGATCACCAGGGCCACGCCGAAGAACATCGCCACCATCACCAGGCCGTCGATCAGGTCGCCAACCTTCTTGGCGAAGCCGATGATGTGGATCTTCACGTTGGGGTTCTGCGCCTGGAACTTGTCGCGGATCTTCTCTTCCAGCTGGTGCGAGAACTGCTGGTAATCGAGCTTGACCTGCTTGCCGGGGTCCTGCGGGTCGGGGAAGCTTTCCAGCAGCGGAATGTCGACGATGCTGGACTTGAAGTTGTTGCCCACCAGGCGCCCGACCTGGCCAGACTTGAGCACGTTGTCGCGCAGGGTGTCGAGGCTGTCCTGGGAGCCGTTGTAGGTGTTGGGGATGACTTCGCCGCCAGAGAACCCCTCCTCGGTGACCTCGCTCCAGCGCACGCTGGGGCTCCACAGCGACTTGAGGCCGGCGCGGTCGACACCGGGGATGTAGAACACCTCGTCATGGATCTGCCGCAGCGTTTCCATGTAGTCCTTGTCGAAGATGTCACCGTTGACCGCCTCGACCGAGATGCGCACGGTGTTGCCCAGGTTGGCCAGGTCGTTGCGGTGCTCCATCATCTGTTCGATGAACGGGTGCTGCAGCGGGATCATCTTCTCGAAGCTGGTCGAGGGGCGGATCTGCGTGGCCTGCCAGAACAGAAAGATGCTGACCAGCAGGCACAGGGCGATCACCACCGGCCGATTGTTGAAGATCAGCCGTTCGAGCAGCGTGGCCTTGTCCTGATGATGCGGGTGCATGGTAATGCTCTCCCTGCTGGTCATGGACGCACCTCCTGGTTAGCCGGCTCAGCACCTTCGGCGTTGGCCAGGTGCACACCACCCTGCCCCACCAGCAGCAAACCGCCATTGGCCAGGCCACTGACCCCGGCCAGGGCAATGCGGTCGCTGCGGTTGTAGACGCTGAAGGTCTGGCCATCATTGGTGCTGCGCAGCACGCTGCCACCGTTGCCCACCAGCACCAGGCTGCCATCTTCGACAAGCGTAGCGCCTGCCAGGCCGAATTCGAGCTCGCCGCGCGCGGCCTTGAGCGCGATCGGCTGCCAGCTGTCACCGAAATCGCCGGAGCGGAACAGGTTGCCACGCAGCCCGTACGCCAGCAGCGTATTCGCCTTGGCGGTGCCGATCACGCCGAACAGCGAGCCCTCGTAAGGGCCCTGGACCTTGGCCCAGGTCTGGCCGTTGTCGCCGGAACGGTACATGCTGCCCTGCTCGCCAACGATGAACAGGCCTGCGTCGCGTACCCGGGTGATGCCATTGAGGTGCAACTGGTCGGGGTTGTCCAGGCGCTCGGCGATGTCCTGCCAGTGCTGGCCGCCGTCGCTGGTTTCCAGCAGCGCGCCATAGGCGCCCACGGCAAAGCCGTGCTGGGCGTCGAGGAAGGTGACATCGAGCAAAGGCGCTTCGCGCGTCAGGTCTTCGAACTGCTTGCTCCAGGTGGCGCCGCCGTCGCTGCTGGCGAGGATCTGCGCATCGTGGCCAACCGCCCAGCCACGCTTGTCGTCGAGGAAGAACACGGCAGTGAGCAGTTGCCGGGTGGGTACCCGGGCCTGGGTCCAGGTGCTGCCCTGGTCGTCGGAGAACAGAATGTGGCCACGATCACCGACCACCACCAGGCGCTTGCCGGCATGGGCAGCGCCGATCAGCAGGCTCTGGCTGGCCTTGGCTGATTCGGTCGAGTATTCATCGGCGGCAGCGGCTTGCGCGCTGTCAGCCCACATCCCCAGTGCCAGCGCCAGCATCGCGCCGGCCGCCAATGGCCAGGCACCACGCCTGGCCTGCGTCATCACCCGCTGCTTCATGACCATCCCCTGTTGTGTTCTTCTTGGTGGGTCTGTGCTGTGAAAAGCCTGTGTTAGAGGCTTGGGGGGATCGTATCGGGGAAGGTTGCGCGATTACAACGAACGGGACGTTATGTTTTGTTAACCGCCCAAAAGCTTCGCGGGACAAGCCCGCTCCTACAGGGACTGCGTAGGAGCGGGCTTGTCCCGCGAATAGGCCAGTTCAGGCTATCGAAAACTCAAGCCAGGCTCTTGCTCACCACTTCATACACATCGCTGGACAGCTCACCGGAAGCCAGAATCCGCTCCAGCTCGCCCTTCATCAACACCTGCCGCGCATCGTCATACTTGCGCCAGCGGGTCAGCGGTGCCAGTTGACGCGAAGCAATCTGCGGGTTCAGCGCGTTCAGCTCGATCACCAGGTCCGCCAGGAAGCGATACCCCGAACCATCGGCGGCATGGAAGTTGACCAGGTTCTGCCCGGCAAAAGCACCGATCAGCGCGCGTACCTTGTTCGGGTTCTTCAGGGTGAACGCCGGATGCTGCATCAGCGCCTTGACCCGCGCCAGCCCGCCCGGCAGTGTGCTGGCGGCCTGCACGCTGAACCACTGGTCCATCACCAGCGGGTTGTCCTTGAAGTGCTCGGCGAAGCTTTCCAGGGCCTTGGCGCGCTCGGCCTCGAACGGCGAGTTGACCAGCACGGCCAGGGCGGTCAGGCGCTCGGTCATGTTGTCGCAGTGCTCGAACTGCTCCAGGGTCGCCTCCAGCACCTGCGGCTTGCCGCTCTGCATCAGGTACGACAGGGCGATGTTCTGCAGGCTGCGGCGGGCGAAGTGCTCAGCGGCGGCCACGTAGGCCGTGTTGCGCGACACCTCGCGGTGGGCCTGGTAACGCGCCCACAGGGCATCAAACAGCTGCTCGGCGATCTGCTGGCGGGCGAACTCGCGGGCGGCGTGGATGGCGTCCACGTCGGCCACCTGGCTGATCTCGGTCAGGTAGGCCTCGCCCGGCAGCGAGAGCATCTCGGCGACCATGGCGGGGTCCAGCGATTCGTTGCCCAGCACGGTGCCGAGGGCGGTGATCAGGCGCTGGTCGAGCTTGAGCGCTTCGCCACGCTGATACTGGCCGATCAGTTCCTGCAGCACCTGCACCGACAACTGCTGGCCCGCTTCCCAGCGGTTGAAGCCGTCGCTGTCGTGTTGCATGAGGAACATCAGCTGGTCGCGGTCATAGGGGAAGCTCAGCTTGACCGGCGCACTGAAACCGCGCAGCAATGAAGGCAGCGGCTTGGCGGCGACGCCCTGGAAGGTGAAGGTCTGCTCGGCTTCGGTCACCGACAGCACGCGGCTAGTGCCGGCAGCTGCGGACTCACCCACCAGTTGCAACGGCAGGTCGTTGCCGGCGGCGTCCAGCAAGCCCAGCTCCACCGGGATCACGAACGGCAGCTTCTGGGCCTTGTCCGGCGTCTGCGGGCAGCTCTGGCGGAAAGTCAGGCTGTAGGTCTGCGCGGCGGCATCATAAGCCTCGCTGACGTCCAGGCGCGGGGTACCGGCCTGGCTGTACCAGCGCTTGAACTGGGTAAGATCGACGCCGTTGGCGTCTTCCATGGCCTTGATGAAATCGTCGGTGGTCACCGCCTGGCCATCATGGCGCTCGAAGTACAGGTCGCTGCCCTTGCGGAAGCCCTCGGCGCCCAGCAGGGTGCGGACCATGCGCACCACTTCGGCGCCCTTTTCATACACGGTCAGGGTGTAGAAGTTGGAGATCTCGATGAAGCTGTCCGGGCGCACCGGGTGAGCCATGGGGCCGGCGTCTTCGGCGAACTGGTGGGTGCGCAGGTAGGCGACGTCCTCAATGCGCTTGACCGTACGCGAGTTCATGTCGGCGCTGAACTCGGCATCGCGGAACACCGTGAAGCCTTCCTTGAGCGACAGCTGGAACCAGTCGCGGCAAGTCACGCGGTTGCCCGACCAGTTGTGGAAGTACTCATGGGCGACCACGCCCTCGACGCGCTGGTGGGCGGCATCGGTGGCGGTTTCGGCGCGGGCCAGCACGCAGCTCGAGTTGAAGATGTTCAGGCCCTTGTTTTCCATGGCGCCCATGTTGAAATCGTTGACCGCGACGATCATGAAGATGTCCAGGTCGTACTCGCGACCGTAGACTTCTTCATCCCAGCGCATGGACTTCTTCAGGCTGACCATGGCGTGGTCGCACTTGTCGATGTTCTCGGGTTCGACGTAGATGCGCAGGGTCACGTCGCGGCCGGACTGGCGGACGAAGTTGTCTTCGACGCACCACAGGTCACCGGCCACCAGCGCGAACAGGTAGGCCGGCTTCATGAACGGGTCTTCCCAGGTCGCCCAGTGGCGGCCGTCTTCTGCCGGCCCGCTGCCGATCGGGTTGCCGTTGCTCAGCAGCACCGGGTAGCGATGCTGCTCGGCGATCACCGTGGTGGTGAAGGTGCTCATCACGTCCGGGCGGTCGAGGTAATAGGTGATCTTGCGGAAGCCCTCGGCCTCGCACTGGGTGCAGAACATCTTGCCGGACTTGTACAGACCTTCCAGCGCGGTGTTGCTCTCCGGGTGGATCTTCACGCTGGTGTCGAGGGTGAAGCGTTCGGCCTTGGGGTAAACAGTCAGGCTGTCGGCGTCGACCTGATAGTCGCCTGCCTGCAGCTCCTGGTCGTCCAGCGAGGCGCGCAGCAGCTCCAGCTGCTGGCCGTCCAGTTCCAGCGGCGGCAGGCCGGCACCGCGTGCCGGGTTGCGGCGCATGACCAGTTGCGCGTGGACCAGGGTGTGGTCCTCGAACAGCTCGAAGGTCAGGTGCGTCTCGTCGATCAGGTACTCGGGCGCCTGGTAATCCTTGAGGTAGATCACTTGCGGTTGTTCGGTACGCATGTGCAGGTCCTTTTTACTGGAGCACGGCCAACTGGTAGGCCGTGTACTTGCGAATATTGATCACGCCGGTGTCGAAGATCAGGTACTGGCCCTTGATACCCAGCAGCGTGCCTTCGACCACCGGGTCCTTGTCGAGGTTGAAGCTGACGATCTTTTTCGGGTAGGCCTCGACCGGGTAGCGTATCTGCACCACTTCGGCGTCGGTCAGCGGCTGGATCGCCTGCAGGCCGAAGCGGCCCTGCAGCTCGCGCAGGCCGTCGGCACAGGCTTCGAAGATCTGTTCGCGGACGGCCGGCAGGTCGAGTACTTCGGCGTCGCCCTTGAGCAGCGTGCGCCAGTTGGTGCGGTCCGGTACCTGGCTGCGCAGGATGTCTTCGACCAGGCCCGATTGCTGGCGGGTGGCCACGCGCAGGATCGGCAGCGCCTGGCTGGCGCCCTGGTCGAGCCAGCGGGTGGGGAGCTGGGTGGCACGGGTGATGCCGACCTTGATCCCCGACGAGTTGGCCAGGTACACCACGTGGTCGGTCATGCAGAACTGTTCACCCCACGACGGCTCGCGGCAGGTGCCGGCGTCGTAGTGGCATCTTTCCGGGGCCATGATGCACACGTCGCACTGGGCCAGCTTGGTCATGCACGGGTAGCAGTAACCCTGGCTGAAGCTGGTCTTGGTGCGCTTGCCGCAATGGCTGCAGTGAATGGCGCCGAGGTATTCCAGGCGCAGGCGCTGGCCGATCAGCGGGTTGACCGGCACCTGGGTGTCATCCAGGCGGAAGCTGTATTGCACCACCGGTGCCTGCAGGCTGACCGCCATCTTGCTCAAAGAGCCACGAGCGAGTTCGATCAATGTACCGAGTCCGACTTGAACAGAATGTTGGCGATGGGTGCCGACTTCGACGCGCATTCCTGCGGGCCCATGTAGCCGGTACGCTGCTCTTCGGGCAGATTTTTCATCTCCCAGGCAATCACCGCCTGCAGCGACAGTTCTTTCTGCTCGGCAGTGAGCTTGCGCCCGTCCGACCATTTGCCGATTTCCACGGCCAGTTTCAGGCTCTCGTAGATTTCCGGGGTAATGTTTTCGATCATTTGCGCGAAAGTGGACATAGTGTCTCCTGATTCAAGCCGACAGTTTACGCCGGGCCAGCGCCCCGCCCAAGAGCCCGGTCAGGCATCCGATGAGCAGCCCGCCGACGTGGGCGGCATTGGCGATCTGGCCGAAGCCGAGCTGGCCGACCACGCCGGTCAGGCAGATCACCAGCCAGATCAGCATCATCACCAGCACGCCCTTGGGCAGGTTGAAGTGAGGGTTGGGCGCCAGCCACTGGTACAGCCAGACGTGACCGAGCAAGCCGTAGAGCACGCCGGAGAGGCCGCCGAACAGGCTCGGGCCACTGGTGTAATGCTGGGCCAGGTTGGACACCAGGCTGAACAGCAGGGTCAGGCCCAGCAGCAGCCAGGGGCCCTGGCGCAGCTCGATGCGTTTGCCCAGTTCCCAGTACCACAGGCCGTTCATGGCCAGGTGCAGCACGCCGAAATGCAGCAGCATGGGCGACACCAGCCGCCACCACTGGCCTTCGGCGAGGCCTTGGGCGAATGGGGTGAAATGCAGGTAGTCGCCCTGGACGCGGAAGTCGAGAAAGGTGAACCAGCTGATGGCATTGAGGTTGTCGCCGAGGCTGGTGAGGCCGGCAACGATCATGCAGAGGACCAGTACGGTGGCGGTGACTTTGCAGGCTTTGGCCTGGTCGGCCAGGGAGGGCTGTGTGGGGGCCATCGCAGATAAATCCGCTCCCACATCGGCGTTGCCGTCGGGGAAGCGCTGATACAGCTCGCGCACGTCGGCAACCAGGGTGTCGGGGGCCCAGAGCACTTGCTCCTCGCCCTCCTCGCTGACCCGGTGCGGTACCTGCAGGCGCTGCAACAGATGGACAAAGCCGCTGAGGTCGACCGACAGCGGCAGGCGCATCACTTCGATAATGTTCATTGGTTGGCCTGTGGGCGTTCGACGTCGACCCAGACGAACTTGTGCGGGTCGATGCGGGTTTCATCATCCAGCCGGTAGGCCGCCAGCTTGCCGTACAGCACCGCGCTGTAGTCCAGGCAAGCCAGGTTGGCGCGGATCGGCGCCGGGCGGCCGCTGCGCCAGTAGTGGCCAACAAACAGCATGGGTTCGTCCTCGGCGTAACGCAGCAGGGCATTTTTTTCGGTGTGGCTGAGTGGCGTGCGGGCTACGTCCTCGGGCAGCGCATCAGGCTGGAAGACGATGTCGCCGTAGGTCTGCGGGTCTTCTTCCCAGAACTTGGTGCGGAAAAAGGCGCGGGTCAGGCCGTCGCCACCGGTCAGGGTCAGGCCATCCGGCAGGCGCATGTCGGTGCCGCGCAGCAGGCGGTTGCACACGGTGGCGGCGAAGCTGCCAGACACCGCCGAGGCCTGGATGAAGTGTTCATCGATACGCCCGCCCGGGTACTGCTGGCGCAGCGGCTCGATCAGCCGTGGGTCCCAGCAGGCATGCACCAGACGGAAGCGCCCGGCGTCGACGAACAGCGGCAGGTCGTAGAACCACTGGACGAAGTCGTGCCAGTCGCCAGGGTGGTGGGCGAACTGGGTCAGGGTTTCATCGATCAGCCGGGCGTGGCGCGGGGTGTGTTCGCGCACGAACGTCTTGCCGCTGCCTGGCAGTGCCGGGGTGACCCAGCCCAGGGCGTTGTATTCGTGGTTGCCCATGATGCAGAACGCCTGGCCGGCCTCGACCATGTCATGCACGATGTGCAGCGCCTCGCGAATGCGCGGGCCACGGTCGACGATGTCGCCAAGGAACAGGGCCTGGCGCCGAGGGTGACGCCAGACGCCGCCGACGCGTTTGTAGCCAAGGGCGTCGAGCAGGCGTTCGAGGGTCAGTGCACAGCCGTGCACGTCGCCGATGATGTCGAAACTGCGCGCCGGATCGAGCATCAGTCGTCCCTGCCTCCCAGGCGGCTGCCCCAGCCGAGTTTGGTGCGACACACCTCATAGTAGTTGTGGTCGAGCGGGTGGATCAGGCGCAGCTTCTGCGGCTTCTTGCTCACCGTGATGGTGTCGCCCGGGGCGCAGGTGAAGTGGTTCTGGCCGTCGCAGGACACCTGCGGGTAAATCTGCAGGTCCTTGGACACCACGATCTTCAGCTCGCTGTTGCCGTCGACCACGATCGGCCGCCCCGAGAGGGTGTGCGGGTACATCGGCACGATGACGATGGCGTCGAGCTTGGGGTGCATGATCGGGCCGCCGGCCGACAGCGCGTAGGCGGTGGAACCGGTCGGGGTGGCGACGATCAGGCCGTCGGCCTTCTGGCTGCAGACGAACTGGCCGTCGATGTAAATCTCGAACTCGATCATTCGCGTCGACTTGCCCGGGTGCAGGACCACATCGTTGAGCGCGTCGCCCTGGCCGATGGCCTCATGATGGCGGCGCACCTCGGCCTGCAGCAGGAAGCGGTTTTCCACCAGATAGTGACCGTCGAGCACCTCGGCGACTTTCTGCTCCAGCTCGTCCGGGCGGATGTCGGTGAGGAAGCCCAGGTTGCCGCGGTTGATACCCAGCACCGGCACATTGTGCCGGGCCAGGGCGCGGGCGGCGCCGAGCAGGCTGCCGTCGCCACCGACCACGATGACCAGGTCGCAGACCTCGCCAAGCAGTTTGCGCGTGGAGGTTTGCAGGCCGTGGCCGGGCAGCACTTCGGCGATGGTGTCCTCGAGGATCACGTGCAGGTGGCGCTCGAGGAGAAATTTTTTCAGTCGGCGAATGGTGTCGAGCACCTGCGAGCTGCCAAGGCGGCCGATGATACCGATATTGCGAAATTGCTCCATGGGGCTCCTGCGAGGCTCTGCGGCGGGGTGACGATGTCGCGATTATGGGCGAAACGACCGGGCAGCGGCAAACCGGCTATGCTCGCAACATGATGCCATTTGCCGAGCTTTATGAGCTGCCCCGCCGCTTGCGCCGCCCTGCCGTGCGCGACCTGGCCTGGACCCTGCTGTCGCCCGCGCTGCTGAGCGCCCCGCCCTGCCCCCAGCGCCATCCGCTGGCGGGCAGTGCCTGGGCGGGCGATCCGCAGCGCTTGCACGACTGGCTGCACGCACTGGATGCCGATGACCTGCCCCTGCGCAACTGGTTGGCAACGATCACCAGCCGGCGCCTGGGGCTGTATTACGAAGGTCTGTGGCAGTTCGCCCTGAAACAGGCGCCTGGGGTGGAGCTGCTGGCGTCCAACCTGGCGATTCGCACGCGGGGACGGACCCTGGGCGAGCTGGATATTCTGTTGCGCGATGGCGAAGGCACTCATCATCTGGAGCTGGCCATAAAGCTTTACCTTGGGCCAACCCAAGACGACGGACACGACCCGGCGCACTGGCTCGGGCCTGGGTGCCACGATCGCCTCGGAACCAAACTGGCACACTTGGCCGGGCATCAGTTGCCTATGTCGGCAGAGGCGCAGAGTCGCGAAGCGTTGGCCGCTGTAGGGGTCGATCAGGTGCAGGCGCACCTGTGGCTGGGCGGCTATCTGTTCTATCCGTGGCCAGAGCACGCCGAGCCGCCTGCGGGTGCCAACCCTCGGCATTTGCGCGGGCGCTGGATACGACGGCAGAACTGGGCAGCGACGGCAGACGAACACTGGCAACCGCTGCCGCGGCATGCCTGGCTAGCACCGGCACGGGCAGAGCAAGAGGCATGCTGGACCCTGGCACAGTTCGAGGCCTGGCTGGCGCAGTTGGACGAGCACGCACCCGCGCAGTTGCTGGTCAGGCTGGAGCCGGATGGCGAAGGGGCCTGGCAAGAAGTCGAGCGCGTGTTTCTGGTGGCGGACAGTTGGCCAAATTTGCCAGACAACAGAATTTTCACAGATCCAGCGCAAAGATTTGTTTCAAATAGCCATTAGAGTGCTATCTGAGCGCCAGCAAGAGCGCCATTCCGACCTGATGACGAGGACCGATCATGGTTTCATCCACCCCTGCGCCCCACTACGCACGCCTTTCCATCGCCCTGCATTGGCTGATGTTGCTATTGCTGGCGGCCGTGTACGCCTGTATCGAATTTCGCGGCCTGTTCCCCAAGGACAGCGCCGAACGCAACCTGATGAAGGACCTGCACTTCATGCTCGGCCTGAGTGTGTTCGTGCTGGTCTGGCTGCGCCTGGCCGTGCGCCTGAGCCGTCCGACCCCGCCAATCGTGCCCAAGCCACCCGCCTGGCAGACCGGCCTTGCGCACCTGGTGCACCTGGCGCTGTACCTGTTGATGATCGGCCTGCCTGTGGCCGGTTGGCTGATCCTCAGCGCCGCCGACAAGCCGGTACCGTTTTTCGGCCTGGAACTGCCGCACCTGATCGGCCCGGACCCGGACCAGGCCAAATTCATCAAGGGCTGGCATGAGCGGGTTGCAACCTGGGGTTACTGGCTGATCGGCGTGCATGCGCTGGCCGGGCTGTACCACCACTACGTGCAGCGCGACAACACGCTGCTGCGCATGCTGCCCTACAAGTAACCGCGCCGGCCCTGCAGGCCGCCAGTGTGCAGGAAGATCAGGCGGGTACCGGGCGCGAGCAGCCCGGCCTCGGCCTGATCGCGCAGGGCCAGCAAGGCCTTGCCGGTGTACAGGGCTTCCAGCGGCACGCCACTGTGCCGCTCGCTCTCGGCGACGAAAGCCAGCAGGTCATCATCGAACTTCCCGAAGCCACCTCGGCAAGCATCGTGCAGTTGGTAGCCCTGTGAGCCAGCCAATCCAGCGACTGTCGCCGGCACGCCGTGATCCATCGGCACCGCCAGGGCAGCATGCACCGCGTGTTCCCCTGCCTCGGCAAGTACCAGACCAGCCGCTGTCGTACCGGTACCTGCAGCCAGCCACCAGGCGTCATAGCCCGACCATCCCAGCGCCGACAGTTGCGAACGGGCCTGCTCGACGATCAGCGCACAGCCTTCGGCACCCGCCACCCCGCCACCGCCCTCGGGAATGCAATGCCAGCCCCGATAACGGGCCTGCCAAGGCTCCCAGAAGCCCGGGTCATGGCGTGCCCGATAGCCACCGTAACCCAGCCAGTGCAACTCCATGCCCATGGCTTGCAGGTCGCGCACCGTGGGCGTGTCTTGCGGGTGGCCACGCAGCAGGCCGGCGGTGGCGAAGCCGAAACGTTTGCCGGCGGCAGCCAGGGCGTGCAGGTGGTTGGAATGGTTGCCGCCCAGGCTGATCAGGCCGGGGGCACCAGACTGATGGGCTTGCTGAAGGTGATGGCGGAGCTTGAACCACTTGTTGCCGCTGATCAGGGGGTCGATCAGGTCCAGGCGCAGGATAGCTAATTCGATCTTGGCGTTCGCCAGCCAAGGCAGATCCAGGATCTGTAGAGGCGCTTGAGGTAAGTTCAAGTACATGGAGCGGAGTTTATCAGTGAATGCCATGGGGCCGCTAAAGCGGCCCCGCCGATCTCAGAGTTCAGCGGCCAAGCGCGACCCTTGGTTGATCGCGCGCTTGGCATCCAGCTCGGCCGCCACATCGGCCCCGCCGATCAGGTGCACTGACTGCCCTGCCGCGACCAGCCCTTCATGCAGCTCGCGAAGCGGCTCTTGCCCGGCGCAGATCACCACATTGTCCACTGCCAGCAGCTGCGGCTCGCCGTCACCCACGCGAATGTGCAGGCCGGCGTCATCGATCTGCAGGTACTCGACGCTGTTGAGCATCTGCACCTGCTTGTTCTTCAGCCCGGTACGGTGAATCCAGCCGGTGGTCTTGCCCAGCCCGTCGCCGACCTTGGATTTCTTGCGCTGCAACAGGTACACCTGCCGCGCTGGCGCATGCGGCTCGGCCTTGATCCCGGCAACACCACCACGCGCCTGAAGCTGCGTATCGATCCCCCACTCTTTCCAGAACGCCTCACGGTCCTGGCTGCTGGCCACGCCCTGATGCACCAGGTACTCGGACACGTCGAAACCAATGCCGCCCGCACCAATCACCGCGACCGAATTGCCCACGGGTTTGCGTTCAAGCAGCACGTCCAGGTAGCTGAGCACCTTGGCATGCTCGACACCCGGGATGGCCGGGGTACGTGGCGCGATACCGGTGGCGAGGATGATGTCGTCGTAACCACCGCCTACCAGCGCCTGCACATCGACCCGGGTATTCAGGCGCAGGTCAACACCAGTGCTTTTCACCTTGTTGCGGAAATAGCGCAGGGTCTCGTGGAACTCCTCCTTGCCCGGCACCCGTTTGGCCACGTTGAACTGCCCGCCAATTTCGGCAGCGGAATCGAACAATGTCACCTCATGACCACGCTCGGCTGCCACGGTCGCTGCTGCCAGGCCTGCAGGGCCGGCGCCGACCACGGCGATGCGCTTGACGGCGCGTACCGGCAGGTAATTAAGCTCGGTCTCGTGGCAAGCTCGCGGGTTGACCAGGCAACTGGTGAGCTTGCCACCGAAGGTGTGGTCCAGGCAGGCCTGGTTGCAACCGATGCAGGTGTTGATTTCGTCGGCACGGCCTTCGGCCGCCTTGTTGACGAAATCAGCGTCGGCGAGGAACGGCCGGGCCATGGAGACCATGTCGGCATCGCCCTCGGCCAGCACCGCCTCGGCCACTTCCGGGGTATTGATGCGGTTGGTGGTGATCAGCGGGATGTTCACCACGCCACGTAGCTTGGCGGTGACCTTGCTGAATGCCGCACGCGGCACTTTGGTGGCGATGGTCGGGATCCGCGCCTCGTGCCAGCCAATGCCGGTATTGATCAGCGTCGCGCCGGCCTGCTCGATGGCCTTGGCCAACAGTTCGATTTCGTCCCAGGTGCTGCCGCCCTCGACCAGGTCGAGCATCGACAGGCGGAAAATGATGATGAAGTTCGGCCCGACTGCATCACGCACACGGGTGACGATCTGCACCGCCAGGCGCATGCGGTTCTCGTAGCTGCCGCCCCAGCGGTCGGTGCGGTGGTTGGTGTGGGCAGCGAGGAACTGGTTGATGAAGTATCCTTCCGAGCCCATGATCTCGACGCCATCGTAGCCCGCGCGTTGGGCCAGTGCGGCGCAATTGACGAAGTCGGCGATCTGCTTCTCGATACCCGCCTCGTCCAGTTCCTTGGGCTTGAACGGGTTGATCGGTGCCTGGATCGCGCTAGGCGCTACCTGGCGCGGGCTGTAGGCGTAGCGCCCGGCATGCAGGATCTGCAGGCAGATCTTGCCACCAGCGGCATGCACGGCATCGGTGACGATGCGGTGCTTGTCTGCTTCTTCCTCGGTGCTGAGCTTGGCAGCCCCGGAGTACACCCCACCTTCATCGTTCGGCGCAATGCCGCCTGTAACCATCAGGCCGACACCACCCCGGGCACGCTCGGCAAAATAGGCCGCCATGCGCTCGAAACCGCCCGGGCGTTCCTCGAGGCCGGTGTGCATCGAGCCCATCAGGGTGCGGTTGCGCAAGGTGGTGAAGCCCAGATCGAGCGGGGCCAGCAAATGCGGGTAGCGGTCGGCAGCCATGGAAGGTTCCCCAGGTGGCGTGATCACGGAATGCGGGTACCTCAACGGGCCCCGTCGTTTATCTGCCTGCGACATTAAACAGCTGTTTGAACGCGCTCAATGATCGAAACTGACAAGTTATTGATCCTCCCGTGCAGCAGGACTACCCTAGGGAACCCTCGATTCCCAAGGTGCTGTACCGCTTGATGCGAAAACTCCTGGCAGGCGCCTTGGCGCTGGTAACGATCACCGCCTTGTGCGGCTACGGTTTCTGGACCCAACAGCGCCCGGAAGGCCATTACCTCTCCGACCTGCGCATCGAACTGGCGCTCAACCATGGCGTGCCTGGCGAGCATGGCAACCTGCTGGGTATCGAGCCGTTGCTGTTCCCCAGCGACTACCAGAACCTGCAACGCCTGCACCGCAAGCTTTCCGCCTACCTGGAGCAGGCACGCGCCAATGGCCTGGTTGGCCCACGCACGGTCGTGGTGCTGCCGGAACACATCGGCACCTGGCTATGGGCGCGAGGCGAGAAGAACGAGCTGTTCCAGGTCACCCGCAACCGTGACGCCGAGCAGTGGCTGGAGCTGAGCAACCCATTGCGCTATGGCCTGGCGATGCTGAGCGCCAATGCCGATGACCGGCGCGCCGATGCCCACCTGCGCATGAAAGCCCAGCAGATGGCCAGCGATTACCAGCAACTGTTCGGCGGCCTGGCCAAGGAGTTCGGCGTGACCCTGGTGGCAGGCTCGATCGTGCTGCCCGCCCCGTACGTCGAGCAGGGCGTGCTGCACATTGGCCACGGGCCACTGTTCAACAGCAGCCTGGTCTTCGGCGCCGATGGCTCGCCGCTGGGTCAGCCGCAACACCAGCAATACCCTGACAGCGAAACACGGCGCTACATCCATCACGGCCGGCATTTCCCGCTGCAGGTATTGCAGACCCCCGCCGGGCGCCTTGGCGTGCTGATCGGCAGCGACAGTTGGTACCCCGAGAACCAGCGTCAGATGCAACAACAGCAGGTCCAGCTGATCGCCAACCCGGTGTTCCTCAGCGGCAAGGGTAGCTGGGATGAACCCTGGCGCGGCAATCGCCACCAGGACGCCACTGCCGAGCTGAGCCTGCAACGCGGCGAGGTCAGCGAGCAGACTGCCTGGCAACGCCTGACCCAGGCCGCAGGTGACGGTGTCAGCAGCATGAGCGTGTTCATGCGTGGGCAGTTCTGGGAACAGGGCAGCGACGGCCAGGGCTTCGCCCATCAGGCAGGTGAGTTGCTGGCAGGCCCTCCCAGCCACGGCGCGCGCCTGTTGAACCTGTGGTTGTAGGCACATGAGCCGCCCCCGCGTGCGCCTGGGCGACCTTTCGGTCGGCTTCGTCCAGCCCCTGGCAGAAGCCCTGCGCGAGCAAGGTCATGATCCGGCTCCACTTTTGCAGCAATACGGGCTCGATGCCACACGCCTGGCCGAAGCTGGCGCACGCCTGTCGATCCCGCGCTACATGCACCTTGGCCATGCAGCCATCGCGCTGTGCGGCGAGCCAGCGCTGGGCCTGCGCATGGGGCGCCTTAGTCGCCTGGCCCAGGCCGGGCTGGCCGGCGTCACGGCAGCCCAAGCCCCTACCCTGGGCGAGGCGGCACGCACGCTGCTGCGCTTCGAGCCACTTTATGCCGCCAACTACCGTGGCCACTCCAGCTACCAGGAAGACTCACAGGGCGCATGGCTGCGCTTCTACTCCATCAGCCCCTACAACGACTACAACCGCTTTGTGGTCGATTCGCTGCTGGCCGGCTGGCTGGCCCAGTTGGCCGCCCTGGCTGGCGCGTCCCTACTGGCCGAGCGACTGGAAATCGAATTCGATGCGCCCGGCTATGCCGCCGAATACCAGGCCCTTTGCAGCACACCCGTGCAGTTCGGCGCCAGCGCCAACCGCGTGCGCCTGGGCCGCAGCACGCTTGAATGGGTCAACCCTGAACACTGCCCGAGCACCTTCAGCCACCTGATGCAGTTGTGTGAAACGGAAATGCTTCAGCGCACCCGGGTACGCAGCCTGAGCGAGCGCATTACCCACTTGCTCGGGCCGTTGCTCAATGGTGGCCGTGAACCCGACCTGGAAGAAGTGGCATTGCACCTGCAACTGCCAACCTGGACACTGCGGCGCAAACTGGCTGAAGAAGGCACGCGCTTTCGCGACCTGCTCAATGACACACGGCGCGACCTTGCCGAAGCCTATATCCGCGATACGGAGCTGGCCTTTGGTGAAATCGCCTATCTGTTGGGATTTGCATCGGCTGAGGCCTTCCAGCGCGCATTCAAGCGCTGGACGGGCCTTACGCCGGGGGAGTTTCGCCGCAGCCAGCGGCGGGCAGGTTAAAGCTCTGTCGCGTCGTCTGCCGGTTCCGGTGGATCCAGTTCGTATGCCTGAAACTCGAGCAACTCTTCCTGATACTCATCCATCGCCCTGCGTCCTCTTCTCATCTGTCTTCGTTGGTCATGCCTTCAACCTAAGGGGGCCGGGTGAAGGAATGATGACAAGCTCATGAGAGGTAAACGTAGCAGGTGTTCCGGAACTTATCGCCGCTCATCTGTAACAGCGAATTAAAGCGACGACGGTGCAGGCTGGGCGTCCTGCTGCACTTGAATCGGTGCGGCTTCCGCCGGCGGTGCCACCGGTTGCGAGCTCTGGCTGTCATCGACCACTGGCTTGGCCGCAGCTTCACTGGCAGGTGCAGCCGCCGCAGGCGCCGGAGCGCCCTCGACCAGGGGGGCAGCAGCTGGCGCTGTAACGACCGGAGCCACCGAGGCTTGCTCCGGCAAGCCCAGGTCCGGCAAGCCCAGGTCCGGCGCTGGCTTCTCGGGCTTGGGCACGGGTGCCTCGACCTTGGCCTTGGCAACCTTCTTCGGCTTGGGCAGGAAGCTTTCGACCAGGGCGAAATAACGGTCGTAGAACTGCGCCGCTGTCACCGTCTCGCTGGCCACCTTGACCATCGAGTCGTCGCTGGAGCCAATCGGCATGGATACCGAGCCGAGTACACCAACACCCAAGCTGGCCGAGCTGTTGGACTTCTTGAGGCTGTAGCGGTCCTGCAGCGCGTTGGCGAACATGGTCGAACGCTTGTCGTCGTTGACGTCTGGCGCGCAGGTCACGTTGAAGCTGATCTGCAGGTGGTTTTCGCTGTTCTGCTGGAAGCTCTTGTTGCCCATCACCTGGTTGGCGCCACTGCTGGTGATGATGTAGCCCTGGCTGAGCAACGCACGGCGGGCCGCTTCGCAGGAGCCGGCATCGCTCACCGCAAAGCTGCGCGAGTAAGTCCCCGAGTCGTCGAAGTTTTCGTGTTCGTAGATGGCGGCTTTCTTCGAAGAGCAACCGGTCACGCCCGCCAGCACCAGGGCCAGCCCGAGCGCACCAAAGACGGAGGATCTGGTCATTGCGAATTCCGGGTAAGTCAAAAGAGGCCTATTGTGCATCACTGCAGGCAGGCACAGGAACCGTTGATCGGTGAAGAGTGTGTCAGGATCGTGTAAATCTGGCCCCAGGCAAGGCGCAGAAACGAAAAAAGCGACCCGAAGGTCGCTTTCTCGTTGCTTCAAGGCGTTCAAGGGGCCTCGAGGCGAAGATGGCGCAGCGGACGGGACTCGAACCCGCGACCCCCGGCGTGACAGGCCGGTATTCTAACCGACTGAACTACCGCTGCGTATCATTCAGGCTTGCGCCCGATTGAAACCTGGGTCTACCCTTCCGGCGCGATGGCCTCAGGGCAGGCACAAAAAAAGCGATAGGTGATCGCTTCATTTGTGTTTGCTTCAAGGTGTTCTAGGGACCTCGAAACGAAGATGGCGCAGCGGACGGGACTCGAACCCGCGACCCCCGGCGTGACAGGCCGGTATTCTAACCGACTGAACTACCGCTGCGTATCGTTCAGGCTTGCGCCCGATTGAAACTGGGATCAGCCTCAGGCATTTCGCCTTTGGCTTCAGACCGGTGCCAGGCACCCATCTGTTACTGAAAAATGGCGCAGCGGACGGGACTCGAACCCGCGACCCCCGGCGTGACAGGCCGGTATTCTAACCGACTGAACTACCGCTGCGCAGTGCGTTTCTCTCCGGCTATGGCTTCATCAGAAGCGTCCAGCACCAGAAACAATCTCAGGAAGTGGTGGGTGATGACGGGATCGAACCGCCGACCCTCTGCTTGTAAGGCAGATGCTCTCCCGGCTGAGCTAATCACCCTCGCGATGTTGCTTGTTGCGTTTGCTTCGCTGAGGCCGCGAAATTTACGCAGGTACCGATGCTAAGTCAATAGCCCCGTTGAATTTTTTTCAAAAAAGGTAAAAACGGAAAAGGGGCCTTTCGGCCCCCCTCCCTTGTAGCTGTCTGCTCAGGTGTAGATCATCTTGCGGGTCATGCCGCCGTCGACCACGAACTCCTGGCCGGTGACGAACCCGGCCTGGCGCGACAACAGCCAGGCGACCATGGCCGCCACATCTTCCACCGTCCCTACCCTGCCCGCTGGATGCTGGGCATGGTCGGCTTCGGTCAATGGCTCGGCACGTCGCTGGGACGGGTCACGGGCATCGATCCAGCCCGGGCTCACCGCATTGACGCGGATCTCCGGGCCCAGGCTCATGGCCAGAGCATGGGTCAAGGCCACCAGGCCACCCTTGCTCGCCGCGTAGGCCTCGGTGTCCGGCTCGGATTGCCGGGCACGGGTCGAGGTCAGGTTGACGATGGCACCATTGTGCGCACGCAGGTACGGCGCACAGTGCTTGGCCAGCAGCATCGGGCCATTGAGGTTGACCGCCAGTACCCGGTTCCACTGCGCCAGGCTCAGGCTTTCGAGGGTCTGGTTGTGCGGATTGGCGATGGCCGCATTGCACACCAGCGCATCCAGCCGCCCAAACTGGCCGAGTACCTCGGACACGCCGGCACTGACCTGGGCCTCGTCGGCCACGTCCATGGTGATGAACCAGGCGTTATCGCCCAGGGCCTTGGCGACCTTGGCACCGCGCTGGCGGTCAAGGTCGCTGAGCACCACTTGCCACCCTTCGCAGATCAGCCAAGCGGCAATGCCCAGGCCAATGCCACGAGCGGCACCGGTCACCAGGGCAACCCGGCCGTTATGGCCGGGTACACCGCTACGGATTTCCATCACAGCACCGCCAGCCCACGGGCGAGGTCCGCCTGCAGATCAGCCACGTCTTCCAGGCCCACGGCAACCCGGATCAGGCTGTCGCGGATACCCGCTGCTTCACGCTCTTGCGGCGTCAGGCGGCCGTGAGAGGTGGTGGCCGGGTGGGCGATGGTGGTCTTGCTGTCACCCAGGTTGGTGGTGATCGAGATCACCCGGGTCGCATCGATGAAGCGCCAGGCGCCCTCTTTGCCACCCTTGACCTCGAAGCTGACCACCGCACCGAAGCCGCTCATCTGGCGCTTGGCCAGTTCGTGCTGCGGGTGGCTTGGCAAGCCGGCGTAATGCACCTTCTCCACGCCCTCCTGCTGCTCCAGCCATTCGGCCAGGATCTGGGCGCTCTCGCAGTGCGCACGCATGCGCAGCTTGAGGGTTTCCAGACCCTTGGTGAAGATCCAGGCGTTGAACGGGCTGAGGGTCGGCCCGGCGGTACGCAGGAAGCCCACCACTTCTTTCATCTGCTCGGCACGGCCGGCAACCACACCCCCCATGCAACGGCCCTGGCCGTCGATGAACTTGGTGGCCGAGTGGAACACGATGTCAGCCCCCAGCTTCAGTGGCTGCTGCAAGGCCGGTGTGCTGAAGCAGTTGTCCACCACCAGCATGGCACCCCGGGCGTGGGCAATTTCAGCCAGCGCAGGGATGTCGACCAACTCGGCCAGCGGGTTGGAGGGGGACTCCACGATCAGCAGCTTGGTGTTGTCCTTGATGGCCTTTTCCCAGCCAGCGAGGTTGACCAGCGGCACGTAGTCCACCTGCACGCCAAAGCGCTTGAAGTACTTCTCGAACAGGCTGATGGTCGAGCCAAACACGCTCTGCGACACCAGCACGTGGTCGCCGGCACTGCACAGCGACATGACCACGGCGAGGATCGCCGCCATGCCAGTGGAGGTGGCTACGGCCTGCTCGGCGCCTTCCATGGCCGCCAGGCGCTCTTCGAACGCACGCACGGACGGGTTGGTGTAGCGCGAATAGACGTTGCCCGGCGTTTCGCCGGCAAACCGCGCAGCGGCATCGGCCGCCGTGCGGAACACATAGCTGGAGGTCAGGAACAGCGCTTCGCTGTGCTCGGCCTCCGGTGTACGGTTTTGACCGGCGCGCACCGCGAGGGTGTCGAAACCGACACCTTCGAGGTCACTGTCCAATCGCCCGGCATCCCATTGATCCGTCATGCCGTCGCTCCCAAATCAGTTGTTGTAGAGGTCGATGATCGCGCTGACCGCCTGGTTCTTCACCTTGGCCAGGTCGTTACGGGCCTGCTCGATGCGTTCGAGGTAGGCTTCGTCGATGTCACCAGTGACGTATTCACCGTTGAACACCGCGCAATCGAAGTGATCGATCTTGATCTTGCCACCACCGACCGAGTCGATCAGGTCCGGCAGGTCCTGATAGATCAGCCAGTCGGCGCCAATCAACTCGGCCACCTGTTCGGTGGTACGGTTGTGGGCGATCAGTTCGTGAACACTCGGCATGTCGATGCCGTAGACGTTGGGGTAGCGCACCGCAGGGGCTGCGGAGCAGAAGTAGACGTTCTTGGCGCCAGCTTCGCGGGCCATCTGGATGATCTGCTTGCAGGTGGTGCCGCGCACGATCGAGTCGTCTACCAGCATGACGTTCTTGCCGCGGAATTCCAGCTCGATGGCGTTGAGCTTCTGACGCACCGACTTCTTGCGTGCGGCTTGACCGGGCATGATGAAGGTACGGCCGATGTAGCGGTTCTTGACGAAGCCCTCACGGAACTTCACGCCCAGACGGTTGGCCAGCTCCAGCGCGGCAGTGCGGCTGGTGTCGGGGATCGGGATGACCACGTCGATGTCGTGCTCAGGGCGCTCGCGCATGATCTTGTCAGCAAGCTTTTCACCCATGCGCAGACGGGCCTTGTACACCGAGATACCGTCGATGATCGAATCCGGGCGCGCCAGGTAGACGTGCTCGAAGATGCACGGCTGCAGCTTCGGTGCATCGGCGCACTGCTTGGTGAACAGCTGGCCTTCTTCGGTGATGTACACCGCTTCGCCCGGTGCCAGATCACGGATCAGGGTGAAGCCGAGCACGTCGAGGGCGACGCTTTCCGAGGCGATCATGTATTCCACGCCTTCGTCGGTGTGACGCTGGCCGAAGACCACCGGGCGGATGCCGTTCGGGTCACGGAAGCCGACGATGCCGTAGCCGGTGATCATCGCGACCACGGCGTAACCGCCGACGCAACGGCTGTGCACGTGGGAAACCGCGGCGAACACGTCTTCTTCGGTCGGCTGCAGCTTGCCACGCACGGCCAACTCATGGGCGAACACGTTCAGCAGCACTTCCGAGTCGGAATTGGTGTTGACGTGGCGCAGGTCAGACTCGTAGATCTCTTTGGCCAGCTGCTCGACGTTGGTCAGGTTACCGTTGTGCGCCAGGGTGATGCCGTATGGCGAGTTGACGTAGAACGGCTGGGCTTCGGCCGACGTAGAGCTGCCCGCGGTCGGGTAGCGAACGTGGCCGATGCCGATGCTGCCGACCAGGCGCTGCATGTGGCGCTGCTGGAAGACGTCGCGCACCAGGCCATTATCCTTGCGCAGGAACAACCGGCCGTCGTGGCTGGTCACGATACCGGCAGCGTCCTGGCCGCGGTGCTGGAGGACCGTAAGCGCGTCATACAGCGCCTGATTGACGTTCGACTTACCGACGATACCGACGATGCCACACATGCGACGCAACCCCTACTTTGATGAAACTTGAACGAACAGCGCTCAGGGCTTTGCCGGCCCGAGCAACTGCTCCTTGAATGGAAGATCAGCCGGAGCGCTGATCACCCCACTGGAAGACCACTGATGGGTGAAACCCAGGATCAGGTTTTTCGACCAGTCAGCGACCAAAAGAAACTGCGGTATCAGGCGTGATTCCTGCCACCAGGTGTCTTGTTGCACCGGCCCCAGGCTGAGCAGGCCGACGGCCACCACCACCAACAAGCCCCCGCGCGCGGCGCCAAACGCCATGCCGAGGAAACGATCGGTGCCCGACAACCCGGTCACGCGGATCAGCTCGCCGATGAGGAAGTTGAGCATGGCCCCCACCAGCAGGGTGGCGACGAAAAGAATGGCGCAGCCGGCGATGGTGCGCATCGACGGCGTCTGGATATAGCTTTCAAGGTACACCGAAAGCGAACCACCGAACATCCAGGCGACCGCCCCTGCAACGATCCAGATGAGCAGGGACAAGGCCTCTTTGACGAAGCCGCGCTTGAGACTGATCAGTGTGGAGACGGCGATGATCGCGATGATCGCCCAATCAACCAGGGTAAAGGCCACGGTGCTGCCTGCAGACGTTTGAGGCGGCGCATTTTATCAGAGCAAAAGGCTGGGAGTAAGCGGAATGTCAGGTGGATCGGCGGGTCAGGTTTTCAGCCCTGCCCCGCCCCTCTGTGGGCGTGCCGCTGCTTCAGCCTTTTTCAGGCTGGAAACGCGTCACGAAGCCATTGAGCTTCTGCTGGCGGTTGATCACGTCTTTCAGCTTGTCAGCCTCGGCACGTTCGATCAACGGCCCGACATACACCCGATTGAGACCACCAGCCGAACGGATGTAGGCGTTGTAACCCTGGCTGCGCAGGGTCTTCTGCAGGTTCTCGGCACCGGCTCGGCTGGACAGGCTGGCCAACTGGATCGACCAGCTCACCGGCAGGCCGTTGACGTCAATCTTCGACGGTGCAGGCGCAGTTGCTACTGGCGCTGCTGCCTTGGCGGCGGGCGCTGGCGTCGACGTCGGCACTGGCGTCTGGGGCTTGGGCTGGGCTTGCGCCTGAGGCTGGGTCTGCGGCGACGGCGTGATCGGCTGGCTCGGCGTTTTCAGCGGCGCGGTCGACTCGCTGACCACCACCGGCGGCTGCTCAGGCTGCTCGGATTGTTCAGGCAGCGGCTGTGGCTCAGGCACTGCCACTGGCTCCACCTTGACCTCGGGCAGGGTCGGCATAGCCGGCGCCTGCGGGGCGTCGACGTGCACCTGGCGCATTTCGTCCTGGCGGGTGAACAGCATCGGCAGGAAGATCACCGCCAGCGCCACCAGCACCAACGCACCCACCATGCGCTGCTTCATCCCTTTGTCCAGCACTGCCATCTAATCACCCCTCCAGGGCCTGCCGCTCCAGCCATTCCAGGGCCTCGGCGACACAGAAAAACGAACCGAACAGCAGAATCTGGTCATCCGCCGTTGCCTGCGCGCATTGCCCTTCAAGGGCGGCGTCGACGCTGGCGTAAGACTTCACCGCTGCGCCGTGGTTCGTCAAGGCAGCGGCCAATTCGGCAGCCGGACGGCTGCGCGGGGTGTGCAACGGTGCAACCGCCCAGTCGTCCACCCGTTCGCGCAGCGGCGCAATGACGCCCGGCAGGTCCTTGTCGGCGAGCAGGCCGAACACTGCCAGGCGACGACCTTTCACCGGGCGCGCAGCCAGGCGGCGGGCCAGATACTCCGCAGCGTGCGGGTTGTGCCCGACATCCAGCAGCAGCTCCACAGCCCTGCCCTGCCAGGTCAACTGGCGACGGTCGAGACGCCCGGTGATGCGGGTGTCGAGCAATGCCTGACGGATTTGCCCGGCCTCCCACGGCAAGCCCATCAGCAGATAGGCCTGCAGGGCCAGGGTGGCGTTCTCCATGGGCAGGTCAAGCAGTGGCAGACCGTGCAACGCTACCGGCTTGCCGTCCGCAGTGACTCCGCGCCAGTCCCAACCACAATCGCTGCTTGACAGGTCGAAATCACGGCCGCGCAGGAACAGCGGCGCCGCCAGTTCGGCGGCCTTGTCCAGCAAGGGCTGTGGCGGATCGAGATCGCCGCACAGCGCAGGCCTGCCCTGGCGGAAGATACCAGCCTTCTCGAAGGCAACCTGCTCGCGGGTGTCGCCCAGGTAATCGACATGGTCGACGCCGATGCTGGTCACCAGCGCCAGGTCGGCATCCACCACGTTCACGGTGTCCAGGCGGCCACCGAGGCCCACTTCGAGCACCACGGCATCCAGCTGCGACTGGTAGAACAACCAGAACGCTGCCAGCGTGCCCATCTCGAAGTAGGTCAGGGAAATTTCGCCCCGCGCCGCCTCGACGGCGGCGAAGGCTTCGCACAGGCGCTCATCGGTGGCTTCGTGGCCATCGATCAGTACCCGTTCGTTGTAACGCAACAGGTGCGGCGAGCTATACACGCCTACCTTCAACCCCTGGGCGCGCAGCAACGAGGCCACGAAGGCGCAGGTCGAGCCCTTGCCGTTGGTGCCGGTTACCGTAACCACTCGCGGCGCCAGCTTGCCCAGCGCCAGCCGGGCAAGCACCTTCTGCGACCGCTCCAGGCCCATGTCGATGGCCGAGGGGTGCAACTGCTCGAGGTAGGCGAGCCACTCGCCCAGGGATCGTTGTTTCATCACGCGACCGCAGCGACCTCAAGAGCCTGCTCAGGGGTTGGCTGGCCGGTCATCTGCGCCAGCAGGCGAGCCAGGCGCGGACGCAGGTCGCCACGGGAGATGATCAGGTCGATGGCACCGTGCTCCAGCAGGAATTCGCTGCGCTGGAAGCCTTCCGGCAGTTTTTCGCGCACGGTCTGCTCGATCACGCGCGGGCCGGCGAAGCCGATCAGGGCCTTTGGCTCGCCGACGATGACGTCGCCGAGCATTGCCAGGCTGGCGGAAACGCCGCCGTAGACCGGGTCGGTCAGCACCGAGATGAACGGAATGCCTTCTTCGCGCAGGCGTGCCAGCACGGCCGAGGTCTTGGCCATCTGCATCAGCGAGATCAGCGCTTCCTGCATGCGCGCACCGCCGGAGGCGGAGAAGCAGACCATCGGGCAGCGGTTTTCCAGGGCGTAGTTGGCGGCGCGCACGAAGCGCTCACCGACGATGGCACCCATCGAACCACCCATGAACGAGAACTCGAAGGCGCTGACCACGATCGGCATGCCCATCAGGGTGCCGCTCATGGAGATCAAGGCGTCTTTTTCGCCGGTCTGCTTCTGCGCGCCGGTCAGGCGGTCCTTGTACTTCTTGCCGTCACGGAACTTCAGGCGGTCGACCGGCTCCAGCTCGGCACCCAGTTCGGCGCGGCCTTCGGGGTCGAGGAAGATGTCGATGCGGGCACGCGCGCCGATGCGCATGTGGTGGTTGCACTTGGGGCAGACATCCAGGGTCTTTTCCAGCTCCGGACGATACAGCACGGCCTCGCAGGCCGGGCACTTGTGCCACAGGCCTTCCGGCACCGAGCTCTTCTTCACCTCGGAACGCATGATCGAAGGGATCAGTTTGTCGACTAACCAGTTGCTCATGCTTTCTTTCTCCAGTATTGGCGGACGGGGACCGGACTGGCCGGCCATGCCCTGCCCTTGAGCTCAAATTCTTCTATGAAACGATGACGGCCCGGCCGCTGGGGCTGCCGCTGTACCGCGCCGTCTTCAATCTGTCGTTTGGCCACACGGCATGCCGCTGGCCGCCCCGCAGGGCTGCGAAACCTATGGACGATGGCGCGCCGCCAGCCGTCACATCTGCCGTCACGCCTGTTTCACCGCACGCATGAAGGCTTCGATTTTCGCCGCATCCTTGATGCCCTTGGCCTGCTCCACGCCGCCACTGACATCCACCGCATACGGCTGCACCTGGGCGATCGCCTGGCCGACGTTATCGGCCGAGAGCCCACCCGCGAGAATGATCGGCTTGCTCAGCCGCGCCGGCACCAGCGACCAGTCGAAGGCCTCGCCGGTACCGCCAGGCACACCGGCCACGTAGGTGTCGAGGAGAATGCCGCGGGCGCCGGCATAGTGCTGGCAGGCGGCTTCCAGATCATCGCCCGGGCGCACACGCAGGGCCTTGATCCAGGGGCGATGATAGCCCTCGCAATCGGCCGGGGTTTCGTCGCCGTGGAACTGTAGCAGGTCCAGCGGCACCACCTCGAGAATCTCGTTCAGCTCGCAACGCGAAGCGTTTACGAACAGCCCGACCGTGGTCACGAACGGCGGCAGCTCGGCTATGATCGCCCGCGCCTGGCGCACGTCCACGGCACGCGGGCTTTTGGCATAGAAGACGAAACCGATGGCATCGGCCCCCGCCTCGGCGGCGGCCAGCGCGTCTTCGATGCGGGTGATCCCGCAGATCTTGCTGCGAACGTTGCTCATGGACAGCAAACCCTGAGTGAGTGGTGAAAGGCCCGATGGTAGCAAATGACTTCTGACGCGTCAGTCGGCCAGCGCTTCGTAACCGGTCAAAAAGTGTGGGCCGATGTAACGCTTTGGCAGCTCGAACGCTTCCGGGTATTCCACTTGCACCAAGTACAGGCCATAAGGGTGGGCAGTCACCCCGCCTTCACGGCGGTTGCGCCCCTCCAGCACTTCACGGGCCCACTCGACCGGGCGCTCGCCGGCACCGATGGTCATCAGCACCCCGGCGATATTGCGAACCATATGGTGCAGGAAGGCGGTGGCTCGCACGTCCAGCACGATCATCTGGCCGTGGCGGGTGACCCGCAGGTGATGGATATGCTTGATCGGCGACTTGGCCTGGCACTGGCTGGCGCGGAAGGCGCTGAAGTCGTGGGTACCCAGCAGGTACTGGGCAGCCTGGGCCATGCGCTCGACATCCAGCGGGCGGTGGTTCCAGGTCACTTCCTCGGCCAGGTGCGCGGGGCGGATCGGGTCGTTGTAGATCACGTAGCGGTAGCGCCGTGCACAGGCCTTGAAGCGCGCATGGAAGTCCGCCGGCATCGGCCGCGACCAGACCACGCTGATGTCGTGGGGCAGATTGAAGTTGGTGCCCAGGGTCCAGGCGCGCTCGTCGCGCACGGCACGGGTGTCGAAATGCACGATCTGCCCGCAGCCGTGCACGCCGGCATCGGTGCGCCCGGCACAGATGACGCTGATCGGCTCGTCGGCCACCTTCGACAGCGCCTGCTCGAGGGCCTGCTGCACGCTGGGCACGCCGCTGGCCTGGCGCTGCCAGCCGCGATAGCGCGAGCCCTTGTATTCCACACCCAGGGCAATGCGGGTGAAGCCTTCAGCGGCCGATTCGGTGGCGACGGTGTCGATGATGTCCAAGAGCGTGAAACCTGTGGGTGATACGGAATGGCGGGGATTATAACGACAACGGCAGCCGTATAGGGCTGCCGTCGTGGTCGTTGCTGCCTGAAGCAGAGTCAGACGAGACGCGCGAGCATCTCTTCGGCTTCCTGGCGTTGGCCGTCATCACCATCCTTGACCACTTCGTCGAGGATGTCGCGGGCGCCCTGGTGGTCGCCCATGTCGATGTAGGCACGCGCCAGGTCAAGCTTGGTCGCTACCTCGTCGGCACCGGAGAAGAAGTCGAAATCGAGGTCATCCAGCGGCTCGGGCTCGGCGGCGGCGTCTTCGGCGGTGAAGTGCGGCTCCAGCGAGGGCGACTCCAGGCTCTGCGACAGCTTGTCGAGTTCGGCGTTGACGTCATTGAGTTCCGAGGCAAAGCTCCTGGCTGCCGGCGAGTCGTCATCCAGCGACAGCGACAGGTCGAAGTCGTCCGGCAGCTCCAGCTCGGAGATCGGGTCGAATTCCGGGATGGCGTCAAAGGCTGCCAGTTCGGCGGCGACATCCACCGGCTCTTCTTCCGCCGTGACCGGGGCGGCTGTTTCACCACTGTCCAGATCGAAATCGGCCAGGTCGAAATCATCCAGGTCGTCGACGCTCTGCGGCTCGGCCTGGGCCTGGGCCAGCAAGGCTTCGAAATCGGCATCGGCGTCGGTTTCCGGTTCTGCGGCTGCCGGCTCGGCTTCTGCCTGCGCCTCGAACCGTGGTGCTTCGTCCAGCATCGGCGGCTCGAGCTGATCATCCGCTGGCAGATCATCACCCAGGCTCAGGTCAAAAGCGCTGTCCAGGTCGTTGTCATCCAGCACGGAGGTCTCGGTAAAGGCCTCGGCGGCGGCTTCAAGCTCTGGCTCTGGCTCTGGCGCCGAATCTGGCTCGACGAGTGCCTGCGGCTCAGGTTCAGGCTCTGCTTCAACTTCGGCTGGCGTTTGCGGCTCTTCCTGAAGCAACTCCTGCACATACTGCTCGCCCATTTCGGCGGCCAGCGCCGCAGCACCCACGCTAACTGCGGTGGCGGCAGCGAGACCCAGCATGGCCGGGTAGCGCTCCTTGAGGCTACTGAGCTCAGCAGTGTTCGCTTCGGTGGCAGGCAGCTTGCGCTCCTGCTCGACGAAGGCACTGTGGTCGCCTTGGCGGGCGTAGACGTCCATCAGCCTGAGGCGCAGGGTGTCATTTTCCGGCTGCGCCGCCACTGCCGTTTCCAGCAGGTCAGCCGCATGATTCAGACGGCCTCGCGACAGGCTCAGATCGACTTCAGCCAACAGCTCGGCATTCGGGTCCCGGGCCGGCTCGGGCTCGACAACCGGAGCCGCAGGCGCAGCCAGCTTTTCTGCAGCGACAGCGGCTGCAGCCGAGGCGGCCACCACGGCAGGCGACAGGGTCACGCTCGGCGCGGACACTTCCAGCTCATCGAAGCTGCTCGGTGGCAGGTCGAGATCCGGGTTGCGCTCGCCCTCCTCGGCCAGCGCGCGGGCCATGCGCAGATGTTTCTCCGCTTCTTGCTGGGCCTTGCGCTTGCGCGCCAGCAGCAACAGCAAAAGCAGCAGCACGAGGAACGCAGAACCGGCGATCAGCCCCAATATGACGGGGTTTGCCAGCATCTCGTCGATTGCGCTCGGCTGTGTGGTAGCGGCCTCGTCAGCAGGCGCGGTATCGACCGCTGCAGGTGCTGGCGCCACCACCGGCTCGGCCGGGGCCGCATCAGCCGACGGGGGCTGCACAGGTGCCGGCTCACCCGGCAAGGCGGCCGCAGGCGGTGCTTCAGGTGCCGCGCCTTGGGCTTCCAGGCGCGCCAACTGGTCATTCTTCAGCTGGATCAGCTTCTGCAGCTTGTCCATCTGGCTTTGCAGGTCGGACACCCGGCTTTTCAGTTCGTCGTTGTCACGACGGCTGGTGTCCAGGCTTTCCTGGGCCACGGCCAGCTTGTCGTTGATGGCCTTGGCGCTGTTACCGCTCGCCTGGTTGCCGGGGCTGACCAAGCGCAAGTTGTCGCCTTGGGTAATCCGCTCGGGTGCTGCGTCGGCGGCGCCTCGACGGGTAGCATCCAGCTGCCTCGCACGCGGCCCCAGACGCCGGCCTTCACGCCAGGCCGCGTACTGCTCGGCCACTTCACGATTGGCTTCGCCCTGAGGAATGCTCTGGACCTGCTGCTGGTCGGGCAGGCGCAGGACCTGGCCAACCTTCAGCTGGTTGATGTTGTTGCCAATAAAGGCATCCGGATTGAGCGCCTGGATGGCGATCATGGTCTGCTGCACCGAACCACCACCCTGCGTATTGCGGGCAGCAATCTGCCACAGGGTGTCGCGGCGCTTGGTGGTATAGCTGCCCGCGCTGCTGGTAGCCGGGTTGACATTGCCCGCGGCGGGCTGCTGGCCCTGGGCCTTGGCCTGGTCGAGCAACACGCTGTAGTCACGCAGCAGGCGGCCCTGAGGCCACATGACCTGGACCAGGAACTTGACCACCGTGCCAGGCAGCGGCTGGCTGGAGGTAACCCGCAGCACGCTCTTGCCGTTGGGGTTGATCACCGGGGTGAAGGTCAGGTCTTCCAGGTAACTCGGAAACTCCACCCCGGCCTTGCTGAACTCTTCCGGTGGCGCCAGGCTCGGCGCCACTTCGGCTGCGGTGAGGTCGCGCACATCGAGCAGTTCGATCTCGGCATCCAGAGGCTGGTTCTGCGCCGACTTCAATGTCAGTTCACCCAACCCCAGGGCATTCGCCATGCCCGACGTCAGCGCAGACGCTGCCGCCATGGCCAGAACCAGTTTGCGAATTCGAAGCATGACCTCTTCCCTTGTATGAATCGTCCCAAAAACCTGCTGCGGCGCGGGACAAAAGTGCTCGCCAGTATCTTTTACGCCATGTGTTTAATCAACAATTGCGCCACCTGCACGGCGTTTAGCGCAGCACCTTTGCGCACATTGTCGGTGGTCAACCAGAGGTTGAGCTGCTGGTTTTCGTCAATTCCATGGCGTACACGACCAACATAGACCACGTCTTGGCCGACTGCGTCACCGACCGGGGTCGGATAATCATCGTTTTCCACCCGCTCGACGCTTTCGGCGTGTTCCAGCGCCTGGTTGACCTGTGCCAGATCGACCGGGTTGCGGCTCTGCACCGCCACACTGAAGCTATCGCCGAAAAACACCGGGACTTGAATGCAGCTCACCGAAATCTTCAGTTCCGGCAGGCCCAACAGCACAGGCAACTCGCCCACCAAGCGGCGCTCCACAGCGGTATGGCCATGCTCATCGACAGCACCGACCTGGGCCAGCACGTTGAAGGCCATCTGCCGATCGAAGAAACGTGGCTCCAGCGGGCGGGCATTGAGCAGCTCGGCGGTTTGCCGGGCCAGTTCGCTGACTGCCTCGCGACCCTGTGCGGACACCGCCAGGGCAGCCATGACCTGCACCCGCTCGATGTCCAGCAGGCCCTTGAGCGGCGCCAGGGCAACCGCCACGGCAACGGCTGCGCAGCTGGGGCTGGTGATGCGTGCAGGCAGCTTCAGGTTGGCGATGCTGTCGCCATTGGCTTCGGGCACCACGACCAGCGCATCGTCAAGGCCGCCGGAGAGGTCGATGACCGTGCAGCCGGCCTGCTCGGCCTTGCTGGCAAAGCTACGGCTGACGGCGGGGCTGGCGGCGAAGAAGGCCAGTTTTACCTGGGCGAAGTCGAAACTGTCGACCTCACGCACCTTGAGCTTCTTGCCGGCGAACATCACGCTGCTACCCGCCGATTCCATGCTGGCCAGCAGGTGCAAAGTGCCGACCGGGAAGGCCAGTTCCTCGAGGATCTGCACCAAGGTTTCGCCTACGGTGCCAGTGGCGCCTACTACGGCAACATCAATGGGCTGAGTCATATCGATTCCTCTACTGGAAGGGGGCGGCACTTTACCCGGAATATCAGTCCGGGAATACCGTAAACCATCGATCACATCGCCCTATGTCACCCACCTGATATTTCTACCAGTTTTCGCGTACCCACTGCACCTTTCAGAATGACCGGGAATCGAAACCCATAAAGGTACAGCCATGCGAGCATTCTCTGGCCTCTTGGTAACCCTGAGCTTCATGACCCCCACTTACGCTCAGCCTCAAATACCGGTAACGGCGCCGGATGGCCCGACACAGACATTACCCACGAAAACACTCAGAAACGACTTGCTGGGCCCACTGGCGGGTCAGGTTGACTTTGCCCAGACCCACGTGATCGCGGCGACACGAAGGATCTTCGACCCATTTCTGGTTCCCAATAAAGATACCTTGGTGATGCTCAGACCCCAGACTCCAATGACCGATGTTTATTTGGTAGTGGAACTTGATGGGGAACAAACCACGTTTCCTATGAACCGGCCAGACGCCCTTCCTGGCGCTGCGTTTTACGACGAGGAGAACACGTTCTCAGGAAAAATTATCAAAGGCGAGTACCCACATTTTAAGGAGCAGACATTCTCCTACACGATTCCCTGGAATCTTTTCACTGCCAACACGAAAATCAGCTTCCGGCAAGTCGGGAATGAGGCCAACCAGGGTTCACTGCCAAAGGACAAGCTGCTGTTCATGACGCCGGAGAGCGAAGGTCTGGTGCTGATGAACATCAAGGGATGCCTGTTCAAGGAAGAGGCAACCTGCAGAACCACGGTCGACCAGTACGATAGTGAACTCAACCCTGTCGCGGCACGCATCGCAGCGCGGGAAATGCTCTCCGAGCTGCCGACCCAACGCCTTTACCTAGGAGTGGGTAAAGCTTATTGGCCACGAATCGTGGCCATGGGGCGCGATGGCAAACCCCATGTGTATGACAAGATCAATGGAATGGAGTGGGCCGACTTCGGCGACAAGACACTGCCCGCCAAGGCCGGCATGGGCAACTACTGGCGCGCGGCCTCGGTTCTCGGCGACAAGAAGCCAGGTTATCCGGTCGCGATTTCCGGTCAACTGCTGGACGTACCGGACGGCATGCCGGTACTCCCGCCCGGCGTCGGTGCTAGCTGCAGCGGCAGCAGCTGCAACTACCCGTACTTCCCTGATGGTTTCTGGCATGAAACCGGCCATGGCCTTGGCCTTCCCCATGACACCCCGGGCCGATACGAGGATTGGTCATACCGCGCGTATGACAATGTCTTCCTGCCCAATACTCACCCCAACCCCAAGGCCTATGGATTGCCGGTGGACTATCTGGGCAAGCACTATTTCGGGCATGTCCTTGGCTCACTTGCAGCCCCGCCTTGGCATCCAAGCACCGCATCGGCACCACTGATCGACGAATTCGAAAGTCTGGGTTTGGGCTCACGGGAAGGCTCCAGCTGGAAGCGCTACATCGCGCCTTATACGCACCAACAGACGTTACGTGTGCAACAGCGATTCGGAAGCCTGCCCGAGGGCGTCGAATACGCTGGCATCGGCGATGACCACAGAGCGCCCCCGCCCCCCCAAGCCTTGACCTCCATGGCGCCCAGCACGGAACGGCCCACCCTTCCGGACACCGGAATTGAAACCCCACGCATCGGACCCGCAGTCATTTCAGCCACGACGGATGAAAGCCCCACCGAAAAAGGGGTGCCGGTCCACACCCTGGTATTGACTTTTTCCGACCCCTCCCACAATCAGGATGGCATCAATCAGATCTACCCTGCCATCGTGAGCAACTATGGCAATGTCTATTCCCCGCTGCGCGCCCCTGTTTCAGGACATGCAACTTCCAGCACCTTCAATACTTCTGCGCTCGTGACGGTCGCAGGCCAGTGCCTGGCGTCGGAGCAGAGCAGCCTCGTACTCAAAGCCTGCCATGAGGCATCCACCAACCTGTCACTGCAGATAATGCCACCGCTTGACTCAGACGAAAGGGAGCTCGCGCCAGTGGTAGTCATCCGTAACAAAGCCGAACAGTGCCTGGACTTCGATCTTGCATTTCGCACCTGCACCCCGGAAGAACCACAGGTTCGCTGGCGGGCTCGCAAAGACCTTACTCAAAGTGATCGTCTATTCAAACTTCAGGAAAGCCATAGTGGTCGATTCATTACCCCTACCCCCACAGGCACACTACAACTGCAAGCCAACAGCGATATGAATGAATTGGGGGTTTTCTACCCCGGTGACGATCGCACCCCCCATCGCTACAGCGTCGATATTGAATACGCAGACAAAAGCGTCGACACCCATATGCTGTACGATGCCCTCATCGCAAAAGATGTGCTGAAAACAGCAGCGATCAACGTCAACTCTCGACGCCAACCCCGAACTGCAACTTTGAAAGTGGATGACCAGACTGTTCAGACGCGCGAGCTTGAGGACAACCTGCTACCTGAGGTAATCCGCATGGGGGCCGAGCATGGCGAGGAAATCCCCCAGGCATCGCCACCGCAATGGCTATACCTGCCCAAGTACGGGACCTGTCTTGCCTCGACCGAGCGGGGAACGAAACTGGCCGCATGCGACGAAAACGCAATCTGGCGGCTGCCAAAGAAAAATGCCTATCCGTTCGTGTTCGATGCTTACCAACCTGTGGACATGATGGGCAAGTGCATTGATTACCAGCAGGCATCCACCACGTGTAAATACCCACAGAAAGATACGCTTTGGTGGACTCGATCCGACCTTGCTTCGTCCATCCCGCAGATCTACCTTCAGGATCCGCAGACCGGCCGTTTCATTACCGCACGCCAGGGAAGCGAAACCATACAACTCGAGCCGCTGGGTAATCCCGACCAGCAGCGCTTTGAAAAGCACTATCTGCCCCTATTCTCGTTGACACAAGGCAGCCACTCGCTTGAAGGCCGCGGCAGGACGGTCGCCACGACCCGCGCCAACCGGTTGTACGGATGGTATCTGGTGGACATCATGGGCAACGACCTCCCCGACAAAATGCCTTCATTCATGCTGATGACCTCAGATGGTCAATGCCTGGACGACGAACTCATCCTGCGTGGCTGCGCATTTCCTCGTACCGACAGCCTGAGCTGGAACCCCCGAAAAGACCTGGAAACCACAGAAGGGAAAATCCGTCTTCAGAACATGAAGAACGGGCGTTTTCTGCAGGTATCAGATAGCGGCGAAGTATCGCTGGAGCCACTGGACTGGAGTCAAACTCAGATTTTCTCCTACGCCCCCGTCTCTTCCGGCTCTGCCAGCCCCATACAAAAATAGAAAAAAAACCCTGCAAGGCGCAACCTTGCAGGGTCATTTCATAACGCGCCACTCATCGGCGATGAGTGTGGATCAACGCTCCAGCAGGATCCGCAGCATGCGGCGCAGCGGTTCGGCGGCGCCCCACAGCAGTTGGTCACCCACGGTGAACGCGCCCAGGTACTGGGAACCCATGTTCAGCTTGCGCAGGCGGCCAACCGGGATGTTCAAGGTACCGGTGACCTTGGTCGGGGTCAGCTCTTGCATGCTGATCTCGCGCTGGTTCGGCACCAGTTTCACCCACGGGTTGTGCTGGCTGATCATGCCTTCGATGTCGGCCAGGGGCACATCCTTGTTCAGCTTGATGGTCAGCGCCTGGCTATGGCAGCGCATGGCGCCGATGCGCACGCAGATACCGTCGACCGGGACCGGGTTCTTGAAGCGACCGAGGATCTTGTTGGTCTCGGCCTGGGCCTTCCACTCTTCACGGCTCTGCCCGTTCGGCAGTTCCTTGTCGATCCACGGGATCAGGCTGCCGGCCAGCGGCACGCCGAAGTTTTCGGTTGGGAACGCTTCGCCGCGCATGGCTTCAGCCACTTTGCGGTCGATGTCGAGGATGGCGCTGGCCGGGTTGGCCAGGTCATCGGCAACGGCCGCATGGGTCGCACCCATCTGCTTGATCAGCTCGCGCATGTTCTGTGCGCCGGCACCCGAGGCCGCCTGATAGGTCATGGCGCTCATCCACTCGACCAGACCGGCCTCGAACAAGCCACCCAGGCCCATCAGCATCAGGCTGACCGTGCAGTTGCCGCCGATGTAGTTCTTGGTACCGGCATCGAGCTGCTGGTCGATGACCTTGCGGTTGACCGGGTCCAGTACGATGACCGCGTCGTCCTGCATGCGCAGCGACGAAGCAGCATCGATCCAGTAACCCTGCCAGCCGGCTTCACGCAGCTTGGGGAACACCTCGTTGGTGTAGTCGCCGCCCTGGCAGGTCAGGATAACGTCGAGGGTCTTGAGTTCTTCAATCGAATAAGCGTCCTTGAGCGGAGCAATATCCTTGCCCACGTTCGGGCCCTGGCCACCTACGTTGGACGTGGTGAAGAACACTGGCTCGATAAGGTCGAAATCCTGCTCCTCCAGCATCCGCTGCATGAGCACGGAACCGACCATACCGCGCCAACCGATCAGACCTACACGTTTCATCGCAACTACACCTTTGCTAAAAGTGGGCCGCCACCTCGAGTTTTTGGTGGCGGGCCAGAGAGATTACAGATTCCGCAGCGCTGCGACTACTGCGTCGCCCATTTCCTGCGTGCCTACTTTGTCGCAGCCGGCCGACCAGATGTCACCGGTACGCAGGCCCTGGTCCAGCACGACGCTGACCGCCTTCTCGATCGCTTCGGCCGCAGCGTGCTGGTTGAAGCTGTAACGCAGCATCATCGACACCGACAGGATGGTCGCCAACGGGTTGGCAATGCCCTGCCCGGCGATGTCCGGCGCCGAACCGTGGCAAGGCTCGTACATGCCCTTGTTGTTGGCGTCCAGGGAGGCCGAAGGCAGCATGCCGATGGAACCGGTCAGCATGGAAGCTTCATCCGACAGGATGTCACCGAACATGTTGTCGGTCACTACCACGTCGAACTGCTTCGGTGCGCGGACCAGCTGCATGGCAGCGTTGTCGACGTACATGTGGCTCAGTTCGACGTCCGGGTAGTCCTTGGCCACGTCTTCGACCACTTCACGCCACAGCTGGCTGGAGGCCAGGACGTTGGCCTTGTCCACCGAGCACAGCTTCTTGCCACGTACGCGGGCCATGTCGAAGCCGACACGGGCGATACGGCGCACTTCGCTTTCGCTGTATGGCAGGGTGTCGTAAGCCTGGCGCTCGCCGCCTTCCAGCTCGCGCTGGCCGCGCGGGGCACCGAAGTAGATGCCGCCGGTCAGTTCACGGACGATGAGGATATCCAGGCCCGAGACGATTTCCGGCTTCAGCGAGGACGCATCGGCCAGTTGCGGGTAGAGGATGGCCGGGCGCAGGTTGGCGAACAGGCCCAGTTGCGAACGGATTTTCAGCAGGCCGCGCTCCGGGCGGATGTCACGCTCGATCTTGTCCCACTTCGGGCCGCCCACGGCGCCCAGCAGCACGGCGTCGGCCTGGCGGGCACGCTCCAGGGTTTCGTCGGCCAGCGGCACACCGTGCTTGTCGATGGCGGCGCCGCCGATCACGTCGTGCTCGAGGCTGAAGCCGAGCTGGAACTTGTCGTTGGCCAGCTCCAGCACCTTGACCGCTTCGGCCATGATTTCCGGACCAATGCCATCACCTGGGAGAATCAGAATCTGCTTGCTCATGCTTTCCTCTATCCATTCACGCGGTGCGGCCAAGCGGGCCCCACCGAAAAGTTCTTATCGCTCGGCCCACAACACCAGCACGTCGGTGCTGAACGAGCCATCGGCTTCGATCTGGTAATACTGCCGCACTTCTTCGCCCATGGCTTGCTGCAATTGGAGGATGGCAACGCGCATCGGCTCGGGGGTGCGCATGCGCTCGACCCAGCTGGCAAACTCCAGGCGCAACGGCTGGCGGGTGTGGCTGCGCACGTGCAGGCCGGCTTCGCTGACCTGGCGCTGCCATTCGGCGGCGGAGTAGTCGCGCACGTGGCTGGTGTCGCGCAGCACTTCGACCGTTTGCAAATAGGTGTCGAGCAACGGGCTGCCCGGCGACATCACGTCGATGAACGCAGCCACGCCACCCGGCTTGAGCACCCGGCGCACTTCACGCAGGGCCACACCGAGGTCGCTCCAGTGGTGCGCCGAATAGCGGCTGAAGACGAAGTCGAACGAAGCGTCGGCGAACGGCAGGCGTTCGGCGGCACCGCATTCGGTGGTGATATTGCCCAGGCCACGCTCGCTGGCGGCGCTGGCGACCACGTCGAGCATCGACTGCGAGAGGTCGTAGGCGACCACCTCGGCAACCAAGGGCGCGACGTGAAAACTGACATGACCGGCACCGCAGCCCAGGTCCAGCACGCGGGCGCTGCCCTGCCCCGCGAGTGCGGCCTGCAGCAGCGCGAATTCGCTGCCTTGGGCGTGCACGGCGCTGCTGAGGTAGGCACTGGCCTGTTCGCCGAACTGGCGTTGGACCACGTCGGTGTGGGTGGTGCTGGTCATGGCTAAATCCTTTTGGTTTTTTTGCCTGTACCGGCCTCTTCGCGGGTAGACCCGCTCCCACAGGTACAACGCTGCCCTAAGGCCCTGTGGTACCTATGTGGGAGCGGGTTTACCCGCGAAGAGGCCAGTAGTGCTAACTACGAACTTCAGGCATCCCGAAACAGCCAAGGCTGGCTGGCGCGGTGCTTGCCTTCGAACGCCTTGATCGCGTCGCTGTCCTGCAAGGTCAGGCCGATGTCGTCCAGGCCATTCAGGAGGCAGTGCTTACGGAACGCGTCGATTTCGAAGTGCAGTACCTTGCCATCCGGACGGGTCACCGCCTGCGCCTGCAAATCAACGGTCAACTGGTAGCCCGGGGTGGCTTCGACCTGCTTGAACAGCTCGTCGACTTCCTCGTCGCTGAGGATGATCGGCAGCAAGCCGTTCTTGAAGCTGTTGTTGAAGAAGATGTCGGCGAAGCTCGGCGCAATCACGCTGCGGAAGCCGTATTCGTCCAGCGCCCACGGCGCGTGTTCACGGCTCGAGCCGCAACCGAAGTTCTCGCGCGCCAGCAGTACGCTGGCACCCTGGTAACGTGCGTGGTTGAGCACGAATTCCGGGTTCAGCGGGCGCTTGCTGTTGTCCTGGTACGGCTGGCCGACATCCAGGTAACGCCACTCGTCGAACAGGTTGGGGCCGAAACCGGTGCGCTTGATCGACTTGAGGAACTGCTTGGGGATGATCTGGTCGGTGTCGACGTTGGCACGGTCCAACGGCGCGACGAGGCCGGTGTGCTGGGTAAAGGCTTTCATGCTGCGCTCCCTTGGATCAACTCGCGGACATCGATGAAGTGACCGGTCACCGCGGCAGCGGCGGCCATGGCCGGGCTGACCAGGTGGGTACGGCCACCCGCGCCCTGACGGCCTTCGAAGTTGCGGTTGGAGGTGGACGCGCAGTGCTCGCCGCTTTCCAGGCGGTCCGGGTTCATCGCCAGGCACATGGAGCAGCCGGGCTCACGCCACTCGAAGCCGGCCTCGACGAAGATCTTGTCCAGGCCTTCACGCTCGGCCTGAGCCTTGACCAGGCCGGAGCCCGGTACGACCAGCGCCTGCTTGACTGTCGCGGCGACCTTGCGGCCCTTGGCGATTTCGGCGGCGGCGCGCAGGTCTTCGATGCGCGAGTTGGTGCACGAACCGATGAATACACGGTCGAGCTTGATGTCGGTGATCGCCTGGTTGGCGGCGAGGCCCATGTACTTGAGGGCGCGCTCGATCGAACCACGCTTGATCAGGTCTGGCTCGGCGGCCGGGTCCGGCACGCGTTGATCCACGGCCAACACCATCTCAGGCGAAGTGCCCCAGCTGACTTGCGGCTTAATCTGCGCGGCGTCGAGCTCGACCACGGTGTCGAACACGGCATCGTCGTCGGAAACCAGCTCTTTCCACGCTTCGACGGCACGCTTCCAGTCCTCGCCTTTCGGCGCATACGGCCGGCCTTCAACGTAGGCAACGGTGGTGGCGTCGGTCGCTACCAGGCCCACACGGGCACCGGCTTCGATGGACATGTTGCAGATGGTCATGCGGCCTTCCATCGACAATTCGCGGATGGCGCTGCCAGCGAATTCCATGGCATGGCCGTTACCACCGGCAGTGCCGATCTTGCCGATCACGGCAAGGACGATGTCCTTGGCGGTGACGCCGGCCGGCAACTGGCCTTCGACACGCACCAGCATGTTCTTCATCTTCTTGGCGACCAGGCACTGGGTGGCGAGCACGTGCTCGACCTCGGAGGTACCGATGCCATGGGCCAAGGCACCGAACGCGCCGTGGGTGGAGGTGTGCGAGTCGCCGCAGACCACGGTCATGCCGGGCAAGGTAGCGCCCTGTTCCGGGCTGATGACGTGAACGATACCCTGACGTTCGTCGTTCATCTTGAATTCGACGATGCCGTATTCGTCACAGTTCTCATCGAGGGTCTGCACCTGCAGGCGCGACACCTGGTCGACGATGGCTTCGATACCGCCCTTGCGCTCTGGCGTGGTCGGCACGTTGTGGTCAGGGGTGGCGATGTTGGCATCGATGCGCCACGGCTTGCGGTTGGCCAGGCGCAGGCCTTCGAAGGCCTGGGGCGACGTCACTTCGTGAATGATATGGCGGTCGATGTAGATCAAGGACGAGCCGTCATCACGGCGCTTGACCTCATGGGCTTCCCAGAGTTTGTCGTAGAGCGTTTTGCCAGCCATCAGACTGTTCCTCATCAGCGTCTTTCTATGCCAAAGACCCCTTGGCTTGTACGGACGATGCTATGGGGTTAGATTGAATAACTCAAATTCATAATTTTTATGCTTTGGATAACCAAAAGGAATCCGAAATCGTGGACCTGGCCAACCTGAGCGCATTCATCGCCATCGCCGAGACCGGCAGTTTCTCTAGTGCAGGTGAACGCCTGTTCCTCACCCAGCCGGCGATCAGCAAACGCATCGCTGGCCTTGAACAGCAACTGGACGTGCGCCTGTTCGATCGCCTGGGTCGCGAAGTGACCCTGACCGAAGCCGGCCGCGCCCTGCTGCCCCGCGCCTACCAGATCCTCAACGTCCTCGATGATACCCGACGGGCGCTGACCAATTTGACCGGGGAAGTGAGCGGTCGTCTCACCCTGGCCACCAGCCACCATATCGGCTTGCACCGCCTGCCCCCGTTATTACGGGCCTTTACCCGGCAGTATCCGGCTGTGGCGTTGGATATTCAGTTCATGGATTCGGAACAGGCCTACGATGAAATCCTCCATGGCCGCGCTGAAATTGCCGTCATCACCCTCGCCCCCGAGCCTCACCATCTGGTCAAGGCCATACCGGTCTGGGACGACGCCCTGGATTTCGTGGCGGCGCCTGAGCATCTGCTGGCCAGCAACCAAGCCGTGAGCCTGGCCGACGTCGCTCGCCACCCGGCGGTGTTCCCCGGCGGCAACACCTTTACCCATCACATCGTCCAGCGCCTGTTCGAAAGCCAGGGCCTGACACCGAACATCGCCATGAGCACCAACTACCTGGAGACCATCAAGATGATGGTGTCGATTGGCCTGGCGTGGAGCGTGCTGCCCCGGACTATGCTGGATGATCAGGTTGCACCCATCGCCTTGCCCGGCATACAGCTGTCGCGCCAGCTAGGCTACATTCTGCATACAGAGCGCACGCTATCGAACGCTGCAAGGGCCTTCATGGCCCTGCTCGACAGCCACGCAGGGTCCGCCTGACCGGTCGTCAGCACGGCATTTCCAACTCATGGACGCGTCAAACGCCAAAGGTCTGGTACCCATGCCCAAATCCGCTAATCGCTTTCCGCGCCTGCCGCGCATCCCTGCGGCCGACCCCCAGGAATCGGAACAGGCCTGGCAGAATGCTCCGCAGCTGCTGGCCGCGCTCAATGGTGCACGCCTGGGCGCCTGGCTGTGGGATATCGACACTGGCCGGGTCAGCTGGTCACGGGGTACCCAGGCGCTGTTCGGCTTCGACCCGCAACGCCCGCTGCCCAACGACATCGACTACCTCGACCTGCTGCCGGAAGAAGACCGCGCCCGCACGCGTCAGCTGTTCCACGCCGTGGTCAATGGCGAGCCGGTGGAACAGGCCATGCGCCATCGCATCCGCTGGCCGGACGGCAGCCTGCACTGGCTGGAAATCAACGGCAGCCTGACCCACGACCGCCATGGCCGCCGACAGATGATTGGGGTGATCCGCGAAATCACCCGCCAACGCGAGCGGGAAACCGCGCTGATCAACTCGGAAAAGCGCTTCGCCACGCTGTTCCACCTGAGCCCCAACGCCATTTTGCTGAGCCGTCGCCAGGACGGCATGATCATCGAGGTCAACCAGCACTTCGAGGACATGTTCGGTTGGCCCGGCGGCCAGGTGATCGGCAAGACCAGCCTCGAGCTGGGCCTTTGGGTCAACCCCGAACAACGCCACCAGGTCATCGAGGCCACCCGCGCCAGCCACGGCCCAGCGATCATGGAAGTGCAGTTTCGCGCCAGCACCGGCAAGCTCCACGACGGCATCCTGTGCACCCAAAGCATCGAAATGGAGGGTGTCACCTACCTGATCAGCACCTTCGTCGACACCACCGAGCGCAAACGCGCCGAGCAGGCCCTCAAAGACAGCCAGGAACGCCTCGACCTGGCACTGGACTCGGCGCAACTGGGCACTTGGGACTGGCATATTCCCAGCGGCATGCTCTATGGCTCGGCCCGCGCCGCGCAACTGCACGGGCTGGACCCGGTACCGTTCCACGAGTCGTTCGATTCGTTCTTCGAAGGCGTGCCGGAGCACGAGCGCGCCAGCATGCGCCAGGCTTACCGCAGCCTGCGCGAAGGGCCCGCCGGCAACTACCAGATCACCTACCGCGTGCAATTGGAAAACGGCACCTCGCGCTACATCGAAAGCCGTGCGCGCCTGTACCGCGACGATCAAGGCAACCCGTTGCGCATGGCCGGCACCTTGCTCGACATCACCGAGCAGGTAGAACGCGAACAGCGCCTGAGCGCCTCGGAAGAAAAGTTCGCCAGCCTGTTCCAGGCCAGCCCCGACCCGATCTGCGTGACGCGCCAGGACACTGGCCAGTTCATCGAGATCAACCCGGCCTTCACCCAGACCTTCGGCTGGAGTGCCGAACAGGTGATTGGCCGCACCGCCGAAGAGATCGGCCTGTGGGCCGAATCGATCGAGCGTGCCCGACGCATCGAACAGGTGATCCGCGAACAGGCGCTGAGCAATGTTGCGGTGGTGGTCAACCACCGCAATGGCGCGCCGCTGACCTGCGTGATTGCCAGTCGCCTGATCAGTGTCGACGACCAGCCTTGCAGCGTCACCACCTTGCGCGACATCACGCAGCAGCAACGTGCCGAGGCAGCGCTCAAGTCCAGCGAAGAGAAGTTCGCCAAGGCCTTTCACTCCAGCCCCGACGCCATCACCATCACCGAACGCCGCAGCGGCCGCTACCTGGAGGTCAACGACGGCTTCTGCCGGCTGACCGGCTACAGTGCCGACGAGGTGATCGGCCGCAGCGTGTACGATATCGGCATCTGGGCCGACGACAAGCAGCGCAGCGCCCTGCTCAGCGAGCTCAAGGAACGTGGCCGGGTGCACCACCGGGAGATGCTCGGGCGCAACAAGCGCGGCGACATCCTCACCGTGGAGGTGTCGGTGGAGCCGATCAGCCTGAACGAGGTCGACTGCCTGCTGCTGAACGCCCGCGATGTCAGCCAGCTGAAGAACGCCCAGGCACAGATCCGCCACCTCGCCTACCACGACCCGCTGACCAACCTGCCCAACCGCGCCTTGCTGATGGACCGCCTGAGCCAGCAGATCGCCCTGCTGCGCCGGCACAACCTGCGTGGCGCGCTGCTGTTCCTCGACCTCGACCATTTCAAGCACATCAACGACTCGCTCGGGCATCCGGTGGGCGACACCGTGCTGAAAATCATCACCGCACGCCTGGAAGCCAGCGTGCGCCTGGAAGACACCGTGGCGCGCCTGGGTGGCGATGAGTTCGTGGTGCTGCTCAGCGGCCTGGAAGGCAGCCGCGAAGCGGTGGAAGGCAAGGTCCGCGAACTGGCAGACACCCTGCGCGAACTGCTGGCCGAACCGATGTCGCTGGACGGCCAGCGCCTGCAGGTGACGCCGAGCATCGGCGTAGCGCTGATCCCCGACCACGGCACCACGCCGGCCGACCTGCTCAAGCGCGCCGACATCGCCCTATACCGGGCCAAGGACTCCGGGCGCAACACCACTGAACTGTTCCACACCACCATGCAGAAGGCCGCCAGCGAGCGCTTGCGCATGGAAAGCGACCTGCGCCTGGCCCTGGCCCGCGGCGAATTGGCCTTGCATTTCCAGCCCCAGGTCGATGCCCGCGACAATCGCATCGTCGGTGCCGAAGTGCTGCTGCGCTGGCACCACCCACAACTGGGCCAGCAACCCCCCGCACAGTTCATCCAGGTACTGGAAGAAAGTGGCCTTATCCTCGAAGTTGGCAGCTGGATCCTCGACGAAGCCTGTGATGCCTGCGCACGCATGCTGGAAGACGGCTTGATCGACGCCAATGACTTCAGCTTGTGCGTGAACATCAGCCCGCGTCAGTTCCGCCAGAACGACTTCGTCGGGCGGGTGCTGCGCAGCCTGGACGACTACCGCCTGCCACGGCAGATGCTGAAGCTGGAGATCACCGAGGGCATTGTCATCCAGAACCTGGACGACACCATCAGCAAGATGCGTGAACTCAAGCAGTACGGCGTGAGCTTTGCCATGGACGACTTCGGCACCGGCTACTCCTCGCTGACTTACCTCAAGCGCCTGCCGGTGGATGCACTGAAAATCGACCAGACGTTCGTCCGCGATGCCCCTGATGACCCCAACGATGCCGAAATTGTGCGTGCCATCGTGGCCATGGCCCGAAGCCTGGACCTGGCGGTGATTGCCGAAGGGGTGGAGCTGACTGAGCAACTGGCGTTTCTCGAACGCCTGGGTTGCCACCTGTACCAGGGTTACCTGCACAGCCGGCCACTGCCGCTGCCGGAGTTCAGGCAGATGTTGCTGGAAGCACCGGCGGACTACTGAAACGAAGAAAGGGCACCCGAAGGTGCCCTTTCTTCTTAGTGAACCTAGCCCGTAAGCATCAGTTCAGTGCAGGCTGGTCGCCATTGATCGGGATGCGCTTGGCCTTGGCCTCTTCCGGCACGATGCGCAGCAGGTCGATGCTGAGCAGGCCGTTGGCCAGGCCGGCCGACTTGACCTCGATATGGTCAGCCAGGCGGAACGACAGCTTGAAGGCACGCTGGGCAATGCCCTGGTGCAGGTAGGTCACTTCAGCGGTGCCGTTCTCGCGCTTGCCACCGATTACGGTCAGGACACCTTTTTCGACTTGCAGGTCGAGGTCCTGCTCCTGGAAGCCGGCTGCGGCAACCACGATGCGATAGTGGTCATCGCCATGTTTTTCCACGTTGTAGGGAGGGTAGCTGCTACCCGCCTCATTGCGTGCCGCGGACTCGAACAGATCGTTGAAACGGTCGAAGCCAACGGAATGGCGGAACAGTGGAGCGAGAGAGAAAGCGGTAGTCATGGTCATAAACTCCTGAGGTTCAGCAAGTAAAGTCACTGCGCGACCCGACTTCGGCATCGCGTACTCAAGAGATAGGGCCTACAGAAAAGCTTTCAAGGGGAGCCCTGAAAAAATTTGAAATCGGTGCTGGCCTCTTCGCGGGCATGCCCGCCCCCACAGGCATTTCACAGGCCCTGAAGGCAGCACCATACCTGTGGGAGCGGGCGAGCCCGCGAAGAGGCCGGATCAGGCGACACATGGCTCGAAGGAGATCGCCTCAAGCCCAAGCAACCGGCTGATGCGGGCGCAATCATCTTCTCGGCGCAACTCGGCAAACAGCACCACTGCCTCGGGATAACTTCGGGTCAGCATGGCCAACCACTGCTTCATCCGCCCCGGAGCATAGCGCGGCGACAGCTTGGACTGGGCCTGGCGCCAGAACTCGCGCAGTAACGGCAGCAGGTCGTCCCAGCTCAGCGGCTGGTACTCACGCCCATCCCGCGCAGCAGCGATCTGCAGGGCCAGGTCTGGCCGCGACACCAGGCCGCGCCCGAGCATGATGTCTTCGGCACCGCTGACCTCGCGGCAACGCCGCCAGTCGTCGACGGTCCAGATCTCGCCATTGGCGAACACCGGTACCTTGACCACATCCTGCACCCGCGCCACCCACTCCCAGTGAGCGGGCGGCTTGTAGCCTTCCACCTTGGTCCGCGCATGCACCACCAGGTGCGCCGAACCGCCCTCGGCCAACGCCGTGGCACAATCCAGCGCCCCATCCGGGCTGTCAAAACCCAGGCGCATCTTGGAAGTGACCGGGATATGAGCCGGCACCGCGCGGCGCACTTCACGCACGATGGCATGCAGCAGCTCCGGCTCCTTGAGCAACACCGCACCGCCGCGCGACTTGTTCACGGTCTTGGCCGGGCAGCCGAAGTTCAGGTCAATGACCGGTGCGCCCAGTTCGCAGGCCAGCGCGGCGTTTTCCGCCAGGCATACCGGGTCCGACCCCAGCAGCTGCACGCGCATCGGCACGCCCGCTGCCGTGCGTGCACCCTGGCGCAGCTCAGGGGCGAGCTTGTCGAACGAAGAAGCCGGCAGCAGGCGGTCGCATACGCGGATGAACTCGGTGACGCACCAATCGATGCCGCCCACTCGGGTCAGGACGTCGCGCAGGATGTTGTCGACCAGCCCCTCCATGGGGGCCAGGGCAATTTGCATTTCTGGGTCTCGGCGGAAAAAGCCGGCAGTCTAGCAAAAAAAGACGCAGCTTCAGCTGCCGATCAGCGCCGGCCCGTAGCCGTCGACAAATTCCGCCGGCATGCGCCTGGGCTTGCCGCTGGACAACTCGATACAAGCGAAGGTGGTTTGCGCGCGCAGCAAGGTCACGCCGTCGCGTGGGCGCTTGAGTTGAAAGCGCCGAGTCATGCGCAGACGCTGGTCCCAGTCGATGATCCAGGTGGCCAGCTGCAACTCGTCGTCCTCGTAGCCGGCGGCAAGGTAGTCGATTTCATGGCGCACGACCGCCATGGCCCTGTCCAGACGGCGGTATTCGGCCAGGTCCAGACCCAGGCGCTGGGAGTGGCGCCAGGCGCAGCGCTCGAGCCAAGTGACGTAGACCGCGTTATTGGCGTGCCCGAGGCCGTCGATGTCCTCGCTGCCGACGCGCAAGTCGATGATGAATGGCGTTGCCAGGTCCCAGCTCATGCCCGCTCCCGATATCAGTGAACGGGCCGAGTGTAACGGATGTTCAAGCGCTCTGCCGCGAAGGTTCACGGGCCAGCAGCTCCAGCACCGCCTCGCTCAGGCGCGGGTCAGCCAGCACACGCTGATGCCCACCCTCCTCCAACAGCATGAGCCGGCTGTCGAACCAGGCCTTGTGGATGACCTGCGCCTCACCGGCCGGCACCAGCGCGTCGTCAGCGGCATGCACCACCAGCCCCGGCAGCTCTAACTGGTAGCCTCTGACATCGAGACGGGCGATCTGCATGCCGACATCCCGTTCGACCTGTCGGATGAACGCCGCCCTGGCCCGCGCTGGCAAGCCCAGGTGACGGGCAAAGCCACGCAACACACCCAGCAGCTGCGCTGGCGCCGCAATGCTCACGGCAGCCTCGGCACGCAACCCCATCTGCAACGCCAGTAGCACGCTAGCGCCGCCCATGGAATGGCCGATCACCGCACGCAACGGCGGCAGTTCGGCGGCCGCCTCGAGCAACGCCCGGGCAAACAGCACCACATGCGCCTGCTGGCCGGGCGAGCGCCCATGGGCCGGGCCTTCCAGCGACACCACCGTGTGCCCGGCCTGCACCAGGGTTTCGATCAACGCCGCAAACTGGGTCGGGCGCCCTTCCCAGCCATGCATCAGCAACACCGTCGGCCCTTTACCCCAGCGCAAGGCCGACAGGCCGAAGCGCAAGGTGATGCGCTCGGCACTGGCCAGCAGCGGCAGCTCCCATTGCCGGGGCGGCAGGTTGCGCGGGGTCATGAAGGCACGGCGCATCTTGCCGGCGATGTGCTCGGGGGCTAGCCGGCCCAGGGTGCCATTCACGCCACGAATCCAGCTCAGGGTAGTCATCGCCTTGCTCCAGGATCAGGGGTTTCAGAGAACTGCCGACTTGGCGGCACGCAGGATGCGGTCGGACAACTCGCCCGAGCCCAGGGCACGTGCCAGCGCCAGACCGCCAATCATCAGGGCCAGATCAGCCAAGGCTTTGTCGGCGTCTTCCGGGCGGTCGACCATGGCTGCTGTCATCAGCTCGATATGCTCGGCCAGCACCTCCCGAAACGCTTCCGGCAGGCGCTGCATCTCGCCGAGCGAGTTGGGCAGCGGGCAGGCATGCACTTCGGCGTCACGGTGCTTGCGCGACAGGTAGAACGCACTCGCCAGGGCCCGACGCCCCTCCCCATCGAGGTTTGGGTCGATTTGGGCGAGCAAGGCACGCCGTTCGCCCAGCAACTGGCGGAAGGCCTCGAGCATAAGGTCGTCCTTGCTCTCGAAATGCGCATAGAAACCGCCAACGGTCAGGCCAGCCGCGCCCATTACCTGGCTGACACTCGGCTCGGCTGGGCCGTGCTGGATCAACGCGCTGCGCGCAGCCTCAAGAATACGTTCGCGGGTCTTGCTCTTCTTGTCGCTCATTCGCCAGCTCACCGAACAAAATATGATGATCGAAATATTATGCTTATCATATTTTTAAGCAAGCAGAATCTCCCACCGCTTGTCGGCGCCAGGATTTTTGGGAAGAGAGAAAAAACAAAAGGCCCATTCAATAAGCGAATGAGCCTTTAAAGTCCCGCAAAACGCGGGTAAAAGTGGCGTCCCCTAGGGGACTCGAACCCCTGTTACCGCCGTGAAAGGGCGGTGTCCTAGGCCACTAGACGAAGGGGACGTAACCTTCGCGAAGATTCGATGAATCGAACCCTGGCAGAATTGGTGGAGCTAAGCGGGATCGAACCGCTGACCTCCTGCATGCCATGCAGGCGCTCTCCCAGCTGAGCTATAGCCCCGAAACAAAAGACTCATTCAATAAGCGAACGAGCCTTTTTAAGTCCCGCAAAACGCGGGTAAAAGTGGCGTCCCCTAGGGGACTCGAACCCCTGTTACCGCCGTGAAAGGGCGGTGTCCTAGGCCACTAGACGAAGGGGACGTAACCTTCGTGCCGATCCGTTTACACGAACCGCGGCAAAATTGGTGGAGCTAAGCGGGATCGAACCGCTGACCTCCTGCATGCCATGCAGGCGCTCTCCCAGCTGAGCTATAGCCCCGGATTTCTAGCCTCTCGGCCCAGCGACATCCTGAAACATCGCTTGTGTAAAACTGGCGTCCCCTAGGGGACTCGAACCCCTGTTACCGCCGTGAAAGGGCGGTGTCCTAGGCCACTAGACGAAGGGGACGAACCTTCTCACCTTCAAGACCCGGTTGCTGGACCCGATCTTGCTCGACAGCCTCGGCTGCCAAGCGGAATTTGGTGGAGCTAAGCGGGATCGAACCGCTGACCTCCTGCATGCCATGCAGGCGCTCTCCCAGCTGAGCTATAGCCCCACAATGTCGCTTTGAACAGAAGCGCTGCCTGGGTGGCTGGCGTTTCGTTTTCGTTCATCGCTGTGGACGGGGCGCATATTAAGATCGGATTGCAGGGCTGTCAAACTAAATTTTGAAAATACTCAAAATTTTTTTCACAGATAACAATCACTTACCGCCCTGCCCTGCTGTCGCGAGGGTATTCGGTCCTGCAGGAGCAGACAAAGCCGCTCCTGCACGTGACAGGGGGAAGCCTCAGGCGATGTTGGCCAGCAGCTTTTCCCATTCCTTGTTTTCTTTTTTCGACACACCGCCGAGCAGGTCCAGGGCTTGACGCAGACGGTAGCGGGTCAGGTCGGGGCCGAGGATTTCCATGGCATCGAGCACCGATACCGAGCTGGCTTGGCCGGTAATGGCGGCGAACATCAGTGGCATGGCGTCACGCAGCTTCAGCTCCAGCGATTCGACCACGGCCTGGATGCAGCCGGTGATGCGCTCTTTCTCCCACTGACGCAGGCTTTCCAGTTTCCACAGGATCAGCTGCATCACTTGGCGCACCTGGTCGGCGGACAGCTTCTTGCTTTCGAATAGCTTGGCGTCGAGCTTGAGCGCGCCCTCGAAGAAGAAGCCACCCAGTGGGGCGACCTGGCTGAAGGTCTCGACCCGGCCCTGCACGTGAGGGGCGATCTTCATCATGTAGTCGCTGTTGAACGCCCACTTCTGTACACGCGCAGCGAATTCTTCCACCGGCAGTTCGCGCAGCCACTGGCCGTTGAGCCAGGACAGCTTCTCGATGTCGAAGATCGGGCCACCCAGGGAGATACGCGACAGGTCGAAGTGCTCGACCATCTCGGCCAGGGAGAACTTCTCGCGCTCGTCCGGCATCGACCAGCCCATGCGGCCGAGGTAGTTGAGCATGGCCTCGGGCATGAAGCCCATGCGCTCGTAGAAGGTCACCGATGTCGGGTTCTTGCGCTTGGACAGCTTGGACTTATCCGGGTTGCGCAGCAGCGGCATGTAGCACAGCTTCGGCTGTTCCCAGCCGAAATACTCGTACAGCTTGATCAGCTTCGGCGCCGATGGTAGCCACTCTTCGCCACGCAGCACGTGGGTGATGCCCATCAGGTGGTCATCGACCACGTTGGCCAGGAAGTAGGTCGGCAGGCCGTCGTTTTTCATCAGCACCTGCATGTCCATGCGATCCCAAGGAATCTCGACATCGCCACGGAGCATGTCCGGGACCACACAGATGCCTTCGCTCGGCACCTTCATGCGGATCACGTGTGGCTCGCCGGCGGCCAGGCGGCGCTGCACTTCTTCGGCGCTCAGCAGCAGTGCACGGCCATCGTAGCGCGGGGTTTCACCACGGGCCATCTGCTCGGCGCGCATCTGCTCCAGCTCTTCGGCGGTGCAGAAGCAGTAAAACGCGTGGCCGGCATCGACCAGCTGCTTGGCGTACCTGGCGTAGATCTCGCCACGCTCGCTCTGCCGGTAAGGGCCGTGCGGGCCACCGACATCCGGGCCTTCGTTCCATTCGATGCCCAACCAGCGCAGGGCGTCGAAGATCTGCTGTTCCGACTCGCGCGTGGAGCGCAGCTGGTCGGTGTCTTCGATACGCAGGATGAACTCACCGCCGTGCTGCTTGGCAAAGCAGTAGTTGAACAGGGCGATGTAGGCGGTGCCAACATGGGGGTCGCCAGTGGGCGATGGCGCGATACGCGTGCGAACGGTGGTCATGAGAGTCTCGAACGAAAGATGAAACAAAGGCGGGATGTTAGCAGGGAGCAGGCACCGGGCTCCAGCAATGGCGCGAACGCCACTTGTCGACTGGCCATCTGCCGCTGTTAAATTTGATTACATTTCTGGAACGATAGTCCTCATGCCTGCCCAACTCAAACGCCGCCTGGCGATCTTCTTCACCCTGGTGGCCATCATCGCCCTCGCCTTTCTGGCCGAGTGGTATTTCAAAGGTCGCTTCTACGAGAGCACCGACAACGCCTACGTGCAGGGCGAAATCACTCGTATCTCCAGCCAGCTCGGCGCACGCATCGAAGCGGTGCGGGTCGACGACAACCAGCACGTCAACAAGGGTGACGTGCTGGTACGTCTGGAGGCCGCCGACTTCGAGCTGGCCATCGAGCGCGCCCGCGCCGCCCTGGCCACCCGCGAAGCCGAATATGCCCAGGCGCAGAGCCGCCTGACCCAACAAGGCAGCCTGATCGCCGCCGGCCAAGCGCAGGTGGCCGCCAACCAGGCCACCTACGACCGCTCGCGCCTGGACCTTGGCCGCGCCGAAAAACTGCGCAAGCCTGGCTACGTTTCCGAGGAACGGGTTACAACCCTGTCGGCGGACAGCCATGTGGCCGGCTCCCAGGTCGACAAGGCCCGCGCCGACTTGCAAAGCCAGCGGCAGCAGGTCACGGCCCTGAATGCCGACCTCAAGCGCCTTGACGCGCAAATCGCCAATGCCCGTGCCGACCTGGCCCAGGCCGAACTGAACCTGACCCGCTGCGAGATCCGTGCGCCGCTTAGCGGCACCATTGGCCAGCGCAATGCCCGCAATGGCCAGGTGGTGCAGGCCGGCGCCTATCTGTTGTCGATCGTGCCCGATGAAAACATCTGGGTGCAGGCCAACTTCAAGGAAACCCAGATTGGCAAGATGCAGCCAGGCCAGCGCGCCGAGCTACTGTTCGACAGCTACCCCGACACCCCGATCGAGGGCCGCGTCGAAAGCCTGTTCGCCGCTTCCGGGGCGCAGTTCAGCCTGCTGCCGCCAGACAACGCCACCGGCAACTTCACCAAGGTGGTACAGCGCATTCCGGTCAAGCTGACCTTCGCCGCCGACAACCCGCTGCATGGGCGCATTCGCCCCGGCATGTCGGTTACCGCCACCGTCGACCTGCGCCGTGAAGACGAAGGCCACGATGGCCGGTGATCAACTGCTGCGCCCAACTGCGGAGCCAACCCGGCGCGACTGGATCGCGGTGATGAGCGTGATGCTGGGTGCCTTCATGGCAGTGCTGGACATCCAGATCACCAACTCCTCGCTCAAGGACATCCAGGGCGCGCTGTCGGCGACCCTGGAGGAAGGTTCGTGGATTTCCACTTCATACCTGGTGGCGGAGATCATCATGATTCCGCTGACCGCCTGGCTGGTGCAGCTGCTCTCGGCGCGGCGCCTGGCGGTTTGGGTGTCAGGCGGTTTCCTGTTGTCCTCGCTGCTGTGCTCGATGGCCTGGAACCTCGAGAGCATGATCCTGTTCCGCGCCCTGCAGGGTTTCACTGGCGGCGCGCTGATCCCGCTGGCATTTACCCTGACCCTGATCAAGCTGCCTGAGCACCACCGCGCCAAAGGCATGGCAATGTTCGCCATGACCGCCACGTTCGCCCCATCGATCGGCCCGACCCTGGGTGGCTGGCTGACCGAAAACTGGGGCTGGGAATACATCTTTTACATCAACATCCCGCCCGGGCTCGTGATGATCGCCGGCCTGCTCTACGGCCTGGAGAAGAAGGAGGCGCACTGGGAGCTGCTGAAAAGCACCGACTACGCCGGCATCGTCACCCTCGGCGTGGGCCTGGGATGCCTGCAGGTGTTTCTGGAAGAGGGCCACCGCAAGGACTGGCTGGAATCCAACCTGATCGTCGGTCTGGCGACTGTCGCCCTGATCAGCCTGATCACCTTCGTCATCCTCCAGTTGTCCAAGCCCCACCCACTGATCAATCTGCGCATCCTCGGCAACCGCAATTTCGGCCTGTCGAGCATTGCCAGCCTGGGCATGGGCGTAGGGCTTTATGGCTCGATCTACCTGCTGCCGCTGTATTTGGCGCAGATCCAGGGCTACAACGCCCTGCAGATCGGCGAGGTGATCATGTGGATGGGCGTCCCGCAGCTGTTTCTGATTCCGCTGGTGCCACAGCTGATGAAGGTGGTGTCGCCCAAATTGCTGTGCGCCATCGGCTTCTGCCTGTTCGGTGTCGCCAGTTTTGGTTCGGGGGTCCTGAACCCGGACTTTGCCGGGCCGCAATTCAACCATATCCAGATCATCCGCGCCCTTGGCCAACCGATGATCATGGTGACCATTTCACTGATCGCCACGGCGTATATCCAGCCGCAGGATGCCGGGTCTGCATCGAGCCTGTTCAATATCCTGCGTAACCTAGGCGGCGCGATCGGCATTGCCTTGCTGGCGACCTTGCTGGATGCGCGAACCAAGGTGTATTTCGACTATCTGCGCGAATCGGTGGTGCCGAGCAACCCGCAGGTGGCGGAGCGGCTGGCGCAGTTGGCGGAGCGGTTGGGCAATGACAATGCGGCACTGGGCAAGTTGAGCGAGATTGCCCACCAGCAGGCGCTGATCATGGCCTACAACGATGCCTTCCACTTTGTGGGTATTGGGCTGGCGGTGAGCATGGTGGCGGTGCTGTTGACCCGGAAGCTGCCGGAGGGGTTGAAAGCTGGGGAAGCTCATTAACCTGTACTGGCCTCTTCGCGGGTCAAGCCCGCTCCTACAGGTGCTTCACAGCTCTCAAAAGTTGTGGCGTCTCTGTAGGAGCGGGCTTGACCCGCGAAAAGGCCAGCACAGGTAATGGATTTTTAGCTGGTGATCAGGCGCTCGCGCAACTGGGTAATTTCGTCACGCAATTGCGCGGCAGCTTCGAATTCCAGGTCGCGGGCGAATTGCATCATCTTCTCTTCCAGCTGCTTGATGCGCTTGGTGATCTCGCCCGGGGTACGTAGCTCGGCCTCGTAACGGGCGCTCTCCTCCGCCGCCTTGGCCATGCCCTTGCGCTTCTTGCTGCGCGCACCAGGCACGGTGGCGCCTTCCAGGATGTCGGTGATGTCCTTGACCACGCCCTTGGGCACGATGCCGTTGGCCTGGTTGAAGGCGATCTGCTTTTCGCGGCGCCGTTCGGTTTCGTCGATGGCGCGCTGCATGGAACCGGTGATGTTGTCGGCATACAGAATCGCCCGGCCATTGAGGTTCCGCGCGGCGCGGCCGATGGTCTGGATCAGCGAGCGCTCGGAACGCAGGAAGCCTTCCTTGTCGGCATCGAGAATCGCCACCAGCGACACTTCAGGCATGTCCAGGCCTTCGCGCAACAGGTTGATACCCACCAGCACATCGAAGGTCCCAAGGCGCAGGTCGCGGATGATCTCTACCCGCTCCACGGTGTCGATGTCCGAGTGCAGGTAACGGACTCGCACATCGTGGTCGGCCAGGTAATCACTGAGGTCCTCGGCCATGCGTTTGGTCAGCGTGGTGGCGAGTACCCTTTCGCCTGCCTCGACACGCTTGCGAATCTCCGACAACAAGTCATCGACCTGGGTCAGCGCAGGGCGAATCTCGACCTGAGGGTCTACCAGGCCGGTCGGGCGTACCACCTGCTCGACTACACGGCCTGCATGCTCGGCTTCGTACGGGCCAGGAGTGGCCGATACGAAGATGGTCTGCGGGCTGACATCCTCCCACTCGTCAAAACGCATCGGCCGGTTATCCAGCGCCGACGGCAGGCGGAAGCCGTATTCGACCAGGGTTTCCTTGCGCGAGCGGTCGCCCTTGTACATGGCGCCGACCTGCGGAACGCTGACGTGGGACTCGTCGATCACCAGCAGCGCGTCGGCCGGCAGGTAGTCGTACAGGGTGGGCGGTGCTGCACCGGCCGGGCGCCCGGAGAGGTAGCGCGAGTAGTTTTCGATGCCGTTGCAGTAACCCAGTTCGAGGATCATCTCCAGATCGAAGCGGGTGCGTTGCTCCAGGCGCTGGGCCTCGACCAGCTTGTTGGCCTTGTGCAGGTACTCGAGGCGGTCCTTGAGTTCTTCCTTGATGTTCTCCACTGCCTGCAGCAGGGTTTCCCGCGGGGTCACGTAGTGGCTCTTGGGGTAGAAGGTGAAGCGCGGCAGCTTGCGGAAAACCTCGCCGGTCAGTGGATCGAAGGCAGCAATGTTCTCCACTTCGTCGTCGAACAGCTCGATGCGTATGGCTTCGAGGTCGGATTCGGCCGGGAAGATGTCGATCACGTCACCGCGCACGCGGAAGGTGGCACGGGCGAAGTCCATTTCGTTGCGGGTGTATTGCAGGTCGGCCAGGCGGCGCAGCAGCGCGCGCTGGTCGAGTTTGTCGCCGCGGTCGACGTGCAGGACCATCTTCAGGTAGGTCTCGGGGCTGCCCAGGCCGTAGATGCACGACACGGTGGTGACGATGATCGCATCGCGCCGTTCCAGAAGCGCCTTGGTCGCCGAAAGGCGCATCTGTTCGATGTGGTCGTTGATCGAGGCGTCCTTCTCAATGAAGGTGTCCGACGACGGCACGTAAGCTTCTGGCTGGTAGTAGTCGTAGTAGGAAACGAAGTACTCCACCGCGTTGTTCGGGAAGAATGCCTTGAACTCGCCATACAGCTGTGCCGCCAGGGTCTTGTTCGGCGCCAGTACCAGGGTTGGCCGCTGCACCTGCTGGATGACGTTGGCGATGCTGAAGGTCTTGCCCGAACCGGTCACCCCGAGCAGGGTCTGGTGCGACAGACCCGCGTCGATGCCTTCGACCATCTGGCGGATGGCCTCGGGCTGGTCGCCGGCCGGCTGGAAACGGGTGACGAGCTGGAACTCGGACATGACGGACCTCGCGGTAACGCAGCAACTGTAAATTTAGCCAGTAGTCTATACCCAAATGCGCCCGCCAGGGGCCGGATTCAAGGCCAAGCTGTGAGTGCGCATTACGGTGGACCGGGCATTTCGACCAATGGTCGAAAAATATTTGCGCAAATCGCCGGAAAACCTGCGCCCGACTGTCGCAGTGACCGGTCGGTATCACTATACTGACTCCCCGTTTGTGCACCGCTTCAGTGCATTCGGCTGGAGCGTGTACGCCCTATCACTCTCCAATCAGAGCCGAAGTAACAATGAGCCTGTTTTCCGCTGTCGAGCTGGCACCCCGCGACCCTATCCTGGGCCTCAACGAAGCATTCAACGCCGACCCACGTACCGACAAGGTCAACCTGGGCGTAGGCGTCTACTGCAATGAGGAAGGCCGCATTCCGCTGCTGCGCGCCGTGATTGAAGCCGAGACCCAGCGTGCTGCCCAGCATGCCTCGCGCGGCTACCTGCCGATCGATGGTATCGCCACCTACGACCAGGCCGTGCAGAAGCTGCTGTTCGGTGCCGAGTCGCCGCTGCTGGCCGCTGGCCGCGTGGTCACCGTGCAGGCCGTTGGCGGCACTGGCGCTCTGAAAATCGGTGCCGACTTCCTCAAGCGCATTTCGCCGAACGCGGTCGTAGCCATCAGCGACCCGAGCTGGGAAAACCACCGTGCGCTGTTTGAAAGCGCTGGCTTCCCGGTACAGAACTACCGTTACTACGACGCGCCGAGCAACGACGTCAACCGTGCCGGCATGCTCGAAGACCTCAACGCCCTGCCGTCCGGCTCGGTCGTTGTGCTGCACGCCTGCTGCCACAACCCGACCGGCGTCGACCTGACCCTGGACGACTGGAAGAACGTGCTGGAAGTGGTCAAGGCCAAGGGCCACGTACCGTTCCTCGACATGGCCTACCAGGGCTTCGGTGACGGTATCGCTGAAGACGCCTTCGCTGTGCGCCTGTTCGCCGAGTCAGGCCTGGAATTCTTCGTTTCCAGCTCGTTCTCCAAGTCGTTCTCGCTGTACGGCGAGCGCGTCGGCGCGCTGTCGATCGTCACCGCCTCGAAAGACGAAAGCACCCGCGTGCTGTCGCAGGTCAAGCGCGTGATTCGCACCACCTACTCCAACCCGCCAACCCACGGCGCGACCATCGTCGCTACCGTGCTGAACAGCGCCGAGCTGCGCCAGATGTGGGAAGCCGAACTGAGCGAAATGCGCGAGCGCATCCACGGCATGCGCAAGCAGATGGTCTCGCTGCTGGCCGAGTACGGCGCCAATCGCGACTTCAGCTTCGTTGGCCGCCAGGTGGGCATGTTCTCCTACTCGGGCCTGACCGTTGAGCAGGTTGCCCGCCTGAAGAACGACTTTGGCATCTACGCCCTGGACACCGGCCGCATCGCCGTCGCGGCGCTGAATCAGAGCAACATTCACGTGGTCACCAAGGCCATCGTTGAAGTGCTGTAACTGATTGATTTGTCAGGAGGTCGCTTGACTTCCTCCTGGCAATCGGTAAGATACGCGCAGATTCCGCGATAGCTCAGTCGGTAGAGCAAATGACTGTTAATCATTGGGTCCCTGGTTCGAGTCCAGGTCGCGGAGCCAAATACTGAGAAAGCCCCCGTATGCGCAAGCATCGGGGGCTTTTTCGTTGTCTGGCGGATGATTTTCAGCCCTATCCCTCACTTGCCAAGTGGCTCAGTCACCGGCTTGCCTTCATCCACCAGACTCCACACCAGCAATTTGGCAGGCCGGGTCTTGCTCGCATTGCGCGAAACGCTGTGCACGGTGCCGGGCGCTTCGTACCAGTACTCACCGGCCTTGTAAGTTTTTTCCTGTTCGTCGTTGAGCTTCGATACCACTGCCCCTTCCAGCACATAGGCCATGACCGCACCCGGATGCTGGTGGCCAGGCGACGCTTGCCCGGGAGCATAGCTGACCGTAAGCATGACGGCGTTCTTGCCTGGGGCGTTCGAGGGCTGTTGTTGCTGCAGGACTTTTACCTGGTCAGCGGCATCGCCGTGAGCCCAGGCAGTGGCCTGGCCACCTAGCAATCCAGCAGCAATGAGCAAGGCATACGAAAAGTTGGCAGATTTCACGGAGCTTCTCCTGGTTGGCAAGTGCCTGCAGGTTAGGCCCGGTGACGCTGCGCGCAAACGGCCAATCAGGAGGAAAAGCAGGAGGCCAGACGTGACGCGCTCAGCAGTTGCGCCCGATTGGATAAAACACGCCATGGCTCCACACGCCCAGCCACTCGTCGCCATCGATCACCCGCGGCACTGCCAGGTCGACCAACTGGTAGAACACATTGCGATGAATCAACGCCTCAAGGTTGCTGCGCATCAGCACGTAGGGCGACGGTTCCTGGGTATCGGGGTTGATCTCAACCCGCAACGGGTTCTGCGGCCCCGCTTCGGCCTGATCCTCGACATTACTGGTAAAGCGCAGCACCTGCGCCTCGCCACTGCCCAGCACCTCAAGGGCCACCGCCACGAACGGTGCATCGTCGACGCGAATACCGACCTTCTCCACCGGGGTGATCAGGAAATAATCATCGCCATCGCGGCGCATGATGGTGGAAAACAGCCGGACCATCGGCTTGCGCCCAATCGGCGTACCCAGGTAATACCATGTGCCATCGCGGGCGATACGCATGTCGATATCGCCGCAGAAATCCGGATTCCACAGATGCACCGGCGGCAGCCCCTTGTGCTTGGGGATCTGCGCCAATAGATCGCTGGCCTTGCCGGAATCCGTCATCACCCTGCCCTCACTCGCTCATGCCCAGAAGGCTACGAGCGTACTCGCGCATCGGTGCGCCAAGCAAATCTTGCGGTGACTGGTCGTGGAACGTCAACAAACCGCCACGGCTCTTGATCCGGGCGGTGTCGATCAGATAACGGGTGTTGGTCTCGATCAGCATCATCTGCACCACACCGGTGTCCCAACCCAGACGGTCGACGGCCTGCTCGTCATACCATTCATCGCCATTGCCGATACGGTCGTCGGTGCGGGCGAAACGGGTGTAGAGCACATAATCGGCGCCGACCGAACGGGCCTGGGCAATGGCTTCCTCAAGGCCCAGCGGCCCTTGGGCACGGCGTACCAGCGGGAAATACTCGATGAAACTCTTGAATGCCTCCTCGGCCACCGCATTCTGCTTCGGCAGCGGGCCCTTGCCCGGCGGCATGAACGCCCCCTGACCGATGAAGATGAACGAATCAGGCTGCAGGCGAATCGACAGGGTACGACGGGTATCGCTGTGGTCCAGCAAGCCGGCATCGCTCATGTGGTAACGGACGCCCTCGCCCATATCGCTGACATTCATGCAGCCGCCCAACGCCATCAGCGTCAGCAGCAAGACCAGGCTACGCATCTTTCCTCCAGTGGCCGGTGACGAAAAACCGGCGAATAGCCGGCGGATGCAGCTTTTGCGCCAGCTTCAGCCGCCAATCACCTTCATCACCGTCACACCCCCGGAAAACGCCAGCTCCTGCTTGTCTGCCAGGGCTTTTACCAGCAACCGCTGCAAGCCTGGCAACGCCTGATGGCGTGGTTTTTCTAGCAGGTCACCGACAAAGTGGCGATTGCCCGAAGACAGGCAACCGTGCAGCCAACCGGTAGACGACAGGCGCAGCCGCGAGCATGTCCGGCAGAACGGCACGCTTTCGTTGGCAATGACGCCGAAGTGGCCTTGACCCGGGATCTGGTAGCGCAGCGCCGTGGCATCGAGAGGGGCGTCGACCTGTTGATAGCCATAACGGGCGCCTATCACATCGAGCAATGCATCAAGCCCGACAAACTGCTGCAGGAACGCATTGCTGTCCCGGGCCAAGTGCCCCATGCGCATCAGCTCGATGAAACGCAGCTCGAAACCACGCGCCATGCAGTACTCGAGCATCGGCAGCACCTGATCGAGGTTCTGCCCCCGCATGGGTACCATGTTGACCTTGATGCGCATGCCCATGGTGCTGGCCTTGTCCATGCCCGCCAGCACGCTGGCTAGGTCACCGCCACGGGCGATGCGACGAAAAGCCTGAGGGTCGAGGGTATCGAGGGACACGTTAAGCCGGCGAATACCGGCCGCCTGCAGCTGCGGCAGCTTGCGGGCGAGCAGCTGGCCGTTAGTGGTTAGCGCGATGTCGTCAAGGTCAAGTTTGGTTACCGCCGCCAGAAAGGCATCCAGCCGAGGGCTGACCAGCGGCTCGCCACCAGTGATGCGCAAACGCTCGATACCAGCGGCCTCGATGAGGTAGGCCACGCCCCGGGCCAAGGCCTCAGCCGACAGCTCATCCTGGGCCGCGACCAGGCGCTTGCCATCCGGCACGCAGTAGCTGCAGGCGTAATTGCAGGCAGCCGTCAGGCTGACGCGCAGGTTGCGAAAACGCCTGCCTTGACGATCGACGATCATGGATGACTCCGGCATGGATAAATCGGGGCTGGCAAAACTTGACTCATGGTTCAAGTTTTTGCAAGTCCCATTTCATGCCAGGCTCACTCCATGATGACGAGTGCCTTTAGTTGGTGGCTTCCGGGTCACGCTTGCGCTTGTTGCCCATGCGCACGCCGATGTCCATGAGGAACTGGAAGAAGCCCTCCTGGTCCTCCAGCACATTGCTCCAGAACGGCGAGTGATACAGCGCCACGGCGCCGTGCACCAACGCCCAGGCGGCGCAGTAGTGGAAGTACGGCGGCACATCTTCGAGCTTGCCCTCGCTGATGCGGCCCTTGATCAGCTGGGTCAGGCGGTCAAAGTTGGAGGCGCGAATGCTGTGCAACTCCTCGACCATCTCCGGTACCTGGTTGCCCTTGACCACCTTCTCTTCCAGGCGGTCGAACAGCCGGTAGCGCTGCGGGTCGCGCATGCGGAACTCGAAGTAGGCGCGCGACAGCGCCTCCTTGTCGCGATCGACATCGGCCGAGTGCAACAGCGCGTTCAGGTCACGCTCATAATCGAGCATCAGGCGCAGGTAGATCTCCGCCTTGGACTTGAAGTGCTTGTAGATCGTGCCTTTGCCGATACCTACAGCGTCGGCGATCATCTCGACGGTGACGCTGTCTTCACCCTGTTCGAGGAACAGTTTCAGCGCTGTATCGAGGATTTCCTGTTCGCGACGGCGAAACTCACGGACCTTACGAGGTTCTTTCTGCATAGGAAGGACTGGATGACATTGAAGCGGTTTATTATGCCTAACTTGCAGCAAATTGCACGGATCATCCAACCATGTCTGTGTTTCACGATGAGTTTGCCTTCAGCGGATCGAGCAAACGGTACCCGACAAGGCACAGGGGAATGCCTTGAAGGAGGAAGGGACGGCGGGCGTATTCCAAATCTGTTTAAAAAACGAACAGAGAATCACTGGCACTGTGCCAAACCTGACCAATACTTGAAGTGTTGGCGCGGCGCATCCCCCCCAAGTGGCGCGCTGATAAAGGTGCTCAGGGACCGCGTACCTTTGTTTTACTCCTAATGGTCTTAACCCGGATTCCCCCCCCAGAACCCGGGTTTTTTTTGCCCAGTACTCGGCCCCGGCTGGCTCTGGCTCTGGCTCTGGCTCTGGCTCTCGCTGTTGATTTTGCTTCTAAGCGCGCGGTAGCCCAGGCGACGCTGAGTGCGACTTCAGGAGGCCGAGCGCAGGCGTCTGGAGGGCCAGGGTGCGCAGCACCCCTTCGGCGTAGCCGAAGGCGCGAGATGTAGACTTGCGCAGCAAGTCGTAGGCCGCGCGGGCCCGGAAGGCGCCGGAGTGAGGGAACCCCGCAGCGCAGCGTAGGGGCCGGATGATAGG
>NZ_BCBA01000013.1 GCF_001320245.1 Pseudomonas sp. NBRC 111124
AGCAGTGGTCGGGCCAACGGAAACCACGACGATCTCGGTCGCAACGCCCTTCTCTTTCAGGCGTACAGCTTCCTCGACGGCGATTTCGCAGAAGGGGTTCATGGACATCTTGACGTTAGCAAGGTCGACGCCGGAGTTGTCCGCCTTGACGCGAACCTTGACGTTGTAGTCGACCACTCGTTTGACAGCTACAAGAACCTTCATGGATTCCTCGTTACTCTCCGGTGAATAGATAGTCGCCAGGGGCAGAGCCCGGCGATGCGCGTGGGTACAAGGGCACCTCTAAAAACGTACCGGGAGGGGCAAACTTCATGGTGACCGAACAGTCTTGTCGCGACTGTTGCGGCAAATACCCACGGGTCATTTTCTGTCGTGGCGTGTAAACTCCACTACAAATCGGTTTTCATACCGACAACCCTGCTCCACACCTGGTCTTTAGAGGTGTACCTGCGCCCGGCTGCAAGCCTACGGCGAACGTAAAACCGCTCGTATCTTGACCGTAACACCCAATCCGGTCAATACGGCAAATCGGTCACCCTCCAGCCGCGTTCCTGTGATTTTACTGGGCTCCGGCAAATTCAAACAAACGTTTGTATTGGACCCGCCAAGTGGTGTAGATATAATGCGCGCCAAGACAAAACGGTGTAGTCCGTCCATTGCGTAGCTACAGTTTCGCGCCAGTGAAGCGCCGCTGCACGCAAGCACCCATAAGACAAAGCAACAGCACGAGCCTTGATGAGTAGGAGAGAACCTGTGGAACGCGAATACATGGAATTCGACGTGGTCATCGTCGGCGCAGGCCCCGCGGGCCTGTCCGCCGCCTGCCGATTGAAGCAGAAGGCCGCCGAAGCCGGTAGCGAGATCAGCGTCTGCGTGGTGGAAAAAGGCTCCGAAGTTGGTGCTCATATTCTGTCCGGTGCGGTCTTCGAACCCCGTGCCCTGAACGAGCTGTTCCCCGACTGGAAAGCACTCGGCGCGCCGCTCAACACCGAAGTGAAGCGCGACGATATCTATGTGCTCAAGGACGCCGGCAGCTCGACCAAGGTTCCCGACCTGTTCGTGCCCAAGACCATGCACAACCACGGCAACTACATCATCTCACTGGGCAACCTGTGCCGCTGGCTGGCCCAGCAGGCCGAGAACCTGGGTGTGGAAATCTACCCAGGCTTCGCCGCCCAGGAAGCGCTGTTCGACGAAAACGGCGTGGTTCGCGGCATTGTCACGGGTGACTTGGGTGTCGACCGCGAAGGCAACCCCAAAGACGGCCTGTACACCCCAGGCATGGAGCTGCGTGCCAAATACACCCTGTTCGCCGAAGGCTGCCGCGGCCATATCGGCAAGCAGCTGATCAAACGCTTCAACCTCGACAGCGATGCCGACGTCCAGCACTACGGCATCGGCCTGAAAGAAATCTGGGAAATCGACCCGGCCAAGCACGAGCAAGGCCTGGTGGTGCACACCGCCGGCTGGCCGCTGGACGTGACCAGCAAGGACAACACCGGTGGTTCGTTCCTCTATCACCTGGAAAACAACCAGGTAGTAGTCGGCCTGATCGTCGACCTCTCTTACGCCAACCCGTACCTGTCGCCGTTCGACGAGTTCCAGCGCCTCAAGCACCACCCGGTGATGAGCCAGTACCTCGAAGGCGGCAAGCGCATCAGCTATGGCGCCCGCGCCATCTGCAAGGGCGGCCTGAACTCGCTGCCGAAAATGGTCTTCAATGGCGGCGCGTTGATCGGCTGCGACCTCGGCACCCTGAACTTCTCCAAGATCAAGGGCAGCCATACCGCAATGAAGTCCGGCATGCTCGCCGCCGACGCGGTGGCCGATGCACTGATCGCCGGCAGCGAGGGCGGCGACCAACTCAACGGCTACGTCAGCGCCTTCAAGGCCAGCTGGCTCTATGAAGAACTGTTCGCCAGCCGCAACTTCGGCCCTGCGCTGCACAAGTTCGGGCCACTGCTGGGCGGCGCGTTCAACTATGTCGACCAGAACTGGTTCGGTGGCAAGCTGCCGTTCACCCTGCACGACACCAAGCCAGACTACGCGTGCCTCAAGCTTGCATCCGAGTCGAAGAAGATCGACTACCCGAAACCGGACGGCAAGCTCAGCTTCGACAAGCTCAGCTCGGTATTCCTCTCCAGCACCAACCACGAAGAGGAGCAACCCTGCCACTTGAAGCTGACCGACCCGAACGTGCCGATCGCCAGCAACCTGCCGCTGTACGACGAGCCGGCCCAGCGCTACTGCCCGGCGGGCGTGTACGAAGTGGTCACTCAGGAAGACGGCAACAAGCGCTTCCAGATCAACGCGCAGAACTGCGTGCACTGCAAGACCTGCGACATCAAGGACCCGGCCCAGAACATCACCTGGGTCACTCCTGAAGGCGCTGGCGGGCCGAACTACCCGAACATGTAAGACCGCTGCCCTTGCAACAACAAAAAGCCCCCGGTTCGTGAGAGCCGGGGGCTTTTTGCGTATCAGCTGTTGCTACTTGTCAGCACACATGGCCGGCATCGACTCTGCGGCAAACGCCAGCGGCTCACGACGCCCGAAATACAAGGCAGTCAGCAACCCCACCGTGCCCATGATCAGACAAAAGCCGGCACACACCCACGGGCTCCACGGCATCAGCGCAATCAATGCCAGCGGCGTGGTGCTGGCCCACAGGGCATAAGCCACGTTGTACGTGAAGGAAATTCCCGAAACACGGATTTCGGCCGGGAACAGGCCGACCATCACCGACGGCACCACTCCCACCACGCCACAGGCCAACCCGGCCAGTGCATAGGCCAGCCAGGTCATACCCCACTGCCCCACCAGGCTGGCGTACAGCGCACCAATGCCCAGCGGCAGCAGCAGGCTGTAGATCATCAGGGCGCGCCAGGCCCCCAGTCGGTCGACCAGCAACCCGGCCAGCACACAGCCAATATTGAGAAAGACGATACCCACGCTGCTCAGGGCGAAGGTATGCCCCGCCGTCATGCCGAAGCGTTGCTGCATCACCGTCGGGGTAATCACCACCAGCACCACCACTGCGGACGTCAGCACGCAGGTCAGCAGTGCCGCCGGGATCAACGCCGAGCGGTGTTCGCCCAGTACCCGCCGCAGCGGAAACTTGACCGGTTGTTCCTGACGCTCACGCAAGGCCAGGAACACCGGGGTTTCACTGAGCCAGCGGCGCAACCACACACCGATCACGCCAAATACCCCGCCGAGTAGGAACGGGTAACGCCAGGCGTAATCGAGAATCTCCTGCGGCGTGAACACGTTGGCCAATATTGTCGCCGTCAGCGCTCCCAGCAGGTAACCGAAGGTCAGGCCCGCCTGCAGGAAACCCAGAGCATAGCCACGACGCCCGTTTGGCGCGTGCTCGGCGACGAATGTCCACGCGCTCGGCACCTCGCCACCCACGGCAGCCCCCTGCAGGATGCGCAGTGCCAGCAGGATCAAGGGCGCCGCATAGCCAATGTCGGCATAGGTCGGCATCACCCCGATGAGCAGGCACGGCAAGGCCATCATCAGGATGCTCAGGCTGAACACCCGCTTGCGCCCGAGGTGGTCGGCAAAATGGGCCATCAGGATGCCGCCCAGTGGCCGCGCCAGGTAACCGGTGACGAAGATGCCGAAGCTCTGCAGCAAACGCAGCCACTCGGGCATTTGCGGCGGAAAGAACAGCTGGCTGAGGGTCAAGGCAAAGAACACGAAGATGATGAAATCGTAGATTTCCAACGCGCCACCCAGTGCCGCCAGGCCCAGGGTCCGGTGGTCGCCGCGGCTGAACCGGGGCGGGCGAGCGGTATCGATGGCAGTCATGACAGGAGTCCGCAGATCGGCAAAGGGCAAGAGGATAGCAAATGCCCGTCGCCTTGCCCCACCCACGCCATTAACGGCTGAAGACGGTGTGGCCGAAGTTCCTCGGTTTGTGCGCATGGGCCGCACCAGCGGCAAGCCCGGCAGGCAGCGCTATCTTGCCGACCAGCACGGGGCCGTCGATGATCGCCATGAAGGATTGCAATGCATCGTTGTCCGGTACCTGTGGCAGGCTCACGCTGACGGCTTGGCGCTCGGTCTGCGGCACCACGGGCACTTTCAGGTGTTGCGAATGGTAAAGCAGGGCATGCTGGATTTGCGTACTGACCCGGCAGAAACGCGCCAGATCGACGCCGGCATGGCTGGCCAATTCGATATTGCCCAGCAGCAAGTTGAACGGTTGCAAGGCGCACTGCACCAGGCGTTGCAACTCCTCAAAGGATTCGACCGGGGCAATCCGGTAATAGCCAAGGCCATTGAGCAGTTTTTCAAGCTGCAGGCGCTGCTGCGGATGCTCGTCGGCAATCAGGATGCGCAGGGTCTTGTTTGTCATTGTCGGACCTGGGCCGTCAGGTGAATGAGGGACAGCTCCCTGACCAAACTGCGCCAGCAACAGGCAACCGCCAGGGCTGCGCCTGGAGGGGTCAATCTAGATAGTTGCCGGGAAAGTGGAAGAAATCAAGTGGCCATCATCCAGAATTTTCACCTGCGCTTCACCCCAGGTTCACGACTCCCACTGCCGCATCCGCACACGGCAATGCTTCATGGCGTTGACGATGTGTTTTTCCACCAGGCTGCGGGAAATGCCCAGGCGCTCTGCAATTTGCTGGTGTGACAGGCCGTCGAGCTTGCGCAACAGAAAGCAGTCCCGGCACACCTTGCTCAGCTCATCCAGAGCCTTTTGCATCAACGCCAGGCGCTGATCGAGCTGCATGTCCTGCTGCAATTCAGCACTGAGCAAACGCCCTTCGGCATCCAGTGCATCCAGTGATTCAGCCTGGCGCACCTGATGGCGCCGGTGCCGGTCGATCACCAGGTTGAGCGCAGTCCGGTAAAGGAACGCTCGCGGATGCTCGATCTGCCCGCCGTCGGTACGTTCCAGCACCCGCAGATAAGCATCGTGGGCAACGTCCTCCGCAGCCTGGCGATTACCCAGGCGTGCACACAGGAAGCTCACCAATTCGCGATAGTAATGTTCCACAACAGCACCTGAAATCGTCCTTGCAACCCACGTACGGGACTGAGTGATACCGGGCTGTGATAGTACAAATTATAACTATTCTCAGCAACACGCCCTCTCCCGCTCTCGTTCAGGCTAAATCCATCTGGCCAGCCTTCGTTTAACTGGGACTTCGGTGCGCGCCACGATTCGCAGCGCGTGACCACCACCCAGGCTGGAAGCCCGCATGAGCCGCTCAACCTCTCCCCGTCGCCCATTCACCCTCGCTGCCGTGGGCCTGCTGAGCCTGGGCTGCCTGCTGGCCTGGCAAACCCCGCCCTTCGGCGCTCAACCACTGGGCACCGTCACGGTGACACGGGCAGACATTGAAAGCAGCGTCACCGCCCTGGGTACCCTGCAACCCAGGCGTTACGTGGATGTGGGCGCCCAGGCCTCCGGGCAGATCCGCACGTTGCACGTGGAAGCGGGCGACCCGGTGCGCAAGGGGCAACTGCTGGTCGAAATCGACCCCTCCACCCAGCAGGCGCGCCTGGATGCCGGGCGCTTCTCGATCGACAACCTCAAGGCCCAGCTCGCCGAACAGCGCGCGCAGTTCGCGCTGGCCAGTCAGCAACTCAAGCGCCAGCGCGATCTGGCCGCTGCCGGCGCCACCCGGGACGAGGACGTACAGGCCGCTGCGGCACAGCTCAAGGTCACCCAGGCGCGTATCGACATGTTCCAGGCCCAGATCCGCCAGGCCCAGGCCAGCCTGCGCAGCGACGAAGCGGAGCTGGGCTATACGCGCATCTATGCGCCGATGGACGGCACGGTGGTAGCCGTGGACGCCCGCGAAGGCCAAACCCTCAATGCCCAGCAACAGACACCCCTGATCCTGCGCATCGCCAAGTTGTCGCCCATGACGGTATGGGCCCAGGTGTCGGAAGCCGATATCGGCAAGGTCAAACCCGGCATGACCGCCTACTTCACCACGCTGTCCGGTAGCAAACGTCGCTGGAACAGTAAAGTGCGGCAGATCCTGCCGATTCCGCCCAAACCTCTGGAGCAGACCAGTCGGGGCAGCGGCAGCCCGATCAATGCTGCCAATGAAGTGGTGCAATACACCGTCTTGCTCGACGTCGACAACCCGGACGGCGCCCTGATGGCCGACATGACCACCCAGGTATTCTTCGTCGCCGGCCAGGCCAGCCAGGTACTGACCGTGCCACTTGCCGCGCTGGACGACAACGGCGGGCAGTCCGTGGCAAGGGTGCTCGACCCGCACGGCAACGTGGTGCAGCGCCAGGTGCGCGTCGGCCTCAGCGACCGCCTGCGCGTTCAGGTGCTGGACGGGCTCAACGAAGGTGAGCAGTTGCTGATGGGCGCCCCCAGCGCCAGCGGAGGTTGAATGAGCACGCCGCTGATCGAGCTGGTCGATATCCGCAAATCCTACGGTGGCCAGGACACCCCCAAGGTCGATGTATTGCGCGGCATCAGCCTGAGCATCCACCCCGGGGAGTTCGTCGCCATTGTGGGGGCCTCAGGCTCGGGCAAATCGACCTTGATGAACATACTCGGCTGCCTGGACCGTCCGACATCAGGCAGCTACCGCTTCGCCGGCAAGAACGTCGCCGAACTGGGCATTGACGAGCTGGCGTGGTTGCGCCGCGAGGCTTTTGGCTTCGTGTTCCAGGGCTACCACTTGATCCCTTCCGGCTCGGCCCAGGAAAACGTCGAGATGCCGGCCATCTATGCCGGCACGCCCGCCGGCCAACGGCATGCCCGCGCTGCCGCCCTGCTCGCCCGGCTGGGCCTGGCCAGCCGGAGTGCCAACCGCCCGCACCAGCTCTCCGGCGGCCAGCAGCAACGGGTCTCGATCGCCCGGGCGCTGATGAACGGTGGCCATATCATCCTCGCCGACGAACCCACCGGCGCGCTCGACAGCCACAGCGGCACCGAAGTCATGGCGCTGCTCGACGAGTTGGCCAGCCAGGGCCACGTGATCATCCTGATCACCCATGACCACAAGGTGGCGGCCCGTGCACAGCGGGTGATCGAAATCCGCGATGGCCAGATGATCAGCGATACCGCAACCGAGCAAGCGGCCATTGCTGCACCCCAAGGGTTGCAGGCCAATGACCTGCGCCAGCGCCTGGACCGCGGCGCGACCCTGCGCGGGGCCTGGAAAGGCGAGCTGCTCGAAGCCCTGCAAGCTGCCTGGCGGGTGATGTGGGTGAACCGCTTTCGCACCGCCCTGACCCTGCTCGGCATCATCATCGGGGTTGCCTCGGTGGTGGTCATGCTGGCCGTCGGCGAAGGCAGCAAACGCCAGGTGATGGCCCAGATGGCTGCCTTCGGTTCGAACATCCTCTACCTCAATGGCAAGCCCGCCACACTGGGCGAACCTGCTGGCACCATTACCCTCGATGATGTCGCCGCCATCGGCCAACTGCCCCAGGTCAGGCAGATCATGCCGGTGCTCGGCGAAAAGCTGATGGTGCGCCATGGCAACAACAGCCAGCGCTTCTATGTGGGCGGCAACAACAACCAGTTCCCGGCGATCTTCAACTGGCCGGCAGTCGAAGGGGCGTTCTTCACCGACGCCGACGAAGCCAGTGGCGCGGCAGTGGCGGTGATCGGCCAGAAAGTGCGGGAGAAGATGCTCGAGCCTGATCGCGACCCGCTTGGCCAGTACCTCTTGATCGGTAATGTGCCGTTTCAGGTCATTGGCATACTCGCCGGCAAAGGCGCGAGCTCCGGCGACCAGGATGCCGACGGGCGCATCGTCGTGCCCTACTCGGCAGCGGCGATCCGCCTGTTCGGCCAGCGCGACCCCGACTACATCACCGTCGCTGCCGTCGACGCCACGCGGGTCGATGAAACCGAAGCCGCCGTGGCGCGCTTGCTGCGCCAGCGCCACCAGGGCCGTCACGATTTTGAACTGACCAACTCGGCCGCGCTGATCCAGGCCGAGGCACGCACCCAGAACAGCCTGTCACTGATGCTCGGGGCGATTGCCGCGATCTCGCTGTTGGTCGGTGGCATCGGGGTGATGAACATCATGCTGATGACCGTGCGCGAGCGTACCCGTGAAATCGGCATCCGCATGGCCACGGGTGCGCGACAGCACGACATCCTGCGCCAGTTCCTCAGCGAAGCGGTGATGCTGTCGATGGTTGGCGGCATGGTTGGCATTGCCTTGGCCCTGCTGGTCGGCGGCGCATTGATGCTGGCCAAGGTTGCCGTGGCCTTCACCCTGCCCGCCATGCTAGGTGCCTTCTCCTGCGCCGTTCTCACCGGCGTCGTGTTCGGTTTCATGCCGGCCCGCAAAGCCGCCCGACTCGACCCGGTCAAAGCCCTCACCAGCGAATAGCCCATGACCTTGCCAAGCCGCATCAGCTTGTTGTCCCTGTGCCTGGGCCTTGCCGCCTGCAGCCTGCCGCCCGTGCCATCCGGCGGCATCGCTGCCCCGTCGGCCTGGCAAGGCGAAACCCTCCAGCCTTCTGCCAGCCTGCCATCGGCGCAGTGGTGGCAAGCTTTCGACAGCGCCGAGCTGGACCACCTGGTCGAACGCGCCCAGTCCAATGCCCACGACCTTGCCGCTGCCACGGCGCGTGTGCGCCAGGCCCGGGCACGGGCAGTCATTGCCGGGGCGCCGCTGCTGCCAGAGCTCAGGTTCGAGCTCGACGGTAGCCGCCAGCGCCTGCTGCATGGCGAGGGCTATGACCAGCTCGATGTCAGCAAATACGAACGAACCAGCACGTCGTTCGGCATGCAGCTGGTCGCCAGCTACGAGATCGACTTCTGGGGTGGCCTGCGCGCTGCTCGCTCAAGCGCCCTGCACAGCCTCGACGCCAGCCGCTTCGACCGCCAGACGGTCGAGCTGACGCTGGTCAGCAGCGTGGCCAACAGCTACCTGCAGGGCCTTGCCCTGGAAGAACAACTGCGCATTGCCCGCCTCAACCTGCGTAACGCCCGCGATGTCCTGATGCTGGTTGAGACACGCCAGCGCGCCGGGTCCGCAACACGGCTGGAACTGGCCCAGCAACGCAGCCTGGTGGCCACCCAGGAGCGGCAGGTGCCGCTGCTCGAACAGCAGTGGCAGGACAATCGCATTACCCTGGCCACTCTGCTGGGCGACCCTGTCCAGGCCCTGCCCACCGCACGCGAAACACTCGAAGCCGTGAACTGGCCGCACATTGGCAGCGGCGTGCCCAGCGAGCTGCTCGCCCGCCGCCCGGACATCGCCGCCGCCGAAGCTCGGCTGGCCGCCGCCAGTGCCAATGTGCAGGTCGCCAGGGCCGCTCTGCTGCCCAAAGTGACCTTGGGCGCCAACCTCGGCACCGGCGCACGCACCCTCGCCGAGGTCTTTGACAGCGCCTACTACACCCTCACCGCCGGGCTGGTCGTGCCAATCTTCAACAATGGCCGGCTGCGAGCGGCACAGCAGTTGGCCGAAGCCGAGCAAGACGAGCTGCTGGAGAGCTACCGCAGCAGCATCCTGGCCGGCTTCGCCGATGTCGAGAAGGCCCTGAATGCCATCCATGGCGTTGAACAGCAGCGCCAGTGGCAGGACCAGGAGGTCGAGCAGGCGCGGCTAGCTTTCGACCTGGCTCAGCGGCGCTACGCTGCCGGCGCCGAAACCCTGCTGAGCGTGCTTCAAACCCAGCGCACGCTCTATCTCGCCCAGGACCAGCAGGCGCAGCTGCGCCTGGCTCGCCTGCAAGGCAGCGTGGCGCTGTACAAGGCGCTCGGGGGTGGCTGGCAGGTAGCGAAAGCGGACAACGGTTAATTCGCCATGCGTGCAACTCGTTCATAGGGAAAGCCGCTTGCAAGAGGATTCCCCATGACCCGCTCCGCCAGCATGCTCCAAGCCTGGCAACAAGGCCTGCGTCGCCTGATCCCGGGCCAAACGCCCGGCGCCAGGGCCTACCGCGCGTTCGACCTGGTACTCGCTCGGCGCATCAACCTCAGCCCATCGTTTGCGCGCCTGGTATTCACCGGCGCGGATGTCGCGCTCATGCACACTCTGGCGCCCGATCAGCGCGTGAAGCTGCTGTTCCCGGCCCCTGACGGCTCATTGCCAACCCTGCCCCACGACCTCCACTGGAAGACCGCGCACAGCGCGCTGCCCGCCGAACAACGCCCGCCCATGCGCACCTATACCATCCGCGCCTTGCGCCGGGATGCTCTGGAAGTCGACGTCGACTTTGTGCTGCACGGGGTCAACGGTCCAGCCTCGGCCTGGGCCACCCATGCCCAGGAGGGCGATCGCCTGGTGATGGTCGCCCCCAACCTGGCCCACGCCGGCGACCCAGGCGGCTACGAGTGGAAGCCGCCACAAGATACCCGCCATGTCCTGCTGATTGGCGACGAAACGGCGTTGCCCGCCATTGCCGGCATTCTCGAAGCGCTGGCAGAGCAACAACCCGAACTGGCCGTGGAAGCCTTCATCGAAGTCCCGCAGGAGGCTGATTGCCTGCCCCTGCACCACAGCGCCAATACCCGGCTGCACTGGCTGCCCCGCGAGCTGCTGCGCTGCGAGCATGGCCATGCCATGCAGCATGCCGTGCGCGAACTGGCCAGCCTGCCGCTGGAAAGCGCGTTCTATGCCTGGGTGGCCGGGGAGTCGGCGACGGTGCTTGAGATTCGCAGGTACCTGATAAAACAGCGTGGGCTGCAGCGCGAGCGCCTGATGACGATGGGGTATTGGCGCCTGGGTGAAAGCTGCGACTGAACAGGCCAAAGGAAAGGGCCGCAACGCGGCCCTCGCGGGCTCAGACGGCCGCGGCCACTGCCTCGGCAAAGCGCTGCGCGACTTCGTCGACCTGCTGGGCGCTGATGATCAGCGGCGGCAGGAAGCGCACCACGGCACCATGGCGACCGCCCAGCTCGAGGATCAGGCCACGCTTGAGGCACTCGCGCTGGACCTTCGGCGCCAGTTGCCGATTGGCAGGCGGATGGCCCAAGGCATCGGGCTGCCCCTGCGGATCGACCAGTTCCACCCCGATCATCAAGCCACGGCCGCGGATATCGCCCAGTTGCGGATAGTCCCGCTGCAGCCGCTGCAGATGCTCACGCAACCGCAGGCCCATGGCTTCGGCGTGCTCGGCCAGACGATGCTCGACCAGGTAGTTGATCACCGCCGAACCTGCGGCCATGGCCATCTGGTTGCCGCGGAAGGTACCGGCATGGGCGCCGGGTTTCCAGGTATCCAGCCAGTCGCGGTACACCACCACCGCCAGCGGCAGGCTGCCACCAATTGCCTTGGACAAGGTGACCACATCCGGCACGATCCCGGCATGCTCGAAGGCGAACATCCGCCCAGTACGGGCAAAGCCGCTCTGGATCTCGTCGACGATCAGTGCCACGCCGGCCTGTTCGGTGATACGCCGCACGCCCTTGAGCCATTCGATGTCGGCCGGAATTACCCCGCCTTCGCCCTGCACCACTTCAAGGATCACCGCTGCCGGCAGCGGCACGCCGCTTTCCGGGTCCAGCAGCAGGTTTTCCAGATAATGCAGGTTGGCCTTGACCCCGGCCGCGCCACCGAGGCCGAACGGGCAGCGGTAGTCATAGGGGTACGGCATGAACTGCACACCATTGCTCAGCAGCGCGCCCAGCGGCTGCTTGGGGCCGTGGCTGCCCATCAGGCTCAGGGCGCCCTGGCTCATGCCGTGGTAGGCGCCGTGGAAGGCCAGCACGGTGCTGCGCCCGGTGGCGCCGCGCACCAACTTGAGCGCCGCCTCTACCGCATCGGTGCCGGTCGGGCCGCAGAACTGCACCTTGGCCTCGCGGCGCAGGGCTTCAGGCAGGATGCCGAACAAGTCTTGGACGAAGCGGTCCTTGACCGGAGTGGTCAGGTCCAGGGTATGCAGTGGCAGTTCGTCGGCCAGCACGCGCTGGATCGCTTCGATCACCACCGGGTGGTTGTGGCCCAGGGCCAGGGTGCCAGCGCCGGCCAGGCAGTCGATGAACTGGCGGCCTTCGACGTCCTCCACGTGGATGCCACGGGCGCGCTTGAGCGCCAACGGGATGCGTCGGGGGTAGCTGCGGGCGTTGGATTCCTGTTGCTGCTGACGCTGCAGCAAGGGCGAGTCGCTGAATTCGTACAAAGGTCGCGGCGCGCTGGCCGGCAGGACCTGGGCAAGGCTGGTAGCGGTGGACATGGGTGAATCCTCGCAAGCAAGCGAATGGGCAGTTATCGCTTGGAAAACGCTTGAGTGCGGGGAGGATTTAGCGGTTGTTGTGGGAAATTCGTTAGCCTGTGCCGGCCCTTTCGCGGGCTCGCCCGCGAAAGGGCCGGCACAGGCAGTAAGGATCAGCTGGCCGTACGCGCCGGTACCTGCAGCACCACCCGCAGCCCATCACTGCGGCTGTCGAACCTGAGGCTGCCAGCGCAACGCTGCACAATCGCCTGAACGATCGCCAGCCCCAATCCACAGCCACCACTCTGGCCATTGCGCCAGAAGCGCTCGGTCAGGTGCTGCAGATCGTCATCTGCAATGCCAGGCCCATGGTCGCGCACCATGAACCCCACCTGCCCATCGGCCATCTGCACCTCCAGTTCCACCTCGGTATCACCGCCGTGGCGCAGGGCGTTGTCCAGCAGGTTACGCAAGGCCGCCACCGCCAGCGGCGCAGGCATGCCCAGGTAGATCTGGGTAGCCTCTTCGGGCAGGCGCAGGACAATGCGCCGGTTGTCACCGCCGCCGGCATCCTGCACCGCCTGGCGGGCGACCTGCTCGGCGCTGCACTGCACACCGTCCTCAAACGACAGGCTACCCTCGACCCGCGCCAGCAACAGCAGCTGCTCCAGGGTCCGGTGCATGCGGTCGGCGCCTTGTTCGGCATGTTCCAGCGCCTGCTCGCGCACCGCGCCATCGGTCATGCGCGCCACCTGCAGGTGGGTCTTGATCGCGGTCAGCGGGCTGCGCAGTTCGTGGGCGGCATCGTCGGTCAGCCGTCTCTCGCGTTCGATGGTCTGGGCGATGCGCAGGAACAGGTGGTTCTGGGTATCGAGCAAGGGTTGCAGTTCGCTAGGTAACCCGGCCACCTGCAACGGCTCGACACTGTCGGCGCGCCGTCGTCGCAGTGCGTCGCGCATGCGATTGAGCGGCTCCAGGCCCTTGCCCAGGCCGATCCACAGCAGCCCGAGGCTGCCGAGCAAGGCCATCAGCACCGGCGCCGAGGCAGCCAGCAAAATCGACTGGTTCAGCGCCTCGCGCTCCATGTGGCGGTCGGCGGTGGTGATGCGCACATCACCGTGGTTGTAGGTGAAGGTGCGCCACAACGCGCCATCGATGGTCTGGTCGCGGAAGCCGCTGCGCTGGTCGTCCATCGCGCCGTCATGCTTATGGTTGCTGGCGAGGATTTCGCCGCGCAGGGAACTCACCTGGCAGGCCATGCCGTCTGGCACGCTCAACTGATCGGCGGAAAAGTGCGCGTCCTCGCCCTTGGCCGCCAGCGGTTGCGGCAGCTGGTCGATCAGCCCGGCGACCATGCGTGCCGAGGCTACCAGGCGTTGGTCAAGGGAGAACATCATCTGCTGGCGCAGGTCGCGCAGCATCCACGCGGCTGCCAGCGCCCAGATGATGATGAAGGCCGTGCCAAGGATCAGGCTCAGGCGTACCCGCAGGCTCATGATGCGGCTTCCTCCGGCGCCTGTGCCGGCCCCAGGCGATAGCCCAGACCGCGCACGGTCTCGACGATGCTGTTGCCGAGCTTGCGGCGCAGGTGGTGGATATGGACGTTCAGCGCGTTGCTTTCGACCTCATCACTGAAGCCGTACACGCAGTCCTTGAGTTGTTCGCTGGACAGCACCCGACCGGGGTTCTGCAGCAATGCCTGGAGCAACGCCTGCTCGCGCCGCGACAGGTCGACCGGCTGGCCGGCCAGGGTCGCTTCGCAGCTGCTCGGGTCGTAGCGCAGCGGGCCATGCTCGATCACGTTCACCGCCCGCCCCGCCACCCGGCGCAACAGGGTATGCAGGCGCGCCGCCAGTTCGCGCAGGTCGAAGGGTTTGAGCAGGTAGTCGTCGGCACCGGCCTGCAGGCCGTCGACCCGGTCGGTGACCGCATCGCGGGCGGTGAGCACCAGCACGGGCAGATCCACGCCTTGCTGGCGCAGGCGGCGCAGCAGTTTGAGGCCATCTTCGTCAGGCAGGCCGAGGTCGAGGATCATCACGTCGAACTGCGCCGCCTGCAGCAGGGCCCTGGCGCTGGCGGCATTGGCCACACGGTCGACGGTCAGGCCCTGGGCAGTGAGGCCGGCGCAGATGCCGCTGGCGATCAGGTCGTCGTCCTCGCAGAGCAGAACGTGCATGGTGGGGCTCCCGGAGTGTTGTGGCAGGCATTGCACTATGGGGGGATTAAGGGGGGATTATGGACCTTTTTGCGCCTGCCTTGATGTTTTCAGCGCATTCCCACCCTACCCATTGCAGCAACAACCGGATCCCCCCCAAACCCACCCACCAACAACGAAATAGACTTTTCCTACAGCCGACTCAGGAACTTCCCACACCCACTCCATGATGTGATTTCCCCTGCACAAAACTGGCAGGGAGACGCCTCATGCTGCTCTGGCACATCGTGCCCACCTGGCGCGATATCGAGACACGGATCACCCATGAAATGGGCTATCAAGGAGGTGCCCATTTCCGTACCTACCTCAACCAACATGTGCCATCACTGGCCCTCAACCTGCGCCGCGTGGACAGCGTGCGGCGTGCTTTCTACAAGGCCGAATCGGTAGCCGGGCAGCTGCTGCGCCAGCGCTTCGCTGACCTCGACATCAAAAGCATCCTCAACGACCTGCTCGGCGTCGCCGAGCAGATGGCGATGATAGTCGCTGGCACCGCCCTGACCGGCGGCCTGCTCGGTGCCGGCATCGGTGCCTTCGCCGGCGGTGTCGGTGCCTTTCCCGGCGGCGTTGCCGGCACCGCCATCGGCTTCAAGGTCAGCGGCTGGATCCTCGGCGTGCTGGGTATCGCCTCTCTCGCCGAATTCTTCGTCGACGGCCTGCCGCGCATTGGCGAGTACTACCTGGAAGGCATCGGCCTCGCCTGGGAAGGCACACGGGGTGAAGAAGGGCTGAACGCGTTCAGCCAGGACAACCCGTATGCCATCAATCAAGCGGCGGATTTCATTGCCACTGGGCATGTGGAAGTGGTGATGCTGTTGTTGGGCGCCATGGTGTCCTACCTCACCCGTGGGGGTGGCAATGCGGGTGTGCTTGCCCAGGAGATGGGCGCCAGCAAGAAAGGTGCACGGATTGGGCAGTGGATGCTCAAGCATGAGGAGGCCTTGAAGAAACGGCCGGACCTGCAGGTGCCGGAGCGGCGCAAGGGTGCGGTGGGTGAGTCACAGCCTGTGCAGCCGAACCGGCCGGCGGGGAAAGACAAGGAGCCATCCAAGGGCAAGCCCGGTAGCATGCCGTTGCATACGGTGGCGTGTTTCAAGGCGGATAATTTGCCGACGTCGAAGCATGGCGAGTTTGAGCGGCAGTTGAAGGGGCAGCAAGATGGTCTCAATCGGTTGACGGTTGAAGAGTTTCTTGAAAATGTTGCCAATCCAGTCAAACGCGACCCCAAACTTGCTAAAAAGGCACGTGAAGACCTTTATGTAAGTCTAAGAGATAGAATTCAGGAGGACTTGTCCAAAACGATGGGACCGCGAGAAGCGAGAATACTTTCGGAAATGCAAGCTAAGGAGACGATGTCAACACTCGCAGCCTTGCATAACCCGGATCTTAGTGCAGGTGGACGAGACGCCATTGCTGACTTTGGCGATAGACAAGTTAATTCAAGTATTGGTCCACAGTGGAAAAGCAGGATAGGAGGGCTCCGACAGGCCGCCGAAGATATGGCCGGAATGGGAGGCAGGACCGGACTTTTAAACGTAAAACTACACAAGTGCTCGTAGACTGGAGGTCGTAAAATGGATGAAGCATTTTCTGTTTTTATTGAAGAGGTCGGTGAACCTACGCATAGGCAAGAGGTACCCACATCGACGATAGAGCGTTACAAGGGAAAGTTACCGGATAAACTTCTGCAGTATTGGATGGAGCATGGATGGTGTGGATACGGCGACGGGTTGTTTTGGACCGTAAATCCTCAAGAGTATGAAGGCGTGGTCGCCTCTATGCTCGAAAGTGCAAACCTGGAAAACTACGACAACTACCACCTCATCGCCCGCGGCGCATTTGGCGACCTTTATCTATTTGGTGAGAAAACCGGGTTCTCACTGAAAATCGCACCGCACATAGGCCGGTATGTTGGCAGCAAACGTGAAGTAACGCCGTCCGACATGGACAGACTAGTGCAGAGCTTCTTCGCCTGTAGAGATTTGGATTCAAATGATTTTGACGACATGTTTGGACCTGCAAAAAAAAGCCTCGGCGCACTTGGTCCGGACGAGATGTACGGATTTGTTCCAGCCTTAGTGTTCGGTGGTTCCATTCGACTCGACAATCTAGAAAGGCTGAAAGCAATTGAACACTTGGTACTGCTGTCTCAGCTTTGCCCAATCGAACCTTATAGTTTCTCCGATTTTTAGAGCCCTCACCCAACAGCAGTAAAAGGACCTAATAAATGAACGTACTCTTCTCCATCTTCCTCGAAACCTTCAGCGACCCCATCGGCCACCAGCCCGTCCCGCCTGCCGCTCTGGATCACTACCAAGGCAAACTCCCAAACCAACTCCTGACCTACTGGAAAGACCACGGCTGGTGCGGCTACGGCGGCGGTTTGTTCTGGATGGTCAACCCGAAGGAATACGAAGACGTCGTGACGTACTGGCTCGCCGGCACTCACTTCGAAACCCGCGACACTTACCACCTCATCGCCCGCAGCGCTTTCGGCGAGCTGTACCTCTGGGGCGAAGAAACCGGCTCAGTCCTGACCATCACTGCCTACGCCTCCCGCTACATTGACGGCGCTCACAGTTCGACCGACGAAGAGCGAGACGCGAAGATCCAGGGCCTACTCATGTGGGTAATGACTGAAGGGATCGACCTGGACCTGTTCGAGTCGGCCAGGGAAACACTGGGCACATTGGCGCCTGATGAGATGTATGGCTTCGTCCCGGCGTTGATGCTGGGTGGCTCTGCAAGCCTGGCCAATCTCCAGCGGCTCAAGGCCGACGTGCATCTGATTCTGCTTTCCCAGCTAAGCGAACTGGAACCCTATGCATTTGATGATGAAGAAGATGAATAAAGCCGACGCTCATTGGTGCAATGCATCGGGCGTATCGACATCCCTTAGCACCCCGGCATCCTCGACTGCCAGCCTGACGCAACTGTCCGGATGGGCCCTGACCACCGAACGCGCCCCTTCATCGCCCGACAGTCGCGAAAGCGTTGGCCAAAAATCACGCCCGAACACCACCGGATGGCCCTGCTGCCCGGCATGACAAGGCAGGACTATCGTCGACCCACTGGCCTCGCGTGCAAGCAAACCAAGGGTCCCGAGTTCCACCCAAGGCATGTCACCCAGCAGAATCGCCACCGCCTGCGCCTCGCTGTCGACCAGCGAAGCGGCGCCAGCCGCCAGGCTATGGCCCATCCCCAGCGCGGAATCCGCACTGCAGATGACCCGGCACGCCGACGGCAACCCCAGTTCCTCGCCCCGCTCGCCGTCACGCAACACCACCCGCACATCATCGAACACGGCACAGGCGCGCTCGACGCTGTGCACCAACAAGCTGCGACCATCGGCCATCAGCGCCCGGCGTTTGTCGCCACCGAAACGCACGCTGCTACCGGCCGCCAACACCAGCGCCACCACACTCACAGCGCAGCCCGCCCGATGCCATTGCGCAGGCGCAGGATATCGGCAAGCACCGCCAGGGCGATCTCGGCCGGGGTCTTGCTGCCCAGGTTGAGGCCGATCGGCGCGTGTATCCGCGCCAGCTCGTCATAGCCCAGGCCGCCGATGCGCTGCAAGCGTTCGCGACGCTTGTCGGAGGTGGCCTTGGAGCCCATTACGCCTATGTAGAACGCTTCGGTACGTACCGCTTCAAGCATGGCCAGGTCATCGATTTTCGGATCATGGGTCAATGCAACCACCGCCGTGTCGGCATGGCAACCGCCATTAGCAATGAACTCCGATGGCAGCTCACGACGCACCTCGATGCCGTTCAGTACCACGCCTTCGAGCACCTCGTCACGTGGGTCGCAGAGGATGACTTCAAAGCCCATCCCCTTACCGAACTCGGCACAGAAATGCGCGACGCTGGAGTAGCCGGCCAGCAGCAGGCGCTGGGCAGCGCCGACACGCAAACGCACGCGACCGCTTTCGCGCTCCACCCGCGGGCCCTGGCTGTGGTCGTCGCTGAGCAGGCGATCCCCGTGCGGCAGGCTCACTTCGCGCAGCAGCCGGCGCTGGCCGCGCAGTGCGCCCTCCAGCTCACGCAGATGCGCCTGCACGTCACAGTCGGCCGACAGGTTTTCCACCAGCACCTCGAGCACGCCGCCACACGGCAGGCGGATGCTCGAACGCGGGTCGCTGCCATCGCCATAGCGCACGATGGCAATCGGTTCGGGAAACTCGCCCCGCCCCACGCGCTCAAGGAAGTCATCTTCGACACAGCCACCCGACAGCGAACCCAACCACTGGCCGCTGGCGTTGACCGCCAGCAGCGAGCCCGGCGCACGCGGCGCCGAGCCGTAGGTGGCGAGCACCGTGCACAACCAAACCCGCTGGCCGCTGCACGACCACTGCAACGCCTGGCTGATGACCTGGAGATCGAGATGCTGCACGGTTTACTCCGCCTTCAGCTCGGCGAGCTGCTGGACGCTCAGGTCGCCGGGCAATCCACCCCAGGCCTGACGCAGGTAGTTGACCATGTCCGTCACTTGCTGGTCATCGAGCTTGTCGGCAAAGCCCGGCATCGGCTGCATGCGCTCGAAGCCGGTGAACTGCTGCTCACGGATGCCGTCGCGAATGGCCTTGACCAGGTTGCGCGAGTCGCCCTGGCGCAGCACCGTGTTGCCACGCATGGCCACCGCGATGTGCGGCTTGCCCTCGCCGTCGACACCATGGCAGCCGGCGCAGACGTTGAGGTACTGCTGATGGCCGCGCTTGGCGCTGTCGCTCATCTGCTCCAGGGTAACGGCCTTGATTTCCTTGGCCGGCGGTGGCTGGTCGCCAAGCAGGTAGGTGGCCATGGCCGCCAGGTCGGCATCTTCCAGGTGTTGGGTGCTATGGTGCACCACCGGGAACATCTCGTTGAACATACTGCCCTGGGCACTGATGCCGTGCTTGAGGAAGGTGGTCAGGTCCGGTTGGGTCCAGCCACGGTCGGCCAGGTCCTGGGCCAGCAGGCTCGGCGCCAGATAGCCACCCAGCAGGCCGCCCGTGAAGCGCTGGTCCTGTTGCAGCGCGCCAATGGCGTTGCGCGGGGTGTGGCATTCGCCGCAATGGCCCATCACCTCGACCATGTACTGCCCGCGCTGCCATGCTGCGCTCTTGCCCTCGGTCGGCTGCAGTTGCACGCTCTTGCCATACAGCATGTTCCAGCCGGTCAGGCCCAGGCGCACGTTGAACGGGAAGCTCAGCGCCGTCTGCGGCGCCGGCCGGTTGATCGGCGGCACGGTCATCAGGTAAGCGAGGATCGCATCGGAATCCTCGCGCTTGATCAGGTGGTACGAGGTGTACGGCATCGCCGGGTAGAGGTTGGCGCCGTCCTTGCGCTTGCCCTCGGTGACCGCGGCGAAGAACTCGTCAGCCGTGTAGTTGCCAATGCCGTACTGCTTGTCCGGGGTGATGTTGCTGCCATAGATAGTGCCGAATGGCGAATGGATCGGCAGGCCACCGGCGAACGGCGCGCCGCCTTCGGCGGTGTGGCAGGCCATGCAGTCGGCCGCACGGGCCAGGTATTCACCACGCTTGACCTGCGCCTCGTCGGCCGCCTTGGCAGCCGAGACGACGGCGAGGCCGAGGGCCAGCAGGAGTGTGTTGCGAACGAAGCCCATGCTCAACCCTCCTTGACCAGGCCGAGGTCATTGAGCACCGTGCGGGTGGCGTCGTAGTAACGCACGTACCCGGTGCAGCGGCAGATGTGGTGGCCGAGGCTGGCTTCGATACGGTCTTGCACTTCGCTCTTCTTCAACGGCTGGCGCTGGGCGGTTTCCACCAGCACCGTGGCGGCGTTGACGAAGCCCGGCGCGCAATAGCTGCACTGGAAAGCGAACAGGTCGACAAACTTCTGCTGGATCGGGTTCAGCGTCAGGTTGCCGGCCTCGTCCTGCTTGGCATGGCCTTCGATGGTACGGACCTTCTTGCCTTCAAAGTAATGCGCGCCGGTGATGCAGGTGCGCACTTCCTCGCTGGTGCCGTCGGGGTTGTCGACGATCACCACACAGGCGTGGCAGATGCCCTGGCCGCAGCCCAGGCGGGAACCTGTGAGGTTCTGGTGTTCGTGCAGGTAGTCGATCATCGCCAGGTCAGCAGGGACCTCGACCGGGCCGACCGGTTGACCGTTGAGGGTCAGTTGCAGTGGACGGTTAGCCATTGAGGGCCTCCTTGATACGGGCTGGAGTGATGGGGAGATCGCGCACGCGCTTGCCAATGGCATGTGCCACGGCGTTGCCGATGGCACCGACGACCGGGATCATCACCACTTCGGCGATGCCCTTGGACGGGTCGGTCGGTGACAGCGGCGGGAGGATTTCGCTGGTCTGCTTCCACACCGCCACATCGCGTGCGTGCGGCAGGCGGTAGCGGTTGAAGTTCCAGTCGCCCTCCCCAGGCCCACCCTCGTACAACGGCATTTCTTCGGTCAGCGCATGGCCGATGCCCATGGCGATACCGCCCTCGAGCTGGCCCTTGACCAGCTCCGGTACCAGCACGCGGCCACATTCGACCCAGCTGTGGTGGTTGAGCACCTGCACCTCGTGGGTACCCTTGTTGACCTTGACCTCGACGATGGTCGCCACCGGGCTGTAGTAGGTGACCATGGCGTTGTTCAGCTGGGTGTCCGGGTAGGCGGCGTTCTGCCGGTCGAGCAGGTGATAGCCATGGCTGCTCATCTGCGCCTTCTTGGCATTCACCGCGCCATCGCCGTACTTCACCGCCACGGCATCCAGCGGGAAGCGCTCGCGCACGCCATCGATGACAAAGTCGGCCTCGGCCCAGCTCCAGCGGTTGAAACCGTGCACGCTGACGCCAGTGACCAGGCCCATCTCGTGGGCTTTCTGCGCCAGCTGGGCGAACGGGATCGGCGCCAGGCCGTTGCCGGTCAGCTCGCCGTTGACCCACACCGCGTTCTCGCGGCGCACCACCAGCGGGTTGGCCTGGCCACCCTGCGGGCCCTGGCTCCAGATGGCCATGGCTGCTGGCCACAGGCCGTGGTTGAACAGCACGCGGGCCGCTTCGCGGGTGGCGTGGCTGAAGTAGAACGCCGAGTTGGTCGCCGACGACGGCGAAGCCAGTCTGCCGACCCAGCGCGGGTCGCGCAGCGCGGCGTCCTGTTCAGGCTGGCTGATCAGGTACGGGTTGCCGCTGGTGGTCAGCTGCAGCTCGGGCCATTCGGTGACCGCCGTCTTCACCTCGTCGGCCGAGCGGCCAAGGAAATCGCTGACGACCAGGGCCTGGGAAGTGGACATGCCGGTGCCCAGCTCGGTGCCGATATGCCGCAGGCTGATGCGGCCATCGGCGCTGAACTCGATGCTGGCCATCGGCGCCTCGGAGCCGGTGCCGAAGTCTTTCTGGCAGATGGCGAAACCAACGCCGTACCAGTGGTCCGGGTCCTTGGCGTCCATCTGCTGCTTGCGCGCTTCGCGGTTGCTCCACCACTCATGCACGGCAGCCTTGTCGAGGATCTCGTACAAGCGCAGGGCACCGGCCGGGACCGCACCCTGGGTGTTTTTCATGCCCGACTTCAGCGCATTGGCGCGGCGCAGGTCGATGGCATCGACGCCCAAGCGACCGGCGATCTCATCCACCATCATCTCGGTGGCGGCCATGGTCTGCAGGGTGCCGTAGCCGCGCATGGAGCCGGCCTCGACACCGCGGGAGAAGTAGGCGGTCACCGAGAGGTCGTTCTGCGGCATGTAGTAGATCGACTGCGCCGCAGTGGCGCCTACCGCAGCCACCGACGGGCTGTAGTTGATGCGCCCGCCGCCGTCGCAGCTCATGTCGGCGCGGAAAATCTTGAAACGGTTGTCCTTCTTGTCCACGGCCAGCTGGTAGCGAATGTCGAAGGCATGGCGCTTGATCCCGCTCTGGAACTGCTCGTAGCGGTCGTTGGCCAGGCGGATCGGCACACCATCGCCATACAGCGCAGCCACGGCGGCGTAAAAGACGAAGATGTTGTTGTCTTTCGAGCCGTAACCCACGGTGTAGCCCGGGTGCATGTTCAGCGTGTTCAAGGCGAAGCGCGACGGCTTGATCATGTGCACGCATTCCTGCGCCGCTTCGAACGGGCACTGGGTCGCGACCACGAAGTGCAGCGTGCCGGTCGCCGGGTCGTACCAGCCGTTACCGTTGTCCGGCTCCAGCGCGGCGGGCTCGATCGACGGCGTCTTGTAGCGCTCGTCGAACACCAGCCAGTCCTCGGGCGGGTTGTCCAGTTGCTCGCCCATGCGCTTGGCGTAGAACAGGCCCTGCTCGGTCAGGTCGCCGTGCTGGTTGGGCGATTTCGACCACACCGGTTTGCGGTTGAGGATGGTGGGGAACAGCATGGAGTTCTTCAGGCTGGAGAACTCATCGTCGTCGAACGGCGTGGCGCCGCCCACCCGCACAAAGCGGAAGCTGCCATAAGGGTCGCGCTGGTACAGCGGGGCCTGGGCGCCGTACTTGATCGCCTTGTCGTTGAACTGCAGCTTGCGCTTGGCCTGGCGGAAGCGCTCGAAGTCATGCCAGATCAGGATCGCCACCGGGTGGCCGATGAACATCGGCACCTGGCCGGGCGGCAGCAGCGGGTCGGGCGAGTGCGCCTCGGGCCAGGCGATACCGTCCTTGGCCAAGTCGGCGGCGGTGACGATACGGTCCGGCTGCAGGTCGGCGCCGAGCAGGCTCAGGTCATGGCCGGCATAGATGCGGTCGGCCTTGGTCGCCTTGAGCAGCAGCGCGTGGCCCTGCTGGGCCGGCCAGCCGGGCATGTCCTTGGCGCGGATGTCGCGGGCGAAGACCTTGTTGCCACAGACCTTGGACAGTGCGTCGTTGCGAAAACGCGCCTTGCCGTCATGGTTCATCCACTTTTGCGGCGAGGTGGTGACGCGCTGCTCCATCAGCGCGGCAAATGCCTGGCTGCCAAGTGGCGCCATGGTCACGCCGACACCAGCGATCAGGCCGCCTTGCAAGAAGGCGCGCCGGGAAATATCACGGTTGGACATGCTTGATCCTCTGGGCAGAAGCGTCTCTGCCCATCTTTTTCTGATTCTTGTGCGGGGGGACTCGGAAGGGTAAGAACCTTGTCGCGCGAGCCAGGAAAAACTGACTTGTGCGTCAACTTTACAACAAGATTATGGGCATAAGCAAAGTCAAGCCGACAATATGTCGCGGTGTGTCAAAGGCCGACCTGCGGCTTCGCAGCAGCAGCGTCGGCAAGAACGGTTAACCTTGGGTTAATCGTTCCCAGCCAGCATGGCCACCATTCCGTACTGCCAAGGCGAAGACATGCGCACCCTCCTGCTCTTCCTGACGTTCCTTCTGGCCGGCCCTTTGCAAGCCAACCCGTTCGACGCCAAACCCGACTTCCTGCCGGTCAACCAGGCGTTCGTGCTGACTCACGACCGCCAGGCTGACGGGCAGATGCGCCTGTACTTCCAGATCAAGCAGGGTTACTACCTGTACCAGAAGCGCCTGAAGTTCGACGGCTTGGCCGCCGACCAGCAACCGCAATTACCTGCCGGCTTGAATCACCACGACGAGTTCTTCGGTGACAGCACGGTGTACCGCGACCAGCTCGAACTGCTGATCCCCGCCAATGCCACGGGCCAGTTGCGCCTGGGTTGGCAGGGCTGTGCCGATGCCGGCCTGTGCTACCCGCCGCAGACCACCGCCATCGACCTGGGTGGCAGCGTGACGCCAACCGCTGAACAAGCCAGCGACCAGGCACTTGCCAGCGGCCTGCAGAGCGCCAGCCTGGCCTGGAGCCTGCTGGCGTTCTTCGGCCTGGGCCTGTTGCTGGCGTTCACCCCCTGCTCGCTGCCGATGCTGCCGATACTCGCCGGCCTGGTTCTGGGCAACGGTGCCAGCGCCCGCCGTGGCTGGCTGCTGGCCGGGGTGTATGTGCTGAGCATGGCGCTGGTGTATGCGGGCCTTGGTGTGGTCGCGGCGCTGCTGGGCGCCAGCCTGCAGGCGTGGCTGCAACAACCCTGGCTGCTGGGCAGCTTGGCCGGCTTGTTCATCCTCCTCGCCCTGCCCATGTTCGGCGCGTTCGAGCTGCAACTGCCGGCCGCCCTGCGCGACCGACTCGACCGCGCCGGCCAGGGCGCTCGTGGTGGCAACCTGTACGGCGCAGCGCTGCTGGGCGCCCTTTCCGGCCTGCTGCTCGGGCCATGCATGACCGCGCCCCTGGCGGGTGCGCTGTTGTTCATCGCGCAAAGCGGTGATGTGCTGCAAGGCGCACTGGTGCTGTTCAGCCTCGGCCTGGGCATGGGTGTGCCGCTGCTGTTGCTGGTGACCCTGGGCAACCGCTACCTGCCGCGCCCAGGTGCGTGGATGAACCGGGTCAAGGGCGTGTTTGGTTTCGTGTTCCTGGCCATGGCCCTCTACACCGTGCGCAGCCTGCTGCCCGCACCCCTGTCGCTGGCCCTGAGCGGCGCCTGGCTGATTGCCCTGGGCTGGGCCATGTGGCCGGCCCTGCACGTTTTGCCGGCACTGCGTGCTGTACCGCTGCTTGGCGCCTTGTGGGGTGGGTTACTGTTGGTCGGTGCTGCTGCAGGTGGCGACGATCTGTGGCAACCGTTGCGGCCGTTCGCCGGCGGTACTGCGCCCGCCGCCGTACAAAAGGCCGACGAGCACTTCGTCACGGTCAGCAGCCCCGAAGCCCTGCAGCGCGAACTGGATGCCGCCAAGGCCCGCGGCCAGTGGGTCATGGTCGACTATTACGCCGACTGGTGCGTGTCGTGCAAAGTCATGGAAAAGCAGGTGTTCAGCCGCCCCGACGTGCAAACCAGCCTGGCCGGCGTGCACCTGCTGCGCCTGGACGTGACCGCCGACTCCGCCGCCAGCCGCGCCCTGCTGCAGCGCTATCAGGTACCCGGCCCGCCCAGCATCATCTGGCTCGGCCCGGAAGGCGAAGAGCGGCGCGCACGGCGCATCACCGGCGAGGTGGATGCCGCCACATTCCTGCAACACTGGACTCAGACTCGGAGCCAAGGCTGATGCTGACGGTAACCCTCGGGCCGCTGACCATGGCCCTCAACCACCTGCTGATGCTCGCCGCCCTCGGCGTGGCCTGCCTGGTCGGCTGGTGGGTCGCCCGACGTGGGGGCGCAAGCCCGGAATCGGCGCTGTTCAACCTGTTCCTGATCGGCCTGTTGTGCGCCCGCCTGGGTTTCGTGCTGGCCTACTGGCCGATGTACCGCGACGACCTCCTGCAGGTCATCGACATCCGTGACGGCGGCTTCCTGCTCTGGTCGGGCCTGGTCGGTATCGTCTTAGCCACCCTCTGGCAGGGCTGGCGCCAGCCCGGCCTGCGTCGCCCGTTGGGCTGGGCCTTGTTCAGCGGTGCGCTGTTCTGGGGCCTGACCAGCCTGGGCAGCCACCTGTACAGCAAGGGCACCGCATTGCCCGAACTGAGCCTGCGCAATGCCGCTGGCCAGTCCGTGGCCCTGCACAGCTACCGTGGCAAGCCGCTGGTGATCAATATCTGGGCGACCTGGTGCCCGCCATGCCGCCGGGAAATGCCGGTGCTGCAAAAGGCCCAGGGCGAATACCCCCACGTCACCTTCATTTTCGTCAACCAGGGCGAGACGCCGGAAAACGTCACGACCTTCCTCGCCACCACCGGGCTGAGCCTGACCCACGTGCTATTCGACGGCACCGGCGCGCTGGCCCAGCGGGTTGGCTCGATGGCCCTGCCCACCACCCTGTTCTACGACGCCGACGGCCGCCTGATCGGCAGCCACCTCGGCGAGCTGTCGCGGGCCAGCCTGCGCCATGCCTTGGAACCTTTCGAGCGGGCCACGGCGCCCGCCCCTGCCGCACAAGGAAACTGACATGCGATTGACTGCCCTGTTGCCCCTATCCCTGACCCTGCTGACCGCCCCGCTGGTGCAGGCCGAAGACCTGCCCAAGGCTATCCAGCAACTGCAAGCCAAAGGCGCCGAAATCAAAGGCAGCTTCGATGCGCCCAACGGCCTGCGCGGCTATGCCGCCGAGTACCAGAACAATGCCCTGGCGCTGTACCTGACCCCCGACGGCAAGCACGTGCTGGTTGGCAGCCTGTTCGACGAACAGGGCAAGGACCTCAGCGCCGAGCCGTTGCAGAAACTGGTGTATGCACCGATGAGCAAGGAAATCTGGGCGAAGATGGAGAAAACCGCCTGGATCGCCGACGGCAAGGACAGTGCACCGCGCAAGGTGTACCTGTTCAGCGACCCCAACTGCCCCTACTGCAACATGTTCTGGGAACAGGCACGGCCCTGGGTAGAGTCGGGCAAGGTGCAGTTGCGCCATATCATGGTTGGCATCATCCGCGAGGATAGCCCAGGCAAGTCGGCGGCACTGCTGGCCGCCAAAGACCCGGCCAAGGCGCTGCATGAACATGAGAAAGCAGGCAAGGCGAGCAGCCTGAAGCCGCTGGACAAGGTGCCGGATGCCGTGCAGCAGAAGCTGGCGGTGAACATGGCGTTGATGGAGGAAATGGGGCTGCAGGCGACCCCGGCGATCTTCTATCAGGATGAGCAGGGCAACCTGCAGAGCCAGCAAGGCGCCCCGCGGCCGGAGTTGCTTGGGAAGATTCTCGGTCAGCGCTGATACTTCGATTGTCTGCTCTGGCCGTTTCGCGGGACAAGCCCGCTCCTACAGGGACTGCACGACCTATGAGGTGTGCGCGATTCCTGTAGGAGCGGGCTTGTCCCGCGAAAGGGCCAGCACAGGCTAGCCGATAATGTTACAGCCCTTCGAGCTCCGCCATCAGGTCACTAAGCCGATCAGCCTTCGCCTCATCCACCTCGCTCCCCTGCAACCCGCGCACATACTCGGCCAACTCCTCCACCGTGCTGCACTCGAACATTGCCCGCAATGGCACGTTCAGCTGCAATTGCTTTTGCACCCGCGACGCAATCTGCGTGGCCAGCAACGAGTGCCCGCCCAGCTCGAAGAAGTTGTCATGCACCCCGACCCGCTCGGCCTTGAGCACATCGCCCCAGATGCCGACCAGCACCTCCTCCAGCTCATCTCGCGGCGCCAGGTAGTCCTGGCTGTGTTGCCCACCTATCTCGATGACGGGCAGTGCCTTGCGGTCGAGCTTGCCGTTGGCGTTGTGCGGCAGGCTGGCGAACCAGCCCCAGTGCAGCGGCACCATGTACTCTGGCAGCTCGGCACGCAGGCGCTGCTTGAGCTGCTCCAGCAAAGCAGCATCGGCAACCACACCCTGGTGCGCCACCAGGTAGCCAACCAGATGCTTGCCTTTGGCGCCCTCCTGCACGCCCACCGCCGCATCGCGAATCTCGGCCTGCTCGTGCAGACGCGCCTCGATTTCGCCCAGTTCGATACGGTAGCCGCGGATCTTCACCTGATGGTCGATGCGCCCGACATACTCCAGCACCCCATCGGGGCGCTGTCGCGCCAGGTCGCCGGTACGGTACAGGCGTTCGCCCGGTGCCCCGTGCGGGTGGGGGATGAAGGCCAATGCTGTGCGCACCGGGTCACCGACATAACCGCGACCGACACCGGTGCCGGCCACACACACCTCACCCACCGCGCCCAGCGGCACCAGGGCCTGGTCCTCGCCATACAGGTACAGGCGGTTGTTGTCGGTCGGCGTGCCGATCGGCAGGTAGCTGCCGCGGGTCGACGCCATGTCGACGCGGAAGAAGGCCACGTCATCCGAACACTCTGCCGGCCCGTAAGCATTGACCAGGCCAATCTGCGGGTAACGCTGCAGCCACTGCGCAGCCAGCTCCGGCGGCATCGCCTCGCCGGTCGGCAACATCCAGCGCAGGCCATCCAGCGCCTGGTGGTCGTTGGCCAGCATGCCCTGGATCAGCGATGGCACGCTTTCCAGCACGCTGATACCGGTGGCCTGCACATGCGCCAGCAAACCTTGCGGGTCATGGGCGATGGCGTTCGGCACGATCTCCACCCGGGCGCCGAACAACGGCGCGGCGAGGAACTGCCACACCGAAATGTCGAAGCTCTGGGAGGCAGTCTGAGCGATAACGTCATGCTCGTTCAAGGCCAGGTACGGCACCTTGCTCAGCTGGTTGTTGAGCATCCCGCGCTGCTCGACCATGACGCCCTTGGGCAGCCCGGTGGAGCCGGAGGTGTAGATCACGTAGGCCAGGTTGTCCGGCCCGCTGTGGATGCCCGGGTTGTGGCTGGCAATGCTGCTGCCCTGCACCGCTTCCCACACCAGCAACTGCGGCCGCGCCTCGCTTGCCAGTTCATCCAGCAACTGGCGCGCCTGCTCGGCGCAGGCCGCGCTGCACACCAGCACCGGCGTGCGGCTCAGCTCGACGATGCGCTGCAGGCGCGCCGACGGCAGGCCCGGGTCCAGCGGCAGATAGCCGGCGCCCGCCTTGAAACTGCCGACGATCATGCCCAACAGCGGCAAGCCCCGTTCGGCCAGCAAGGCGACGGGCTGGTCGATGGCCACGCCCGCGGCGACCAGGGCATGGCCCAGACGGTTGGCCGCCAAGTTCAGCCCGGCGTAGTCATAAGACGCGTCGAGGCAGCGGGCGACGGTTCGCTCAGGGTGGGCAGCCACCTGCGCTTCGAACAGTGCCACATAGCTCTGCTCCAGCGGGTAGGCGCGCTCGGTGCGGTTGCAACCGTCGAGCAAGAAGCGCTGTTCCTCCTCGCCCAGCAACGGCAACGCGCTCACCTCCCCTTCAAAGCCTTGCACCAACGCCAGCAACAGGCGCTTGAACTCGGCCAGCAGGCGCTCGACAGTCGGGTAGTCGAAATAGCGTTGGTCGAACGACAGGTGCAGGCCCAGGTCATCGCCCGGGTAACACACCGCCGTCAACGGGAAGTTGGTGTGAGTACGGCCCGAGTCGGAAGTGGCATTGAGGTGCTGGGCATGGTCGAGTACCGCGGTTTCCACCGGGGCGTTCTCGAACACGAACAAGCTGTTGAACAGCGGCTGGCCCTTGGGCAGTTCGCTGCATTCCTGGATCGCCACCAGCGGCAGGTACTCGTACTCGCGCAGCTCCATGTTGCGTTCCAGCACGCCTTGCAGCCACTGGCGCACGCTGCGGCGCTGGCCCGGCTCGGGCAGTTGCACGCGCAGGGCGATACTGTTGATGAACAGGCCGACCGTGCGCTGCATCTGCGGCAGGCTCACCGGGCGCCCGGCCACGGTCACGCCGAAGGCCACGTCGCGGTCACCGCTGTAGCGCGCCAGCACCAGTGCCCAGGCCGCCTGGGCAAACGTGTTGACGGTCAGCTGATGAGCCTGGGCCAGTTCGCGCAGGCGCACGCCGTCGCTCACCTCCAGGCGGGTGTAGCAGTCGCCTACCACCATGCCGTCACCCGCGTGATCGTTGCGCACGGGGCGGTCGCTGGGAAGCGCCGTGGCGCGTTCGAAGCCGGCCAGGTTGGCCTGCCACCAGCTGCGCGCTTCGTCCATGTCCTGGCGCTGCAGCCAGCCGATGTAGTCGCGGTAGCGCGGCGGCACCGGCAACTGGGCCTGGCGACCTTCGCCGAGGGCCTGGTAGAGCGCGAAGAAGTCGTTCATCAGCAACGAACGGCACCAGGCGTCGATGAGGATGTGGTGGTTGCTCATCATGAACCAGTAGCGCTGGTCATCGACCCGCACCAGGCGCAGGTGGAACGGTGCCTCCTGCAGCAGCGCAAAGCCCGCTTCCCGCTCTTGCTTGTGCAGGGCTTGCAGACGCGCTTCCTGGGCCGCCTCATCAAGGCCACGCCAGTCCTGGTAGTCCACCGGCGTGTTGCCCGGTTTGTGGATGATCTGCAGCATGGTCTCGCCAGCATTCCAGCTGAACGACGCGCGCAGGGCCTCATGACGCGCCACCACGGCCTGCCAGGCCTGGGCGAAACGCTCGGGGTCCAGGGCACTGTTGATGCGGTAGCGGTCCTGCATGTAGTACAGGCCAGTGCCCGGCTCCAGCAGGGTATGCAAGAGCATGCCTTCCTGCATCGGCGTCAGCGGGTAGACGTCTTCGATCTGCGCGGCGGGAACCGGCAGCGCGTCGATCTGCTGCTGGCTCAGGTGTGCCAGCGGGAAGTCCGAGGGCGTGAAACTGCCGTTGCCATCGGCCAGGCAGTGGCTGACCAGCGCCAGCAACTCCTGGCGGTAGGCCTCGGCCAACTGCGCGATGGTCGGCGAGTCGTAGCGTTCACGGCTGTAGGTCCAGCGCAGCTGCAGGGCACCGCCGTAGACCTGGCCGTCGACGCTGAGCCAGTTCGGCAGCGGCGCCTCCGGGTCGTGAGCCAGGCCCGCCGGTGCATCCAGCGGCAGGAACACGGCAGCCTCGTCGAACTGCTGGTCGAACTGGCCCAGGTAGTTGAAGGTGATGCGCGCCTGCGGCAGTGCCGCCATGCTTTCGCGGCTGGCCTCATCGCCCAGGTAGCGCAACACGCCGTAGCCCAGCCCCTTGTGCGGCACCTGACGCAGCTGTTCCTTGATGCACTTGATCGACGTGGCACGCGCGGCATCGTCGTCGCCAGCCTGCGGGGTCAGGCGCAGCGGGTAGGCGTTGGTGAACCAGCCGACGCTGCGGGTCAGGTCCATGTCCTCGAACAGGCCGTCGCGGCCGTGGCCTTCGAGCTGCACCAACACTTCCTGGTCACCGCTCCAGCGGCACAGGGTGCGAGCCAGCGCAGTCAGCAGCAGGTCGTTGACCTGGGTGTGGTAGGCCGCCGGTGCCTGTTGCAGCAACTGCCGGGTCTGCTCCACATCAAGCGCGATGGCCAGGGTATCGGCATGCCGGTGCAGGTTGCCGCCCTGCGGGTGATCGCACGGCAGCTCATGGCGCACGCTGCCGAGCTGGCCTTGCCACCAGCCCAGTTCGTCACGCAGCGAATCGCTGCCGGCGTAGCTGGCCAGGCGCGCCGCCCAGTCGGCCATGGCGTGGGTCTTGGCCGCCAGTGGCTGGCCGCGATACAACGCCTGCAGGTCTTCGAGCAGTACACGCCAGGACACGCCATCGACCACCAGGTGATGGATCGCCAGGAGCAGGCGCTGGGCGCCCTGCCCGTCACTGACCAGCACGGCGCGCAGCAGCGGGCCGCGTTCCAGGTCGAGGCTGCGCTGCACGTCGGTATACAGCGCCTGGCAGTCGGCGAAGTCGGCGACCGTGGCGGTCCACAACAGTCGCTCGGCAGCCCCCGCAGCGAAGGCCGCCTGGCCCTGAGTGAAGCGCAGGCGCAGGCTGTCGTGGTGCGCCACCAGCCCGGCCAGGGCCTGCTCGAGGGCAGCCCGGTTCAGTGGCTGGCGTGCCTCCAGCAGCACCGCCTGGTTCCAGTGCTGCGGCTGGGCCACGTCACTGTCGAAGAACCAGTGCTGGATCGGCGTCAAGCCGCTGCGCCCTTCGCGCGGGCCCTGCTCGATGCTGCTCGGCGCCGCGCTGCGGCTGACCACGGCTGCCAGTGTCTGGATCGTCTGGTGCTGGAACAGGTCACGCGGGGTGAACTGCAGGCCCAGCTGGCGCGCGCGGCTGACCACCTGAATCGACAAGATCGAGTCGCCGCCCAGTTCGAAGAAGTTGTCTTGCACACCCACGCAGGAGGTGTTGAGCACTTCGCGCCAGACCTGCGCCAGCTGCGCCTCCAGCTCATTGGCCGGGGCCTGGTAATGCTGGCGGGCCTGTTCCAGGTCCGGTGCCGGCAGTGCCCGGCGGTCAAGCTTGCCGTTGCCCATCAGCGGCAGGCGTTCGAGCAGCACCAGGTGCGCGGGCACCATGTAGTCCGGCAGGTGCTGACGCGCATCGGCCTTGACCGCTTCGCGCAGCCTGGACTGCGCCTCGCTGTCGCCATTGGCCTGCGGGCACACCAGGTAACCGACCAGCTGTTTGCCACCTGGCAGGTCGAGGGCCAGAACCACGGCTTCGTCGACATCGGCATGTTCCTGCAGGCGGCTTTCGATTTCGCCCAGCTCGATACGGAAGCCGCGGATCTTCACCTGCTGGTCGGCACGGCCGACGTACTCCACCAGGCCATCGACACGCAGGCGCACCAGGTCGCCGGTGCGGTACAGCCGCCCACCGTCGCAGCTGAACGGGTCGGCGACAAAGCGCTCAGCGCTGAGGCCCGGGCGGTCATGGTAACCCTGGGCCAGGCCGGCACCGCCGACGTACAGCTCGCCGATGCCCCCTTGCGGTAGCAGGGCCAGGTCCTCGTCGAGGATGTACGCCGTACGGGCACCAATCACCCGGCCGATCGGCACGCTGCCGGCGTCGGCAGGCATGAGCTCCGGCGCCAGGCAGGCCAGCGGCATGACCACGGTTTCGGTAGGGCCATAGGCGTTGAAGAACTGCTGCGGGACGAAGGCCTGGCGGATGCGTTGCAGGTGCTCGCCGGTCAGCGCTTCGCCGCCAGTGATCACCAGCCGCACCGGCAGTTGCTCGCCCTGCCCGGCCAGATACTGGGCCAGCTGGCTGCCATAGCTCGGGGTGAAGCCGAGCACGCTCACCTGCTGCTCGCGTACCAGCTGGCAGATGTCCTCGGCACCCCATTGGCCCTGAGCCCGCAGCACCACGCGGGCGCCACACAGCAGCGGCACCAGCAAACGTTCGCTGGCGGCATCGAAGTTGATCGAATAGAAGTGCAGCTCGCAGTCATCGCTGCGCATGCCAAAGGCGTCGATCACCGCCTGGCAGTGCATGGCGATTTCTCCGTGGCTGACCACCACGCCCTTGGGCTTGCCGGTGGAGCCGGAGGTGTAGATCAGGTAGGCCTGATGCTGCGGTAGGTTGAGGTTGTCCAGCGGCGCATCGCTGTAGGCCGAGAGGCCCACGGCATCGTCTTCCAGGCTCCAGCGTGCCACCCCGTCAGGCAACTCACCGAGGGATTCAAGCAACGCACGCTGGCTCAGCAGCAGGCCGATGCGGCTGTCCTCGATCATGTAGCGCAGGCGGTCGAGCGGGTATTCCGGGTCGAGCGGCACGTAGGCGCCACCGGCCTTGAGAATGGCCAGCAGGCCGACCACCATCTCCAGCGAGCGCTCCAGCGCCAGGCCGACCCGCACCTGCGGGCCGACACCGCGTTCACGCAGGGCACGGGCCAGCCGGTTGGCCTGCTGGTCGAGCTCGGCGTAGGTCATGTGCTGGCCGGCGAAGGTCAGCGCACCTGCATGCGGCGTGCGTGCCGCCTGGGCGGCGAACAAACCGTGCAGGGTCTGGTCGAGGGCGAAGTCCTGCTCGCCCTGCAACTGGCCGATCAGCATCTGCTGCTCGGCATCGGCCAGCATCGGCAGCTCGCACAGGCGCTGCTGCGGGTTGTCGAGCAGGGCAACCAGCAGCCGCTGCCAATGCTCGGCCATGCGGGCGATGCGCAGTTCATCGAACAGGTCGCGGCTGTAGGTCAGGCAGCAGCCCAGGCGGCCGTCGAGGTCGGTAACCTCCAGATACAGGTCGAACTTGGTGGCGCTGGCGTCGTTGACCAGATAATCCACCTGCATGCCGGCCAATGTGCGGCTCTGCTGGAAGGCCCAGCGCTGCACGTTGCACATCACCTGGAACAGCGGGTTGTAGGCGCTGCTGCGCGGCGGCTGCAGGGCCTCGACCAGCTGGTCGAACGGCAGGTCCTGGTGCGACTGGCCTTCGATGGCGGCCAAACGCACCTGGTCGAGCAAGGCGTCGGCGGTCATTTGTCCGTCCAGTTCGCAACGCAGCACCTGGGTGTTGAGGAAGGCGCCAATCAGGCCTTCGCTTTCCGGGCGAATACGATTGGCCACCGGCGCACCGATGCGCAGGTCGCGCTGGCCGCTATAGCGGTGCAGCAACGCGGCCAGGGTGGCAGTCATGGTCATGAACAGGGTCAGCCCACGCTGGTGGTTGAAGGCATGCACGCGGGCGACCAGCGCCGGGTCGAGGTCGAAGCGGTAGAGCTCGCCACGGTGGCTCTGCACCGCCGGGCGCGGGCGGTCGGCGGGCAGCGCCAACACCGGGTGCTCATCGCCGAGGCGGTCTTTCCAGTAGGCCAGCTGGCGTGCGCCCTCGCCGCTTTCCAGCCATTGCCGTTGCCATACGCTGTAGTCGAGGTATTGCACCGGCAGCGGCGCCAGGGGCGACTCGCGGTCATCGACGAAGGCTTCGTACAGCTCGCCCAGTTCGCGAGCAAAGATGTCCATGGCCCAGCCTTCGGTGACGATGTGGTGCAGGGTCAGCACGAAGTAGTGTTCACGCTCCTTGGTCTTGGCCAGGCAGGCGCGCAGCAACGGGCCGCGCTCCAGGTCGAAGGGCTGGTGGGCCTGGTCGTCAGCCAGTTGCTGCAGGCGCTGCTGACGGGTATCGGCTGGCAGGGCCGTGAAGTCTTGCCAGGCCAGTTGCAGACCGCTGTCGTCGGCCACGCACTGGTACGGCACGCCATCGATGCTCGGGAAGGTGGTGCGCAGGGTTTCGTGGCGCACGATCAGTGCCTGCAAGGCGCGCTCGAAGGCATCCACATGCAGGGCCCCGCGTAAACGGGCCATGCCGCCAACGTTGTAGGCGGGGCTGTCCGGCTCCATCTGCCAGAGGAACCACATGCGCTGCTGCGAGTACGACAGCGGCACGGCCTGACGGCGATCAACCAAGGCGATCTCGCCTTGCTGATTGCACTCACCGGCAGCGCGGATACGGGCGATTTCATCACAGAATGCAGCCAGCTCGCTGGCTTCGAACAGTGCCTTGAGCGGCAGCTCGACGTCGCACGCTTGGCGGGTGCGCGAGACAATCTGGGTGGCCAGCAGCGAGTGGCCGCCGAGGGCGAAGAAGTCGTCGTGCAGGCCGACTTGCGGCAGGTTCAGCACCTCGCGCCAGATGGCCGCCACTTGTTGCTGCAGCGCGGTCTGCGGCTCGACATGGGCACGTTGCTGCCAGACCGGTGCGGGCAGCGCCTTGCGGTCAACCTTGCCGCTGGGGCCCAGCGGCATCTGTGCCAGGCCAATCAACTGGGAGGGCACCATGTACGCCGGCAATTGCTCGGCCAGGGCGGCCAGCAAGGCTTCGGACTGAGCGCTGCCGCTGTAGTAACCGACCAGCTGCGCCCCCACCGCGTCCTGATGGATCAGCACCAAGGCCTGTTCGACACCCGGCTGAGCCAGCAGGCACGCCTGCACTTCTTCCGGCTCGACGCGGAAGCCACGCACCTTCACCTGCTGGTCGAGGCGACCGAGGTATTCCAGGGCTTCACTTTGCACCTGCCAGCGGGCGCGGTCGCCACTGCGGTACAGGCGTGCGCCGTTGCCGTCGGCCTGGGGTACGAAACGTTCGGCGGTGAGGCCCGGGCGGCCGAGGTAACCACGGGCAAGACCGGCACCGCCGAGATACAGCTCGCCCGGTACGCCAGGCGCAGTCAGTTCAAGTTCATCATCCAAAACCCGGCAGAGCACGTTGCCCAGCGGGCGACCGATCGGCGAGCGCTCGCCGTCTTCTGCCTGGCAATGCCAGTGGGTAACGTTGATGGCGGTTTCGGTCGGCCCGTAGCGGTTGTGCAACTGCACCTGCGGCAGCAACTGCAGCACACGATCACGCAGGTTCGAAGACAGCGCCTCGCCACCGGAGAACAGCCGGCGCAGGCTGCTGCAGCCGGCGGCCAGCGGCTCCTGCACGAACACCTGCAACAACGGTGGCACGAAGTGCAGCGTGGTCACGCCATGCGCCTGCACCAGCGCGGCGATGCGTTGCGGGTCGCGGTGCTCGCCGGGGCCGGCCAGCACCACCTTGCAGCCGGTGACCAGCGGCCAGAAGCACTCCCACACCGACACATCGAAGCTGATCGGCGCTTTCTGCATCAGTACATCGCTTTCATCCAGCGCATAGCGGGCCTGCATCCACTGCAGGCGTTCGGCCAGGGCGGCATGGGTATTGCCCACACCTTTCGGCTGGCCGGTGGAGCCGGAGGTGTAGATCAGGTAGGCCAGGTTGTCGCCGTGCAAGTGCAGGCCCGGTGGCTGGCTTGGCCAGCTGTCCAGGTGCAGCTGGTCGAGGGCGGTGGCGCTGACGCCGTCGACCTGGGGCAGCGTGCCAAGCAGGCTGCTGTGGCTGAGCAGCAGGCTGGCCTGGCAGTCGCCCAGCATGTAGGCCAGGCGCTCGGCCGGGTAGTCGACATCCAGCGGCACATAGGCGCCGCCCGCCTTGAGGATGGCCAGCAGGCCGATCAGCAACTGCGGCGAACGCTCGACAGCGATGGCCACGCAGGTGTCGGGACCGACGCCTTTGTCGCGCAGGTAGTGCGCCAGGCGGTTGGCCTGCTGATGCAGCTCGGCATAGTCGAGGCTGCCGCCGTCCCACGCCAGTGCGGTACGCGCTGGGGTCAGGCGGGCCTGCTCGTTGAGTTGCTCGACCAGCAACTGCTGCGGGGCGGGCGCGGGCGCCTCACCCCAGGCCAGCAGCTGCTGGCGCCCCTGCTCATCCAGCAGCTGTACGTCGCCCAGCGGCAGCTGCGGTTGCGCGCAGACTTGCTCGAGCAGTACCAGCAGGTGCTGGGCCAGACGCTTGACGGTGCCGGCGTCGAACAGTTCGGCGGCGTAGTCGAAGGCCAGGCTCAGGCGGCCCTGGTGGTCTTCCTCGCTGTGCAGTTGCAAGTCGAACTTGGCTTCGCGGCTGTGCCATGGCAGCTCTTCGGCGAGCAGGCCAGGCAAGCGGCGCAGCGCCGAAAGATCACGCTGCTGGTGGTTGAACATGACCTGGAACAAGCCCTGCTCGCGTGCCTCGGGCAGGGCTTCAAGCAGTTGCTCGAACGGCAGGTCCTGGTTGGCCTGGGCGTCGAGGGTCGCCCCGCGCACCTGGGCCAGCAACTGAGCGAACGGCAGGCGGCCGTCCAGCTGCGCACGCAGCACTTGGGTATTGATGAAGAAGCCGACCATACCCTGGGTTTCCCGGCGCGGGCGGTTGGCGTTGGGTACGCCGACGCGGATGTCGCCCTGGCCGGTATAGCGGTGCAGCAGCCCTTGCCAGGCGGCCAGCAGGACCATGAACAGGCTGGCCTGCTGCTCGCGGGCCAGGGCTTTGAGGGCGTCGGCCAGCTTGGCCGGCACTTTCACGCTCAAGCGGGCGGCGCGGTTTTGCTGCTGGCTGGAACGCGGCTGGTCCGGATACAGGTCGAGCACCGGCAAAGCGTCACCCAGTGCACCTTTCCAGTACGCCAGCTGGCGCGCACTTTCACCCTCGGCCAGCCATTGGCGTTGCCAGGTGCCGTAGTCAGCGTACCCCAGTGTCAGCGGTGCCAGTTTGGCGTCCAGGCCCTGGCAATGGGCGGCATACAGCTTGGCGAACTCGTCGAGGAGGATGTTCAGCGACCAGCCATCGGCGACGATGTGGTGCAAGGTTACCCATAGCTGATGGTCTTCGTCATCCAGGCGCACCAGGGTCACCCGCAGCAGCGGGCCTTGGGTCAGGTCGAAGGCCTGTTGCGCCTCTTGCTCGCGGCGCAAGATCACTTGCTCGGGCGACACCCCCTCCAGGTCCAGGCGCTGAAGAATGAAAGACTGTTCCGGCAGTACACGCTGCATCGCCTGCCCGTCTTCCTCGCTGAACACCGTGCGCAGCGATTCGTGGCGCGCTACCAACCCCTGGAACGCGGCTTCGAGTGCGGCCTCATCCAGTTCGCCGCGCAGGTGCAGCCCGGCCGGAATGTTGTAGGCAGCAGACTGCGGCTCAAGCTGCCAGGTCAGCCACAGGCGGTTCTGTGCCAGCGACTGCGGCAAGGCCTGGCCGCGGCGCAGCGCCGTGATAGTGGTGGTTTCCACCGAGCCTTCAGCGAGGATGGCTGCCACACAAGCGCTGTACTCGGCCAGTGTCGGCGCTTCGAACAGTGTCCGCAGGCTCAGCGGGACTCCCAGCTCATCCGCAAGGCGCGCAGTAACCTGGGTAGCGGCAATGGAGTTGCCACCCAGCAGCAGGAAGTGATCGTCCGGGGCCACCGCCTCGACCTTGAGGAACTCGCGCCAGATACCGGCGATACGTGCCTGCAGGTCATCGCCCGCTGCCGTGTCTGCAGCCGGCCCGGCAGCCATGGGGAAACGCGCATAGCAGTCCAGGCTGCCGTCGCGCATGCGCAGGCGGCAGGCCGAGCGCTGCAGCTTGCCACTGGACGTCTTCGGCAATGCACCCGGGTTGAGCAGCAGGACCACGGCCGGCGCTTGGCGGCAGGCATCGGCGATCACCTGGCGCAGGGTCTTGATGAGGGCCTCGGGTTTGACCGACTTCTGCACGTTGCGGCTGACTTCCACCGCCACGCCGATGCTCTCCTCGCCCTGGTCGTCGACGGCGAACACCGCCACCCGGCCCTTGCGCAGGCCATCGACCTCACGCTCCAGAGTCTTTTCCAGGTCTTGCGGGTAAAGGTTCTGGCCGCGGACGATCAGCATGTCCTTCAGGCGCCCGGTGACGAACACTTCGCCGTCACGCATGAAGCCGAGGTCGCCGGTACGCAGCCAGGTCTGGCCGTCCATGTCGACGAAGGTGCGCGCGGTGGCTTCAGGGTTGCGCCAGTAACCCAGGGCGATACTTGGTCCACCGGCCCAGATTTCGCCAACCTGGTTATCGCCCAGCACTTTACGCTGCTGCGGCTCGACGATGCGCACCGCATGGCCAGGCTGCGGGTAGCCGCAGCTCATCAGCACACTGCCCTTGCCGGCTTCGGCACGGTTGGCGGCGAACGCCTCGCTGTCCAGTTCCAGCGCGCCGATGCCTTGGCCGCGGCGGCTGCCACTGACGAACAAGGTGGCTTCAGCCAGGCCATAGCTGGCAAAGAAGCTGCTCGGCTGGAAGCCGCAAGCCGCGAACTTGTCGGCGAAGGCGGCGAGGCTGTCCTGGCGAATTGGCTCGGAGCCGGAATAGGCCACGCGCCAGCGGCTCAGGTCGAGGCCGGCCAGGGCCGCCTCGCTGACCCGTTCGCTGCACAGCCGGTAGGCGAAGTCCGGCCCGCCGCTGATGGTGCCGCCGTACTCGCTGATGGCCTGCAACCAGCGCAGTGGCCGGGCAAGGAAGTAGCCCGGCGACATCAGCACGCAGGGCACGCCACTGAAGATCGGCTGCAGCAGCCCGCCGATCAGGCCCATATCGTGGTACAGCGGCAGCCAGCTGACGATCACGTCGTCGGGGTTCAAGTCGATGCCGAAGCCCGAGCGGATCAATTGTTCGTTGGCCACCAGGTTGCCGTGGCTGACCTGCACGCCCTTGGGCAGTGCGGTGGAGCCGGAGGTGTATTGCAGGAAGGCGATGTCGTCCTCGTTCAGCTGCGGCTCGCGCCAGCTGGCGGCCAATGCCGGATCAAGCGCATCCACTGCCAACAGTTCGGGGGCGCTGTCGCCGCTCAGGGCTTCAAGGTCCTGCAGGCTGCCGTGCAGCGAACCGACGGTCAGCAACAGGCGCGGCTCGGCGTCGTCGATGATCGACAGCAGGCGCTCCTGGTGGTGGCGGCGTGACGACTCCGGTGGATAGGCCGGCACGGCAATGATCCCGGCGTACAGGCAACCAAAGAACGCCGCCACGTAGTCCGGGCCGCTGGGGAACAACAGCACGGCCCGCTCGCCAAAACTGGCACGGGCCTGCAGCGCTGCGGCGATGGTGCGCGCACGCGCATCCAGGTCGCGATAGCTGAGCACGGCCTGCTCGCCCGGGGCATCGGCCAGAAAGCGCAGGGCGATGCGGTCCGGGGTCTGCGCAGCGCGTTGCGCCAGGGCCTGGACCAGCGAGAGCGGGAGTTCGAAGGCGTCCGTCATGGGGGGTTCCTGCCAGTGTCTGGTTAAGTCGGGCTGGCTGCCCCGCACGAGGTCGGCGGGCAGCGGCCGGATGTACACAGGGGAACGGATGGGCGCGGCGGGAAATTAACGGCATGACCGGGGGCGCAAGGTGAACTGCGTCACGCGGTACGCCTTAGAACAGAAACTAATAGATACTCATTAACTTTCGTATTTGACAATCATTATCATTCTGAATAGTTTGTCGCACGTCGTAGGAAGCTTCCCCTCATGGGGTGCTCCCTTTCCCGTTCGAGACAAGGTGATTTCCATGGCGGAACAACTATCCACAAGTAAGTGCGATTCACCATTACTCCAGGCGTTCGTCGACAACCGCAACATCCTCGTGAAGATCGCGGCGCGCATCACCGGCTGCCGCTCGCGCGCCGAGGATGTGGTGCAGGATGCCTTCTTTCGGCTCAGCGCCGCCCCACAGATCACCTCGTCGTTCAAGGCGCAGCTCAGCTACCTGTTCCAGATCGTGCGCAACCTGGCCATCGACCATTACCGCAAGCAGGCGATGGAGCTGAAATACTCCGGCAGCGAAGAGGAAGGCCTGAACGTGGTCATCCCGAACGCGTCGCCCGAGGCCACGCACATCAACCTGGCAGCGCTCGAGCACATCGCTGCCGCCCTTAACGAACTGCCCCAGCGCACCCGCTATGCCTTCGAGATGTACCGCCTGCATGGCGTGCCGCAGAAGGACATCGCCAAGGAGCTGGGGGTCTCGCCGACCCTGGTCAACTTCATGATTCGCGATGCCCTGGTGCATTGCCGCAAGACTGCCAACCGGCAGACTTGATAGACAGCGTCGCCATCTTCGCGGGCACCCCCGCTCCCACAAGCTTTGCGCTGAGCCAGGGGCCTGCGCGTCACCTGTGGGAGCGGGCGCGCCCGCGAAGCAGGCGACGCGAATTCAGACCAGCTTGCAGCGCTCGAAGAACCGCTCCCGCCCCAGAATCATCAAAGCCGCACGCTTGTGCGGGAAGTCGAATTCCTTGTCGCAATGGAAGCACTGGTCGTGCATGTAACCGATCATCTTGCCGTTGTCGGCACGCGGCTCAGCCACTACGCGCTGGGTGCGCGGGTCGTCCAGGAACAAGTAGTGCACCAGCGCTGACATCCAGCTGGCGACCTTGTGCGGACCACGGTGCGCCTCCTCCCCCACCAGCATGTGAATGCCTCGGTCGTAATCGTCGGCCGAATAGAACGGCGCAATGCGATCCTCCTTGGCCCAGTACGCCTCGAAGTAGGCGAACGGCTGGTCATCGAAGCAACCGATCAGGGTCAAGGCATGTGGGTCGGCCTCAAGCTTGCTCAGGTACTCGCGGTGCTGATCCAGCGAGCCTGCCTCCTGCCAGAATTGCTCTACCCGCGGGTTGTTCTGCCAGCGATTGAAACGCTCGAGATCCTGGTCGATTTCCAGGGTACGCAGCGATACCCAGGCGCCCAGGCGCGCATCGAAGCGGCGATACACCTCGCCACGCGGCTTGGGTGCCCGGCGCGGGTGGCGCTTGCCGTTGCTCAATTGCATCTGTTGCGGGTAGACACCCCCTGCCGAGGCGCCCAGCCACGGCTGTGACAACTGCCAGAACAATGCGCGTTCGCACAGGTAGACACCCGACTGCTCAGTGGCCAACAGCAAACCACTGGCCAATGCCTCGGGCAGGCGCTCGGACAGATGCACAACCAGGCGCTGGCGCGCCGGTTCACGGGACAGCAGCCAGTAGCACGCCGCCCACACCGCTTGCTGTGGGCGCTCCGAACACAGGTTCTGCACATGGACTTGCAGCGTATCGCCCGGGGCCAGGCGCACCAGGATCAAAGGCCGGCCTTCGAGGGTCAGGCTCAGCCAACCGTCGCCCTCCTCGGCTTTCAGGCTGCGCCAGCGTGGCAATGACAAGGGCTGCGAAGCGGCATCGAACGGCATGGTATTGGCTCACGGCAATAGGGAAGAAAGGCTCACCTTTGATGACGTGCCCCTACCGGTGGAATTTAGTCGTTCGGCGCAGCGACGGTGATGCGGTAGGGCTGAAAGATACGCGTCAGTTCACCGCTATTGCGCAAGTCATCCATCAGCTGGGCGAACTTGCGATCGCTGATCGGTGAACCGGGGCGCAACAGGGCGTAGTGGTGATAAAGCTGATCGATGCGCTGCGAAGCAATCAGCTTGTCGAGGCTGCCAGGGTTGCGGGCCAGGAAGTCGCTCAGGTACGAGCGCGTGACCAGGGCAATGTCGGAACGGCCGGCCTGGACCATCAGCAGGTTGCTGTCATGGGAGTAGGTCAGGGTCGCGTTGTAGGTCTTGCGCAGGTAGTTGGGGTCGGAGTTGAAGTTGGCGAAGGCGTAGTGGTAACCGTTGAACAGTGCCAGGCGCTTGCCACCCAGGCTATCGAAGTAATGTTGATCAAGGCCATTGGCCTTCCTGGCGACGAACACTTCGGCATCCTCCAGGCCCATGTCCACCGTCTGGTGGGGGATCTGCTGCCAGCCCCATTCGGGGTTCTCGAAGATCGCCATGTCGGTGCGGCCTTGCTGGAAATCACCAAAACGCCGCTGAATGGAAGTGGGTACCAGGACGAAATGGTAATCCTGCTGCAGGCGGTTCAGGGCTTCGACCAGCTGGGGCAGCAAACCGGTGTCGGCGCCCTGCTCCGGGCGCACGGTATAAGGCGGGAAATGTGCGGCGCCGATCTTCACGTCGATGGCCTCGGCGGCCCACGCTGGCACCGCCAGCCAGGCTGCAGCCAGCATCAACAGGGTGGAAATTGCCTTCAGGCCGGGCGCTGGAGTCAAAGCGGACGCTCATCACGGTTCATACCTGGATGCGCCTAAGCTAGGCGTTTTCCTGGCACGGCACAACTGCTGGTTATGCCAAAGTGAGGGCATTTTGCCAAAGGATGCCGTGTGGCCAGACATTGGCTACGCTGCTTTGGCATGTATGGCGAGGGAGCCTGGTATGGGCCACTGGTTGGTGATCGACCTGGAAGCCACCACCGATGACGGTGGCTGGCCGGTCACGGAGATGGAAATCATTGAAATCGGCGCCAGCCTGGTGACCCGCGAAGGCCGTGAAGTAGACCACTTCCAGCGCTTCGTGCGGCCCCGGCGGCGGCCGCAGCTGACACCGTTCTGCCGCGAGCTGACGCACATCAGCCAGGCCAGCGTCGACAGTGCCGCGGCCTTCCCTGAGGTGTGGGCGCATTTCGAGCGCTGGCTGGGGCACCATCGCGGGCAGCTGCAGGCCTGGGTCAGTTGGGGCGACTACGACCGCCAGCAGCTGCTGCAGGAGTGGCGCCAGCATGCGGTCGACAGCCTGCTGCGCGAGCTGCCGCACATCAACCTCAAGCAGCGCTTCGCCAAGGCCCGCCACTTGCAGCGCCCGGCCGGACTCAATGGTGCGCTGCAACTGGCGGGCATGCACTTCTGTGGGCAACAGCACCGGGCCCTGGAAGATGCCCGCAACACTGCGCGCCTGCTGCCCTTGAGCCTGCCCGCGAACGGCACTTGAAAGCAGATGACGGGGCGAATGGGCTTGGGCATACTGGCCAGCCCTTTTTTCGCCCCCCATTCTTTCAGGAGTCGCCCATGTTCCAGGTCAACGAGTACTTCAACGGCACCGTCAAGTCGATCGCCTTTGCTGGCGCAGATGGCCCTGCCACTGTGGGCGTGATGGCCCCGGGCGAATATGAGTTCGGCACCGCCAAACGCGAGATCATGCACGTGGTGTCCGGCGCCCTGACCGTGAAATTGCCGGGCAGCGACAACTGGGAAACCTTTAACGCTGGTGACAAGTTCAACGTACCGGCCGACAGCAAATTCCAGCTGCAGGTGAAGGTGGATACCGCTTACCTGTGCGAGTACCGCGATTAATCTGCCCAAGCAGGGTGAGAGTGTTCAGGGTCAATCGGCCCTGTTGGCTTCAACCCCTGCTAACTATCTTCAGGTAAATCAGTTAAGCAATTTGGGGCTGCCTAGCGGCCCCAATGTGCCTTTACTGACTGGCATTACCCTTCAGGATGCCTTGCATTCAAGCGCCAGCAAAAGCCTCACCAGCAAGACTCAGCGCCTCGACCTGCGATTACAACTGTTGATAAAACACCGCAACTCAACAAACCGACCGTGTGCGCCTGGACAAGCTGCACGTTTGCACATCCACTTGGGTTTTATCTTGGACTGGCAGGGACAGGGTATTCACGACGCAGCGAGCGGTTTTATCGGTCATCACGCGGATGTCCCCCTCCCGCAACAAACGCTGCTTCGTTGCATCTGGAGTATAATACCGACGCCGAACATTAAATACTCCCCCATTATGCGTTAGCATAATCAACACCCCTCACCACCTTGACGTATTTATCGCTTATATTGCGCGTTCTCGTCCTGAAACATCCGCAGACCTGACGATCTAACCTCAACTGACAGGAACAGTGCTATTTACAACGCAACGAGCGGTTTTATTGGTAATCATGCGACTATCCTCATCCAGAATCATATTCTTCCTGATTGCATCAGGGGAACCGTACTTGCGCCGAACATTAAATCCCCCACCCCATCGCGCATCTGCATAATCAACACCCCGCATGACTTTGGCATACTTGTTACCCGTTTCTTCGCCTTTATAAACAGGCACAGGTGGCCCCTGTGGATTCAACACAGGAGAAGTGCGATAATAATCTGGATCATACCAGTCACTTACCCACTCAAATCCATTGTCAGACATCGCATACATCCCCAATGGATTGGGTGGAAATTGATCAACCGGGAGCGATATTAGACCATCAACCTTCCAACCCAATGCCTTGGCAAACTCTTCTCGGTCTCTGATCGTAGATATATTGATACCTTGCGGCCCTCCGCTTCCGTCACGGTTATACGACTCATCGGTTATCTTGTAAGTACCATCATCAGTGGCGACCGCAAGAAATTGCCCTCTGCTCCGAGCGGCGTACTCCCATTGGGCTTCATTAGGCAGTGAGAATGGAAGACCACTTACAGTGCCAAGCCAACTACAGTATTTTTCAGCTTCATGCCAATCAACATGTGCAGGAAGTTTTTGTTCACTGCGCATGAGTATGAAATATTTATAATCCACATCTTCATCTTCGACATCTGCTAATGACAGCTGATTTGCCATCAAATAAAATCCATACTCCTCATTTGTCACCTTAAATTTCGACATGGAAAAGCTACTAAGCTCCACTTCATGAAGCGGCTTACTATTTACATTGGCGTCATATTGAATTTTTTCCGGCCCATACTCAGCACCGAAATCCCCCATCAGGTATTTGCCACCCTCAACATACACCTGCCGCTCGACTACCTTCTCAACAAAAGCCTCAACCCTTTCAGGATCCACTTGCGGAACACTAGCTACATTGCTGATGACTTCCTGGCCGCACCCACCAATAGCTGAAGCGACCAAAACGAGACTCATATTCAGATACGCCCTCATACTTCCCCCCACCTAGAATCAAATTCACTGCAACCAGGGCCAAAACTACAGCGCTCAGGAAAATCTGGATTAACACCGTGATTCAGCCTGTAGTATCCCGCTCTACTTATTGCAAACGCCCTCAGTGCTCTCGTCCTGAAAAATCCGTGAATCTGACGATCCAACCTCAATTGACAGGAACAGGGCTATTTACGACGCAACGAGCGGTTTTGTCGGTAACCACCCGAAAACCCTCATCCCGAAACATACTTTTCGTGGTTGCATCAGGGGGATCGTATCGGCGCCGAACATTAAAGCCTCCGCCCCATTGCGCGTTGGCGTAATCAACACCCGCAGGACCTTGGCATACTTATTATCCGTATCTTCTCCTTTATAAACGGGCGCAGGTGGACCCTGTGGATTCAGGACAGGAGAGGTGTGGTAATAATCAGGATCATACCAGTCACTCACCCATTCAAATCCATTATCAGACATTGCATACAGCCCTAATGGGTTGGGTGGAAAACGATCAACCGGGAGTGATGTCAAACTTTGAACTTTCCATCCCACAGCCTTGGAAAACTCCTCTCGATCTCTGATCGTAGAAATATTAATACCTCGTGGACCGCCACTCCCATCGCGATTGTAGAACTCATCAGTTACCTTATAAGTACCATCATCCGTGGCGACGGCAATAAATTGCCCTCTGCTCCGAGCGGCGTATTCCCACTGGGCTTCAGTGGGCAGTGAGAATGGAAGACCACTGACCACGCCAAGCCAATTGCAGTATTTTTCAGCCTCGTACCAGTCGATATGTGCAGGCAACTGCGGATGACTGCGCATGCGCTTGGAGTTTGTATACTCTGCAATTTTATCCTCCACACCATCAAAAGGCAGCTGATTTGCCAGCAGGTAAAAATCATACTCCTCATTCGTCACCTTGAACTTCGACATGGAAAAACTACTGAGCTTAACCTCATGAAGCGGCTTACTGTTCACATCAGCATCATATTGAATTTTCTCCAAACCATACTCAGCACCGAAATCCCCCATCAGGTACTTGCCACCCTCAACATACACCTGCCGCTCGACTACCTTCTCAACAAAAGCCTCAACCCTTTCAGGATCCACTTGCGGAACACTAGCTACATTGCTGCTGACTTCCTGGCCGCACCCACCAATAGCTGAAGCGACCAAAACGATACTCATATTCAGATACGCCCTCATACTTCCCCCCACCTAAAATCAAATTCACCGCAGTCAAGGCCAAAATTGCAACGATCAGGAAAATTGGGTTAACAGCGTTATTTACGCCTGTAGTATTCCGTTCCACTTATCGCAAACGCCATTTTCGCCCTGACACATCCGCGAACCTGACGATCTAACCTCGACTTACAGGAACAGGGCTATTTACGACGCACCGAGCGGTTTTATCGGTAATTATGCGAATATCTTTATCCCGAAACAAATTTTTTGTGGTTGCATCAGGGGGACTGTACCGGCGCCGAACATTAAAACCTCCTCCCCATCGCGCATCAGCAACATCAACACCCCTCATGACTTTGGCATACTTGTTAGCCGTTTCTTCTCCTTTATAAACAGGCGCAGGTGGCCCCTGTGGGTTCAACACAGGAGAGGTGCGGTAATAATCGGGATCATACCAGTCACTCACCCACTCAAAGCCGTTGTCAGACATCGCATACAGCCCCAATGGATTGGGTGGATATTGATCAACCGGGAGTGATATCAGGCTATCAACTTTCCAACCCAATGCTTTGGCAAACTCTTTACGATCCCTGGTCGTAGAAATATTGATACCTTGCGGCCCTCCACTTCCGTCGCGATTGTAGAACCCATCGGTGATCTTGTAAGTACCGTCATCCGTGGCAACCGCGAGAAACTTCCCTCTACTCCTAGCTGCGAATTCCCACTGGGCTTCAGTAGGCAGTGAGAATGGAAGACCACTTACAGCGCCAAGCCAACTACAGTATTTTTCAGCCTCGTACCAATCGACATGTGCAGGAAGTTTTTTCTCACTGCGCATGAGCATGAAATATTTATAATCCACACCTTCACCTTCAATGTCGATTAATGGCATCTGATTTGCCATCAAATAAAAATCATACTCCTCGTTCGTCACCTTAAATTTCGACATAGAAAAACTACTAAGCTCCACCTCGTGAACCGGCTTACTGTTTGTATTGGTATCATATTGAAATTTTTCCGATCCATACTCAGCACCAAAATCACCCATCAGGTATTTACCACCCTCAACATAAACTTGCCGCTCAATAACCTTCTCAATAAACACTGCAAGCTTTTCAGGATCAACTTGCGGATCAGTAGCCACATTGCTTTTAACTTCCTGGCCGCACCCGCCAAGAAAAGTAGCCATCATGACAAGACCGATACTTAGATATCCCCTCATCCCTCTCCCCACCTAAAATCAAATTCATCGCCCAAGGGTCTAAATCTTTTGCGACCTGAAAATTTGTGTTAACACCGCAATTCAGCCTCTAGCATTCCGTTTCATTCATCGCAAACACCATCATCGCCCTAGCACATTCGCGAACCTGACGATCTAACCTCAATTGACAGGAACAGTGCTGTTTACGACGCAGCGAGCAGTTTTATTGGAGATGGAGAGAACAACTTTATCCCGCCATTTTTCCTGCCTCGTTACGTCTGGATTGGAATAATATCGATGAACATTTACTCCGCCCCCCACTGCGCATTGGCATAATCAGCGCCCCGCATTACTTTGGCGAACTTGTTATCCGTGTCGCGACCCTGGTAAACGGGCGCACTAGGCCCTTGAGGATTCAACTCAGGAGATTTGCTGTAATAATCAGGATCGTACCAATCACTGACCCACTCATAGCCATTATCAGACATGCCGTACAGTCCGAGGGGGTTGGGTGGAAAACGATCAACCGGTAGAGATACCAATAGATCTGACTTCCACCCCAGAGCCTTGGCAAACTCTTTTCGGTCTCGCGATGTTGATATATTTATGCCTTGCGGACCACCACTGCCATCTCGATTGTAAAGCTCATCGGTTATTTTGTAGGCCCCATCATCTGTAGCTACGGCAAGAAACTGCCCCCTGCTCCGCGCCGCGAACTCCCATTGTGCTTCAGTAGGTAATGAGAAAGGCAACCCACTTATAGCTCCCAACCAATTGCAGTAGTTGTCAGCCTGATACCAATCTACATGCGCAGGCAATGTAGGGTCAGCACTCAAAACCGTTAGACGCCTAGAGTCTGTACTCTCCGCATCTTCCGCAGGCAAGAGAAGACCATTAGCTTTTAAATAAAACTGATATTCCTCATTCGTCACCTTGAAGCGCGCAATCGAAAAGCCACTTAACTTCACCGGATGCAGAGGCTTACTATGCTTATGAGTATCGTACTGAATCTTCTGCTCTCCAAATTCGACACCAAAATCCCCCATCAAAAACTCCCCCCCATCAACGAAAACCTGACGCATAACTATCTCTCTAACAAAATCTTCTACCTCTCCAAGTTCAGCGCTCGACACACTCAAGTCATCATCGCCGACTCCCTGACCACAAGCGCCCAACATCGCAAGAATTAGAACGGACGGCACAAATATAGCGACCCTCATCTTATCAACTCCACCTAAAGTCAACTTCTCGACATCCCAAGCCAAAGTCGCATCGATCAGGATAACTTGGATTAATGCCACTATTGAGCCTGTAATACTCAGTATTATTCATCGCAAGCGCATAGCCCACATTACTTTCCGCCCTGATGCACTGCCGAACGGAATACAACTCATCCTTTGCTTTGCGCAGATCATCATCGCGATTTAAGCCAAGCTGCAGAAACTCTACTAAACCTCGCTCTTGTTTTTCTTCGACAATCGCTTCGTCCCCATTGCCGGCCCGACTATGCCCATCAACCGTCACCCGACAGAGAACTTTGCGCCACTCTGCAAGAGTTTGAATACTTCTCAAAACCCAGACAACTGCTTCCTTTCGCCGCTGATATATATCAAGCATCACACCAACACCGCGATTATCAGGATCAAGAACGTCCCATTTGCTATGCCTGGTCAACAAATAAATCAGAATACCTTTAGATTCCGGAGTAAACGCCAGCATTTCCAAGCGCCGGGATATTGTATTTTCTGCCAAGGCATTCCTTTGCCTGGAAGATTCAATATGCTTCACCGAGCTATCTGCTAATACGCGCAATCTATCTCCTAGACCCTCAAGCACGCCCTTCAAGTCATTAGCCGTTTCAGAATATTGGCGATACATATTAAAACCAACACTGGCAAAACCGAGCACGCAGAGTCTGCTATAAATACCAAAAGCGTCTTCATCAACAACAGAAAAGAACCCATAATCCAACTGATGAAGCTGATAGACCAACCACGCACCAAACTCCGCAATCGAGTTAGTACCCACCTCAAAAATAAGCCCGCCCTTTGCCCCGTAGCCCCAACACAGGCTGGCAGCAACATGAAAGCAAAACTTGCCGTTAATGAACGTGCAGTGAAACTTTCCACTCGCGCCAACGCCTGCCAATCCGCCTATATTCGGCGCAATCGTGCAAAAGTCTGTGAACTTGCCACTGGACGTCAGCCTGGTCGCTGTCCAGTGCTCCGGGTCGATCGGCCCTGCCGGTTTCAACCACTGCAAACTGCCTTTCAGGCTGCCCTCTGCCCGAGCCCCTGCAAATGCCTGACCGGTAAACTTCAGTCCCTCGTCTTCGGCGTCCATCTGCTGGTGAAACACAGCTGCTTTGGTGCGCCGCGTTTCGAAGCGCGGCAGCCGCCCACCCGGTTGGCCGGCCAGCATCTGCTTGTCGCCTTTGACCACCACCTGCAACTGGCCTTCCAGCACTACCGACGCACCGATGAAGCCGGTCAGCTCCGGTTCGATCAACAGGCGCATCCGGCCCATGTCGAAGGTTTGGCCTTCACCGTGGGCGTAGGCCAGCGACCAGCCCAGGCGATCCGGTACGTAGGCCTGAGTGCTAACCGTTGCCGAGGCGATGGAGAAGCTGGCCTTGGCACCGACATTGACCGCTGCCTGGCCCTTGGCGGGGTCGAACTCGGCACTGGCGCCCACGTTGGAAACAAGGCGCATGAACTGGGCGCCGGCCGAAAAATCGATGTTCTCGCTACCAAACAGCGCGCCGCTGGTCGTTGCACTTTCGTTCCAGCTGTCCGCCCAGTCGAACAGCGTCAGGTCCTTTTGCAAGTCCTCCGGGTTGAAGTCAGCACCGGTCCACTTCAGCACGTCGGCCAGTTCAAGCTTCAGCTTCGGCCACTCCAGGTTCTGCAACTGTTGCCGTAACAGCTGCGTATCAATGCGGGTATTGCCGCGTTTGTCCTTGCGGATAAAGCTCTGCTGGCCGGTTTTCTTATCTTTGGCCTTGAGCGACTTGCTGCTTAGCTTTCCACCCTGCTTGTTTGCGTCGTAAAAGCTCTTTTTCACATAGGCATAGCGAATGGGCTTCTTGCCCCGCTTGCCCTTGCTGTTCTGGCCGCTGATCGGCAGCAGCTCGACCACGTCCTCGTAGGCCATGCCGTTTTGCGAGAACATGCCCAGCTTCTCGTGTATCGCCTTGCGCTGTTGATCCACATTGTCTTCGGCAGCGGCAATTGCGATTTCGTGTTGGTCCCGCGCCAGCGCCGAAAGGCCTTTCAGCGAACCGGCCATGTAGGCCTCAAGCACTTCCTGATACCTGGCTTGCGCCTCGTGGAAGTTGCTGATGCTGGCCTGCATGCCACGCCAGTGCGTTTCAAACCTGCCGGCCTCCATGCCGGCAAGGAATACCAGTTCTTCGGTGTCGGGGCGGAAGTAGCACTGCGCGGCTTTGTGGTAGGCAACCACTACAGTGCCCTCTCTACTGGTCACTTCTTCTGCGTGCGGTGCTTCTGCCTGGCTATCGTTGGTGGACTCCATGTTCACTCCATCGTCAGTTTGAGAGCCTGTGAATCAAGCTCGTAACGAGTAGCCCTCGCTACCATCTTCTGCCAACAGGCGGGGGCTGGTAGACGCAGTACTGCTTGCCACACCCGAGCGGGGCCAGGTGTGGTTCCAGGGTGGTTTCATAGCAGGAAGCGGACAGACGCATGAGCCCGGTTATCACCCCATACGAAGTCCGCAGAGGCATCACCATGGATGTGTTGGCTATGGTTGAAGATCAAGCGTGCGGTTTCAGACATAACGACCCCTGAACGGAAACTGCATTTCCCAACTCCTCTGCGACAACTTGGCGCCGAAAGGAGAAGAATTTCCGTTTACATTGGCCTGTACTTTGTTGATAGTCCATGCGAGGCAGGCGATTAGGAAGGTTCCCACATAGCAGGGTAGTTTTTCCTACAAATAAGCCCGGATTTGATTAGATTAGGCGGCGATCAATGTACGAAACCCCACCGCTATTCTTGTAAAAAAGCCACAACCCGCTCCGCCGCCGCCTGCAAATGCTGCTCATGGCTGAACCCCGAGGCCTTCAACGGCTTCAGGTCATGGTCCCCCGCCACTAGCCAGCTCACCTCGATCGCCGGCGACAACGCATACCCCGCCACCGCCTCGCGGTTACCCAGCGCATCGCGCTCGCCCTGCACGATCAACGTGGGCGTCTTCAGTTCGGCCAGGTGCTCGACGCGAGGCTTCTCCGGCTTGCCCACCGCATAGAACGGATAGCCCAGGCACACCAGCGCATCGGCCCCCAATTCGTCGGCCAACAGACTGGCCATGCGCCCGCCCATGGACTTGCCGCCCACCGCCAGCTTGCCCGCGACCAAAGGTCGCACCTGCCGGTACACCTCGCGCCAGCATTCCAGCAACACCTTCCGCGGGTTCGGCGGCCGCTTGCCGCCAGTAACCCTGCGCTCGGCCATGTACGGGAACTCGAAGCGCACTACCGCTACCCCAAGCGCCGCAAGCCTTTGCGCCATTTCGTCCATGAACCCGCTGTCCATTGGCGCACCTGCGCCATGGGCCAGGATCAGGCAGCCCTTGTAGCCGTCTTTACCTTCAACCTGCGGAGGATCGCAGCGCAAGCCTGGGACATTTCCGACTTGCGCCCATTGATCCCCGTCAATACCGGCACTTTGCCCATTACTCATGCTTGCCTCGCTGTAAAGCCTGCCAAAATAACCGTGGATGGGAACCCATACATGAACACAACCAGCAGTACCGCCTATAACTACAAGGTGGTCCGCCAATTCGCCATCATGACGGTGGTGTGGGGAATCGTCGGGATGGGGCTCGGCGTCTTCATCGCCGCCCAGCTCGCCTGGCCTTCCCTCAACTTCGACCTCCCCTGGACCAGCTTCGGCCGCCTGCGACCCCTGCATACCAATGCGGTGATCTTTGCCTTCGGCGGCTGTGCGCTGTTCGCCACCTCCTATTATTCGGTGCAACGCACCTGCCAGACCACCCTCTTCGCACCGGGCCTGGCCGCGTTCACCTTCTGGGGCTGGCAACTGGTGATTCTGCTGGCGGCCATCACCCTGCCGCTGGGCTACACCAGCTCCAAGGAATACGCCGAGCTGGAATGGCCGATCGACATCCTGATCACCATCGTCTGGGTGTGCTACGCCATCGTGTTCTTCGGCACGCTGATGAAGCGCACCACCAAGCACATCTACGTGGGCAACTGGTTCTTCGGCGCCTTCATCCTGACCGTGGCACTGCTGCACATCGTCAACAACCTGGAGCTGCCGGTCAGCCTGACCAAGTCGTACTCGGTCTATGCCGGCGCCACCGACGCCATGGTGCAGTGGTGGTATGGGCACAACGCAGTGGGCTTCTTCCTGACCGCCGGCTTCCTGGGGATGATGTACTACTACGTGCCCAAGCAGGCCGAGCGCCCGGTGTATTCCTATCGCCTGTCGATCGTCCACTTCTGGGCGCTGATCACCCTGTACATCTGGGCCGGCCCCCACCACCTGCACTACACCGCGCTGCCGGACTGGGCGCAGTCGCTGGGCATGGTGATGTCGCTGATCCTGCTGGCGCCCAGCTGGGGCGGCATGATCAACGGCATGATGACCCTCTCCGGGGCGTGGCACAAACTGCGCAGCGACCCGATCCTGCGCTTTTTGGTGGTGTCGCTGGCGTTCTACGGCATGTCCACCTTCGAAGGCCCGATGATGGCCATCAAGACGGTCAACGCCCTGTCCCACTACACCGACTGGACCATTGGCCACGTGCACGCCGGCGCCCTCGGCTGGGTGGCGATGATCTCGATCGGCGCGCTGTATCACACCATCCCGAAAGTGTTCGGCAAGCAGCAGATGCACAGCCTGGGCCTGATCAACGCGCACTTCTGGCTGGCGACCATCGGCACCGTGCTGTACATCGCCTCGATGTGGGTCAACGGCATCGCCCAGGGCCTGATGTGGCGCGCGGTCAACAGCGACGGCACCCTCACCTACTCGTTCGTGGAAACCCTGGTGGCCAGCCACCCAGGTTTCATCGTGCGCTTCGTCGGTGGCGCGATCTTCCTCAGCGGCATGTTCCTGATGGCCTGGAATACCTGGCGCACCGTGCGTTCGCCAGCGCTTGACGCTGCCCCTGCGAACGCCCAGCTGGCTTGAGGAGACCTGCCTGATGAAACATGAAGTCATCGAAAGAAACGTCGGCCTGCTGGCCCTGCTGATGGTGTTTGCCGTGAGCATCGGCGGCCTGACCCAGATCGTCCCGCTGTTTTTCCAGGACGTCACCAACAAGCCGGTCGAAGGCATGAAGCCGTACACCGCGCTGCAACTGGAAGGCCGCGACATCTACATCCGCGAAGGCTGCGTCGGCTGCCACTCGCAGATGATCCGCCCGTTCCGCGCCGAAACCGAACGCTACGGCCACTACTCGGTCGCCGGCGAAAGCGTCTGGGACCACCCGTTCCTGTGGGGCTCCAAGCGCACCGGACCGGACCTGGCCCGCGTCGGCGGCCGCTACTCGGACGACTGGCACCGCGCGCACCTGTACAACCCGCGCAACGTGGTGCCGGAGTCGAAGATGCCGTCCTACCCGTGGCTGGTCGCCGAAAAGGTCGACAACAGCCACACCGACACCAAGATGCGCACCCTGCGCACCCTGGGCGTGCCGTACACCGATGAGGACATCGCTGGCGCTCGTGACGCGGTCAAGGGCAAGACCGAGATGGACGCCCTGGTCGCCTACCTGCAGGTGCTCGGCACCGCCATCAAGAACAAGAGGTAACCGGTATGGAAATGGACATCGGCATGATCCGTGGCCTGGGCACCCTGGTGGTGATGATCGCCTTCATCGGCCTCTCGCTGTGGGTGTTCAACCGTCGCCGCGACCATGATTTCGCCGAAGCGCGCCTGCTGCCCTTCGTCGACGACCGCCTGCCCCCCGCCGGGCAGGAACCTGCTGCCATGACTGCGGCTGTGAGGAGCAAAGCGCAATGACCACCTTCTGGAGTACCTACATCAGCGTACTGACCCTCGGCAGCCTGATCGGCCTGGCGTGGCTGTTGCTATCGACCCGCAAGGGCCAGAGCAACAGCACCACCGACCAGACCATGGGGCACAGCTTCGATGGCATTGAGGAGTACGACAACCCACTGCCCAAGTGGTGGTTCTGGCTGTTCGTCGGCACCCTGGTATTCGGTGCCGGCTACCTGGTGCTGTACCCGGGCCTGGGCAACTGGAAAGGCATCCTGCCCGGCTACGAGAATGGCTGGACGGGTGCCAACGAGTGGCAGAAGGAGATGGAAAAGGCTGATGCCAAGTTCGGCCCGATCTTCGCCAAGTACGCGGCCATGCCCGTAGAGGAAGTCGCCAAGGACCCGCAAGCGCTGAAAATGGGCAGCCGCCTGTTCGCCTCCAACTGCTCGGTGTGCCACGGCTCGGATGCCAAGGGTGCCTACGGCTTCCCCAACCTGACCGACCAGGACTGGCGCTGGGGCGGCGAGCCGGAAACCATCAAGGCCTCGATCATGAATGGCCGCCACGGCGTGATGCCGGGGTGGGCCGAGGTGATCGGGGAACAAGGCGTGGCGGACGTCGCCGCGTTCGTGCTGACCAACCTCGATGGCCGCAGCCTGCCGGAAGGGGTCAAGGCCGACCCGCTCAAGGGCAAGGAAATCTTCGCCAGCAACTGCGTGGCCTGCCACGGGCCTGAAGGCAAAGGTACGCCAGCCATGGGCGCGCCGAACCTGACCCATCCACAGGCGTTCATCTATGGTTCGAGCTTTGCCCAGTTGCAGCAGACCATTCGCTACGGCCGCCAGGGGCAGATGCCGGCCCAGGCGGAGATCCAGGGCAATGACAAGGTGCACCTGCTGGCTGCGTACGTGTACAGCCTGTCGCAGGCTGACGCCGCCGAGAACCTGACCGCCCAGTGACACCTCCGGGGCCGCTTGCGGCCCCTTTCCCCGCTCTACGCCCCCCTTGCACCCCCTCCGAACAGAACTAAGCTTGTTGCCCCAGTGGGCTTCGCTCCGTAAGGGCCGAAGCAGACGCGGTGCAGCCTGATGCCGCCCCTCAGAAAAAGCTTGACCGATCGATCAGAAAAAGATGAAAAACGGTACACATTACAAATATTTATTTGTGTACAATCGTCCTGACCCTCTCGCCGTGGGACACCGGCGAAAGGGCACGGACACGGGTCGGCGCAGGGATCCTTGCGTTGCCATAGCCCAAGTGGTTATCGATACTGGCGCCGATTTTTCGACCAACAAGAACACCAAAACCGTGGAACCTTAGAATGAGCACAGCAATCAGTCCGACTGCTTATAACTATAAGGTCGTCCGCCAGTTCGCCATCATGACGGTGGTCTGGGGGATCCTTGGCATGGGCCTGGGCGTCTTCATCGCCTCGCAGCTGGTGTGGCCGCAACTGAACCTGGACCTGCCCTGGACCAGCTTCGGCCGCCTGCGCCCACTGCACACCAACCTGGTCATCTTCGCCTTCGGTGGCTGTGCGCTGTTCGGCACCAGCTACTACGTCGTGCAGCGGACCTGCCAAACCCGGCTGATCTCCGACAGCATGGCCGCCTTCACCTTCTGGGGCTGGCAGGCGGTGATCGTCGGCGCGCTGATCACCCTGCCGATGGGCTACACCACTACCAAGGAATACGCCGAGCTCGAATGGCCGCTGGCGATCCTCCTGGCCATCGTCTGGGTCACCTACGGGCTGGTGTTCTTCGGCACCATCGTCAAGCGCAAGACCAAGCACATCTATGTCGGCAACTGGTTCTACGGCGCATTCATCGTGGTCACCGCGATGCTGCACATCGTCAACCACATCTCGCTGCCGGTCAGCCTGTTCAAGTCGTATTCGGCCTACGCCGGCGCCACCGATGCAATGATCCAGTGGTGGTACGGCCACAACGCGGTGGGCTTCTTCCTCACCACCGGCTTCCTGGGGATGATGTACTACTTCGTGCCCAAGCAAGCTGAACGGCCGATCTACTCCTATCGCCTGTCGATCGTTCACTTCTGGGCGCTGATCACCCTGTACATCTGGGCCGGCCCACACCACCTGCACTACACCGCGCTGCCGGACTGGGCGCAGTCGCTGGGCATGGTGATGTCGATCATCCTCCTGGCACCGAGCTGGGGCGGCATGATCAACGGCATGATGACCCTCTCGGGCGCCTGGCACAAACTGCGCACCGACCCGATCCTGCGCTTCCTGGTGGTGTCCCTGGCGTTCTACGGCATGTCCACCTTCGAAGGCCCGATGATGGCCATCAAGACCGTGAACTCGCTGTCGCACTACACCGACTGGACCATCGGCCACGTTCACGCCGGCGCCCTCGGCTGGGTGGCAATGATCTCGATTGGCGCGGTCTACCACATGATCCCGAAACTCTACGGTCGCGAGCAGATGCACAGCGTCGGCCTGATCAACGCGCACTTCTGGCTGGCGACCATCGGCACCGTGTTGTACATCGCCTCGATGTGGGTCAATGGCATCACCCAGGGCCTGATGTGGCGCGCCATCAACGATGACGGCACGCTTACCTATTCCTTCGTCGAAGCCCTGCAGGCCAGCCATCCTGGCTATATCGTCCGCGCCCTGGGCGGTGCGTTCTTCGCCAGCGGCATGCTGCTGATGGCCTACAACGTGTTCCGTACCGTACGTGCCGCCAACCCGGTACAGGCCGAAGAAGCCGCCAAGATCGTCGTCGTGGGAGCGCACTGATGAAGCATGAAGCCGTCGAGAAGAACATAGGCCTGCTGGCCTTCTTCATGGTCATCGCCGTCAGCGTCGGTGGCCTGACCCAGATCGTCCCGCTGTTTTTCCAGGACGTCACCAACAAGCCGGTCGAAGGCATGAAGCCGCGCACCGCGCTGGAAGTAGAAGGCCGCGACATCTACATCCGTGAAGGCTGCGTCGGCTGCCACTCGCAGATGATCCGCCCGTTCCGCGCCGAAACCGAACGCTACGGCCACTACTCGGTCGCCGGCGAAAGCGTCTGGGACCACCCCTTCCTGTGGGGTTCCAAACGCACCGGCCCGGACCTGGCCCGCGTCGGTGGCCGCTACTCCGATGACTGGCACCGCGCGCACTTGTACAACCCGCGCAACGTGGTGCCGGAGTCGAAGATGCCGGCCTACCCCTGGCTGGTCGAGAACACGCTCGACGGCAAGGACACCGCGAAGAAGCTGGAAGTGCTGCGTACCTTGGGCACGCCGTACAGCGACGCCGACATCGCCGGCGCCCGCGACGCGGTCAAGGGCAAGACCGAAATGGACGCACTGGTCGCGTACCTGCAGGGTCTTGGCACCATCATCAAAAGCAAACGGTGACGCTGATGGATATCGGGATGATTCGTGGCCTGGGCACCGTCGTGGTGATGGTGGCCTTCGTGGGCCTGGCACTGTGGGTGTTCAACCCACGGCGCAAGAAGGACTTCGACGAAGCGACCCAACTGCCCTTTGCGGATGATCCCGGGGCCAGCAAGCACGTCGAGCAAGCAAAAGCTTCTGGGAGCAAACAACAATGACAACCTTCTGGAGTCTGTACGTTACCGTCCTGACCCTGGGCACCATCTTCTCGCTGACCTGGCTGCTGCTGTCGACCCGCAAGGGCCAGCGCGAAGAGGCGACTGACGAAACCGTCGGGCATGCCTTCGATGGCATCGAGGAATACGACAACCCGCTGCCCAAATGGTGGTTCTGGCTGTTCGTCGGCACCATCGTCTTCGCCCTCGGCTACCTGGTGCTGTACCCGGGTCTGGGTAACTGGAAAGGCATTCTGCCGGGCTACGCCTACCTGGATAACGACAAGCAGACCGAGTTTTCCAACGGCCAGCCGGGCTGGACCGGCGTGCACGAGTGGGAAAAGGAAATGGCCAAGGCCAACGCACGCTTCGGGCCGATCTTCGCCAAGTTCGCGGCGATGCCGATCGAAGAGGTAGCCAAGGACCCGCAGGCACTGAAGATGGGCGCACGCCTGTTCGCCTCGAACTGCTCGGTGTGTCACGGCTCCGACGCCAAGGGTGCCTATGGCTTCCCCAACCTGACCGACCAGGACTGGCGCTGGGGCGGCGAGCCGGAAACCATCAAGACCACCATCATGGGCGGCCGCCATGGCGTGATGCCGGCCTGGGGTGAAGTGCTCGGCGAACAAGGCGTGGCCGATGTCGCTGCATTCGTCAGCAGCAAGCTCGACGGTCGCACGCTGCCGGAAGGCGCCAAGGCTGATGCCGAGAACGGCCAGAAGCTGTTCGCCGCCAACTGCGTGGCCTGCCACGGGCCGGAGGGCAAGGGTACGCCAGCCATGGGTGCACCGAACCTGACCCACCCGCAGGCGTTCATCTACGGTTCGAGCTTCGCCCAGCTGCAACAGACCATTCGCTATGGCCGCCAGGGGCAGATGCCGGCGCAGGAACAGCTGCAGGGTAATGACAAGGTGCATTTGCTGGCGGCTTATGTGTACAGCCTGTCGCACCAGGCTGAACCGGCCCAGCAGGCCGAGTAAGGCAGGCCAGGTCCTTTGCGGGGCAAGCCCGCTCCTACACAGGTATGTGTGATCCCTGTAGGAGCGGGCTTGACCCGCGAAGAGGCCGGCAAAAGCAGCACGAGATGACCTGGATCAATTGACACCCGCCATAACACGTTTCACACCACGAACCCAACGCGACTAAAGGTCGCAGCGCGATCCCATAGCGCCACCAGCGGCGTATCATGGACCGCAGCGCGCTAGCAGCATGCGCGAGACTGCGGCCGGCATGCACTGGCCGCGGCGTTTCTCCACTGCCGTGGGACTTGATGATGAGCAAGCAAATACCGGTACATGACGTCACCCCGCCTGCCAGCAAAGGGAAGGATTCCGTCGACCTCTACGCCGCTCGCGAGAAAATCTACACCCGCGCCTTCACCGGCATCTTCCGCAGGCTGCGGATGGTCGGCGGGGCCGTGCTGTTCCTGCTCTACTTCGGCACAGTGTGGCTGAACTGGGGCGGCCACCAGGCCGTGTGGTGGAACCTGCCGGAGCGCAAGTTCTACATCTTCGGCGCCACCATCTGGCCCCAGGACTTCATCCTCCTCTCGGGCATTCTCATCGTCGCCGCCTTCGGCCTGTTCTTCATTACCGTGTTCGCCGGCCGCGTATGGTGCGGCTACACCTGCCCGCAAAGCGTGTGGACGTGGATCTTCATGTGGTGCGAAAAAGTCACCGAGGGCGACCGCAACCAGCGCATGAAGCTCGACCGCGCGCCCATGAGCGGCAACAAGTTCTTGCGCAAGTTCGCCAAGCACAGCCTGTGGCTGCTGATCGGCTTTGTCACCGGCATGACCTTCGTCGGCTATTTCTCGCCGATCCGCGAACTGCTCACCGAATTCTTCACAGGCCAAGCCGACGGCTGGGCCTACTTCTGGGTCGGCTTTTTCACACTGGCCACCTACGGCAACGCCGGCTGGCTGCGCGAGCAGGTGTGCGTGTACATGTGCCCCTATGCGCGCTTCCAGAGTGTGATGTTCGACAAGGACACCCTGATCGTCTCCTACGACCCGCGCCGCGGCGAAACCCGCGGCCCGCGCAAGAAGGACAGCGACTACAAGGCCCAAGGCCTGGGCGACTGCATCGACTGTACGATGTGCGTGCAGGTCTGCCCCACCGGCATCGACATCCGCGACGGCCTGCAGATCGAATGCATCGGCTGCGCCGCGTGCATCGACGCCTGCGACAGCATCATGGACAAGATGAACTACCCCAAAGGGCTGATCAGCTACACCACCGAGCACAACCTCTCGGGGCAGAAGACCCACATGCTGCGCCCGCGCCTGATCGGCTATGCCGTGGTGCTGCTGGTGATGATCATCGGCCTGGGTACGGCCTTCGCCACCCGCTCGCTGGTCGGTTTCGACGTCAGCAAGGACCGCGTGCTGTACCGCGAGAACGCCCAGGGCCGGATCGAGAACGTGTACAGCCTCAAGGTCATGAACAAGGACCAGCGCGACCACGTCTACGTGCTGGACGCCGCCGGCCTGCCCGACCTGCGCCTGGAAGGCCAGCGCGAAATCCGCGTGGCTGCTGGCGATATCGTCAGCCTGCCGGTACAGCTGTCGATCGCCCCCGAGAAACTGCCCTCGACCACAAACGAAATCACCTTCATCCTCAAGAGCGCCGACGACAGCGCCGCCAAGGTCGAAGCCAAGAGCCGCTTCATCGGCCCACAGATCCGCTGACAGAGAGAACACTGACAATGCCTGCCGCCACCGCCGCCAGCCCCTGGTACAAGCACCTCTGGCCCTGGATCATCATCGGCATCCTGACCACCTCGGTGTGCCTGAGCCTGACCATGGTCAGCATTGCCGTGCGCAACCCGGACAACCTGGTCAACGACAATTACTACGAGGCTGGAAAGGGCATCAACCGCTCGCTGGACCGTGAGCTGCTGGCCCAGACCCTCAACCTGAAGGCCAGCGTGCACCTGGATGAGCTGACCGGCGAGGTGGATGTGCGCCTGAACGGCAACAGTGACCCGCAGCACCTGGAACTGAACCTGATTTCACCGACCCAGCCGGACAAGGACCGCAAGGTACTGCTCAGCCGGGTCGAGACCGGGCGCTATGTCGGCCAGCTGGACGACAAGGTTGACGGACGTCGGTTCGTCGAGCTGCTCGGTAGCCAGGACGAGCATGTGTGGCGGTTGTTCGAGGAAGAGAAGGTCGAGCATGGGGTCACTTTGCAGCTGGGTGACGAAGCCATCCAAGGTGCCGAGCACCTGTAGCAGCGCCAGCCAGCCGATTTGTGTAAGGCCATGAAGTGATGACCCAACCCACCCCCTGCTACCACTGCGCCCTGCCCGTCCCCGCCGGCAGCCGCTTTACTGCCGAGGTCCTCGGCGAGCGCCGGCAGTTCTGCTGCCCGGGCTGCCAGGCGGTGGCCGAGTCCATCGTCGCCGGGGGCCTGGAGCATTACTACCAGCACCGCAGTGACAGCAGCGCCAACCCCGAAGCGCTGCCTAAGCAGTTGCAGGACGAGCTGGCCCTGTATGACCGCAGCGATGTACAGCAGCAGTTCGTCCGCCATGCCGGCGACCTCGCCGAAGCCACCCTGCTGGTGGAAGGCATCAGCTGCGCAGCTTGCGGCTGGCTGATCGAAAAGCACCTGCGCAACCTGCCCGGCGTCGCCGAAGCCCGCCTGAACCTGTCCAACCACCGTCTGCTACTCAGCTGGGACGACCAACAACTACCGCTGTCCCGGCTGCTCGCCGAACTGCGCCAGATCGGCTATGCCGCTCACCCGTACCAGCCCGACCAGGCCGCCGAGCAGCTCGCCCGGGAGAACCGTAGCGCCCTGCGTCGCCTGGGCGTGGCCGGGCTGCTGTGGTTCCAGGCGATGATGGCGACGATGGCCACCTGGCCGGAATTCAACATCGACCTGTCGCCAGAGATGCACACCATCCTGCGCTGGGTCGCGCTGTTCCTGACCATTCCCATTGTGTTCTACAGCTGCGCGCCGTTCTTCAAGGGCGCCGCGCGCGACCTGCGCACCCGCCACCTGACCATGGACGTGTCGGTGTCGCTGGCCATTGGCCTGGCCTTCGGCGCAGGCATCTGGACGGCCGTCACCGGCAGCGGCGAACTGTATTTCGATACCGTCGGCATGTTCGCGCTGTTCCTGCTCACTGGCCGCTACCTGGAACGCCGCGCCCGTGAACGCACGGCTGCAGCCACCGCGCAGCTGGTCAACTTGCTGCCAGCGTCGTGCCTGCGCCTGGACAGCTACGGGCGGGCCGAACGCATCCTGCTCGGTGAGCTGCAGCGTGGCAACACCGTGCAAGTGCTGCCCGGCGCGGTGATCCCGGCCGACGGGCGCATCGTCGAAGGCCGCTCCAGCGTCGACGAATCGCTGCTGACTGGCGAGTACCTGCCGCAACCGCGGCGGGTCGGCGAGCGCGTCACCGGCGGCACGCTGAATGTCGAGAGCACGCTGAACGTGGAAGTCGAAGCCCTCGGCCAGGACTCGCGCCTGTCGGCCATTGTCCGCCTGCTCGAACGGGCGCAGACCGAAAAACCACGGCTGGCGGAAATCGCCGACCACGCTTCGCAGTATTTCCTGCTGTTCTCGCTGCTGGCCGCCGTGGCCATCGGCCTGTGGTGGTGGTACCTGGACCCGGCGCGGGCGTTCTGGATCGTCCTGGCCATGCTGGTGGCAACCTGCCCGTGCGCCCTGTCCCTGGCCACCCCAACCGCCCTCACCGCCGCCACTGGGACCTTGCACAAACTCGGTTTGCTGGTGACCCGCGGCCATGTGCTGGAAGGCCTCAACCAGATCGACACGGTGATCTTCGACAAGACCGGCACCCTCACCGAAGGCCGCCTGACCCTGCGCAGCATCCGCCCGCTGGCGGCACTGCCTGCCGACCGCTGCCTGGCCCTCGCCGCCGCCCTCGAGAACCGCTCCGAACACCCGATCGCCCGTGCCTTCGGTCGCACTGCCTGCCCCGCCGATGAGGTGCAGACCGTTCCGGGGCTCGGGCTCGAAGGCAGGGTCGACGGCCAGCCACTGCGTATTGGCCAGGCCACGTTCGTCTGCGCCCTCAGCGGCGCCGAAATCCCCGCCGTGCCGGAGCCTCGCGGCCAGTGGCTGCTGCTCGGCGACCGCCAGGGTCCGCTGGCCTGGTTCGGCCTCGATGATCGCCTGCGCGAGGATGCCCCGGCCCTGCTCACCGCTTGCCAGGCACGCGGTTGGCGCACGTTACTGCTGTCCGGTGACAGCTCGCCGATGGTCGCCGAAGTCGCCGCGCAACTGGGCATCGACCAGGCCATCGGTGGCCTGCGCCCGGATGACAAGCTCGAGCGCCTCAAGGCACTGCAGGCCGCCGGGCGCAAGGTGCTGATGCTCGGCGACGGGGTCAACGATGTGCCGGTGCTGGCCGCCGCCGACATCAGCATCGCCATGGGCAGCGCTACGGACCTGGCCAAGACCAGCGCCGACGCGGTGCTGCTGTCCAACCGCCTGCAGGCACTGGTGCAGGCCTTCGACCTGGCCCGTCGCACCCGCCGCAACATCATCGAGAACCTGCTCTGGGCGACCTTGTATAATGGCCTCATGTTGCCGTTCGCCGCGCTAGGCTGGATCACCCCGGTCTGGGCGGCCATCGGCATGTCGGTCAGTTCGCTGATCGTGGTGCTCAATGCCCTGCGCCTGACCCGCCTACCGGCGGCCGCGGGCCTGTCCGCGAACGCCCCAGAAGCTTACGGAAGGAAGTCGCCATGCCCGCCCTCTATGTGATGATCCCGGCCGCCCTGCTGCTGGTTGGCGTGGCCGTCTACATCTTCTTCTGGGCAGTGGACAGCGGCCAGTACGACGACCTCGAAGGCCCAGCCCACAGCATCCTGTTCGATGACCAGGACCCGCGTCACCAGGCAGCCGTCAAATCCGAAGAAACCGCAGCGCCAGACGTCAAGGAAGCACCACCCCGTGGCTGATCTGCTTCCCCTGCTCGGCTCGGCACTGGTGCTCGGCCTGCTCGGTGGCGGCCATTGCCTGGGCATGTGCGGCGGCCTGATGGGCGCGCTGACCCTGGCCATCCCGCCCGAGCAACGGGGCCGACGCCTGCGCCTGCTGGTGGCTTACAACCTGGGGCGCATCCTCAGCTATGCCTGCGCCGGCCTGCTACTCGGCCTGGCCGGCTGGGCGCTGGCCAGCAGCCCGGCGGCCATGGCCTTGCGCGTGGTGGCCGCGCTACTTCTGATCAGCATGGGGTTGTACCTGGCCGGCTGGTGGAGCGGGCTGACCCGCATCGAAGCACTGGGCCGAGGGTTGTGGCGGCATATCCAGCCGGTCGCATCGCGCCTGATGCCGGTGTCCAGCATGCCCCGCGCACTGCTGCTGGGGGCGCTATGGGGCTGGTTGCCGTGCGGCTTGGTCTACAGCACCTTGCTGTGGGCGGCCAGTCAGGGCAATGCGGGGTACAGCGCGGCGCTGATGCTGGGGTTTGGGCTGGGCACCTGGCCGATATTGCTGGCCACCGGATTGGCGGCGGAGCGGGTAAACGCGTTGTTGAGGCGGCGCAGCGTGCGCATGGCGGGCGGGGTGCTGGTGATCCTGTTTGGCCTATGGACGTTGCCTGGCCCGCACCAGCATTGGCTCATGGGCCACTGATGGGGCCGCAAGGCAGCCCCTGTGTGCCTTGATACAAATCAACACAGTTTCTTACAGACAGCCCTAGACTCCGGACATTGCTGCATCACCCGGGGACCGCCCACATGCTCGCCGACTTAAGCTGGGATGCCGACCTGATCCGCCGCTACGATCTCGCCGGCCCGCGCTACACCTCCTACCCGACCGCCGTGCAACTGCACAGCGAGGTAGGCTCGTTCGACCTGCTGCACGCCCTGCGCGAGAGCCGCCGGGCGGTGCGCCCGCTGTCGCTGTACGTGCACGTGCCGTTCTGCGCCAACATCTGCTACTACTGCGCCTGCAACAAGGTCATCACCAAGGACCGCGGCCGCGCTGCGCCCTATCTGCAGCGCCTGGAGCAGGAGATCCAGCTGATCGCCTGCCACCTGGACCCTAAACAGCGTGTTGAACAGCTGCATTTCGGTGGTGGCACGCCAACCTTCCTCAGCCACGTGGAACTGCGCCAGCTGATGGCCACCCTGCGCCAGCACTTCAACCTGCTGGATGACGATTCTGGCGATTACGGCATCGAGATCGACCCGCGCGAAGCCGACTGGTCGACCATGGGCCTGCTCCGCGAACTCGGTTTCAACCGCGTCAGCCTCGGCGTGCAGGACCTCGACCCGGCTGTGCAGCGTGCGATCAACCGCCTGCAGAGCCTGGAGCAGACCCGCACCCTGATCGAAGCCGCGCGCACCCTGCAGTTCCGCTCGGTCAACCTCGACCTGATCTACGGCCTGCCCAAACAGACCGTTGACGGCTTCGCCCGCACCGTCGACGAGGTGATCCGCCTGCAACCGGACCGCCTCTCGGTGTTCAACTATGCCCACTTGCCCGAGCGCTTCATGCCGCAGCGGCGTATCGACAGCAACGACTTGCCGACCCCGGCAGCGAAGCTCGAGATGCTGCGCAACACCATCGAGCAGTTGACCGCCGCCGGCTACCGCTACATCGGCATGGACCACTTCGCCCTGCCCGACGACGAGCTGGCGATCGCCCAGGAAGAAGGCGCCCTGCAGCGCAACTTCCAGGGGTATACCACCCACGGCCATTGCGACCTGATCGGCCTGGGGGTATCGGCGATCAGCCAGATCGGCGACCTGTACTGCCAGAACAGCAGTGACCTCAATACCTACCAGGACACCCTGTCCAACGCCCAGCTGGCCACCCAGCGCGGGCTGGTCTGCAACCACGATGACCGTTTGCGGCGGGCCGTGATCCAGCAGCTGATCTGCCATTTCGAACTGGACTACGAGCCGATCGAGGAGGCTTTCACCATCGATTTCCGTGGTTATTTCAACGACCTCTGGCCAGAGCTGCAGACCCTGCAGCGCGACGGCCTGATCAGCCTGGATGACAAGGGCATCCGCATCCTGCCCGCCGGGCGACTGTTGGCGCGCTCGGTGTGCATGGTGTTCGATGCCTACCTGGCGATGCACAACCGTCAGCGTTTCTCGCGGGTGATCTGACGCGCCAGTCGATCGACCGCATAGACAACCCCCTTGACCAGGCACACTATGGGCACACTAGGACTCCCGGCAGGTTGTTTGCCGGGGCTTCGCCGGAGCGCACCACAAACGCGCAACTGGCCTACACCCTGTGTCGTAGGTTACCCTTACGACTTATGTGTGCTTTCCCACAAGGATCGATCCAAATGTCCGAGCCAGTCAAACTGCGCGCTCACAACCAGGCCCATTGCAAGGATTGCAGCCTGGCCCCCCTGTGTCTGCCTCTTTCGCTCAACCTGGAAGACATGGATGCACTGGATGAAATCGTCAAACGCGGTCGCCCGCTGAAGAAAGGCGAGTTCCTGTTCCGCCAGGGTGACAATTTCGGCTCGGTTTACGCCGTACGTTCCGGCGCCCTGAAAACCTTCAGCCTGAGCGACAGCGGCGAAGAACAGATCACTGGCTTCCACCTGCCCAGCGAGCTGGTCGGCCTGTCCGGCATGGACACCGAGGCCTACCCGGTGTCGGCCCAGGCCCAGGAAACCACCTCGGTCTGTGAAATCCCCTTCGAGCGCCTCGATGAGCTCTCCGTTCAGCTGCCACAGCTGCGTCGCCAGCTGATGCGGGTGATGAGCCGCGAAATTCGCGATGACCAGCAGATGATGCTGTTGCTGTCGAAGAAGACCGCCGATGAACGCATCGCCACCTTCCTGGTCAACCTGTCCGCACGCTTCCGCGCCCGCGGCTACTCGGCCAACCAGTTCCGCCTGAGCATGTCGCGCAACGAGATCGGCAACTACCTGGGCCTGGCGGTGGAAACCGTGTCACGGGTGTTCACCCGCTTCCAGCAGAACGGCCTGATCCGCGCCGAAGGCAAAGAAGTGCATATCCTTGACCCGATCCAGCTGTGCGCCCTGGCCGGCGGTGCAATCGAGGCCTGAGCCCAGCGTTTAGCGGGTATACTTGGGCATTCGTTTTCCCAGGATACCCGCGACAATGCACAGCGACGCCTTCGACCTCAAAGCCCTGATCCGCCCGGTGGTGGACTTCCCCAAGCCCGGCGTGATCTTCCGCGACATCACCCCGCTGTTCCAGTCGCCGCGCGGGCTGCGCTATGTTGCCGATCAGTTCATCGAGCGTTACGTCGAGGCTGAGTTCAGCCATATCGGCGCCATGGACGCACGTGGTTTCCTGATCGGTTCGATCATCGCCCACCAGCTGAACAAGCCGCTGATCCTGTTCCGCAAGCAGGGCAAGCTGCCGGCTGACGTGTTGAGCGAGGGCTACCAGACCGAATATGGCGAAGCTTTCCTGGAAGTGCATGCCGACAGCCTGTGCGAAGGCGATTCGGTGCTGATCTTCGATGACCTGATTGCCACCGGTGGCACCCTTCTGGCCGCGGCCAACCTGGTGCGTCGCACCGGGGCACAGGTGTTCGAGGCAGCGGCGATCATCGACCTGCCGGAGCTGGATGGCTCGCGCCGACTGCAGGCGGCCGGGGTCCCGACCTTCTGCCTGACCGAGTTTTCCCTGAGCGAATACTGAGTTGCTGTCTGGGGCCGCTTTGCGGCTCCAGCCCATTACAGCGAGATCGGCTTGCGCCCGGCAAACGCATGAGCCAGCGTCCCGCCATCGACCAGCTCCAGCTCCCCGCCCAGCGGCACACCATGGGCAATCCGCGACGCCACCAGCCCTTTCTCGTTCAGCAACTGGGCGATGTAGTGCGCCGTCGCTTCACCTTCCACGGTCGGGTTGGTCGCCAAAATCACCTCGGTGAAGCTGCCCTGCTCCTCGATCCGCGCCATTAGCTGCGGCACACCAATCGCCTCAGGGCCCAGGCCATCGAGCGGTGACAAGTGCCCCTTGAGCACAAAGTAGCGCCCACGGTAGCCAGTCTGCTCCACCGCATACACATCCATCGGCCCCTCCACCACGCACAGCTGGGTATCGTCGCGGCGCGGGTCGCTGCACTGCGGGCACAGTTCCTGCTCAGTCAGGGTCCGGCACTGGCGGCAATGCCCTACCCCCTCCATGGCCTGGCTCAGTGCCTGGGCCAGGCGCAGGCCGCCACTGCGGTCACGCTCGAGCAGCTGCAGGGCCATGCGCTGGGCGGTTTTCTGGCCGACACCCGGGAGGGTACGCAGGGCGTCGATCAGTTGGCGGATCAGGGGGCTGAAGCTCATGGGTAAGGCCTGACAAATCAATAAGAGCCGGTTTATACCCACCAGTGCCTGTTGCGTCAAATCAACGCTGGCTTACCAGGCTTTTCACCCGGGCCCGAACGCACGGCCAACACCGCCACCAGTGAGATGGCCACCGTCGCCAGCAGGTACAAGGCCACCGGTTGCCAGCTGCCGTTGTAGCGACTGAGCAGGAACGTGGCGATCAACGGTGCGGTGCCGCCGGCCAGGGCAGCGCCCAGCTGATAGCCCAGGGTGATGCCGGTGTAACGCACCCGGGTGGAGAAGATTTCCGAACTCATGGTGCCAAGCACGGCGGTCACCGGCGCCCACAGCACGCCGAAGGCGATCACGGTCGCCAGCATCAGCCCCCAGGTTGTACGGGTGTCGAGCAACATGAAGTACGGCACGATGAACGCGGCGATCAGCAGGATGCCGGCGATGTACACCGCTTTGCGCCCGACCTTGTCCGACAGCCAACCCATGACCGGGATCATCAGCGAAGCGACCGCCGCGCCAACCATGACGGCATTGAGGGTGCTGACCTTGTCGTAGCCCAGCGTGGTGACCGCGTAGCTGACCACGAAGGTCGAGAAGATATAGAAGGGCGCCGTTTCCACCACTTTCAGGCCGGCGGCAATCAGCACTTCGCGCCAGTGGTCGCGCAAGGTTTCGACCAGCGGCATCTTCGCCACGTTGCCGGAAGCCTTGGCTTTCTTGAAGTCCGGCGTTTCGTCCAGGCCGTGGCGAATCCACAGGCCCAGGAATACCAGCCCGGCACTGAGCACGAACGGCACCCGCCAGCCCCAACTCATGAACTGCTCGTCCGGAAGCATGGCCATCAGGCTTACGGCCATGGTCGCCAGCAGCATGCCCACCGTCACACCAACCTGCGGCACACTGCCGAACAGGCCTTTACGATTTGCCGGGGCGTATTCATAGGCCAGCAGCAGCGCGCCACCCCACTCGCCACCGATGCCCAGGCCCTGGATCACGCGCAAGGTGATCAGCAGCACCGGCGCCCACACGCCGATATGCTCATAGGTGGGCAGGCAACCGATCAGCACGGTTGCGCCTCCCATCAGCGACAAGGTGATGACCAGTGTCTTCTTGCGCCCGATGCGGTCGCCAATATGGGCAAACAGCACACCACCGATGGGCCGCACGAAGAAGGTCAGGGAAAACGACAAGTAAGCCAGCAACAGGCCCACTACTGGATCGAAGGTGGGGAAAAACAGCTTGTTGAATACCAGGGCGGCGGCGGTACCGTAGAGGAAATAGTCGAACCATTCGATGGAGCTGCCGGTAAGGCTGGCGACCAAGGCTCGGCCACGCCCTTGGTTTGCTGAGGGGGTTGCACTGGAAGGCGTCATTCAAGTCTCCGCTTTTTTGATGTTATGTCGGCGAGCACAGTGTGAATTGGCGCAAAAGAGCAACCGGGTTGCACCGTTGCGAGCGAATCTTATTCAAACTTATAAAAAAGGTGCAACCATGATTAAACGATTAATCTTGACTCAACCCGAAAATAATAGAGAAATGCCCTAATTTGATTCAGTGAAACAGCAAAAACGCCACGTATCACCGAAAGGGTGCATCGATGACCGGCGAGTCACGGACTTGATTGCCGCTCCACAGTTACCATCCAGTATTTGGAGGTTGCACTAGGTTGCACCTTTAGTGAAAAAGCCTTTAATCTAAAAGCGACATAACAACAAACACAACGCGAGGCATTGAATGAACGTGCTATTCATCGGTTATGGGCGCATGGGCGGCGCACTGGGCGACGCCTGGATCAAGGGCGGGCTGGTCCAGCGGTTGAGCATCGTCGACCCAGGGTTGAGCGCGGACGCCGCAGCAGGCCGCTACACCCGACTGCACGATGTACCCGCCGAGCAGGCATTCGAACTGATCGTGCTCGCAGTCAAGCCAGCCTACGCAAGCAGCGCGCTCGCCGGATTGAGTGATCGCCAGTGCAGCCAGGCCACAGTGGTCTCGGTGGCTGCGGGAGTTACCGAGGCCAGCCTGAGCGACGCCGTCGGCCAGCGCTGCCCGGTGGTGCGGGCCATGCCAAATACTCCGGTACTGCTGGGTGCGGGCTGCACCGGCCTGTATGCAGGTGCGCAGTTCGATGCAACGCGCAAGGCAGTGATAAGCCGCCTATTCGAGGCGGTAGGCGCGGCTTACTGGGTGGATGAAGAACAACAGCTGGATGCGGTCACAGCCATCAGCGGCAGCGGCCCGGCATATTACCACCTGTTCAGTGAAGCACTTGCCGACGCAGGGGTGAAGCTGGGGCTGGGGGCTGAACTGGCACGAAACCTGGCGGCGCAAACTGCGTTCGGCGCAGCCACTGTGCAACATCAGGCTTATGCCGATTTCACCGAACTGCGCGCCGCGGTAACTTCACCTAACGGCACTACCGCTGCGGCTATTGAAGTATTTGAAAGTCAACGCAAACTTCGCGAACTGGTGGAACAGGCAACTTCAGCCGCGCATCGACGCTCGATGGAACTGTCGAAAGAGGCTTGAGCGAACGACTTTTAATTGGTCAATCATTCAAACAAAAAAGCCGCCACTGGATACCCAGCGGCGGCTTCTTGAACTTGCCGAGACCTTAGAACGGCATCTTGAAGCCCGGTGGCAACTGCATGCCAGCGGTCATGTTGCCCATCTTGTCCTGGCTGTTCTGCTCGATCTTGCGCACCGCGTCGTTCAGCGCAGCGGCAATCAGGTCTTCCAGCACTTCCTTGTCGTCTTCATCGGTCGACATCAGGCTCTGGTCGATGCTGACACGCTTGACGTCGTGACGACCGGTCATCACCACGCTCACCAGGCCGCCACCGGACTGGCCAGTGACTTCGGCGTTGGCCAGCTCTTCCTGCATCTTCTGCATCTTTTCCTGCATCTGCTGGGCCTGCTTCATCAGGCCGGCCATGCCACCTTTCATCATGGGGGTATACCTCGATTGGGTCATGTGATGCGGCCTTGCACGGGGCCGGCCGCATGGTTATCGGTTACTGGCCCTGGCTGACCAGGGCATCTACAGGCTCAATAGTATCCTGTCGCACCTTGGCACCGAACTGCTTGATCATCTGCTGGATGAGCGGATCCTGCTCGATGGAGGTCACGGCATCCTGCTGACGTTCGGCACGTTTGCGCGCACCTGCCTGCGCCGGGGTTTCCTGCTCGGGCAGGATCAGCTCGATGCGCAGGTTCAGCGTGCGCCCCAGGTGCTGATTGAGCGCCTCGTTCAGCCGGCGTTGCTGAGTGGTGTTGAACAGCGCGCCCTGGCCCGGGTCCAGGTGCAGCAGCCAGTCGTCACCCTCCGCCGAGATCAGCGTGCAGTTTGCTGCGATGTTGCCTGTCATGCCGGACACAGGCAACTGTGGGAATAATTCCAGCCATTGCAGCGCCAGCCCAGTGGCCGGTTTGGCTGCCGGCAACGGCTGGGGGGCGGCTACCGGTTTTTCTTCCTGAACATGCTCGGCCAGCTCGTCGAGATAGCTGAAGCCTACCGGATCGCTTTCGCCACCGTAATAGTCCTCATCCATAGGCGGCTCGTCGTCGCGGTCCATGCCAGCTGCAGCGTAGGCAGACGGGTCGAAGGGCGGCTCGTCATAGGCTGGCTGCGGGTTTTGCGAGGCTGCAACCGGGGCCGGAGCTGGAGCCGGTACAGGCTCGGGTTCGGGCACAGGCGCAGTCGCCACCGCGGGCTCCTCCCATGGCAGGTCGATGACCTCTTCCACCACTACCGACTCAGGCGCAGCAGCTTCAGGTTCAGGTTCCGGGGCCGCCTCCACTACCGGAGCGATTTCAGCCTGTGAGACAGGCGCCACCGGCGCAGGTTCAGACGCCACTACGGCAGCAACGGCTGGCGCTGCCACCGAGGTTGCCGGATCAGCTGTGGCCTGGCTGATCCCCACTGGCTTTAGCACCGGCTTCGGCGCATCGTCGGTATCAGCCGGGCGGAACGCGAGCATGCGCAGCAGGACCATTTCGAAACCGCCCCGCGGGTCCGGTGCCAATGGCAGGTCACGGCGGCCGATCAGGCCCATCTGGTAGTAGAACTGCACATCCTCGGCCGGCAACGCCGAGGCCAACGCCAACACCCGCTCGCGGTCCCCCTGGCCATTGTCCACCGCCTCGGGCAGCGCCTGGGCGATCGCCACGCGGTGCAGCACATTGAGCATTTCAGCGAGTACGCCGCTCCAATCCGGCCCCTGCTCGGCAAGGTTGCGCACAGCTTCAAGCAGCGCCCGCGCATCCCCTTCGAGCAGCGCCTGCAGCACACCATACACCTGGCCGTGATCGAGACTGCCAAGCATCGCGCGCACATCGGCTGCCAAAACCTTACCCTCGCCGAAGGCGATGGCCTGATCGGTGAGGCTCATGGCGTCACGCATGGAACCATCGGCGGCACGGCCGAGCAGCCACAGGGCATCTGGCTCGAACGGCACGTTTTCGGCCTGCAGCACGTGGCTCAGGTGTTCGACCACCCGCTCCGGGCTCATGTTCTTCAGCGAGAACTGCAGGCAGCGCGACAGGATGGTGGCAGGCAGCTTCTGAGGGTCGGTGGTGGCAAGGATGAACTTGACGTAGGGCGGCGGCTCTTCCAGCGTCTTGAGCAAGGCGTTGAACGAGTGGGTGGAGAGCATGTGCACTTCGTCGATCAGGTAGACCTTGAAGCGCCCACGGCTCGGCGCGTACTGCACGTTATCGAGCAGTTCGCGGGTGTCTTCGACCTTGGTGCGGCTCGCGGCGTCGATCTCGATCAGGTCGACGAAACGGCCTTCATCGATCTCCCGGCATACCGAGCAGGTGCCACAGGGCGTGGAGGTAATGCCGGTCTCGCAGTTGAGGCATTTGGCGATGATTCGCGCAATGGTAGTCTTGCCCACCCCCCTCGTACCGGTAAACAGGTAGGCGTGGTGCAGGCGCTGGTTGTCCAAGGCATTGATCAAGGCCTTGAGCACATGGGTCTGGCCGACCATTTCGCGGAACGAGCGCGGACGCCATTTACGTGCAAGAACCTGATAACTCATCGAAAAACCATCGCAGCCTGATCGAGCGGAAGATCGCTAATGCTAGCGGAGCGGGGGCAAAATTGCACCCTGCATGGTTCGTCTAAGCTAAGCAACTGGCGCGTAGTTCAAGGAGGATGTGCTTTGCGACGACTGTTGGCTCTGCTACTGCTCTGGACCGCCCATAGCCTGGCGGAACAACCGGTGCTGCGTTTTTCCGTGGTCGAGAGCTGGAGCATGCCGCTGGTGCGGTTGGAAGGCGACCAGCCGGTGGAGGGGCTGGTGTTCGACCTTCTCCAGGCACTGGCCCGGGAAGCCGGCGTGCGCCCGGAGTATCACGTGATGGCCCGCCTGCGCCTGCAGCAGGCGATGGATGCTGGCGATATCGATGTGCGCTGCTATGCCAGCACCCGGTGGTTCAATGATCGCCCAGGCAATTTTGTCTGGAGCATCCCGTTGATTCAGCAGCGCGATGTACTGGTCGGGCGGCCGGGCGACAACGATGCTGTCCAGCCCGAACAACTGCCACCCCAGGCGATTGGCACGGTGCTTGGCTATGCCTATGGCACCCTAGAGCCGCTGTTTGCCCAAGGACGCTTGCAGCGCGAAGACAGCCGTAGCCAGCAATTGGCGCTACAGAAGCTGCAGGTCGGGCGGTATCAGCACGCGGTGAGCAATGAGCTATCGCTGCAGTGGTTCAACCAGGGTTTGCCAGCCGGGCAGCGGCTGCAGGTGCAGGCAGTACTGGAGGAGCAGGCGCTGGGGTGCATGGTGAGGAATGACCCGGCGATACCGACCCAGGGGGTTTTGCGGGCACTGGTGCGGATGAAGGAATCCGGGGCTATTGATCGCATTGTGCAGCGGTATGGGGCGGCGGAGTATTCGGGGGAGGGTCTTGGGGCGCGGCCTTGAGGCCGGGCTCGAAACGGCTCATTGGCAATTGCGCGAAAGGCCGCAAGGTGCCTGCCACAGGCGCTGAAGCTCTTGTGACAAGCACCTGCCAGCCCTCACAATCACTTCTGCTCCACAGCCGCCACCAACGCATCCGCCTGTCCACAGGCAATCTGCATCGCCCGCAAGCCATGCTGGAGTAATTGCCTCGTCTCTTCGTCCTCAATGCGCTCAAGCGCCCGCCGACTGTCGCTGTAGGCGAACATCAGATAATGGGAGACGTTCATGAGTACGTATTCCATCGGGACTATACCCTCGCTGATGGCACGAGACAGGACCTTGCCTGGCTGGAGATCGAGGTTGTGGGGTGGATCTGGAACAATCTTTTTCATAGGTCACCGTACCGAGTTGGTGCCCCCTTTTCGCTTCCACGCGAAAGGGTGACAGTTGTACGCGGGGTGGAAGACCAGGGTACGGCGAGCCCGGCAGGCTTGAGAACCTCCCGCGCACAACTGTCATAACGACATTCGCCACACCGCTGGGCTTCCACACCCGATCGCTGAACCGACAGCGACCACAAAATGCTAAAGCGCGGGCTTCCCAGGGACAATCAGACGGGTGGCGACAGGTTGCGTAGGATAAATCTTCACGAAAGGAATGCGTGTAGGAAATTTCTCGTTCTAAAGCAGGAGATTTCCAGGCGAACGCTGCAGCCCTTGAAATATCATAGTTGTCTGCACGTTGATCATGCGACACCTGTAGCCAAGTGATACAGAGGTGGGATGAATCTGAAAGCCGGGCCGAATGAAATTTTCCGACCCCGGAAATGGAGGCGGCCCCACCAGCCACACCCCGGCACTCGATGTTCCCGCTATGGCTGCTCCCTTCCGGGCCTGACCAGGTTAACGGGTAATCAATGCGGGGGGACCGATGGGGCCACCACTACACGGCTCGCCAAGCAGCGAGCCGCGCCATTGTACCGGTCTGGGGCGAAGATACAACCTCTGCGCAAGAAAAAGTCATCATTTCTCAATGACTTGTCCGAGCAGGGCGCAGCACGGGACTCATGTAGGAGCGGCCTTGTGTCGCGAAAGGGGCGCGAAGCGGCCCCATATCTGAGGCATAACTCGATATTGCTGGGGCTGCTTTGCAGCCCTTTCGCCACACGAGGCCGCTCCTACAGGGATTGTGGCAAGCCTCAAACAGTGATGCCGTGCCCTGCCAGGAAGGCTACGAAAGCCTCCTCATCCAGCACCTTCACGCCCAGCTCACTGGCCTTGGCCAGCTTGGAGCCGGCGCCGGGGCCAGCGACCACACAGTGGGTCTTGCCAGAAACCGAGCCGGCCACCTTGGCGCCCAGCCCCTCCAGCTTCTCCTTGGCGATGTCTCGACTGAAGCGTTCCAGAGACCCCGTCAGCACCCACGTCTGACCGGCGAGCGGCAGGCCTTCGGCCACTTTCTTCTCGCAGCTCCAGTGCATGCCAAACGCCAACAACTGGGCCTCGATATCACGGGCCAGCTTCTGGTTGGCCTCGTCCTTGAAGAACTCTCGCACTGCTTCGGCCTGTTTCGCCGCCAGCGCCTGGCGCAGGTCGATACCGTCCGCCGCAATGATCTTGTCCAGGCTGTCGAGCTTGGCCACCAGCTTTTCGGCCCCGGTCGGGCCGACCGAGGCAATGTCCAGCTTGGCGATCAGCCCGGCCAGGGTGGTGCTGGCCGCGAACTCTGCGGCCAGGTCGCCCTCGTCCTGCAACTGCATGCCACTGGCCAACAACTGCTCGATGACCTTGCGGTTGTGTTCATCCTCGAAGAAGTTGTGGATCTCGTGTGCGACTTCCAGGCCAATGTCCGGCAAATAGGTCAGCACCTGCGGCAGCGCCTGCTGCACGCGAGCCAGGCTACCCAGCGAGCGGGCCAGGACCTTGGCAGTCTCCTCGCCGACATCCGGAATGCCCAGGGCGTAGATAAAGCGCGCCAGGCCCGGGCGTTTGCTGGCTTCGATCGCGTCCAGCAGCTTCTTGCTGGAGACCTCGGCAAAACCCTCCAGGCCGACGATCTGATCGAACTCCAGCTTGTACAGGTCTGCCGGCGAGCCGATCAGGCCTTCATCCACCAGCTGCTCGACGCTTTTCTCGCCCAAGCCATCGATGTCCATGGCGCGGCGGGAAACATAGTGAATGATCGCCTGCTTGAGCTGCGCAGCGCAGGCCAGGCGGCCGACGCAGCGGTACACCGCACCTTCGCTGGTGGTTTCCTTGCCCTTGCTGCGCTTGACCAGCTGGGTACGCTCGACTTGCGAGCCACAGACCGGGCACGCGTTCGGCACTTCTACCGGGCGGGCATCGTCAGGACGGCGCTCAAGCACCACCTGCATGACCTGCGGAATCACGTCACCGGCGCGGCGGATGATCACCGTGTCACCGATACGCAGCCCCAGCCGGGCGATCTCGTCCATGTTGTGCAGGGTGGCGTTGGACACGGTCACGCCGGCGACCTTGACCGGCCTCAGGCGCGCCACTGGCGTAACCGCGCCGGTACGGCCGACCTGGAACTCCACATCCAGCACTTCGGTGAGTTCTTCCATTGCCGGGAACTTGTGAGCGATGGCCCAGCGTGGCTCACGGGCGCGGAAGCCCAGCTCGCGTTGAGCCGCCAGGCTGTTGACCTTGAACACTACGCCATCAATCTCGTAAGGCAGGCTGTTGCGCCGTTCGCCAATGTCGCGGTAGTAGGCCAGGCACTCTTCGATACCGGCCGCATGCCTGAGCTCGCGACTGATCGGCAGGCCCCACTGCTTGAGCTGCTCGAGAATACCGATATGGCTTTCACCGATGCTTTCGCTGATCTGCCCCACCCCGTAGCAGCAGAACTCCAGCGGGCGACTGGCAGTGATCTTCGAGTCCAGCTGGCGCAGGCTGCCGGCAGCGGCGTTGCGCGGGTTGGCGAAGGTCTTGCCGCCGGCTTCGGCCTGGGCCGCATTGAGGCGGTCGAAGCCGGCCTTGCTCATGTATACCTCGCCGCGCACTTCGAGCACGGCGGGCCAGCCTTTGCCCTGCAACTTCAGCGGAATATTGCGCACCGTGCGCACGTTGGCGCTGATGTCCTCGCCGGTGGTGCCGTCGCCACGGGTGGCCCCCTGCACCAGCTGGCCGTCGCGGTACAGCAGGCTTACCGCCAGGCCGTCGAGCTTGGGTTCACAGCTGAAATCCACGGCGCCAGGCTGGTCCAGGCCGTCCACCACGCGGCGGCCGAATTCACGCAGGTCGGCTTCCTCGAAGGCGTTGCCCAGGCTGAGCATCGGCACCTCGTGACGCACCTGGCTGAACGCGGCCAGAGCAGCGCCGCCGACGCGCTGGGTCGGTGAGTCGGGGGTGACCAAGTGCGGGTTTTCAGCCTCGAGCGCCTTGAGTTCGTTGAACAAGCGATCGTATTCGGCATCGGGCACGCTGGGCTCGTCGAGCACGTAGTAGCGGTAGTTGTGCTGGTCGAGCTCGGCGCGCAGTTCGTGAATTCGGGTTTCGGCGGTCATTCTTCAGGTTCTCTTGCAAAGCAAAAGAGCAGCCATTGGCTGCTCTTGCGCTTGAAACAGAGTGGGCAGGACCGAGGCTGGGCCTGCCCACGCGGGTACATCAGCGTTTCTGGGTCAGCGCACGGCGCTCGAACTCGACGATGCGCTGGCGGTAGTGCTCGATGGTCTGGGCGGTCAGCACACTGCGCTGGTCGTCCTTCAGTTCGCCATTGAGCTCGTGGGCCAGCTTGCGCGCCGCGGCCACCATCACGTCAAAGGCCTGCTTCGGGTGACGCGGGCCTGGCAGGCCGAGGAAGAAGCTCACCGCACGGGTGCTGAAGTGGTCGATATCGTCCAGGTCGAAGATGCCAGGCTTCACGGCGTTGGCCATGGAGAACAGCACCTCGCCGTGGCCGGCCATGCTTTCGTGACGATGGAAGATGTCCATCTCGCCGAAACGCAACCCGCTTTCGAGGATGTTCTGCAGCAGCGCCGGGCCCTTGAAGCCGCCTTCGTCGCGGGAGATCACGCTGATCACCAGCACTTCTTCGGCCGGCGGCAGTTCTTTGGCGACGCTGGCACCCGGCGCGGCAGCGTTGCTGCGAGGGTTGTCGGCGGCGAAATCTTCGTCGGCATCGGCAAACAGGTCCGGCTCGCGCGGTTCGGCGGCCAGGCCCATGTCGCCCTGATGCTGCGCTTCTGTTACACGCTTGCCGCGCTTGCTGGCCTTGGCCGGCTTAGGCTCGCGCTCACGTTCGCGCAGCGGCGCACTGACCGACGGCAGGTCAGCCTCGTCCAGTTCCGGCTCCTTCTGCGCATCCAGTACCCGCGACGGGCCGAGCACCTCAGCGCTCCCCTCCTCGTCCGGCAGGTTGGAATAACTGCGATCCAGACGGAATTTCAGCTTGCCTTTTCCGCCGCGCATGCGGCGCCAGCCGTCGAAAAGAATACCGGCGATAACAATGACGCCGATGACGATCAGCCACTCGCGCAGACCGATTTCCATGTAATCCCGTGCCTCTATAAAAATATGCTTGAAAACAAAGGGTTCAAAGCCCTTTAACACGTGGCGCCAACTCTATGTTCTGACAGGCGTTTTACCCACGCAAAAAACGAGTGACATTAAGCTAGCACGACCAAAGACAACTTTACACCGTCTGTCGCACATGACAGGCCATTTGCCTACGCTTTTTGCCCAATCTTCGCGTATCAGGCGTCCACCATGGCCAAAGCCTCCTCCACATCAACTGCAACAAGACGTGAACAACCGGGCTCGTGCATGGTCACCCCCATCAATTGATCCGCCATCTCCATGGCGATCTTGTTATGGGTGATGTAGATGAACTGCACGCTTTCACTCATTTCCTTGACCAGCCGTGCGTACCGGCCGACGTTGGCATCGTCCAGCGGCGCATCGACCTCGTCGAGCATGCAGAACGGTGCGGGGTTCAACTTGAAGATGGCAAACACCAGCGCCAATGCGGTCAGTGCCTTCTCGCCGCCGGACAGCAGATGGATGGTGCTGTTCTTCTTGCCCGGCGGGCGCGCCATGATCGTCACCCCTGTATCGAGTAGATCTTCGCCCGTCAGTTCCAGATAAGCGCTGCCGCCACCGAAAACTTTTGGAAAAAGTGCCTGTAATCCGGCATTTATCTGATCAAAGGTATCCTTGAAGCGGTTGCGCGTTTCCTTGTCGATCTTGCGAATGACATTTTCCAGGGTCTCCAGCGCTTCGACCAGGTCGGCGTCCTGGGCATCCAGATAGCGCTTGCGCTCTGACTGTTGCTCGTATTCCTCGATGGCCGCCAGGTTGATCGCACCGAGGCGCTGGATGCGGCCTTCGACCTGCTCCAGTTCCTGCTCGGTACTTTGCTCGCTGGCCTCGGCCTCGACGGTGGCAAGCACGCCCTGCAAATCGTAGCCGTCGGCCTGCAATTGTTCCTGCAAGGTCTTGCGCCGGATGTCCAGGCCCTGGTTCTCCAGGCGCATCTGCTCCAGCTGGCCGCGCAGCAGTTGGGCTTGCTGTTCGGCCTGGGTGCGGCGCTTTTCGGCATCGCGTAGTGCGCGGTCGGCCTCATCCATGTGCAGGCGCGCCAGGCGCATTTCTTCGTCGACGCTCATACGCCGCTCCAGCAACTCTTCGAGCTTCAGGCGCAGCTCTTCGAGCGGCGCCTCACCTTCTTCCAGGTTCAAGCTCAGTTGTTCCTGGCGCTCGCTCAGGCGCGCGGCCTGTTGTTCCAGACGCTCCAGGGCCTGGCGGGTGGAGTCGTACTGGGCACGCAGCGAGCCAAGGCGCACGGCCAACTGGTGGGCGTGGTCTTTGTGCTGGCGGGCTTCCTGGCGGATACGGTCGAGGCCTTCGCGCAGGGTGTCGCGGCGCGCCATCAGCTGTTCGCGCTGCTCGGTGTCCTGAGCCATCAGGTCCAGGGCGTCCTGCAGCACCAGGCGCGCCTCGCCCAACTGCTCTTGCTCCAGTGCACGCTGCTCCTGAAGCTCGGCCAGTTCTTCCTGCAGACGGTGGCGACGCAGCTCTACCTGCTCGGCGCGGGCACGGCCGGCGGACAGGCTGGCCTTGAGCTCGCCGTGCTGGCGGTTTTCTTCCTGGGTGCGGCGACGCAGCTGCTCACGCTGCTCCTCCAGCTCAAGCTGTTGCTCGCGAGTTAACTGAAGCTGCTGCTCCAGCTGCTCCAGCGCTGTTTCAAGTTCCAGCTGCTCCTGGCCCAGGCGTTCGATTTCCTGGCCACGGGCCAGCACGCCGCCCTGGGCATCGCCACCGCGGCTGACACGCAGGAAATGGCGGCCAACCCAGTAGCCATCGCGGCTGACCAGGCTCTGCCCTTCGCCCAGCCCCGCGCGCCGTGCCAGGGCCTCGGCCAGGTCCTCAACCGGCTGCACCCGCCCCAGCCACGGGGCCAGATCGATGCAACCTTCAACCTTGTCGAGCAGGCTGCCCGGCTGACGCTCACCACCTCCGGCCGACAGCAACAGGCGTAACTCGCCCTGCTCCAGACCGTTGAAATCCAGCCCGGTGAAGTCGTCCAGCAGTACGGCCTGCAAGTCGGCACCCAGCACGGTTTCGACCGCCAGCTCCCACCCTGGCTCCACGCGCAGACCCTCAGCCAGGCGCGGACGCTGCTCCAGGCCTTGTTCACGCAGCCAGTCGGCGGCGCCGACGCTCGGCTCAAGTGCGGCCTGTTGCAGCGCCTCCAGCGAGGCCAGGCGACCACCGAGGCGCTGCAGGTCGCCCTGCTGCTGTTGCTGGGCCTGGGTGGCCTGCTGAAATTGCTCACGCACGCTTTCCAGGCGCTCGACCACCTGCTCTTCCGACAGCTGCAACGCTTCGAGCAGCACCTCGCTGCTGGCCAGTTGCTCGGAGAGCTCCGACAGGGAACTGTCTTGTGGATCCACCCCCAGCTGCTCGCTTTCCTCGACCAGCTTGCGCTGGCGATCGGCCAGGCGCTCCAGGCTGGTTTCCAGCTGCTGCAGGCGCGACTGCTGCACTTCGGCCTGCCGCCGTGGCTCGGCTGAGCGAGTATTGAAGCTGTCCCATTGCTCCTGCCAGCCGTGCATGCCCAACTCGGCCTCTTCGAGCGTGGCGGCAGCCTCCTCGGCTGCGGCCAGGGTCAGCTCCTGCTCCGGTTCGAGCATGGCCAGCTCTTCACCCAGAGTGGCCAGCAAGGTGCGGTCATGCCCCAGGTGCGATTCGGTTTCCTGGCGGGTGCGTTCGGCTTCCTTGAAGTCGTCCTGCAGCTGGCGCAGGCGTTGCTGGCCGTGCTGAATGCTCTGCTCTACCCGGGCGATATCACCCGCTACCGAATAGAAGCGACCCTGGACCTGGTTGAAGCGCTCGGACAATTCGTGGTGGCCGTCGCGCAGCCGCTCGATGCTGGCATCGGCATTGCGCTGTTCGGCCACCAGCGCCTCATGGGCGATATCCTGATCACCAATCACTGCCTCGCGCTGACGTACGCGCTCGTCGAGATCGCGCCAGCGCAGGGCCGACAGGCGCGCCTTGAGCTGGCGCTCCTGGGCTTTGTATTCGCGGTATTTCTCGGCAGCCTGGGCCTGGCGGTGCAGGCGCTCAAGCTGACGCTCCAGCTCTTCGCGCAGGTCGGTCAGGCGCGCCAGGTTCTCCTGGGTGCGGCGGATGCGGCTTTCGGTCTCGCGGCGGCGCTCCTTGTACTTGGAAATGCCGGCCGCCTCTTCGATGAAGTTGCGCAGCTCTTCGGGCTTGGCCTCGATCAGCTTGGAGATCATGCCCTGCTCGATGATCGAGTAGCTGCGCGGCCCCAGGCCAGTACCGAGGAAAATGTCGGTGATGTCCCGCCGGCGACACTTGGTGCCGTTCAGGTAATAGCTGTTCTGCCCATCACGGGTGACCTTGCGGCGGATGGAAATCTCGGCGTAGGCGGCATACTCGCCCAGCAAGGTAGTTTCGCTGTTGTCGAACACCAGTTCGATGCTGGCCTGGCTCACCGGCTTGCGACTGGTCGAGCCATTGAAGATGACATCGGTCATCGACTCGCCACGCAGGTTCTTTGCCGAACTCTCGCCCATCACCCAACGCACCGCGTCGATGATATTGGACTTGCCGCAGCCATTGGGGCCGACCACGGCCGCCATGTTACTGGGAAAGTTGACCGTGGTCGGGTCGACGAACGACTTGAAGCCGGCCAGTCGAATGCACTTCAGGCGCATCGGTCAGCCCCGGGCCAGCGCCGCCAGCACCAGTTCGCAGCTGCGCTGGCCATAGGCGGTGAGCACCTCGCGGATGCGCGGCAGGTCACGGGCAACCACGGCTTCGAGCAGGCGGGCGAACAGGTCGAGGTAGTCGTCCATGCTGGCCTGACGCTGGTCCAGGGCCAGGTAATAGGCGCGGCTCATGGCCGGCTGCAGGTTTTCCACGGTTTCCTGCAGGTAAGGGTTGTCGGCGAAGCGGTAGGCGGCACGCATCACCGCGAAACTGTCGGCGACGAACACCTTGATATCCTGCTGCTCGCGGGCGTGGCGCAGGTTCTGCTGGATGTCCAGAAACGGGCGCAGGTCGCCTTCGGTGCGCCATTTTTGCGCCACGGCATTGCCCAGCAGGATGTAGAACTCGCCCATCAGGGTGCACAGGCTGCGCACGCTACGCTCGTCCAGTTCGGTGACATGGGCACCGCGTCGCGGCAGGATCGCGACCAGATGGCGACGTTCGAGAATCAATAACGCTTCGCGCACTGAGCCGCGGCTGACGCTGAGGGCCTGGGTGACCTTCTGCTCCTGGATCCGCTCACCGGGCGCAAGCTCGCCGCGAATGATGCGTTCAGCCAGGTAGTCGGCAATCTGCTCGGAGAGGCTGTCCGGCGCCTTGAACGTCATGGTTTTCCTTCAAAATCATTGAACTGGGCACAAGGGAGCGATTGTAGCGCACTTGCCCAGCGCACGCGCAGAGGGGCGTGGCGCTTTATTTGACCCGCCAAACAGCCGGCCGTACGGCGCGATCTATGCTTGAGGTATGGGCATATCGTTCGGCTAGGCGTAAGCATGAACAATTTCCTGACCTTTGAGTCAGAAAATTATTGACCGCCGCGACAGGTCTGCTTATTGTCCGCCCAACAACAATAAAACCATTGCGAGGCCATCCCCGTGATCCAGTTTCTCGTCAACCAGGCGCTGCGTAGTGAGCACGCCCTGGACCCGAACATGACGGTGCTGCAGTACCTGCGCGAGCACCTGGGCAAACCTGGCACCAAGGAAGGCTGCGCCAGTGGCGACTGCGGCGCGTGCACCGTGGTAGTCGGCGAGCTTGTCCAGGACAAACAGGGCGAAGACAGCCTGCGCTACCGCAGCCTGAACGCCTGCCTGACCTTCGTCTCCTCCTTGCACGGCAAGCAACTGATCAGCGTCGAAGGCCTCAAGCACAATGGCCAACTGCACAGCGTGCAGCAGGCCATGGCCGATTGCCACGGTTCGCAATGCGGCTTCTGTACCCCCGGCTTCGTCATGTCGCTGTTCGCCCTGCAGAAGAACAGCCAGGGCGCCGACCTGCATCAGGCTCAGGAAGCCCTGGCCGGCAACCTGTGCCGCTGCACCGGTTACCGCCCGATCCTCGACGCCGCCGAGCAGAGCTGCCGCCAGCCTTGCCGCGACCAATTCGACGCCCAGCAGGCGCAGACCATCACCCGTCTCAAGGCCATCGCCCCCACCCAGACCGGCGAACTCAACAGCGGCGACAAACGCTGCCTGGTGCCACTGACCGTAGCCGACCTGGCCGACCTGTACAGCTCGCACCCCGAAGCACGCCTGCTGGCCGGAGGCACCGACCTGGCCTTGGAGGTCACCCAGTTCCACAAGACCCTGCCGGTGATGATCTATGTCGGCCACGTCGCCGAACTCAAGCGCATCGACAAGACCGCCAGCCACCTGGAAATCGGCGCTGCCACCCCGCTCACCGACTGCTACGGCGCACTCAACGAAGAGTACCCGGACTTCGGCGACCTGCTGCACCGTTTCGCCTCGCTGCAGATCCGCAACCAGGGCACCCTCGGCGGCAACATCGGCAACGCCTCGCCGATCGGCGACTCGCCCCCCCTGCTGATCGCCCTGGATGCACAGGTGGTGTTGCGCCAAGGCGAGCGCCAGCGGGTGATACCGCTGGAAGACTACTTCATCGACTACCGCATCACCGCCCGCCAGGACAGCGAGTTCATCGAGAAGATCATCGTGCCACGCGCCAGCAACGACTGGGCCTTCCGTGCCTATAAAGTGTCCAAGCGCCTGGACGACGATATCTCTGCCGTGTGCGCGGCCTTCAACCTGAGCATCGAAGACGGTGTGGTCAGCGGCGTGCGTATCGCCTTCGGCGGCATGGCCGCCATCCCGAAACGCGCCCGCGCCTGTGAGGCGGCCTTGCGCGGCAAGCCGTGGAACCAGGCCAACATTGAGCGTGCCTGCCAGGCCCTGGCTGAAGACTTCACCCCGCTCAGCGACTTCCGCGCCAGCAAGGAATACCGCCTGCTGACCGCGCAGAACCTGCTGCGCAAGTACTTCATCGAACAGCAAACGCCCTACATCGAGACCCGGGTGACCGACTATGTCTAACCATCACGTAGCCAAGAGCCCGGCCGAGATGGCCGAGCTGTTCAGCCAGGACCTGACCACTGGGGTCGGCCGCAGCGTCAAGCACGACAGCGCCGACAAACATGTGACGGGCGAGGCCCAGTACATCGACGACCGCCTGGAATTCCCCAACCAGTTGCACGTCTATGCGCGCACCGCCGACCGTGCCCATGCGCGCATCCTGCGCATCGACACCACACCGTGCTACGCCTTCGAAGGCGTGCGCATCGCCATCACCCACGAAGACATCCCGGGCCTGAAGGACATCGGCCCAGTAGTCGCCGGCGACCCGCTGCTGGCCATCGATAAGGTCGAGTTCTTTGGCCAGCCGGTGCTCGCCGTGGCGGCCCGCGACCTGGATACCGCGCGCCGCGCGGCCATGGCCGCCATCGTCGAATACGAAGACCTGGAGCCGGTGCTGGACGTGGTCGAGGCGCTGCGCAAGAAGCACTTCGTGCTCGACAGCCACACCCACCAGCGCGGCGACTCGGCGGCCGCCCTGGCCAGCGCCCCGCACCGCCTGCAAGGTACCCTGCACATCGGCGGCCAGGAGCACTTCTACCTGGAAACCCAGATTTCCTCGGTGATGCCCACCGAGGACGGCGGCATGATCGTCTACTGCTCCACGCAGAACCCCACCGAAGTGCAGAAACTGGTCGCCGAAGTGCTCGACGTGCCGATGAACAAGGTGGTGCTGGACATGCGCCGGATGGGCGGCGGCTTCGGCGGCAAGGAAACCCAGGCGGCCAGCCCGGCCTGCCTGTGCGCGGTGATCGCGCGCCTGACCGGCCAACCGACCAAGATGCGCCTGCCACGGGTCGAAGACATGACCATGACCGGCAAGCGCCACCCGTTCTACGTGGAGTACGACGTCGGCTTCGACGACGACGGCCGCCTGCACGGCATCAACATCGACCTGGCTGGTAACTGCGGCTACTCGCCCGACCTGTCGGGCTCGATCGTCGACCGCGCCATGTTCCACTCCGACAACGCCTATTACCTGGGCGATGCCACCGTCCACGGGCACCGCTGCAAGACCAACACCGCCTCCAACACCGCCTACCGCGGCTTCGGCGGCCCACAGGGTATGGTTGCCATCGAACAGGTGATGGACCACATCGCCCGCCATCTGGGCCGTGACCCGCTGGCCGTGCGCAAGGCCAACTATTACGGCAAGACCGAGCGCAACGTCACCCACTACTACCAGACCGTCGAGCACAACATGCTCGAGGAAATGACCGCCGAGCTCGAAGCCAGCAGCGACTACGCCGAGCGCCGCGAATCGATCCGCCGCTTCAACGCCAACAGCCCGGTGCTGAAGAAGGGCCTGGCGCTGACGCCGGTCAAGTTCGGTATCTCGTTCACTGCAACCTTCCTCAACCAGGCCGGCGCGCTGATCCACATCTACACCGACGGCAGCATTCACCTGAACCACGGCGGCACCGAGATGGGCCAGGGCCTGAACACCAAGGTGGCGCAGGTGGTGGCGCAGGTCTTCCAAGTCGACTTCAACCGTATCCAGATCACCGCCACCAACACCGACAAGGTGCCCAACACCTCACCGACCGCGGCGTCGAGTGGCGCCGACCTGAACGGAAAGGCCGCCCAGAACGCGGCCGAAATCCTCAAGAAGCGCCTCACCGAATTTGCCGCGCGGCACTACCAGGTGACCGAGGAAGACGTCGAGTTCCGCAATGGCCATGTGCGCGTGCGTGACCAGATCGTCAGCTTCGAGCAACTGGTGCAGCAGGCCTACTTCGGCCAGGTATCGCTGTCTAGCACCGGTTTCTACCGCACGCCGAAGATCTACTACGACCGCAGCCAGGCACGTGGCCGCCCGTTCTACTACTTCGCCTTCGGCGCCGCTTGCGTGGAAGTGATCGTCGACACCCTGACCGGCGAGTACAAGATGCTGCGCGCCGACATCCTGCATGATGTGGGCGACTCGCTGAACCCGGCCATCGACATTGGCCAGGTCGAAGGCGGCTTCATCCAGGGCATGGGCTGGCTGACCACCGAAGAGCTGGTGTGGAACGCCAAGGGCAAGCTGATGACCAACGGCCCGGCCAGCTACAAGATCCCGGCGGTGGCCGACATGCCGCTGGACCTGCGGGTGAAGCTGGTGGAAAACCGCAAGAACCCGGAAGACACCGTGTTCCATTCCAAAGCCGTGGGCGAACCGCCGTTCATGCTCGGCATCGCCGCCTGGTGTGCGCTCAAGGATGCCGTGGCCAGCATTGCCGACTACCGTGTGCAGCCACAGGTGGATGCGCCGGCAACGCCGGAGCGGGTGTTGTGGGGTTGCGAGCAGATGCGCAAGGCGTTGGCTGAAGCACAAACCGCAGAACCGGAACTGGAAACTGTCACCCACTGACAACGCAGGCCCCCTGTGGGAGCAGGTTTACCCGCTGCCACAGTGACCGAGAGAGGCTGAATCATGCACCAATGGATCAACGCCCTCGCCGACCACCAATCCCGTGGCGAAGCCTGCGTGCTGGTGACCATCATCGAGGAGCGCGGCTCGACCCCGCGCAACGCTGGCTCGAAGATGGTCGTCAGCGCCACCGGCCTGTTCGACACCATCGGCGGCGGCCACCTGGAATACAAGGCCCTGCACATCGCCCGGCAGATGCTTCAGGAGCACCGCTCCACCCCGCACCTGGAGCGTTTCAGCCTCGGCGCCAGCCTTGGCCAGTGCTGCGGCGGCGCCACCGTGCTGCTGTTCGAGCCCATGGCTGCGGTGCAGGCAGAGATCGCCGTATTCGGCGCGGGCCATGTCGGCCGCGCTCTGGTACCCTTGCTCGCCGCGCTGCCCTGCCGGGTACGCTGGATCGACTCGCGCGAACAGGAATTCCCCGAACTCATCCCCAACGGGGTGAGCAAGGTCGTCAGTGAGGAGCCGGTCGACGAAGTCGCGGACCTGCCGCCAGGCAGCTACTGCATCGTCATGACCCACAACCACCAGCTCGACCTGGAACTGACCGCCTCCATTCTCAAGCGCAACGACTTCACCTGGTTCGGCCTGATCGGCTCGAAGACCAAACGGGTCAAGTTCGAGCACCGGCTGCGCGAGCGCGGCTACGACGATGCCATGCTGGCGCGCATGCGCTGCCCGATGGGCCTGCCTGAGGTCAAGGGCAAGCTGCCGATCGAGATTGCCGTGTCCATCGCCGGCGAAATCATTGCCACCTACAACGCCTGCTTCGGCCAGCACGACGCTGCCGCCAACGCCGGCCCCATTGCCCAGTTGCTGCCGCCCTCCCGGCGCAGCCAAGCCATTTGACGAGTGTGTTATGACCGTTACCCGCAAAGCCTACCGTGCCGCCATTTTGCACAGCATCGCCGACCCGGCCGAGGTAGGCTTGGACGCTTCCCATGAGTACTTCGAGGACGGCCTGCTGGTGATCGACGATGGCCGCATCACTGCCGTCGGCCCTGCCAGCGAGCTGCTGCCAGGCCTGGCGGCCGACATCGAGGTGGTGCATTACCAGGACGCGCTGATCACCCCGGGCTTCATCGATACCCACATCCACTTCCCGCAGACCGGCATGATCGGCTCCTACGGCGAACAACTGCTGGACTGGCTGAACACCTATACCTTCCCTTGCGAAAAGCAGTTCGCCGACAAGGACCACGCCGACAAGGTGGCGAAAATCTTCCTCAAGGAACTGCTGCGCAACGGCACCACCACTGCCCTGGTGTTCGGTAGCGTGCACCCGCAGTCGGTCAATGCCCTGTTCGAAGAAGCCGAGCGCCTGGACCTGCGGATGATTGCCGGCAAGGTGATGATGGACCGCAACGCCCCAGACTACCTGACCGACACTGCCGAGTCCGGCTACACCGAGAGCAAGCAGCTGATCGAACGCTGGCACGGCAAGGGCCGCCTGCACTATGCGGTGACCCCACGCTTTGCCCCGACCAGCACGCCGGAACAACTGACACTGGCCGGTCAGTTGCTGAAGGAATACCCAGGGCTGTACATGCACACCCACCTGTCCGAGAACCTCAAGGAAATCGACTGGGTGAAAGAGCTGTTTCCCGAGCAGAACGGCTACCTGGACGTCTACGACCATTTCGAGCTGCTGAGCGAGCGCTCGGTGTTCGCCCATGGCGTGCACCTGTGCGACAGCGAATGCCAGCGCCTGGCCGAAACCGGCTCGGCCGTGGCCTTCTGCCCGACCTCCAACCTGTTCCTCGGCAGCGGCCTGTTCAACCTGCCCCAAGCCGAGCGCTTCAAGGTCAATGTGGGCCTGGGCACCGACGTTGGCGCCGGTACCAGCTTCTCACTGCTCAACACCCTGAACGAGGCGTACAAGGTGATGCAACTGCAAGGCGCGCGCCTGCACCCGTACAAATCGCTGTACCTGGCCACCCTTGGCGGCGCCCGCGCGTTGCGCCTGGACGACCGTATCGGCAGCCTGCGCCCGGGCAATGATGCCGACTTCGTGGTGCTCGACTACAAGGCCACGCCGCTGCTGGACTACCGCATTCAGCAGTCCGGCAGCATCGAAGAAACCCTGTTCGTGCTGACCACCCTGGGCGACGACCGCACTGTGCGTGAAACCTACGCCGCCGGGCGTTGCGTGCACCAGCGCTAAGGTTCTTTCGCCAGGCCCCGGTACAACGCGCCGCCGATCGCAGCCCCGATCAGCGGCGCCACCCAGAACAGCCACAGCTGCTGCAGGGCCCAGCCACCGACGAACAAGGCCGGCCCGGTGCTGCGCGCGGGGTTGACCGAGGTATTGGTCACCGGGATCGAGATCAGGTGGATCAGGGTCAGGGCCAGGCCAATGGCAATCGGCGCGAAGCCTGCCGGGGCACGGGCATCGGTGGCGCCCATGATCACCACCAGGAACATGGCGGTCATCACCACTTCACTGATGAACCCCGCACCCAGCGTGTAGCCACCGGGCGAATGGTCGGCGTATCCGTTGGACGCAAGGCCCGAGGACAGTTCGAAACCGGCCTTGCCACTGGCAATCAGGTAGATCACCCCAGCCGCCAGGATGGCACCGATCACCTGGGCGATCACGTACGGTAGCAGCTCCTTGGCCGGAAAGCGCCCACCCACCACCAGCCCGAACGACACGGCAGGGTTGAGATGACAACCGGAGATATGACCGATGGCGAACGCCATGGTCAGCACGGTAAGACCGAAAGCGAAAGCGACACCGAGCACACCGATGCCGACGGGAGAACTGGCTGCGAGTACGGCACTGCCACAACCACCCAGAACCAACCAGAAGGTGCCGACAAGCTCGGCCCCCATCCTTGTACCCAGAGACATGGTCATCGACCTTTCCTCAAGAAGTGGAACGCAATGGATGCGCAAGCCCAACTGCTTGATGAAGGTTTGCTCACAAGAATTTAGCAGACGTTTGGCTAATGGCCAGTAACGACGAAGGGCTGCAAAAGCAGCCCTTCGGTCACATCAGGCAAACGATCAACCCTTGGCCGACACCTTGGGCTTTTTCAGCAGATGCGAGAACACGGCGTGCAGATCGTCCGAGGCGCTTTCCTCGTCCAGGTTCAGCTTGCTGTCGATATGGTCCATGTGATGCATCATCAGGCTTACGGCCTGCCCTGCATCACGCGCCTCGATGGCATCGATCAATTGCATGTGCTCGTCATACGAGCAGTGCGAGCGGGTGCCCGTTTCATACTGGGCAATGATCAGCGAAGTCTGCGACACCAGGCTGCGCTGGAAGCTGACCAGCGGGGCGTTGCCCGCGGCCTCGGCCAGCTTGAGGTGGAATTCGCCGGAAAGACGGATACCGGCGCCCCGGTCACCACGGGAGAAGCTGTCGCGCTCCTCGCGCACCATCTGGCGCAGTTCGTTGAGTTGCTCCAGCGTGGCGTGCTGAACGGCAAGTTCGGTGATGGCACGTTCGACCATACGCCGCGAGAAGAACACCTGGCGGGCCTCTTCCACCGTCGGGCTGGCCACCACCGCACCGCGATTGGGCCGCAGCAGCACCACGCTTTCGTGAGCCAGGCGCGACAGGGCGCGACGGATGATGGTGCGGCTGACGCCGAAGATCTCGCCCAGCGCTTCCTCGCTCAACTTGGTGCCCGGCGCCAATCGCTGCTCGAGGATCGCCTCGAAAATATGCGCGTAGACGATGTCGTCCTGGGTACCACTGCGGCCGGCCTTGCCAGCGCGCACAGGTTTTTTCAGAGGTTGCAGCTGTTCGTTCATGGGCTCTCGAGGCACGAAGAGAAAGTATGGCGCCATTGTACACAGGCTGAGGCGATTCCGCAGGGGGCGTTTTACCTATATAGCCGATGTACACCCCATTACGCACACAAAAGATAAAACATTATTTGCATTCTTTGTACACAAAAGGATAATCCACCGAGCAACTTCTTGACTCGTGAGTCAACAAAACGCGTCAGACGTCTGCCTTCCCTCGTGGAGCCTCCCAGTGCACTGCTCAGGACCTTGGCTCCAACAACAACAAGAAAGACTTGAGGAGTACTCGCTGTGGAAAGCCGCAAATCCGAAGCCCCTACGCTGGATCTCGCGCCACCGCTCGAAACGAGTTGGCTGGAGCGGATTTTCAAACTCAAGCAACACGGCAGCACCGTCAAAACCGAACTGATCGCCGGGGTGACCACCTTCATCACCATGGCCTACATAATCTTCGTCAACCCCAACATCATGGCCGACGCCGGCATCGACCATGGTGCCGCTTTCGTCGCCACCTGCATCGCCGCCGCGCTGGGCTGCCTGCTGATGGGCCTATACGCCAACTGGCCGGTGGGCTTGGCGCCGGGCATGGGGCTGAACGCCTTCTTTACCTACACCGTGGTCGGCACCATGGGCTACAACTGGGAAACCGCGCTGGGTGCAGTGTTCGTTTCCGGCGTGCTGTTCATGTTCCTGACCTTGTCGAAAGTGCGCGAGTGGTTGCTCAACAGCATCCCGGTGAGCCTGCGCCATGCCATGGGGGCCGGCGTCGGATTGTTTCTCGGGCTGATCGGCCTGAAAACCGCTGGCATTATCGTCGACAGCCCGGCCACCCTGATCAAGCTGGGCTCGCTGCATGAGCCCGGGCCGCTGCTGGCCGCCGTATGTTTCCTGCTGATCGCCATCCTCAGCTACAAGCGGGTGTTCGGCGCCATCCTGATCAGCATCATCGGCGTCACCTTGGCCGGCTGGGGCCTGGGCCTGGTCAAGTTCGGCGGGGTGATGTCGATGCCACCGAGCCTGGCCCCGACCTGGATGGCAATGGACGTGGCGGGCGTGTTCAACGTCAGCATGATCAGCGTGGTCCTGGCGTTCCTGTTCGTGCACATGTTCGACACCGCCGGCACGCTGATGGGCGTGGCGCAGCGGGCCAACCTGGTGGCGCCGGACGGGCGCATCGAAAACCTGTCGCGGGCGCTGAAGGCCGACAGTGCTTCGAGCGTGTTTGGTGCGGTGGTGGGTGTGCCACCGGTGACCAGCTATGTAGAAAGTGCTGCGGGTGTTGCCGCCGGTGGCCGTACCGGCCTGACTGCGGTGGTGGTCGGCCTGCTGTTCGTCGCGGCGATGTTCTTCGCCCCGCTGGCCGGGATGATTCCGGCCTATGCGACTGCGGGCGCACTGATCTACGTAGCGATGTTGATGATGGGCAGCATGGCACACATCCACTGGGATGAAGCCACCGACAGCATTCCGGCGATCGTCACGGTGATCATGATGCCGCTGACCTTCTCGGTAGCAGACGGTATCGCCCTGGGTTTCATCAGCTATGTGGCGCTGAAGGCAGGTACCGGCAAGTACAAGGAAATCTCCGCCAGCTTGTGGGTGCTGTGTGCGATCTTCATCGCCAAGTTCGTATTCCTCTGAACCTCACTGCACTAACAAAGGGCGCTTCGGCGCCCTTTCTTTATGGCTGTAGCCTGTGCCGGCCCCTTCGCGGGGCAAGCCCGCTCCTACAGGATCTACGCCGCCCTTGTAGGAGCGGGCTTGCCCCGCGAAGGGGCCGGCACAGGCGATAGATAAACAGCAGACGAAAAAAAGCCCGCCAGTGTGAGAGCGGGCCAAAGGACCTACGAAGATTCTTCTAGCGACCAACTAGCTTCCGCGATAGGTCGAATAGCTGTACGGCGAGATCAGCAGCGGCACGTGGTAGTGCTCCTGCTTTTCATCGATGCCGAAACGCAGCACGACAACATCCAAGAACGCCGTATCCGGCAGCTGCACGCCGCGGGCACGGTAGTAGGCGCCAGCGCTGAACTGCAGCTGGTAAACGCCGGTACGGTAATCGTCACCTTGCAGCAGCGGGGCGTCGACGCGGCCATCGCTGTTGGTCAGGGCAGTGTTCACCAGCTCCAGCTGCTGGCCTTCGACGCGGTACAGCTCGACCTTGATCGAGCTGCCTGGGCAGCCATGCGCGGCATCCAGTACGTGTGTGGTCAAACGTCCCATTTGCTTGTCGCCTCTTGTTCAATCTATGGGCAAAAAATACACAGCCAATGCCCCAACATAGGGCCTGCGATGTGCGGGAATGACGCCATTAAGACATTTCATCGCCAGATTGTACACAATTTTTTAATCCCTTCCGTCGCAGTTCCGACAAACCGGCCACCAGTCGCAAATACAGATGCCCTGCAGCGCCTCACATCGTTAACTGACCAATCAGGCAGGTTTCTTGCAACGCTCTTCTATAGAGCATTCAGGCGACAAAAGGGAAGAAATGCGGAAAAACAGGCTTACAAAAGATTTCAGAAGTTGTATACAATCAGCCCATCCGGTGGTGCGACATCCCGACGCGGCCCGCCCACCCCGCACTAACACACAAGAAGGAAGACTGCAGTGAGCGCTGACTACCCTCGCGACCTGATCGGTTACGGCAACAACCCTCCTCACCCGCAATGGCCGGGCAACGCTCGCATCGCGCTGTCTTTCGTCCTCAACTACGAGGAAGGTGGCGAACGCAACATCCTGCACGGTGACAAAGAGTCCGAAGCCTTCCTCTCCGAGATGGTCGCTGCCCAGCCGCTGCAGGGCCAGCGCAACATGAGCATGGAGTCGCTGTACGAGTACGGCAGCCGCGCCGGCGTGTGGCGCCTGCTCAAGCTGTTCAAGGACAGCGGTGTGCCGCTGACCATCTTTGCCGTGGCCATGGCCGCCCAGCGCCACCCCGACGTGATCCGCGCCATGGCCGAAGCCGGCCACGAGATCTGCAGCCACGGCTACCGCTGGATCGACTACCAGAACATGGACGAGGCCCAGGAACGCGAGCACATGCTCGAAGCCATCCGCATCCTCACCGAACTCACCGGCGAACGCCCGGTGGGCTGGTACACCGGCCGCACCGGCCCGAACACCCGCCGCCTGGTAATGGAGGAAGGTGGCTTCCTCTATGACAGCGACACCTACGACGACGACCTGCCCTACTGGGAGCCGAACAACCCGACCGGCAAGCCGCACCTGGTGATTCCGTACACCCTCGACACCAACGACATGCGCTTCACCCAAGTGCAGGGCTTCAACTGCGGCGAGCAGTTCTTCCAGTACCTGAAAGACGCGTTCGACGTGCTGTACGCCGAAGGCGCCGAAGCGCCGAAGATGCTGTCCATCGGCCTGCACTGCCGCCTGGTCGGCCGCCCGGCGCGCCTGGCTGCGCTCAAGCGCTTCGTCGACTATGCCAAGAGCCACGACCAGGTCTGGTTCGCCCGTCGCGCGGACATCGCCCGCCACTGGCACGCCACCCACCCGTACAAGAAAGAGAACGCCTGATGACCGCCTTCAACACCCTCAAACCATCCACCCTGGACCGAGATGCCTTCGTCAAGGCGTTCGCCGACATCTACGAGCACTCGCCGTGGGTCGCCGAAAAAGCCTACGACCTGGGCCAGCTGGGTGAACTGGATGAGATCGAGGCGCTGCACCAGCGCATGAGCGACATCCTGCTCAGCGCCAACCACGCGGACCAGCTGGCGCTGATCAACGCTCACCCGGACCTCGCCGGCAAGGCCGCCGTCCAGGGCGAACTGACCGAGTCGAGCACCAACGAGCAGGCCGGCGCCGGTATCCACCAGTGCACCGCCGAGGAGTTCGCCCGTTTCACCGAACTGAACGACGCCTACAAGGCCAAGTTCCAGTTCCCGTTCATCATGGCGGTGAAAGGTAGCAACCGGCACCAGATCCTCGCCTCCTTCGAAAAACGCATCCACAACGATGCCGATGCCGAATTCAAGGAAGCCCTGGCGCAAATCAACCTGATCGCCCTGTTCCGCCTGCTGCAGCTGTAAGCACCCGCCGAACCCTATTCAGAAAAACGAACAATAGAAGAGATAACCGCATGCGCACCCTGATGATCGAGCCCCTGACCAAAGAAGCCTTCGCTCAATTCGGAGACGTGATCGAAACCGATGGCAGCGACCACTTCATGATCAACAATGGCTCGACCATGCGCTTTCACAAGCTCGCCACGGTCGAGACCGCCGAGCCTGAAGACAACGCGATCATCAGCATCTTCCGCGCCGACGCGCAGGACATGCCGCTGACCGTGCGCATGCTGGAGCGCCATCCGCTGGGCAGCCAGGCTTTCATTCCGCTGCTCGGCAACCCCTTTCTGATCGTGGTCGCGCCGGTTGGCGATGCACCTGTATCAGGCTTGGTCCGTGCCTTCCGTAGTAACGGCAGGCAGGGCGTTAATTACCATCGCGGCGTTTGGCACCACCCGGTGCTGACGATCGAAAAGCGGGATGATTTCCTGGTGGTTGATCGCAGTGGTTCTGGCAACAACTGCGATGAGCATTACTTCACCGAGGAACAGATGCTGATCCTCAATCCCCACCAATAAGAAAAGGTCGGTCATCGTTCACGGTGATCGGCAGAGGTACATACTGTGGAAGCACACCTTCACGAATGGCTGAACCTGAGCATTCGCTGGGTTCACATGATCACCGGTGTCGCCTGGATCGGTGCATCGTTCTACTTCGTCTGGCTGGAGAACCACCTGAACCGAAGCAACCCGCGCGATGGGTTGTCGGGTGATCTCTGGGCGATTCACGGCGGTGGTATCTACCACCTGGAGAAATACAAGCTCGCCCCCCCGAAAATGCCTGAGAACCTGCACTGGTTCAAATGGGAAGCCTACTTCACCTGGATGTCCGGCATCGCCCTGCTGTGCGTGGTGTTCTACTGGAACCCGAGCCTGTATCTGCTGGCACCTGGCAGCACCCTGAGCGGTGCCGAAGGCGTGGCCATCGGTATCGGTTCGCTGGTCGCCGGCTGGTTCATCTACGACTTCCTGTGCGACTCGCCGCTGGGCAAGCACCCTGCCCTGCTCGGCGCCGTACTGTTCGTCCTGATCATTGCCGCCTGCTTCGGCTTCAGCCTGGTGTTCAGCGGCCGCGGTGCTTACCTGCACACCGGCGCAATCATCGGCACCATCATGGTCGGTAACGTGTTCCGCATCATCATGCCGGCCCAGCGCCAGCTGGTGGCGGCGATCGAGAACAACCAGACCCCAGACCCGGTACTGCCGGCCAAGGGCCTGCTGCGCTCGCGTCACAACAACTACTTCACCCTGCCGGTGCTGTTCATCATGATCAGCAACCACTTCCCGAGCACCTACGGTAGCCAGTACAACTGGCTGATCCTGGCCGGTATTGCAGTAGCCGCGGTTCTGATCCGCCACTACTTCAACACCCGCCACGACAGCAACAAGTACGCCTGGACCCTGCCGGTCGGCGCCCTGGCGATGATCTGCCTGGCCTATGTGACCGGTCCCAAGCCGATGGCCGTAAGCCCTGAGCAGGCCGCGGCGAAGGTCGAGTACCAGCCACTGCCAGCCACCGCCGTCGGGGGCAAGACCGCCGCCGAGCTGCGCGCCGAGGAAGCCGCCAAGGCCGCCGAAGCCCCAGCCGCGCCAGCCGAGGCTCCGGCCCAGGCGACCGCACAAGCGGCGGGTGGCGACTTCGACAAGATCCACAAAGTCATCCAGGAACGCTGCAGCGTGTGCCACTCGTCGAAACCGACCAGCCCACTGTTCAGCGCAGCCCCTGCCGGTGTGATGTTCGATACCCCACAGCAGATCCAGGCCCAGGCCGCGCGCATCCAAGCGCAAGCGGTTGCCAGCCAGATCATGCCGCTGGGCAATATCACCCAGATGACCGCCGAGGAGCGCAAACTCGTCGGTGACTGGATCGCCAAAGGCGCCCAGGTCAACTGATCCACCCTCTCCTGCCAGGGCGTCCGCGCGCCCTGGCAGGGGGGCGGCCTTGCGCCGCGAAGAGGCCGGTAACCCGGCCTCGCCCTTTAAGATTCATGCAACAAGCAAGCATCGAGCGTTCGACTGCGTGCGGGAACCCCAGGCTGCCTCCAGCAAGCCTGCCGTATGCGACTGGCGCTTGGATCCGAGAATAAAAACAAAACTCGAGGTGCTGCATGTCCGAGTCACGCAAGGCGTACATACCAGTTGCGCCGCCGCGACAGCCTCTGCCCCTGTTCCAACTGTTCCTGGTTGGCCTGCAACATGTGCTGCTGATGTACGGGGGTGCGATCGCCGTCCCTCTGATCATCGGCCAGGCCGCTGGTTTGTCACGTGAAGAAGTCGCTTTCCTGATCAACGCCGACCTGCTGGTCGCCGGTGTCGCCACCATCATCCAGTCGTTCGGTATCGGCCCGGTCGGTATCCGCATGCCGGTGATGATGGGTGCCAGCTTCGCTGCCGTCGGCAGCATGGTGGCCATGGCCGGCATGCCGGGCGTAGGCCTGCAGGGGATCTTCGGCGCCACCATCGCTGCCGGGTTCTTCGGCATGCTGATGGCGCCGTTCATGTCCAAGGTCGTACGCTTCTTCCCGCCACTGGTCACCGGTACGGTGATCACCTCCATTGGCCTGTCGCTGTTCCCGGTGGCAGTCAACTGGGCCGGTGGCGGCGATGATGCCGCAACCTTCGGTTCGCCGATCTACCTGCTGGTGGCGGGCCTGGTGCTGGCCGTCATCCTGTTGATCAACCGCTTCATGCGCGGCTTCTGGGTCAACGTTTCGGTGCTGGTGGGAATGGGCCTGGGCTACCTCCTGGCCGGCTCCATCGGCATGGTCGACCTGTCTGGCCTGAGCGCCACCCCGTGGCTGCAAGTGGTAACCCCACTGCACTTCGGCATGCCGACCTTCAGCCTGGCGCCGATCCTGTCGATGTGCCTGGTGGTGGTGATCATCTTCGTCGAGTCCACGGGCATGTTCCTTGCGCTGGGCAAAGTGACTGATCGTGAAGTAACCCCCGGGATGCTGCGTCGCGGCCTGCTGTGCGATGCCGGTGCGTCGTTCATCGCCGGTTTCTTCAACACCTTCACCCACTCCTCGTTCGCCCAGAACATCGGCCTGGTGCAAATGACTGGCGTGCGTTGCCGTTACGTCACGGTCACGGCGGGTGCATTGCTGATCGCACTGAGCCTACTGCCGAAGGCGGCCTACCTGATCGCTTCGATTCCGCCTGCGGTACTGGGCGGCGCGTCCATCGCCATGTTCGGCATGGTCACCGCCACCGGGATCAAGATTCTCCAGGAAGCCGACATCGGCGACCGCCGCAACCAGCTGCTGGTGGCGGTGAGCGTCGGCTTTGGCCTGATCCCTGTGGTCAAGCCGGAGTTCTTCGCGCAGATGCCGCAGTGGATGGAACCCATCACCCACAGCGGGATCGCCATGGCCACGGTCAGTGCCCTGGTACTCAATGTGCTGTTCAACATCCTCGGCGGTGCCGAGCGCGCCGTGCATAACGACGTCTGCCACGAGCATTGAGCCCAGCCGGGGCGGCGCAGTTTGCCGCCCCTGCTCATTTTCCGCAGTAACCGCTTCACCGTCGACCCGCCGGAATGGGCCGCTCGGGGCGCCTGCGCGCCGAAAAAACCGCCAACAAAAACAATAAGTCCGGGAATCACAACATGAAGCGCATCGCATCAAGCCTGCTGCTGGGCAGCAGCCTGCTGGCCACCCTCCCCGCCCATGCAGGCGATTGGCTGCTGTGGCACGGCGAAAGCCTGACGTACCTGTACGGCAAGGACTTCAAGATCAACCCCGATATCCAGCAGACCATCACCTTCGAGCATGCCAACAAATGGAAGTACGGCGACACGTTCTTCTTCGTTGACAAGATCTTCTACAACGGCAAGGCCGACCCTGGCAAAGGTGAGGACACCTACTACGGCGAATTCAGCCCACGCCTGTCGTTCGGCAAGATCTTCGACCAGAAACTCGCCTTCGGCCCGATCAAGGACGTGCTGCTGGCGATGACCTACGAACGTGGCGAAGGCGAAAACGAGGCCTACCTGATCGGCCCCGGCTTCGACCTGGACATTCCCGGCTTCAACTACTTCACTTTGAATTTCTACGTGCGCAACACCGAGGGTGACCGCCCGGGTGACAACGTCTGGCAGATCACCCCCGGCTGGTCCTACACCATCCCCGTCGGCCGGTCCGACATTCTGATCGACGGTTACATGGACTGGGTTACCGACAACGACCAGAACCGCCGTGGCACCTACCACGCCAACCTGCACTTCAACCCACAGGTCAAGTACGACCTGGGCAAGGCCCTGAACCTCGGTGCCAAGCAGCTCTACGTCGGCTTCGAGTACAGCTACTGGAAAGACAAGTACGGCATCGACAGCCGCGGCAACCTGGACAGCAATCAGAGTGTCGCCAGCGCGCTGATCAAGCTACATTTCTGAAAACCTGATCAATCGCACAGGTTTGAATCACCGTGCTCCAGGACAGAGCACTTGAGGCGTGGCGCGCAAGCCAGTAATCTGCGCGCCCCCTCGATCAGGGCAGGATGGATTCTGCCTGCGTTTACTGACCGCTCAGTCAATGAATACGGGCGGTTGGCCAACGTGTTGCCAGCCTGAAAGACCCTTTTCATCCGTTCAGAACGAAGTCGAGCAGGAACGTTTCGCCAACCCAGGAAAGTTGGCCTGACCCTTGCCAAACAGCTGTGGCCTACCGAAAAAAGCTGACTCAAAAGACAAAAAAGGCGCCAACAACGAGCGCTGACAACAGATCAATCAAGGGAGCGACACTCGCAATGCGTACCATCAATAGCCTGATTCTCGCGGGCGGCCTGCTGGCCTGCGGCACCACCTTCGCCGGCGACCTGCTGCAGTGGCAGAACAACAGCCTGACCTACCTGTGGGGCAAGAACTTCAAGGTCAACCCCGATACCCAGCAGACCTTTACCTTCGAGCATGCCGATGGCTGGAAGTACGGCGACAACTTCTTCTTCGTCGACAAGATCTTCTATCAGGGCAAGAAGGACGCCAGCAACGGCCCTAACACCTACTATGGCGAGTTCAGCCCGCGGCTGTCGTTCGGCAAGATCTTCGACCAGAAGCTCGAGTTCGGCCCGATCAAGGACGTGCTGCTGGCCGCGACCTACGAGTTTGGCGAGGGTGACGTCGAGTCGTACCTGATCGGCCCGGGCTTCGACCTGAGCATTCCAGGCTTCGACTACTTCCAGCTGAACTTCTACAACCGCATGCCTGAAGGCAGCCGCGCGGGTAACAACGTCTGGCAGATCACCCCAGTGTGGTCCTACACCATTCCGGTCGGTGACTCCGACGTGCTGATCGACGGCTTCATGGACTGGGTCGTCGACAACGACGAGAACCGTCACGGCACCTACCACGCCAACCTGCACTTCAACCCGCAGATCAAGTACGACCTGGGCAAGGCCCTGCACCTGGGCGAAAAGCAGCTGTATGTGGGTGTCGAGTACGACTACTGGAAAGACAAGTACGGGATCAAGGACAGCGATGGCTTCACCACCGACCAGAACACCATGAGCTTGCTGGTGAAAGTGCACTTCTGATCGGCTGAAACGTGACAGCGCCGTGGGCTGACGGCGCTGTTACGGTCATGGTTTGTAAGTTTAAACTTACAGCCGCTTCAGATTTAACTTACTTGCAATAAAAGCTGCCTTATAAGTCAAAAGTATGCCCACCGGCAGCAGCATGCCAAACATCAGCAACATCAACTCCACTTCATGGTGCGGGATGACCCGAAAGATATCCAGCACCAGCACGCCGGCATTGAACGCCAATGCCAGGCCGAACATCGCACAGCACTTGTAAAGGGCCAGAGCGTCCGCGCTACGCAGCAGGAAGCCAAAACCCACAGCGCCCCAAGCCAATGCCGTGAGCAGGTAGAGCGCCAGGTGGTAGGCGTCGTAAGTCAGTACACCGAACATGTGCAGCCCTCCTCTCGAACAAGTCTGAAATGGCCAGTTACGACTATAAAGCCACTCTAATCCTACGCCCTGCAAACTTTTGACATTTTTTTTGCAGTTTTTCGACTAAACTCGATGCCCTCGCATAATCCAAGAAAGAAAACAGGCCAACTCGATGCGTACTCCTATCGCCGCGCCATGGCGCTATCTGCTGTTGCTTTGCTCAACCTGGTTCGGCATCTTCCTGCTGACACGCCTTATATTGCTGGTCACTCATCTGGATGAGGTCAGCGGCAATTACTTCTCGATCTTTTTCGACGGGGCCCTCTACGACCTGAGCTTCCTCATCTACACGGCCCTGCCACTGGGTGTGTACCTGATGTTGTGCCCGGCCAGGCTGTGGCGCTCGCGTGCCAACCGCTGGCTGCTCGGCGGTTTGCTGGTGGTCAGCCTGTTCGTGATGCTGTTCGTCGCCGTGGCCGAATGGCTGTTCTGGGACGAATTCGGCGTACGCTTCAACTTCATCGCTGTCGACTACCTGGTCTATTCCAAGGAAGTGCTGGACAACATCCGCGAGTCCTACCCGCTGCCGGCGCTGCTCAGCGGCATCGCGGTGGCCGCGATCCTGCTTGCGTGGGTGCTGCGCAAGCCACTGAGCCAGGCCCTCAGCGGCCCCGCCGCCCCCCTGCGCCAACGCCTGTCGGGGCTGGCCGTGCTGGCCGTGCTGGTCGGCCTGAACATCGTGGTGATCGACCAGCAATTCCCGCGCGGCCAAGGCGGCAATGCCTACCAGCGCGAACTGGCCAGCAACGGCCCGTACCAGTTCTTCGCCGCCTTCCGTAACAATGAACTGGACTACACGCAGTTCTACGCCAGCCTCGGCGCCGGTGAAGTCGGCGCGCAGATGCACCAGGAGCTGGCCGAACCCAATGCACAGTTCCAGGGCCAGGAACCTCAGGACATCCGCCGCCACATCAGTGCCAGCGGTGAGCAGCGCACGCCAAACATCATCCTGGTCACCATCGAAAGCTTCAGCGCCAAGTACATGGGCAGCAACGGCGATGCGCGCAACCTCACACCGAACCTCGACGCCCTACGCCGTGAGAGCCTCTACTTCAACAACTTCTATGCCACCGGCACCCGCACCGACCGCGGCCTGGAAGCGATCACCCTGTCGATCCCGCCCACCCCGGGCCGCTCGATCGTCAAGCGCATCGGCCGTGAAAGCGGCTACGCCAGCCTTGGCCAGCAACTGACCGCCAAAGGCTACGACGCCGTCTTCGTCTACGGCGGGCGCGGCTACTTCGACAACATGAACGCCTTCTTCAGCGGCAACGGCTACCGCATCGTCGACCAAAGCAGCGTCGATGAAAGCGAAATCAGCTTCAAGAACGCCTGGGGCATGGCTGACGAAGACCTGTACCGGCAGACCCTGAAGCTGGCTGATGCCGATTACGCCCAGCAGAAGCCGTTCTTCCTGCAATTGATGACCACCTCGAACCACCGCCCCTACACCTACCCGGAGGGCCGCATCGACATCCCGTCAGGCGATGGTCGCGAAGGCGCGGTGAAGTACACCGACCATGCCATCGCCCAGTTCCTCAAGGAAGCCAAGGGCAAGCCGTGGTTCGACAATACGCTGTTCGTCTTTGTCGCCGACCACACAGCCGGTAGCGCCGGGGTCGAAGACCTGCCGGTGAACAACTACCAGATCCCGCTGTGGATCTACGCCCCAAAAATGATCGAGCCCCGCGAAGACGCCAAGCTGGCCAGCCAGATCGACCTGGCGCCTACCCTGCTGGGCCTGCTGAACGTCGACTACACCTCGACCTTCTTCGGCCGCGACCTGCTTAAGGAAGACGATCTGCCACCCCGTGTGCTGATCGGCAACTACCAGCACCTGGGTCTGTTCGACGGTAACAACCTGGCAATACTCAGCCCGCGTGGCAGCATGCGTGTGCATGAGGACGCCCTGGGCAAAAGCCACGAAACCACGGTCGCCAGCGACAACCCGCTGATCCGCCGGGCGATCGCCTACTACCAGAGCGCTGCCTACGGCTTCAGCCAGGGCCTGCTCGCCTGGAAGCCAGAGCAGCAAGGCGTCGCAACCGGCAAGTAAGCCCTCATGTGGCGGGCCGCAGCGCCCGCCACAGTTTCCCCGCAACCGCCACCACTGCCAGCACCACAGCCCCTGCCAGCACACCGGCCACGCCATTGAGCAGAGCGCTGGTCAGCGCCCCTCCTCGCCCTTCGCTAAACACCTCGACCGCGTGATGCAGGGGTGCCACGCCGTGTACCAGGATGCCGCCACCGACCAGGAACATCGCGGCAGTGCCGATCACCGACAGGCTCTTCATCATGTAGGGCGCTGCGCGCAAGATGCCGTTGCCGACCGCACGGACCAGGCTTGAAGACTTCTGGGTCATCCACAGGCCCAGGTCGTCAAGCTTGACGATACCGCCCACCAGCCCGTACACACCGATGGTCATGACCACCGCAATGCCCGACAGGACGATGATCTGCTGGGTCAGCGGCGAGTCGGCAACGATGCCCAAGGTGATAGCGATAATTTCGGCGGAGAGGATGAAGTCGGTACGCACCGCACCCTTGACCTTGGCTTTCTCGAACGCCACCAGGTCGATATTGGCATCGGCCACGGCCTCCATGCGCGCTTCGTGTTGCGCCTTGTCCTCTTCCTTGCTGTGCAGGAACTTGTGCGCCAGCTTCTCGAAGCCCTCGAAGCACAAGTAGGCACCGCCAAGCATCAGCAGCGGCGTCACCGCCCAGGGGATGAATGCGCTGATCAACAGCGCCGCCGGCACCAGGATCGCCTTGTTCACCAGCGAGCCTTTGGCCACCGCCCACACCACCGGGATTTCGCGCTCAGCGCGCACGCCAGTGACCTGCTGGGCATTGAGCGCCAGGTCGTCGCCCAACACGCCTGCGGTCTTTTTCGCCGCGACCTTGGTCATCAGCGAAACATCGTCGAGCACCGTGGCGATGTCGTCGATCAATACCAATAGACTGCTTCCTGCCATGGTTGCTTGTACCCAAATTAGTCAATGTGCCGGATTCTAGCCCAAAGCCGCTGCCTTGAGCGTCCGTCGGGCGCGGTGCTACCATGCCCGATCCCTCTTAGAGGTGGCCATTATCGAGGAAGATCCCTGACCATGAGCACTATTCGCGAGCGCAACAAGGAGCTGATCCTGCGCGCAGCCAGTGAAGAGTTTGCCGACAAGGGCTTCGCCGCCACCAAGACCAGCGACATCGCTGCCAAGGCCGGCCTGCCCAAGCCGAACGTGTATTACTACTTCAAATCCAAGGACAACCTCTACCGGGAGGTCCTGGAGAGCATCATCGCGCCGATCATGCAGGCATCGACGCCGTTCAATGCCGACGGTGATCCGAAAGAAGTGTTAAGTGCGTATATCCGCTCGAAGATCCGCATTTCGCGTGACCTGCCGCATGCCTCGAAGGTGTTCGCCAGCGAAATCATGCATGGCGCCCCGCACCTGTCGCCGCCCCAGGTCGAGCAGTTGAACGAGCAGGCCCGGCACAACATCGAGTGCATCCAGCGCTGGATCGACCGCGGGCAGATCGCCCATGTCGATGCCCACCACCTGATGTTCAGCATCTGGGCCGCAACCCAGACCTACGCCGATTTCGATTGGCAGATTTCGGCAGTGACCGGCAAGGCCAAGCTGGCCGACAGCGATTACGATGCCGCGGCCGACACCATCATTCGCATGGTGCTCAAGGGCTGTGAGCCCGAAGAAGCCTGACGGCCCAGAGGGGCTGCTTCGCAGCCCTTTCGCGACACAAGGCCGCTCCTGCAGGAAGTACTCGATCCCCGGTAGGAGCGGCCTTGTGTCGCGAAAGGGCCGCAAAGCGGCCCCCTACAATCTCAAGCCTTACGCCGCTACACCCGCATCAGCCTTCAACCCCACTTCTTCAATAGCGCTGATCGCGCACTGCTCATCGATATCCGACGTATCGCCGCTGATCCCTACCGCTCCCAGCACCTTGCCGTCCTGATCACGAATCAGCACGCCACCCGGCGCCGGCACCACTGGCCGCTCGCCCAAACCGTTCAACGCCGCGAAAAACGCCGGCCGCTGCTGAGCATCCAGCGCCAGCAGGCGCGAGCCCTTGCCCAGGGCAATCGCACCCCAAGCCTTGCCGGTGGCCACTTCCGGGCGAATCAGGCTGGCGCCGTCTTCGCGCTGCAAGGCCAGCACATGCCCGCCGGCATCGAGCACGGCCACGGTCAGTGGCGCTGCATTGATTTTGCGGCCCGCCGCCAGCGCGGCATTCACCAGGCTGACAGCGACTTTCAGGTTCAAAGCGTTCATGGAAAGGTCCTCTTCTTGTTGTGAGAAGCCCTGAGGGCAGGTGAAAAATCGATAAGCCAATAGAACACAACTGAATCTTTTTTTGTATACAATAAATTGAAACGATCGTATGCGAGACCGCAAACCACCGTTTTCATAGGCGCTCGAACGAAAGCAGGCTTGTCCGACGAAAACCCGTTGACCTGAGCGGCCAGCCATGAATACACTCTGGCACAAAGAAGGTTGTATACAATTACAAAATCAATGAGGCACAAACCATGAGCAAAATGAGAGCAATCGATGCAGCCGTTCTGGTCATGCGCCGTGAAGGTGTAGATACCGCGTTCGGCATCCCGGGGGCTGCCATCAACCCGCTGTACTCGGCCCTGAAGAAAGTCGGTGGCATCGATCACGTCCTCGCTCGTCACGTCGAAGGCGCCTCGCACATGGCCGAGGGCTACACCCGCGCCAACCCAGGCAACATCGGCGTGTGCATCGGTACTTCCGGCCCAGCCGGTACCGACATGGTCACCGGCCTGTACAGCGCCTCGGCCGACTCCATCCCGATCCTCTGCATCACCGGTCAGGCCCCACGTGCCCGTCTGCACAAAGAAGACTTCCAGGCTGTCGACATCACCAGCATCGTCAAGCCAGTCACCAAGTGGGCCACCACCGTTCTGGAACCAGGCCAAGTGCCTTACGCCTTCCAGAAGGCCTTCTATGAAATGCGCACCGGCCGCCCTGGCCCTGTACTGATCGACCTGCCGTTCGACGTGCAGATGGCCGAAATCGAATTCGACATCGACGCCTACGAGCCACTGGCAATCAACAAGCCGTCCGCTACCCGCGTACAGGCAGAAAAAGCCCTGGCCCTGCTCAATGACGCCGAGCGCCCACTGCTGGTAGCCGGTGGCGGCATCATCAACGCCGACGCCAGCGACAAGCTGGTCGAATTCGCCGAGCTGACCGGCGTGCCGGTGATCCCGACCCTGATGGGCTGGGGCACCATCCCGGACGACCACGCACAAATGGTCGGCATGGTCGGCCTGCAGACCTCGCACCGCTACGGCAACGCCACCCTGCTGAAATCCGACCTGGTGTTCGGTATCGGTAACCGCTGGGCCAACCGCCACACCGGTTCTGTCGACGTCTACACCGAAGGCCGCAAGTTCGTGCACGTAGACATCGAACCGACCCAGATTGGCCGTGTGTTCACCCCGGACCTGGGTATCGTTTCCGATGCTGGCAAGGCACTGGATGTGTTCCTCGAAGTGGCCCGCGAGTGGAAAGCCGCTGGCAAGCTGAAGTGCCGCAAGGCCTGGCTGGAAGACTGCCAGCAGCGCAAGGCGAGCCTGCAGCGCAAGACCCACTTCGACAACGTGCCGGTCAAGCCGCAGCGCGTCTACGAAGAGATGAACCAGGTATTCGGCAAGGACACCTGCTACGTCAGCACCATCGGCCTGTCGCAGATCGCTGGCGCGCAGTTCCTGCACGTATACAAGCCACGCCACTGGATCAACTGCGGCCAGGCCGGCCCGCTGGGCTGGACCATCCCTGCCGCGCTGGGCGTGGTCAAAGCCGATCCGAAGCGCAAGGTCGTCGCGCTGTCGGGTGACTACGACTTCCAGTTCATGATCGAAGAACTGGCCGTAGGCGCACAGTTCAACCTGCCGTACGTCCACGTGCTGGTGAACAACGCCTACCTGGGCCTGATCCGTCAGGCACAGCGTGGCTTCGACATGGATTACTGTGTACAACTGGCATTCGAGAACATCAACTCGACCGACGCCGCCACCTACGGTGTCGACCACGTCGCCGTGGTCGAAGGCCTGGGCTGCAAGGCCATCCGTGTGTTCGAGCCGGCCGAAATCGCCCCTGCTCTGCTCAAGGCGCAAAAAATGGCCGAAGAGTTCCGCGTGCCGGTCGTGGTCGAAGTGATCCTCGAGCGTGTGACCAACATTTCCATGGGCACCGAGATCAACGCGGTCAACGAGTTCGAAGACCTGGCCCTGGCCGGCAACGACGCGCCAACCGCCATCTCGATGCTGGACTGATCGCCTGACGCCCCCGGTGCACGCGCGCTGGGGGCCTTCATCGCAAGGAGACAACTCATGCCTCGCTTCGCTGCCAACCTGTCCATGCTGTTCACCGAACAGGACTTCCTGGCCCGCTTCAAGGCTGCCGCCGACGCTGGTTTCAGCGGCGTCGAATACCTCTTCCCGTACGACTTCAGCGCGGCCGAAATCAAGCAGCAGCTGGACGCCAACGGCCTGACCCAGGTGCTGTTCAACCTGCCAGCGGGCGACTGGTCGAAGGGTGAGCGCGGTATCACCTGCCACCCTGACCGCGTAGAAGAATTCCGCGCCGGGGTCGACAAGGCCATCGAATACGCCAAGGTCCTGGGCAACACCCAGGTCAACGCCCTGGCCGGCATCCGCCCACAAGGCCTGCAGTGCGCCGACGTGCGCAAGACCTTCGTGGAAAACCTGCGCTACGCCGCTGACAAGCTGAAAGCCGCCGGGATCCGCCTGGTCATGGAAATGATCAACACCCGCGACATCCCAGGCTTCTACCTGAACACCACGAAACAGGCCCTGGAAATCCAGGCCGAAGTCGGCAGCGACAACCTGTTCCTGCAGTACGACATCTACCACATGCAGATCATGGAAGGTGACCTGGCTCGCACCATGGAAGCCAACCTGAACCTGATCAACCACATCCAGCTGGCCGACAACCCAGGCCGCAACGAACCAGGCACCGGCGAGATCAACTACCGCTTCCTGTTCGAGCACCTGGACCGTATCGGCTACCAGGGCTGGGTGGGCGCGGAATACAAGCCGCTGACCACCACCGAAGCGGGCCTGGGCTGGCTGAAGACGCACAACGCAATCTGAAAAAGCCGGGCGCTCAGCGCCTGATGTGAACAAATACAAAGAGGCACATTGTCATGGCTAAAATCGGTTTCATCGGCACCGGCATCATGGGCAAGCCCATGGCTCAGAACCTGCAGAAAGCAGGTCACAGCATCTTCGTTTCCACCCACCACGACGCCGCCCCGGCCGACCTGATCGCCGCTGGCGCCGTGGCCCTGGCCAACCCGAAAGAAGTGGCCCAGGAAGCTGAATTCATCATCGTCATGGTCCCGGACACCCCGCAGGTCGAAGCCGTCCTGTTCGGTGAGAACGGCATCGGCGAAGGCGTCGGCCCGAACAAGGTCGTGATCGACATGAGCTCGATCTCCCCTACCGCCACCAAGGCTTTCGCCGAGAAGATCAAGGCCACTGGCGCCGCCTACCTGGACGCCCCGGTGTCCGGCGGTGAAGTCGGTGCCAAGGCTGCGACCCTGAGCATCATGGTCGGTGGCTGCCCGAAAGCCTTCGAGCGCGCCCTGCCGCTGTTCGAAGCCATGGGCAAGAACATCACCCGCGTGGGTGGCAACGGTGACGGCCAGACCGCCAAGGTCGCCAACCAGATCATCGTCGCCCTGAACATCCAGGCCGTTGCCGAAGCCCTGCTGTTCGCTGCCAAGAACGGCGCCGATCCGGCCAAGGTACGTGAAGCCCTGATGGGCGGCTTCGCTTCGTCGAAGATCCTCGAAGTGCACGCCGAGCGCATGATCAAAGGCACCTTCGACCCAGGCTTCCGCATCAACCTGCACCAGAAGGACCTCAACCTGGCCCTGCAAGGCGCCAAGGAACTGGGCATCAACCTGCCCAACACCTCCAACGCCCAGCAAGTGTTCAACACCTGCCAGGCCCTGGGTGGCGGCAACTGGGACCACTCGGCGCTGATCAAAGGCCTGGAGCACATGGCCAACTTCTCGATCCGCGACGACAAGTAATTTGTAAGCCTCATCGGCCTCTTCGCGGGACAAGCCCGCTCCTACAGGGATCCCACATCCCCTGAGGACTGCGCTGTTCCTGTAGGAGCGGGCTTACCCCGCGAAAAAGCCAACACCGATGAACCTGCGACCACAGGTCCATAGGTGACACCGAGCAACACCCGCCCCTGGTTCGGCCTGCACGGAGGCAGTTCCAGGGGCGTTTTTGATTCTGCAGAACAACAATAAATGGGAGCCTGCCATGTCGGTCGATCCGCAAAAACTTCTCCGCGACCTGTTCGACACAGCCATCGCCGCCGCCCACCCGCGCCAAGTCCTCGAACCCTACCTGCCCGCCGACCGTAGCGGCCGGGTCATCGTCATCGGCGCCGGCAAGGCCGCAGCCGCCATGGCCGAAGTGGTCGAAAAATGCTGGCAGGGCGAAGTCTCCGGGCTGGTCGTGACCCGTTACGGTCACGGTGCCAACTGCCAGAAGATCGAGGTGGTCGAAGCCGCCCACCCGGTCCCCGACGCCGCCGGCCTGGCCGTGGCCAAGCGCGTGCTGGAGCTGGTCAGCAACCTCAACGAAGACGACCGCGTCATCTTCCTGCTGTCCGGTGGTGGTTCCGCCCTGCTGGCACTGCCAGCCGAAGGCCTGACCCTGGCGGACAAGCAACAGATCAACAAGGCGCTGCTCAAATCCGGCGCCACCATCGGCGAGATGAACTGCGTGCGCAAGCACCTCTCGGCGATCAAGGGCGGCCGCCTGGCCAAGGCCTGCTGGCCGGCCACCGTCTACACCTATGCGATTTCCGACGTGCCAGGGGACCTTGCCACCGTCATCGCTTCCGGCCCGACCGTGGCCGACCCGAGCACCTCGGCCGATGCCCTGGCGATCCTCAAGCGCTACAACATCGAAGCGCCGAAAGCCGTCATCGACTGGCTCAACAACCCCGCTTCGGAAACCGTCAAGGCCGATGACCCGGCCCTGGCCCGCAGCCACTTCCAGCTGATCGCCAAGCCCCAGCAGTCGCTCGAAGCCGCCGCGGTGAAAGCCCGCCAGGCTGGTTTCAGCCCGCTGATCCTCGGCGACCTGGAGGGCGAGTCGCGTGAAGTGGCCAAGGTGCACGCGGGCATCGCCCGGCAGATCGTGCTGCACGGCCAACCGCTGAAGGCGCCCTGCGTGATTCTCTCCGGCGGTGAAACCACGGTCACCGTGCGCGGCAATGGCCGTGGCGGACGCAACGCCGAATTCCTGCTCAGCCTCACCGAAAGCCTCAAGGGCCTGCCGGGCGTGTATGCCCTGGCCGGCGACACCGACGGCATCGATGGCTCGGAAGAGAACGCCGGCGCCTTCATGACCCCAAGCAGCTACGCCCGCGCCGAAGCCCTGGGCCTGTCGGCCAGCGATGAGCTGGACAACAACAATGGCTATGGCTACTTCGCCGCGCTCGATGCGCTGATCGTCACCGAGCCGACCCGCACGAACGTCAACGACTTCCGCGCCATCCTGATCCTCGAGACTGCCCAATCATGACGCCTGATAAAAAAGTAAAGATCCTTGCCACCCTCGGCCCTGCGATCAAAGGCATCGACGACATCCGCCAGCTGGTCGAAGCCGGGGTGAACATCTTCCGCCTCAACTTCAGCCACGGCGAACACGCCGACCACGCCCTGCGCTACCAGTGGATCCGCGAAGTCGAGCAGCAGCTCAACTACCCACTGGGCATCCTCATGGACCTGCAAGGGCCGAAGCTGCGCGTCGGCCGCTTCGCTGAAGGCAAGGTCCAGTTGCAACGCGGCCAGGCCCTGCGCCTGGACCTGGACAAGACCCCGGGCGACAGCCGTCGGGTCAACCTGCCGCACCCGGAAATCATCGCCGCACTGGAGCCAGGCATGGACCTGCTGCTCGACGACGGCAAGCTGCGCCTGCGGGTCACCGCCAAGCACAGTGACGCCATCGACACCGAAGTGCTGAACGGCGGCGAGCTGTCCGACCGCAAGGGCGTCAACGTGCCGCAAGCGGTGCTCGACCTTTCCCCGCTGACCGAGAAAGACCGCCGCGACCTGGCCTTCGGCCTGGAACTGGGCGTGGACTGGGTTGCCCTGTCGTTCGTGCAGCGCCCGGAAGACATCGTCGAGGCGCGCCAGCTGATCGGTGACCGTGCCTACCTGATGGCCAAGATCGAGAAGCCTTCGGCGGTCGAACAACTGCAAGCCATCGCAGAACTGGCGGATGCAATCATGGTGGCCCGCGGCGACCTGGGCGTGGAAGTGCCGGCCGAAAGCGTGCCGCAGATCCAGAAGCGCATCATCGGCACCTGCCGCCACCTGGGCAAACCGGTGGTGGTGGCCACCCAGATGCTCGAATCCATGCGCTTCTCGCCAGCCCCGACCCGAGCCGAAGTCACCGACGTAGCCAATGCCGTGGCCGAAGGCGCCGATGCGGTGATGCTGTCGGCTGAAACCGCGTCCGGTGATTACCCGCTGGAAGCCGTGCAGATGATGAGCAAGATCATCCGCCAGGTGGAGAACGGTCCGGACTACCAGGCCCAGCTCGACGTCGGCCGGCCGAAGGCCGAGGCCACCGTCTCGGACGCCATCAGCTGCGCGATCCGCCGTATCAGCGGCATCCTGCCGGTGGCGGTGCTGGTCAACTACAGCGAGTCGGGCGCTTCGACCCTGCGTGCTGCGCGCGAGCGGCCACGGGCGCCGATCCTCAACCTGACGCCGAACCTGGCCACGGCACGCCGCCTGAGCGTGGCCTGGGGGGTGCACTCGGTGGTAAACGACCGCCTGCGCCAGGTCGACGAGGTGGTTTCCACCGCGCTGGAAATTGCCCAGGCGCAAGGCATGGCCAGCCGTGGCGACACGCTGCTGATCACCGCTGGTGTGCCTTTCGGCAAACCGGGTTCGACTAATACCTTGCGGATCGAGACCCTGGTCTGAGATCGCCGGGGGCGCTTTGCGCCCCATCGCGGGGCAAGCCCGCTCCTACAGGCATCGCATTCCATGTCCTGGCGCGATTCCTGTAGGAGCGGGCTTGCCCCGCGAATGGAGGGCAAAGCCCTCCCCCTACACCAAAACTGCGGAAAACCGAGGCCCAAAGAGGCCCACCGCTCCCCCATCAACCTTGCTGACTGCCCATGTACACCAAGAATTTCGTCAACCCGTGCCCCGACTGGGCCACGGCGCTGCTCAACGGCTTCAGCCAGGTGCTGCTGCTGCGCAACCCCCTGTGCGGCCTGTGCTGCCTGCTGGCCATCCTGCTGACCGCCCCCAATCTGGTCGGCGGCGCACTGCTCGGTGCCCTCGCCGGCCTGCTCACAGCCCAGCGCCGCGGCTACGACCGCGCCGACCGCCAGGCAGGGCTGTACTGCTACAACGGCGTGCTGATCGGCATTCTGATCAGCGCCGTACTGCCCTGGTCGGTCATCCTGCCGCCGCTGATCATCGCGGCCGGCGGCCTGTCGAGCATCATCACCCACCAATGGCGCAAGCGTGGCGGCAAGCTGCTGGTCGCCTATACCGCACCGTTCGTGCTGCTCGGCTGGGTTGCCCTGTTGTTCGCAAGCCCGGCGGCCAGCGGCTTTGTCGAGGCAGAACCCGCTTACGCCCTGGCACGTGGCGTGGGGCAGATCTTCCTCCTCGACCAGCCGCTGGCCGGGTTACTGATCATCATCGGGATGTTCATTGCCAACCCCTATGCGGCCATGTGGGCCGTGCTCGGTTCAGCCATTGGCGGTGGCGTGGCGCTGCTCGCTGACCAGGCGCAGGCCGCATGGTTGGGTTTGTTCGGCTTCAATGCCGCACTGGCAGCGCTGGCGTTCAGCCGCCAGGGTGAAAAGCCTTGGGTGACGTTGTTGGCCATTGCCCTAGCCCTGCTGCTGCAACCGGTGTTCAAGCTACTGCCGGTCGCGGGTCTTACCGCCCCCTTCGTCACCGCCTGCTGGCTGATGCACCTGGGCAGCCACCTGGCCCAGCACCGGCAGCTTGCACAGCTGAAACGCAGCCCCTAGGCTCTGCCCATCGCACCTGTGGAATGAGCCAATGAACAACCTTGCGAGCCTGCGCGAGCGGCTCTACGTCATCGTCTTCCAGACCGACACCGTGGCTGGAAGACGCTTCGACAAGATCCTCCTGCTGATTATCCTGGCCAGCCTGGTCACGGTGATCCTTGACAGCATCGACGATGTGCACAAAGGCTACGCTGGCCTGCTGGCCGCCATCGAGTGGGGCTTTACCGCGATCTTCCTGGCCGAGTACCTCACCCGCCTGTACTGCTCGCCCAAGCCCTTGCGCTATGCCTTCAGCTTCTACGGCCTGGTCGACCTGCTGGCGATCGTGCCGGGGATCATCGCCCTGTACTACAGCGACGCCCAGTACCTGCTGATCATCCGGGTGATCCGGATGCTGCGGATCTTCCGCGTGCTCAAGCTCAGCCCCTACCTCAAGCAAGCGCACTACCTGCTCGAAGCGCTGCGCGGCAGCAAGCAGAAGATCATCGTGTTCCTGGTCACCGTTTCAACCCTGGTAACCGTGTTCGGCACGTTGATGTACGTGATCGAAGGGCCGGAGCATGGCTTTACCAGTATTCCCAAAGGCATCTACTGGGCCATCGTTACCCTGACGACGGTGGGCTTTGGCGACATCGTGCCGAAGACGCCGCTGGGCCAGGTGCTGTCGTCGCTGGTAATGATTACCGGCTATTCGATCATTGCCGTACCCACCGGGATCTTTACCGCCGAGCTGGCCAATGCCATGCGCGGGGAACAGTTGCAGCATGCCTGCCCGACCTGCAGCAAGAAAACCCACGAACATGGCGCCGCATTTTGCTCGCGCTGCGGTAACGTGCTGTTTCCAAAAACCGAATAAGTAAAGAGCCATTCGGTCTTTAATCGCTCAAGAACCAAACGTTATAGTTAATGGCAAATTGCCAAACATTTGAACACCATAACAAGGACGCAACGTGAAAAGACTCTTCACCGCCTCGCTGCTCGCCGCCGGCCTGGCCCTCGGCAACCTGGCCCAGGCTGCCCCGACCCTGCTGAACGTTTCCTACGACGTGATGCGCGACTTCTACAAGGACTACAACCCGGCGTTCCAAAAGCATTGGGAAGCCGAGCACAACGAGAAGGTCAACGTGCAGATGTCCTTCGGCGGGTCGAGCAAGCAGGCGCGGGCGGTGATCGATGGCCTGCCGGCCGATGTCATCACCATGAACATGGCCACCGACATCAATGCCCTGGCCGACAACGGCAAACTGGTACCGGACAACTGGGTGACCCGCCTGCCGAACAACAGCGCACCGTTCACTTCGGCCACTGTGTTCATCGTGCGCAAGGGCAACCCAAAGGCACTGAAAGACTGGCCAGACCTGCTCAAGGACGGCGTGCAGGTGATCGTGCCCAACCCCAAGACTTCGGGTAACGGCCGCTACACCTACCTGTCAGCCTGGGGCTATGTGCTCAAGCAGGGCGGCGATGAAACCAAGGCCCGCGAATTCGTCGGCAAGCTCTTCAAGCAGGCGCCAGTGCTCGATACCGGTGGCCGTGCTGCCACCACCACTTTCATGACCAACCAGATCGGCGACGTGCTGGTGACCTTCGAGAACGAAGCCGAGATGATCGCCCGCGAGTTCGGCCGCGATCAGTTCGAAGTGGTCTATCCGAGCGTGTCGGCCGAGGCTGAACCACCGGTTAGCGTGGTCGACAAGGTGGTGGCCAAGAAAGGCACCCAGGCCGTGGCCGAGGAATACCTGAAGTACCTGTGGTCGCCAGCAGCCCAGGAAATCGCCGCGCAGAACTACCTACGCCCGCGTGATGCGACCGTTTTGGCCAAGTACACCGACCGCTTCCCGAAAGTCGACTTCCTGTCGGTGGAAAAGACCTTTGGTGACTGGCGTACCGTGCAGAAGACCCATTTCAATGATGGTGGGGTGTTTGACCAGATTTACACTGACAAGCAGTAATTGATGTAAGCAGGACCGGCCTCTCGCGGATAAATCCGCGCCTACAGCCGCGAAGAGGCCGGCTCAGGCAATACAAACAATCGAACTTTCCACACCCATCACCCCTCAGTTCCTTGAGTAACCCCTGCCCCGCTCGTCCCGGCCCAAGGAGTACTCCAGTGCTGCGCTTTCTCTCCACCCTGCTGCTCGGCTGCCTGCTGAGCGCCCACCTGCTGGCCGCAGAACCCGCCACCACCGAAGAACAACCTGCCGAACCGGAACCGGTACTGCAAGGTGGCCTGCTCGGCGCCCTCGCCGACGGCCTGGACAGCGCCGCCCAGGAACTCGACCTCGACGCCCACCTGGTCGACGCCTGGCGCCTGCGCACCGACCGCGCCGCCCAGGAAGTGGAGCGCCTGGTCGATCGCCACTCGGCCAGCGATTCGTTGCAGCTGGCGGGCAATTTCATCCTGCTGACGCTGACCTGGGCCGCCAGCTTCGCCCTGTTCACCCGCCTCGGCCACTGGGTCGCCAAACGCCTGGCCAGCACCCCCTGGCTAAGCGCACGCAAACGCGCCAGCAGCCTGCTCGGCTACCTGCTGCCCTACACCCTGCCGGCCCTGGCCAGCTTGCCACTGACGCTGTACGTCAGCCGCTTCCTCGACCCGTCGATCGCCCGCGCCTTGGGCCTGAGCCTGGCCTACGCGACCAGCAGCGGCCTGTTCTCGACCTCGATCATCCTGTGCCTGATCACCCTGTTCGATGCCGGTCACAAGCGCGCGGCGGTGGCAGTGATCAAACGCCTGGCGCCGCGCCCCCTGTTCCTGATCGGTTTCCTCGCCGCGTGGAGCGATGCCCTGACCAGCCCGCAGATCGCCCGCCAACTGGGCGGCAACATCACCGCCAGCGTCGCCGTGATCACCGGCCTTACCGCCACCTTCATCTTCGCCAGCCTGGTCATCCGCCTGCGTCGCCCCGTCGCCCACCTGATACGCAACCGCGACTACAAGGACCGCGTGCAGCATCGCGCCGTGCAGGAAACACTGCGGATTTTCTCGACTGTCTGGTACCTCCCCATTCTGCTGATGATCCTGGTGTCGGCGATCCACCTGCTCGGCGCTGGCGAAGAAAGCCAGAAGGCGCTGCAGAACGCCTTGCTGACCACCGTGTTGCTGGTGTCGACCGTATTCCTCAGTACCTTGCTGCAACATCTGCTGGCGCCACATGGCGCCGACCCCGCGCAACGCGTGCGGCCCTATAAAGAGCTGCTGCGCAGCCTGGCCCATGCGCTGCTGCGCATTGCCATGGCAGTGGCCTTCATCGAACTGCTGGGGCGCATCTGGGGCTTCTCGGTCATCGATTTCGCCATGAGCAACAGCCTGGGCCAGGCCATCAGCAATTCGCTGTCGAGCATCGGCCTGATCCTGCTGGTCACCTGGCTGCTCTGGGTGGTGCTCGACACCGCCATCCAGGAGGCACTCAAGCCCGCCGTCGGGCGCCGTGCCTCGCGCCAGCCGAGCACCCGGGTGCGCACCATCCTGCCGATGCTGCGCAATGCGGTGAAAGTCATCCTGATCGTGATCTGCACCATCACCACCATGGCCAACCTGGGCATCAACGTCGCGCCACTGCTGGCTGGTGCCGGGGTGATCGGCCTGGCCATCGGCTTTGGCTCGCAGCAACTGGTGCAGGATGTGATCACCGGGTTGTTCATCCTGATCGAGGACACCATCTCGATCGGCGACTGGGTGGTGCTCGACTCCGGCCATGCCGGCACCGTCGAAAGCCTGACCATCCGCACCCTACGCCTGCGTGACGGCAAAGGCTTCGTGCACTCTGTGCCGTTCGGCCAGATCAAGGCGGTTACCAACCAGTCGCGGCAGTTCGCCTATGCGTTCTTTTCGGTGCAGTTCACCTATGACAGCGACGTCGACGAATCGCTGGGGCTGATTCATGAGGTGGGGCATTCGATCAGCGAAGACCCGCTGCTGCGCATCAACCTGCAGGGGCCGCTGCAGGTCTTCGGGGTCGATCGCATGGACCTCAACGGGTTCGTGCTGACGGCGCAGTTCCGCACCATTTCCGGCGGGCAGTATGCGGTGAGCCGGGCGTTCAACGAGCGGCTGAAAAAGCGTGTGGATCAGACCGAGAATGTGAGTTTTGCCCAGGTGTATCCGCTGCCAGTGCGCAGTGTCTCAGCCTGATTTCGCCTGTACCGGCCTCTTCGCGGGCACGCCCGCTCCCACAAGGACCGCGCAGTCTTCAGGCCTTGCGCCGTACCTGTGGGAGCGGGCGTGCCCGCGAAGAGGCCAGCACAGGCAACATCACACCTGGCGGAATACCAGAGCTTTGAGCCCCCCCGCCGGGTCCACATCCGGAAACTCCGGCGGGTTCTCCAGCCGCTCGATGAAGGCCAGCGATGGCGCCTGCTCGGCCATCCCCTCGATCAGAAACTCCGGCCCGATGCCCGGGTCGTTGACACAGGCCAGCACCGTCCCGCCCTCACGGAGCAACTCCGGCAGGCGCCGCAGGATCTTGGCGTAATCCTGGGTCAGTACGAAGCTGCCACGCTGGAAGGTCGGCGGGTCGATGATGATCAAGTCGTATGGCCCGTACTTGCGCACCTTGCCCCACGACTTGAACAGCTCATGGCCCAGGTAGGCGACCCGTGACGCATCATGCCTGTTCAGGCGATGGTTATCGCGCCCTCGGGACAAGGCCGACTTGGCCATGTCCAGGTTCACCACCTGCTCTGCACCACCGGCAATCGCCGCCACCGAGAAGCCACAGGTATAGGCAAACAGGTTGAGCACGCGCTTGCCCGCTGACTGCTCACGTACCCAGCGCCGGCCATAACGCATGTCGAGGAACAGGCCATTGTTCTGCCGCACGCCCAGGTCGAGCAGATAGGTCAGGCCATCCTCGACCACCTCGCGCTGCTGGCAGGGCTCGCCCAGCAGCCACTGGCCCGGGCTGTCGGGCAGGTAACGGTGCTGGATGAGGATCGCCTGGCCGGCCCATTGCGGGCGTTCGGCCAGGTTGCGCAGCATAGCTTCCAGTTCGGCCAGCTGGCCCTCAGGCGGCTCGCGGAACAGCGCCACCAACAGCACACCTTGCAACCAGTCCACCGTCACCTGTTCCAAGCCCTCCCAGCAACGGCCGCGGCCGTGGAACAGGCGGCGGGTTTCGGCGGGGGCAGTGTCAAGGGCAGCGAGCAGGTGCTGTTCAAGGGTGTGGATCGGCGAAGTCATGGCGGGTCGCAAGCAAGTGAAAAGGCCGCCATTCTACCCCTTGGCCGGCACTTGTGCAGAACGGAACCACCAGCCTTGCTGCATGCCCGCTGCCGCTAGCAGAATCAACGCCACCCCCAGCCACTGCAACGGCGCCAGGCGGTGCCCGAACGCCACCCAGTCGACCAGGATCGCGGCAATCGGGTAGATGAACGACAGTGCACCGGTCAACGCCGTGGGCAGGCGCTGGATAGCGCTGTACAGCAGCACGTACATCAACCCGGTGTGGACCATGCCCAGGGTCACCAGGCTGGCTAGGGCTGACGGTTCGCCAGGCAATCCACCAAGTTTCACCCACGGCGCCAGCAGCAGCACCCCGGTGGCAACCTGGATCAGCGCGATCAGGTGGGGCGGCGTGCCTTTCAGGCGTTTGATGATCAAGGCAGCAATGGCATAGAGAAACGCCGCACCCAGGGCCAGCGCAATGCCCACCAGATAGTCCTCACCACTGGCCTGACCGGCGCCGTGGGCACTGACGATGGCCAGCATGCCGAGGAACGCCACGCTCAGCCAGGTGACCTTGGCGGCGGTGATCTTCTCGCCCAGAAACAGCGCTGCCAGCCCTACCAGCATGAACGGCTGAACGTTGTACACCGCCGTGCCGATGGCAATCGACGCCCGCGAGTAGGAGGCGAACAGCAGCACCCAGTTACCGACGATGGCCACGCCGCTGGCGATGGCCAGCAGGAACGCCGTACGGGTGATCACACCCGGCTTGAGAAAACCGAACGCCGCGCAAATCACCAACAAGGTGCCAGTCCCGAACACGCACCGCCAGAACACCACCTCCAGCACTGGCTGGCCCGACACCAGCACGAACCAGCCGATGGTCCCGGAAATCAGCATGGCGGCGACCATTTCCAGCGAGCCGCGGCGCAATGAACTGTCCATCTCACACCTCCCTTGGATGATGGCCATAGTATGCGGAGGGTCGCCCCAAGCCTTCCAGCGGATAACCAAGGCATATCCGCCAGTTCACCTTTACTATCAAGGCAATTTCCTTGAACTGCCTGATGAGGTGCGCATGACCGATGCCATTGACCAAATGCTGATCAACGCCTTGATGGAAGACTCGCGCCGTTCGCTCAAAGCGCTGGCGCAGATCAGCGGCCTCTCGGCTCCCAGCGTCAGCGAGCGCCTGCGCCGTCTGGAAGAACGCGGCGTGCTGCGCGGCTACACCGTGGAGATCGACCCGCGCAGCTTCGGCTACCAGTTGCAGGCGATCGTGCGCATTCGCCCGCTGCCGGGCCAGTTGCAGGAAGTGGAGCGGCAGATCATCGCCATCCCCGAGTTCACCGAATGCGACAAGGTGACCGGCGAGGACTGCTTCATCGCGCGGCTGCATGTGCGATCGATGGAACAGCTCGATACCCTGCTCGACCGCATCAATGTGCTGGCCGAAACCAATACCGCGATCATCAAGAAGAGCCCGGTGAAGCGACGGTTGCCGCCGATGGACTGAGTGTATCCATTTACCTCGATAACTGGCTAATTTTTGTACACATAAATGTCACCATAAGTGCCACTTTTGTGTGCACTTTTCACGGTGACGCCCCAATACGTTACACATCAAGCGCGTATAATTCTGACCAAACGATCAACTAACAAGCCAACTTAAAAATTAAACCTGTTCACTTGGTCAACTAATATTCCCTTTATTTCATCAACTTAATTTTCAACTTGCTTAGATTCAAAATAGTGGCCAACTAAAAACTCGTTTTCCCCTGGCATGGAACTCGCTTTTGTGTGTTCGTGTTTTGTATACAAGTTCTACAAAACATAAATACACAAGAACCCGCGACGCCGGCCTACACCGGCCGCCGCGCCCAGAACCCAGTGATGCCAAGCTGCACCGACGAGATGGCGAGCCCGTGCGCATGCCCGCTCATCGCAGTCCACGTGCATCAGGAGCCTGCCGGAATGAGTACCAGCCTCGACCTTGCCCCTGAACTATCCGTTGCCAGCACCAGCCCCTCTTCCATCCTTTCAGGCGATATGCCGCCGCTCGGTCTGAGCCCGCGCCTGCATAACCGCGACCTCGCGCCTACCCGTATCGAAGGCCGCCGCTGGGGCGGCTACAGCATCTTTGCGCTGTGGACTAACGATGTGCACAACATTGCCAACTATTCCTTCGCCATGGGCTTGTTCGCCCTTGGCCTGGGTGGCTGGCAGATCTTGCTGTCGCTGGCGATCGGCGCGGCACTGGTGTACTTCTTCATGAACCTGTCCGGCTACATGGGGCAGAAGACCGGCGTGCCGTTCCCGGTGATCAGCCGCATCGCCTTTGGCATCCATGGCGCGCAGATCCCGGCGCTGATCCGCGCGGTGATCGCCATCGCCTGGTTCGGCATCCAGACCTACCTGGCCTCCGTGGTGTTGCGCGTGCTGCTCACCGCCGTGTGGCCGCAAGTGGCGGCCTATGACCACGACAGCATCCTCGGCCTGTCGAGCCTGGGCTGGGTGTGCTTCGTGGCGATCTGGCTGGTGCAGCTGGTGATCCTTGCCTACGGCATGGAGATGGTGCGCCGCTACGAGGCCTTCGCCGGCCCGGTGATCCTGCTGACTGTGGCCAGCCTCGCGGTGTTCATGTACGTCCAGGCCGGCGCGCGCATCGCCTGGTCGGTAGCCGAGCCGCTGACCGGCTATGAGATGTGGCGCAACATCTTCGCCGGCGGTGCCCTGTGGCTAGCCATCTACGGCACCCTGGTGCTGAACTTCTGCGACTTCGCCCGCTCTTCGCCGTGCCGCAAGACCATCCGCGTCGGCAACTTCTGGGGCCTGCCGGTGAACATCCTGGTATTCGCCATGATCACCGTGGTGCTGTGCGGCGCGCAGTTCCAGATCAACGGCCAGATCATCGACAGCCCGACCCAGATCGTCGCCAGCATCCCCAGCACAGCGTTCCTGGTGCTCGGCTGCCTGGCCTTCCTGATCGTCACCGTAGCGGTAAACATCATGGCCAACTTCGTTGCCCCGGCGTTCGTGCTGAGCAACCTGGCACCACGCCACCTCAACTTCCGCCGCGCCGGGCTGATCAGCGCGACCCTGGCGGTACTGATCCTGCCGTGGAACCTCTACAACAGCCCGCTGGTGATCGTGTATTTCCTGTCCGGCCTGGGCGCCCTGCTCGGCCCACTCTACGGGGTGATCATGGCCGACTACTGGTTGCTGCGCAAAGGCCGTATCAACGTGCCGGAGCTGTACACCGAGCACCCCACCGGCGCCTACCACTACAGCAAAGGCATCAACCTGCGCGCCGTGGCCGCCTTCGCGCCAGCGGCGCTGCTGGCCATCATCCTGGCGCTGGTGCCGAACTTCCACGGTATCGCGCCGTTTTCCTGGCTGATCGGCGCCGGCATCGCTGCCGCGGTGTACCTGCTGATCGCCCCGCGCAATCGCCAATACCACGACGTCAGCGGCGAGTGCATCGCCATCGACCACAGCAGCCATTGATCAAGGAGGACTGCCCATGCGTATTCTGATCGCCAACGTCAACACCACCGAAGCCATCACCGACGCCATTGCCGAGCAGGCGCGCAGCGTCGCGGCGCCCGGCACGGAAATCATCGGCCTGACCCCTTGGTTCGGCGCCGAGTCGGTGGAGGGCAACTTCGAGAGCTACCTGGCCGCCATCGCCGTGATGGACCGGGTGCTGGCCTATGACGGCCCGTACGATGCCGTGATCCAGGCCGGCTATGGCGAACATGGCCGCGAAGGCCTGCAGGAGCTGCTCAACGTGCCAGTGGTGGACATCACGGATGCCGCCGCCAGCACCGCCATGTACCTGGGCCACGCCTATTCCGTGGTGACCACCTTGGACCGCACCGTGCCGCTGATCGAAGACCGCCTGAAACTGTCCGGGCTGTATGACCGTTGCGCCTCGGTGCGAGCCAGTGGCCTGGCGGTGCTGGAGCTGGAAGAAGACCCTCTGCGCGCAGTGGAGGCCATCGTCGAGCAAGCCGAGCGTGCCGTGCGTGACGACAAGGCCGAGGTGATCTGCCTGGGCTGTGGCGGCATGGCCGGGCTGGACGAGCAGATCCGCCAGCGTACCGGGGTGCCGGTGGTCGATGGCGTGAGCGCGGCGGTGACCATTGCCGAGTCGCTGGTGCGGATGGGGCTCAGCACTTCCAAGGTGCGGACTTATGCCACACCACGGGCGAAGAAAGTGCTGGGCTGGCCGATGAAGTTCGGGCGCTAGGCAGCTTCGCCTGCGCTGGCCCTTTCGCGGGGCAAGCCCGCTCCTACAGGCATCCTTCTGTAGGAGCGGGCGTGCCCCGCGAAAGGGCCGGCACAATCAATACAGCAATCGAGCCAGTCGCTCGCCGCTGCCACATGCCAAGGTAAACCCCAAGGCCCCATGCCCGAGGTTCAGCCACAGGTTGCGATAGGCTGAGGCACCCACAATCGGCACCCCGGTCGGCGTCGCCGGACGCATCCCCGCCCACTCCACCGCCGTTGCGTAATCCGCAGCCTGCGGCAACGTCTCCAGCGCCTGCCGCCGCATGCTGTCGAGCCGGTGCGCATCCACCGTTTCGTCGTAGCCAACGATATCCACCATCGCCGCCACCCGCAGTTGCTGGTCAAGCCGTGCGTAGACGATCTTGCGCTCATAGTCGGTGATGCTGAGTTCCGGCGCCCGATGCGTCGTGCCAATGCCTGCGGTCAGGCTGTAACCCTTGAGCGGATAGACCGGCAGCCGCAGCCCCGGCAAGGCAAGCCCGGCACTTCGATGTCCGGCACATAGCACCAGGCGCTCAACCTCCAACTGTTCATGCCCCAGCCGCAGTGCCACCACCTGATCATCACGGGTGATCAGGCGGGTGACCGGGCTGCCCAGCAGGAAGCGGCACTGCCCCGACGCGCGCAAACGCTCTGCCAGCCGCTCGCAGAAGCGATGGCAATCTGCGACTTCCTCTTCCGGAGTCAGCACCGCGCCAATAAAAGGCGCATCCGCCAATGCCGGTTCCAGCGCCCTGACCTCGCTGGCATCGAGTACCTGCTGATGATCGGCATCGAGCAGATGCTCACGGCCATGAGCGAACGCCCGCTCACTGCGAAATGCCACCAGCTTGCCGTTCTGCCGCCAGGCGAAGTCACTCAGCCCGTCGTCTTCACGCCAGCGCTTCAGCGTGGCCTGGCTGTGCAAGGCCAGCGCCAACAGCTGTGCGGCGTTACGGCGATTGACGCTGCTGCGGCACGCCATCACGAACGCCAGCAACCAGCGCCACTGGGCAGGGTCCAGGCGCAAACGCAAGCGCAGCGGCGAGTCGCCCCGCAATAGCCAGCCAAGCGCCTGCCACGGCACACCGGCATCGGCCAGCGGCGCCACATACCGATAGGAAAGCTGCCCGCCATTGGCGAAGCTGGTCGCCGAGGCGAGCTGGTCTCGCGCCTCGACCAGCACCACCGACAGGCCTTCGCGCACCAGCGCATAGGCCGTCGCCAGGCCGACCACGCCGCCGCCGATCACCGTCACCTGTTGCATCACTGCTCATCCTTGTCGTGGCTTCCTGCCAAGACAGTAACAGCGGATCAGGTCGGGCAGCTATGGGCTCCGCCATTCAGGCCCTGGCGGACGTTACGGCTGAGCAGGCTGGCCTTGCCGTCGTGCCAGGTCAGGGTGAGGACGTAGAGGGTATCGAAATCGTCACCGCTCCAGTCTTCGGTAATCACCCGCTCATCGCCCAACGCCTTGCCGGCCACGGCATTGATCAGCTCGGGCAGGTAGCCGTGGGACCAGGCAGTATAGACCGTGGCATTGCGATACTTCTCGCTGACCAGTTCGTCGGCGAGGTCGTCGGTGTCGTTGGCGGCAAAGTCGATGTTGACCGGCAAACCCAGGCGAATGGCGCTGGGGGTGATGGTCATCAGCGGGCGGATGTAGCTGTAGCTCTGGTCCTGGCTGCCTTCCTCGACATACCGCGAGGGGTTGGCCGCGAACACGTAATCCGCCTTGCCGAAGCGCTCTGGCAGCAAGGTGGCCAGGTCCAGCGCGCGATTGAGCCCCTGGCAGTTCAGTTGCCCCAGGCCTTCACCGGGCTTTTCGGCATGACGCAGAAATACCAGCGTCTGGGTGCCGTCGACCGGTTGAGCGCGGCTTTCGACCACTTCCAGTGCCAACGGCACCGCCGTGGCGACGAGGGCCAGGCTGAGCACCAGGCGGCGGCGACGTCGAAGGAAAGATGGCAACTTCATGTAGGCAGGCTCTTGTGGCAAAAAGTATCTGGATACCCGCCACATTGCCCCGCGGCCTATGCCGCAGGGCATCCGTGTTAGTGATTGCCATCCTTGGCAACGAGCAGGACTCAGAGTGTCCTTAACCCGTTTGGTTCCTCCCTGAGTGTGGATGCCGTTCCCTGGGCAAGGATCAGGTTAGAGCAGGCGTGTTGCGGAAATATTTAAGGCTGGAGGCCCCACCACAATCAATCATCCCGCGTCAGCACTTCCAGCAACTCGATCTCAAAGGTCAGATCCGAATTCGGCGGAATCGCCCCCACGCTGCGCTCGCCATACCCCAGGTGCGCGGGCACCTGCAGCTTGCGCTTGCCGCCCACACGCATGCCCATCAGCCCCTGGTCCCAGCCTTTGATGACACGGCCAGTGCCGATTACGCACTGGAACGGTTTGCCACGCGCCCATGACGAGTCGAACTCGCTGCCGTCGGCCAGCCAGCCGGTGTACTGGGTGGTAATCAGGGCGCCTTTGACGGCGGCCTTGCCTTCGCCTTCGACGAGGTCGGTGATTTGCAGTTCGCTGCTCATGGGCAGGCTCCAACGCTGAAATTCAAGGGCGCCGTTTTCTCAGGAATGCACGGGTTTGGCAAGTTCGCGTGGCGTGCCGTGCTGACGCATCGACCACACCACCCCGCCGATCACCAGAATGATCGCCGCCGCTTCCAGCAGGCTTGGCCCGGCCTGGCGCCAGAGGAAGGCATACAACAACGCGAACAGGGTCTCGAACACGATCAGCTGCCCGCTCAAGCATTCCGCTCCTGTTCGTGGATGCGCGCAGGCTACCTCTGTAGCGGGGCTGGCGGCAAAGAATCTTTGCGCATGCAGGCATTGCAGTGGGGAATGGCTCAGCCGAACTGCTCGAACGCTTGTTCGCCGGTCAGCTCCTTGGTCTGGTTGGCAAAGCAATACCAGGCGGGCTTCTGCTCGACGAAGATCTGCAGGTCGAAGTCCCAGGCCTCGTCGCCATCCAGCAGGCCCACAGGGACCGCGTAGTGGTCTTTATCCTTCAGCCGGTAATAGAGGTGCGTGCCGCAACGGCTGCAAAAACCACGCTGGGCCCACTCGGACGAGTCGTAGACAGCCGGGGCCCGTCCCTCGAAGACCGGCGCCTGGCTGCAGTCCACGACCAGCAGGGGACCGCCGGTCCACTTGCGGCACATGCTGCAATGGCAGGCACTGATGTGGGTATTGTCGACTGAGGCGCGCAGACGGGTTTCACCGCACAGGCAACTGCCGCTTTTTTCCAGGGTCATGATCGGGCTCCTTGCTGGTTGGGCCAGCAAGTATAGATCGGCCCTGCTACAGAGCCGCTAGCCCCACCCGTTCACTCAGATGAACACTTGGCCGCGCAGGTACAGCGCCGCACGTCCGCTGATGATCACCCGGCCATTGCCAGGTACTTCACAGTGCAGCTGCCCCTTGCGCGCCCCGCCCTGCTCGCAGCTCAGCGACGACTTGCCCAGACGCTCGGCCCACAACGGCGCCAGCGAGGTATGCGCAGAGCCGGTAACCGGATCTTCATTGACGCCGACCCGCGGGCCGAACCAGCGGGTGACGAAGTCGAAGCCACGGCCAGCGGCGGTGACTGCGATGCCACGCACATCGAATGCCGACAAGGCGACGAAATCGGGCTTTAACGGGTCGAGCAGCGCTGCGTCATCGACCACCACCACATAGTCGTCGGAGCGATACACTGCCTTGGCGGCACTCAGGCCCAGCGCCTCCAGCAACCCGGCCGGCACGTCTACGGCTTGCGGCTGCTTGCCCGGGAAGTCCATGGCCAGCAGGCCATCCGCGCCACGGCTGACCCGCAGCTCGCCGCTACGGGTGTTGAAGCGCAGTACTTCGGCTTGCTCACCGAGCTGCTCGAACAACACGTAAGCCGAGGCCAGTGTGGCGTGGCCACACAGGTCGACTTCGACGGTGGGCGTGAACCAGCGCAGGTCGAATGTTTCGCCATTGCGCACAAAGTAGGCCGTTTCCGACAGGTTGTTCTCTTCGGCGATGCGTTGCAGCATTTCGTCCGGCAGCCAGCTTTGCAGCGGGATCACCGCCGCCGGGTTGCCACCAAACGGCTCGGCGGAGAAGGCATCGACCTGGAAGATTTCGAGTTGCATCAAACGCTCCTTGTGATCCGGCCAGTGCCGGGGGTATTGAAAGGTTTACGCGTGGACGGGAGTGAGCACCGGCTCGCCTGCAAAGAACGCCTGCAGGTTTCGCAGCACCAGGGTCACGGTGTCACGTGCGGCCTCCGGCGACTGGCCGGCCACATGGGGCGTGAGGACAGTATTGCCGAGGGCCTTGAGGGCATCTGGGACGGCGGGTTCTTCATCGAACACATCAAGCGCGGCGCCAGCAAGCCGGCCTTGTTCAAGGGCTGATATCAAGGCCTGGGTGTCGACGACGCTGGCCCGGGCGATATTCACCAGGTAACCCTCCGCGCCCAGCGCTTCGAGCACTTGGGCGTCAACCAAGTGGTGGGTATTGGCACCACCAGGGGTGGCAACGACCAGGATGTCGACGGCATCGGCCAGGTGCAACGGGCTGTCATACCAGGTGTAAGGCACGTCTGTACGCGGGGTGCGGCTGTGATAGCTGATGTTCATGTCAAAGCCCAGGCTGGCGCGCTTGGCGATGGCTTGACCAACCGCGCCGAGGCCAAGCAAGCCCAGGCGCTTGCCGCTGACCGAGGGGCTGATCACTCGGTTCCACTCGCCACGGCGGGTACTGGCGTCGGCGCGAGGGATGTCGCGCAACAGCGCTAGCAGCAGGGCCAGGGTGTGGTCGGCAACGGCCGCGGCATTGGCGCCGGCGCCATTGGTGACGGTGATGCCGCGGGCAGTGGCAGCGGCCAGGTCGACCTGCTCGTAACCAGCACCGATCACGCAGATGATCTGCAGCTTGGGCAAGGCGGCGATTTCTGCAGCGGTCAGGCCCAGCGGGCCACGGGTCAGCACGGCGTCGATCTCGCCGGCATGGCGCTGGATGGCGTCGGCACGCATTTGCGGGGACGGGGCACGAATCAGGCGATAGCCGGCCTGTTCGAGTAGTGGCAGATAATCGTCGACGGTTTCTACCAGTACCAGGACTGTCTTGCTCATGCCACCCTCCGAATCAGTTCGAAGGGGCATTATGCGGAGTCACCGGCCAATACAGTCAACTGAAATCTCCAGCCAAAACTGTACTGTACCGGCGTGAAGGTTACTGCCCGTAAGCGCGCCCCAGCCCACCCGGTACACCACTGCTATCGGTTTCCTGCCATGGCCCATCCGGGTTCAGCGACCAGCTCCAGCCATTGTCATAGCGGTAGTAGGTGCGCTGGCGGTAAAAGACATTGGTCTTTTTCTCCAGCACATACACCCCAAGCTTCGGGTCCCAATGGCTGGCGCCACCCGGCGGCGGCGCGAAGCTGGCGGAAGTGCGCGGCATCGGCTTGGGAATCGCCGAAGGCTTGCTTGGCTGCGTCGGCGGTTGGCTACCCGGCAACGGCTTCACCGCAGGCCCCTTGTGGGGTGGCACGGTCTCGATCGGTGGCGACGGCTGCTCATACGGCTGATGCGAGGTACACGCAGACAAACCCAGGGCCAGGGTAATCAGGGTCAGGCGGACGGCGCTATGCATGGCGTTGTTCTCTTACTGGTCTGGGCTGTCGATGGTCAGGTGCTGGGTAGCCTGGGTGGTATTGGCCAAGGGGGCGCCTTGGCCGATCCATTCGCCACGGGTCGGCTGGCCTGCCCGCGATACGCGTGCAACCAATTGGACTTCGGCGAACTGGGACAGTTTCATCTGCGGCAGCATAGCGTCAGCGTCGGACAATTCCACTTCCAGCGGCAACTGCGCCACAGTCACCCGCTTGGCCGCCAGCGGCATGGGCGGGCCGTTGCTGGCACGGGCGAAGATGAACACGGTGTCGTCAGGCTTGACCTTGTCCTTGAGCGCCGCCGCCAGCTCCACCCGCACCTTCAGGCGGGCAGCCGCCGTGGCCTGAGGCTTGGCATCGTTACCCCCCAGGCGCTCCGCCGCACGGTCGATGCCTCCTTGCAGTGCCGCCCGCGAGGCATCGCCTTCGGGCAGTTGCGCCAGCAACCGGTTCCAGTAATCGATAGCTTCCTGGTAGCGCTCACCCTCGAAAGCGGCGATACCCCGCAGGCCCAGGCTGGTGACCTCGTTAGGGTCGGCCTTGAGCGCTTCGTCGGTCAGCGCCTGCACCTGTGGGCTCCATTTCTTGTCTGCCGCGAAGTACAGCGCCTGGGCCCACTGGCCCAGCAGCTCGGGCTGGCGACCGGCCAGGGCCACGGCGCGCTCATAGGCATGCGCGGCATCGGCCGGACGTTGTTGTGCCATATAGGCCCGGCCCAGGAAGTACAAGCCTTCGGCCGAGTCCGGCTGGGCCTCCACGGCCCGTTCGAGGCGCGTGGTCATTTCGTCCATGGTCTTTGGCGCCGCGGCGAACTCCTGAGTCAGCTCGACCTTGTCCGCCGCACCGAAGTGCAGGTACAGCCCCAGTGCCAATGCAGGCACCAATACAGCCGCCAGCAATGGCAGGGCCTTGCCCAGATGCCCCTGGCGCGCAGGTTCGGCGCCTTCGGTATCGGCCAGCAACTCGCGGGCGGCTTCGTCACGGCCCTTGGCCATTTGCGCTTCGTCGAGCACACCGGCCGCGTGTTGGGCGGCCAGTTCGGCGACGCGCTCCTGGTACAGGGCGACGTTCAGCGCAGTGCGGTCTTCTTCCTGCTGCTGGCGACGGCCACGCAGGATCGGGATCAGCAGAAAGCCGAGGGCGGCGAGCAGCAGCAGGCCCGCACTAAGCCAGAATTCAGTCATGGGTCTGTTCTTTTTCCAGCAGTTTGGCGAGACGCTCGCGTTCTTCGACGGACAGTTGCTGCGCAGCCTGGGCCGCCGGTCCACGGCGACGGCGGACGATCACCGCCAGCACCACGAAGCCACCGGCCAACAGGATGCCTGGGCCGAACCACAGCAACCAGGTGCGGCCACTGAGTGCCGGCTTGTAGCGCACGAAGTCGCCATAGCGGTCGACCATGAAATCGACGATCTGCTGGTTGCTCTGGCCTTCGCCGAGCATGCGGAAGATCTCGCGGCGCAGGTCGGCGGCGATGGGTGCGTTGGAGTCGGCGATGTCCTGGTTCTGGCACTTGGGGCAGCGCAGTTCCTTGGTCAGTTGCTGGTAACGCTCACGCTCAGCGTCATCGCGGAACTGGTAGGTATCGATGGCCGCCCTGGCCACACCGGCCAGGCTCATACCCAACACGGCGGCTGCCAGCCAGCGCTTCATGGCTTGGCCTCATCGACCAGGCCCTGGTACAGCGGCGCCAGCTGCTGACGCCACACATCGGCATCGACGATGCCGACGTGCTTGTAACGGATGATGCCCTTGGCATCGATCAGGAAGGTTTCCGGTGCGCCATACACGCCCAGGTCCAGCCCCAGGCTGCCCTGCTCGTCACGGATATCCAGCTGATAGGGGTTGTGGAACTCGGCCAGCCACTTCTGCGCGGCAGCATTGTCATCCTTGTAGTTGATGCCGTGGATCACCACGCCCTGCTCGGCCAGCTGGTTCAGGTACGGATGCTCGACCTTGCACGACGGGCACCAGGTGGCCCACACGTTGACCAGCGCAGGCCGGCCGTGCAGGTCGGCCTGGGTCAGGTTGCGGTCACCCTGGGTCGACGCCAGGGCAAACGCCGGGAACGGCTTGCCGATCATCGCCGACGGCAGCTCGTCGGGCTTGAGGAACAGCCCCTTGTAGAGGAAAACCGCCATCAGCAGGAATACCGCCAGTGGCACGACCATGATCCAACGCTTCATGCAGCAGCTCCAGACACGCCCAGGGCCTCACGCACCCGGGTCTTGACCTTGACGCGATAGCGCCGGTCGAAGGCCGCCAGCAACCCGCCCAGGCCGGTCAACAGACCGCCCAGCCAGATCCAGCGAACATAAGGCTTGATATGCACGCGCACCGCCCAGGCGCCGTTTTCCAGCGGCTCGCCCAGCGCAACGTACAGGTCACGGGTGAAACCGGCATCGATGCCAGCCTCGGTCATCATCGACTGCTGCACGGTGTACAGGCGCTTTTCCGGGTGCAGGGTGGTCACTTCACGACCGTCGCGGGTGACCACGATGCTGCCCTTGTCGGAGATGAAGTTAGGCCCCTCGAAGTGCTTGGCACCCTCGAACAGGAAGTCGTAACCGCCCAGTTCGACGCTCTCGCCCGGCGCCATGCGCAGATCGCGCTCGGCACTGTTGTTGCTCGACAGCACCACGCCCAGGGCACACACCGCCAGGCCCAGGTGCGCCAGCTGCATGCCCCAGTAGCTGCGGGTCAGGCCGCGTACGCCCTTGGCCAAGCCCTTGTGGCGGGTCTTGTCGACGATGTCACGCAACCCGCCGAGCACCACCCAGGCCGCCAGTGCGAAGGCGCTCAGCACCGCCCAGTCGAAGTCGTCGACCAGCAAGCCGGCGATCGGTGCCAGTACTGCGCTGCCGATGAGTACCGGGGTCATCATGTTCGCCAGCCACTTGCCGGGGGTGTCCTTCCAGCGCACTACCACCCCCACGCTCAGCACCACCATCAGCAGCGCCATCAGCGGCAGGAACAGAGCATCGAAGTACGGTGGGCCGACCGACAGCTTGGCCCCGGTCAGGGCATCGAGCACCAACGGGTACAACGTGCCTAGCAGGATCATCGAAGCCGCCACCACCAGGATCAGGTTGTTGGCCAGCAGCAGCGTTTCGCGCGACCACAGGGCAAAGCCGACCTGGCTCTTGACCACCGGGGCGCGCAGGGCGAACAGGGTCAGCGAACCACCGACCACGAACAGCAGGAATATCAGGATGAACACACCACGCGCAGGGTCCGCTGCGAACGCGTGCACCGAGGTCAGCACGCCGGAGCGGACCAGGAAGGTGCCGAGCAGGCTCAACGAGAAGGCGGCAATCGCCAACAGCACGGTCCAACTCTTGAACACGCCACGTTTTTCCGTCACCGCCAGCGAGTGGATCAGCGCGGTGCCCACCAGCCACGGCATGAACGAGGCGTTTTCCACCGGGTCCCAGAACCACCAGCCGCCCCAGCCCAGTTCGTAATAGGCCCACCACGAGCCCAGCGTGATGCCGACGCCGAGGAAGGCCCAGGCAACAATGGTCCAAGGCCGCGACCAGCGTGCCCAGGCCGCGTCCAGGCGCCCGCCGAGCAACGCGGCGATGGCGAAGGCGAAGGCCACCGAGAAGCCCACGTAGCCCATGTACAGCATCGGCGGGTGGACGATCAGGCCGAAGTCCTGCAGCAGCGGGTTGAGGTCACGGCCATCCGTGGGCACCTGCGGCAGCAGGCGCTGGAACGGGTTGGAGGTGATGATCAGGAAGCTCAGAAAGCCGACGCTGATCATGCCCATCACCGCCAGCACACGGGCCAGCATCACCTGCGGCAACTGGCGCGAGAAGATCGACACGGCGAAGGTCCAGCCACCGAGGATCAGCGCCCACAGCAGCAGTGAGCCCTCGTGGGCACCCCATACCGCACTGAACTTGTAGTACCAGGGCAAGGCGCTGTTGGAGTTGCTGGCCACGTAGGCGACCGAGAAGTTGTCGGTCATGAAGGCGTGGGTCAGGCAGGCAAAAGCGAAGACCAGGAAGGAGAACTGGCCCCAGGCTGCCGGGCGAGCAAGGCTCATCCACAGGCTGTCACCGCGCCAGGCGCCGAGCAGCGGGACCGTGGCCTGCACGGCGGCAAAGCAGATGGCCAGGATCATCGCCAGCTGGCCGAGTTCGGGGATCACCAGGGCCGCATTCATGGCTTGGCCCCCGCGCCGCTGGCCGCCTGGCCGCTTTCTTTCAGGGCCTTGGTGACTTCAGGCGGCATGTACTTCTCGTCGTGCTTGGCCAGCACTTCGTCGGCCACCACCACGCCGTCGCCGTTGAGCTTGCCCAGGGCAACGATGCCCTGCCCTTCACGGAACAGGTCCGGCAGGATGCCGCGGTAGGTGATCGGTACGGACTTGTTGAAGTCGGTAACCACGAAACGCACATCGAGCGAATCGGAAGAACGCTGCACCGAGCCCTTCTCGACCATGCCGCCGGCACGGATGCGCGTGTCCAGCGGCGCCTCGCCGTTGGCGATCTGGGTCGGGGTGTAGAACAGGTTGATATTCTGCTGCAGGGCGCTCAAGGCAAAGCCGACGGCAACCGCAACCCCCGCCAGCAGGCCGAGGATCAGGAACAGGCGTTTCTTGCGCTGCGGATTCACTGGTTGTTCTCCCGGCGCAAACGGCGCGCCTCATCTTGCAGGTAGCGACGGCGGGCCAGCACCGGTGCGGCGACATTCAGCGCCAGCACCGTCAGGCAGATGCCATAGGCCGACCAGACATACAGGCCATGGTGGCCCATGGCGAGAAAATCGCCGAAGGAAGCGAAACTCATCGCGCGGCCCTCCGCCCCAGGCTGTTCAACACTTCATCCTTGACCCAACTGGCGCGTGCCTCGCGCTTGAGTACCTCAAGGCGCATGCGCAGCAGCAGCACGGCACCGAAGAAGCAGTAGAAGCCCAGCGCCGTGCACAGCAGCGGCAGCCACATCTCGGCCGGCATCGCCGGTTTTTCGGTGAGGGTGAACGTGGCGCCCTGGTGCAGGGTGTTCCACCACTCTACCGAATACTTGATGATCGGAATGTTGATCACGCCGACGATAGCCAGCACTGCGCAGGCCTTGGCCGCGCTGTCGCGGTTGCTGATGGCCTGGCCCAGCGCAATGATGCCGAAGTACAGGAACAGCAGGATCAGCATCGACGTCAGCCGCGCATCCCAGACCCACCAACTGCCCCAGGTCGGCTTGCCCCAGATGGCCCCGGTGACCAGCGCCACGGCGGTCATCCAGGCGCCGATGGGCGCTGCGCATTGCAGGGCGACATCGGCCAGTTTCATCTTCCACACCAGCCCCACCGCGCCGGCCACGGCCAACAACACATAGCAGGACTGCGCCAGCATCGCCGCCGGCACATGGATATAGATGATGCGGAAGCTATTGCCCTGCTGGTAGTCCTCGGGGGCGAACGCCAGGCCCCAGACCACGCCGGTGACCAACAACAGGACAGCAGAGATGGCCAGCCATGGCAGCATGCGGCCGCTGATGGCATAGAACCATTTCGGCGAACCCAGTTTGTGGAACCACGTCCAGCTCATTTTCATCAGGTACATCCGGTATTAGCCGGGCTTCGGAGCCCGGGACTCGTTATTCGCCGACGCTGATCTTCAGGCCGGCCGCTATCGCAAAGGGTGCCAGGGTGACCGCCAGGGCCGTCAGGCAGGCGAGCCAGAGCAGATGGCCGGTGGCCGGCATATTTTGCAACGCCGCCTGCAACGCACCACTGCCCAGGATCAATACAGGGATATACAACGGCAGAATCAGCAACGCCAGTAACAAACCACCGCGCTTGAGACCGACCGTCAGCGCAGCGCCGACCGCTCCCAGCAGGCTCAACACCGGCGTGCCCAGCAGCAGCGAACCCAGCAGCACCGGCAGGCAGTGGCTGGGCAAGCCCAGCATCAGCGCCAGCAAAGGCGCCAACAATACCAGCGCCAGCCCGGAAAAGATCCAGTGCGCCAGCACCTTGGCCAGCACCAGCAAGGCCAGCGGGTGCGGTGACAGTACCCACTGCTCCAGTGACCCGTCCTCGAAATCGCTGCGAAACAGGCCGTCGAGTGATAGCAGCACGGCCAACAAGGCCGCGACCCAGACCAACCCAGGCGACAAGGTTTGCAGCAACTGGCTTTCCGGGCCGACCGCCAGCGGGAACAGAGCCACGACGATGGCGAAGAACACCAGCGGGTTGGCCAGTTCGGCCGGGCGGCGGAACAACAGGCGCGCTTCGCGGCGCAGCAACAGGATGAATACGCTCATGCCGCCCATTGCCCCAGGTTCAGTTCACGGTAACCGGACGGCTTGCGTTCGAGGGTGTGGTGCGTCGTCAGCACCACCGTGCCGCCCTGCTCGCAGTGAGCTGCCAGGTGCGCTTCAAGCTGGGCCACGCCCTGCTTGTCGAGCGCGGTGAAGGGTTCGTCGAGAATCCACAGCGGCGGGCTGTCCAGGTGCAGCCGGGCCAAGGCCACGCGGCGCTGCTGGCCGGCGGACAACGTATGGCAGGGAACATCTTCGAACCCACGCAGGCCGACCGCCTCCAGTGCCGCCCAGATCGCATCCCGCGTCGCAGGCTGATGCAGCGCGCAGAGCCAGGTGAGGTTCTCCTCGGCGGTGAGCAGGTCCTTGATGCCGGCGGCGTGGCCGATCCACAGCAGGATGCTGGCCAGCGCATGGCGCTGTTCGCCCAGCGGCTGGCCACCTAGCAGAATCTGCCCGGCAGTCGGCTGCATCAGCCCGGCCAACAGGCGCAGCAGGCTGGTCTTGCCGCTGCCGTTGGGGCCGCTGATCTGCAGCATGTCGCCGGGGCGCAACTCAAGATCAAGGTGCTCGAACAACAGGCGCCAGTCGCGCTCGCAGGCCAGGCCCACGGCTTGGAGGTGAAGGGTCACGGATTCGCCTTATCTATATGCTTCTCAAGTCGCCCACCTCGCTGCCGTTATACTGGCAGTGACAGGCGGCAGGCATTATTACATGTGCTGCCGCGCTGCCAAGAGGGCGGGCTCCAAAGGTTGTATACAATCATGACTGAAATCAATAGTCTCGGCGCACAAACCGCCATCAATCCCCAGGCGATCAAGGCCCAGCTGACCGGTGAACTGCTCAACCTCACCCAGGCGCAGCCGGGCCTGCTCAAGCCGGGCGAGACCGCTCAGGCCGAAGTACTGAGCCTGCGCCAGACCGGCAGCACCTTCCAGTTGGTACTACAGGTGCTCCAGGCCAACGGTAACCAGGCCCAGGTCCAGGCCAATGCCAGTCAGCCGATCCCGCAAGGCAGCCAGCTCACCGTCAGCCAGCCTGAGAGCAATCGCCTGGCCGTGATGGTGCAACAGGCCAGCGCCAGCAACGTCGCCACCCTCACCCAGCTCGACACCAGCAAGGTGCCGGTAGGCACCCTGTTGCAGGGCAAGGTGCTGACCCATCAAGCGATGCCGCAGGCTGCGGGCGTGGCGCCCACCTTCCGTTCGCTGGTCAGCCTGCTCAATACCGCCCAGGCCGGCGCCACGCTGACCATCGACAGCCCACGCCCGCTACCGATTGGCAGCTTGCTCAGCGCCTTGGTGCAAAGCGACCAGTCGCTGCGCTTCGTGCCCCTCAGCGGTCGCCAGGACCAGCTGAACATCGCCCAGCAGCTCCTGACACAACAGGGCCGCCAGGCGTCCCTGCCCGGCCTGCTCAGTGCGCTGCAGCAAATTGCCAACAATCCGAGCAGTGACGGCGAACTGCGCACTACCGCCAGCAGCCTGCTGGCCAGCCTGCCGGATGCCCGCCAGCTCAGCGATGGCAAAGCCCTTGCCCAAGCATTGAATAACAGCGGAGCCTTCCTCGAGGCCAAGCTGCTCGGCGGCCTCAGCGCCGGCGTGGCCACAGACCTCAAGGCACAGCTGGTGCGGCTGGTGGCACAGGCCTCGGTAAGCGCCCCCACCAACCCTCTGGGCGCCTCCAGCACCCTGGCCCAGGCCCTGCCGGCCATGGCCCGCAGCGCATTGGGCATGCTCGACCGGGTCAGCCCCAGAACACCGCCAGGGGCGTTCCCGCTGCCGTCGCGGCTGCTGCAGGCCATGGAAAACGAAGGCGACCTGCAACAACTGCTGCGCCTGGCTGCTGCCGCCATCTCGCGCTTGCAGAGCCACGCCCTGAGCAGCCTGCAGCAATCCGGCACGCTGGATAACGGCAACCTGCAGACCACCTGGCAGACCGAAGTGCCGATCCGCCACGGCCAGGAGTTCATCCCCCTGCAAGTGAAGCTACAGCGCGAAGAAACCCAGGAGCAACAGGCCGAGCGCCAGCAGCGTGAGCAGCAGGACCCACTGCAGGCGCTGTGGCGTATTGACCTGGCATTCGATCTGGCGCCACTGGGGCCCCTGCAGGTGCAAGCGCAACTGATCCAGGGGCGTCTATCAGGTCAACTCTGGGCCGAACGCGAACAGACCGCGCTGCTGATCGACAGCCAGCTCGGGGCATTGCGCGAACGCCTGTTGGCCCGTGGCCTGGAAGTCGGCGACCTGGAATGCCACCCCGGCATTCCGCCACAAGGACCGCGCACGCGAGTGGAACAACGCTGGGTGGACGAAACCGCATGATCGACAAGCAACCGCGCCAGGCCATCGCCCTGAACTACGACGGCCAGCAGGCCCCCACGCTCACGGCCAAGGGCGACGACGAGCTGGCCGAAGCCATCCTGGCCCTGGCCCGCGAACACGAAGTGCCGATCTACGAGAATGCTGAGCTCGTCCGCCTGCTGGCGCGCCTGGAGCTGGGCGAGCAAATCCCTGAAGCGCTCTACCTGACCATTGCCGAAATCATTGCCTTCGCTTGGCAGCTGCGTGGCAAGGTACCTGCGGGCTTCAACGACGAGGCCTATGCGTCCAGGGACATTACCCCGCATACCGCCCTGCTGCCGCCGTCCAGCAACCGGTAGCTATCTACCACCCTGCACGATGCGCCTGCAGCCAGTCTTGCCCTTTTTCCAAAGTGGCAAGATTGCGGGAGCAGATCATGAAAAAGCGCCAGCCCCCTGTCGGCCAAGCCGGCAAACACTACGTCAAACAGGTACTGACCTACCTGCCTCGCCCGGATCGCTACGCCAGGGAAGCCATCCTCGAATGGGCCCGACGGCAGCAACTGGAACTCGACCCCGATCAGACGCTTGCTGTCAGCCTGCACTGCAGATTCGTGCCCGGTCGGGGCTGGCTCGCACAAGTGGCCGAGGAGATGACCATGACCGAGGCTTTGCTGACCAATTGGCAGGACCGCTCCCAGTCACTGACCGTGCAGCAAGCGGCCCAGCTTGCCTTGAACCCGCTTGCCGGTGCGTTCGACCTGCTCGGTGCATTACCTGAACTTCAGCTACCGCATGGCCGCCAGCCTTGGGCCAAGGCGTTTGGCGCAAGCCAGGTGCAAATCGTCGAACAGCTGCCCAAGGCCGGCCTGTGGCAGGACATTGAAATCTCTACCGTTTTCCATGGGCTCTTCCGCCAGAGCCAACCCATGCGCTATGACGCCAGTACCTTTGTCCTGTTCGACGCTACGGCATTTCAGGCTTTCATCTGGCAACTGGAGTTTCATGAGGTGTACAAGCGCCAGCTTGCAACGTTCTGGAAGTACGCGTTCAACCACTACGTCGTCAGTTCACGCATCGCCTTCCTGGCCGCCTGCAACCAGCAGACCCAGCAAGGCAACCTGAGCGAGCGCGGACGCAGCCTCGCCTGGCGAGCTGTCGGCGTCGAGCGCTGGCACCACGACAGCAGGCTCAGCCACAACGGCGTCATCGCCAGAATGCTCAATATCAATGGTTACCGCTCAAGCGACATCCTTTGCCTGAGCGATGCTCGCAATGGCCTGACCCTGCTCTACATACCCGGCAACGCGAGCCCCCTTCATGAGTTCGGCAGCATCAGTGCCATGCGCACCTGGCTTGCCAGGCAATGCCGAGATGCCAGCAAGCGTGCCGCACTCCTCACACACTTCTGCGCCAGTGACATTGCCGATCGCCTCACCCGCTCCGGACTGGCCACCATTGTTCAGGGCATGGCGGCCTACCCGCCTCGCCACATCATCCTGCCGGCCACCTCCGTCTACCGGTTGGTGAGAGTCTGGAACCCACATGCCTTGATCAATTTCAAGGCCGACACCTACAGCCCACAGATCGAAAACGATGTGTTCACGGCTTGCGCCCAGGCACAGCAACTGCGTAGCCAAAGCGACGGCGACTACCTGATTACCCGCGACAGTGACGTCACCAAGGCGGCCTGGCGTAGCTACTTCTACCTGACCATGAACTTGCTTACGCCGTTTCTGCTGGTGGCCCCCGAGCTCGTTCCTCTGCTGGCCATCGCCGGTGCTGCGCAGTTTGGTGTAGGCCTGGACCAGATGCTCAATGACAAGCATTTGGAACAGCAGGAAGAAGGCGCTGAGCAAGCCGTTTTCGGCTTGCTGAATGCCGCTCCCGGGCTGGCTCGGGGCGTGCGCGCGAGCAAGACCCTGTTCGGTAGTCGCCCGCTGGGCTTCATCAAACCCGTCAGGCTCAATGGTCGAATCGGCTACCCACTGAGCCCGATAACACCGCCTCACCTGCCAGGAGCAGCGATGTCGCCATTTTTCCGTGAGCTGGCCGAAGTCGGCGAGCAGGCGGTCGTCGCCAGCCTGGAGGCCGACCCGCACATTGCCCGCTGCGTCATGCGCTTTCGGGCATTTGGCACAGGCGACGAACTGATGGGCGATGTCGGAAACGGCCTACAACCGCTGTACTACGATGCCAGCCAAGACAGTTTCGTGCTCAAGCATGCTGATGGAACAAGAGGTGCCCAGCACTACATCGCAAGCGCCGACCCGCTTCGCCCTGGTACCAGCCGACTGGTGATCGATTCCGAACCTTCCCGTGAAATAAGCCCGGCGACACGTTCACGAACACTGCGCGCACTGGGTATCGACGTGCAGCTGCCGCTAGACCTGGATGCGCTCGGCGACGAACGGGGGCTACCCGTTCCCAAGCAGGTATTTCATATCTGGGTGGGCGATCGGATTATTGCCGGGGATTACCTTGATGCACTGGACAATAACGTCAACGTGCTGCGCAACAGCGACTTCAAATTGAAGCTCTACCTTTCCAAGGCCGATCCGCAGGCATTCGAAGGAAACATGGCCTTGCTGCAAAGCAGGATGCAGAACGGCCTGGAGGTCGCCACCCTGGAGCATCAGGCCTTCTACCGCCAGTTCATGCAAAGCGAGTACTTCGAACAGTACCAGGCAGCGATCCATGGCAATGGCGCGGTAGCGTCCAACTTTTCATCGGCATCGGACATCTTGCGCTACCGGATACTGCACAGCGAAGGCGGTATCTACCTGGACATGGATGATCACCTGTTGACCGAACCTGATCTCGCGAGCGGGCAGCCGCGCGCCAGCATCGACAGTGTGTCACTCAATACGCCCCTCGACGGCCTGCTGCTACGCAGCCCGGTGTGCAACGCGCAACTTGGGCTGTATACCCGTTACAACACCAGCATGATCGGCAGTCGCGCCTTCAATCCGGTGTTGAATGATGTGTCCGACGAGATTCTCAATCGCTACCTCACCCCAGAGGGCCAAGACTTCTATCGGGCACCCAAGCCTGCGCGGGAAAACGAAGCCGCGTTCCAGGCCTACACCCGCCAGCTCAACCAACTGACAGGCCCTGCGGTGCTCAACCACGTAATCGATCAACGCTTGCCAGCGCTCTATACCTACAGGCAGCTGGCGGATCTGGCCAACATTCACACCCTGTACTTCGAAGCATTGCTGGACGAATCGGCTCTTCGACGGGCAGAGCAGCGGCTACTGCCTCTGGAATATGTGGCCACTGCCGGGAACGCGCAGGGCTACTGAATCTGCCAAGCCTTGACCGTCCGTTGCAGCAAACCCGATAGGTATCTACCACCGCGCAAGCCCCGCGCCCGCTCATCCTTCCCCGCCCCACTCCGTGCAGGATGAGCATCATGTCCACAAACAATGTCAACGCCCTCGGCGTGCAATACGTGCGCGATCATCTGGGCAATGTCCCACGCCCGGACCGCGAAGCCAATCGACTGATCCGCCAATGGCTCGCACCGCGCGGCATCGATATGGACCCTGAGCAGATCGAGGTGGTCACGCTGCACTACCGCAGCGATGGCCCAGGTGGCCACCTGGCCACCGTCGTCCAGCGACAAAGTCTGACCCAGGCGCTGCTGGGCAACTGGCAGGGTGAATCGAACAACGACCTGTTCGGGGGACTGTTCGCAGCCCCCTGGGCAGGCACCCTGCCCAATGGTCCGATACGCTTGGTCGAGGCCCTGCCAGCGCTTGGGTTCAACCACTACGGCGCTGATTACCACGTGTTCAACGGTTTGTTCCGGCGCAGCGAACCGGCCCGCTATGACGCCTCCACGCACTTGCCAATCGCTGCCGAGGCCTTTCAGCAGTTCATCGAGCAGCTGGACTTTCATGCCCCCTTCAAGGCCATGCTCGACACTTACTGGCGCGAGCATCTGGCCAGCTACCGATTGTCTTGCAAGCTCAATTTCGTCGCTGCCTGCAACCTTCAAGTCGGGCAAGGCAGCCTCAGCGATGCGGGGCGCAAACTGGCCTGGCGCGCCGCCAATCTGCTGCCACGTGGCCGGGGGGTGCGCCTGAGTACGTTGAATATCTACGGTTACGCAGCAACCGACCTGCTGTACATCAACGACGCCAATACCGACCTGACCTTGCTGTATGCGCCGGGCAACAGCGCTCCCCTGCTGGAATTCGCCAGCGAAACGTTGCTCAAGGATTGGGTCGGCCAACAGTGCAAAGATCCCGCCAAGCGCCGAGCACTGCGCCAGCATTTCCGGCTGGCCGATGGCCCTCAAGGGCTGGACTTCAGCGGCCTGGACACGGCGCTTGAGGGTTTGGGCGAATACCCCCGCAGCCATCGGCTACCGCCAGAGCACGGCTATTTCAACGATGATGGCGTGTGGTCGCCACGCGTCTATGTGAATTATCGCCCAAACACGTACAACCCCAGAATATCCGGCGACCTGTTCCAGGCATTGGCCGAACGGCAGCGCCAACGCAGCCATGACGATGCCGACTTCATCATCACGCCCGACAGCGAAGTCACCAAGGCGCGCTGGCGCAGCTACCTGGCTACCACGCTCAACCTGGTAGCGCCGATTAGCCTGGTAGTGCCTGGCCTGGCACCGCTGCTCGCGCTCGGCGGCATTGCCCAGCTCGGTTTCGGGCTGGACCAGGCAATCAACGGCAAACACCTGCAAGACCAGCAGGAAGGTGTCGCCAACATCACCTGGGGCCTGCTCAACGCTGCCCCCGTGATCGTGCACGGCGCGCTCAGACGCCGCGTGCTGTTCGAAGCCAAGAACGACCGTTTCGTACCGCCCAGCCGCCTCAACGACCAGATCGGCTATCCGTTGAGCCCGCTGATGGCACCGCACCTGCCGGACATCGACGTCGCGCCCTACTTCCACATCCATGACCCGGTTGCGCCATTGCCCGACGGCGATCAAGCCATTGCCAACTCGGTCATCCGTGTACCGCGTTATGACGGCAGCCCCGACACGCTCGATTCACGCATCGATAGTTACAACGCTCGCGTCATCTATGACATGGCTGAAGACGTTTTCATTGAGGAAAATGCGCTCAATGATATTGAGCCAGTACGCTACGTTGCTCGCCCGAACAGCGGCAACCTTCATCCGCTGGAGGCGCCACGAGCGGTAACCGATGCCATGCGCATCCGCAGTTTGCGCGCGCTGGGCGTCGACCTACCATTACCTGTTGAAATGCCCGGCGTAGCGCCGGGAAGCACACCGATCCCAAAGCGGCTCAATTGCCTGTGGGTCGGTGACAAGATCATCACCCAGCCCTTGCTCGACAACCTGGCTAGCAATGCCGCCCGCCTGGGTGACAGCGCGTATAGCATGCGGCTGTTCCTTTCCAACGTTTCACCCACCGCCTATGAAGCAAACCTGCGCCTGCTGACCGAACAGGCTCCCGGCTTGCAGGTACTGCCGCTCGAGCAGCAGCCCTTCTTCAGGGCATTCCGGCAGAGCCCCTACCATGCGCAATACCAGGCAGCGCTCGACGGCAACGGCGGTGTTGCCAGCAACTACGCCTCGGCGGCGGATGTGCTGCGTTACCCCATGTTGCACCACGAGGGTGGCCTGTATATGGATGTGGACGACTCGCTGCTGGCACACACCGAGCCAGGCGAACACATCGATCAGGTGCCATTGCTCGCCACGGCAGACGGCCTGCTGCTGGCGCCCCCCATGTCCAATGAAAAGCTGGGCATGAACTGCCTGTACAACACCAGCCAGATCGGTAGCCACCCCGGCAACCCGACCCTGCTGGCGATTTCCGAGGAAATGCGCACTCGCTACCTGGCCAACCCGGACTTTTACGACCACAGGCCGACGCTGCGTGAAGACCCACAAGGCTTCTATCGCTATGCCAACCGCCTCAGTCATCTCACCGGGCCGGCGCTGGTCACCGCTGTGGTCGATCAGCGCCTGCCGGCCCTGCGCACCTTGCGCCAGATCATGAACCTCTATGCCATGCCACGCATGAACGCATGGCAATTCGTCGACCTGGAGCACTATCAGGCGGTGCTGCGTGAACTGCTACCGCTCAACCGCTTCGCCAAGGTCGGCGGCTTCCATTCCTGGGCGCGTCCCTGAAACGGTCAAGAAAAAGGCGACCCGAGGTCGCCTTTTCTGCCATCACTCGCTGCGATGCAACTTGCTCATCAACTCGGCCTCAGCCTGGGTCAGGCCGCAGGTTTCGGTGAGCTCCGCCACACTCGCGCCCATGCCCACCAGTTTGGCGGCCTGGGTGAAGGTCACGCTGTGGGGGTCGCGCTGCTCCAGTTGCTGGAGCTTTTCCGGCAGCGGCGCTACGGTCGCGCGCAGCTCATGGAGAGCTTCACCCATGCGCACGGTACCGTTCTGGTAGTCGTCCAGGCGCTTGGCCAGGTCCTTGATGCGCTGGTCGCGCAGGGCATCGCCCACGGCCTGCTGCGCCGCCAGTTCACGCTGGCGCTTGCTGTAGTTGAGGAAGAACCACAGGCTCAAGGCCCACAGCAGCGCCAGGAAGATTACCGCCACCTCGAAAATCAACTCAGATGTTCTCCAGCTCGGACCACTCTTCCTCGGTCATCATCTTGTCCAGCTCGACCAGGATCAGCAGCTCGCCGTTCTTGTTGCACACGCCCTGGATGAACTTGGCCGACTCTTCATTACCCACGTTCGGCGCGGTTTCGATTTCCGACTGACGCAGGTACACCACCTCGGCAACGCTGTCGACCAGGATGCCGACCACTTGCTTGTCCGCTTCGATGATGACGATGCGGGTGTTGTCGGTCACGTCCGACGGCATCAGGCCGAAACGCTGGCGGGTGTCGATCACCGTCACCACATTGCCGCGCAGGTTGATAATGCCGAGCACATAGCTGGGCGCACCCGGCACCGGCGCGATCTCGGTGTAGCGCAGCACTTCCTGCACCTGCATGACGTTGATGCCGTAGGACTCGTTGTCCAGACGGAAGGTTACCCATTGCAGGATTGGATCTTCAGAACCTTGCGCAGACGACTTTTTCATTCCCCTAGCCCTCTAAATCCGCTGTTGGCGGTTGTGTTCGGTGTTATTTCTGTTTGGCATGCAACTGCTTGACCGCACCGCTGGCGATCAGCTCGGCCAGTTCGGCGACGTCGAGCAGTGCACACATGTGTTCGATGACCGTGCCGGCCAACCAGGGGCGCTGGCCACGCTGGCTGCGCCATTTGATCTCGGCCGGGTCCAGGCGCAGCGAACGGCTGACCTGATGCACGGCCAGGCCCCATTCGTAGCCCTGCACGGAAATCACGTAATTCAGGCCCTGGCGAAAATCATCGCGGTAGCGGTCGGGCATGACCCAGCGCGCGGTGTCCAGCACCTTGAGGTTGCCGGCCTGGCACGTGAGGATGCCAAGGAACCAGTCCGGCTGGCCGAACAGCGGCGTCAGCTCCTGGCCCTCCAGGCTATAGATCGAGCCCAGGCAGACCAACGGTACCGCCAGGGTCAACCCGGCAACGTCGAACAGCAGGCACTCGAACGGCTCGGCCGCCCAGGCCGGGCGGCCATCGTCACTGGCCGGCGGGACCGGCGTGTCCGCCATGCCTGCCGCTGGCAGGTGCACGTCCACCAACGGTGCAACCGGCTCCGAAGCCTGCACCTCAGTGAGTACCGGGATGCTGGCTTCAGCCACCACTGCAGTCTCGACCACCGCCACCACCGGTTCCTCGACCGGGAGCACGCCTGGCAGCACCTGCAACTGCGGTTCGGCAAACGGCTTGGCCGCAGGCGTCGGCTGGCGGGCATCATGCGCCTGCTCCTCGCGCACGGCGGCGGCGAATTCGTCGCTAGTCGGGGCTTCGACCGGTGCGGGCAGGTCCAGGATATCTTCAGCCTCGGTGGCCTCCTGCAACAGCCCGTCGAGGTAGGACTGCAAGGCCAGTTGCGGCTTGGTACCGACAGGCCGGCTCATGAAACCACCTGCGCGGCCGGCTTGTAGGTAAGCATATGCTTGAGCAGCGCACGGTAGGCGATCACCCCGCGGCTCTTGCCGTCGAACTGCGACGGCGTGACGCCATTGCGACTGGCATCACGCAAGCGGGTATCGACCGGGATGTAGCCCTGCCACACCTGCTGTTCGTACGTATCGCGCAGCACCTTCAGCGTGCCCAGCGACGCCTGGGTGCGGCGGTCGAACAGGGTCGGCACGATCTGGTAAGGCAGCGCCTGCTTGCGCGAGCGGTTGATCATGGCCAAGGTGCCGATCATGCGCTCCAGGCCTTTCACCGCAAGGAATTCGGTCTGCACCGGGATCACCAGCTGCTGGCTGGCGGCCAGGGCGTTGACCATCAGCACACCCAGCAAGGGCGGGCTGTCGATCAGGGCAAAATCGAAATCCTGCCACAGCTGCGCCAGACTCTTGGCGATCACCAGGCCCAAACCACTCTGCCCCGGCGACTGGCGCTCCAGCACGGCCAAGGCGGTGCTCGACGGCAGCAACGAGATGCGCTCATCGCTGGTCGGCAGCAACAACTGCCCCGGCAGGCCCTCGGGCACGCTGCCCTTGTGCAGGAACAGGTCGTAGCAGCTGTGCTCCAGGGCGTCCGGGTTGTGCCCGAAATAGCTGGTCATCGAGCCATGCGGGTCGAGGTCGACGACGACCACGCGCTTGCCCGCCTCGGCCAGCAGGCCGGCCAGGGCGATGGTGGTCGTGGTCTTGCCCACGCCCCCTTTTTGATTGGCTACTGCCCAGACTCTCATAGGACAACTCTTGTCTCATTGGTGCCGCCGGCTCCCACAGGGCATGCGGTGACGGAGAATTGACGGCTCACGGGGCCGTCGTCGCTGCAGGGGCTGGCGGTGCACTTTGTGTGCCAGCACGGCGCAGCGCTGCATCCGCCGTGGCATTGGCGCTGCCCGAGCCGGTCAGGCTGCGGCGCACTTCAAGGTTGCGGGAAATCACCAGTACCACCCGCCGATTGCGTGCGCGCCCTTCGGCCGTGTCATTGCTGGCGACCGGCTGGTATTCGCCATAGCCCACCGAGGCCATGCGCGCCGGGTTGACCCCTTCCATGGCCAGCAGGCGCACGATGCTCGCCGCCCGAGACGCCGACAGCTCCCAGTTGGTCGGGTACTGCGCCGTACGGATCGGCAGGTTGTCGGTGAAGCCCTCGACGTGCACCGGGTTGGCGAACGGTTTGAGGATGCTGCCGACTTTCTCGATGATCGCGAACGCCTTGTCACTGGGCATGGCATCGCCACTGCCGAACAGCAGCGACGAGTTGAGCTCGATCTCCACCCACAGTTCGTTGCCGCGCACGGTCATCTGGTCGGACTTGATCAGGTCGCCGAAGGCATCGCGCACGTCGTCGCTGATGGTCTTCAGCGGGTCGACGTTGGTCTGCGCCAGGCCCGCATCGGTCTGCTCGCTGTCCTTGATCAAGGGCTCTGCCGGTTTCACGCTGAGCGGCTGCTCATCGCCGATCGGGATCGGCTTCATGCTGCGCTCAGGGTCGTTGAACACCCCGAGCAGCGCTTGCGAGATGACCTTGTACTTGCCCTCGTTGATCGAGGAAATCGAATACATGACCACGAAAAAGGCGAACAGCAAGGTGATGAAGTCGGCGTACGACACCAGCCAGCGTTCGTGATTCTCGTGTTCCTCGGTATGACGGCGACGGCGCATGGCTTACTCCATGAAGCCTTGCAGCTTCAGCTCGATCGAGCGCGGGTTCTCGCCCTCGGCAATCGACAGCAAGCCTTCGAGCAGCATCTCGCGGTAGCGCGACTGGCGCATGACGATGGCCTTGAGTTTGTTGGCAATCGGCAGCAGGATCAGGTTGGCACTGGCCACGCCGTAGATGGTGGCGACGAAGGCCACGGCGATGCCGTTGCCCAGCTGCGACGGGTCGGCCAGGTTGCCCATCACATGGATCAGGCCCATGACCGCACCGATGATACCGATGGTTGGCGCATAGCCGCCCATGCTCTCGAACACCTTGGCCGCCTGGATATCGCGGCTTTCCTGGGTCAGGAAGTCGACTTCGAGGATGCTGCGGATCGATTCCGGCTCGGCGCCATCGACCAGCAGCTGCAGGCCTTTGCGGGCGTACGGGTCGGGTTCTGCATCGGCCACGCCTTCCAGGCCGAGCAGGCCTTCCTTGCGCGCCACCAGGCTCCAGTTGACCACCCGGTCGATACCGCCGGCCAGGTCGACCCGCGGCGGGAAGAAGATCCAGCGCAAGATCTGCAGCGCACGCTTGAAGGCCGGTAGCGGCGACTGCAGCAAGGCCGCCGCCAGGGTGCCGCCGAGCACGATCAGGCCGGCCGGGCCATTGAGCAAGGCACCGACGTGGCCGCCTTCGAGGAAGTTGCCGCCTACGATGGCGACGAACGCCAGGATCAGGCCTATCAGGCTAAGCACATCCATCAGACACAAGCCTCGACCAGGTGTTTGCCGATTTCATCCAGGCTGTACACCGCGTCGGCCAGGTTGGCTTTGACGATGGCCATGGGCATGCCGTAGATCACACAGCTGGCCTCATCCTGCGCCCATACGGTACTGCCGCCCTGCTTGAGCAGGCGCGCGCCTTCACGGCCATCGGCGCCCATCCCGGTGAGCACCACCGACAGCACCTTGTCACCGTAGGACTTGGCCGCCGAGCCGAAGGTGATGTCCACACACGGCTTGTAGTTCAGGCGCTCGTCGCCCGGCAGAATCTTCACCGTGCCACGGCCGTCGATCATCATCTGCTTGCCGCCAGGGGCCAGCAGCGCCAGGCCCGGGCGCAGCATGTCGCCGTCCTCGGCTTCCTTGACGCTGATCTTGCACAGCTTGTCGAGGCGCTCGGCAAAGGCCTTGGTGAACGCTGCGGGCATGTGCTGGATCAGCACGATCGGCGCCGGGAAGTTGGCCGGCAACTGGGTCAATACCCGCTGCAGGGCCACCGGGCCGCCGGTGGACGTACCAATCGCCACCAGCTTGTAAGGCTTGCGCTTGGGTGCCGGGGCATGTGCCGCAGCCGGTGCTGGCGCCGCCGCGCGAACAGGCGCGGCAGCACGGGCCGGCGCGGTGCTGGCCAGGCTGCTGGCCTGTGCGTGGCTGCTGGCCGGCGCTGGTGCGGTGACCGGCGCGTGGCTGGCGTAGCTGCCAAAACGGCGGTTGCTGCGCGAGAGGGTGTGTACCTTTTCGCACAGCAGCTGCTTGACCTTCTCCGGGTTGCGCGAGATGTCTTCGAAATTCTTCGGCAGGTAGTCCACCGCACCGGCATCCAGCGCGTCGAGGGTGACACGGGCGCCTTCATGGGTCAGCGAGGAGAACATCAACACCGGCGTCGGGCAGCGCTGCATGATGTGCCGCACGGCGGTGATGCCATCCATCATGGGCATTTCGTAGTCCATGGTGATGACATCAGGTTTGAGCGCCAGTGCCTGGTCGATCGCTTCCTTGCCGTTGGTCGCGGTGCCGACCACCTGGATGGTCGGGTCCGCCGAGAGGATTTCCGAAACGCGGCGGCGGAAGAAACCGGAATCATCCACCACCAGGACCTTGACTGCCATAAACACTCCATTAGGCGGCGCAACCCGCCAGGGTGCGCCGCCGAAAATCAGATACGCCGTGCCGCGTAACGCTTGAGCATGCTCGGCACGTCGAGAATCAGCGCGATGCGTCCATCACCGGTGATGGTCGCACCGGACATGCCCGGGGTGCCCTGCAGCATCTTGCCCAGCGGCTTGATCACCACTTCTTCCTGGCCCACCAGCTGGTCGACCACGAAGCCGATACGCTGGGTACCGACCGACAGGATCACCACATGGCCCTCGCGCTGCTCCTCGTGCACCTGGCCCTGCACCAGCCAGCGCTTGAGGTAGAACAGCGGCAGCGCCTTGTCGCGCACGATCACCACTTCCTGGCCGTCGACCACATTGGTGCGCGACAGGTCGAGGTGGAAGATCTCGTTGACGTTGACCAGCGGGAAGGCGAACGCCTGGTTGCCCAGCATCACCATCAGGGTCGGCATGATCGCCAGGGTCAGCGGCACCTTGATGACGATCTTCGAGCCCTGGCCCTTGGCCGAGTAGATGTTGATCGAGCCGTTGAGCTGGGAAATCTTGGTCTTCACCACGTCCATGCCGACGCCGCGGCCGGACACGTCGGAAATTTCGGTCTTGGTCGAGAAGCCCGGGGCGAAGATCAGGTTGTAGCAGTCCGATTCGCTCAGGCGATCGGCGGCGTCCTTGTCCATCAGGCCCTTTTCCACGGCCTTGGCGCGCAGGATGTTCGGGTCCATGCCCTTGCCGTCATCGGAGATCGACAGCAGGATGTGGTCGCCTTCCTGTTCCGCCGACAGCACCACGCGACCGGTCCGGGCCTTGCCGGCAGCTTCACGCTCCTCCGGCATCTCGACACCGTGGTCGACGGCGTTGCGCACCAAGTGCACCAACGGGTCAGCCAGGGCCTCGACGAGGTTCTTGTCGAGGTCGGTCTCTTCACCGACCAGCTCCAGGTTGATCTCTTTCTTGAGCTGCCGAGCCAGGTCACGGACCAGGCGCGGGAAGCGCCCGAAGACCTTCTTGATCGGCTGCATGCGGGTTTTCATCACCGCAGTCTGCAAGTCGGCGGTGACTACGTCGAGGTTGGACACGGCCTTGGACATGGCCTCGTCGCCGCTGTTCAGGCCCAGGCGCACCAGGCGGTTACGCACCAGCACCAGTTCGCCGACCATGTTCATGATCTCGTCCAGGCGCGCGGTGTCCACGCGCACGGTGGTTTCCGCTTCGCTGGCAGGCTTTTCCGCGGCCGGGGCCGGCGCGCGGGCAGGCGCGGCAGGCTTGGCGGCGACGGGCGCGGCGGCTGCAGGCTTGGCGACCGGTTTGCTTTCAGCTTTTGCCGCCATTGGCGCAGCCACGGCGACAGGGGCTTCGGTAGCCTCTGTTTCACCGCTGAATTTGCCCTTGCCGTGCAGCTGATCAAGCAGCGCTTCGAACTCGTGCTCGGTGATCTCGTCGCTGCTGGCAGGCGCGACAGCGCTTGGCACCGGAGCCGTGGCGGCCGGCAAGGCGTCTGCCTGGAAGGTGCCCTTGCCGTGCAACTGGTCCAGCAACGACTCGAATTCTTCGTCAGTAATCTCGTCGCTCACCGGCGCACTGGCGGCGACCACCGCCTCGGTGGCGGCAACTTCGGGCGAGAACTGGCCCTTGCCATGCAACTGGTCGAGCAGCGATTCGAATTCGGCGTCAGTGATGTCATCACTCGCGCCGCTCAGGGGCTCGCCCTGCAGCTGCTCTTGGGCAGCAGCCGCTTCGGCCTTGACCGCGTCGAGCGAGTCGAGCAGCTGTTCGAATTCGGTATCGGTGATGTCCGTCTCGCTGGCCACAGGCTCCGGCGCCGCTTCGACCACCGCTGCCGGGGCGTCAGCGCTGGCCGGTTCCGCCAGGCGCGACAGGGCCGCCAGCAACTCCGGGGTCGCCGGGGTCACTTCACTGCGCTCACGCACCTGGCCGAACATGCTGTTGACCGCGTCCAGCGCCTCGAGCACCACGTCCATCAGTTCCGCATCGACCCGGCGCTCACCTTTGCGCAGGATGTCGAACACGTTCTCGGCGATGTGGCAGCACTCCACCAGCTCGTTCAGCTGAAGGAAGCCGGCGCCCCCTTTTACAGTGTGGAAACCGCGAAAGATCGCATTGAGCAGGTCGGCATCGTCGGGCCGGCTTTCCAGCTCGACCAGTTGCTCGGACAGTTGCTCAAGAATTTCGCCGGCTTCTACCAGGAAATCCTGAAGGATTTCTTCATCGGCGCCGAAGCTCATTAAACGTGCTCCTTAAAAACCCAGGCTGGACAGCAGATCGTCGACGTCGTCCTGACCGGACACAACGTCTTCACGCTTATCGGCATGAATCTGCGGACCTTCACCCCGAGTCGGATGTTTTTCTTCATCTTTTTCAGCACGCAGCTGCTGGTGATCGTGTTCGATACCGGCAAAACGGTCGACCTGACTGGCCATCAGCACGAGCTTGAGCAGATTGCTTTCCACTTCGGTCACCAACGCGGTCACCCGCTTGATCACCTGCCCAGTCAGGTCCTGATAGTCCTGAGCCAGCAGAATGTCGTTGAGGTGGCCTGCGACCTTGCGGTTGCCCTCGGCGCTGTGCGTCAGGAAACTGTCGACGCGCTTGACCAGCTCGCGGAATTCTGGCGCTGCGACTTCGCGACGCATGAAGCGCTGCCAGTCGACGCTCAGGCTCTGTGCCTCGGCCGACAGGCCGTTGAGCACCGGGGTGCTCTCCTCCACCAGGTCCATGGTGCGGTTAGCGGCACCCTCGGTGAGCTTGACCACGTAGGACAGGCGCTCGGTGGCGTCGGTGATCTGCGAAACTTCCTCGGCCTGCGGCATGCGCGGGTCGATCTGGAAGCTGACGATCGCGCTGTGCAGCTCGCGGGTGAGCTTGCCAACTTCCTGGTACAGGCCGCGGTCGCGGGTCTGGTTGAGCTGATGAATCAGCTGCACCGCCTCGCTGAAACGCCCCCGTTCCAGGCTCTCGACCAGCTCCTGGGCATGTTTCTTCAGGGTCGATTCGAACTCCCCCAAAGACGTCTGTGTTGATTCCATGGCGCCCCCTGACGTGACTCAGCCGTTGACGCGTTCGAAGATCTTCTCGATCTTTTCTTTGAGCACCTGGGCGGTGAATGGCTTGACCACGTATCCATTGACCCCGGCCTGGGCCGCTTCGATGATCTGGTCACGCTTGGCTTCGGCGGTCACCATCAGCACCGGCATGGTTTTCAGGCGATCGTGGGCACGCACCTTGCGCAGCAGGTCAATACCGGACATGCCAGGCATGTTCCAGTCGGTCACCAGGAAGTCGTAATGGCCGCTTTCGAGCATCGGCAGCGCGGTGGTGCCGTCATCGGCTTCATCGGTGTTGGTGAAGCCCAGGTCACGCAACAGGTTCTTGATGATCCGCCGCATCGTCGAAAAGTCGTCAACGATGAGGATTTTCATGTCTTTGTTCAAGTAGACCTCCAAGCAGTCTCAAACGCGCTCGGCCCCGAGCGCGCGCATTCATTCAATTCGGTGCAACGTGGAAAACATACGTAGAAAACGACTGCAACGACCCCAGGCTCAACGCGCCCGCCATTCCCCCAGGCGGCTGCGCAAGCGCGCGGCACACTGGCTGTGCAACTGGCTGACCCGCGATTCGCTGACCCCAAGGACCTCACCGATTTCCTTGAGGTTCAGCTCTTCGTCGTAGTACAGCGCCAGCACCAGCCGCTCACGCTCCGGCAGGTTAGCGATCGCCTCGGCCAGGGCAGCCTGGAATCGCTCGTCTTCCAGATCCCGTGACGGCTCGACCTGGCCACTGGCGCCATCCTCGTGCAGCCCTTCGTGTTCGCCGTCCTGCAACAGGTCGTCGAAACTGAACAGGCGGCTGCCCAGGGTATCGTTCAAAATCCCGTAGTAATCATCGAGACTCAACTGGAGTTCGGCAGCAACTTCATGATCTTTAGCGTCGCGGCCGGTTCTTGCTTCAACGGCGCGCATTGCGTCGCTGACCATGCGCGTATTGCGGTGCACCGAACGCGGTGCCCAATCGCCCTTGCGGACCTCGTCGAGCATCGCCCCGCGGATGCGGATGCCGGCGTAGGTTTCAAAGCTGGCGCCCTTGCTGGCGTCATACTTGTTGGCGACTTCCAGCAGGCCGATCATGCCGGCCTGGATCAGGTCTTCGACCTGGACGCTGGCCGGCAAGCGTGCCAACAGGTGGTAGGCAATGCGCTTGACCAGCGGCGCGTAGCGTTCCACCAGCTCGAACTGGGCGTCTTTCGATGCCTTGCTGTACATCTTGAAGCCGCTCGCACTCATAGCACAGGCCCTGCGCTGGTGGGTTGCACCAAGCGCTCGACAAAAAACTCAAGGTGCCCACGCGGGTTGGCTGGCAGCGGCCAGCTGTCGACCTTCTGCGCGATGGCCTTGAAAGCCAGCGCACACTTGGATCGAGGGAAGGCCTCGTACACCGCGCGCTGCTTCTGCACCGCCTTGCGCACGCTCTCGTCGTACGGCACGGCGCCGACGTATTGCAGGGCGACGTCGAGGAAGCGGTCGGTGACCTTGGTCAACTTGGCGAACAGGTTGCGCCCTTCCTGCGGGCTCTGCGCCATGTTGGCCAATACGCGGAAACGATTCATGCCGTAGTCGCGGTTGAGCAGCTTGATCAGGGCGTAGGCGTCGGTGATCGAGGTCGGCTCGTCGCACACCACCAGCAGCACTTCCTGGGCCGCGCGAACGAAGCTGACTACCGAGTCACCAATACCCGCAGCGGTGTCGATCACCAGCACATCGAGGTTGTCGCCGATTTCGCTAAAGGCCTGGATCAGCCCGGCATGCTGGGCCGGGGCCAAGTGCACCATGCTCTGGGTGCCGGAGGCGGCCGGCACGATGCGCACACCGCCAGGCCCCTGCAACAGCACATCGCGCAGCTCGCAGCGGCCCTCGATGACATCGGCCAGGGTGCGTTTCGGGGTGAGGCCCAGCAACACGTCGACATTGGCCAGGCCAAGATCGGCGTCCAGCAGCATCACCCGGCGGCCGAGTTCGGCCAGCGCCAGGGACAGGTTCACTGAAACGTTAGTCTTGCCGACGCCACCTTTGCCACCGGTGACGGCGATCACCTGTACGGGATGCATGCTACCCATGTTCGTTGTTTACCTTGTCTCGCTTGGACCCAAGCCACACGTGGAGCGACACTGCCAGCCCCGGAATGTAGGTACTTTGCATACGCTTCATCCTCAACCCGCGCGACGCGGGTTGTGGTAGAGATCAGCGAACATGTCGGCCATCGCCTCTTCGCTGGGCTCGTCCTGCAACTGCACGTTCACCGCGCGGGTCACCAGCTGGTGCGGGCGTGGCAGGTGCAGGTCGTCAGGAATGCGCGGGCCATCGGTAAGGTAGGCCACGGGCAGTTCATGACTGATGGCCAGGCTCAGCACGTCGCCGAGGCTCGCCGTCTCATCGAGTTTGGTCAGGATGCAGCCGGCCAGGCCGCAGCGCTTGTAGCTGTGGTAGGCGGCGGTCAGCACCTGCTTCTGGCTGGTCGTGGCCAGCACCAGGTAGTTCTTCGCGGCAATGCCACGCCCGGCCAGGGTTTCCAGTTGCATACGCAGGGCCGGGTCGCTGGCCTGCAGGCCGGCGGTATCGATCAGTACCACGCGCTTGCGCAACAACGGCTCCAGCGCTGCTGCCAGCGACTGGCCCGGGTCGACGTACGTCACCGGCACGTTGAGGATACGGCCCAAGGTCTTGAGTTGCTCCTGGGCACCGATGCGGAAGCTGTCCATGCTCACCAGGGCGAGGTTCTGCGGGCCGTACTTGAGTACATAACGCGCCGCCAGCTTGGCCAGGGTGGTGGTCTTGCCCATGCCGGCCGGGCCGACCATGGCGATCACGCCACCCTCTTCGATCGGTTCGACCTGTGGCACTTCGATCATCCGCGCCAGGTGTGCCAACAGCATGCGCCATGCCTGGCGCGGCTCTTCGATCTCGTTGGTGAGGTCGAGCAGCTCGCGGGCGATGGGGCCGGACAGGCCGATGCGCTGCAGGCGACGCCAGAGGTTGGCCTGAGCCGGTTTGCTGCCCTGCAGCTGGTTCCAGGCCAGCGAGCCAAGCTGCACTTCGAGCAGTTCGCGCAGGCCCGACAGCTCCGAGCGCATGGCGTCGAACAGACGCGGGTCGACCGGCGCCTGAGCTGGCGCTGCAGGTGCTGCCGGCGCCTCCACGTGCGGCTCGATCAAAGGTTCGGCCGCAGTCAGTGACTGGCCGGCAAACAATTGGCGATTGCCTTCGCTGGCCTCGGCGCGGTTGTCCAGCTCGGCCTGGGCAGTGGCGATGCGCGAGTGGGTCTTGCGCAGCTCTTCTTCCAGTTCGACGTTGGGCACGCGTGGGGCCAGCGCGGACAGTTTGTAGTCCAGCGCGGCGGTCAGCTCGACACCACCGGCGATGCGGCGGTTGCCGATGATGGCGGCGTCGGAGCCTAGCTCATCACGAACCAGCTTCATGGCCTGTCGCATATCGGCGGCGAAAAAACGCTTGACTTGCATAACCCACTACCTCAGCCGTTGGGGCCCACTGTGGCAACGATGGTGACTTGCTTGTTATCCGGTATTTCCTGATACGCCAGAACATGCAAATTCGGTACAGCCAGACGGCCGAAGCGCGACAACATGGCGCGGATCGGGCCAGCGACCAGGAGAATGGCCGGTTGGCCTTGCATTTCCTGGCGCTGGCAGGCGTCGATCAGCGAACGCTGCAGCTTTTCGGCCATGCTCGGCTCAAGAAGAACACCATCTTCCTGACCTTGCCCGGCCCTTTGCAAACTATTGAGCAAGATCTGTTCCAACCTTGGCTCAAGGGTGATCACAGGCAGCTCGGACTCAACACCGACAATGCTTTGGACGATGGCACGACACAATCCGACGCGCACTGCCGCCACCAGCGCGGCGGTATCTTGACTCTTGCTGGCATTGTTGGCGATAGCCTCGGCAATACTGCGGATGTCACGCACCGGTACTTGCTCGGACAACAATGCTTGCAGGACCTTGAGCAGCCCCGACAAGGAAATGACACCGGGCACCAACTCTTCTGCAAGTTTAGGCGATGCCTTGGACAATACCTGCAACAGTTGCTGGACCTCTTCATGGCCGATCAGTTCGTGGCAGTGCTTCTGCAGGATCTGGTTGAGGTGCGTGGCGACCACGGTGCTGGCATCGACCACGGTGTACCCCAGTGACTGCGCCTGGGCGCGCTGGCCGATGTCGATCCACACCGCCTCCAGGCCGAATGCCGGATCGCGCGCGGCGATGCCGTTGAGGGTGCCAAACACCTGGCCAGGGTTGATCGCAAGTTCGCGGTCCGGGTAGATCTCGGCTTCGGCAAGGATCACGCCCATGAGCGTCAGGCGATAGGCACTGGGCTGCAGGTCGAGGTTGTCACGGATGTGCACGGTCGGCATCAGGAAGCCCAAGTCCTGGGAGAGCTTCTTGCGCACCCCCTTGATCCGCGCAAGCAGCTGGCCACCCTGGTTGCGGTCGACCAGCGGAATCAGGCGGTAGCCGACTTCCAGGCCGATCATGTCGATAGGCGTCACATCGTCCCAGCCCAGTTCCTTGGTATCCAGTGCACGCTGAGGAGACGGCAGCAGGTCCTGCTGGCGTTGCGCCTCTTTCTGCGCTTCGATCTTGGCCTTCTGCTGTTTTTTCCACACCAGGTATGCACCGCCGCCGGCGAGCATGCCCAGGCCGAGGAAGGCGACGTGCGGCATGCCCGGTACCAGGCCCATGATGATCATCAACGCCGCAGACACACCCAGCGCCTTGGGCGAGTCGAACATCTGGCGGTTGATCAGCTTGCCCATGTCCTCGGAGCCCGAGGCACGGGTGACCATGATCGCGGCGGCGGTGGACAGCAACAGTGATGGCAATTGCGCCACCAAACCGTCACCGATGGTCAGCAAGGCGTAGACCTTGCCCGCATCGCTGAACGACATGTTGTGTTGCAGCATGCCGATCAACATGCCGCCGATCAGGTTGATGAACAAGATCAGCAGGCCGGCGATGGCGTCACCGCGGACGAACTTGCTGGCACCGTCCATCGACCCGTAGAACTCCGCCTCCTGGGCCACCTCGGCGCGGCGCGACTTGGCCTGGGCCTGGTCGATCAGGCCGGCGTTGAGGTCGGCGTCGATGGCCATCTGCTTACCGGGCATGGCGTCCAGGGTAAAGCGCGCGCTCACCTCGGAAATACGCCCGGCACCCTTGGTCACCACCACGAAGTTGATGATCATGAGGATGGCGAACACCACCGCACCGACCACATAGTTACCGCCGATCACCACTTCACCGAAGGCCTGGATCACTTTACCGGCAGCGCCATGGCCTTCCTGGCCATGGAGCATGACCACGCGGGTGGACGCCACGTTCAGCGCCAGGCGCAGCAAGGTCGCCACCAGCAGGATGGTCGGGAACGCGGCGAAATCCAGTGGGCGCAGGGCGTACACGCAGACCAGCAGGACCACGATCGACAAGGCGATGTTGAAGGTGAAGAACACGTCGAGCAGGAACGGCGGTATCGGCAACATCATCATTGCCAACATCACCAGCAGCAGCAACGGCACGCCCAGGTTGCCCCGGCCGAGCCCGGCCAGGTTGTTGCGGGCGTTGCTGATTAACTGAGTGCGATCCACCGCGAGTCCTCTTGATGCAAAACTTTGACGCCCAAGGGGCGCTTGGGCGTGGCTTTGCAAGAAGCCTTCCAACTTTGTTCGGCTGTGGATTTATGTTGTCTGTGCCGGCCTCTTCGCGGGTGAAGCCGCCAAGCCGCCAGCACCGGCTGGAATCAGTTGTCGCGCCGAAGATCCGGCGGAATCGGCAGGTCTTCTTTAAGCGGCTCAGGCCGCTTGCCCTTGCCGGAACGGTACTGACGGATCTGGAACACATAGGCCAGCACCTGGGCCACCGCCAGGTACAGCCCTGCCGGGATTTCCCCTTCGACCTCGGTGGAGTAGTAAATCGCCCGCGCCAGGGCCGGCGATTCCAGAATCTGGATCTTGTGCTCGACCCCGATTTCGCGAATCTTCAAGGCGATGAAGTCAGTCCCCTTGGCCACCAGCAGCGGCGCCACCCCGCCCTTCTCCGGGTCGTACTGCAAGGCCACGGCATAGTGCGTCGGGTTGGTGATGATCACATCCGCCTCGGGCACTGCAGCCATCATCCGCCGCTGCGACACCTCACGCTGCAGCTGGCGGATGCGCTGCTTGACCTCAGGCTTGCCTTCGCTGTCCTTGTATTCGTCCTTGATCTCCTGCTTGGTCATCTTCAGCTTCTTGTGGGTCTGCCACAGCTGGAACGGCACGTCGGCGGCGGCAATCAGCAGCAAGCCGGCCGCCATCCACAAAGCACTCCAGCCAACCACCTGAACACTGTGGATGATCGCCTGTTCCAGAGGCTCGTTGGCAATCGCCAATAGCGCCTGGCGGTCATTGCCCAACACCACCAGCGCCACGACCAGGATCACCATGAACTTGGCCATCGCCTTGATCAACTCGGTGAGTGAGTTCAGCGAAAACATCCGCTTGATACCCGATAACGGGTTCATGCGGCTGAATTTAGGCTGCAACAGGCTGCCCGAGAAAATGAACCCACCGAGGGCAATGGGGGAAACGAAGGCGATCACGAACAGCAGCATGAGAATCGGCTGCACCGCCCAGATCGCCATCTTGCCCGACGCCAGCAAAAACATGCTCATCGAACGCTCGTCGGTCAGCACCTCACGCGTCAGGGAAAAGTTCATCCGCATCAGCGTCATCAGCGTTTCCGCCAGGTTGCCGCCGAACGCCAGCAGCGCCCCGGCACCTGCCAGGGTCGAAGCAACGGTGTTGAGCTCTTTGGAGCGGGCGATCTCACCTTTTTCGCGCGCGTCGCGCTTGCGCTTGTCGGTGGGGTCTTCCGTCTTGTCCTGACCGCTCTCGCTTTCGGCCATGTTCAGCGCGCCCTTGCCAGTTCACGCAACCACTGCAGCGCTTCACTGGCCAATGCCTGGTAGTGGGAAAGGATATCGGCCAGACCCACCCAGAAGATGCCGATACCCAGCACCAGTGTCAGCGGAAAACCAATGGAGAAGATGTTCAACTGCGGCGCGGCGCGGGTCATCACGCCGAAGGCAATGTTCACCACCAGCAGTGCGGTGATCGCTGGCAGGATCAGCAGCAGGCCGGCACCGAACACCCAGCTCAGGCGCCCAACCATCTCCCAGAACTGGTTGACCATCAGCGCATGGCCCACCGGCAAGGTGGTGAAGCTTTCGGTCAATACCTCAAACACCACCAGATGGCCATTCATCAGCAGGAACAGCACACTCACCAACATGGTCATGAACTGGCTGATCACCGCCACGTTGACCCCGTTGGCCGGGTCGACCATCGATGCGAAGGCCATGCCCATCTGCACGGCGACGATCTGCCCGGCGATGACGAAGGCCTGGAACAGCAACTGCAGCGAGAAACCGAACAACGCACCCACGATGACCTGCTCGCCACACAGCAGCAGGCCGTTCAGGCTCAGCGGGTCGAACGCTGGCAATGGCGGCAGCCCCGGCGTGATTACCACGGTGATGGCCACCGCCACGTACAGGCGGATGCGCGCCGGCAGCATGCGCGTGCCGAAGATCGGCATGGTCATCAGCACTGCGGTCACCCGGAACAGCGGCAGGATGAAGGTGGCGACCCAGGTGCCGATCTGCGCGTCGGTCAGCTCCAGCATGGCAGGCTCAACCGATCAGCTGCGGAATGCTGGTGTACAGGCCGGTGATGTACTCCATGAACTTCTGCACCAGCCAAGGCCCGGCGACGATCAGCGTGACCAGCATCACCAGCAAACGCGGCAGGAAGCTCAGGGTCTGCTCGTTGATCTGCGTGGCGGCCTGGAACATCGCCACGATCAGGCCAACCACCAGGCTTGGCACCACCAGGATGGCAACCATCAGCGCGGTCAGCCACAGCGCATCACGGAACAGGTCGACAGCAACTTCAGGTGTCATGCAGGGCTCTCCTTGGCGGCGTCAGACGCCGCCGAAACTGCCGGCCAGGGTGCCCATGATCAGCGCCCAGCCATCGACCAGGACGAACAGCATGATCTTGAACGGCAGCGAGATGATCAGCGGCGACAACATCATCATACCCATGGCCATCAGCACACTGGCCACCACCATGTCGATGATCAGAAACGGAATGAAGATCATGAAACCGATCTGGAACGCGGTCTTCAGCTCCGAGGTGACGAACGACGGCACCAGGATCGTCAGCGGTACCTGATCGGGGCTGGCGATGTCGGTGCGTTTGGACAGGCGCATGAACAGGTCGAGGTCGCTCTGACGGGTCTGCGCCAGCATGAAGTCCTTGAGCGGCCCCTGGGCCTTTTCGATCGCCTGCTGGGCCGTCATCTTCTCGCTCAGGTACGGTTGCAGGGCGTCCTGGTTCACCCGGTCGAACACCGGCGCCATGATGAACATCGTCAGGAACAGCGCCATGCCGGTCAGCACCTGGTTCGATGGCGTCTGCTGCAGGCCCAGGGCCTGGCGCAGGATCGAGAACACGATGATGATGCGGGTGAAGCTGGTCATCAGGATGACGAACGCCGGGATGAAGCTCAGCGCCGTCATGATCAGCAGGATTTGCAGACTGACCGAATACTCTTGCTGCCCGTCCGCGGTATTGGACAGGGTAATGGCCGGGATCGACAGCGGGTCGGCGGCCACGGCCAGCGGCGCGGCGAGCAGCAGCGCGATTGGCAACAAAGTGCTCAACAAAATGCGCAGCGCGCCATTCATCACTTCTTGTCCTTCTGATCCTTGCCCATCAGCTCCATCAGCCGCTGGGCAAATTCCGGTGTCGCCTGGCGGGCGCTTGCGGGCACTTCGACCGGTTCGGCCATGACATGCAGGGTTTCGATGCTGCCTGGGCTGTGGCCGATGAGGATCTGCTCCTTGCCGACCTGCACCAGCAGCAGCCGGTCACGCGGGCCGATGGCGCGGCTGCCGACGATCTCGATCACCTGCCCGCCCTTGGGCGTGGCGCCCTGCATGCGTCGCAGTGCCCAGGCCAGGAAGAAGATCAGGCCCACCACCAGCAACAGGCCGAACACCATCTGCGCCAGCTGCCCGCCAAGGCTGCCGGGCGCGGCGGCTGGCGCGGCAACCGGGCTGGCAGCAGGCGTGGCCGCGCTGCTGGCCAGTTCGCTGGCCAGCAGCGCGGCCAGGGCCGTCACGGCCCGCATCGTGCCCTTCACTCAGCGCAGCTTCTTGATGCGTTCGCTAGGGCTGATCACGTCGGTCAGGCGGATGCCGAACTTTTCGTTGACCACAACCACTTCGCCATGGGCGATCAGCGTGCCGTTGACCAGCACGTCGAGCGGCTCACCGGCCAGGCGGTCGAGTTCGATCACCGAGCCCTGGTTGAGCTGCAGCAGGTTGCGGATGTTGATTTCGGTGCTGCCCACTTCCATGGAAATGTTCACCGGAATGTCCAGGATCACATCCAGGTTCGGCCCTTCGAGGCTGACGTTCTCGTTCGGCCGCGGGGAGCTGGCAAACTCTTCCATCGGCAGGCGGCCGGCACCGGTTTTGCCGCTGTCACCGGCAAGCAGCGCGTCGATGTCGGACTGGCCGGCATCACCGGTTTCTTCCAGGGCCGCAGCCCACTCGTCGGCCAGGGCCTGGTCTTCTGCGGAAGTGATCTCGTTTTCGTTAGCCATGATGTCCTCGACAGGCATTCAATTCGTTAAGAGCGACCGGCGCGCCGTCAGCGGCGTTCGATCGGGTCAATGATCTGCAGGGCCAGGTTGCCCTTGTGCGAGCCCAGGCGCGCCTTGAACGACGGCACGCCATTGGCGCGCAGCACCAGGTGCTCGGGCAGCTCCACCGGGATCACGTCGCCGGCCTGCATGTGCAGGATGTCACGCAGCTTCAGCTGGCGGCGGGCAACCGTGGCGGTGAGCGGCACGGAGACGTCCAGCACGTCCTCGCGCAGGGCCTTGATCCAACGCTCGTCCTGGTCGTCGAGGTCGGACTGGAAGCCGGCATCGAGCATTTCCCGCACCGGCTCGATCATTGAATACGGCATGGTCACATGCAGGTCACCACCACCACCGTCCAGTTCGATGTGGAAGGTCGATACCACCACCGCTTCGCTCGGCCCGACGATGTTGGCCATGGCCGGGTTGACCTCGGAGTTCATGTACTCGAAGTTGACCGGCATGATCGCCTGCCAGGCTTCCTTGAGGTCGACGAAGCACTGGTCCAGCACCATGCGCACCACGCGCAGCTCGGTGGGGGTGAATTCGCGGCCTTCGATCTTGGCATGACGGCCGTCACCACCAAAGAAGTTGTCTACCAGCTTGAACACCAGCTTGGCATCGAGAATGAACAGCGCGGTGCCGCGTAACGGTTTGATCTTGACCAGATTGAGACTGGTCGGCACGTACAGCGAATGCACGTACTCGCCAAACTTCATCACCTGCACGCCGCCCACCGCCACGTCGGCCGAACGCCGCAAGAGGTTGAACATGCTGATGCGGGTGTAGCGGGCGAACCGCTCGTTGATCATTTCCAGGGTCGGCATGCGACCCCGCACGATCCGATCCTGGCTGGTCAGGTCATAGCTTTTGATGCTGCCAGGCTCGGCAACGCTCTCGGTCTGTACCAGCCCATCGTCGACGCCATGCAACAGGGCATCGATCTCATCCTGGGACAGCAGGTCCTGTACGGCCATTGCGGACTCCTACTGCAATACGAAATTGGTGAACAGCAGCTGGTCGACCACCGGCTTGCCGACTTCCTTCTGCGCCACTTCCTGAACCACCGCGGTGGCTTTCTGACGCAGCATCTCCTGGCCCACCGAACTGGCCGCCAAGGTGTCGAAACCCTGCCCGGAGAACATCATCACCAGGTTGTTGCGGATCACCGGCATGTGTACCGTGAGGGCATCCAGGTCGGCCTGGTTACGGCCTTGCATCGTGATGCTCAACTGCATGTAGCGCTGGCGGCCGTTCTGGTTGAAGTTGACCACGAAGGCAGGGGCCAGCGGCACATAGATCGCGGGGGCCTTCACATTGCTAGCGGCCGCCTCGGGGGCAGGTGCCGATTCATTCTTGTGCATGATGAACCAAGTGGCACCGACCGACAGGCCGACCGCCAGCAACAGGGCCAGCACCAGCAGCAGGATCAGCTTGAGTTTGCCTTTTGCGGCGGGGTCTTTCACTGCGTCGCTCTTCGCCATGCCAATAATCCGTCGTCCATCGGGGTTTCAAAGGAGGATGACGTGGCTTGAGCAAGTGTTATGCCAGATTTGTCAGGATGTGTTTTTCATGTGCCGACCCTTTCGCGGGTAAACCCGCGAAAGGGCCGGCACAGCCAACGAAAAAATCAGGCGTAGTAATCGACGGCACTGTCACCAATGACCACCTGCTGTTCACCCGGTCGGGACGCTTCGCCCAGCCCGCCCTGCTCACCTTCACCACCCTGCGCCCGGCGCGCGGCCACACCGGACAGCTGCGAGCCATCCTGCTGCGCCTGCTGCTGTTGCTGGCGCGACTGGTCGGCGACATTGACGTCCGGCTGCGCCAAACCTTGCTGGGCAAACAGCTCGCGCAGGCGATACACCTGGCTGTCCAGCGCATCACGCACGCCGGCATGGCCACTGACGAAGGTGATCTGAGTGGGCTGGTCAGTCGCGACATTGACGCGGATATCGAGGCGCCCGAGTTCGGCCGGCTCCAGCTGGATATCCGCTGACTTGAGGTTCTGGCTGGACAGGTACATGACCCGGTTGACCAGGCCTTCGGCCCATGCGCCCTGGTTCATCTGCAAGGGCTGGTGCAACGGGTTGGCGTTGACCGGCAGCGCATTGGCGGTCTTGGCGGTTACCGCCTGGGTCAGGTTGGCCAGGCGGTTGGCGAAGTCGTCGACGCGGGTATCGCTGTTGGCGTTCTTGGTGTCCTTGAGCCCATCTTCGAGCAAGGCACCGAAAGCCTTGTCACCGGTCTCTGACTTGCCCGCTTCGCCCTCGACCTTGTCGAGCAGGGTCGCCAACGGATTGACGGCCACCTGACCGTCATCGGACTGCGCCTTGGAAGGGTCGGCAGCATGCGCCGAAGTCGTGCCTTTGGCCTGGGCGTTCTGCTCCAGGGCCAGACGCAAGGTCGGCAGGTTGGCCAAAGGATCGGCATCCGGATCGAAGGCCTCGGCCTCCTCAGGCAATGGCTCGGCAACCTCTGCCACGGGCGGCTGCGCAATGGCGGCCTGCAACACGGGCGCCACCGCTTCGGCCTGGGCCTGCAGAAGCTGCGCGCCAGGCTGCGCATCGGTCACCTGGCCCGCCACCAGATTGGCATCGAGCGAGCCCGAATCGCTGGCGGTGACAGGGGCGGTCGCGGGGGCGGCGGCAAAATCGTCTGCTGGCAATTTGTTGCCGTCATCGGCAACCGCCGGTTTATCGGCGGCCTGCTGCTTGCCGCCCTGGGCAACGTCAGGCTTGTCCTTGGGGCTGGGCTGAGCAACCTTGTCATTGCGAGCTGGCACCTTGTCACGCCCCTGCCCGGCCATGACCTGATCAAAGCCACCGCCCTGCCCGCCCGCCGCCTGCAGCGGCTTGTCCACCCGCGAGGAGCCAGCGCTCGACGGCTTGCTCAGGGTGTTGGCTTGCAATAAAGGGTTGGGTGCAACAGGCATTGAGCGATCTCCGCGCCAGAAACTGGAATATCATCTGGCCATGGAGAGGCAAAAGTCGCGCCAACTTGACATCAGTTCGCCGAAACGCGGTCACGCTCACCGTCATAGAAGCACTTTACTTCCACGTACTCCTGGTCGATTCGGTTGATCAAGTCTTCGATACCATACAGCGGCCGCTCTTTTACGCGCTCTTCAAGCTGCTGGCACAACTGCGCCAGCCCAACAGCGCCCATGTTGCTGCTGCTGCCCTTGAAACTGTGCGCGGCCATGCCGAGCTCATCGGCGCTCTTGGCCTCATGCAATTGGCTCAAACGCCGTTCCGAGTCTTCCAGAAAGGTTTCCAGCAGCAGCAGGTAGCCATCTTCCATGACCTCCTGCAGGTCGCTGAGCACTTTGTGGTCAATATGCATGTCAGTCACTTGTTCACTCCTTGATCAAGCCGAATTATGCCTGAGCCGCCCCGCGGCCCTCCAGACGCATCACCAATCGAACTGAACGCGGGCACAGCGGCCCCCTTCGCTCCACCCGGCACGGCTGCCAAGCCGTTGCACCAGGTTCAGCCCGCGCCCGCTCAGATCCTGCTCCAGGGGCGGGCGCGACAGCACGCTGCGCACATCGAACCCCGCGCCGCTGTCGCGAACCTCGATAGTCAGACGCCCACCCAGCCCTGACGGTTCCACTTTCAGGTCGATGCGCACGAAACCTTCGACCAAAGCCTCCAGGCGCCGTGCCCGCTCCTGATAGTAGTTGGCAAAACCCTGCACATCACGCTTGAGCTTTGAATCCAGGCCCAGCACGCCGTGCTCCAGGGCATTGGAATACAGCTCGCTAAGCACACTGTGCAAAGCACCGGTACGCGGCCGCAGGCCATGGATTTCCTGTAACAACTGCACCAGGTAAGGGACCGGATTGAAGCGTTTGAGGCTTTCGCCACGCAATTCGAACCCCAGCGACCAGTCCAGCGGGCTGGAGCGCCCGCTGTCGGAATACAGGGTAGGCGCTGGCACCCGGTCCTCGGCGCTGAACATGCGGATGTCGCACAGGCTGATGTCATCCCGGGGGCGTCCGCCGAAACGCTCCAGGGCCTGCATCACCTCGTCGAACAGCTGCGCCGGCTCGCGATTGGCGGCCAGCACCTGGCGCAAACGCCTGACACCGAACAGGCGCTCCTGCTCGTCCGCGGTATCGACCACGCCGTCGGACAGCAGCAACAGCCGCTCCCCTGCAGCCAGCGGCAGTACTTCGGTACTGTCGTCGAAACGATCGGGGGCCAGAATGCCCAGCGGCAGGTGCCGCGATTCCAGGCAGCCAAGCACTGCGCCGTCGGCCGACAGGCGGTAGCCATCCGGCATGCCGCCATTCCACACCTCCACCGCGCCGCGCTGCACGCTCATGCTGAGCAGCAGCGCGCAGCAGAACATGTCCACTGGCAAGATGCGCTTGAGCTTGGCATTCATCTCGCGCAGCATCTGGGCCAGGCCGTAGCCCTTGGCGGTCATGCCGTAGAACACTTCCGCCAGCGGCATGGCGCCGACGGCGGCGGGCAGGCCGTGGCCGGTGAAGTCGCCGAGCAGCACGTGCATGTCACCGGCCGGGGTGAAGGCAGCCAGCAGCAAGTCGCCATTGAACAGGGCATAGGGCGACTGCAAGTAACGGATGTTCGGCGCCGTGATGCAGCCGGAGTGGGCGACCTTGTCGAACACCGCTTTGGCCACCCGCTGCTCGTTGAGCAGATGGTGATGATGGCGAGTGATCTGGTCACGCTGCTCGAGCACGGTTGCCTGCAAGCGACGCAGGCGGTCCATGGCGCGGATCTTGGCGCCGAGGATTACCGCACTGTAGGGTTTGGCCATGAAGTCGTCACCCCCGGCCTCCAGGCAACGCACCAGGGCATCCTCCTCGTTCAGCGAGGTCAGGAAGATGATCGGCACCAGCGCCTCGCCGGCCAGTGCCTTGATCTGCCGCGCGGCCTCGAAGCCATCCATCACCGGCATCAAGGCGTCGAGCAACACCAGTTGCGGGCGCTTTTCGGCAAACAGTGCGACGGCTTGCTCACCATTCTCCGCAGTGAATACATGGTGACCTTGGCGACGAACGATCTGCGCCAGCAGCAGGCGGTCGACCGCCCCGTCTTCAGCCACCAGCACGGTCAACGCCTGTTCGGCCGGCATCTGGGCACTCAACTGATATCGAACAGTTTTTCGAAATTGGAAATGGCCAGGATCTTGCGCACGTCGGAACTGGCATGCACCACGCGCACGTCCGAATCGTCACCGCCGGCATGGTCGCGCAGCAACAGCAGCATGCCCAGCGCGGAGCTGTCCAGATAAGTGGCGTCCTTCAGATCGACCACCACCGAGTCGGGCTTTTTCGGCTGGCGTTCGTAGGCATCACGAAATTCCTGATGCTTGCCGAAATCGAAGCGTCCCTTGACCTTGATCGTGAGCTTTTTCCCGTCCTGCGAAAAATCAGTCTCGACTGCCATGCTAGCGATTCCTTCGATGATGGCGAATGCAACTCTTCAAGGTTTAGCAGCCCGCGGCTGGTCTATCAAGGTTACGGGTGGCCCTGCCTGGGCAAGCGCTGCGACAGCTCGTCCAGCAAACGCTGTTCGCGCTTGTCTTCGGCGCGGCGCGCCTCGTCCATGTAGCGCTGCACCAGCTTGCGAAGCCCTTCCACCCGGGCGTAGGCCTGCTGCCAGGTGCCACGGGCATTCTTCAGGTTGTTCTCATGCCAGACCAGGCTCTGCCGCTGCTGGGTCATGGCTGTCTCAAGCTGCGTCAGGAAGCGCTGATAGTTGAGCAGCCAGCTGCCATTCACCCCCTGCCCGCCACGATTGATCCACTGCGCCTGATACCCCTCGCGGAACGATTCCAGCTCGGCCAGCTTCGCCTGGGCCTGCAGCACCTGCTGCTGGAACTGCCCCACCCGCTGGGCGGCCTTGCGTTCGGCCTCTTCGGCCATGTTGACCACAGGGACCAGGCGGGCAGCGCGACTGGGCAGGCTCATGCGTTATCAGCCCTTAGCCGGCGGCGTAAAGATCGCCCCCAGCTCGTCACGGCTCTGGCCCATGCCGACATTCTCGTCCAGGCCCTGGCGCAGGAAGTCCACCAGCCGCGGCTGCAAGGCAATCGCCAGGTCGGTTTCCGGGTCGCCGCCAGCCACATAGGCACCGACGCTGATCAGGTCGCGACTCTGCGACAGGCGCGACCACAGTTGCTTGAATTTCTGGGCCTGGCGCAAGTGGTCGGCATCCACCACCTGCGGCATGACCCGGCTGATAGAGGCTTCGATGTCGATGGCCGGATAATGGCCCTCCTCGGCCAGGCGCCGCGACAGCACGAAGTGGCCGTCGAGCACACCCCGCGCCGAGTCGGCGATCGGGTCCTGCTGGTCGTCACCCTCGGACAGCACGGTGTAGAACGCGGTGATCGAGCCGCCACCGGCCTCGCCGTTACCGGCGCGCTCCACCAGTTTGGGCAGCTTGGCGAACACCGATGGCGGATAGCCGCGGGTGGCCGGCGGTTCGCCGATGGCCAGGGCAATTTCGCGCTGCGCCTGGGCGAAACGGGTCAGCGAGTCCATCAACAGCAGGACGTTCTTGCCCTTGTCGCGGAAGTACTCGGCAATGCGCGTGCAGTACATGGCTGCGCGCAAGCGCATCAGCGGCGCATCGTCAGCAGGCGATGCCACCACCACCGAACGCTTGAGCCCCTCCTCGCCGAGGATGTGCTCGATGAACTCCTTGACTTCACGGCCCCGCTCACCGATCAGGCCGACCACGATGATGTCTGCTTCGGTGAAGCGGGTCATCATGCCCAGCAGCACCGACTTACCCACACCGGTACCGGCAAACAGGCCCAGGCGCTGGCCTCGGCCGACAGTAAGCAGGCCGTTGATGCTGCGAATGCCGACGTCCAGCGGCTTGCTGATCGGATCCCGGTTGAGCGGGTTGATCACAGGGCCATCCATCGGCACCCAGTCCTCGGCACGCATGCCGCCCTTGCCGTCGAGGGCGCGTCCGGCACCGTCGAGCACCCGGCCGAGCATGCTCATGCCCATGGGCAGGCGGCCACTGTCGTCCAGCGGCACGACGCGCGCACCTGGCGCGATACCGGCAATGCTACCCACCGGCATCAGGAACACCTTGTTGCCGGCAAAGCCCATCACCTCGGCCTCGACCTGCACCGGGTGGTAGCTGTCGTCATTGATCACCAGGCAACGCCCACCTACCGCTGCGCGCAGGCCTTCGGCTTCGAGGGTGAGGCCGACCATGCGTAGCAGGCGGCCTTCGACCACCGGTTGTACCGGCAGCTCGATCGCCTCGGCGTAGCCGCCCAGGCGCTTGCCGAAACTGGTGCGATCAAGGCGCATCGCTGGCGTCCAGTTCGACCGACAGGTCCGCTGCCGCCGGGTGCAGGGCCTGGTCGTGCAGCTGGTCGAACAACTGCGCCACGGCCTTCTCGATGCGGGTTTCCATGGTCGCGTCGATGCGACTGTGCAGGGTCTCGATCCGGCAGCCGCCTGGCAGCAGGGCTTCGTCTTCGAGCAGCTTCCAGTGCTCCTCATGGCGTTCGCGCAAGGCCTTGGCCAGTTCGAAGTCCTGCGGATTGAGGTGGATGCGGATGTTGTCGGCGCCCATCGGCAACAGCTTCAGGGCCTCGCGCAGTACCTGGGTAATCTGGCTGGAGTCGCTGCGCAATTCACGGCCGATGACCTGGCGCGCCATATGCGCCACCAGGTGCACCACGCTGCGTTCGATCTGCGAGTCCTGCTCGGCGATCGGTTCCAGTAGATGCCCCATCAGCTGCTCCAGGCTGGCCAGCTTGGCCGCAAGCGCTTCCTCGGCCTCCTGACGCACCTTCAGCTGCGTGCTGTGGAAACCCTCGCGCTCGCCAGTGGCAAAGCCTTCGTTGTAGGCCTCCTGGCGGATCGCCTCGAGCTCTTCGAGCGTCAGTGGCTGGACTTCTTCCAGCGGCACTTCCTCGACTTCTTCCTCGACGACTGGCGGTTCCGGCTCGGGCTCAGGCTCCGGTTCCGGGTCAAAGCTGGGCAGCGTCCAGACATCGACGCCCTCGAGGTCGCGGGCGCGGATCAGGTCGCTGGGATGGGATTCTTTGGTGGGCATGTTCTCAAGTACTCAAAACCAACAAGGCCCCTGTGTCTCGCAAGGGCCTGTGGATCAGATCATTTCCTCGGCACCTTTGCCGCCGAGCACGATCTCGCCGGCCTCGGCCATGCGGCGGGCGATGGTGAGGATTTCCTTCTGCGCCGTTTCCACGTCGCTGACACGCACCGGGCCCTTGGCCTCGAGGTCGTCGCGCAGCAACTCGGAGGCACGCTTGGACATGTTCTTGAAGATCTTGTCCTTGACCCGCTCGTCGGCGCCCTTGAGCGACACCACCAGCACGTCGGACGACACTTCGCGCAACAGCGCCTGAATACCGCGATCGTCGACGTCGGCCAGGTTGTTGAAGACGAACATCAGGTCTTCGATCTGCTCCGACAGGTCGCTGTCGATCTCGCGGATCGCATCCATCAACGCACCTTCCACGGAGCTGTCGAGGAAGTTCATGATGTCCGCAGCGCGCTTGATGCCGCCCAGGGTGGTGCGCGCAGCATTGGAGTTGCCCGAGAACTGCTTCTCGAGGATCTGGTTCAGCTCCTTGAGCGCCGCCGGCTGCACAGTATTGAGCGACGAGACGCGCAGGACGATGTCCAGGCGCACCTTGTGGTCGAAGTTGCTCAAGACCTCGCCGGCCTGATCGGGGTCGAGGTAGGCAACCACGATGGCCTGGATCTGCGGGTGCTCGTAGCGGATCACATCGGCCACGGCGCGCGGCTCCATCCACTTGAGGCTGTCCAAACCGCTGGTGTTGCCACCGAGCAGGATGCGGTCGACCAGGCCATTGGCCTTGTCCTCGCCCAGGGCCTGGTTGAGCATCTTGCGGATGTAGGCGTCGGAGCCCACGCCCAGGCTGGTCTGGTCGCCGACGATCTCGACGAACTCGCTCATCACCTGCTCGACCTGATCGCGGTGCACGGTGCCCATCTGCGCCATGGCCACACCGACCCGCTGCACTTCTTTCGGGCCCATGTGCCGCAGCACTTGTGCAGCATCGGTTTCACCAAGCGACAGCAGCAGGATCGCGGCCTTGTCGACACGGCTCAGCTTGGCGGTAATGGCTCGATTGTCACTCATCGGCGTTGATCCACTCTTTGACGACCTGGGCTACGCGGCCCGGGTCTTCGGCCACCAGGCCTTTGATTGCGTTGAGCTGTGCTTCGTAACCCTCGGTAGGGCTCGGCAACAGAATGCTTGACGGGCCACCGAGGCTGACACGGTCGTTGGCCAGTTCGCCATCCAGACCGATCATCCCGCCCAGTTCCATGTCGCCATCTGCAGCAGCCTGCTTGCCGCCACCGGTAATGTTGTTGAGCACCGGGCGCAGCACGCCGAACACCAGCACCAGGATGAACAGCACGCCCAGCACCTGCTTGACGATGTCCCAGAACCACGGCTGCTGGTAGAACGCGATATCGGCGATCTCTTCGCCACGGTCGGCGGCGAACGGCACGTTGATCACCGTCACGCTGTCGCCACGGCTGGCGTCGAAGCCCACCGCGTCCTGCACCAGGCGTGTGAAGCGCGCCAAGTCTTCGGCACCCCATGGGGCACGGGTGGTTTCGCCACTGGCATCGACCTTGACCTGGTCGTCGACCACCACCGCCACCGACAGGCGGGTCAGGCGACCCTGCTGCTGGCGGGTATGGCTGATCGAACGGTCCAGCTCGAAGTTCTTGGTGGTCTGCTCACGCTTGTCCGACGGGTACGGTGCCAGCATCGGCTGGCCAGTGGCCGGGTCCATGATCTGCTGGCCGTTGGCATCCACCAGCGGTTGGCCAGGCTGGATGGCCGCCGCCGGGCCGGCGGCACCGCCGGTGGTTTGCGGCGCCGACGCCGGGCCTGGCGGTTGGTTGCTCAGCGCGCCTGGTACGCCCTGCGGGCCCTGGCTGCTGGCACGTTGTTCATTGACCGCCTGCTCGCTGCGCAGTGCCGGCTGGTCCGGGTTGAACTGTTCGGAGGTCGACTCGACCGCGCTGAAGTCCAGGTCAGCAGACACCTCTGCCTTGTAGCGGTCATTGCCCAGCACCGGCTGCAGGATGTTGTGCACACGCTGGGTGAGCATGCCTTCCATGCGGCGGCTGTAGTCGAACTGCTTGCCGGCCATGGTCAGTGCGGTGTCCTGCAACTGCTCGGAGAGCAGGTTGCCACGCTGGTCGACCACGGTGACCTGCGACTTGTCCAGTTCGGGCACACTGGTCGCGACCAGGTTGACGATGGCCATGACCTGACCCGCCTCCAGCGAACGACCCGGGTACAGTTCCACCAACACCGAGGCGCTTGGCTTGCGCTCGTCACGCACGAATACCGAGCTTTTCGGGATCGCCAGGTGCACGCGTGCGGCCTTGACGTTGTTCAGGCTGGACACGGTACGCGCCAACTCACCTTCCAGGCTGCGGCGATAACGGGTGGCTTCCATGAACTGGCTGGTACCCAGCCCTTGCTCCTTGTCGAGCAGTTCGAAGCCGACATTGCCATCACTCGGCGCCACGCCAGCAGCTGCCAGTTTCAGGCGCGCACGGGAGAGGTCGTCGGCCTTGACCAGCAGAGCACCGGAGTTGGGCTCGACATGATAGGGAATGTCTGCGGAGGCCAGGGTATCCATGACCTGCTTGGTGTCCATGCCGGCCAGGCTGCCGTACAGCGGCCGGTAATCCGGCTGCTGTGACCACAGCACCACGGCGAAGCCGATCGCCACGCTCGCCGCCAACCCGACCAGCAGGCCGACCTGACGCAGCATGGGCATCTGCGAGATGTTCTCCAGGAACGCCAGATTCAACCGCGCTGGCTTGGAACCTGGCGCACCGCTCTTGGCGGGGGCGTTATCGACGACTGCTTCAGCCATGACTTACTTCCGTCCTCAAACCGGCATCTGCATGATGTCCTGGTACGCCTGGACCAGCTTGTTGCGTACCTGGGTCAACGCCTGCATGGACACGCTGGCTTTCTGCGAGGCAATCATCACGTCGGTCAGGTCGACGCCGCTCTTGCCGATCTCGAAGGCATTGGCCAGCTGGGTGGACGCCTGCTGGGTCTCGTTGACCTTGCCGATGGCCTGGCCGAGCATGTCGGCAAAGGTGCTTTGGCCAGGCGCCAGCTCAGGGGCGACGGTGGCTTTGGGCAACGACATGGCATCGGCCTGCATGGCCCGCATGTCCAACATTAGACGATTGAATTCAACACCTTGGCTCATGACCTTCTCTCTCCGGCGGCCGCATTTTTTTGACACTCATGCGGCGGATACCCCTGAACTAGCAACACGTGTGCCAGCCCGCACTGCAGACATATAAATGAATGCCTCAGCCGAACAGGCTGGCTTCCACATCAAGCCCGGCATCACGCATCTGCGCCAGCTTGTAGCGCAAAGTACGCGGGCTGATGCCCAGCTTTTCAGCCGCTTCCTTGCGCCGCCCACGCTCGGCGCGCAGGGTATCGATGATCATCTGGAATTCATGGCGACGCATGTCATCACCCAGGCCACCCGAATCCACCGCCACCTCGGCAGGTGATGGCGAAACAATGGCTGTCGTTCCAGCCGACAATGGAATGGCGCCCGCCAGACAAAAATCCGCCGCCTCGATCACCCCGCCCTGCTGCAGGATCAACGCCCGCTGCAAGGCGTTGTCCAGCTCGCGCACGTTGCCCGGCCAGGCATGCGCCTGCAGGCAGGCGCATGCCTCGGCAGACAGCCGTACCGGCGCATGCTTCATCTTCGCCACGTGGCGCGCCAGCAGGCGCTCGGCCAGCGGCAGGATATCGCCACTGCGCTCGCGCAGCGGTTGCCAGGCCAGCGGGAACACCGAAAGGCGGTAGTACAGGTCTTCGCGGAAGCGCCCCGCCGCCACTTCGCCCGCCATGTCGCGGTTGCTGGTGGCCAGCACCCGGATGTCCAAGGCGATCGGCTTGCGCCCCCCGACCCGCTCCACCTCGCGCTCCTGCAGCACGCGCAGCAGCTTGGCCTGCAGCCCCAGGGGCATTTCGGAGATTTCGTCGAGCAGCAAGGTGCCGCCCTCGGCCTGTTCGAACTTGCCAGCCTGGGCGGCAATGGCACCGGTGAAGGCACCCTTCTCGTGACCGAACAGCGTGGCCTCGAGCATGTTGTCCGGGATCGCTGCACAGTTGATGGCCACGAAGGGTTGCGCCGCCCGCGGCGACTGCTGGTGGATATAGCGCGCCAGCACCTCCTTGCCGGTACCCGACTCACCAGAAATGAGCACGGTCGAATCGCTGCGCGCCACACGCGCAGCCAGCTCCAGCAACTGCCGGCTGGCGGCCTCGCAGGCCACCGGCCCTTCAGGGTCGGTCGCCGCCAGGCGCCCGGCGGCATGGCGCTCGACCAGGCTAAGCAAGGCCTTGGGTTCGAACGGCTTGACCAGGTAATCCACCGCCCCTTGGCGCATGGCCTCCACGGCACGCTCGACGGCCGCGTGGGCAGTCATCAGCAACACCGGCAACTGGGGATGATGACGACGCAGCTGCGCCAGCAACTGATGACCATCCATGCCCGGCATGTTCACGTCGCTGACCACCAGGCTGTAGGCCTCGCCCGCCACGGCCTCCAGCGCCTCCTCGGCACTGCCGACCGCATCGAAGGCGAAGCCACCGATTTCCAGGGTATCGCCCAGCGCCTGGCGCAATACGCGGTCATCCTCGACCAGCAGCACCTTGATTGCCATCACACGACCTCCGTTGCCTGCCCGTCGATCAACGGCAACTCAACTTTTACACAGGTGCCACGCCCGACCTTCGAGCGCAGCTGCAGCTTGCCCTGGTGCGCACGCACCACAGCCTTGACCACCGCCAGCCCAAGCCCGGTTCCAGTGGCTTTGGTAGTCACGAACGGTTCGCCCAGACGCCCCAGCAATTCGGCATCGATGCCACTGCCCGCATCGCTGATATTCAGGTGCAAGGTACGTTCACGGCGGAACAGGTGCACCTTCAGCCGCGCCGGGCTGTCACTGGCCTGCAAGGCGTTCTCGACCACGTTGAGCAAGGCGCCGACCAGGGTGTCGCGATTGCACAGCAACTCGCCCAGATGACTGTCGCACTGCCAGCGCACAGCATGCCCTTGCACGTGGGGCTGAGCCGCTTGCTGCAGCGCCTGGAACAGCGCCTTGGGGGTCAAACGATCACCCAGCGGCAGTTCACCACGGGCAAACACCAGCATGTCACGCACCTGGTGCTCCAGCTCATGCAGGCGCTCTTTGAGGCTGCCGGCGAAGCGCTGGCGGGTTTCTGGCGCGAGCTCACGCTCGCCATCAGCCAGGTGACTGGCATAGAGCATGGCCGCCGACAGCGGCGTACGGATCTGGTGCGCCAGCGAGGTGACCATGCGCCCGAGCGAAGACAAGCGCTCGTGCCGGGCCAGCTGGTCTTGCAGACGGCGGGTTTCAGTCAGGTCGTTGAGCAGCACCAGCTGGCCGGGCTCGGCATCCAGCGAGCGGGTGGCGATGGACAGGCGACGGCCGTCGCGTAATGAGACCTCATGGCCGTCGTCCTTGCGCGGGGCGAAGCTGCGCGCGATCACCTGGCGCCATAGCTGACCAACCACAGGCTCGCCGAGCAATTCACAGGCGGCCGGGTTGGCTTCACGCACCAGGCCCTGGTCGTCGATCACAATCACCCCGCCTGGCAGCAGGTCGAGCAGGTTCTGCAGGCGGTTGGCCAGGCGCTCCTTTTCGTTCAGCTCGGCCATGCGCTGCGCGCCGACCACCGCCAGCTCGCCTTTGAGCTCGCTGACACGGGCTTCGAGCATGCTGTAGGACTGGTTGAGCTGGGAGGACACCTGATTGAACAGGGCGAATGCCTGCTCCAGCCCCTGTCGACTCTCCTGTTCGACCGGGGTACGCCCCTGCGGATCAGGGACTCGGGAAAAGTGGGCGGCCTGGGGCATCGTGCTCTCTCGCATGGCTGACCGTCATAAAAACGGTGTGGTGCCAGCGGTGTAGCAATAGCCGTGCCGGGGAAGGGGATTTGCGTCTACAGGCCAGGCCTCTTCGCGGGCAAGCCCGCTCCCACAGGGACTCCACAATGTTCGCCTTTGTGGTGATCCTGTGGGAGCAGGCTTGCCCGCGAAGAGGCCGGCACAGGCGCAATCAGTCTTCCACCTGATCCTCGCCGCCCTGGCGGCTCATGCCGTACTTGCGCATCTTCTCGACCAGGGTGGTCCGGCGGATACGCAAACGTTCAGCCGCGCGAGCAACGATACCGTTGGCATCGTCCAGCGCCTGCTGGATCAGGCCCTGCTCAAGGCTACCGAGGTAGTCCTTCAGGTCCAGGCCTTCTGGCGGCAACATCGCAGGGTTGCTGAAGTTCGGCGTGTGGCCGTTGATCGCCACGCGCTCTTCGAGGTCGCTGCGCAGGCTGTCGACCAGCTGCTCGTCCTCGTCATCGATGTAGCGGAACTTCTTCGGCAGCTCCGACACTCCGATCACCCCGTACGGGTGCATGATCGCCATGCGCTCGACCAGGTTGGCCAACTCGCGGACGTTGCCCGGCCAGCCGTGGCGGCACAGCGACATGATCGCGGCCGAATTGAAGCGGATCGAACCGCGCTTCTCGTGCTCCATGCGCGAGATCAGCTCGTTCATCAGCAGCGGGATGTCTTCCACGCGCTCGCGCAGTGGCGCCATCTCGATGGGGAACACATTGAGGCGGTAGTACAGGTCTTCGCGGAACGTCCCGTCCTCGATCATGGTTTCGAGGTTCTTGTGGGTCGCGGCGATGATGCGCACGTCGATGCTCTGGGTCTTGTTGCTGCCCACGCGCTCGAAGGTGCGTTCCTGCAGCACACGCAGCAGCTTGACCTGCATCGGCAGCGGCATGTCGCCAATTTCGTCGAGGAACAAGGTACCGCCGTTGGCCAGCTCGAAACGCCCGGCACGGCTGGTGATCGCCCCGGTGAACGCGCCCTTTTCATGGCCGAACAGCTCGCTCTCGAGCAACTCGGCCGGGATCGCCCCGCAGTTGACCGGCACGAACGGCGCTTCGCGGCGCTTGGAATGGTAGTGCAGGTTGCGCGCAACCACTTCCTTGCCGGTGCCGGACTCGCCGAGGATCAGCACGCTGGCGTCGGTATCGGCCACCTGCTGCATCATCTGCCGCACATGCTGGATGGCACGGCTGGTGCCGACCAGGCTGCGGAAGAGGTTGGGCTCGCGCTGACGACCGCGCTCGCGGGCCTGGTCGTACATCTCGCGGTAGACCTGGGCACGGTGCAGCGAATCGAGCAGCTGGCTGTAGCTCGGCGGCATCTCGAGGTTGGACAGCACCCGACGCCTCAGCTCATCCGGGAAGTCCGCAGAAGAAATTTCGCCAATCAGCAGAACCGGAAGGAACTCATCCCACCCAGCCACTGTCTTAAGCAACCCAAGCACACTGCCTGGGGCATTGACGGTACCGATCAGCACGCAGAGCACTTCACGACTCGAAGACAGGTTCCCTACTGCCTGCTGCCAATCCTGGCTGGAGCATGGGAGGTTATCTTCGCCGAGAAAGTTCAGGACCACCGCCAGATCGCGGCGGCGGGCGCTGTCGTCATCGATCAGGAGAATCTTGGTTTCACGCCACATGCAATAGCAACTTCCCTAGTCATATCGGCGCCCTTGTCAGGGCATGCTCGACATCTCCGACTGAATGGTCAGTGTTCGGACGTCTGAAATTCGAAAACAGCCACTAGTAAAGTCAAAAAAAACCATGCAGTCAAATTAATGGCGCACGCTTTTCTGTACATCTGTGGTCAGCTGAACAGATGGTATACCTTAGCGGCGTTTTTCGCCTGACGGATTTGTGTCATCTCGTCGACTATCGATTGACGCTCGCCACTTGCAATGTCGATTAATTGCCGATAAACGACCAGTAACTGCTCCAGACTGTCGCGAACATCGGCTTCTTGCCCCTGCGCTTCGCCCAGCACATCGTCGATGCGCAGGCGGCAATCGAGATCCAGTTCTCCCACTGCATCCCAGTCGCGTTTCTCCAAGGCCGTCAGCAACAGCTGACGCGTCTGTTCGATCCGGGCGATTACATCGCTCATGACACCCTCCTCTTGGCTCAGGAAGCCGACGTTTGGTCGCCGATGGCGTCCCAACCTTCCTTGACGGTAATCAGCAGGCGCGCAACTTCGTCAATGATCGCCGGGTCGCTCTTTGCGTTGGCCTCGATCAGGCGGCGGCTCATGTAGGTGTACAGGCTGTCCAGCTCGGCCAGGCTGTCAGCGTGGTTTTCCAGGTCCAGGCCTTCGCGCAGGCCACCGATGATGTCGATGGCCTTGCCGATCAAAATACCCTTCTGGGCGACATCGTTGCGCGCGATGGCACCTTTGGCCTGGGCCATGCGATCGAGTCCGCCTTGCATGAGCATCTGTACCAGGCGGTGCGGGCTGGCTTCGGATGTCTGGGCCACGCCGTTGACTTTCTGGTATTGCCGAAGGGCCAACATCGGGTTCATGGATCTACCTCGTTGCAGCGAAAAAGGTTGCTTGTACCCTGTGTATCGCCGAGACGTCAAAAAACTTTAGCGGCAAAACGAAAAAGCCCGGCGCGTTTGCTCACGCTGCCGGGCTTTTGTCGCTTTCTTTGCTTCTACGCGCCGCGATGCCTGTCAGGAGTTTTTCGCCTGGGCATTGAGGGCATCAAACACCGACTTGATCTGATTGGCCTGGGCGTTGAGCTTGGCCACCGCCGTATCCATTGCCACAAATTTCTTGGTCAGCGACTCGGTCAGCGACTCCGTGCGACGGTCCAGCGCCAACTGCTGGTCAGCCAGACTCTTGGCCACCTTGTCCAGGCTGGCTTTGCGCGTGGCAAGGCTGCCATTGGTAGAGTTGTAGGGGTCGATGGCCTTGTTCATGCGTTCGAAGATGCCGTTGGTGCCGGTAAACAGCACCTGCACCTCCGAACCCAGTTTCTTGTCACTCATTGCAGCCGTGAACTTGGTGGAGTTGAACTCCAGGGTGCCGTCCTTGGTGGTATTGATACCCAGCTGACTCAGCGTGGTCAGTTGACTGCCCGCACCCACTTCCGAGAGCACCTTGCGGATATCGTTTACCAGCGAGCGAGTCGTAGGGTCGTTGGTCAGCGGGCCGAGCACCAGGTTGTCGTTACTATCCTTGGAGGTCGACGTCAGCGAAGTGATCGACTTTTGCAAGGTGTTATAGGCGTCCACGAACGACTGGATCGACTTCTGCAGGCCGTCGTTATCCGCCGACACCGTGACGCTGGTACCCGTGGTGCTGCCCACAGGCGAAGTGCCGGTGAGTTCCAGGGTCATGCCGCTGATGGCATTGTCGATGGTGTTCTTGGCGCTGGTGACCTTCAGGCCATCGATAGTCAGCTCGGCGTCCTGGGCCAGGCCGGTGATGTAGCCGGCGCCGCCAGCCGTCATCTTGGTCGTACCGTCGATTTCCAGTTCCGCAATGCCGCTGAGCGAAAGGTCGCTGCCGGCGCCGGTGGTGGTCGAACTGAGCACCAGGCGGGCACCACCCTCACCATTGACGATGTTGGCCGAGATACCCTGGACGCCGAGCTCCTTGTTGATCTGGTCGCGCACGCTTTCCAGGGTAGCACCACTGGCGATGTCGAGCTTCCAGGTATTGCCACCCTGGCTGACGCTGAGCTGGCCGGCGCTGATGGCCGAGCTCGACCCTCCGGCAAACGACTGGCTGGCTACCTTCGAGCCGGTTGCCAGCTTGTTGACCATGATGTCATAGGTGCCTGCCACCGCGGTGTTGCCTGCGGTCACCTTGACCACCGATTCGTTGGCCGACTTCGCCGCGTAGGCATTGAACGACGGCTTGGTCGAATCGTTGAGTTTCTTCATGGCGTCCTGAAACGCCGTGAGGGCACTGCGCAGCGAGCCCACACCGGAAATCATGGCGGTATTGTTGCTGGTCTGCCGGGTAATCTGCGCCTTTTTGGCGGCAGTGTCGGCGGAGACCAATGCATTGACCATGTCGGTGATGTTAAGACCAGTACCTTGACCGATACTGGAAACCAGTGTGCTCGCCATAGCGTTATCCCTCTATCTGAATCGTCAATCCTGCTTCGCAAGACTGACATGAATCCTGCCTTGATGGCACTCGCCGCCGATCAGACCTTGGCGTCGAACAAAAGACTGCTTGCATCGTTCAGGCTATGGGCTATTCGCAGCGCCTCTTCCGATGGCAATTGGCGAATCAACTCTCCCGTCGCGCTGGCGATGACCTTCACCACGACCTGGCCGGACTGTTCATCCGTGGAAAATTCCAGGTTGCGCTTGCTTTCGCTGAGAAATTTCTCGATCTGCGAAACAGCGTTCTTCACCTTTTCGGCTTCATTTGACTGTTCGGCAGCGGTCACCTTCTTCGGTTCCACTGTCGTACTGCTGCTTGGCTTTTCGGCCGACTGGGCAGCAACCGGCTTGTCGGCGACCGGGGCGGTCGGTCGAGCAGTCGGGTAGGACAGGTTGTTATTGACGCTCATGTCCATGACTTACCACCTCGCAATGAAAAGACGGGGAAGCGCCTCATTGTGCACTCCCCCGCCGGTCACCATCAGCGATTACTGAAGCAGCTTCAGTACAGCGGATGGCAGCTGGTTGGCCTGGGCCAGAACCGAAGTCGAAGCTTGCTGCAGAGTCTGCTGCTTGGTCAGCTGGGCAGTTTCAGCGGCGAAGTCGGTATCCTGTACACGGCTACGAGCGGCTTCGGCGTTTTCGTTGATGTTTTGCAGGTTGTTGACGGTCGAAGTCAGACGGTTCTGCGAAGCACCCAGGTCAGCACGGGTGGTGTTGATGGTTTGCAGAGCTTTGTCGATCGCGTCCAGAGCAGCGTTCATGCTGGCTTCGGCTTCGGCGGAAGTCGAACCGGTGATGGCGATGGTAGCCGAGTCAACGCTCAGGGTAGCAGCGTCGAAACCGCTGTCCAGGCTGATGCTGATCTGGTTGCTGGCACCGGAGTTGGAACCGACCTGGAAGGTCAGAACGCCAGCGGTACCGTCCAGCAGGTTCTTGCCGTTGAGCTGGGTGGAGTTAGCGATACGGCTCAGTTCGTCCGACATCTGCGCGAACTCTTTGTTCAGCGCGTCGCGGTCGTCCTTGCTGTTGGTGTCGTTACGCGACTGAACTGCCAGTTCACGCATACGCTGCAGGATGTTGGTCTGCTCTTGCATTGCGCCTTCAGCGGTCTGGGCAACCGAGATACCGTCGTTGGCGTTTTTGATAGCCATGGTCTGACCACGGATCTGCGAGGTCATGCGGGTAGCGATCTGCAGGCCGGCGGCGTCGTCTTTGGCGCTGTTGATTTTCAGGCCGGAGGACAGACGGGTCATCGAGGTGCTCAGAGCATCGGAAGCACGGTTCAGGTTTTTCTGAACGCCCAGAGAGGTGGTGTTGGTGTTAACAGTCAAAGCCATGACGAATTCCTCGTTGGATTGGGTACTACGGCTTCCGGCCTTGGCAATTCGCCGGGTGTGGCACAGAGAACCTTCGTAATAGTTATCTTCGTCAGGGCGGGTTTCTTTAGCGGATTTTCGAAAATTTTTGCTGGCATCCTGCCAGCCCAATGAAATCAAGGTGTTGACGCCAGAATACAGGCGGCAGCGGCCGATCGACAGAAACAAAAACGCCGCCTGGAAACGGCGGCGTCTGTTTCAGCATGACCTGCTCAGTCAACGCGCTCGATAATGGCCGAACCCCAAGACAGGCCCACACCAAAGCCGCTCAGGGCCACACGCTTGTGCTGGGAGTTCAGCACGTGCTTTTCCAGCAGCAGCGGAATGCTCGACGACACGGTGTTGCCGGTCTCGACCATATCCTTGACGAACTTCTGCTTGTGCTCACCTTCGATGAAGCGCGCCGACACGGCGTCAACGATCGCTGCGCTGCCCTGGTGCAGGCAATACAGGTCGATGTCGCCAGCCTGCAGCTCGCTGGCTTCAAGCAACTGTTGCAGGTGCGCCGGCACCTTTACCAACGCGAAGTTGTAGACCTGGCGCCCGTTCATGAAGAACTTGCCATCGGTGGTACGCAGATGCTCGGCACCGGCACCGTCGCTGCCAAACAGCGACTTGCCCAGCTGCCAGGCTGCACCCTCGCCCATCCACGTGGCAGTGGCGGCATCGCCGAACAGCATTGTGGTATTGCGATCTTCTGGATCGACGATCTTCGAATACGGATCGGCGGTGATCAGCAGGCCATTCTTCAAGCCTGCAGCTTCCATGAAGCCTTTCATGGCATACAAGCCATACACGTAGCCCGAGCAGCCCAGGGAAATATCGAAAGCAGCAATCGCGGTAGGCAGGCCAAGCTTGTGCTGGACGATAGCCGCAGTGTGCGGCAGCCCCTCGGCGTCACCGTTCTGGGTGACCACGATCACCGCATCGATGCTTGCCGGGTCCAGCGATGGATTGGCGGCGAACAGGTTTTTCGCGGCCTCTACGCAGAGGTCGGAGGTTTCCTGAGCGGCTTCCTTGCGCGGCAAGAAGGTCGAACCGATCTTGCCGAAGATGAAATCCTGGTCCTTGCCGAATTTCGCGCCCTGGGCGTAGTTGTCCACGCCTTCAGTCGGCACGTAACTGGCGATGCTTTTAATGCCAATCATATGGCTTCCCAATTCAGTAACAGCGAAATACCCGCCTGGGCCAAACGGCAAAACGCCAAGCGATACGGTTGATCCCGATCCCTGGCGGCTTGTCCGGGGGCGACACGGCGGTTCCCGGTTTCGACAATATACAGTGAAGATGCGCGTTATGACTCCCAAGTCACGCGCTTTTTGTCGAATCGACCGAGACTGTTCATCACCCACAAAAAAGCCATGACCACCCAAGGGCGGCCATGGCTCGGTAAAACCGTGAAGCCAGTATCAGGCGATCAATGCCTGCCACTCGACACGACCCGCCTCATCAAGGCTGAAGAGCTGGCCTTCACGGCTGTGGCTGGCGTTATAGCAGGGGTCCTGAGCCAGCGCCTGAGCCCAGCGCTCACGCATCACTGCGCAAGCCATGGCATCTTCACTGACCTGGCCATGGCGCAGTGCTTGAGCCTGCGGCGTCCACACCACCAGCAAGCCGGCAGCAGCTGCCTGCAGACACAAGTCGACCTGCGCCGCGCGCACCGTTGGCGCCTGCTCATCGAGGCCACCGGCTGCCCGCAGCAACTCGGCACGCAGCATGATGCAACCGGACACCGCCGCCACCCCATGCTCGACTTGCAGACGCTGCATGTAACCCGCGGCATCCTTGGCTTCACCAGCAAACGCGGCACGCACGCCGGCGTCACCCGCCAGCACCAAGCCAGCTTCGACAACCTTGCCCTGGGGACTCAGCAATTTCCCCCCTACCACCCCGACCTCCGGTCGCTGAGCCTGGTTAAGCAACCCTTCGAGCCAGTTGGCGTTGAGCACTTCGGCTGCGCTGTCAAGCATTACCAGGTATTCCCCACGTGCTTCGCGGCTGGCCAGGTTGAGCATGGCTACTGGCGCCAGCGCCTGCTCGCTGCGGATCACCCGCACCCGACTGCCAGCTGCCTGCAGGCTGCCCAACCAGTCGCGCAACTCGGGCGAACGGCTGGCGTTGTCGGCGATGAGGATCTCCTGATTCTGGTAGCGGGTGCGCTGGATCACACTGACCATGCACGCCTGCAACTCATCGAAGTTGTCCTGGCAGTGCAGCAGGATCGATACCATCGGGCGCTCCGCGTGGCGGTAATCGATCTGCAACGTGCCGGGGCAGGCAGAACCGACCGCCGCGCTGTAGCCGCGTTGCGTGACATGCAGGGCCAGCACGGCGCGCTCCTGGTCGTGACTTTCGTTGCCTGGCGCTGCGCAGATCAGCAACGGTTCGGCGAGGTGGGCGAAGCCCGACGTGCCGGCCTGGCCGATCAGGCGCAGCAACAGGTCGAACTCCAGTGCCAGCGGATAACGCGCATCGAACCCGCCTGCCTCCAGCCACAAGTCGCGGTGCACCAGCCAATGGCGCGCCATCTGGCCCGGTACACTCTGCAGCAGGTCAAGGTTCACGCCCGGGCGCAGCACTTCGCGCAGCGAACCGTCGCCCTGGGCCTGCAACTCGTCCATGGCCACCGCGCGCACACCGTCCACGCCCAACAACTCCAGGCCGGCACGCAGCAGGCCGGTGCTGGTAAAGCGATCACCGCTCTCGGCCAGCATCACCCAGTCAGTGCCCAACTGGCTGGCGGCCGCGTTCATGCGTTGAACGTAATCCTGCCGGGTGACCTTGACGAAATGCACGGTCTGCTGCGCGCGGGTGACGGCCGGCGGCTCACCGGTGGTCAGCACCACGACTTTGAAGGCACGCGCATGGCCATTCATCAGGCTATCGAAGGTAACCTGCAGCTTGGCCATATCGGCGTCAAGATCGAGCAAGAGGATGCCAAAGGTTGGGCCACCCTGATGTTGCGCGAGGCGCTCGAAGGCCCGGCGAGCCTGTTCGGCATCCGGTTCACGGGCCTGCAACCAGTTGAGCAGGCGACCCGATGGCAAGCTGTCGAGCAGCGCCTGGCTGTCGTAACATGGCACCGACTCAAGCCGCTGCAACCAGCTGCGCAGCGGTGCGGCCTCGGCTTCGTCGCCGGCCTCCTCCAGCGAGGCGATCAGGCGCTGCACGACCGTGCGGTTGAACGGACTCAAGGTCAATGCTTCCCACAAACGACTGCGCTGGGTCCGCGCATCATCATTGCCGTTGACCTGCATCAACTGCCACTGGCGCAGCAGGATCGGCTCCAGCTCGATCAACTGCTGACGGCCTGCCGGCATGGTGTGGATCAGCAGTTCGAGTTCGGCCAGCAGGTCGAACATCGGCTTGTTGTAGAACGGCAACTCGACGAACTGATGCTCGCCAAAGATCCGCCTCGGCGTCGCTTCTGGCAGTTTCCAGTGCGAGCGAACAATCACGCAGCCCTGCAGCGCGCGGCCGCTGATCAGGCCCTCGGTCATGGCCTGGAAGCTTTCCAGAGCGATACGTTTGACCTCGTCTGGCCCCCGCACGCTCAGCGCCGTCGGGATCGAGGCGAGAAATTCGGCAAAGGCTTCACGGTCCTGGCGCGACTTGGCGTCCTGCAGGGCGAGCACCGTGAGCACGTTGGTTCCGTGCTCGGAGCCGCCATAGTTGACCTCACGCACCGCGTAAGGGATCGGCAGGATCCGCGCCTTGGCATTGGCCAGCAGGTAGAACGTGTGACCGATTTCCTGCCACTCGAAGTTGGTGCCCGGCGGCAGCAGGCCGTACCACTGCTGCAGCAGGCCGGTACGAGTGACCGCATAGAACGGCGGCAGGAACTGGCCCATGAACTCGATCAGACGCTGCTCGGGTGCGGCGCAATAATCTTCCTGGACGATATTGTCGCGCTTGTAGAAGTCCACCTGGGTCCCGCGTCCCAGGTACATCATGCCGTAGCCATGGCACACGCCATAGTCGGGGTGCTGTTCGAGGAACTCCACCGAGCGGGTCAGGCCGTCATGCAGCAGGAAATCATCGACCGCCGCGAAGGTCATGAACGGCGTGCGTACCTCGTTGACCCCATAGGTCAGCTTGTCCTGCAACCCCGCGTAGGAAAACTGCGGCAGGTGGCGGTAATCGACCTGCGGGAATTCTTCGACGATCGCCTGGTCCGCCTGGAGCGACGAATCCAGCACCAGGATAGTCGCCGGGTAATTGCGATAGAAGTACAAGGCCCGGCGCAAAAACGCTGGGCGGTTGTGGGTGATCACCACCAGGGTGAGGCGGTCCTTGAGCGACGCATCGCTCGGATGCTGTGGATGAGCCTGCATAGGTATTCCTGCGCGTAGTCCGGCGGGGGTCGTGGGTTCAGCGCACGCGGCGCAAGTAGCCATCACGCGCCACGGTGATCAGCAGCTTGTCGTGAATGGCGGCATCGATGACGAAATCTTCAGTTTCCTTGAGGTAGGCCCACACCGCCGTGCGCGGATTATCGCCGACACCCCAAGGGCGGTCTGGGAAGGCGTCCGCTGGCATGTCCTCGACCACGGTATCCATCACCACGCAGTAGCTGCCCGGCGAAACCATCGGTGCGTAGGCACGCAGTTCGGCGAGCACATGCTCGTGGGTGTGGTTGGAATCGAGCACGACGATGACCTTCTTGCCCTCGGCCCGCGCGCGCACCTGCTCGACCACGGCGGGATCGATGCTGGAGCCTTCGATCATGCTGATGCGCTTGTACATCGGGTGGCTTTCGATGGCCTCACGGTTGTGCGGGCGGATGTCACGATCGATGCCCAGCACTTCACCGTGGCCAACCAGCTCCATCATCGACGCGTAATAGATGATCGAGCCACCGTGGGCGATGCCGCACTCGATGATCAAGTCAGGCTTGTGCGCCCAGATCAGCTCCTGCATGGCGACCATGTCCTGGGGCAGCTGGATGATCGGGCGCCCCATCCAGCTGAAATGGTAGGTGTACTTGTGCTTGGCCGATTCGTTGTAGAAGGTCTGCGCCAACTCGCACAGGGCTGTGTTGTTGCCCTGGTCGCGGATCTCGGCCTGGCATTCTTCGGCGAAGGCCTGTTGTGCTGTCTTGTCGCTCATGGGGTGCCTCTTGAAAGTGTTGGCCCGGCGGCTCTAGCGGCGCACGGGCTGGGCAGTGGATTGCAGCAGGTGTTGCAAACGGTCGGTCACGGCCCAGAACGCCATTGGCTCGTGGGTCGGATACGGGTAGTGGCCAAGGTTCAGGTGCAGCTCGGCGCCGCGCTCGCGCAGGCGTTGCTCGACCAGGCTGCGCACCGCGACGGGCCGACCACTGGCGCAATTGACCACACCGGAAAATTCAGGATGCTGCAGCAGCGCAGCCAGTTGGCGCGCAGCGTCGGTAATCGACTGGAAATCGCGCAGTTGCTCGCCAGCGGACATGTCGAAGGTGGCCGCGCCGGCGTCGATGGCGCGGTCGAGCGCGGCCAACAGGCTGTTGGGGTTCTGCCCTTCGCCATGCAAGTAGAACAGCCGCGCCCATTGCAGGGTAAACGGCTGATGCAGCTGAAGCGCCTGAAGGAACTGGTGCAGGCTGTGCTTGGCCAAGCCATAGGGGTTGGCCGGGCGGGCTGCACACTGCTCGTCCAGCGGGCCACTCTGCATGCCGTACTCGAAGCAGGTGCCGGTCACCAACACCTGGCGTACGCCGGACTCGACCGCGTGCTTGATAAAGCGATAGTCGGCCATCAGGTTCTGCTCCAGGTGAAACAGCGCCTGGTAGTTGGGCAGCCCCGGCCAGGCCAGGTGGGCAACGGCATCAACGCCGTCGACCCAGCTCGCGACCTGCTCTGCACCGGCCTGCTGCAGGTCGCCGGCAACGAACTGCACCTGATCGAACCACGGCAGGGTGCGCGCACGCTGCTCATCACGGGCCAGTGCGCGCACGCTGCAACCCCGGGCCAGCAGCTCGGCCACCAGGTGGCGACCGACAAAGCCCGTGGCGCCGGTCACCAGCACATGCAGGGCGGTCATAACACCGTCAGCTCAGGCACGGCGATGACGAACTGCCCGCCCCATTCGCGGATACCAGCTTGCTGTTCGCTGACCTCACGCAGCAGGTTCCACGGCAGTACCAGCACGTAGTCCGGCTGCTCCTCGGCCAGGCGCCCAGGCGCCACCACCGGGATACGGCTGCCGGGCAGGAACTTGCCCTGCTTGTGCGGGTTGGCGTCGGCCACCCAGGCCAGCAGGTCGGCCCTGACCCCGGCATAGTTGAGCAAGGTGTTGCCCTTGGCCGCAGCGCCATACCCGACCACGCGCTTCCCGGCAGCCTTGGCGTCGAGCAAGAAGCGCAACAGCTGCAACTTGATGCGCTCGGCGGCCGGGGCCAAGGTCGAGTAGAAACCGGCGCTGCGCACACCCACATCCTCTTCCAGCGCCAGCAGGCTGGCGACCGTAGGCTCGATCGCCCGGCGCTGGCCATCGGCGCGCTGCACGAACACCCGTAGCGAACCGCCATGGGTCGGCAGCTCCTGCACGTCGAAGATTTCCAGGCCGTTGCGCTGACAGAGAATCTGCACCGCAGTCAGCGAGAGGTAGGAATAGTGCTCGTGGTACAAGGTGTCGAACTGGTGCTCGGCGATCAGCGACAGCAAGTGGGGGAACTCGAAGGTGGCAACCCCCGCCGGCTTGAGCAAGGTAGCGAAACCACCGAGGAAATCATTGATGTCCGGCACATGGGCGAGCACGTTGTTGGCCGCCATCAGGTCAGCGCCCCAGCCTTCGCCGAGCAACTGCGCGGCCACTTGGCGACCGAAGAATACCTCACGGATATCCAGGCCCTTGTCCCGCGCTGCATCGGCAGTGCTGCGGGTCGGCTCGACGCCCAGGCAAGGGATACCGCGCGCCGCCACGTACTGCAGCAGGTAACCATCGTTGGCGGCGATTTCCACCACACGGCTGTCGGTATTCAACGCAAACCGCTCGACCATGCTCGCCACGTAGGCCTGGGCATGGGCCAGCCAAGAGCTGGAAAAGGAGCTGAAATAGGCATAGTCGGCGTCGAACAGCTGCTCGGCGCGGGTGTAATCCTCGGTCTGCACCAGCCAGCACTGGTCGCATACCCCCACTTTCAGCGGCACCCACTGCTCGGCCTCGGCCAGTTGTTCGGGGCGCAGGTAAGCGTTGGAGGGCGGCGAGGTGCCCAGATCGATCAACGGCAGGTGCAGGGCGCTGCCACAACCACGGCAATTCATACGGTCACTCCGGTAAAGCGGTCGTCCAGCCAAGGATGCATCGCATCCCGGGCCGAGAGGTTGATCACGGGCAACGGCCAGGCAATGGCCAGGCGCGGGTCGAGCACCGAAAGCCCGCCCTCGTGCTCCGGGGCGTAGTCGGCGCTGTGCAGGTAAAGCAGCTCGGCATCCTCGCTCAAGGCCTGGAAGCCGTGGGCGAAACCGGCAGGCACCAGCAGGCTGCTGCCCTCCCCGGCCTTGAGGTGTTCGGCGTGCCATTGCAGAAAAGTCGGCGACCCGGTGCGCAGGTCGACCACCACATCCCATACCTCACCGCGCAGGCAAGTGATGTACTTGCTCTCCGGCTGCGGCCCGGCTTGGTAGTGCAGGCCTCTCACGCTGCCACGCTCGCGGGTCAGCGAGCGATTGATCTGCCGGATGTGGAACGGCGCGCCGAAATGCTCCAGGCTGTCTTCACAGTACAACCGGGCAAAGGCGCCCCGGTCATCCTCGACACGGCGGTGCTCGATGCGAGCCAGGCCCGCCAGCGGCAAGGGGTGCAGGGCGTACTGGCTCACAGCGACTCCCGGTACAGGCTCAGCTGGGTCAGGCTGACCGCGCGCATGTCCATGCCTTTACGCCAGGCCAGGTGCCAACCCAGGGTCTGTGCGAGGCATTCGTTGAGCGTCCAGCGCGGGCGCCAGCCGAGCAGTTGGCGTGCGCGCGCGCTGTCCAGGCGCAACAGCCCGGCTTCGTGCAGCTCGCTCTTCTGAAATTCGACACCCGGCGCCTGGGGCCATTGACCGGCCAGCAGCTGGACCACTTCGCCGACGCTGCACATGTCGTCATCGCCAGGGCCGAAGTTCCACGCACCGGCGTAGCGCTGGCCCTGTTCGTACAGGCCGGCGGCCAGCAGCAGGTAACCTGCCAGCGGCTCCAGGGCGTGCTGCCACGGGCGCACCGCCTGGGGGAAGCGCAAGGTCACCGGCTCACCTGCCGACCACGCCTTGAGCACATCGGGGATCAGCCGCTCAGGGGAGAAGTCGCCGCCGCCGAGCACGTTACCGGCACGCGCAGTGGCCAGGCTCAGGCCATGCTCGGCATGCCGCTCGGCTGGGAAGAACGAGGCCGCGTACGACTGCGCGAGGATTTCGCAGCAGGCCTTGCTGCTGCTGTAGGGGTCGTGCCCGCCGAGCGCCTCGTTCTCGCGGTACGGCCAGGACCACTCCTGGTTGGCGTAGACCTTGTCGGTGGTGACCACCACGCAGGCGCGCACGCCGCCGACCTGGCGAATGGCCTCGAGCAGGTTGAGGGTGCCCATGACGTTGGTCGAGTAGGTGCCCAACGGGTCGCGATAACCTTCGCGCACCAGCGGCTGTGCCGCCAGGTGCAGGACGATTTCCGGCTGCACTTCGGCGACCAGTTCCAGCAGCACGCCGAGGTCGCGCACGTCGCCACGGCGGTCATCGATGCCCTCACCCACCCGCGCCAGTTCGAACAAGCTCGGCTCGGTGGACGGATCGAGGGCGAAGCCGGTGACCTGCGCGCCCATGCTTTGCAGCCAGAGCACCAGCCAGCTGCCTTTGAAACCCGTGTGGCCGGTGACCAGAACGCGCTTGCCAGCCCAGAACGCCGGGCTCAGCCCCATTGCTTCCATGGGGCCTCCCCGCTGCTCCACAGTTGCTCCAAGTGGTTCTTGTCGCGCAGGGTGTCCATTGGATGCCAGAAACCATCATGCTCGAACGACATCAACTGGCCTTCATCCGCCAAGGTGATCAGCGGCTCGTTTTCCCACGGCATGGCGTCGTCAGCGATGTACCCAATGACTTTGGGCGACAGCACGAAGAAACCGCCATTGATCCAGCCACCATCACCGCGCGGCTTCTCACTGAACCCCCGGACCAGGTTGCCTTCGCGCTTCAAGGCGCCGTAGCGCCCAGGGGGCTGTACGGCAGTGACCGTGGCCAGCTTGCCGTGGCCGCGATGAAAGTCCACCAACGCACCAATGTTCAGGTCCGACACGCCGTCGCCGTAGGTGAAGCAGAACGCTTGTTCGTCTTCCACGTACTTGGCGACACGACGCAGGCGGCCACCGGTCATGGTTTCATCACCGGTATCCACCAGCGTCACGCGCCATGGCTCGCTGTAGTTCTGGTGCACGTCCATGCGGTTGGCGCGCATGTCGAAGGTGACGTCGGAGGTGTGCAGGAAGTAGTTGGCGAAGAAATCCTTGATCGCGTAGCCCTTGTAGCCCAGGCAGATCACGAAGTCATGGATGCCATGCGCCGAGTACTGCTTCATGATGTGCCAAAGAATTGGCTTGCCACCGATTTCGATCATGGGTTTGGGCTTGAGGTGCGACTCTTCGCTGATCCGCGTGCCGAGCCCACCCGCCAGAATGACTGCCTTCATCGATTTCCTCATGCACTACACGCCCCCGGCACCGCCAGGGCGAAGGATTTATGGCGATATCGAGGTTCACTGCAGGAAATGCGCCAATCTGCACAAATGACTGGGGCCGCATTGCGGCCCCAGTCTCATCAAGCGGACTTCAGTCAGCCAACCAGCCCCACTCCCAATGCCGCAGGTTGTCATCACGCAGCACGAAATCGCGCATCACCGCCTCGCGCAGCTCATCGCCCATGCGGTAGCTGGCGGCCGGGTCCGCCAGGTGCGAGCGGATCGCCTGCAACCACTCCTCGGTACTGTTCCCGTACACCCGGGTACACGGCAGGTAGCCGCGGTAGGCCTCGGTGTCGGTGCAGATGGTCGGGTAGCCGCAGGCGCCATATTCCAGCAGCCGCAGGTTGCTCTTGCAGTCGTTGAAGATGTGGAACTCCAGCGGTGCCAGGGCAAGGTCGAGGTTCAGGCTGGCCAGCTTGGCCGGGTAAAGCGCCAGCGGTACGCCCGGGTGGTACTCGTGGATGTACGGCTTGAGCGCCTCCGGGCACATGCCGAAGAACACCCATTCCACTTCGTCAGCCAGTTCGCGCACCACCTGGGCGATGATTTCCAGGTCGCCACTGTGGCTGGTGCCACCCCCCCAGCCGACCCGCGGCTTGCTGGACGTGCCGCGGCGGCTGACCGGCAGGCCGGTCCACAGGTGCGGGGCGAGCATGTTCGGCACCACACGGATGTCGCTGTGCATGTCCGCCAAGGCATTGGCCAGCGCCTGGGTAGTCACCACCAGGCGGTCGCACAGGCTGATACCGCGGCGCAGGTGCTGCTCGATGTCGGCCGGTTTGTTGCGCGCATGGGTGTTTTTCTTCGGCGCACTGAGCACATAGTCGTCGATCTCGAAGACACGCCGGGCGTTTGAGAACCGCGCGATACGCTCGATATCACGCACCGAGTCATCGTTGTGGCGCAGCTGCAGGATGATCACGTCCGGATCCATCCGCGCCAACTGGACCACGGTCGGCGACTCGTAGGCCACCCGACCGACCACGCGCCCTGCGGCCTCCAGTTGCTTGAACGGTTGCTCGACGCGGTAGTGACCGACGGCACTGTCATTGATCGGCAGCCCTAATACCGACGGCAATGCGCGGGCGCACAGCGGGTTCCAGCTGCCGCGCAGACTCGGTTCGAGGCTGAAGTCAGCGGTGGCCAGGCCCAGGTTGGGGTTGTAGGCAGGATCGCGGATCACCTTGCTCAGCCAGCGCTCGCAGAAGACCTTCTGCTGTTCGAGCAGAGCATCCTGATCGAGGCCATCGCGCACGGCCGGCACTTCGCGCTTGAGCAGCACGGCGTAAGGCGTACCGACCACCAGGTAACCCTGACTACCGGCGCGCAGGCACAGGTCGAGCTCAGCCATGCCCTGGCTCAGTGGTTGCGCGCCCAGCCCACCCAGTTCGTCGAACACCGCTTTGCGCACCAGCAGGCAATCGCCGCCGACGGCGCTCCAGTCCTGAACCACCTGCAAGCGCTGCAAATAGCCGCGCGACTCGGCGGCCTCACCGGCAAAGGCCAGGCCCGCCACGCTTGAGACACCCAGCACCCTGCCTGCCTCGACCACCCGCCCCTGAGCATCGATCAGCTTGGCACCGACCACCGCCACTTCAGGGCGCTGGGCATGTTGCAGCAACTCGCCCAGCCACTGGCCGTCAAACACCTGCACGCTGGCATCGAGCAGCAGCAGGTAGTCACCGCGCGCCTGGCTGGCGGCAGCGTCAATCAACTGACTGCGCGCATCGCCGAGTGCGCGGACCACGCGCAGCATGCCCACACCCAGTTCACCCATGGCCTGCAGCCAGGCTGCCATGTCTGCTCCGACCTCGCGCCCGGCGACCATCAGCACTTCGTAATGGCTATAGACCGTGCGCTCGATCACCCCCTCGACACAGGCCTGCAGGCTGGCCAGGTCGTTACCGACCGGTACGATGATCGACACCAGCGGGCTGTCGCCATGCAGGTAGTCGACCCGATTGAGCAGCGCCAGGTCGTCGTGGCGGATGTCGTGCGCCACGCCCAGGCGGTGCAGGTGCGCGGCCAGCACCGGCGCGCTCTGGGCAATGACATCGGGCTGCGACAACCACTGGGCGAAGCTGAACGCCGACTGCACCTGAATCTCGGCGATGTGCTCGATCACCTGAGGGCCACGGGTCTCGACCAGGCGCCAGAGCAGGTCATGGGGAGCCAGTTCGGTGAAACCGCTGTCGAAGCCGCCAAGGTCGAGAATCGCCTCACGGGAAAAAGCCAGGGTGCGGCCGACATAGGGGTAGCTGCGCAGCAGGTCGAGGTTGAAGTCAGGCTTGAAGACCGGCTCGCCCGGCTGCTCGTCAATCCAGGCGCCTTCGTCGCTGTAGGCGCAAGCCAGGCCGGGGAATACGGCCGCACGCTCGGCCAGCAGCAGTACCGCTGACTCGCCCAGACGGTCGCCGGCGCGCAACAGGTAGATCCAGTCGGCATCGTGCAGCGACGCCAGGAGCTGGTTCAACTGTTGAGGCCAGTCGCTTTGCAGCGGCTGGTGCATCAGGGGAATCTGGCTGGCCGGGACGTCATCGCCCAGCACGACACAGGCATGCACCGGGTACAGTTGCGCGGCCAGGCTGTCGAGGGTCCGTTGCAGGGCAAGGGCATCACCGTCGACATCCAGCACCACCGGCACGATGCGCGGCTGCTGCGGCCAGGCGGCGATGGCCTGCGGCAGCAGGCCGCGCTGCACGTCACTGAAGCGGCGCGCCGCCAGCCACTGCTGATACAGCTCGGCGTAGCTCTCGCAGTCACTGCCGACCCGGCCGCCCAGGCGGGTCTGCCAGTTGCTGATGATCCTCGCCACGCATAATTCCTGCCACTGGCGCGGTTGCTCCTGCGCCTCGGTCAGCGGGACATAGCGCACCCAGCCGCTGGCCGGTGCCGCTTCACCGCTGCGTGCGGCGAGCATCTGCATCATCCAGCGCCATTCCTGCGGCGCCCCTTGCACCACCGCCTCCTGCTTGCTCAGGCGCTGCGGATGCAGGCGCTCGATAAGGCCGGGCTCACTGAGCATGATCATGTTGCCACGGCGCATCAGGCAGGCGAACAGCGCCAGGTCCAGCAGCGCGACAAAGCTCAGGCCATCGCCGGTCAGCGCCTGCAGCCATTGCAGAGCCTGATCGCGGCGCATCAGCGCTGCCGAGAAATTGCCGAGGAAGTTCACCGGGCGGCCGTCGAGCATCGCCAGCATGTCTTCGCCCTTGAACAGGCTGTCGACGTTGGCGAAGCGCGCATTGGCAATACGCATCGGCAGGATGAAATTATTCTCGTCGCACAATACACGCTGCGACAGCACCAGGCCGACTTCCTCATGCCTGTGCAGAGCCTCAGCCTGGTGCGCCACACACTGCGGGAACAACCGGTCGTCGTCGCACAGCACCTTGACCAGCTCGCCACGGGCCAGCTCCACGGCCCGCAGCAGGTTGCCGACAAAGCCCAGGTGCCGGGCATTGCGTACATAGCGCACACGCGGCTCATCCACGAGCGCGTTAACGGTCGCCTCGATCTCCTCGCTTTCGCTGTCATCGCAGACCAGTACCTCCAGTGCATCGTAGGTCTGGCCTAGTGCGCTTTGCAGGGCCATGGCAAAGAACCGCGGGCGGTAGGCGGGGATGACGATACTGACGAGAGGCTTTTCGTTCACGTTGACGACCTTGCAAAAAAAAGTGCGCCGCACCTGACGGTGACGGCGCACGATTGGCTACGCACGCAGCGTTATCAGATGTAGTTGACCAGCGACAGGCCGGCGACCTTGGCGTATGCCTGCAGCGAGGCTTGCAGCATGTTGGTCTGCATGGTCAGGCGGATCATCACCTCGGCCGGATCGCTTTCGCGGATCGAACTCTGGGTCTTGGTGTTTTCCGCGCTCAGCGCCGAGTTGGTCTCGGCCTGCACGTCCAGCGCCTGGCCACGGCCACCGATCGAGGCAATCGACGAAGTCACCTGGTTGGTAGCACTGCCGATGTTGCCGATGGCTGAGTCCAGCGCCGCCTTGAAGTTTTGCGCGGCCGCTGGATCGCCGTCGATCGGAGTGTTCAGTGCGGCACGCAGCTGGCCGATGGTGTCGAGGATGTTCTGGGTCTGGTGAGTGTCGACCTTGACCGCGAACGAGTCGCCGGCACTTGGCGTGCCCGACAGATCGAACTGCACGCCCATCGCCGTGGCTGTGCTACCGCTCAGGGTACCGCTGGAGATCGGCTTGCTGTTGGCGCTGACCGGGGCGGTATACAACTCGAAATCGGTGGCGCTGGTGAACTTGAGCACCGCGCCTTCCGGGAAGGCGGCCTTGTAGGCGGCCTGGTCGACCACGCTGGCACCGGTGACCTGGGCCGAAGAGGTGTTGCCCGGGCTGCGGGTGCCGCTGATCTGGTCAGCCTTGGAGGTCAGGCTGAATTTATGACCGGCAATGGCGGCATCCGGGTCGGCGGAGTCACCGGCCTTGAAGCTGACTTCCAGACGCAGGTCGACACCGCGGAAGGTGATCTGGGTGTTTTCGCCGTTGGGGTCGAACTTGCCGCCTTGGGTCGCCTCAAGGGTCACATCGGTGCCACTGGCGTCGGTGATCTTGAATTCGGTACTGCTGGTGAATTCGATGCTGTAGGGCTCGCCACTGCGGAAACGGTCATTGTAGGTGGCGTTGCCGGAGACCTGGCCGTTGGACAGGCTGACGCGGCCGTCATCGGTCGCCGGCGCGGTCAGCGTGGTCTGGCTGCGGCTGGTGTTCAGCGCCTGCTCGAAAGCATCGTAGCCGGTCTCGTTGGCAGCCAGGCTCAGCATGTCGCCCACTTGCAGTTTCAGCTGCGACTGGTCGCCCTGGTAGGTGTAGGTACCATCAGCGTTGCGCACGTAGGGCTGGGTATCACCCTTGGAGCCGGAGAAGATGTACTTGCCGTTCTCGTCTTTGCTGTTCATCAAACTGAACAGTTGCTGCTCCAGCGAGTCCAGCTCAGCGGCGTTGGCCTTGCGATCAGCGTCGGTAAAGCCGGCGTTACCGGAGCTGACTGCCAGTTCGTTGACCCGCTGCAGAATGGTGCCGATCGCGTTCAGGGTGCTTTCGGCCGTGCCCAGGGCATTGCGCACGTTGGTGGTGTTGCCGTTGTACTGGGCGATCAGGTTCTGTTGCTGCTCAAGCTGCAGCAGGCGCGCGGCGCCCACCGGGTCGTCCTTGGCCGAACGCACGCGGATGTTGTCACTGGCGTCCTGCTGGCTCTTCGCCGCATTGGCGAAGTTCTTCTGATAATTGGACTGGGTGGTGTTATAGAACTGCGAAGTAGAGATGCGTACGCTCACGATCTACGGCTCCTTAAAGACTGTTGATCAGGGTGGCGAAGGTTTCCTGGGCCGCCTTGATGATCTGCGACGACGCGGTGTAGTACTGCTGGAACTTGATCAGGTTGCCGGTTTCTTCATCGATCGACACCCCGGACAACCCATTGCGCCCCTCCACGGCCGAGGTGTGCAGCGCGTTGGTGGCGTCGCTGTCCATCTGTGCCTGCCCGGCCTTGCCACCCACGTTGGACACAAGCTTGGCATAGGCATCGGTGAAGCTGATGCCCTTGCCGTCGGCACCGACTTCGACGGTGCCCTTGGTCTGCAGGTCCAGCACCGACTGGGCGTTGCGATTGTCGGCCGAACCCGAAGCGGTCATTGCCACGGTGAAGCTGTCACCGTTCTTCGGCGCGCCGGAAACGGTCATCTCGAAGCTGAAGGTCTTCTGCGTGGCGCCATCCATGATCGGGTTGCCGCTGGCATCGACCATCGGCACCGACAGCTGCAGCTTGTTGTCCTGGCCCGGCACGATGGTGCCGCTGCCAATGGCGTTGCCCTTGGAGTCGTACATCGTGTACGCCTGGGGCGAGGCTGTGTCATCACCAAACACCAGCTTGACCGGCGTCGAATACTTGATGCCGGTCTGCAGGTCGGCACGCTGGGCTGCATCGTAGATATCCAGCTCGGACGTCAGGGTCGGCTGGGTGATGGCGCCGGTGCCCTTGTTGCCCGAGGCACTGGTCCCGGTCAAAGGCGCGGCCATGGCCAGGCGCTTGGGATCGGTCAGGGTCGCTTCGATGTTGGCAGCAGCGTTGCGCGTCGGCGTGACCTTGAAGCTGTCACCCGCGCTCAGGGCGCCACCGTTGAGTGCCAGGCTGAAGCCATCGATGACCGGCGCCGGGTCATCGTCCAGGCTGTAGGTGCCCATGTCGGTACCATCGGGCAACTTGCGCACGGTGTACTGTTTGTCGCTGGTGAAGGTCACCTGGTAATCGCTGGTGGTCAGCTTGCCGGTGTCCTTGATGGTGACATCAAGGTTGCCGGAACCCGCGCTGTTGCCCGCCTTGGCGATACTGCGCTGGCTGATGGCCGCGGCACTGTTGATGTCGGCAAACATCGCCGCCCCAAACTCGCCGTTCTTGTCGATCCCCTGGGCCAGCTGGCTGTTGATGGCATCGGCCACCACCAGGGCCACACGGCCGAGCTCATTCATCGCAGGGTCGAGGGTTTCCTTGCGGTAGCGGATCAGGCCCCCCAGCTCACCACCGGTGGTGCTGTTGGTGATGTCCATCTTGGTCGAGCCGCGATTGAGGATCAGGCTCATGCGGGTCGGGTCGGTGGCGCTCGGTTCGACACCAATGGTCTGGGTGGTATTGCCCAGCACCAGGGCCTGGCCGTTTTTCAGGTAGATGTCGTAGTTGCCGTTCTTCTGCTCGACCACGTCGGCACCGATCAGCGCCGACAACTCGCGCACCGCGCCATCGCGCTGGTCGAGCAGGTCGTTGGGCTGGCCGTTGACGGCGGTCATCTTGGAGATCTGGCCGTTGAGGTCGGCAATCGACTTGGTCAACGCATTGACCTTGTCGGCTATCGACGCCATGTTGGAATTGATGTCGCTGTTCTGCTGGTTGAACTGCGCCGACAGGGTGTTGAAACGCTTGGCCAGGGACTGGGCACTGGTCAGCAGCAACTGGCGCGAAGCATCTTCGGTCGGCTTCGCCGAGGCGTCCTGCAGCGCGGTGAAAAAACTCTGCAGCGCAGCGGTGATGCCGGTGTCGCTACTCGACAGGGCGGTGTCCAGCGGGGTGATCTGATTCAGGTACGAGGTGGCGTCGCTGCTCAGCGAGGTGGTGGTACGCAGCTGGTTCTCGAGGAACGCGTTGTACACCCGGCGCACGTCGGCCAGGGTGGTGCCGGAGCCAATGAACACTTGGCCGACCTGTTGGCCGCCCTTGGTCTTCTGCACGTTCTGCTGGCGCGAGTAGCTCTCGACATCGGCGTTGGCGATGTTGTTACCGAGGGTGTACATCCCCGACTGCGCGGCGCCAAGCCCCGACATGCCAATATTGATCAGACTCGCCATGGTTCCATACCCTTAAAGTTTCGTTGTGGTACCGAGCATTGCGTAGCTCTCGTACGACTTCATCTGTCTTGCGATCTGCGAGATCTTGCTGGCGTAGTTCGGGTCGGTGGCGTACCCGGCCTTTTGCAGTTCTCGCACGAATTGTTCTGGGTTATCGGCCGACTTCACCGCATCTTGATAGCGCGAATTGCTCTGCAGCAGGCTTACCAGGTCGTGGAAGCTGTCCTGGTACGAATCGTAGGAACGGAACGCCGCCGTCTCCTTGACGAACTGACCGTCGCGGAACTCGCTGGTGATCGCCCGCGCCGAATCGCCTTGCCAGTTACTGCTGGCCTTGATGCCGAACAGGTTGTGGCTGCTGCTGCCGTCGCTGTTGCGCATGACCGACTTGCCCCAGCCGGTTTCCAGGGCGGCCTGGGCCACCAGGTAACGTGGGTCGACGCCGATGCGCTTGGCGGCCTGCTCGGCCATCGGCAGCATGGTGGCGACGAATTCGTCGCTGTCGGCAAAGGCCTTCTTCGGCGCCAGCGGCGGCTGCGCCACGGCACGGCCAGTGATGCGCAGGCCGTTGTCCGGGATGGCGATGGTCTTGGCCACCTGTTGCCCGTCACGGGCCGGCACGGTAGCGGTATGGGTGGCCGCAGCGGGGCCGGTGGCCGAGGGCACGATGCCGGCCAGCAGGCGGTCTGTGAGCTTGCCCGGCAGCGCCAGGCGCCGCGAGTTGAGCGCGGCGACGTCGTTGCGCGCGGCCGTGGCCTGGGTGGCCTGCACCGGGTCGGCCACCTTGTTGCCCCACAGCGTCGGGGCGTTGCCATCGACACGCGGAAACGGGCTGGTGTTGGCCGGGGTGCTCTTGTTCTTCGACAGCTGGCGCACCAGCACGTCCTGCAGGCCGATACCGCCACCCTCGCGGGACATGCTCACGGCCAGCTGCTGGTCGTACATGTCGCGGTACTGCTTGACCGTCTCGCTGTTCATCGGGTTGTCGTCGGCCAGCACGTCACTGGCCTTGCGCGAGGCCTTGAGCATCTCGCTGATGAACAGCGACTCGAACTCCTGGGCCACCTTGCGCACGTTGGCGTCGCTGTCGCGGTCGCCGTGCTTGAGCGAGCTCAGGCGGTTGAGGTCGGTGTAGGCACCGCTGTCGGCGTGGCTGGAGACCAGACTTTTCGAATTCATCCGTGGCGTCCTCAGATCACGATCAGGTCGGCCTGCAAGGCGCCGGCCTGTTTCAGTGCTTCGAGGATGGCCATCAGGTCGCCCGGTGCCGCGCCGACCTGGTTCACCGCGCGGACGATCTCATCCAGCGTGGTCCCCGGGCCGAACTTGAACATCGGCTTGGCTTCCTGTTCGGCATTGACCCGCGAACGCGGCACCACCGCCGTCTGGCCATTGGAGAACGGCCCCGGCTGGCTGACGATCGGGTCTTCGGTAATGGTCACAGTCAGGCTGCCGTGGGTCACCGCCGCCGGCGAGACCTTGACGTTCTGGCCGATGACGATGGTGCCGGTGCGCGAGTTGATGATGACCTTGGCCACCGCCTGGCCCGGGTCGATCTCGAGATTCTCGAGGATCGACAGGTAGTCGACGCGCTGGCTTGGGTCCATCGGCGCGGTAACGCGCACCGAGCCGCCGTCCACGGCCTGGGCCACACCTGGGCCGAGCAGGTCGTTGACCTTGTCGACAATGCGCTTGGCGGTGGTGAAGTCCGGGCGATTGAGGTTCAGGGTCAGGCTATTGCCCTGGTTGAAGCCGCTCGGCACGGCGCGCTCGACCGATGCACCACCAGGAATACGGCCTGCCGACGGAACGTTGACGGTGATCTTCGAGCCGTCACGGCCTTCGGCATCGAAGCCGCCCACCACCAGGTTACCTTGGGCGATGGCGTAGACGTTGCCGTCGATACCCTTGAGCGGGGTCATCAACAGGCTGCCGCCACGCAGGCTTTTGGAGTTGCCGATCGACGAAACGGTGATGTCCACCACCTGGCCCGGCTTGGCGAACGCCGGCAGGTCGGCATGCACCGATACCGCGGCGACGTTCTTCAGCTGCACGTTGCCAGAGCCGGCCGGCACCTTGATGCCGAACTGCGACAGCATGTTGTTGAAGGTCTGCAGGGTGAACGGCGTCTGGGTGGTCTGGTCACCCGTACCGTTCAGGCCCACTACCAGGCCATAGCCGATCAACTGGTTGGAACGCACGCCGGAGATACTGGCAATGTCCTTCAGGCGCTCGGCTTGGGCACCGAACGCGCAGGACAGGAGCAGGGTCACGGCAATCAGCTGCCTAACGTTGAACATGTTCATCCGTACTCAGAAGGGCCAAAGCGGGCTCATGAAGAAGCGGTCCAGCCAGCCGGGCTGACTGGCATCGGCGAACGAACCGGTACCCGAATAGGTGATGCGCGCATCGGCCACGCGGGTGGACGGCACGGTGTTGTCGGTGGCGATGTCGTCGGCGCGGATCAGGCCGGCGATACGTACCAGCTCTTCACCGGTGTTCAGGGTCATCCACTTTTCGCCGCGTACGGCGATGATGCCGTTGGGCAGCACCTCGGCCACGGTGACGGTGATCGAACCGGTCAGGGTGTTGCCCTGGGTGGCCTTGCTGTCGCCCTTGGTGGTGCGGTCGCCGCTGTAACCCGCTTCCAGCGACAGGTCACCACCGCCGAACGGGTTGTTGGTGTTCGGCGAGGAACCGAACAGCGAGGTCAGGCCAATGTCCGCCTTGCTGTTCTTCTGGATCTGCGAACCTGCGTTCTTGCTCGCCGAGGTGCGCTCGTTGAGGGTGATGGTGATGATGTCACCCACCCGGAACGCCTTGCGGTCGGTGTACAGGCCCTGCTCGAAACCGGCCTGGTAGATCGAACCGTTGTTGGCTGCCGCCGGCAGCGGGGTGCGCGGCAGAACCGGCGCGTAATACGGGTCGTTCGGCTTGGGCGTCGGCGCGACGCAACCTGCCAATACAACCGCCCCCCCCAGGGCGAACACAGACAACAGACGTTTCATGACACTGACCTCACGGTGTAACGGGAACAGAACCTGCACTAGGTTTGCAGCTGCCGGGTGTTAAAGCTGTTGAGTGACGAACGACAGCATCTGGTCGGCGGTGGAGATGACCTTGGAGTTCATCTCGTAGGCGCGCTGGGTGGTGATCATGTTCACCAGCTCTTCCACGGTGCTGACGTTGGAGTTTTCCAAGGTCTGCTGCAGGGTGGTGCCGAAGCCGTTCAGGCCCGGGGTACCGACCTGCGGCGCGCCGCTGGCGGCGGTTTCCAGGAACAGGTTGTCACCGATTGCCTGCAGGCCGGCCGGGTTGATGAAGTCGGCGGTCTGCAGGTTGCCGATCACCTGTGCGGCCGGGTTGCCGGCGGTGGTGATCGAGACGGTGCCGTCCTGGCCGACGGTGAAGGTCTGGGCATCGTTCGGCACCACGATCGCCGGCTCCAGGGCAAAGCCCTGGGCGGTGACGATCTGGCCATCGGAGTTCAGGTGGAAGGTACCGTCACGGGTGTACGAAACGGTGCCGTCCGGCTGCAGCACCTGGAAGAAGCCACGGCCGTTGACCGCCATGTCCAGCGGGTTTTCGGTGGTCTGCAGGCTGCCGGTCTGGAAGTTTTTCTGGGTGCCGACAATGCGCACACCGGTACCGACCTGCAGGCCCGATGGCAGCTCGCTGTCCTGGGTCGACTGCGCGCCTGGCTGACGCTTGATCTGGTACAGCAGGTCGGCGAACTCGGCGCGATCGCGCTTGAAGCCGGTGGTCGAGACGTTGGCCAGGTTGTTGGAAATGACGGTCAGGTTGGTGTCCTGGGCGGACAGGCCGGTTTTAGCGACCCAAAGAGCCGGAAGCATCAGTATTCTCCTCGTGCGCCTGTTTTACGGCACCCGTTCAAAGTTGGTTAGCCGATTTGCAAGACGCGCGCCATGGCTTCATCGCCTTCCTTGGCCGCGTTCATCATTTTTACGTGCAGCTCGAACTGGCGGGACAACGCCAGTACCGAAGTCATTTCTTCCACCGCGTTGACGTTGCTGCCTTCGAGGAAGCCCGACACCACCCGCACATTGACGTCGGCGGCAGCCGGTTGGCCGTTCTGGGTGTGGATCAACCCGTCCAGGCCTTTGGTCATGCTCTTGATGTCCGGGTTGACCAGCTTGATGCGGTCGACCTCGGCCATCACCCGCGGGTCTTCACCCATCGAGCGGATGCTGATGGTGCCGTCGGCACCGACCTCGACTTTCTGCTCGGGCGGAATGGCGATCGGGCCACCGTTGCCGATCACCGGCATGCCGTTGCCGGCACGCAGCACGCCAAGGGCGTCGATGTTCAGGCTGCCGGTGCGCACATAGGCTTCGCTGCCATCAGGCGCCTGCACAGCGATGAAGCCCTGCCCGGCTACTGCGACGTCCAGGTCACGCCCGGTCTCGACCATCGGCCCTTCGCTGAAGTCGGTGGCCGGGCGTTCGGTCATGGCAAACGCCCGCGACGGAAAGCTGTCACCGAACACCGGCATCGAGCGCGCCTGCTCCAGGTCGCGCTGAAAGCCATTGGTGGAAACGTTCGCCAGGTTGTTGGCATGGGCCTTCTGCGCCAGCGCGTTCTGGCTGGCGCCGGTCATGGCCACGTAAAGCATCTTGTCCACAGTCATCCTCCGCTGCACTGACGAGCGTTTGCCGCTTGCCGTTGCTGTGCAGGCTCTAAAGCAAGTTCCGAACCAACTTTTCGAATTCATGAAAAAGCCCGTGAATACGGGCGTTTTCGGGGTGTTGCCATTGAGATGCCGCCGGTTATCCGGCGCCGGATTGCCGCTGGCGGCAAACATCAAGGCTCGCGGCAACCACCATTGCTGAAAGGACCGGCGAATTTCTTCCAGCCCTCCCCCGGCGGCCATTGCGAACACACCAGCCGGCCATCCGCCTGGCTCTCCCAGCGCCACCAGGGCGCGGTGCCGGCCTGAGCCTGGTACAGGCAGAATGCGGCGATCACCATGACGACCAGCTTTTTCATGAACCCTCCAGATCGCCGGGGCTGCCTCGCAGCCCTTTCGCGACACAAGGCCGCTCCTACATGGAACTGCGCAATCCTGTAGGAGCGGCCTTGTGTCGCGAAAGGGCCGCAAAGCGGGCCCGGCGATTCAAGAAAACATCAGGTCATCTGGATGATGGTCTGCATGATGGTGCTTTCGGTGGAGATGGTCTTGGCGTTCGCCTGGTAGTTGCTCTGCGCCTTGATCAGCTCGACCAGTTCCTGGGTCAGGTTGACGTTGGAGTTCTCCAGCGAGTTGGACTCGACGCTGCCCAGAGTACCGGTCTTAGGCGCATCGATACCCGGGATGCCCGAAGAGTAGGTCTCGGTCCAGCGAGTACCGCCAACCTGCTGCAGGCCTTGGTCATTGGCAAAGCTGGCCAGCGCCACCTGGCCAATGGCACGCGACTGCTGGTTGCTGAAGCTGGCGAACATCACACCCGTGGAGTCGATGCTCAGGCTCGACAGGATGCCGGTGGCATAACCGTCCTGGGACTGCGACATGCGCGCGGTCTCGGTGTTGTAGGACGTGGTGCTGTTCATCGCCAGGCGCATGCCGGCGGTGTTTTCGGTGGACCCATTGGCTGCCCAGTTGCCACTGGCATCCTGCGACGCCGGGATCCAGCCCTTGAGGGTGAAGGTGTTGTTGGTCACGCTCCACTCGGCACCGGCCGGAACACCGGTGGTGTCGGTGGTCATCGAAGCCACGCTACCGTCGCTGTTGAAGGTCACGGTGCCGGTCAATGGGGTGGTGCTGCTCGGGTCCATGGGATTGCGACCGTCGACCAGGGTGTACATGGTCCACTCATTGGTGTCGGTCTTGCGGTAGTACTGCTCCATGGTGTGCTCGTTACCCTGACTGTCGTAGACCTTGGTCGGGAACGACTTGGTGTACGACGTTTCGTCAGACGGATCGAAAACGATGTCACCGGCAACCGGCGGCGTCGACGGCAGCGGGATCGATGCAGCCGAGGAGTTCAGGTTGATGCCCTGGTCGATCAGGCTGGTGGCTTTGGGCTGCAGCGCCGAGGTGTCGATCTGCAGGTCGGTCAGCACACCTTTCTTGATGTTGCCGTTGCTGTCGGCAGCATAGCCTTGCAGGCGCAGGCCATCGGAGGTGACGACGTAGTTGTCCTTGCTGGTCTGGAAGGCGCCGGCACGGGTGTAGACCATCGAGCCGTTGTCAGACAGCACGAAGTAACCCTGACCCTGGATGCCCATGTCCAGCACGTTGCCGGTGTTGTTCACGTCACCCTGGGTGAACTGCTGGGAAACTGCAGCCAGGCGCACACCGTTGCCGACCTGGTTCTTGCCCACGCCCAAACGGTTGGCACCGGCGTAGACGTCGGCGAACTCGGCACGCGACGATTTGAAACCGGTGGTGTTGACGTTGGCGATGTTGTTGCCGGTAACGTCCAGCTGCTTGTTGGCTGCGTACAGACCGCTAAGGCCGATATTGAAAGACATGCTGTTGCTCCTTGTGCCGTTCTGGCCTTAGATACCGATGGTTTGTACGTCGGACAGGGAAACCTTGCCGACCCCGGCGAGGTTGAGCACCATCTCGCCCGTGGTGTTGAAGCTGACGCTGGTGACCTTGGCCGGCAGCAGGGTGTTCATCTGCACCGCCTTGCCATCCACCGTGGTGCTGGCAGTGAAGGTGTAGGTGCCCGGGTCGACCTTGGCGCCGCTCGCGTTGGTGCCATCCCAGATGAAGTCGGCATAGCCGGCTTTCTGCTCGCCCACTTCAATGGTCTTGACGGTGTTGCCGTCCTTGTCCTTGACAGTGATCTTCGCCCCGTCGATGGCCTGCGGCACGACGAACTGGCCATTGAAGCTGTCGGCGGTGTCGACCACAGCCTTGTCGTTCTGCACGATCACCGAGCGACCGACCAGCGACGACGCCTGCAGCGCCTGGGACGAGGCCATGGCACTGGTGATGTTGGTGACCGACTCGTTCAGCGAGGTAATGCCTTCGAGGCTGCTGAACTGGGCCAACTGCGCCACGAACTCGCCGTTGTCCTGCGGGTCGAGCGGGTTCTGGTGCTGCATCTGGGTAACCAGCAGCTGCAGGAACGCATCCTTGCCCAGCGAACTGTTGCCGGTCTGCGACGCGGTATCGGTGGTGGTCTTCTTGGTGGTACCGGTGCTGACACCGGACGCCGAGAGGACGTCATTGAGGTTTACACCGCTGGTGGTATCGATGGCCATGGTCCGGCTTCCTTATCACTGACCCAGGGTCAGCACTTTCTGCATCATGTTCTTGGCGGTGTTCATCAGCTCGGCGTTGGTCTGGAACGCACGGCTGGCGGAGATCATGTCAGCCATCTCCTCGACCACGTTGACGTTCGGGTAGTAGACGTAGCCGTCCTTGTTCGCTGCCGGGTGATTGGGCTCGTAGCGCGCCTCCAGATTGCTCTGGTCTTCGACGATGCCCTTGACCTGCACGCCCTGCCCCGCTTCGCCCTGGTCTTCGAACAGCGACTGGCTGACGCCGCCTTGCGCGTTCTGGAAGGTGGTTGCGAACACTGGGTGGCGCGCACGGTAGGTCTGGTCGATGCTCGACGACACGGTCTCGGCGTTGGCGATGTTCGAGGCGACGGTGTTGAGGCGGGTGTTCTGCGCGCTCATGCCACTGCCGGCAATGTTGAAAACACTGGAAAGGGACATGGATTACTCTCCGCGCAGGGCTGAAACCAGCCCTTTGAATTTACTGTTGAGCAAGGTGAAGCTGGCCTGGAAGCCGATGGCGTTCTCGGTGTAGTTCGATTGCTCGATCTGCGCATCCACGGTGTTCTGGTCGATCGACGGCTGGGTCGGCACGCGGTACTGCGTGGTGTCATCAGCCATCGCCAGGCCTTCGGCCTCGATGTGGCGGCTGTTGGTGCGGTCCATGGCGAAGCGGCCGCTTTGCTGCTTCTGGCTCTCGGCGGCGAGCACCGAAGAGAAATCCATGTCACGCGCCTTGTAATTAGGCGTGTCGGCGTTGGCGATGTTGTTGGCCAGCACTTCGGCGCGCTGGGCGCGGAAGCCCAAAGCCTTTTCGTGAATGCCAAGCGCCTTGTCGAAACTGATGCTCATGTCGGGGAAACCTTCGAAGGTTGGCCGGAATTTCGTTGAGCAAGGTATAGCAAGGGCTGTGCCAGAATCCTGAAACCCCGGAAACACTGGGCTGCAACGCGGGCGGGTGATGGCGTGATGCCAGAAAAGCGGCAAAGTGCTTCCGCCTGGCGAAGGGAAAGCGGCAATTGCCGGGCGGCAAAAGCGGCAAAACAAAAAATTGACGTCAGCTAACAGAAAGGCCGGCAACTTGCGTTGCCGGCCTTTCTGATTACTTGGCCTGGTAGATGATCCCCGGGCTGCACTGGACCATCTGGTAGTGGTCCGGCAACCCGTTCAGCGCTTCCGAGGCGCCGAGGAACAGGTAGCCCCCGGGTTTCAGGGTGCTGTGGATCCGCAGCAGAATGTCCTTCTTCACCTGCGCCGAGAAGTAGATCAGCACATTGCGGCAGAACACGATGTCGAACTTGCCCAGGCTCGCGTAGCTGTCGAGCAGGTTGAACGACCGGAACTCGACACGGCTGCGGATCGCCGGCTTGACGGCCCAACGCCCTGGAGCCTTGACGTCGAAGTAGCGCTGCAGGCGCTCCTGGGACAGGCCACGGGCAATCGCCAGGCTGTCGTACTCACCGGTCTTGCAGTTGGTCAGCATCGAACCGGACAGGTCGGTGGCAACGATCTGCGCGCCCATTTTCAACTGGCCGAGGTTGCTGCGCTCGAACTCGTCGATGGCCATCGAGATCGAATAAGGCTCCTGCCCCGACGAGCACGCCGCCGACCACATGCGCAGGCGCTGGCCCGGGTTGTTCTTGATGAACTCGGGGATGACCTTGTTCTTCAGCACTTCGAACGGGTAGGTATCCCGAAACCACAGGGTCTCGTTGGTGGTCATCGCATCCACCACCAGCTCGCGCAAGCCGCCCCGCGGCTGGGTCTGGATGCGTTGCACCAGCTCGCCCAGGCTCTTGATGCCCTGTTGTTCCATCAGCTTGTTGAGACGGCTGGAAACCAGGTACTGCTTATTCTCGCCCAGCAGGATGCCACAGGCTTTTTCCAGGAAGACCCTGAACTGTTCGAACTCCAAATTACCCGTAGACACTACTGCCGCCTCTTTTCAATCATGGGTGCCGGGAGCATGCCCCCGGCTGCTTCAATGCGCTGCCTTGATCCGGTCGACCACGCGCTGAGCCAGGTCGTCCGGCTTGAACTTGGCCAGGAAATCATCAGCCCCGACCTTCTTGACCATCGCCTGGTTGAATACCCCGGACAACGAAGTATGCAGGCAGATGTGCAATTTTTGCATACGCGGGTCGCTGCGGATCTCTGCGGTAAGCGTATAGCCGTCCATTTCCGGCATTTCAATGTCGGAGATCATCATCAGGAACTCTTCTTCAGGCTTCTTGCCCTCGTCCACCAGCTTGCGCAGGTAGTCCAGGGCCTGACGGCCATCGTTGAGCGCCACCACCTCCACACCCACCGTCTGCAGGCAGCGGCTGACCTGCTTGCGCGCCACCGACGAATCATCGACGGTCAGCACGCGCAACAGCGTAGCCTTGTCCTGCACCTCGGCATCGACCACGCCAGCGGACACCGACTCGGACGACGGCGCCACTTCGGCCAGCACCTTCTCCACGTCGATGATCTCGACCATGCGGTTGTCGACCCGGGTAACGGCTGTCAGGTAGTGATCGCGCCCCGTACCCTTGGGTGGCGGATGAATCTCTTCCCAGTTCATGTTGACGATGCGCTCGACCGAGTGCACCAGAAAGCCCTGGGTCTTGGTGTTGTACTCGGTGATGATCACGAAGCTGTTGCGCGTTTCTTCCTGCAACCCTGGCAGGCCGGTGGCCATCGACAGGTCGAGGATCGGGATGGTCGCTCCGCGAATGTTGGCCACGCCTCGCACCACCGCGTGCGACCTGGGCAGCACGGTCAGCTCCGGGCACTGCAGCACTTCGCGAACCTTGAACACGTTGATGCCGTAAAGCTGCGCCCCGTTGAGACGGAACAGCAGCAATTCCAGGCGATTCTGCCCAACCAGCTGCGTGCGCTGGTTGACTGAATCCATTACCCCCGCCATGCCTGACTCCTTATGCGTTCTGCCTTTTTGGTGCTACGTGGTCACCAAGTCGGCACGGGCTTTGCTTTTTTGAGCGCCATGTACACGAAAACGACAAATTTCCGACGACTGACACACCTGCTGAGCGGCGCGCTCGCCGTGCTGTGCCTGCTGGCACCCGGCGTTCGCACGCTGGCGGACGCGGTTACCTTGCCTGAACAGCTTATCGGTGTCACCCAAGGGTTTCTTGAATTCAGCGTCGAGGACTACCTGGCCACCACCCAGACGCCAGGGCGCTACGAGATCCAGGTCAACCCGCTCGACCCGCGCCTGCGCATGCCGCTGTGCAGCCAGCAGTTGGACGCCTCGCTGGAAAGCCCGGCGCAACCGCTAGGCCGGGTCACCGTGCGGGTACGCTGCGACGGCAGCGCGCCGTGGACCATCTTCGTGCCGGCAACGGTGAAGCTGTTCCGCGACGTGGTAGTAGTGACCCGCCCGCTCAAGCGTGACAACGTCGTTGGCGAGGGCGACGTGGCCCTGCGCGAGCGAGACGTCGGCACGCTGACCCAGGGCTTTCTCACCGACCTCGACCAGGCAGTGGGCATGAAGATGGTGCGACCGACGGTGCTCGACCAGGTGCTGACCGCGCAGCACCTGGAGCAAGCCGAAGTGGTGCGCAAAGGCGATCATGTGGTGATCACTGCACGCAGCGGCTCGTTGAGCGTGCGCATGCCGGGCGAAGCCTTGGCCAAGGGCGGCCAGGGCGAACAGATCCGGGTGCGCAACCTCAATTCGCAGCGGGTAGTAAAAGCCCGGGTCACAGGCCCCGGCCAGGTCGAGGTCGCCATGTAGATTGCGCTGGCGGTGAGGAACCGCTTTTCCTAAACTGTGTCAGAACACGGGTTCGCGAGCTTGCTGACAGGCGGCTATGCATTTGTGCCTAAAGTTTCTTTCGGGTTGGCCGAAAACAAGGCAAGCGTCCAAATACCCAGAGGTTTCTGATCATGGTCATCGACTTCAGTCGTCTGAATAACTCTCCGTCCGTCACGGGCGGCGTTCGTGGCAATGCCACCTCCGGCAACGCCGAGAAAACCGGCGAAACCCAAGAAGCGCCTAAAAGCGCCAGCGCCAGCGGAGAAGCAGTACACCTCAGCCAAGAGGCCCAGCAGTTGCAAAAGGTCAGCGACAAGCTGCGCGACCAGCCCGTTGTCAACAGTGCCCGCGTGGCGCAGTTGAAGCAGGCGATCGCAGACGGCAGCTACCAGGTCGATGCCGGCCGGGTCGCCAGCAAACTGCTCGATTTCGAAGCCCAGCGCTAACCGTTCGGCGCGCTGACTTCACGGACGCTACGTAAAGCCAAGAGTTAGCCATGCACGACATCACTTTGCTGCAACTGATCGAAGACGACATCGCCCCGACCCAGGAACTGCTCGACCTCCTCCAGCAGGAGTCGGTGGCCCTGCACGGCCGCGACATGGCGCCGCTGGAGGGCATCCTCGCCCGCAAGCAGTCGCTGATCGTCCTGCTCGAGCAGCAAGGCATGCGCCGCAACAACCTGCTCACCAGCCTTGGCCTCAGCGCCAATCGCGCCGGGGTGCAGGCATTGGCGGCGCAGTCGGACAACGGCGAGCTGATCCTGCAGCAGCTCGATGTGCTGACCCAGCTGATGGACGCCTGCCAGAAGGTCAACGAGACCAATGGCCGGATCATCCAGGTGCAGCAACACGTCACGGCCAACCAGATCAGAATCCTCCAGGGTGGCGAAGCACCGTCGCTCTACGACAGCCGTGGCGCCACTTCACCACTTGCCAAGCCCCGGGCGCTCAGCCAAGTGTGATTATTTCTATCAAGGCACGGAACATACTGGCAAAATGCCGTTACTTGCGTGTGTCGTTTTTGCCTGGAGATTGAAAACCCGTGTTCAATGAAGCCGATGCCCCGCAACCGCCGAAGGTGCTGAACACGCCCTTGGAGATCGCGGCCAACCTGCGCCAGCTACAAGAGAGCCATGATCCGCTGATCATCACCTTCCATGAGCGCAGCCAGCGGTTCCAGAGCTACGTGGTGCACGTGGACCGTGACAGCAATACCCTGGCGCTGGACGAAATGATCCCGCGCGATGGCGAAAAATTCATCGAGAACGGCGAACCGTTCCGCGTCGAAGGCTTCCACGATGGCGTGCGCATCGCCTGGGAATGCAATCACGAGCTGAAAATCAGCGAAGTCGACGGTCACCGCTGCTACCGCGGCGCGATGCCGGAAGAGATGACCTACCACCAGCGCCGCAATGCCTTCCGCGCCGCGCTGAAGCTGTCGCAACTGGTCGACATCCTGCTCGACGGCAGCTACCTCAAGGGTAACGGTGCCCTGCGCGGCAAGCTGCTGGACATCTCGGCCACCGGCTGCAAACTGCGCTTCGAAGGTAACGTTGAAGACCGCCTGCAATTGGGCCAGGTCTACGAGCGCTTCAAGGCCAGTAACCCGCTGGGCCTGGTCGATACCATGGTCGAGCTGCGCCACCTGCATTATGAAGAGCGGATCAATACCACCTTCGCCGGCGTGCGCTTCCATAACCTCAATGGCCAGGCCCAGCGCAAGATCGAGAGTTTTGTCTACCAGCTGCAGCGTGAAGCGCGGCGGTTTGACAAGGACGACTATTGATCGGCCATTGAATGCAGAACGCCACCCATCGGGTGGCGTTTTTGTTTGTGGTTAACCTGTGTCGGCCTCTTCGCGGGCTCGCCCGCTCCCACAGGGACCGCACCGCTCTCGAAACCTCTGCAGTACCTGTGGGAGCGGGCAAGCCCGCGAAGAGGCCGGCACAAACTCACACTGACTTGCTGACCTCATCCTCAGGCCGAGCCTCGGCAACCGGCTCAGCCGTCTGATCATCCTCGGTATCCTCAGCCGCCACCGGTGCCTGCATCACCTCCTGCACGGTCTGCTCATCCACCCGCGGGTCGAGCGCCGCCGACAATGGCGAACCGGCAGCCGGCATGGCCACGTGGCCCAGCGGCGCGTCCTGAACCTGGTGCAGCCCGGTAACCGCCTTCGGCCGAATGCGCCACACCAGCACCAAGGCAAAGAACGCGAAGAACGCATAGAGCATCTGCGCCCCCAGTGCCTTCATCAGCACCCCCGCTGCTAGCGGCCCGATACAGGCACCCACGCCATAGGTGACCAGCAGCATGGCGGTCAGTGACACCCGCCGCTCGCTCTCGACGTGGTCATTGGAAAACGCCACCGCCAGTGGGTACAGGCAGAACTGCAGCAGCGAAATCACGAAACCGATGCCGAACAACGCTTCCAGCGGCACGCTCGGCAAAAACGCCAGTGGCGCCGAAGCCACTGCCAGGCCCACCGCGACGCTGCGGATCAGCACCGCACGGTCATAACGGTCGGACAACCAGCCCAGCGGCCACTGCACCAGCAGCCCGGCAAAGATGCAGCAACCCATGAACAGACCGATCTGCTCGGTCGACATGCCTTGGCTGGAAGCGTACAGCGGCGCCAGGCCGTAGAACGAACCGACGATCAAACCCGAGCCGAGCACCGTGCTGAGCGACTGCGGCACCCGCTTGATGAAGAACTTCGGCTCCATCGGTGCCGGGCGCAAGGGCGCCGGGTGGATGCGCCGGGTCATGGCCACCGGCACCAGGCACAGGGCGAAGCACATGGCCACCAGCATCAGCAGTTCCGGGCCCAGTTGCGGGTGCACCACCAGGATCAGCTGGCCGAGCACCAGGCCCAGGTAGGAAGCGATCATGTAGCCACTGAACACCGCGCCCCGGTACTTGGCCTCGGCCTGCTCGTTGAGCCAGCTTTCGATGACCATGTACTGGCACATCATCCCCAGGCCGACGATCATCCGCAGCCCGACCCACACCGGCAGCCAGCTGGTCATGCCATGCCCCAGCACCGCCGCGCAGACGATGCCGGCGCAGGTGGCGTATGCCCGGATGTGCCCGACCCGACCGATCAACCGGTGGCCAATCTTGCCGCCCAGCGCCAGGCCGAAGTAGTTGGCGGCCATCAAGGCACCGACCCACAGGCTGTCGACATGATCGGCCGCCAGGCGCAGCGCCAGGTAGGTACTGAGCAGGCCGGAGCCGATCAACATCATCAAGGCGGCGAAATACAACGACTGAAAGGGCTTCCAGATGTTTCGCATACGTCCTGTCAAACTCCCTGGTCAGGTGGCGTTGGCTTGCTGGCAAGCATAAAAGCAAAATGGCCATGGCGCAGTCCCCTGCCAGACAAATAGCCAGACAGGGGCGCGTCCAGTACCGGTTATGTCGCGATCAGGCCTGTGCCGCCAACACACGGCGCTCCCAGGGGGTGATCTCGTTGAAGAAGTCCGTCAGCTCGAGCGTCTTGCTGGCAATGTAGCCTTCGATGAACTCGCTACCGAACAGTTCCCGCGCCAGGGCGCTGCGCTTGAGGCGTTCGAGCGCGGCATGCAGGGTACACGGCAGGCTCAGGTGTTCCGGCACCTCGAACTCGCCTTGGATCGCCGGGGTTGGCTGCAGGCGCTGGTCGATGCCATGCAGCCCGGCGGCCAGGCTGGCAGCGATGGCCAGGTAGGGGTTGGCATCGGCACCTGGCAGGCGGTTTTCGACCCGCCGCGCCACCGGGGCACTGGCGGGAATGCGCAGGCCGGCCGCACGGTTGTCCTCGGACCAGCAGGCATTGTTCGGCGAAGCGTAGGGGTGGCATAGCCGCTGGTAGGAGTTGACGTTGGGCGCGAACAGCGCGGTGAAATCGGCCATGCACGCCTGCTGGCCACCGATGAAGTGGTAGAAGGTCTCGGTCGGCTGGCCCTGCTCGTCGCTGAACACGTTACGCCCGCTGGCGATCTCCACCAGGCTCTGGTGAATGTGCATGGAGCTGCCTGGGGTATGCGCCAGTGGCTTGGCCATGCACACCACGCTCAGGCCATGTTTGAGCGCCACCTCCTTGAGCAGGTGCTTGAACAGGAAGGTCTGGTCGGCCAGCAACAGCGGGTCGCCGTGCAGCAGATTGATCTCGAACTGGCTCACGCCCATTTCGTGCATGAAGGTGTCGCGGGGCAGGCCCAAAGCCGCCATGCACTGGTATACCTCCTGGAAGAACGGGCGCAGGCCGTTGTTGGAACTGACACTGAATGCCGAATGGCCCAGCTCCCGGCGGCCGTCCTTGCCAACAGGTGGCAGGAAGGCTTGCTGCGGATCGGTGTTGGGGGCGAAGACAAAGAACTCCAGCTCGGTCGCCACCACAGGCGCCAGGCCCAGCGCGGCGTAGCGGGCGATCACCGCCTTGAGCTGGCCCCGCGTCGACAGCCCCGAGGGCCGGCCATCGAGCTCGTTGGCGTCGCAGATGGCCAGCGCCAGGCCTTCTTCGCTCCAGGGCAGACGATGAATCTGCGAGGGCTCCGCCACCAGCGCCAGGTCACCGTCGTCGCTGCCATAAAAGCGCGCCGGCGGGTAGCCGCCCATGATGCATTGCAACAGCACCCCGCGGGCCATCTGCAGGCGGCGGCCTTCGAGGAAGCCCTCGGCGGTCATCACCTTGCCGCGGGGCACGCCGTTGAGGTCGGGGGTGACGCATTCGATCTGGTCGATGCCCTGGAGGTGCTCGGTCAGCGAGCGATGGGCGGCGGTGGTCATGACGCTTGTCCTTGTTGTTATAGGCTGGCAACAACATAGGCTCGGGGTGTTTAAAATATCAAGCACCCTCTGTATTGCCTGTGCCGGCCTATTCGCGCAAGGTCATGCCATTTGCAGGCAACGGCAACGCGGTCTTGTACCTCACCTGCTTGAGCGCAAAGCTTGATCGGATGTTGGCCACCCCCGGCAACCGCGTCAGGTAATCGAGAAAGCGCTCCAGCGCCTGGATGCTCGGCAACAGCACCCGCAGCAGGTAATCCGGGTCGCCGGTCATCAGGTAGCACTCCATCACCTCGGGCCGTTCGGCGATCTCTTCCTCGAAGCGGTGCAACGCCTGCTCGACCTGCTTTTCCAGGCTGACATGGATGAACACGTTCACATCCAGCCCCAGCACCTCCGGCGACAGCAAGGTCACCTGCTGGCGGATCACCCCCAACTCTTCCATCGCCTTGACCCGGTTGAAACACGGCGTCGGCGACAGGTTCACCGAACGCGCCAGATCCGCGTTGGTGATACGGGCGTTGTCCTGAAGGCTGTTGAGAATGCCGATATCGGTACGATCGAGCTTGCGCATGAGACAAATTCACCGGTTTTTTTGTGTTTATCCGGAATGTTTATCTTCCCTGTCAGACAAAGGCAATCAACTTGAGAGAAAAATTCTCCTGCCCTCCCTCTAAGATGTAAATGACGCTGACCTACCAGTCACAAGCCGGTACTCAGCGGCGGCCGCTTCAGAGCTCACAAAAACAAAACCCGAGCGAGCGTAAAAAGCATGAACGAGTACGCCCCCCTGCGTTTGCATGTGCCCGAGCCCACCGGCCGGCCAGGCTGCCAGACCGATTTTTCCTACCTGCGCCTGAACGACGCCGGTAAGGTCCGTAAACCACCTATCGATGTCGACGCTGCCGACACTGCCGACCTGTCCTATAGCCTGGTCCGCGTGCTCGACGAGCACGGCAATGCCCAAGGCCCATGGGCTGAGGACATCGACCCGCACGTCCTGCGCCAAGGCATGCGCGCGATGCTTAAGACGCGCATCTTCGACAGCCGCATGGTAGTCGCCCAGCGCCAGAAAAAGATGTCCTTCTACATGCAGAGCCTGGGCGAGGAAGCCATCGGCAGCGCCCAGGCGCTAGCGCTCAACCGCAGCGACATGTGCTTCCCCACCTACCGCCAGCAGAGCATCCTCATGGCCCGCGACGTGTCGCTGGTGGAGATGATCTGCCAGCTGCTGTCCAACGAGCGCGACCCGCTCAAAGGCCGCCAGCTGCCGATCATGTATTCGGTGCGCGAAGCCGGTTTCTTCACCATCAGTGGCAACCTTGCAACCCAGTTCGTGCAGGCGGTCGGCTGGGCCATGGCCTCGGCGATCAAGGGCGATACCAAGATCGCCTCGGCCTGGATCGGTGACGGCGCCACTGCCGAATCGGACTTCCACACCGCCCTCACTTTTGCCCACGTCTACCGCGCCCCGGTGATCCTCAACGTGGTCAACAACCAATGGGCGATCTCGACCTTCCAGGCCATCGCCGGTGGCGAGCAGACCACCTTCGCCGGCCGTGGCGTGGGGTGCGGCATCGCCTCGCTGCGGGTCGACGGCAACGACTTCGTCGCCGTGTACGCCGCCTCGCGCTGGGCCGCCGAACGCGCCCGCCGCGGCCTGGGCCCGTCGCTGATCGAGTGGGTCACCTACCGCGCCGGCCCGCACTCGACGTCGGACGACCCGTCCAAGTACCGCCCGGCCGATGACTGGAGCCACTTCCCGCTGGGCGACCCGATTGCCCGCCTGAAGCAGCACCTGATCAAGATCGGCCACTGGTCCGAAGAAGAACACCAGGCCACCACTGCCGAATTCGAAGCCGCGGTCATCGCCGCGCAGAAGGAAGCGGAACAGTACGGCACCCTGGCCAACGGCCACATCCCGAGCGCGGCCTCGATGTTCGAGGACGTGTACAAGGAAATGCCTGACCACCTGCGCCGTCAGCGCCAGGAACTGGGGGTCTGAGATGAACGATCACAACAACAGCATCAACCCGGAAACCGCCATGGCCACCAGCACACTGACCATGATCCAGGCCCTTCGCTCGGCCATGGATGTCATGCTTGAGCGCGACGACGACGTGGTGGTCTACGGCCAGGACGTCGGCTACTTCGGCGGCGTGTTCCGTTGCACCGAAGGCTTGCAGACCAAGTACGGCAAGTCGCGGGTGTTCGACGCCCCGATCTCTGAAAGCGGCATCGTCGGCACCGCCGTGGGCATGGGCGCCTACGGCCTGCGCCCGGTGGTGGAAATCCAGTTCGCCGACTACTTCTACCCGGCCTCCGACCAGATCGTCTCGGAAATGGCCCGCCTGCGCTACCGCTCGGCCGGTGAGTTCATCTCCCCGCTGACCCTGCGCATGCCCTGCGGCGGCGGCATCTACGGCGGCCAGACCCACAGCCAGAGCCCTGAGGCGATGTTCACCCAGGTCTGCGGCCTGCGCACGGTCATGCCGTCCAACCCGTATGACGCCAAGGGCCTGCTGATCGCCTCGATCGAATGCGATGACCCGGTGATCTTCCTCGAGCCCAAGCGCCTGTACAACGGCCCGTTCGACGGCCACCACGACCGGCCTGTCACCCCCTGGTCGAAACACCCGCAAAGCGCCGTGCCGGACGGCTACTACACCGTGCCGCTGGACAAGGCAGCCATCACCCGCCCAGGCAACGATGTCACCGTGCTGACCTACGGCACCACGGTCTACGTGGCCCAGGTGGCCGCCGAGGAGACCGGCGTCGACGCCGAAGTCATCGACCTGCGCAGCCTCTGGCCGCTGGACCTGGAGACCATCGTCGCGTCGGTGAAAAAGACCGGCCGCTGCGTGGTCGTGCATGAAGCCACCCGCACCTGCGGCTTCGGCGCCGAACTGGTAGCGCTGGTGCAGGAGCACTGCTTCCACCACCTCGAGGCACCGATCGAGCGCGTCACCGGCTGGGACACCCCCTACCCCCACGCACAGGAATGGGCTTACTTCCCAGGCCCTTCGCGGGTAGGCGCGGCATTGAAACGGGTCATGGAGGTCTGAATGGGCACGCACGTCATCAAGATGCCGGACATTGGCGAAGGCATCGCGCAGGTCGAGTTGGTGGAATGGTTCGTCAAGGTCGGCGACGTGATCGCCGAAGACCAGGTAGTGGCCGATGTCATGACCGACAAGGCCACCGTGGAAATCCCTTCGCCGGTCAGCGGCAAGGTGCTGGCCCTGGGTGGCCAGCCAGGTGAAGTAATGGCCGTCGGCAGCGAGCTGATCCGCATCGAAGTGGAAGGCAGCGGCAACCATGTGGATGTGCCGCAGGCCAAACCTGTGGAAGCGCACAGCGCGCCTGTTACGCCTGCTGCACCCAAGCCAGAAGCGAAAGCGCCGCAGCCGGTGGCCTACCAGGCACCCGAGCAACACGTCGAAGCACCGATCGTGCCGCGCCAGCCAGGCGACAAGCCGCTGGCTTCGCCGGCGGTGCGCAAGCGTGCCCTGGATGCCGGCATCGAACTGCGCTACGTGCATGGCAGCGGCCCGGCCGGGCGCATCCTGCACGAAGACCTCGACGCCTTCATGAGCAAGCCGCACAGCGCTGCCGGTCAGGCGCCGAGTGGCTATGCCAAGCGCACCGACAGCGAACAGGTGCAGGTGATCGGCCTGCGCCGCAAGATCGCCCAGCGCATGCAGGACGCCAAACGCCGTGTCGCGCACTTCAGCTACGTGGAGGAAATCGACGTCACCGCCGTCGAGGCCCTGCGCCAGCAGCTCAATGCCAAGTACGGCAACACGCGTGGCAAGCTGACCCTGCTGCCCTTCCTGGTCCGTGCCCTAGTCGTCGCCCTGCGCGACTTCCCACAGATCAACGCCACCTACGACGACGAAGCCCAGGTCATCACCCGCCACGGCGCGGTGCATGTGGGCATCGCCACCCAGGGTGACAACGGCCTGATGGTGCCGGTGCTGCGCCATGCCGAGGCCGCCAGCCTGTGGGCCAATGCCGGCGAGATTTCGCGCCTGGCCAATGCCGCACGGACCAACAAGGCCAGCCGTGAAGAACTGAGTGGCTCGACCATTACCCTGACCAGCCTTGGCGCCTTGGGCGGCATCGTCAGCACCCCGGTGGTCAACACCCCGGAAGTGGCGATCGTCGGCGTCAACCGCATCGTCGAGCGCCCGGTGGTGATCGACGGCCAGATCGTCGTGCGCAAGATGATGAACCTGTCCAGCTCGTTCGACCACCGGGTGGTCGATGGCATGGATGCCGCGCAGTTCATCCAGGCCGTGCGTGGCCTGCTCGAGCAACCTGCCTGTTTGTTCCTGGAGTGAGCATGTCCCAGACCCTAGACACCACCCTGCTGATCATCGGCGGCGGCCCCGGCGGCTACGTCGCCGCCATCCGCGCCGGGCAACTGGGTATTCCCACGGTGCTCGTAGAGGGCCAGGCCCTCGGCGGCACCTGCCTGAACATCGGCTGCATCCCGTCCAAGGCGCTGATCCATGTCGCCGAGCAGTTCCACCAGACCGCACGCTTTGCCGGGCAGTCGCCACTGGGCATCAGCGTCGATACCCCGCGCCTGGACATCGGCCAGAGCGTGGCCTGGAAGGACGGCATCGTCGACCGACTGACCACCGGCGTGGCCGCCTTGCTGAAAAAGCATGGGGTCAAGGTGATTCACGGCTGGGCGAAGGTCCTCGACGGCAAACAGGTCGAGGTCGACGGCCAGCGCATTCAGTGCGAGCACCTGCTGCTGGCCACGGGCTCGAACAGCGTCGAACTGCCGATGCTGCCGCTCGGCGGGCCGGTCATTTCCTCCACCGAGGCCCTGGCGCCCAAGGCCCTGCCCAAGCACCTGGTGGTGGTGGGCGGCGGTTACATCGGGCTGGAGCTGGGCATCGCCTACCGCAAGCTGGGCGCGCAGGTCAGCGTGGTGGAAGCGCGCGAACGCATTCTGCCCACCTATGACAGCGAACTGACCGCACCCGTGGCCGAATCGCTGAAAAAGCTGGGCATCGCCCTGCACCTGGGCCACAGCGTCGAAGGCTACGAGAGCGGCTGCCTGCTGGCCAGCGATGGCCAGGGCGGGCAACTGCGCCTGGAGGCCGACCGGGTGCTGGTGGCCGTGGGCCGCCGGCCACGTACCCAAGGCTTCAACCTCGAATGCCTGGACCTGAAGATGAACGGCGCGGCCATCGCCATCGACGAGCGCTGCCAGACCAGCATGCGCAACGTATGGGCCATCGGTGACGTGGCGGGCGAGCCGATGCTTGCTCACCGCGCCATGGCGCAGGGCGAGATGGTGGCCGAAATCATCGCTGGCAAGACCCGGCGTTTCGAACCCGCAGCGATTGCCGCAGTGTGCTTTACCGACCCGGAAGTCGTGGTAGCGGGCAAAACGCCCGAGCAAGCCAGCCAGCAAGGGCTGGACTGCATCGTTGCGCAGTTCCCGTTCGCCGCCAATGGCCGGGCCATGAGCCTGGAATCGAAAAGCGGTTTCGTGCGGGTGGTGGCGCGGCGTGACAACCACCTGATCGTGGGTTGGCAGGCGGTTGGCGTGGCGGTATCGGAACTGTCCACGGCGTTTGCCCAGTCGCTGGAAATGGGCGCGCGGCTGGAAGATGTGGCCGGCACCATCCACGCTCACCCGACGCTGGGCGAAGCGGTACAGGAAGCGGCGCTACGCGCGCTGGGCCACGCACTGCATATCTGACACTGAAGCGGCCAAGGCCGAGTTTGGCCCGCTGCGCCCTTGGCGCCGCGGGTCTTTTTTCATCCAGCCACTGCACGAACGCTGTGGGAGCGGGCTTGCCCGCGAACACCGGCGCAGCCGGTGCCATCCATCGCGGTGCCTGCTTCGCGGGCACGCCCGCTCCCACAGGGATTGCCACATTGACGGCGATTCACTCGCAAATCGTGTTCTTGCCCGCATCCTTGGCCCGGTACAAGGCCTTGTCGGCCCGGGCCAACAGCTCTTCCTGGCCTTCCCCTTGCTGCCACTGCACCACGCCATAACTCAGGGTCAGCCGGCATTCACCCACCGGTTCAAGCCGCTCCATCACCCGACGCAACTGCGCCGCAAGGTCGAGCGCCTCGCCCAGGGTCGTCTGCGGCAGCACCATGACGAATTCATCGCCGCCCCAGCGCGCCAGCAGGTCGAGTTCGCGCAGGCTGATGCTCAGGTTCTCGACGACGCGGATCAACGCGGCATCGCCACGGGCGTGGCCATAGCGATCATTGATCGGCTTGAAATCGTCCAAGTCCATGGCGATCAATGCCAGCGGCTGGCGGAACCGCTTGGCCCGCTCGCACTCCTGCTGCAAGGTCTTCTCCAGCCGGTAGCGATTGGCAATGCGCGTCAGCGCGTCGCGCTCGGCCAGGATGCGGTTTTCGTCGAGCTGGCGCTGCAGCTGCTGGTTGACCCACGACAGCTCGCGGGTGCGCTCGGCCACCTGGGCTTCCAGCGAGTGGTTCTTCTGCTCCAGCTGCGCCACAAGGCGCTTGCCTGCATCGATATTGCGGTGCGCGCCGAGCATGCGGGCTACCGAGCCATCCTCGTTGCGCGCGATGATATGGGCACTGTCCTCGATCCACAGGTAGCTGCCATCGTGGCAGCGGCAGCGATACTCGATGAGATAGTGTTCGTTGCGCTGGTTGATGTAGGCCTCGAAATGCGCCATTACCCGTGGGTAGTCCTCGGGGTGTATCACGCTTTCCCAGGTGAGCACGGTGTTGGCCTTGGAGTGGCTTTCGTAGCCCAGCATGGCGTACCAGCCGGGGTTGCGATAGACGTAGCCGGTATTGGCATTCCAGTCCCAGATGCCATCGCTGATCAACTCGAACAACGTGGCCAGCTGTTGTTCACTGAAGCCGGCAGGTGCCGGCAGTGCTTCCTGACTCATGGACGCTCTCCCTGGTGTCCAGCAACTGCGCCCGATGAAGGTGCTGCCGACAATGCTTATGTTTGCCGCAAGCGGCAACATGCTGCCGCTGACAGGCAAGCATATGCCTGGCGCTCCACAACCGGAATAGCCCGAACGCCCTATTTCACCCATGGCCGCCACGCGGGGGTTATTTCGCACATCTGCGTTGTTACCAGGCCCGGCAGGTTTTAACCTGAGCGAGCCTGATGAATGTTCAAGGAACGCACATGCACTATAAAAGCGGGATGCACGCATTCACCGAGGGCGTCCGCGCGGTGCTGCCACTGACGACCGGCATGGTGCCGTTCGGTCTGATTACCGGCGTCACCGCCATCGGTATGGGCATGTCGCCGCTCGACGCGATGGGCATGACCCTGCTGTTCTACTCCGGTTCCGCGCAAATGGTGGTTCTGCAACTGATGCAGAGCGGCGCGCTGCCGCTGACCATGGTGGTCACCGCCCTGGTGATCAACCTGCGCTTCCTGATGTACAGCGCCGCCCTGGCGCCGCACCTGAGCGACCTGCCGCGGCGCAAGACCTGGTCGCTGTCCTACCTGCTTTCCGACCAGTCGTTTGCCCTGTGCAGCCTGAAGTTCGGTGTCGACGGCCTCGGCCGATTCGCCTTCCCCTATTACCTGGGGACCGCCTTGCCGATGTGGTTCGGCTGGAACCTGGCGGTGCTGGCCGGCGTGTACCTGGGTACTGGCATCCCGGAGTCCTGGTCGCTGGGCTTTGCCATTCCGCTGTCGTTTCTGGCACTGCTGGTACCGGGCATCCGTAACCCGGCAATGCTGGGCGCGGCGGTAGTCGGCGGCGCGCTGGCGGTACTGGCCCACGACCTGCCTTACAACCTGAGCCTGCTGGTCGCCTCGCTGGGCGGGGTGATCAGCGGGTTGACCATCGAACAACTGCGCAAGGGCGCACACGCGGCAGCGGAGGCGCCATGATCGACTTGAACCCCTGGATCACTTTCGCTTTGATTGGTCTGGGCACCTTTGCCATACGGCTGTCGTTCATCGAGTTTTACGGCGCGTTGCGCATTCCGCCGACACTGCGCCGTGCGCTGGTGTATGTACCGGCCAGCGTGTTGGCGGCGCTGGTGCTGCCGGCTGTGGTATTCAAGGCGGGCCAGCCTGGGATCGACTGGGGTAATCCGCAGATACCGGCCGCGATCATCGCCGGGCTGGTTGCCTGGCGCACGCGCAGCACGCTGCTGACCCTGGCGGTCGGCATGGGCGTGTTATGGGCACTGCAACACTGGGGCTTCTAGCGGTCGGGCACCATACTGAAGCGGTTACGGCCACCCCGCTTGGCCTCGTACATGGCCCTGTCGGCCAGCGCCAGGGCATCTTCGCCAGTTTGCGGGTGATGCCCGGAATGGTTGAGGTAGACGCCGATACTGGCGCCAACGGCCACCTCAACGCCTTCCACCGCGATCGGAGCCGACAGCACGTCGCAAAGCTTGCTCGCGATCTCTCGCGCCGACGCCTGGTTGGTCACGGCCTGGGCGATGACCACGAACTCGTCACCGGCCAGCCTGGCCACCGTATCATCGGCGCGCATGGTAGCTAGCATGCGCCCCGCGGCAGCCTGCAGCACAGCATCGCCCGCTTCGTGGCCATGCTGGTCGTTGACTTGCTTGAAACCATCCAAATCGATGAAGAACAAGGCAAACGCTGCTCGCTGTTTCAAGGCGAAGTCCAGCTCGTCGTGCAACGCCGCGCGGTTGGGCAGCCCAGTCAGCGGGTCGAGCGTGGCCTGGTCGAGCAGGGTCTTTTCCTTGCGCTTGCGTTCGGTCACGTCCAGCGACATGACGAAAAAGCCCTCGACCTTGCCGTTGCGGATATCGGGCACATAGGACGCGTGCCAGATCCGGGGGTCGTCGAGGCTGTAACGCACGTTGTCAGCTTCCACCCGCTCCCCGGCCAAGGCCTTCTGAAAGTAAGGCTCCAGCTGCTGGTAGACGTCTGCCGGCAGCACATCCTGCACCTTGCGGCCTTTGAGCTGGGTGGGCTCGACGCCGAAAATCTGCCGGTACACGGCATTGTTGAAGCGGTATTCGAGGTGGGTGCCGATGTGCGCGATCAGCACCGGGAGATTGTCGGCGATGGCCTGCAGGGTTTCCTGGCTGCGGGCCAGCTCTTCGGTGCGCTGCGCCACTTGCTGCTCCAGGGTCGCCTGGTAGCGCCGCAGTTGCTGCTGGCGGCGCTTGCGCTCGCTGATATCACGTACGAACACCACCATCTGCTCGGTGACGCCACGCTCATTGCGCAGCGCTGACACACTCAGCTCACTCCACAGGGCAGCGTTGTCGCGGCTGATCAGCCGCACCTCGATAAGCAGCGAATCTTGCTCGCCGGCAACGATCTGCTGCCAAGGGCCGTCCAGCTGGGCCAGATCCTGCGGGTCGATCAGTTCCGCCAAGCGGGTCAGCACCAGCAATTCCTTGGCCTTGCCCAGCAACTGGCAGAATTCCCGATTGGGCTCGAGGATGCGACCGTCAAGGCCCACCAGCGCCTTGCTCGTCGGGCTGTTGTCGAACACCCGGTGAAAACGCGCCTCGGAAGACACCAGGGCGCCCTGCTCCGCCTGCTGCACCGCGCTGCCCGAGTCGATGGCCAGGCTGCGGTGCAGCATCTCGCGCTCGACGATCCGCGCCAGGTCGCGCAGGTGCGCCAGTTCGGTTTCCGACACCTGGCGGGGCCGGGTGTCCAGCACACAGAGCGTGCCCACGGTCAGCTCGCCGGCAAAGCGCAGCGGCACACCGGCGTAGAAGCGGATGCCTGGCCCCCCGGTCACCAGCGGGTTGTTTTCGAAACGCGGATCGGCGGCGGCATCCGGGATCACCAGGACATCTTCGGCATGCAGAGCATGGGCACAGAACGCCACATCGCGCGTGGTCTCGGCAACATCGATGCCTTGGCGCGACTTGAACCACTGGCGGTTCATGTCGATCAGCGACACCAGGGCCATGGGCACCGCGAGCAACACACTGGCCAACCGGGTGATGCGATCGAAGGTTTCCTCGGCCGGGGTATCCAGGATGTTCAAGCTTTCCAGGAAACACAGGCGGGCTGCCTCGTTGAGAGGTGACGGGGCAATTTGCATGATATTTCGCTCGATAAAATCCTGACCCGCAAACGATAGCGCCGCAGCGCTCAAGCGCAAGCCTTTCATCTCTCTTCTATCAAAGCGTTCAAGCCGTATAATCGCGTTTTTTTGTAAGCCTAAGACGTATTTCATGAAGAAACTGCTTTGCGCCGTCGCCCTCGCTTTCGCCGCCATCCCCGCCGCCTTCGCCACCCCGCCCGCCACCTTCACCGAAGCCAAGGTGGTTGCCAAACAGAAGATCTACCTCGACCAGGGCAACAGCGCGATGGGCGAGCTGTACTGTGGCTGCAAGTGGACTTGGGTCGGCAAGTCCGGCGGCCGGGTCGACCTCAAGTCCTGTGGTTATGAAACCCGCAAGCTGCAGACCCGCGCCGAGCGTACCGAGTGGGAGCATATCGTCCCGGCCTGGACCTTCGGCCACCAGCGCCAGTGCTGGCAGAACGGCGGGCGCGAGCAGTGTGTGGACAGCGACCCGACCTTCCGTTCGATGGAAGCCGACCTGTTCAACCTCTACCCGTCCGTGGGCGAAGTGAACGGTGACCGCAGCAATTTCAATTACGGCATGGTTTCCGGCGTTGCGCCGCAGTACGGTCAGTGCACAACCAAGATCGACTTCCAGCAGAAAACCGCCGAACCGCGCGACGAGGTGAAGGGGCTGGTGGCGCGCACCACGTTCTACATGTTTGATCGCTACAAGCTGAGCATGTCGCGCCAGCAGCAGCAGGTGCTGATGGCCTGGGACAAGCAGCACCCAGTGACGACCTGGGAGAAGCAGCGTGACCAGCGGATTGCCGCGATCATGGGGCACAACAACCCGTTCGTGACCGGTGAGCGCAAGTGGGCGCTGGGGTATACGCCGCAGGGTGCTGCCGTGGTGCCGGCTACCGCGGTAAAAGCGGCGGCCAAGCCGACCCTGGCCAGTACCGCAGCAAGCGGTGCGGTGGTCGGTAACCGCAACAGCCATGTGTATCACCTGGGCAGCGGCTGCCCGGGGTACAGCCAGGTTTCGCAGAAGAACCAAGTGGCGTTTGGCAGTGAGGCCGAGGCGCAGGCGGCGGGGTATCGCAAGGCGGGGAATTGCAAGTAACAGAGTGAGGGTTGTGTGAGGGCTGGCAAGTGTTCGCCTTCACATCTTTTGCGCCTGTAAGCCATCACACCTCCCTCCCGCCAAACAAACCGAAGAAACCGGTCTAGTCTCAGCTGTCGGAACCCATCACAAGGATCAACCGACAGCCATGACTCAGCAAAAGCTTGGAAGGATTCTGGTCACCAATGACGACGGCATCGACGCCCCCGGGCTGAAAGTCCTGGAGCAGGTAGCCGCACAACTGGCCGATGAGGTGTGGGTGGTTGCCCCGCGTGCAGACCAGAGCGGCACCTCGCACTCGCTCAGCTTGCATGCACCGCTGCGGGTAAGCGAGCACGGTGAAAGACGCTTCGCAGTCTCCGGTACGCCCGGTGATTGCGTGGTGATGGCTGTCCAGCATCTGCTCAAGGATGCCCGGCCAGACCTCATCCTCTCCGGGGTCAACCGCGGCGCGAATCTGGGCATGGAAACGGTGTTCTCCGGCACGGTCGGCGCGGCCATGACCGGCATGCTGCTGGGCATCCGCTCGATTGCCCTGAGCCAAGCCTACAGTGACCGGGCGAACGTGCCCTGGGACAACGCGCTGACCCATGCGCCCAAGGTGCTTCAGGCACTGCTGAACCAGGATTGGCCGTGCGATGCCTGCCTGAATGTGAATTTCCCCAACTGCGACCCGCAGGCCACGCTGGCGCTGAAGGTGACGCGGCAAGGCGCCGGGCCGCTGAACAGCATGTCCGTGCGCAAGGAGGTTGATCCTCGCGGGTTCGATTACCACTGGATCAGGCTGAACAATGCGAGGGAGGTCGATCAGCCTGGTACGGAAATGGCTGAGCTGGCGGCAGGTCATATCACGGTTACACCGCTGCAGTTCGAAAGGACACATATGGCGGCGTTTAATGATGCGGTGTTGAAGTGATGCTGTTTGAGATTGGGTAGGCTAACAGGTGCTGCACCTGTCATGGCGAACACATGGTGGCCCTGACGCTATCCTTCGCCCTACCCCTTCAAGCCCCACCTGTAAGACATTTCCGAACCTGAAACCAAATGCTTCAAGAACAGCATGCTTGGGAATTATCCTACACGGAGCTCGTGCGCGGGGTCATCGAAGCCATCGACGAACACTGCCGTGCCCACGCCGGTGAACCCGGCCTGAACATGCTCGGCAACGCCATGCATGCCAGCGAGATTTTGCCCACCCAACGCAAAACAAAAAATATCTCCAACCTGAATTTTCTTTAAGCTTGTTTTGATTTTTTCGCCCCAATCATAAAACCTGGTCGATTTCATCCATAAACTCATATAACCACAGCAGCTTTCTTATTGAAATTGCTTTCGAAACTAGCTTGGCGCGCAGCAGCCCCTCGTTAACCCCGAACCGCTTGCCGTCATTAGTTGATTTAATGACCCATTCAACCTTTTGCATAAGCAGAGATTGACTCTAAATCAAAAAAACTTGCCTCCGCCGTCAACTTCAATCTATCACTATCAATACTCAAAGTAACCAAATCATCCTTAAAGCCAATATCAAGATCAGTTACATACACCGTATCAATCCACCCCGAGATACTTACAGACCTTAAGTCCAGCAGTGAAAGCACAACCTGAACCGTATTAAAGCCTTGGACATCCCATTTTTTAGGAGGCTTCGAAGGGTAATCATTAAGATTGAATTTAATGGACAATTTAGGCCCATCCCTATGAAGAAGCAAGCTATGTACATCAACACCCCTCAAAGATGGAGCCTCATCCTTGTAGATGGATTTTATAGCCTGCGCATTAACTAACAAGTCAAACCAATGAACCATACTTTACACCTTAAAATAAATAATGCTCGAGAGCTCCAGCGAGCTTCCCATTACGAGTATCACTTATAGGCCTTATATTAATGTGCGCCCCTTGATTACCTGGAGTTCCATACGGACCGTAAATATGACCAGGCCAATGATCTTGAATAACGACACTTTCTTCCCCATGCCTAACGAAGGTATACTCTCTGGTTTTCAACGGAAGATGATCTCTTCCAAGAATAGGCTTCCCACTTCTGTCAGTCAAACTCACCATTTCAACTTTTGTAGGCGCCTGATTCATTGGCACCCCTGCATCTCTTTTTGCAGCGCGAAAGGCTGCATTTCTTGATGAGAATTTTCCACTTATCGCATCAGGCTGGCAACTACTCAAACCAAGAGGATCGATCCACCCCAGAGAACTCGGCGCATAACTGTAGAGATTTCCCCCCCCAATAGCCCTATCGGATCTTGCGTTACAAATCGTCCGACCTCAGGGTCGTAATACCTAAACGTGTTGTAATGCAGTGCTGTTTCAGCATCAAAGTACTGACCTTGGAAGCGCAGATTTTGCTGGACGTCATTTACAGGTAGCTGCTCTACTTCACCCCATGAGCGATAAGTCGCCTGCCAGACGATGTAGCCATCACGATCCGTCATCTCCAGTGGCGTACCAATCAGGTCGGTGTGGAAGTAGTAGAGTTCCTGCTCTTCTCCCTCTGTCTGGTCAACCCGCGCCAACGGCGCAAAGCTCCCCGGTTCATACAGGTACAAGATGCTCCGCCCAGGCGTCTCCTCACGCAGCATCCTCAAGCCTTGCCAGAGGAAGCGCTTCTGCTCGACTACACCCTTGATCTCAGCCCGCTTGGCCACCCGCCGCCCAAGGCTGTCGTACCGGTACTGCCCGGTACTCTCCAGCTTGCCATTGACCACTGTTTCCGCCCGCACCAGCCGGTTCTCGCCGTCATAGGCGAATGTCTGCAGCTTGCTGTGCCCCGAGCGCTTCTCGATCAGGTTGCCCCAAGGGTCGTAGCGGTACTCTAGATCCCGCCAATGGCTGATCCGGTTGTCCTTGAACTTGGCGAACGTCCGCGCATTGAAGTCCAGCCGGTTGGCCGCCGCGTCATAGCGAAACTCTTCACTGCTTACCAGCGAGCCGGTATCGCGGCTACGCAGCTGACCGTTGGCTTCGTACTCGTACTTGACCTCGCCCCGCAGTTTGTCGAGCGTGCGCACCAGCTCACCCGCCGGGTCGTACTGGTAACGGCGGTGAATCGGGTTATAGGCATGCTCCACCAGCAGCGACGTATTAATGCCTGTGTTGTGCACCTGCGAAAGCTTGTCCGCAGGCAAGGTCGAAGCAAATTGCCAGGCCTTGCGCCCCATCGCATCGTAACCAAAGCAACTGGTGAGCTTGCCCTGAGTCCGGTAGACCTCGCGGTGCAGGTCGTCGCGCTCCATGTCGCTGATCACCTGGCCATCCAGATTCAACTGGTGCAGGTGCCCGCTGCCGTAGTACAGGTGATTGACCTTGCGGCCATCCGGCAGGGTCAGTGTGGTCAGATTGCTGAGCGGGTCATACTCGTAGCACAGCGTCCCATCGGGCGTGATTTCTCTGGTCAGACGCCCCAGCACGTCGTAGGCGTACTCCAGCTTTTCCTCGGTCACCCCAAGTTGTTTGCCGAGTCCAGTCGGTTGCCGCTCGATGCTCAGCAACCGGTCACCCTCGTCATATGCGAAAGTCTGTCGCGCATCGCGGTTGATCTTGGCAACCAGTCGGCCAATGGCATCACGCTCGAACAGCGTATGCCGTTCCGGGCGCTCGGCGTTTTCGCCGTAGCCAATCTCATCCAGCCGGACCAGATGACCACCAACGTTGTAGCTGAAGCGCCGGGTCAGGTTATCCACCCGCACCTCCTCGCTCAGCCGATCCGAGGCGTCGTAGGCAAAGCTGTACGTCGCGTTGTTCTCGTTGACCAGCGCGGTCAGGCGAATCGCCTGGTCATACTCGTAGCGAATCATTCCCCCTTTCGGATCCCGGCGGTTGCTCGGCAAACCACGTGAGGTGCGCAGCAAACGGGTGGTATGGCCCTTGCCATCGGTGTAATCAAGCACCTGGCCAAGGGTGTTGTAAGTGAAGGTTTCCTTGCTGCCATCCGGGTGCCTGATGCGCAGCACTTCACCGTCCGGTTTGCGCTCCAGCGAGGTGGTCTGGTTGAGCGCATCGGTCACCGCCACCAGATGCTGACGCTCGTCATAGCGGTAGTAAGTGCTCTTACCCGAGCAGTCCTGATAGCGCTCGATCTGGGCCTTGGCATTCCACCACAGGTATTTGGACTTGTAGGTCGCATCGATGATGGTGTGCGGCAGGCCGTCATCGCTGTTGAGGTACTCGGTCATCTGGCCGAGGGCATCGAACTCGGCGAGCAGGTTGCCCATGTCGTCGTAACGTGCGCGCCAAGTGCTGCCATCCGGGTAGGTGACCTTGGTCACCAAGGTTGTCAGGTGGTGATGCTCGTACTGGATCTTGCGGCCCAGCGGGTCGGTTTCTTCGAGCAGGCGGGAGAATTCGTCGTACTTGAAGGTCAGGCGATTGCCGTCTGGCAGGTCGAGGCCGACCATATTGCCCTGCTCGTCCAGTTCGACGGCGTAGCGCTCGCCACCGTAGTCGCGGCTGGCGATGACGCGGTGGTCGTCGTTGTACTGCACTTCCAGTTCGCGGCCGAGTACGTCGGTGGCCCAGCTGGTACGGGCGTCGAGGTCGTAGCGGAAATGGTAGTGCTCGCCATCGCTGGTCCAATGCTCGACCACCCGTGGTTTGCCATCCAGAGTTTCCCAGCGGTAGTGGCAGCCCAGGCCGAGAGCGTTGCTGTGGGTCACCATCAGGCCTTCGGCGTAGCTGAAGCTGCGCACGGTGTCGCCGTTGCGGTTGATCACCTTGGTCAGCTGGCCGTGTTCGTCGTAACGGTACTGGGTGAGCGTTTCGACGGACTGGTTGTCGACCACGCGCTTGATGTCCGTCAGGCGGCCTAGCGGGTTGTCGTAGTGCAGGTGTACCCGGGTACCGCCGGTGGCGCTGATGTCGGTCAGGATGCCATCGGGCGTACGGGTGAAATGCAGGAAGTGGCCGAGGACGTTTTCGATGCGCTGCAGCGGCACCTGGGTGTTGGTGTCGGGTACTTCGCCGAAATAGAAGAATAGGTTGTCGAGGGTCTGCAGCAGGTAGTGACCGCCCTCGGTGCACACCAGGTACACCTGTTCATGCGGGTTGTAGATGCGCTCGCCCGGTTGCAGGGTGACGAAAGGGATTTGACGGCCTTGGTTGTCGCTGAGGTAGATGAAGCTTCCGGCACGGCGCAGGCTCTGCTCCCATGGCAACACCCAGCCGCGGCCGAGCACGCTGTCGACGGTCAGGTCGCTGGCGTAGAAACGCGACCACTCGATCGGCATCAGGCCAGGCAGGCTGAAGTCGATTTCATCGGGGATCACCTTGCGGCCGGTGGTGAGATCCACCGGATTGCCCGCCAAGCCGCCCAACACCCTGCGGGCTACCGGTTCGACCAGATAGCGGGAAAGCACTTCGCCGGCGACGAAGCCGGCCGTGAACCTCATGGCGCAAGGGAGGGCGGCCTTCATGCCCGCCTGGGTACCCATCTTGAGCACATTGGCAACGCCAGCGGCTGCGCCGGCGATCGCCATCAGCACATCCACGGTGGTGCGCAGCCCTTGCGGGATCTCGTCGTCCACCGGCAGGTAACGGTAGGTGCCGCCGCCTATAAAGACATTGTTCGAACCACCGGAGAGGGTCGCGCCGCAAGTCAGCTTGTCGCCCTTGCGCGCAGCGGCCACGCCATTGATGAAGACGTTGGTCGAGCCTTCGGCGATCTTTACCGGCCCTGGGTGCTTGTCACAGGCGCCGATGCTTTTCTCGACCCGGGCAGCCTTGCGGTTATTGATGAAAACGTTGGGTGAGGCAGTAGTTATCGTCCCGGAGGGGGACTGGAACAGACTGCCTAGCGCCTCGCCGGCGGCGGTCAGCAGGCTGCCTCCGACACCGGCAGCGAGGCCGGCCAGCAAGCCCACGCCGAACCCGCAGGTGAAGGTGGCGATCGCCACTGTCGCCACCAGCGCGATGCCTAAGGCCGCGCCCAGCAGGAAGCCGCCCATTGCGCCTGTGTGTGATATTTCGTCGCCGAACCTGGCTGCTTCGAACATGAGGATTACTCCTGTTCGCCAGATACGGGATGGCCTGCGACCGGGTCGCGTCGATCCATTAACATCAGCATCTCCATGAAATGCACGGTGAACAATTCAATCCAATTGCCGTGTAATCATCCGTGAAAGGCGCTGAGTTAATAGGCTTGAGCGTTGTAGTGTCAACCGGGTGCAGGCCTTGTGCGGCGGGGGTTACAGGGGGATAAACATGAGATCAAAAAGCCACACGCCAGGGAAATCATTGCCTCCCGAGCAGGAGATTGACGCGTCAATTCAAAGAGGCTTTTTGTAACTTCAGAAATGTCTGTAGGAAAAATCGCGGCCGATCGGGGAGGCTGAACCTGCCAGGGCGGGCACCTGCAAGCCATTAAACAACCCTACCGCCCAAAATCACGCCCCCTCCGGCAACTTCATATGCCGCGCATACCAAGGCCTGCGCGGCGTACGCCGCAGCAACTCACCAACATCCCGCTCGCCACTGAAGGCAATGCGCAACGCCAGCTTCATTGCCTCCACCTCCATCTCCCCCGCCCCGCCCCCGGCATCGGAAATGCCACCGCAACCATGGGTGGTCGGCCCCAGCCAAGGGTCGCCAACCTGCACCCATCGCCCCGGCGCAAACCACGACACGCCATTGACCTCGCGCCGCTGCACCTCACCCGGGTGAGCGCGCTCATGGGCGCGGTACCAATCCTCGATGCGGTCATCGATCCAGCCATGGAAACGCCAGAACACCGGGTTGACGTGGGACGAGAACGGGTCGCCGAGAAAGTCGTTTTCCTCCCGGAACCAGCGCGCCGCATAGTCCGTCTGGTTGCGATCCCCCATCACCGGCGCACCATTGGAAGGGTCACGGGTGACGGTCGCCCAGCGCATGTGCAGCCAGTCGTGGATGTTCAGTTCCACTTCCGAGCCGAACTGCCCCAAGGTCAGGCGACTGAGGTAGTCCGGGTCCTGGTATTGCGACTCCCAGACCTGAAAGTTGCTGAAGAAGGTTTCCGCCGCCTTGATGTCATGCAACCACTGGCTCAGTTCTTCATCATTGGCCGCGACCCAGGCCGGCGGCACCGAGTTGCCATCATGGTTCTCCTGATAGCGGATAAAGCCCAGCCGGTCGTACTCCAGCTGCGGTGACGGCAGCGGCAATTGAGTCCAGTTCGGCAAGTCGGGCTGCAGGCCACGGGCGTGCCCCAGCATGTGCCGGTGCATGAAGAAAAAGTCCTCGCCAGAACCATTGAGGTGCTTGCGCCGCCCACGTGCGCCGCGTTCGGCATCAGGCGGGCCAGGTTGCCAGCCGGCTCCGCGCAGGGCATCGCGCTTGTTGTCGTCCAGCCGGTGCCACTTGTCCCGGGTGGCATGCCACACCTGGTGGAACAAGCGATGTTCGGGCGAATTCAGCCAGGCCATCAGCGCCGGCGCTAATGGCGTGACTTGGCGCGCTTCGGGGAAAGCGCGCTTGCTGGCGACGAAGTGGTTGTCCGGTTCAGTCATCAACAATGGCCGGTCGATGCGGCGAATGCGCCCGGTCAGGGTGCCGGCGCCAGCGTTGCCCCAGGACGCCCAGACTTCATCAAGGGTCGCCTCCAGTTCATGGCTCGGCGACGATTCCCCGGCCGGCACCAGACGCCAGCGGACCTTGCCGGCATTGGCGGCAACCAGTTCGCCGAGCACCCGGTAGCGTGGCTGATCATTGCCTCGCAGGCGTTCAGCCACGTCGATGAAACCGCGCAGCGAACGCCCGGTCGGGCCGACATCGAGCAGCATCTGCACGCCCTCAAGTGGCAAGCCGTCGAGGCCGGCATCGGTGCCTGTGAAGCGCAGGTCCCAGATGCCACGCAGCTTGTCGGCAGTGCGCACACCCGTACCAGCGGCGGCCTCGACCGTGGCTTCGCCAGGGGTCTCGACCTCATCTTTCCCGAGTTTTTCATCATGATCGCGCGGCTGGCGCGCATACCACGCGGCCGAACCCGCCGCCCCGGCCACCGCCAGCCCCACCATGAACCCACGCCTGGAAAACCTCATCACCACATCCGTATCCGTGTCAGCCACGCCTATCGAGCTAGAACGAGACGCCGCGCGGCAAATTTACTGGCAGCACGCCGCTAAATTTCCCGCTGCCGCTCTCGTCCCTCCGTGACAGGCAAGCCCCGTGATCGCGGCTGCCGCTACCGCATCGACCCTGGCAACCAACGGGATGGCAATGAACACGACCCGCATCCGCAAGGCCCCCTACCTCGTCGCCCTGGCGCTGACCCTCGCGCTCGCGGGCGCCGCAGCCTGGTACTTCTTCATCTACCTGCCCGCCGGCTACCCGCGCGAGGTGATGAAACATGCCGAGGAGCTGCAAGAGCGCATCATCTCCTTCGACAGCCACATCACCGTGCCGCTGAACTTCGGCACCGAAGGCAAGGAGGCCGACAGGGATGGCAGCGGCCAGTTCGACTTGGTCAAGGCCGGTCGCGGTCGCCTCTCCGGCGCTGCGCTGACGATCTTCGGCTGGCCGGAAATCTGGAACGGCGCCAACGCGCCCCATCGCCCGACCGCCGCCTTCGTCGACGAAGCGCGCCAGCAACAGGAAATGCGCTACAAGATCCTCACCGGCATGGTCCGCGACTATCCCAACCAGGTCGCCATCGCCTACACCCCTGCCGACTTCCGACGGCTGCACGGCGAAGGCAAGTTCGCGATCTTTCTCAGCATGCTCAATGCCTACCCGCTGGGCCACGACCTCGATGCCCTGAATACCTGGGCCGCACGCGGCATGCGCATGTTCGGCTTCAGCTACGTCGGCAACAACGCCTGGGCCGACTCCTCGCGCCCGCTGCCATTCCTCAACGACACCCCCGACGCCCTCGGTGGCCTGTCGCCGCTGGGTGAGCAGGCCGTGGGCCGGCTCAACGACCTGGGGGTGATCATCGACGTGTCGCAGATGTCCACCCTGGCCCTGGAAGACGTTGCCCGCCTGAGCCGTGCGCCGATGGTCGCCTCCCACTCCGCACCCCGTGCGCTGGTGGACATCCCGCGCAACCTCAGCGACCACGAACTGCAAGCGATCAAGCACAGCGGTGGCGTGGTGCAGGTGGTGGGCTTCCCGGCCTACCTCAAGCCCCTCAGCCAGGGCACCCTGGACAAGCTCAATGCGCTGCGCAAGCGCTTCGACCTGCAACCGCTGAACGGCCTGGCCAATGCCCTGATGCCAGGCGACGCGATCATCTCCATCTGGCCGGAGAAGAAGTTCGGCGAGTACGCCAGCGCGCTGTACGCCATCCTCGACGAAGAGCCCCGCGCCACGGTCAAGGACATGGTCGACGCCATCGACTACACCGTGCGCAAGATCGGCATCGACCATGTCGGCATCGCCTCCGACTTCAACGATGGCGGCGGCGTGACCGGCTGGATGAACGTCGGCGAGTCGCGCAATGTCACCGCCGAGCTGATCCAGCGCGGGTACTCCGACGCCGACATCGCCAAGCTGTGGGGCGGCAACTTCCTGCGGGTGTGGGAAGAGGTACAGCGCCTGGCCAAGCCAGGTGCCAACACCCAGGCGGAGCGCGGCTGATGAACGACCGTCGCAGCTTTCTCAAGCACGCAGGCCTGCTTGCCGCCGCCCTGCCCTTGACTGGCAGTTTTGCTCAGACCGCACTGGCCGCTACCCCGTTGGTAAAACCCGGCCTGAACAAATGGCAGGCCCTGCGTCAGCAGTTCGACCTGGACCCGGCCTACCTGCACTTCTGCAATTTCCTGCTCGCCTCACACCCCCGCGTGGTCAGCGAGGCCATCGCCCGCTTCCGCGCGCGGCTGGACCAGAACCCGGGCGAAATGGTCGACTGGGACCGCGAGGAACTCTGGGGTTATGAGAATGAAGTGCGCGCCTGGGCCGGTCGCTATTTCGGCGTACAACCGAGCCAGGTAGCCCTGACCGGCAGCACTACCGAAGGCTTGTCGATGATCTACGGCGGCCTGCAGGTGGCGCCGGGCAAGGAGATCCTGGTCAGCGCCCACGAGCACTATTCCACCAACACCCGCCTGGCCTACCGCGAACGGTTGATGGGCACCCAGGTGCGTCGCGTGGCGCTGTTCAAGGACCCGCAACTGGCCTCGGTGGACGAGATGCTCGGCAACATCCGCCAGGCCGTCCGCCCGGAAACCCGCGTGCTCGGCATGACCTGGGTGCAGTCTGGCAGCGGCGTAAAACTGCCGATCCGTGAAGTCGGCGAACTGGTGAAAACGCTCAACCAGCGCCGTGACGAGCAGGACCGGATCATTTACGTGGTCGACGGCGTTCACGGCTTCGGCATCGAGGACGTGAATTTCGCCGATTTCAACTGCGACTACTTCATCGCCGGCACCCACAAATGGCTGTTCGGCCCACGCGGTACCGGCGTGATCATCGCCCGCGAAGCCAAGCCCCAGCCGTACCTGGTGCCCAGCCTGCCGACCTTCACCAAGGGCGAGCACTTCGGCACCTTGATGACCCCCGGCGGCTACCACGCCTTCGACCATCGCCTGGCCCTGGGCAAGGCGTTCGAACTGCACCTGCAGTTGGGCAAGGCCGACGTGCAGGCCCGCGTGCACCAGCTCAACGACTACCTCAAGCAGCGCCTGGCCGAACACCCCAAGGTGCAATTGGTAACGCCACGCAGCAGCCAGCTGTCCGCCGGCTTCACCTTCTTCCGCGTCGAGGGCCGCGATTGCGACGCTGTCGCTCGCCACCTGATGGCCAACAAGGTGATCAGCGATGCGGTCGACCGCGACGTCGGCCCGGTGGTGCGCCTGGCCCCGAGCCTGCTCAACGACGAAGCCGAGATCGACCGGGTGATGGCCATTCTCACCCCTCAACTCGCCTGACCTTTTGCCTTTCAAGAGAACCGCCATGCATATGCTCAAGCCCCTGGCCCTGGTGGCCGCCCTGCTCGCCAGCGCCCCGGCCCTTGCCGCCGACACACACACACCCGGAAAAACCTTCAAGGACTGCAAGGATTGCCCGCAGATGGTCGTGCTGCCTGCCGGCAGCTTCACCATGGGCGTGCCTGACGACGAAGTCGGCCGCCAGCCAGACGAAGGCCCGATGCACACCGTGACCTTCGCCAAACCCTTCGCCATCAGCCAGTTCCAGGTGCAGGCCAAACAGTTGCAGGCCTGGCAGCGCGACGCCAAGGTCACCCTCCCCGACGGCGACGACCGCCCGGGGCGCCGCTGCACCAACGGCAAGCCCAGCTACCCGCAAGGCCCCGAGCAGCCGGCGGTGTGCATCAGCTACGACGAAGTGAAGGCCTACGTCGCCTGGCTGTCGAAAAAGACCGGCAAACACTACCGCATGCTCAGCGAAGCCGAGCGCGAATACGGCGCTCGCGCAGGCTCCAGCGGCCCGTTCCCGTTCCCCTTCGATGAAGGCAAGGAATACAGCATCGCCAAGCACGCCAACACCTACGGCGCCGCCGACGGCTACAACTACACCTCGCCCGCTGGCAGCTTCCCGGCCAACGCCTTCGGCCTCTACGACATGCACGGCAACGTCTACGAGTGGGTCGCCGACTGCCGGCACGACAGCTACGTCGGCGCGCCCGCCGATGGCAGCGCGTGGATGGAAGCGAGCTGCAAATACAACCACATCCGCGGCAACGACTACAGCGAAGCGCCGGTGTTCTCCCGCTCGGGCAACCGCAATTACCGCGAACCCTATGTGCGCGGCGACTGGCTGGGCTTCCGGGTAGCCCGCGAGCTCTGAGCGACACCCCGCTGCGCAGTACCTGCCTTGCCCGGGCGCACGGCCCGGGCAGGCTAAATCACAGCCCCCTCCACACGTCTTTTCACTGGGCAACCCGCCCACACGGCGCGCGCCGCACGCAGCGCCAAAACCGCACCCGCGTACCCACCAGGAATTCACCATGAACCGATCAACCCCTGGCGCACTCCGCGAACTCCTCGGCCTGCTCAAGCCTTACCGACTGATCGTCGCCCTGGCCGTCGTGCTGGGGATCGTCGGCGGCCTGTGCATCACCTTGCTGCTCGCCAACATCAACAATTTGCTGCACGCCCCCGGCGCCATCACCTGGGGCGTGGTACTGGCGTTCGCCGGTATCTGCCTGCTTGCCCTGTGCGCCTCCATCGCCTCGGACATCGGCACCAACTATGTCGGCCAGCATGTGATCGCCAGGCTGCGTCGCGACCTCGGCGAAAAAGTGCTCAGCGCCCCCATCGAGCAGATCGAACGCTACCGCAGCCACCGCCTGATCCCGGTGCTGACCCACGACGTCGACACCATCAGCGACTTCGCCTTCGCCTTCGCACCGCTGGCGATTTCCCTGTCGGTGACCCTGGGTTGCCTCGGCTACCTGGCACAGCTGTCGTGGCCGATGTTTCTGATCACCGCGTGCGCCATCCTGATCGGTACTGCCGTGCAATACATCGCCCGCGTGCGCGGCATCCGCGGCTTCCACGCCGCCCGCGAGGCCGAAGACGAGATGCAGCGGCACTACAGCGGTGTCGCCTCCGGGGCCAAGGAGCTGCGCATCAGCCGGCCGCGTCGCCAGCGCATGTTCGAGGAGCGCATCAGCCGCACCGCCAACTTCATCCGCGACACCCACATCCGCTCGATCAACATTTTCGTGGTCGCCAAGAGCCTGGGCTCGATGCTGTTCTTCGTGGTCATCGGGCTGGTGCTGGCCCTGCAACAGGCCGAACTGATCACCGACCCCAAGGTCACCAGTGGTTTCGTGCTGGTGCTGCTGTTCATGAAAGGGCCGCTGGAGCACCTGGTGTCGACCTTGCCCATCGTCAGCCGCGCGCAAATCGCCTTCCGCCGCATTGCGGAGCTGTCGACCCAGTTCTCGTCCCCCGAGCCGCATCTGTTGCTCAATGCCTCTGAAGTCCCCGACCGGCAGATCAGCAGCCTCGAACTGCGCAACGTGCGCTTTGCCTTCCCGCCAGTGGACGGTGCCGCGCCGTTCGCTCTGGGACCGATCAACCTGCGCGTCGAGCAGGGTGACATCCTGTTCATCGTCGGCGAGAACGGCTGCGGCAAGACCACGCTGATCAAGTTGCTGCTGGGCCTGTACGCCCCCCATGAAGGCGAGATCGTGCTCGACGGCGAACCGGTCACTGCCAGCAACCGCGACGACTACCGCCAGCTGTTCACCACGGTGTTCGCCGACTACTACCTGTTCGATGACCTGCTACAGGACGGCCAGGCCTTGCCCGAGGATGCCGGCAAGTACCTGCAACGCCTGGAGATCGCCCACAAGGTGCAGATCCGCGATGGCGCCTTCACCACCACCGACCTGTCCACCGGCCAGCGCAAGCGCCTGGCGCTGGTCAACGCCTGGCTGGAGAAACGCCCGGTGCTGGTGTTCGACGAATGGGCCGCCGACCAGGACCCGACCTTCCGGCGCATTTTCTACACCGAACTGCTGCCGGAACTGAAGCGCCTGGGCAAGACCATCATCGTCATCAGCCACGACGACCGCTACTTCGACGTGGCCGATCACCTGCTGCGCTTGCGCGACGGCAAGCGGGTGGAAGAACAAATCACAGCATTTTCACATTGATTTTTCCGGTTCTGGGGAGCCGGCACGTTACATAAATGCAAATAAAACTCATAAGTAATCTATCTGCCAACACTGAGTATCCGCATGACCATTACCACGCTTTCGCCGCTCGCCCGGGCGGTTCGCAGGAAAACACTGGCCATACTCCCGCCATCGCTGCTGGCCTGCGCGCTGGCGGCTTCCATGGCAGCGCAAGCCGCGCCGGTCGCGCTGGATATCCCTTCGCAAGGGCTGGTGGGGGCACTCAATACCTTGGCCAAGCAGGCCAACCTGCAGCTGCTGTATAGCCCGGACGCGGTGCACAACACCCCGGCGCCAGCGGTCAAGGGCAACATGGAGCCGGAACAGGCGCTGCGCCTGCTGCTGCGCGACAGCGGCCTGACTTACCAGCTCGATGGCCACACCATCACCCTGAGCGGGCCGGCTGACGCTTCCGCGCTGAACCTGGGGCCGGTGAACATTTCCGGGCGCCAGTTCGATGCCACCACCGAGGACTCGGGGAGCTACACGTCCAACGCGGTGACCATCGGCAAAGGCACCCACCGCCTCAAGGACATCCCGCAGTCGGTCAGTGTGGTCACCCGCAAGGCGATGGACGACCAGCGCCTCGACACCCTCGACCAAGTGCTGGAAAAGACCACCGGCATCACCACCTACCAGAGCCCGTCCGGCGGCAAGTACATCTACTCGCGCGGCTTCGAGGTCGAGACCATCCAGTACGACGGCGTGCCGCTGGATCGCCGCTATTACGGCATCGGCAGCAGCTTCACCTCCGACACCTTGCTGTACGACCGCGTCGAGATCCTGCGCGGTGCCAACGGCTTGCTGCAAGGCAGCGGCAACCCGGGAGCGGCCATCAACCTGGTGCGCAAACGTCCGAAGGCCGAGCCGACCCTCTCCATCACCGCCAGCGCCGGCTCCTGGGATACCTATCGCCAGACCATCGACGCCAGCGGCCCGCTGACCGCCGACGGCCGGCTGCGCGGGCGCCTGGTCGCCGGCCACGAGGACCGCGACTACTTCTACGACACGGCGGAAAGCCGCAAGAACGTGCTGTATGGGATTCTCGAATACGACCTCAACGACTCCACCACGGTCGCTGCAGGCGCCAGTGTCGAAGACCTGCACTCAACGCCCTATTTCGGTGGCCTGCCGCGCAACAAGGACGGCAGTGCGGTGAACGTCAGCCGTTCCACCTTCACCGGTGCCGACTGGAACAAGTGGAACAACAAGCAGACCACCTACTTCGCCGATATCACCCACGACTTCAACGAAGACTGGCGCCTGAAAGCCTCCGGTAGCTACATCCGCGAAACCAACGACATTTTCTACAGCTTCGGCCGTGGCGCCGTCGACCCGGCAACCGGTAACGGCATGCAGTCGCGTGCCTACCTGTACGACTTCGAGAACATCAACCAGGGCGCCGACATCAACCTGACCGGCAAGTGGCGCGCCTTTGGCCTGGAGCACGAGGTGGTGGTGGGTGCCAACGCCAGCGACCTACGCACCGACGACCTGCAAGGCGGCCTGCTCAACCTCGGCCCGATGAACATCTACGACCCGGTCTCGCCTCGCGAACCCACCCTGGATGAAATGCTCAGCACCACCTACGCCGGTGTGTCCAAGGCCAAGATTCGCCAGAATGGCGTGTACGGCGTGATGCGCTACAAGCTGATCGACCCGCTGACCCTGGTGCTCGGCGCACGGGTCAGCAACTACAAGTACGACTATGAACTGACGCGCTTCACCACGACATCGCCAGACCCTGCACACGCCAAGGAAACCGGTGAAGTCACTCCGTACGGCGGCCTGATCTACGCACTGAATGATCAATGGTCGGCCTACGTCAGCTATGCCGACATCTTCAAGCCGCAGACCGAACTGACCGAAGACCTCGCCCCGCTCAAACCGATCGAAGGCTCCAACTATGAGATCGGCCTGAAGGGCGAATTGCTGGATGGCCGGGTCAACACCAGCTTCGCGGTGTTCCGCGTCGACCAGAAAAACCGTGCCCAGTACGATTACTCGTCGGTGTGCGGGCAGGACGGTGAAACCAACTGCTACGTGGCTGGTGGCAAGGTGCGCGCCGAAGGCTTCGATGCAGAAATCAGCGGCGAAGTGCTGGCCGGCCTGCAACTGTTTGCGGGCTATACCTACACCTCGACCAAGTTTCTCAACGACCCGGGTGATGGGAGCACGGCGTCCGGCGCTACCTTCAACAGCTACACCCCACGCCACCTGCTGCGCTTCAGGGGTGACTACAACTTGCCTGGCGAGTTGAACCAGTGGACCGTCGGTGCCGGCGCCAGCATCCAGAGCAAGAACCACAACACCAACCAGGGTGGCACCAACGGCATCGACAAGATCGAGCAGGCTGGGTATGCAATCTGGAACGCCCGCGTGGCGTATCAGATCAATCAGAACTTCAGCGTCGCCCTCAACGGCAACAACCTGTTCGACAAGAAGTACTACTCCTCCATCGGCTGGCTGAACGCGAGCAACGTGTATGGCGAACCACGCAACTACACCGTGACGCTCAAAGCCGACTTCTGACGCTGACGGTATGAAAAAAGCCCCCTGGCGTGATGCGCCAGGGGGATTTTTTCACGCGGTTGTGACATACGAACCACCGCCACTATCATGGATAAACCAGCGAATTGACGTGCAACAAATGGCACTTACCATCTCGCCCCTGACTTAATCCGATCCGAGGTTCGGCAAAGACCAACCGCACCTCGGAATAATCTTCCAGCGTTTTGATCAGCGACCTTGATGCCTCCAATGAATCGAGCAGCGTCTTTTGAACCTATGAATTACCAACATAAACATTGTCATCAGGGAGATTCATAACCCAAGGCTCAGCGAAAGAAGAGCAGAACACATCAATCCGCCGGCCGTCAGAAAGTATAAATGAAGGATCTATCGGCTGATCCTTGATAACCCAAGAAACATCTACAACTGAAAGACCTTCCATCCCTTCTACGCATACATCTTCCAGACTATCCCAGCATGCAAACAATAGCTCTTTATCTTTTGACACCCGCCAAGCGCTAGTAGTGACAAAACTCCAATTGTCGCCCGACAAAACCAATGAATCGCAGCAGCGGCCATAACATCCAGCCACTGTGAGTTCATTATCAACAACTGCCGCTTCTTCTCAGGCTGCATTTCGGCATAGCTGTGCAAGTGTATCACTGCCGCCTCATTGAGCCCGGCTGTAACTGCACCGGTTTTGAAATCGCCTCCAGCCGCCTCCGCGGCCAGCCCGCCCATTACCGGAGCCTAATGATCAAGGCAATGGCGCCCACGTATTTTTAAATAGACACCATCGCCATTGAACTTAAATGAAATAAAGTGAGCCTGCCGGAAAACTTCATAAATCAGTATTACAGCACCCTACTTACGACAAACCATCACCCCTATCATCAATCACCCGACGAATCTATATACAACAAAAGACATTTACCATCCCGTTTAACAACGAGACTAATGGGCTTCGCTGTTTGCCCCTCATCAAAAGACATTTCCACCTTAAGGTGCTGATCGCCAAACGTCTTAAGCTCAGCGATAAGCTCCGCCACTGTCTTGCCTCGACTCTCCCAGTCTACTCTCTTGCTCATTCAATCACCGATACGATTCAAATTCTTGTCAAAAGTCCCGTCACGTGTTGTCCTACTTTCCAAGGCTTTGACTGAACTGGCCATTTTCCATGCACCTCCATTGTGCCCATCCAGGTCTCGGGTGATGTAAGATTTGCCCTTGCGGAATACGGCTTGGCCGCCATGAACTGTTTCGCTTATTTTCTGATAGCCTAACTCCTCTGCCGCTACTTTTGCCTCCTTGGTCGTCCTGTACACCGGTTGTTTAGTGACAACCGAGCGACCGCCCATGGTCGCACTCAGCAACGTCGAGCCTAACACGGAAAGGAACCGACTCCCATCCCCTCCTTTGAGTGCGCTCAGTTCACTTGCGATGATGTTCTGCGCGTCTTGATTACTACTGCTAATCACATAGCCGATAACAACGGATGCGCCATATTCACCTCGAGCAGCTGCTTCTTTAGCTAACGCTCTGAGTTTCGGCTCGTCGGCACTGAGCTTCGCGGAAATATCTTCGCACTGCCCAGGATTTTTACGGCACACGTCAGCCAACTCTTTATTGCGAGTCTCATCCAACTGTGCATATTTCTCTCTCGTATCCTGAACGCACCCATCATCCGGGCAGGCTTTTTCTTCCGCGTCCTTATTTTTAACTTCTTCGTGTGTAAGGTAATTATATTGCGTCGAGTAGCTTGCCACCCAAGCGCCCATCTGCGAACTGTCGCCATCACCGTTGACCGCAGCAGCAGCCAAAACACCCAAAAATTGTGAGTTCATTATCAGCAACTGCTGCTTCTTCTCAGGCTGCATTTCTGCATAATGCTGCGCAAGCGTATCCACTAGCGCCTCATTGAGCCCGGCTGCAACTGCGCCGGTTTTGAAATCGCCTCCAGCCGCCTCCGCGGCCAGTCCGCCCATCACCGCATGCAGTGCAACTTTAGCGGCGCCTCCCGGCTGAAGATCGAAGCGATTACCCAAATCGCCAACCAGGTTGAACCCAGCAGCTGCGAATGTACTGGCGAGGCTGCTACGCAGCGCATCACTCAACGCGCTGTCACCACCGAGGGCACGGTCCAGCACGGTCGAAGTACCGTTCTGAAGCAGCTGGTTGCCTGCAAAGCGACCAATGCCATCCCAGGTGGAAAGCCCTCCCGCTGGCAATACGGCGCCACTATTAGGCAGCGCGCTTGAAGTGCCCGTTTCGGTCGCTGTCCAGTCATCGAACATGCCGGTGGTCAAACCTGCGGTGAGCCCGGTAACCACATAGCCACGAAGCGCATCAGGGGACATGACATCCTTAAGCACCAGGCTCAAGTTGCCACGATTGTTGATCGCGCTGATGGTCGCGCCGCTTGCCGCACTGGCGGCGATCGAGGAAAGCGCCACATTCGCCCATCCTGCCGCAACGGTCGAGCCCGCTGCCGCGCCGCCGGCCACGGCACTGGCCGTCGCCGTACCACTGGCCGCCATGGCGGTCCCGGAACCTGCGGTCGCACCTGCTGCGGACCCCAAGGCAGCACTGGCAGCACCTGCCGTGAGGTAGGTGACGATGATCGCGATGATCAATTGCGCCGCAACACCCAGCCCCGAGCTGCTGTATTTGAAAGAGTCGTGTACTTCCTTCACTTGCCGCCAATCAACATCACCTCGAGCCTCGGCCTCCTTGAGCCAAGCCAGCTGAGGATCTTGCTGGACCATCAGATCAATGGTCTCGCTGACGCTCTTCTGATCGACCTGCGTGATATCGACCTTCAAGCCATCGGCCGCCTTGATCAGCACGTCACCACTGGCCAGCAGCTGGCTCTGGCGCAGTGTCTCATCGGTGTTGCCTCGGCCTTTGGCGCTGTTCCAGGCAAGACTGCTCTTGCTCTTGACGTGGCTCTCCTGATGCAGGTCCTTGACCGCCTCGAAGGCCACTGCGCCGCCACTGTTGATGATCAGGTCTGCGCCACTGTCGAGCTTGGCCGCCTGGTACAACTGGTCGCCCCCGCTGACCAGCATCAGGTCGCCACCTGCGCTGATCGCACTGCCGACGTTGGTAACCTGGGTGACTTCATCGCGCTTGGTGTACTTGCTGCCGAAGCTGCCCTTCTTTTTCTTGTCGTACAGCGAGTAGTCCAAATCCTCCGCCGCCAGCAAGGCAAGTTGGCCGCCTGCCACCAGGTAGGCTTCATCGCCGGCACTGATGCGGCTGGCGCTCAGGGCCAGGTCCTTACCGGCGCTGATGGCGACATCGCCACCGGCTGTCAGCACGGTGGACACCTGGCTGACATGGTCTTGCTGGGTCTTGAGCTTCTTCGAGGTGTACGCCGAATGGCTCTCGTCCGCCGCCGACATCAAGGTCACGTCACCGCTGGCGCTGATATCGATGGCGCGCTGCGCCTCGATCTGGCTGGCCACTGCGCTGAGGTCGCGCCCCGCCACGGCGGTGAAGTCGCGCCCGGCACTGACGCTGGAGCCGCTCTGCGTCACCGTCTGGCTGGTGGTGCGCCCATAGGCGGCGCTGTCGACGGCCTCGGCGGAACCCAGCAGGATGTCGCGACCGGCCTCGATCGAGGTGTCGCGACCGCTCTGCAGTGCCCCGCCGGCGCTGACGAAATCTCGCCCGGCGTTGATGCTCAGGTCGTTGGCGGCCTCGATGCGCGCGGCGCTGTCGACGTAGTCGGTACGCATGTGCAGGCGGGAAGCGTCGGTGACCTGGCTGGTCACCGAACGCTCGTTGATCACATCGCCCTTCAGGGTGGTCATGCTGATGTCGCGACCGGAAATGATGCCGCCGGCCTTGTTGACGATGTCGTTGCCAGCCAGCAGGTCGACCCGGTTGCCCGCCTGGATCAGGCCACTGTTGACGATGTCGTTGCCAGCTGCGGCCGACAGGTTGTTGCTGGCGCGCAGGGTACCGACGTTGAGCAGGTCCTGCCCGGCCACCAGGTTGAGGTCATTACCCGCCACCAGCGCGCCATTGGGCGCGAGACGGTTGTTGGCATTGGCCATGTACAGCACCGGCACCAGCACCTTCTCGCCATTGACCGTGACCTCCTCCAGCCAGACGATATCGTGGGTCAGCGCCGCCACCTGCTCCGAGGTCAGGCCCACGCCCACCGCCAGGTTCAGCTGCTGCTTGCTGGCGATGGCGTTGTCCATCAGGTACTTGAACATCTGCTCGTCGCTGGTCTGGCCAGCCAGGAAGCGCTGCCCGGTGGCGGCCACCACGGCCTGCTGGAGCAGGCGCTGCTCGTAGAAACCGTCGCCGAGGCGCTTGGCGCTTTCGTCGGGGTTGTAGCCCAGGCCGGCCAGCAGGTAGTCCGAGCTCATGAACTGCTTGAGGTCGGTGAGAAGCGGGTTGGTTTCGACCAGGTACTTGTGCGGCTGGGAGACGACGTTGCGGTCCGGCAGGCCGGTGACCCGGTCGATGCTCTGCCCGGCCGCGGCCGTCAGTTGCGCGCTGCCTGGTGAGGTGACGGTCGAGCGGCCGTCGGCACTCGGAATGCCTGGCCGAGCGGCCGCGGAAACTACCGCTTGGCTAGCCGGCGACAAGGGGTCGACAGTGATCACCGGTGCAGGTTGCACAGCGGCCACACCCGTCAGCCCGTCGCGGGCCTGCGGCGCCAGGTCGGTGCGGCCAGCGGATTGGCCGGCCACGGTGGTGTCGCGGCTGCCGGAAGCCAGCCCCGGCACGTTCGCCGGGCCTGTCGAACTTCCCGGTGTGCTAACGCCGACCAGGGTGTCGCGGTTCGTCTCGATGCCGGCGAGGTCGACAGCCTGCCCGGTAGCGCTGAGCGAGCCGGCGGCACCGCCGGATGGCGCCTGGCTGCCGATGCCTTCGTTGCGGGTGACTTCTCCGGCCTGGCTGCGACCCGATTGCCAGGCGCTATTGTTGACGCTGCCAACCGCAGACACATCGACTGCACTCGCGGTGGCGCCCAACGTGCCGGCTTCGCGCGCAGCGACCGAGAGTTGCTGCGTGCTGGCCCAGAGCTGGGCGTTGTCGTCGACCTGCAAGGTGCGCCCGGTCGTGCCGGGCAGCGCCTGCTCGCGTTGTGCCAGGTCAATGCTGGCAGCACCCAGAGTCCAGCTGCCGGCGCCGCTGCCTGCCTGACTCGCCTGGCCTGCGCTGGCCGCCTGGTCACTCAGGCGGAACAGGCCGTTGGGGTTGGTCGGCAGGCTGAAGCCCGGCAGGCTCAACGGGTTGATCTGTTGCTGGGCAAGGTTGGCCGGCAACTGCCGATTCAAGACGATCACCGGCGCCATGCCGGTGCCCGTGGCACCGGTATTCAGGCCCCTTGCAGCCCCAGTGACCGCTTGGCTGTAGGCCCGCTCGACGCCGTTGGAAATGTTGCTGGACGCGGTGATGGCAAGCGCGCCACCGGCCTGAACAACCGAAGGCAGGTAGTTGGAGCCGGCGTTTTCTACGCGCTGTGTCAGGAATGGTGTCGCAGACTGAATGGCGGCCGGCGCGCTGCTGGGTTGTCCATTGCCATAGTTCGAGGGGAATACATACTCTGCATATCGGTACCTGTGCGAACCTTTGAGCATAGTGGTATCAACCCTCATGGTGCCGAAATCGACCCAATAAATGGTGTCCCCCTTGCCAATGGGCCGACTGTCGCTGGTAATCGGCGCCATGGTTTGCTGACCTGCCGCGTTCCAGAAGCGCAGCCCGCCCGTATAGCCGGGATCATTGTCGGCGTTGTAATGGGCGATGAGTTTCCACAGCTCCGAACCGGGTATGCCGATGTCGATGTATTTCAGCTCTGAATAGCCGTTGAGCGATGTGCCGGTATTGCTAAACGAGCCAGTATTGATACTCATGTTACCGACGGCGCTGACCGTGGAGTTGGAGTTGGCGAACACGTCGCTCGCTACGCTCAGGTTCTGCCCGGAGATTAGGCTGGCCTGCTTCTCGACCTGGTCTACAGCTTCATAGCTGTAGGTCTGACCCCAAACCAAATGGGAGCGACTAGCAAGGGTCGTACTACCATCCTTGTAACTGGAGCAGCTGTGACAGCGCACGCCGATGTACCCGGACTGCACCGTCGGCGTGAGGCTGAAGTCGACGCGCTTGTTGCTGACGGTGCTGGCCGCGATGGTGAAGTCGCCAACGCTTTCCATCGTCCCGGAAATATTTTCCAGCAGAGCCGAACGATTGCCCTGGGCATCCCGGGCTACCCGGATCGCGCCCAGGCTGTAGATATCGCCCTGGCGGTTGGTCAGGCTCTGGGCGTACAGCGCCATGTCCGTGCCGCTGTAGATGAAACCGCCCTGGTTCGACAGGTTGCCGGTGCTCAGGGTCAGGGCCTGGCCGCTGCCCAGCGAACCGTAGTTGTCGATGCCTCCCGCCTGGACCGCGAGGCTGGATGCCGATGTCAGGCGCCCGGCGTTGCTCAGCAGGCCGCCGATATTGAGTGTGCTGGCAGCGCCGGAAGCGAGGCTGCCGCTACCACTCAGGCTCAGTTGGCCGAGGCCGGCGTTCATGGCGCCAAGGCTGCTGACACGCCCGCTGACGTTCAGGCTACCGGCAAGGCTGAGGTCGAGCCCGCCATCACTGGCGATCAACCCTGCCGTGCTCCAGTTGTTGCCGCTGCCGCTGAAACGCTCCGAGGCCAGCAGTTGCCCATCTGCCGTCTGGTTCAGTTCGTCGACGTTGACCGTCAGGCGCCCGGCCTGGATCACACTGCTGTTGGTCCAGCTGGCCGCTGTCAGGGTCAGCCCGCCACGGGTGACCAAGGTGCCGCCGCTATTGGTGATATTGGCCGTGGAAATGTCGAACGTGCCGCTGCCGCCATGCAGCACGGAGCCACCAAGGTTGCTCAGGCCGCTGGTGTTGAGGGTCAGGTCGGTGTTGGCCACCTCGACCCTGCCGTTGCGGTTGTCAAAGCCACCGCCAATCTGGAACTCGCTCTTGCCAGCCGTGCCCAGGGCCCGCAGCTGGCCACCCTGGTTGTCCACGGACGCCGCTGACACCAGCAATTGCGTGTCGCTTTCGATTACCCCCGAACGGTTGGCCAGGGTGTTGCCGAGCGCCAGTTCCACGCGGTTACCCGCCAACTGCCCGGCACTGTTGTCCAGGCTGCTGCCATCGACCCGCACCAGGCCTTTGGCATACAGACCACCGCCAGCATTGACCAGGCTCGCGCTGCGGATACGGGCATCGCTCGACTGGGCGGCAACCCGGCCGCCACTGTTGTCGACGCTGCCGGCCACCAGCAGCAGTTGTTGGCCCTGCACCACACCGCCGTTGCCGGCGAGGTCGCGCCGGTTGTCGAGCAGGCCACTGACGTTCACATCCAGCAGCCCGGCGACGCTGGCCAGGATACCGCCCTGGTTACCCAGGCTCCCGGCCCGCTGCACCACCAGGTTGCCGCCCTGGGCTAGCAGCTTGCCGCCGCGGTTCTCCAGTGCCCCGGCAATGTCCAGCAGCACGCCGCTGCGCCCCTGCACTTCGCCCTGCTGGTTGAGCAGTTCGCCCGCCTGCAACGCGACATCGGCATTTTCGCTGTAGATCAGCCCCTGGCTGTCGTTGCGCAGGGTCGATGCGACATTGACCTTGACCTGCTCCTTGGCCGCCAAGGTACCCAGTTGGCCGTTGTCGAGGCTGCCGGCATTGAGCGCCAGCCCGCTGCGGCTGACGATCTTGCCGCCATGGTTGAGCACCTGTCGGGCCTGCACCAGCTGCAGCGCCTCGGCGCTGACCAGGGTGCCGCCGCTGTTGTCGAGGTTGCCACGCAGGTCGAGCAGCAGGCTGCCATTACCGGCGATGCGGCCACCACGGTTGTTCAGGTCGCTGCCGGTGACACTCAGCAACTGCTGGGCATCGATGCTGCCGCCCAGGTTGGCCAGGGTGGCCGCGTTCAAATGCAAGGCTGCGCCACTGGACAACACACCGCCGCTGTTATCGAGGCTTGCCGCCTCGACGTCCATGCGCCCCTGGCTTACCAAGGCACCGTCCCCACCATTGAGCAAGGCACCGGTGAGCTGCACATCCAAGGCACCCTGGCGGCTGGAGAGTGTGCCGAGGTTGCGGTTGTCGAGGCTGCCGCCTTTGAGGCTCAGCCCCTGCCACCCAGACAGCAGGCCGCCTTGGTTGCCGATGCTGGCGGCGGAAAGCACCAACTGCCGTGCGCCAATCAATTTGCCGCTGCTGTTGATCAGGCTACTGGCGGTCAGCGCCAGGTCCTGTGTGGCAGAGATCTCGCCCCCGCTGTTATCGACACTGTCGGCGTTGATGCTCACATCGGTCTGGCCGTTGATCAGGCCAGCCGCGCTGTTGTTCACAACGCGTGTCGTCAGCGACAGGCCTTGGCCCGCCAGTAGCGCCCCGCCCTGATTACTCAGCCTGTCGCTGCTCAGGGTCAGCTGGCCTGCCGCGCTGATCAGCCCCTGCTGACCGTTGACGAGCAGGCCCCTGCTGCCCAGCAGCAAGTCGTTGCGGCTGTTGACGGTGCCCCCACGGTTATCCACTGCGCCTGCACTGATGCCCAGGCTGGCGGCGCCGATCAGGCCCTTGAGGTTGCTCAGGGTCTGATCGATGACCAGGTTCAGGCCCTGGCTGGCGAGCACGCGGCCACCGTCGTTGTCCAGGCTGCGGGCAGCGAGGGTGTAGGCCTCGGCGCTGGAAATTTCGCCCGCGCGGTTGCTGACATCCGCCAGGTTACTCAGCCGCAACGGGCCGGCGCTGTTGATCAGGCCACCCTGGTTGTCCAGCTTGCCACCCTGCAGGTCGAGGCTGAGGCTGGTATTGCCCGACAGTTTGCCACCCTGCTGATCGAGCCCAGTGACCGTGACGGTCAGCGCGCCGAGGCTGCCGATGTTGCCGCCGTTGATCACCTGCCCGGCGTTGAGGTCAAGGGTCTGCGCGCTGTTGAGCTTGCCGCCCCGGTTGCTCACCGTACCGGTCCCCAGACTGACCGCGCCCTTGGCACTGATGCTGCCTTGGTCATTGACCAGGCTGGCACTACGCAGGTGCAGGCGAGCGTCGCTAAGCAGTTCACCGTCGCTGTTGTCGAGCGCTCCGGCCACGGTCAGAGTCAGGTCGTCGGCACTGCCCAGGTTGCCGCCCTGGTTGTCGAGGCTGTTTGCGCTGACCACCAGCGTTGACTCACTGCTCAGCGTGCCATGCCGGTTGCTCAGAGCGCCGCTGAAATTCAGCACCAGTGGCCGCTGCGAGAAGATCGCCCCGCCGCTGTTGTCCAGGCTGGCACCGCTCACGTCCACGGCCTGCCCGTGCAGTTGGCCACGGCTACGGTTGAGCACCTGCTGCACCGCCAGCGTCAGCTTGCCGCCCGCAAACAGAACACCGCCGTCACTGTTGTCCAGCGACTGCCCGGTAAGGGTGAGGTCACTGTTGCTGGTCAGTTCGCCTGCGCGGTTGTCCAGATTGTCGATTGCCAGGTCCAGCGCCTGGGTCGCGCCCAGCAAACCAGTGCGGTTGTCCACACGGGTGGCGGCGACGCTGACGCGATCGGTGCCTATCAGCTGGCCGCCCTGGTTATCAAAGGTCCCGGCCTTCAGTTCGACCAGTGCCTTGCCGGCGATCTGGCCTTGGCTGTTGTCGAGGTTGTCGCTGTCAAGGGTGAGCAGATCGTCGGCAACCAGAGTGCCGCGGCGGTTGAGCAACGACTCGCCAGCATGGACAGCCAGCGCACCACGGGTGCTGATCAGGCCGTCACTGTTGTCCAGGCGCTGGCTATCCAGCGCCAGTTGCGCACCGCTGATGCGGCCGTTGCGATTGCCCAGCGCCTGGTCGACGCGCAAGGCCAGGAACTGATTGCTGACCAGCTTGCCATCACTGTTGTCGAAGCTGCGGGCGGCAAGGTCGAGCGCGCCCTGGCTGGAGATCTCGCCACCCTGGTTGGTCACCGTAGCCAGGTTCTTGAGGGTCAGGCTCGGGGCGTTGATCAGGCCGCCATTGATCAGCGCGCCCTGGTTCAGGTCCAAGGTCAGTTGGCGGTTGCTGAACAGCTCGCCCTGGTCCTGGACCAGGCCGGTGACGCGGGCGTCGAGCACGCCGTTGCTGGCAATGCGTCCGCCATTGCTGACCTGGCTGGCGCTCAGGGTCAGGTCTGCGCTGCTGATGAGCCGGCCGCCCTGGTTGTTATCCAGGCGCCCGGTTACCACGGTGGTATTGCCCTGGCTTTTGATCAGGCCCTGATCACTGTTGTCCAGGCTGGCACTGGTGAGACTGAGCCCCTGCCCACTCTCCAACACCCCGCCCTGGTTGAGCAACCCGGCCGCACCGTTGAGCACCAGTTGGCCGGCGCTGGAGATACTGCCCGCGCGGTTGTCCAACAGCTGCCCGTCGAGACGCAGGGTGCCCTCGCTGCCGAGGTGACCCTGGCGGTTGTCGAGGCCTGCGTCAAGTGCCCCAGCCCCTTGTGCGGCAAGGCGAACCTGCAACGATTGCTGCGCAGCGAGGGTACCCTGGGCGTTGTCCAGGCGGGCAGCGGCCAGGTTGATGTCGCGGGCGAACACCAGGCCACGGGCCTGGTTGACCAGCCGAGCCACGGTCATTTCCAGCGAAGTGCCCGCCAGCAGCTTGCCCGCGCTGTTGTCCAGCTGTGTGACGCCGAGCGTGACCTGCTGCTGGCTGGAGATTTCCCCGCCCTGGTTTTTCACGGACTGCACCTGCAGGCGCAGTGCCTTGCGGCTGCCGACCAGGCCACCCGCGTTGTCCAGCTGGTCGCCGGTCAGGCTCAGCTCGCCCTCGGCCACCAGCTCGCCGCCCTCCTGCACAAGCAAGCCAATATTCGCCAACAGGTCGCCCTGGCTGGCGATACGCCCCTTGCCATTACCGACCGAATCGGCCTTGAGCCCCAGCCCACCGCTGGCGCTGAGCAGGCCGCCCTGGTTGAGCAGCTCACCGATATCGAGGTCCAGCCCCTGCACGCCGCTGAGCAGGCCTTCGCGGTTGTCCAGCTGCGCCAGGTGCAACTGCATGTCCCGGTTGGCGCGCACGACCCCGCTACGGTTATCCAGCGACGTGCCCCTGAGGGTCAGGGCGTTCTGCCCGGCCAGCCGGCCGCCACGGTTGTCCAGGCGCTCGACTTGCAGCGCCATGGCGCCCTTGGCGAGCACGCTGCCACCGTTCTGGTTATCCAGGAGGTCTGCGACGCTCAGCCCCAGGCTGCCGTCGCTGACCAGGCTGCCATTGCCACTGTTGTCCAGGCTGCCGGCAGTGACCTGCAGCTCGCGCCCGGCGCCCAAGGTACCGCCCTGGTTGGACAGTGCGCCGGCTACCTGCAGGTCGAGGGCAACATCGCCCATGACCTGGCCACGGTCGTTGCTCAGGGACTGGGCTGCGACCTTGTTCACGCCGGCGGCGGAGACTTCGCCGGCCGCGTTGAGCAAGGCCCCGGTGAGCGCCAGATCGAGGTTGGCGCCACTGCTGAACAGGCCGTTGCTGTTGTCCAGGCTGGCGGCCTTGGCCGTCAGGCCGTTGGCGGTGACCTGGCCACCGGCGTTGAGCAGTGCCTGACGGATGTCCAGATCGATGGCCTGGTCGCTGAGCAGGCCGCCGTCACGGTTGTCGAGGCTGTCAGCCAGCAGGCCGAAGCCCTGTTCGCTGGAGATCTCGCCGCCTCGGTTGATGACGGTGGAAAGGTTGCGCAGCAGCAATGGCCCCGGCGCGTTGATCAGGCCCCCACTGTTGTTCAGCAGGCCTTGGTTCAAGTCCAGGGTCAGGGCGCTGTTGCTGTACAGCTCGCCGCCACCGCGTTGGTCCAGGCCGTGCAACGAGGCCGTGAGCGACTTGACGCTGGCAATCGTGCCGCCCAGGTTGTCAACCTGCCCGGCTTTCAGATCAAGCTGGTCAAGGCTGATAAGGCGCCCGCCCTGGTTGTTGAAAGCGCCAGTACCCAACGTCATAGAGCCATTGGCGGCGATACGCCCGGCGGTGTTGTCGAGGCTGAGGCTGGAAAGCGTGAGGGCACCAACGGCAAGCAACTCGCCCCCCTGGTTGCCGATGCCCTGGGCCGTGGAGAGGCGCAGGTCGGCATCGCTGCGAATCGCGCCCTGGCGGTTGTCCAGTTGCCCACTCCAACCACCTCCCTGCAGCAGCAGTGAAACGCCGCTCTTGCCATACAGACTGCCTTGGGCGCTGTTGTCCATCTGCCCGGCAACGATGGTGACCGCCCGTTGGCCAGAGATGATGCCCTTGGCCTGGTTGTCCAGACGCGACAGGGTCAGTTGCAGGGTGCCGTTGGCGACGACCTGACCAGCGCCACTGTTGTCCAGGGACTCGCCGTTCATGTCCAGGTCGGCAACACTGGCGATCTGGCCCGCACGGTTGTCGAGCCGCTCGACCCTGAGTGTCATGCCGTTGCCGGCATTGAGCAGACCGGCCTGACGGTTGTCCAGCGCGTGGCTTTGCACATGCAATTGCCCGGTCGCGACCAGGTTGCCACCGCGGTTATCGAACTGGCGGGTTTCGACGTCGATGTCATGCTTGCCGGTGATTCGCCCGGCAGTGTTGTTGAACAGGCTGTCGGCGTGCAATTGCAGGGCCCCGACGGCACCCAGCACGCCCCCATGGTTCAGCAACTGACCGCTGATGGCCAGCGCCATCGTGCTATCGCTGGCAACACGCCCCTGACCGTTATCGAGGCTGGCGGCCTCCAGGCTCAGCGCTTCGCCGGCCAGCAACTGGCCTGTTCGGTTGCTGACCACACCGGTGTGGCGCAGGTTCAGGCGCGTGTCGGCCTGGACCAGTCCGGCGCTGTTGTTCAGCTCGACGCTGGTCAGCCCAACGCTGCCACCCAGAACGCGCCCTTTCTGGTTGTTCAGCAGGCTACCAACGGCCAGTTCAAGCCCCTCGCGGGCCTCCAGGCTGCCTTCGCGGTTCACCAGGCTGCCCGCGCGAACATCCAGCGAGGCGGCCTTGATCTGCCCCAGGGTGTTGTCCAGGGCTTGGGCGATGCGCAGGGTCAGGCCCTGCTCGCTGAGGACCTTGCCGCCGTTGAGCAGCTCGGCAGCGGCCAGCTCGAAAGCCTGGCCACTGGAAATTTCACCGCCCTGGTTGCTGACGCTGGCGAGCTGCTTCAGCAGCAACTGGCCTGGCGCGTTGATCAGCCCACCCTGGTTGTTCAAGTAGCCATTGTTCAGATCGAGGGTGACACCCGCCTGGCCGTAGAACCGGCCACCGTCACGCTGGTCCAGGCGGGTGACCGAGGCCTCCAGTTGCCCGCTGCTGTGAATACTCCCACCTAAGCTGTTGTCGGTGGCCCCCGCATTGAGAAGAAGGTCGCCCGCGCTGTCGATCAGGCCGGCCTGGTTGAGCAGTTGGGCGCTGATGCGTGCGGCCAGGCCGCTGTCACTGCTGAGTTTGCCTGCTCGGTTGTCCAGGCTGGCGGCGTTGAGTTCGGCCGCCTGCCTGGCGTACAACACCCCCTGGCGGTTGTCCACGGCGCCAAGGCTGTCGAGGGTGAGCTGACGGTCGCTCTGGACCAGGCCTTGCCGGTTGTCCAGCGCACCGACGTTGATCACCGCCTCACTGGCCAGCAGCTGGCCGCCCTGGTTGTCGACGGTACCTTCGGCTTGCAGCGCAAGCGCGCCGCTGCTGCTGAGGCTACCGACCTGGTTCACCAGATTACCCGTGCGGATATCCAGCTGGGCCGCCGAAACCAGGCCCTTGGTGTTTTCCAGCATACGGGCGATACGCAAGGTCAGCCCCTGCTCACTGAGCAGCTTGCCACTGCCGTTGTCCAGTGCACCGGTGGCCAACAGGAAACCGAGGTTGCTGGAAATTTCGCCACCGCGGTTATCGACCGACGCGACATTGTTCAGCAGCAGGCGACCGGTTGCATTCAACCGCCCACCCTGGTTGTCGAGGCGCCCCTGGTTCAGGTCGAGGGTGAGTGCGCCCTGACTGAGCAATTGCCCGTCACCGTGCTGGTCAAGAGCGCCCAGCCTGGCATCGAGCTGTTCGCCACTGCTGACCCGGCCGCCGCTACTGTTGTCCAATACCCCGGCTTGCAGGTCGAGGCTGCGCTCGCCGCGCAGCGTGCCGTTGGCGTTGCTCAGCGTGCCGTCGAGCATTAGCCCGAGATGGTTGCCTGCGAACACCGCACCCTGCTGGTTATCCAGTTGTGCGCCACGCAAGGAAAGCTGGTCCCCGGCACTGAGATGACCTGTCCCGTTGTGCACCTCTCCTGCGCTGGTGAGTTTCAAATTTCGGTCTGCCTGGATTCGACCATTGCGGTTGTCCAGCGTGGCAGCGGTAATCAGGCCTTCTGCGGCCTGCAGTTCGCCGTCGGCGTTGCTCAGCGTACCCTCAACGGCCAGTGTCAGGTCATCGCGTATGTTCAGCTTGCCTTGGCTGTTGCCGAGGCTACCCAGCTGTGCGTCCAGCCGCGCCGCAGAAACCAGCCCGGCCGCGTTGTCCATGGCCTTGGCGATACGCAGGGTCAGCAGTTGCTCGCCGAGCAATTTACCGCCCCGGTTGTCCAGGCTGCTGGCCTCCACGGTGAAGGTTTGGCGGCTGGAGATCTCGCCGCCCTGGTTATCGACACTGTCCAGATTGCGCAGCAGCAACTGCCCCGGGGCGTTGAGCAGGCCGCCTTGATTGTTCAAGTGACCGTGATTCAAGTCCAGGACCAGGTCGTTCTGGCTGTAGAGCTGCCCGCCACCGGCCTGCGCCAGCTCGCTGACGCTGGCTTGCACATTCTGGCCGTGCACACGCCCGGCGTTGCGGTTGTCCAGTTGCGCGGCACGCAGTTGCAACGTAGCCCCGGCGGCCAGTTCGCCCTGCTGGTTGACCAGGTTGGCGCTACTCAGTTGCAGGTTGGCACCGGCGCTGAACAGGCCGCTCTGGTTGAGCAAGTCACCTTCCAAGGTGGCCGTCAGGTCGCCGCCGCTGGTGAGCTTGCCGGAGCGGTTATCAAGCTCAGCGGTGCTCAGCACCACGTGCGCGCCGCTGGCCAGGATGCCGTTACGGTTATCGACACGGGCTGCGTTCAGCTGCAAGCGGTCGGAGGCCTGTATCCGGCCGCCTTGGTTGTCCAGCGTCCCCACATCGAGGCCGAGGTTTGCGCCCACCAACTCACCGCCACGGTTATCCAGCCCGCCTGGGGCTACCAGCCCCAGGTCACCCTCGCTTTTGAGCTTGCCAGCGCGGTTGTCCAGTTGGTCGGCACGCAGTTCGAAACTGCGCACGCTGGAAATTTCGCCACCCTGGTTGTTCACCGAGGCGAGGTTGAGCAGTTGCAGCGAGCCCGGTGCGGTGACCAGGCCGCCCTGGTTGTTCCAGCTGCCATGATTGAGGTCCAGGCTGACACCGGCCTGGCCGTGCAGGCGGCCGACACTGTTGTCCAGGCTGCCGACCACGAGCCGCATGTCACTCTGCGCGGTCAGGTTGCCGTCGTGGTTGTTCAGGGCGCCACTGACACGGGCATCCAGGCCTGCCTGGCTGCTGATCATGCCTTGCTGGTCGTTGAGCAGGCTGGCGGCGTCGAGCCACAGGCCACTGGCGGCGATCAGCCCCGCGCTGTTGCTGAGGGTACGGGCAATGCTCAGGGTCAGGCCCTGGTCACTCAACAGTTTGCCTGCACCGTTGTCGAGGCTGCTTGCGCTGACGTTGAAGGCGCGCTGGCTGGCGATTTCACCCTGACGGTTATCGACGCCATCGAGGTTGCTCAGGGTCAGCTGCCCGCTGGCGTTGATCGCACCACTGCGGTTGTCCAACAGTCCGCGACGCAGGTCGAGGCTCAGGTCACCCTCGCTGACCAGGCGCCCGCCGCCCTGCTGATCAAGGCCACCGACGCTGGCCGTCAGGCGCTGTTTGCTGGTGAGCTGGCCACCGCTGCGGTTATCGAGCAGGCCCGCGGCATACAGGTCGAGTGCTTGCCCCGCCGCCACCAGGCCGGCGACGTTGTCCAGCGTTGCCACGTGAAGGGTGACTTGCCCCAGGCCCGCCAATTCGCCATTGCGGTTGATCAGGCTGGTGCTGCTGACACTCAATGCACCGCTGCTGCCCAACAGCCCGCCCTGCCCGTTGAGCAAGCTCTGGCTGTTGACGCCAAGGTTGGCGCCAGCGAGCACACGCCCGTGGTTCTGGTTGTCCACCCGGGCGACCTCAAGCTGGGCATTGCGCCCGGCGCTCAGGGTGCCCCCCTGGTTGGCCAGGTCGCTGGCCGTGACCGCAACGTCCCGGCTGGCGGCCAGGGTGTGGCCAGTGTTGTCCAGCGACTGCGCACTGATGCGCACATCACCTTGGTTGTTGCGGCTGTTGTCGGCGTTGACGCCGGCTTCGATGACGCCCTGGTTCAACACCCGCCCCGTGCTGTCGAGGCGCACGCTGTCACGCGCGGCCAGATTGCGCTGGTTGCGCAACTCGCCCTGGGCGCTGATGGCCAGGTCCTTGCCCGCATACACAGTCCCCTGGGCATCGACAGCCTGTGCCTTGGCAGCGAGCGAGCCGCCGGCGGACACCTGGCCTAGGTTCAACTGGCCATTGGCATCGATCTGGATATCACCCCCGGCAATCATGTCGCCGGCCAGTCTCACCCCTACGCCGGCCTCGGTGCCTACCAGGCGAATGGTATCGACGTACATGCCGCCAAGGGCCGATGAGTCGATCGCCAGCTGCGGCACCGTGCTGCCATCGGCCGCACGCGCTGTGGCCGTCAGCGTTTGAGCATCGACATCGTTGCGCCCAGCGATGATAGCCAGCTTCTTCGCCTGGATCTGCGCATTGACCTGCGCCGCCCGGGTGATGATCTCGAACTGGTCGACATTGCTCGCGTTCAGTCCCGCGCCCTGAATGGCGATGGCCCCCTGATCGACTTGGTAACGGCTCAGCTGACCGTTCTCGATCACCGGCTTGCCAGTACTCAGCGTCACCTTCGGGGTATTGATGAAGCCGCAGCCATCGCAGCTGATGCCATGGGGGTTGGCAACGATGACGTGCGCGGCCTTGCCCGCCACTTCGGTATAACCGCGCAGCTGGCTAGGATTGGCGCCGTTGACCTCATTGAGGATGATATCGGCGGCGCGACCGGAGAAATTCGGGTTGCCGACGATGATGCCGCCCAGCTGGGTGTTCTGCGTGCGATCCGTCGCGTTGTTGAGAATCAGGCCCTGGGTGCCGACGTTGTAGTCCTTGAACTGGTTGTGCGAGAGGCCGTTGCCATTAGGCGTGGCGATATTGACGATCGGTACGCCATTGCCTGCCTGCGCCAACCCGGTACCTGGCGCGCTGACCGCAATGCCTTCGGCCTGGGCCCACAGTGGCTGCCAGAACATGACGTTGGCCAGCAGCAAGGCCAGTGCACGCTTGGGCATGCCACAGAATGTGTCGCGCGATCGCACGGCGGCAGACGGCAGGCGAACCAGGAAGGCGAATTGGCGAACGTCCATGTAACGACCTCAAGTCAGCAGCGGCGGTGCTTACAGCAGCAGGTCCAGCCGGAAGTAGATAGGAGACTCGTCCTCGGTGATGGCATCCGGGCGCTCGAGTGAATGGGCGAAAGTGACGCTGGCGGCGAGGTGCTGGCCGCGGGCGAACAACTCCAGGGAATGGCTGGAGACTCGGCCATGCTGGTCGCCACTGAAACGGTCGTGGCGAATCACGCCTTGGTCGTAGCCGACGCTGGCGCCATACTCGGCGAGCAGCGGGCGCAACCACTCAGGGTGTATCGGGCGGCTCCAGCGCAGGTCGTTGCGCCAGTAGCCCCCGCTGTCGCCAGTGAGAAATTGATCCTTGTAGCCACGCACCGAAGACAACCCGCCCAGGCTCATGCGCTGCGGGCTGAACAGCGGATCCTCGCTGCGCTGCCCGGTTAACAAGCTGCTGAAGCTCAGGCGTTCGCCCCCCATCGAAAACGGCTGCAGGTAGCTGAGGGTGAGGGTGTATTTGCGGTAGCGTGCGTCCGGGTCGCCGGGGGCGTCTGTCTGCCGGGGCTGGGCGCCGAAGGCACCGATGCCTTGCTGCATCCCCAGGTCGAGGTTGACGAACGCAGTGCCTATGCGCCGGCCATGGTTGATGCCGAACTGCGCTTCGCTGAGCCGGTTACTGCTGTTCTTCAGGCGGCTGTCTTCGATGAAGTTGTTCGAGCGCAGGTAGGCCAGGCCGCTATTCAATGCGGTCTTGGAAACGCTGTCTCGGTAAATCACCCGCTCGGCGCGAAACTGATGGTTCTGGGTATCACCGGTCTGTTTGAAGGCAAAGTTGTTGGCCATGGCCTGGGAGCGGTAGGCGCTCTGGCTGTAGGCATAGTTGAAGTTCCACCAACCCCAGGGCAGGTTGTAATTGAGCATCTCACTGTGAGAGGTGTGCTGATGGTCGCTGACAGCGTCATGGCCGCCACGGACCAGCAACTGGTCGGCCAGACCCAGCGGGCTGTCCCACTCCAGGCCATAAGCCCATTGCTGTTCGCCGGTGGCACGCTGCCCTTCGTTGTTACGTGACAGATTGGCCCGCCAAGGCTTGGCCGGGGTGTTACGCACATCGACGGTGCTGGCGCCTACGGTATTGCCAGGCATCAACTCCATCTTCGCCTGGTTGGACGGTAGGCGGTTGAGCTGATCGACCATCTGCTCGATGTCCCGCAGGTTGAGCCGCTCACCGACCGTGCCAGGGAAGGTCATGGCCAGTTCACGTGCCGAGAGGCCGCTGTCATCGCCACTCTTGAGGCCTTCCAAGCGCCCTTCCACCACCTGTATTTCAAGGCGGCGGGTAGTCAGGTCCTGTTGCGGCAGGTAGGCGCGGCTGGTGACCTGGCCGATTGACAGGTAATGATCGGTGATGGCCTTGAGCAAGGCGTTGAGCTGCACAACGCCCAGACACTGGCCGACCCAAGGCTGTACCAGGCGCTCGCGCTCGGCCTGGGACAGGCTGTCGGCGCCCTTGACCTGAATGGTATCGACGGGGAAACAGCGTGAATCAGCGGCCGCCGGTGCAGAAGGCTGCGACATTTGCTGGCCTGGCAGGTCGCGCAGTTCATCGAGGCGACGCTGCTGCTCTTGCAGCAGACGGTCCTGACGATCGCGAATCAGATCCTGTTCGCCCGGCGTAGCCGCAAAAGTGCTTTCAGCTGCGCACAGCCCCAGGGCCATCAAGCACAACCTCATCGCGAGGTAGTGAAACCGCATGTAACTTCCTTGTATGTGTCATTTTGCCATCATTGGTAGCGGATCTTAGGGAGATGGAAAAATGGCGTCAAGAAAATTGCGCGCAACGGTCGTGCCTGGGATAGCAGTGCGCAGTACCACGTAACTAAGTCAAACCTCGAATAGTGCCTCCTGGCGTACGGCGCCGTTATCCTGCAGCTGCCCGGCCACCGCCTCGATCAGTTGCCCATCTTGCAGCAGGTCGAAATGGCCACGGTCGCTGCTCAGGTGCCGCAGTGCCGTGCCGTAGTGACCATCAAGGCGCGCCTGCGCCGCCGCTTCGCGCCCTGCTGCCCACCAGCAGATCGGCTTCACCCGAGTGCTTGGCAAAACCTTCATGGCCATTGCTACCCGATCAAGCTGCAGCGTGGTACGCACGAAGGCCACACGCTCGCCAATAGCGAGATCGGCCAACACGGTTGCCGACACGTTGCCTAGCACGGCCGCCATTGGCTCACTTGACAGCAGCCGCTCATCCTTTTCAGGCCCCTGCCATCCGCTGCACAGCGCCCGGCTGGCGCCCTCATCAGCGCCCAGTGTCAGCAGCAGGCCCAGCAAGCGTTCATCCCATTGCTGCTGTTGATCGCCCTGCGGCAGGTAGCTGTCCAGCAGCCCGACAAAGGCCACAGCCTGCCCCTGCCCCTCCAGCTCTCGCGCCACCTGCAGCGCCAGGGCGCCACCCAGCGACCAGCCGAGCAGGAAGTACGGCCCCTGCGGCTGCACGGCGCGAATGTAATCGCAGTAATCGACGGCCATGGATTCAACGTTCGAATCGACCCAGGCCGCATTGAACAGCATCCGGCACTGGATACCGTGCACCGCCCACTGCGGCTGCAGCCGCCTGGCCAACGGCAGATAGTCGAACACCGAGCCATGCACCCCGTGCAGGCAGAACAGCGGTGTGGCGCCTTGCTCCGGGGTGTTCAGCAGTAGCACCGGGGTCTGGCTGGCAGTGCGGTGCAGGCGCCCGACCAACTCGCCGACACGCGGTGTGGTCATCAGATCGCGAAGGGTCATGGTGAACCCGTCCAGCGCTGCCACCCGCACCCGGCGCACCAGCTCCATGGCCAGCAGCGAGTTGCCGCCCAGCTCGAAGAAGCTGTCATCGAGCCCGACCTCTTCCACCTCCAGCAGCTCGCCCCAGAGCTTCGCCAGGCCAACCTCCAGCGGCGTGACGGGTGCGCGGTAGTGCTCTGAACGGTCCAGCACCGGGGCTGGCAAGGCATGGCGGTCGAGCTTGCCGTTGGGGTTCAGTGGCATGGCCGGCAGTACCAGCAAATGCGCAGGCACCATGTACTCGGGCAAGGCCTGGCGCAGCCGCGTGAGCACCTGGCCACGCAACCCGGCATCCCACTGCAACCCCGGCGCCAGCACCAGGTAGGCCACAAGGCGCGAACCACGCCCTTCGCCTGCCACGGCAACCACCGCTTCGCGCACTTGCTCCATGCCCATCAGGCACGATTCCACCTCGCCCAGCTCGATGCGGAAACCGCGCACCTTGACCTGGTGATCGACCCGGCCAAGGTACTCAACCACGCCATCATGGCGCAGGCGCACCAGGTCGCCGGTTCGATAAAGACGACCACCTGGCGGGCCGAACGGGTCGGCGACGAAACGCTCGGCAGTCAGGCCCGAACGCTGGTGATACCCGCGCGCCAGCCCTTCACCACCAATGTAGAGTTCGCCGGGCACGCCTGCGGGCAACGGCTGCAGGTCGCTGCCCAGCACATAGGCCGAACGTGCACCGACGGGCGTGCCCACCGGCATGTACTGCGCCTCGAAACCGCTGCCCAGATGGACCGCCCACAGCAACGGCGTGATCACGGTCTCGGTCGGGCCATAGCCATTGATCAGGCGCGGCGTGCGCAGCACCTGCTGGATCTGCTCGAAGGTGGCGCGGCTGGTGCCTTCGCCACCCACGGTGTAGGAGCGGATTGGCAAATCGGCCCCCGCCTCGCCCAGGTGCTCGGCCAGCTGCTGCAGGTAGCTCGGGGTAAAGCAGGTGATGGTGATGCCATGCTCGGCAATCTCGCGCGCGCTGCGCTCGACATCCCAGGCATCATTGTCGCGCAGCATCAGCATCGAACCGGACACCAGCGGCACCAGCCAGCGCTCGTGGGCGCCGTCGAAGTTGATCGACGCGAATTGCAGTTCACGGTCCTCGGGGGTCATGCCATAGCGCTCGGCAATGGCCAGGCAGTGCATGGCCAGCGGGCCATGGGTGACCGCCACGCCCTTCGGCCGGCCAGTAGAGCCAGAGGTGTAAATCAGATAGGCCAGGTTGTCCGCCGCCACCGGGTAATGCGCATCGTGCGCCGGGTAACCTTGCAGCTCGGTGCCCTCGGCGCTGACCGGCAACAACTCGACGCTGGCCGGTAGCGGCAGTTCGGCCAGCAGATGCGGCTGGGCCAGTACCAGGGCAACGCCGCTGTCCTCGATCATGTAGCGTAACCGCTCGCGCGGGTGGGTCGGGTCCAGTGGCACGTAGGCGCCGCCGGCTTTGAGCACGGCCAGCAAGGCAACCAGCATTTCCACCGAGCGCTCCAGCGCGATACCGACGCGTACTTCAGGCCCGACACCGGCTTCATGCAGGCGAGCGGCCAAGCGGTTGGCCCACTGGTTGAGTTGCTGGTAATCGAGCTGCCTGCCTGCCACGACCAGCGCCGGGGCGCTGGGGCGCAGCTGTGCCTGCTGCTGGATCAGGCCGTGCACGGTGCGCGTTTCGGCCGGCTGGCCGAGGCCAGGGTTCAGCGCCAGCAGCTGCCAGTTGCGCTCGTCTTCGCTGAGCATGCACAACTCGGCAATCGGTTTGCCAGGCTCGGCACTCATGCGCCGCAACAGGTTCTGCCAATGGGCGAACATTTTTTCGGCGGTAGCACCCTCGAACAGGTCGGTGGCGTAGCTGAGGCTGGCACTGAGCTGGCCGCCATGTTCCTGGGTGTCCAGCGCCAGGTCGAACTTGGCGTGCGAGGTCGGCGCGGGCAGCAGGGTCAGCGACAGGCCAGCAAGCGCCGAGGCACCCAGACCATCGCCCATCACCTGGTGGTTGAACATGACCTGGAACAGCGGGTTGTGGCTGAGGTCGCGATGCGCCACCAGGCTATCGACCAACGCTTCGAACGGCAGGTCCTGGTTGGCCTGGGCGGCGAGCAGCGTGGTGCGCGTGTGCTGCAGCAGCTGCGAGGTGCTCAGGCCATCTTCAAGCCGGCCGCGCAACACCAGGGTGTTGACGAAGAACCCGGTCAGCGGCTCCACCTCCGGCCGGTTGCGCCCCGCCGACGGCATGCCCACGCACACATCGCTCTGGCCGCTGTAGCGGCGCAGCAGCAGCTGGAACGACGCCAGCAGCACCATCGACAAGGTGCAGCCGTGCGCCTGTGCCAAGTCGACCAGGCGCTGGCGCAGCGGCGCGTCCAGGGTGCCGCTCACTGCCTGGCCACGATGGCTGGGCACGGCCGGGCGTGGCCGATCGGTGGGCAGTTCCAGCACTGCGGGGGCATTGCTCAGCTGTTCGGTCCAATAGGCCAGCTGCCGCGGCCCCTCGCCTGCCTCGAGCAGCTGGCGCTGCCAGGCGGCAAAGTCGGCGTACTGGATGGCCAGCGTCGGGAGTTTGGCCTCGCGGCCTTCGCAGGCGGCCTGATAGAGCTGGATCAGTTCGGCGATCATGACCTGCATCGACCAGCCATCGGAGACGATGTGGTGCTGGGTCATGACCAGCACCCGGTCCGCCGCACCGATTTCCAGCAGCAGCACCCGCAGCAACGGGCCACGCTGCAGGTCGAAGGGGCGCATCACTTCGCGGCTCACTGCCTCGGCAATGGTTGAGTCGTCGGCGCCCGGCAAGGCCACGCGTTCGATCGCCACCGCGCCTGCTGCGTGGATACACTGCAGTGGCTCACCGTCGCTTGCCTCGAAGGTGGTGCGCAGCGGTGGGTGCCGCGCCACCAGCGCATCGAAGCTGCTCTGCAGGGCGGCAAGGTCCAGCGTGCCTTCAAGGCGCAACGCTGCGGGCATGTTGTAGGCGGCACTGTGCGGGTCCAGCTGCCAGAGGAACCACTGGCGCTGCTGGGCATGGGAAAGGCGCGGCACGTCACCCTCAGCCAGCGCCACGATGGGCAACCGGCCCGGGTCGATGCCTTTCTCCAGCAGGCGCTTGAACAAGGCCACGCGCTTGTCGTGCGCCAGCCCGCTGATTCGCTGGACCAGCTCATTGCCCTGTTGGGTCCCTTGCTTAAACATCCAGTGCCTCCAGTTCGTCGAGGGCGTCGAAGATCGCGTCGTAGTCGTCTTGCGCCGGGCTGATGCTGCCTGCAACCAGGGTGGCCAGGGCGCCTAGGCTATTGGCCAGGTAGGCGTCCTGCATCGCCAGCTCAATGGCCAACTCGGTCTTGATGCGCGAGACCAGGCGCACCAGCAGCAGTGAATGCCCGCCCAGTTCGAAGAAGTTGTCGTTGAGGCCGACCCGTTCGACCTGCAGCACCTCCTGCCAGATGGCCGCCAGGTGTTGTTCCAGTTCGCTTTGCGGCGCCACGTATTCGCGCCGCGACTGGCCCAGCTCAGGCTTGGGCAAGGCTTTGCGGTCGAGCTTGCCGTTGGGCGACAGCGGCATACGGTCGAGCAGTACCCACTGACTCGGCACCATGTAGTCCGGCAGCACGGCAGCGAGGTGCGCCTTGATCGCAGCCAGGTGGTCAGCCTGCTCGGTTACCAGGTACGCCAACAGTTGCCCCTCGGCAGCCACTACCACCGCCTCACGGACGCTGTCCTGTTCCTGCAGGCGTGCTTCGATCTCGCCCAGTTCGATACGCAAGCCGCGGATCTTCACCTGGTGGTCGATACGCCCGGCGTACTCGATCACGCCGTCCTCGCGCTGGCGCGCCAGGTCGCCGGTACGGTACAGCCGCTCACCCTCGCGGAAGGGGCTGGTGACGAAGCGCTCGGCGGTCAGCGATGGGCGACGGTGGTAACCGCGCGCCAGGCCGATGCCGCCCAGATACAGCTCACCGGTCACGCCAGGGCTGACCGGGTTCAGTTCGCCGTCCAGCACGTAGGTCTGCAGGTTGGCGATCGGCTGGCCGATTGGCACTGCGTCCTTGCCTTCTTCTACGCAGGTCCAGTGAGTGACGTCGATGGCCGCTTCGGTCGGGCCGTACAGGTTGTACAGGCCGCTCTGCGGCAGCAGCGCCAGGGTCTGGCGTTGCAGCTCTACCGGCAGTGCTTCGCCGGAGCAGATGATCCGCTGCAGCGAGGTGCAGCGGGCGGCGTTTTCGTCACCGACGAAGGCCTGCAGCATCGACGGCACGAAGTGCAACGTGCTGATCCGCTCCCGGGTGATGAGCTCGGCCAGCCGTGCCGGGTCGCGGTGGTCACCGGGCAGCGCCATGACCAGGCGCGCACCTTCCATCAGCGGCCAGAAGAACTCCCACACCGAGACGTCGAAGCTGAACGGCGTCTTCTGCAGCACGCTGTCATCGGCGGTGAGCGGATACGCCTCCTGCATCCAGGCCAGACGGTTGTGCAGCGCCACGTGGCGGTTGCCAGCGCCCTTGGGCTTGCCGGTGGAGCCGGAGGTGTAGATGACGTAGGCGAGGTTTTCCGGGTGCAGCAGCACATCAGGGTTGTGCGCGTCGAGAGCGCTCCAGGCTTCGGGGCTATCCAGATCGAGCACCGCCAGCCCGGCCGGGATTGGCAGGCCACCGCGCAGGTGCGACTGGGTCAACAGCAAGGCGATGCCGCTGTCTTTGAACATGTAGGCCAGGCGATCCTGCGGATATTCCGGGTCAAGCGGCACGTAGGCGCCACCGGCCTTGAGAATGGCCAGCAGGCCGACGACCATCTCTACCGAGCGGTCGGTGGCGATGCCGACCAGCACGTCCGGACCTACGCCCAGACCGCGCAGATACAGCGACAGGCGATTGGCCTCGGCATTCAGCTCGGCATAACTGAGGGTGCGGTCGACAAAGGTCAGGGCCGGCGCTTGCGGCTGACGGGTGACTTGCTGTTCGAACAGCTGATGCACAAACGGCGTCCCCAGGTAGTCCCGTGCCGTGGCATTCCAGTCCTTGACGATTCGCGAATGAGCCGCCGCATCGACCAGTCCGAAGCTGCCCAGCAAGGCGTGCGGCGCGCTGGCGAAGCCTTGCAGCAAATGGCGGAGCTCGGCTGCAATCTGCTGCACCAGCTCGTGACCGAAGACCTGGCGCTGGTAGGCGAACGTCAGTTGCACCTGTGCACGCGCCTCGGCAATCAGTGTCAGCGGGTAGCCGCTGTATTCCTGATAGTCCAGGCCGGACAAGCGCAGCCCGGCGCTGCTGTCCGACAGGCTCTGGGCCAGCGGATAGTTTTCGAACACCAGCAGGCTGTCGAACAGCGCCTCGCCGTTACGCCCAGCAGCGCCCTGGATGGCATACAGCGGCAGGTATTCGTACTCGCGCAGGCGCAGGTTGAGCGCTTGCACCTCACGCACCCAGTCGGCGACTGCCATTTGCCCCTGTGGCTCGGCGGCCACCGGCAGGGTATTGATGAACAGGCCCAGTTGCTGCTCGATGCCCGGCAACTCTGCCGGGCGCCCGGACACGGTGGCACCGAAGCAGGGCCGACGCTGACCGGTGCGACGCTGCAACAGCAGCGCCCAGGCGGCTTGCAACACACTGTTGAGGGTGACTTGCTGGTTTTGCGCAAAGTGCTTCAGGGCCTGGCTCAGCGTCTCGCCCAGCTCCAGCACCACCGCACCCTGCCCGGCTTCGTTGACCTCGCGTGTACCGCCAAGCAGCGTCGGGCCGTCCAGGTCCAGCAGTTGGGCTTGCCAGAACGCATCGGCACCCGCGCGATCCTGTTGCTGCAACCAGCCGAGGTAGTCGCTGCGGGTAGCCTGCGACTGCGCGGCAGGCTGCCCCGAGTAGGCCCGCATCACGGCGGCGAACAGCAACGAATTGCTCCAGCCGTCCATGAGGATGTGGTGGCTGGTGTAGATCAGATGATGGCGCTGCGGCCCAGTGCGCACCAGCACCAGGCGCAGCAGCGGCGCCTGGCCAAGGTCGAAGGCGCGTGCCTGCTCGGCCTGCGCCAGTGCTTCGAGGCGGGCGTCGATATCGGCTTCGCCTGCCCAGTCGTAGCGTTCGACCGGCAACGGGACATGGCGCAATACGACCTGACGTGGTGCTTCCAGGCCCTGCTCCCAGGCAAACCCGGCACGCAGCGATTCATGCTGGTCCAGCGCCTGCTGCCAGGCCTGGATGAAGCGCTCAGGGTCGAGGTCATCGAGGTCCAGGCGCAGGCGGTTGACGTAGCTGCTGGCCTGGCCGTCGTACAGACTGTGGAACAGCATGCCTTCCTGCATTGGCGCCAGCGGATAGATGTTCTCGACCTGGCGCAGGTCGACCGGCAGCGCATCCAGCTGCGCCTGGGTCAGGCCGGCCAGCGGGAAGTCGGCCGGGGTGGCGCCGCCGGCTTGGCTGTCGAGGCAATGGGCGATCAGCGCGGTCAGTTCACCGGCATAGTCGTCGGCCAGGCGGGCGATTGCCGGCTCATCGAACATCGCTTCGCTGAAGGTAAAGCCCAGTTCGAGTTCGCCACCCAACACCTGGCCGTTGACGCTCAACCAGTTGCCCAATGGCGCATCGGCCGTCTGCGTAGCGCCAACGCTTTCCATGGCAGGTGCGAACAACCGGTCTTCGCCGAAGCCCTGGTCGAACTGGCCGAGGTAGTTGAAGGTCACCCGCGCTTGCGGCAAGGCTTGCAACACCGCCTGCTGCGCCGGGCTGCCGAGGTAACGCAGCACGCCATGGCCAATGCCACGCCCGGGCACGCCACGCAACTGCTCCTTGATGGCCTTGAGCGCACCTGCCAGGTCATCGGCCGGGGTCAGCGCCACCGGGAACAGGCTGGTAAACCAGCCCACCGTGCGGCTCAGGTCCACGCCGTCGAACAGGTCTTCACGGCCATGGCCTTCAAGCTGGACCAGCGCACTGCCCTGCCCCGTCCAACGGCACAGCACCCGCGCCAGGGCAGTCAGCAAAAGGTCGTTGACCTGCGTGCGGTAGGCTGCTGGCGCCTGCTGCAGCAGGCTCTGCGTGGTCTCGGCATCCAGCCGGCAGCGCACGGTGCGGGCGTGGCGGACCTGCAGACCGGCGTCGCAGCGTGCAGCCGGCAAGTCGCCGGCCTGCCCCGCGAGGGCCGCTTGCCAGTAGGCCAGCTCTGCACCGCGGGCGGGCGCCTGCGCCCAGCTCACCAGGCGCTCGGCCCAGGCCTTGAATACCGTACCCTTCTCGGCCAGCGCTGGCGCGCGCCCGGCCAGCAGGGCGCCGCAGGCTTGCTCCAGGTCTTCCAGCAGCACACGCCACGACACACCGTCGACCACCAGGTGATGAATTACCAGCAGCAGGCGCTGCCCGCCGTCGGCAAGGTCGCACAGCACGGCGCGCAGCAGCGGCCCCTGAGCGAGATCAAGACTGCCCTGCGCCTCTTCGGCGATAGCCTGCAGTTGCGCGGCATCGGCCGCCTGGCGATGCCAGAACAGCCCGCCTTGCACGCCGGCACGGTGCTCGGCACGCCAGTTGCCGTCCACGTTCCTGAAAGCCAGGCGCAATGCGTCGTGCTGGTTGACCAGCAGCGCCAGGGCCTGCTCGACGATGTTCGCCGTCAACGCCTGGCGTGGCTGCAGCATGACCGCCTGGTTGTAATGCCCCGGCTGGTTCAGCGCCAATTCGAAGAAGCGCGCCTGCACGGGCAACAGCGGCATGGCACCACTGACCTGCGCCACAGAGGTGGGCTTGGCCACTGCAGTGATCACCTTGGCAACCTGCGCCAGCTGGGCAATGGTCTGCTTCTCGAACAATTGCCGCGGGCTCAGCTTGATGCCTTGGCGTTTGGCCCGGGCGATGATCTGCAGGCTGAGGATGGAGTCGCCACCGAGCTCGAAGAAGTTGTCTTCGATGCCGATGTCGTCACGCTTGAGCACCGCTTGCCAGATGGCCAGCAGCTGCTCCTCCACCGGTGAGCTGGCGGCGACATGGCGCTTGAGCTGCACCTGCGGCTGCGGCAGGGCGCGGCGGTCCAGCTTGCCGTTGGCGGTAAGCGGCAGGCGCTCCAGTAGCATGAGGTGGGCCGGTACCAGGTAGTCCGGCACCCGTGCCTGCAGCTGCTCGCGCAGGGCCTCGGCGCTGAGTTCGGGGTTGCCCGGCACGCACCAGCCGACCAGTTGCAGCTGCGCCGGATCATCGCCTTGCGGCACTGCCAGGACCACGGCATCACGCACCCCTGCCAGGCCACGCAGCACGCGGCTGACTTCCCCCGGTTCGACCCGATAACCGCGGATCTTCACCTGGTCGTCGGCACGCCCGAGGAAGTGCAGCAAGCCTGCGCTGTCGCGCTGCACACGGTCGCCGCTGCGGTACAGGCGCGTGCCCGGCGCGCCGAACGGGTCGGGCACGAAACGTTCGGCGGTCAGCGCCGCCTGGCCGAGGTAACCTTGCGCCAGGCTGTCGCCACCAATGTACAGCTCGCCTGCGACACGCGCCGGCAACACGTTGAGCACATCGTCCAGCACCCGCACGCGGGCACCCGGCAGCGCCGTACCCAACGGCATCGCATGCGCCGCTTCACCCTGCAGTTCGTGGGTCAGCACGCTGACCGTGGTTTCGCTGGGGCCGTAGTGGTTGATGAAGCGGCAGCCGGGCTTGAGCTCGCGCACTTTCTGGTACAGCGCGGGCGAACACGCCTCGCCACCGACGATCAAGGCGTGCTCGGGCAGTACATCTGCCGCGTTGGCCGCCTGCAGCAGGCCATTGAGGTGGCTGGGGACGATCTTCAGCACGCCGATGCGCTGCTCGGCCATGTAGGCGGCGAAGGCATCGGGATCGAAGCCCAGCGCCTCCGGCAGCACATGCAAGGTGCGCCCGGAGCACAAGGCGCCAAACAGCACCGTATGGCCAAGGTCGGCGGCGATGGTGGAGACCAGCGCCATGCTCGCATCCGCAGCCAGGTCCAGACGCTGCAGCAGGCCATCGACATAACTGGCCAGCGCGCCATGGCTGACCACCACACCCTTCGGTTGGCCGGTGGAGCCAGAGGTGTGGATCACGTAGGCCGGTGCTCCAGCCAGAATCCCGATTGGCGATGGATTATCCGGCAACGAGGCCCAACGCGCCGGCGCGTAGGGCTGTACCTTGCAATCAGACGAGGCCAACCCCTGCTGGCGCGGCTGCGCCGCATCGCACAGCACGACCTGCGCGCCGCTGCGCTGCAGCATGCCTTGCAGGCGCTCGGCCGGTGCCTTGATGTCCAGCGGCATGTATACGCCACCGGCCTTGAGAATGCCCAGCAGGCACACCAGCCAGTCCAGCGAGCGCTCCATCAGCACCGCAACGGGTACGCCAGCGGTGACGCCCAGGCTGCGCAGGTGATGGGCCAGGCGGTTGGCCTGGCTGTCCAGTTCTGCATGGCTGAGCTGCTGCCCTGCACAGGCCGCCGCGATGCCGCCTGGCTGGCGACGCACTTGCTCGTCCCAACGCTGCAGGACCAGGGCCGGTTGCGCACGGTGGCTGGCAACCTCTGCGGCAGGCGCCTTGACCAGCGTATGCAGTGGCGCATCCGGTGCGGCCAGCAGCGTCTCGAACAGCTCACGCAATGCAGCGATGAAGCCTTCGAGGGTGGAGCGCTGGTAGAGGTCGCTGGCGTAGGTCATCTCGCCATGCACCAGGTTGCCGTCGTCGGTGATGTCCAGGGCGAGGTCGAAGTGGGTGCCTTCCTTGCGCAGCGGATACTCGCTGACGGCCAGCCCCGGCAATTGCAGTGCGGTCTGTTTCTGCACGCCGACGTTCTGGTTGAACTTGGCCTGGAACAGCGGGTTGTGGCCAAGGCTGCGCGCTGGCGCGAGCACTTCCACCAGTTGCTCGAACGGCAGCTCCTGGTTGGCCTGGGCAGCGAAGGTCGCCTCGCGTACCCGCACCAGCAGTTCACCGAGCGACAGGCGCTCGTCGACCACGCAACGCAGCACCTGAGTGTTGACGAAGAAACCGATCAGGCCTGCCACCTCTTCGCGCCCACGGTTGGCGTTGGGCACGCCGATGCGGATATCACGCTGGCCGGAATGGCGTGAGAGGAACAGCGCATAGCCAGTCAGCATCAGCATGAACAGGGTCACGCCCTGGGCCCGGGCGGTATCGCGCAGGCGCTGCGACAGCGGAGCGCCGAAGTCGAACTTCAGGGTCTCGCCTTGCAGGCTCTGCACCGGCGGACGCGGGAAGTCGGGCGCCACGTCGAGCAGCGGGTGTTCTTCACCCAGCTGTTCGCGCCAGTGCTGCAACTGCCGCTCACCCTCGCCGGCTTCCAGCCAACGGCGCTGCCACACGGCATAGTCGGCATATTGCAGCGGCAGCGCTGGCAGGCTCTGGGCGCCGGCCTGGTAGCACTGCACGAACTCGCGGACCATCACGTCCATCGACCAGCCATCAGAGACGATGTGGTGCATGCACACCACCAACACGTGTTCCTCCTGGCCCAGGCGGTACAGGCTGGCACGCAGCAGCGGGCCATTGAGCAGGTCGAACGGGCGAGCGACGTCGTCTTCTACCAGACGCGCCAGCTCGGCCTCGTCCACCGTACCGAAGTCGACATGCCGCAGGGCCAGGGGCGCCGCCGCCAGCACCCGTTGCAGCGGCTGCTCGCCCTCGACCTGGAACACGGTGCGCAGCGCTTCGTGGCGCTCGATCAGCGCATCGAAGGCGCCCTGCAAGCGGCTTTGGTCCAGGTCGCCGCACAGGCGCAGGCCGGCGGCCATGTTGTAGGCGGCGCTCTGCGGGTCGAGCTGCCAAAGAAACAGCAGGCGCTGCTGGGCGTAGGACAGCGGGATGGCCTCAAGGCCATGGCGGCTGACCGGGATCGGCAGCAGGCCGAAGTCCTTGCCATCCTGGCGCAGCTTGGCGAGGAACTGGCGGCGTTGTTCGAGCGGCAACCCGATGAACTTCTCGGCGATACGCAGGGTAGTGTTGCGGGTCATGCTCAAACCTCCTCCAGTGAATTCATGAACGCTTCCATGTCGGCCCAGTCCTCGTCGGCGGTGCCGCCCAAGGCCTCAAGCTCTTCGGCCAGGGCGGCCAGGTGCGGGCGCTCGAACAGGCTGCGCATGGGCAGCGCGACGCCCAGCTCGGACTTGATCCGGGCAATGACCTGGGCCGCCAGCAGCGAATGCCCGCCCAAGTCGAAGAAGCTGTCGTCGAGGCCGACGCGGGGCACCTGCAGGACCTCCATCCAGATCGCTGCCAGGCGTTGCTCCTGCTCACTGACCGGCGCGCGGAAGCTGGCCTGCAACTGGCTCGGATCGGGCGCGGGCAAGGCCTTGCGGTCAAGCTTGCCGCTGGGGGTCAGCGGCAGGTTGTGCAGCAGCACCAAGTGCCCAGGGACCATGTAGTCCGGCAACGTCGCACGCAGGCCCTCGCGGATCGCCTGGCGCTGCGCGTCGGCATTGGCGCCGTCGGCTTCGGTGACCACATAGGCCACCAGTTGTCGCCCGCCGGCCATGTCCAGGGCCAACACTGCCGCCTCGCGCACGCCAGGGCATTGCTGCAGGCGCATCTCGATTTCGCCAAGCTCGATACGGAAGCCGCGCACCTTCACCTGGTGGTCGACCCGACCGATGTACTCGATGGCGCCATTGGCGTCGAAGCGGGCGCGGTCACCGGTGCGGTACAGGCGCTCGCCGGGGACTTCAGGGTCAGGCAGGAAGCGTTCGGCGCTGAGCGCGGGCTGGCCGTGATAGCCGCGTGCCAGGCCAGGCCCACCGATGTACAGCTCGCCAATGGCGCCGGCTGGCAGTGGCTGCATCTCGCCGTCGAGAATGCACAGCCGCCGGCCGGCGAGGCCCTGGCCGATGGGGATGCCCCGCCAGGACACATCCTGCGATGCCAGCGCCGTGCAGTCGTGGATGCTGGAGACCACCGTGGCCTCGGTCGGGCCATAGGTGTTGAGCAGCCGCACACCGGCCAGCCCGGCGCGGCGCCACAGGTCGAGGCCATCGACCGCCATGGCTTCGCCGCCGACATGCACCTGGCGCAGTGCGGCAAACGACTGTGGCGTGGCGCGGGCGTAGTCCTGCACCAGCATGTGCCAGTAGGCGGCCGGCAAGTCGGCGACGGTAATGCCGTGCTGCTCCAGCGCCTGCAGGAAGCTGGCGCTGTCCCACAGGCGGCTGTCGCGCAGCACCACGCGGGCACCCGCGCACAGCGGTGGGTAGAACTGCTCGACGAACCCGTCGAAGCTGCAGGTGGCGAACTGCAGCACACGATCCTCCGCCGTCAGGCGCGAATAGTCGGTGGCCAGTTCGCAGAACTCGGCCAGGGCGCCATGGCTGATGGCGACCCCTTTGGGGCGGCCGGTGGAACCCGAGGTGTAGATCACGTAGGCCAGGTTGCCGGGTTGCAGTGAAACCTGCGGGGCAAGCTCAGGTTGCTCACCCTGCACCTGGTCCAGGCACAGGACTTCGACACCCTCAGCCTCCGGCAGCTGGCTCAGCAAGTTCGATTGGGTCAGCAGCAGGCGCAAGCCACTGTCGGCGAACACCTGGGCGATGCGTTCGCTGGGCGCTTGCGGGTCCAGCGGCACATAGGCGCCTCCGGCCTTGAGCACTGCCAGCAAGGCAACCCCCATGTCCAGCGAGCGCTCCAGCGCCACGCCCACCAGCACCTCAGGGCCGACACCCGACTGCACCAGGCGCTGGGCCAGGCGGTTGCTGCGGCGATTCAGCTCGGCGTAGCTCAGGCTGGCGCCCTGCCCTTCGCCGGCCAGCACCAGCGCCACCGCCTCGGGCGTGCGCGCTGCCTGAGCCTGGAAGCGCTGGTGGGCCAGTGCCGCTGCCTGCGGTGCGGGGGCACGCAATGCCCAGTTGTGCAATTGACGAGACTCCGCAGCCTCGAGCAACTGCAGCTCGCCAATTCGACGTTGCGGGTCGGCGAGCACACTGCGCAGCAGGTTGCGCCAATGGCCAGCCATGCGCTCGACGGTGGCGGCATCGAACAGGTCGGTGGCATAGGTGAACGCGGCCAGCAAGCGTTCGCCTTCCTCCCGGGTCTCCAGCATCAGGTCGCTGGCGGCGGCATGGCTGCGGGCGCCGGCCACGCTCTGCTCGGCATCCAGATGCGCCAGCTGCAGGCCGCATTGCAGGCGCATGCCCTGGATGTCGGTGACCAGCGGCTGATGGTTGTACATGACCTGGAACAGCGCGTTGTGGCTCTGGCTGCGGCTGGGCTGCAGCGCCTCCAGCAGCGCATCGAACGGCAGCTCCTGATGGGCTTGCGCGCCCAGGGCGGCCTGGCGCAACGCTTGCAACAGCTGCGCGAAGGTCTGGCGGCCATCCAGCTGGCTGCGCAGCACCTGGGTATTGACGAAGAAACCGATCAGGCCCTCGACCTCGCCGCGGTTGCGGTTGGCAATCAGGCCGCCGACACGAATGTCGCCCTGCCCGCTGTAGCGGTACAACAGGGTCTTGAAGGCCGCCAGCAGCACCACGAACAAGGTCACGCCCTGGCGCTGGGCCAGCGCCTTCAGGCCATTGCGCAGCTCGGCGTCGATGGCGAATTCCAGACGCGCACCGGCGTGGCTCGGTTGCGCTGGCCGTGGGCGGTCGGTGGGCAATTCCAGTGGTTCATGGTCCTCGCCCAGCTGGGCCCGCCAGTAGTCAAGCTGGCACGCCTGCTCGCCGGCTTCCATCCAGCTGCGCTGCCACAGGGCGTAGTCGCGGTAGTGCACGGCCAGTGCCGGTAACTGGGCCTGGTTGCCGGCGCTGCGGGCGTCCAGGCAGCGCATGAACTCTTCGATGAGGATGTTCATCGACCAGCCGTCGGCGATGATGTGATGCAGGGTCAGCAGCAGCACATGCTCATCCGCCGCCAGTTGCAGCAGTGCCACCCGCAGCAGCGGACCCTGCTGCAGGTCAAACGGCTGGCCGGCTTCACGGGCAACTTCCTCACGGGTACGCTGCAGGCGTTGACCCGCATCCAGGCCGGACAGGTCAAGATGGCGAACCTGTACTTGCGCACCGTCCCCGACACGCTGCAGCGCCTGGCCGTCGACTTCCTCGAAAGTGGTACGCAGGCACTCGTGGCGCTGCACCAGATCGGCAAGGGCCAGTTCCAGAGCCTGGTGATTCAGGTTACCGATCAGGCGCACGGCCCCTGGCAGATTGTAGGCGGCGCTCTGCGGCTCCAGTTGCCAGAGGAACCACATGCGCTGCTGGGCATAAGAGAGCTGGTCGCGGCCAGCGACTGCGCTGCAGTCGGGGATGGGGTAGCTGCTGAAGTCGACCTGTTCGTCGCGCAGGGCGGCGAAGAAGACACGGCGTTTTTCAAGCGGCAGTTCAATGAAGCGGCGCGCCAGCTTCAGGGATTGATCGAGGGTGCTCATAGGTCGTCCGAACCGGTGATGGGAGCCGCCCTGGGCTCCGCGATACCTGTTGAACGAATGATTCCGGCTTGCATTTAGGCGCTGTTTGCAAAACCCATCGCGCCCGTTTCACAGCAGCGCGCCGGCGCGCCCGAGGACGTGCTGGCGGTCGCTGCGGTGCTTCGCGGCTCAGCCCGCGCCGTGCCCCTCGGCCATGGCCACGATGACCTTGCGCTTGCCGGTGAAGGTGCTGCGGGCGTGGGCGGCGAGCATGTTGTCGAGCATCAGCACATCGCCCTCCTGCCACGGGAAGGCGATGGTGCATTCATCCAGCACGCCGCGCACTTCGTCGAGTATCGAGTCCTCGATGGGCGAACCATCACCGTAGTAGACGTTACGCGGCAGGTCTTCCTCGTCGACGATTTCCAGCAGGCTCTCACGCACCTCAGGGGGCAGGTTGGAAACATGGAACAGGTGGGCCTGGTTGAACCACACGTTCTCGCCGGTACGCGGGTGGCGGGCCACGGCCTGGCAGATCTGGCGGGTACGCAGCTCGCCGTCGTCCTTCCACTGGCAGGCGATCGCGTGGCGTTGGCAGTAGGCTTCCACCACGGCTGGGTCGTCACTGTTGAATACCTGCTCCCAGGGCACATCCAGGCCATTGCCAAAGTTGCGCACGTACATCAGGCCATGGCGGTTGAAGCGTTCGTGAATGCGTGAGTCGATGCGGCGGAACACCTCACGGCTGTCGGCTATCGGCGTTTCCCCTCCGCTCTCGGCGGCGATCATGCTGTAGAACCAGATCTTCATCGGCCATTCACGGGTGTAGGCCTGCTCGTTATGCAGCGGGATCTTCTGGTGCGGCGGGTACTCGGTTGAGGTGTACACGCCTTGGGTGACGTTGCTGCGTGGGGTCGAGCCGAACTCGTAATTGAGCAGCGGGTGGCCGAAGCCGCCGGCAAAGCTGCGGAAGGCCTCGGCGCCGCCCACATCGAAACCGCGGAAAAGAATGCCGCCGGCGTCGAGCAAATGGCGGTCGACCAATTCACGGATCGGCGCCAGCGCTTCGTTGAGGTCCAGGCCGGCGTGGGGTGCCTCGACCAGCAGGGGCAGGCTGCGCTGGCCGGGCAGCAGGGGCCGGACAAGCAGTTCCAGTAGGGCGCTCATGGCTCACCCCTTGCGGCGGCTGGCCGCAGCGGGCTGAACAGCAATTGAATGGCATCAGGCAGCGCCTGGCTGGCCTTGAAGCAGGTGGCGGCATGCATCCTTCGACCCTCGATGAAATGACAGCAAGCTCCGGTCCGGGCGCGCGCAGCGCACGTCGGCCTTGTGCAAAGGAGACGAGGGGCAGAGGGTGGGATTTAGCGTGGATGGCGTCCCCGGCAGGAATCGAACCTGCACCAGAGTCTTAGGAGGACCCCGTTCTATCCATTAAACTACAGGGACTGAAACCGGCCCGCGACGTTGCTGAGCTTATTGCAGCAATCGCAGGACGGCGAGCATGTTAACCAGCGCGCCACCGTTTGTCATGCCTGAATCGGGCTTTTTGCACGCAGGTTTTTTCCGACGGTCGTTCAGGCGATCAATTTTTCCTGGCGCAGCAGATCGAGCAGGGCCGCAACCGCCGTTGCCAACTCCCCTGAATTGTCGAGGTGGTGGACTGACCAGCCAGCCTCCAGCTGAAGCCGGGCATTGCGCGCCAAGCGCTGATCGACCTGCTCCGGGGTTTCCCGCCCGCGGGCGAGCAAGCGTTCACGCAGCACCTGGGGTTGCACTTCGAGGCACACGGCCAACAGGTCCGGATAACGCTCCCGTGCGACGGGCAGATAAGCCCGCGAGCCATTGACCAGCACTGAGCGCCCTTGCGCCAGCCACTGATCCACCTGGGCCGGAATCCCATACTCGAGGCCATTGGCCCGCCAGTGCATGGCGAATGCACCCTGCTCGCGCAACTGCGCGAAGCGCTCCACGCTCACACTTTGTGCCGCTTCCCCCTTGGCCTCGGCGGAGCGAGTGATGACCCTACGGGCAATTTCCACCCCTGCGGCAGACAATTGCGCACGAGAAGCATTGATCAGGGAATCTTTTCCCGAACCCGATGGTCCTACCAGGAATATCAGGCGGCCTGAGGCCTCCGCTCGGGCGCTTGCGTCATGTTGCATAGCCACTATGCTCTATGGAAGGAAACCCGCGCATTCTAGGTGTTTTCTGCGCCCTTTGCTGCGTTTTACAGGTTTTTGACGGCAAAAGGCTGACGGTGCGGCGAGCTGGATAATGCAAAACTTTTCAAACCAGTGCTCATTTCTGATAATTGGTACTGGCAAAAAGCCTTTATCCGGCTCACTATTTGTCACAGAATTGACGCCAAGGAAACGGCGACCATGAGGCAAGATGAGCTTCCAAATTTTCATGACGGTTGAACATTTTGTCGTCGCCACGGTCGTACTACCACCCCGTGCGGCCAATTTGAGAACCGCTTCCCCTGAACCTGTAAACCCGGTCAATTTATATGCGCCCAATGAAACAGGCTATTTATTCGAGCCGCACCGCTGACAAGTTCGTCGTCCGCCTGCCAGACGGGATGCGTGAGCGCATTGCCGAGGTAGCGCGCAACCATCACCGCAGCATGAACTCCGAAATCATCGCCCGCCTGGAGCAGAGCCTTATCCAGGAAGGTGCGCTGGGCGACGAGCTGAGCATGCGCCTGGACAGCCCGGAGCTGTCGCTGCACGAGCGCGAGCTCCTGCAACGTTTCCGCCAGCTGTCACACCGCCAGCAGAATGCACTGGTGGCCCTCATCGCTCACGATGTGGAAATGGCCGCCGACGCCTCCTGAGGCCGGCAGCAAGCAGACACGAAAAAGCCAGCGTAAGCTGGCTTTTTTCGTTGTGCTGATTTTTCATGAGCGGCGTCAGAGCAGAAACAGCGTGGCCAGGCCCAGGAAGATAAAGAAGCCACCGCTGTCGGTCGCCGCCGTGATCATCACACTCGCCCCCATCGCCGGGTCGCGCCCCAGGCGGGCCAGGGTCATCGGGATCAGTACACCCATCAACGCCGCCAGCAACAGGTTCAAGGTCATCGCTGCGGTCATCACTACGCCCAGCGACCAACTGCCATATAGCCAGAACGCCACCGCACCAATCACCCCGCCCCACACCAGGCCGTTGATCAGTGATACCGCCAGCTCTTTGCGCATCAGGCGGCTGGTATTGCCCGGCGACACCTGGTCCAGCGCCATGGCTCGGACAATCATGGTGATCGTCTGATTACCTGAGTTACCCCCAATACCGGCAACGATCGGCATCAGCGCAGCCAACGCCACCAGCTTTTCAATCGAGCCCTCGAACAGGCCGATCACGCGCGAAGCAAGGAAGGCGGTAATAAGGTTGATTGCCAGCCATGCCCAACGGTTACGGAACGAGCGCCAGACCGAGGCAAAGATGTCTTCCTCCTCACGCAGACCCGCCATGTTGAGGACTTCGCTTTCGCTTTCCTCACGGATCAGGTCGACCATCTCGTCGATGGTCAGACGGCCGATCAAGCGATCGCTCTTGTCCACCACCGGTGCCGAAACCAGGTCATAACGCTCGAAGGCCTGCGCGGCGTCGTAGGCATCTTCCTCAGGGTGGAAAGACACGGGGTCGGTTGCCATGACCTCCGCGACTTTCCTCTCCGGGTCGTTGACCAGCAGGCGCTTGATTGGCAGCACGCCTTTGAGAATGCCGTCATAGTCGACCACGAACAGTTTGTCGGTATGGTTGGGCAACTCTTTCAGACGGCGCAGGTAACGCAGTACCACTTCCAGGCTGACGTCTTCGCGGATGGTGACCATCTCGAAGTCCATCAACGCACCGACCTGCTCCTCGTCGTAACTCAGTGCCGAACGCACGCGCTCGCGCTGCTGAGCATCGAGGGTCTCCATCAGCTCATGGACAACGTCGCGCGGCAGCTCAGGGGCCAGGTCAGCGAGTTCGTCGGCATCCATTTCCTTGGCAGCGGCCAGGATCTCGTGATCGTCCATGTCGGCGATCAGCGATTGGCGAACAGAGTCGGAAACTTCGAGGAGGATGTCGCCATCGCGATCCGAGCGCACCAGCTGCCAGACCGTCAGGCGGTCCTGCAGGGGCAAGGCTTCGAGGATGTAGGCGATGTCGGCAGGGTGAAGGTCGTCGAGCTTGCGCTGCAATTCGACGAGGTTCTGGCGGTGGACGAGGTTTTCCACCAGGTCATTGTGCTGACCTTCCTGACGGTGGGTCAGGTCTTCAACCACTCGCTGGCGCTGCAGCAGCTCGACCACCTGGGCCAGGCGATCCTGCAGGCTCTCTTGAGCTTTCTTTACTTCTACTTCAGTCATAGGCGAACTCCACTCCCAGCAGCAGAGCACGCCGGGAGAATCAATCAGTCAGATCTAGCTGTATGAATCTTGTTAAGGAGTAACTACTGGGTAAGTCCATGGTGGTTTTCCACAAGCCCCGGCGGGGCTGACGGGCGCAATCATACACTGCCTAAGCTGTCAGATCGCTTAAAATTTTGGCCAGAACAATCGTTTGCGAGATAAAGCTGGGACAACGCTCGAAGCCATCTGTGCGACGGCAGGCGCGCATCAAAAAACACATCCGCCGCGCAAAAGTCTGTCGGGCCGGTTGATGAGCAGTCTAGTCAGGCATCACTGACAAAGCAGTGAAATTGAAAACAAAAAGCCCGCTCAATTGAGCGGGCTTCTTGATGATATGGTGGACTCAGCAGGATTCGAACCTGCGACCGCTCGGTTCGTAGCCGAGTACTCTATCCAGCTGAGCTATGAGTCCG
>NZ_BCBA01000014.1 GCF_001320245.1 Pseudomonas sp. NBRC 111124
GTTACCACTGGTTGGCTTGAAGCAGCCTTGCAATCAAAGCCACTTCAAAAATGGTGGACTCAGCAGGATTCGAACCTGCGACCGCTCGGTTCGTAGCCGAGTACTCTATCCAGCTGAGCTATGAGTCCAGTCTTGCCGCGCATGATAGTTCGCTGAAACATTTTTGCAAGAACTTTTTCGTTTAACTTCAACGACTTAGCGTTCTTACTGCTTACAGCGCCCTACGCAAATAATGGCGGTGAAGGGGGGATTCGAACCCCCGATACCCTTATGAGGTATACTCCCTTAGCAGGGGAGCGCCTTCGGCCACTCGGCCACCTCACCGCAACACGAGGCGAATATTAAACAGGCTCTTCCTCGTTTGCAACCCTTTTTTTGAAAAAAACTTCAAAAAAATTAAAGGCTTGGCTCTTCGTCCTTCTCTTTCTTGATCCGCAGGTAGATTTCTTCGCGGTGAACGGCCACTTCCTTAGGGGCGCTGACGCCAATACGCACCTGGTTGCCTTTCACGCCGAGCACCGTCACGGTGATCTCGCCGTCTCCAATGATCAGGCTCTCGGCGCACCGACGAGTCAGAATCAACATAGCTTTCTCCTTACACCAAACATTCAGGGATAACAGTCTTGGGATGTCAGGGCCTTGCCGTGGACGACGGCACAGGACCTGGATGATCGCCCCGCTGGCAGGCCAGGGCCTGCGTGGCGACCAGAAACGCGAAGGGCGCGGCTAAGCCGCGCCCTCCGGGCAACGCCTTACTCGCCCTGTCGGGCCGGAGCGTCGAGTTCGAACGCGGTGTGCAGCGCGCGTACGGCAAGCTCCAGGTACTTCTCTTCGATAACGACCGAGACCTTGATCTCGGAGGTGGAGATCATCTGGATATTGATGCTCTCCTTGGCCAGGGCTTCGAACATGCGGCTGGCAACGCCCGCGTGGGAGCGCATGCCAACACCGACGATCGATACCTTGGCGATCTTGGTGTCGCCGATCACTTCACGGGCACCGATTTCACGCGCGGTGTTTTCCAGCACGCTGTAGGCCTTCTCGTACTCGTTGCGGTGTACGGTGAAGGTGAAGTCGGTGGTGTTATCGTGCGAAACGTTCTGCACGATCATGTCCACTTCGATGTTCGAAGCGCTGATCGGGCCGAGGATCTTGAAAGCAACGCCCGGGGTGTCCGGCACGCCGCGAATGGTCAGCTTGGCCTCATCACGGTTGAAGGCGATACCGGAAATGATCGGCTGTTCCATGGATTCCTCTTCATCAATGGTAATGAGGGTACCTGGACCCTCCTTGAAGCTGTGCAGCACGCGCAGCGGAACGTTGTACTTGCCGGCGAACTCCACCGAGCGGATCTGCAGCACCTTGGAACCGAGGCTGGCCATTTCCAGCATCTCTTCAAAGGTGATCTTCTCCAGGCGGCGGGCCTGTGGCACAACGCGCGGGTCGGTGGTGTAGACGCCATCGACGTCGGTGTAGATCTGGCACTCGTCAGCCTTCAGCGCAGCCGCCAGGGCCACGCCGGTGGTGTCGGAGCCACCACGGCCGAGGGTGGTGATGCTGCCGTGCTCGTCGACACCCTGGAAACCGGCTACCACAACCACGCGACCTTCCTTGAGGTCGGCACGGATCTTCTGGTCGTCGATCTGCAGGATGCGCGCCTTGTTGTGCGCGCTGTCGGTGAGGATGCGCACCTGGTTGCCCGTATAGGACACCGCTGGCACACCGCGCTTGATCAAGGCCATGGTCAGCAGGGCAATGGTGACCTGCTCACCGGTCGACACGATCACATCCAGTTCACGCGGAACCGGTTGATCGGTGATCTGCTTGGCCAGATCGATCAGGCGATTGGTTTCACCGCTCATGGCCGAGAGCACAACCACCAGGTCGTCGCCCGCTTCACGGTGTTTCTTGACCTTTTCGGCTACCTGCTCGATCCGTTCGATGGAACCGACAGAGGTGCCGCCAAATTTCTGTACGATCAACGCCATTTCAATGGTGCCTCAGCCCGTACCGGGCCTCAAAAAAACCATCCAACATGAAGGAGCCGGCGACTAGACCGCCGGCCCCTTCATCTCAAAGTCCCTGCTCTGCGAACGGCACGGCCAGCGCCAGGGCCTGGTCCAGTGCAGCGACGTCGACGCCACCACCCTGAGCCATGTCCGGACGGCCACCGCCCTTGCCGCCCACTACCGCAGCGGCTTGTTTCATCAGGTCACCAGCCTTGAGTTGGCTGGAGAGGTCCTTGGTCACGCCGGCCACCAGCACGACCTTGCCCTCATGCTCGCTGCCCAGCAGGATCACTGCGTGGCCGAGCTTGTTCTTCAGCTGATCGACCAGGGCCAGCAGGGCCTTGCCATCCTGCCCATCCAGGCGGGCGGCAAGCACCTTGGCTCCCTTGACCTCAACGGCCGCATTGGAGAGATCGTCCCCGGCGGCGCTGGCGGCCTTGGCCTGCAGCTGCTCGAGCTGCTTTTCCAGCTGGCGGTTGCGCTCGAGCACAGCCGACAGCTTGTCGATCAGGTTGTCACGGTTGCCCTTGACCAGCTGCGCGGCTTCCTTGACCTGCTCTTCGGCAGCGTTCAGGTAGGCCAGTGCAGCGGCACCGGTCACCGCTTCGATACGGCGCACGCCCGAGGCCACGCCGCCTTCGCTGATGATCTTGAACAGGCTGATATCGCCGGTGCGCTTGGCGTGGATACCGCCACACAGTTCGACGGAGAAATCGCCGCCCATGCTCAGCACGCGCACGGTATCACCGTACTTCTCGCCAAACAGGGCCATGGCGCCCTTGGCCTTGGCGGTTTCGATATCGGTCAGCTCGGTTTCAACCGGAGTGTTCTTGCGCACTTCACGGTTGACGATGTCTTCGAGGGCCTTGATCTGCTCCGGTTTCACCGCTTCGAAGTGGCTGAAGTCGAAACGCAGGCGCTGACTGTCGACCAGCGAGCCCTTCTGCTGTACGTGCTCGCCCAGTACCTGACGCAGTGCTTCGTGCAGCAGGTGAGTGGCCGAGTGGTTCAGCGAGGTGGCGTGCTGCACGTCGGCATCGACCTTGGCCTCGACGGGCGAGCCGATGACCAGCGGACCGCTGGCGACTACGCCGTGGTGCAGGAAGGCACCGCCGGTCTTCGTGGTGTCGCGCACGTCGAAGCGCGCAGCGCCGGCCTGCAGGAAGCCACTGTCACCGACCTGGCCACCGGATTCGGCGTAGAACGGGGTGCGGTCGAGGACCACCACGCCCTGCTCGCCTTCACCCAGCTGGTCGACGGACTGGCCGTCCTTGTACAGGGCGATGATCTTGCCCTGGCCTTCGGTGGCGTCATAACCGAGGAACTCGGTGGCGCTGTCGACCTTGACCAGGCTGTTGTAGTCCATGCCGAAGCTGCTGGCGGAACGGGCACGCTCACGCTGAGCTTCCATTTCACGCTCGAAGCCGGCTTCGTCGATGGTCAGCTCGCGCTCGCGGGCGATGTCGGCGGTCAGGTCCATCGGGAAGCCGTAGGTGTCGTACAGTTTGAACACCACGTCGCCCGGCACCACGTCGCCTTTCAGCTGGGCCAGGTCCTGCTCGAGGATGCGCAGGCCTTGCTCCAGGGTCTTGGCGAACTGCTCTTCTTCAGCCTTGAGCACGCGCTCGATGTGCGCCTGCTGGTTCTTCAGCTCTGGGAAGGCCTCGCCCATCTCGGCCGCCAGGGCGGCGACGATCTGGTAGAAGAAGCTGCCCTTGGCGCCCAGCTTGTTACCGTGGCGGCAAGCGCGGCGGATGATGCGGCGCAGCACGTAGCCACGACCCTCGTTGGACGGCAGCACGCCGTCGGCAATCAGGAAGCCGCAGGAGCGGATGTGGTCGGCAACCACTTTCAGCGAAGCCTGGCCGTCATTGCTGCAACCGATGGCCTTGGCCGCAGCAGACAGCAGGTTCTGGAACAGGTCGATCTCGTAGTTCGAGTGCACGTGCTGCATGACCGCACTGATGCGCTCCAGGCCCATGCCGGTGTCCACCGACGGCGCTGGCAGCGGGTGCAGCACGCCGTCGGCGGTGCGGTTGAACTGCATGAAGACGTTGTTCCAGATCTCGATGTAACGGTCGCCGTCTTCTTCCGGCGAACCGGGTGGGCCGCCCCAGATGTCGGCGCCGTGATCGTAGAAGATCTCGGTGCACGGGCCGCAGGGGCCGGTGTCGCCCATGGTCCAGAAATTGTCGGAGGCGTACGGGGCGCCTTTGTTGTCGCCGATGCGCACCATGCGCTCGGCCGGCACGCCGACTTCCTTGGTCCAGATGTCGTAGGCTTCGTCGTCAGACGCGTAGACGGTGACCCAGAGCTTTTCCTTGGGCAGGTTCAGCCACTTGTCGGACGTCAGGAAGGTCCAGGCGAAGGTGATCGCGTCGCGCTTGAAGTAGTCGCCGAAGCTGAAGTTGCCCAGCATTTCGAAGAAGGTGTGGTGGCGCGCGGTATAGCCGACGTTTTCCAGGTCGTTGTGCTTGCCACCGGCACGCACGCACTTCTGGCTGCTGACAGCGCGGGTGTACGCGCGCTTCTCGGCACCGAGGAAGCAGTCCTTGAACTGGTTCATGCCTGCGTTGGTGAACAGCAGGGTCGGGTCGTTGTTCGGGATCAGCGAACTGGAGGCGACTCGGGTATGGCCCTGCTCTTCGAAGAAGCGAAGGAAGGCTTCACGGATTTCTGCGCTTTTCATAGGTTCTTCCACGGAAACGGCGGCCCTTGGGGGCAAACACGTCGACGAAACGACGGCAAAGGGCCGCATTATATCGGTCCTGCAAGCAAGGTGCAGTGTGTTTATGCGATAGAAAGCGTCGATTGGACGGCTTTTAAGGCGCTTGCAAACGAAAATGACATGAGCGGATGCTAATTGCAGCCTTTCGCCACTGGCAAGCCAATTACCGCCCAAGGGAAGGGAAAATGGAACAGGCGGTGAATTAAAAGGTTTTCATCCGGGATCGGATCCGAAAAACAGCCGCCGCTTTCAGCGGCGGCTGCGGTTTCAGCCCAGGCGCTGGCCCGAATCAGGCACGATCAGGATGCCGGCGCGCAGGCCATTCTTGACCCTGGGATTGGGGAAAATGATCCGCGCGCCCTCCTCCTCGACCACCCAGCGCATTTCGGCCAGGTCCTCGGCCAGCAGGTAACCCTTGCTCAGCTCGGAGAAGTTTTCGATGTCCGCCGGCAGGTGCAGGTGGAAGCTGTCACTGTGCTTGATGATCTCGCGGGCGACGCTGAACAGCTTCAAGCCGTCCAGCGAGTCGTCGATCTCGGGCTCGGTACCTTCGATGATGTGGATCAGGCGCTCTTCGAGCTTGTCCAGGTTGACCTGCTCGTTCTGCCCGAACGGCCGCGCCTTGCCCAGCTCCAGCGTAAATGCCTCGGCACCCAACTGTTCGTAGGTGAAGGCACTGAAGGTGATCGACGACTTGCTCTGCAGCAGCACCGCCTCCATACCGGCTGCCGCCAGGCGGGCCAGTTCGCGGCGAGAATGCTGGCGCCCCTCTTTATAGGGGTACAGGGCGAACTGCTCGATTTTCGAACCGCGGATGGCGGTATGCAGGTCGTAATGCAGGCGAGTGCGCTCTGGCTTGCTGAAGAACACCCGGGCGAACTGCTCCAGCTCAGCCGCACGCAGCGCCTCGAAGCCACTGGTGAGTTCGTGACGGCCGTTGAACAGCCGGTTGATATCCTGCTCGACGAAACGCTCACCCTTGCGGATCGCTACCGGGTTGCCAAACAGGAACAGAATGCGCGCACGCGGCTTGATCTTGCCGTTGGCCACACCATGCAGCAGCCGTTCGAGCAATTCGATCGGCGCCGTCTCGTTGCCGTGAATACCGGCCGACAGCAGCAGGTCCTGCCCACAATCTTCGTTTTCGGGCGGCCGCACTTCCAGTGCGCCCTCCCCCAGCCAGCGCAACCGCGCGCCCTTGGGTGTCACTTGAGTCTTCTCGGCCGGCTCGTGATCGGTCAGGGTCAGCTCGAGCAATTTGCCAAGGGCGAGCATAGGCGCTTCCTTAGTGGTGGTGGCCGCAGTCGGGGCCATGAACGTGATCGTCATCTTCGCCGACTTCTGCCGGCTCCATTTCCAGCTGCAGGCTGACCAGATTGGTGGCCATCGGGCGCAGCAGCAGGTTGGCGTATTCAGCATCGCCTTCCTCGACATCCACGCCGATCAGCAGCTGGCCACGGCCGTCCTGCTGAACCCACACTTCCTTGCCTTGCCAGACGATGGCAAAACGGGTGCAGGAGGTTTCCAGCTGGGTGCCGTCTACATCTTCGAGGATCAGGCGCAGGGCGTCGGTCATTGCAAATTCTCTCTTCAAGGTTGGCGTTGGAACGGGTACACCGAGCCCAACTTCAGGATCTGGGTCAATTCATCCAGTGCGGTACGGCACTCCAGCAACAGCTGCGGGTCGGCAAGGTCGGCTTCGCCAAGGCGATCGCGGTAATGCTTGTCGACCCACTGCACCAGGGTGTCGTACAGCGGGGCGGTCATGATAACGCCTTGATTGACCGCCGCCAGTTCCGATTCCTTCAATGCCACGCGCAAACGCAGACAAGCCGGGCCACCGCCGTTCTGCATGCTCTGCTTGAGGTCGAACACCTTGACCTCCTTCACCGCGCCACCCTGGGCGGTCAGCTGGCCCAGGTAGGCCCAGACCCGCTCGTTGTTGCGGCACTCTTCCGGCACCACCAGCAGCATCGAACCATCGTCGCGGCTGAGCAGCTGGCTGTTGAACAGGTAGGAACGCACTGCATCCTCTACCGCTACCGCCGCGCGAGGCACACGGATAGCCTGGAAGTTGCCGCCCTTGCTGGCCAGTTTAGCCTGCAGTTGGCCAAGCACCGCGTCAGTCTCGAGGAAAGCGTCCTCGTGGTAGAACAGCACTTCACCATTACCGACCGAAATCACATCGTTGTGGAACACCCCCTGGTCGATCACCGCCGGGTTCTGTTGAGCGTAGACCACACCGTCATCGCTCAGGCCGTGCAGCCTGGCCACGGCCTGGGAGGCCTCCAGGGTCTGCCGCGCCGGGTACTTCTGCGGTGCGGGGTAGCGGCTGTCGAACGCGCTGCGGCCATAGACGAAGAACTCCACCCCGGCCTCACCGTATTCGCGGCAGAAGCGTGTGTGGTTGGCTGCGCCCTCGTCGCCGAACTGTGCCACGGCTGGAAGTGCCTCGTGGTGGGCAAAGTGTTTCTCGTTGTTGAACATCGCCGCCAGCACGCGGCTGGTGGTCGGGTGCTCAATGCTGCGGTGGTACTTGCAGTTGAGGTTGGCGGCGGTGAAATGCACGCGGCCATCGGCGGTGTCGGCACTCGGGCTGACGGTGGCGGCGTTGGCCACCCACATGCTTGAGGCCGAGCAACTGGCGACCAGTAGTGGCATGGCCTCCTTGGCGGCACGCTGGATCACCTCGGCATCGCTGCCGCTGAAGCCCAGGCGGCGCAAGGCAGCCACATCAGGGCGCTCCTGCGGCGCCAGTACGCCCTGCTTGAAGCCCATGTCGGCCAGCGCCTTCATCTTGGCCAGGCCCTGGCGCGCCGCTTCTCGTGGGTTGGACCCTTGCTGGCTGTTGCTCTGCGAAGCCACGTTACCGTAGGACAGGCCGCCGTAGTTGTGGGTAGGCCCCACCAGGCCATCAAAATTCACTTCATAGGATTTCATCGGCTAGGCTCCGTGACCTGTTGTTATAGGGTAACGCCCGGCGTCAGGGTCGCCGGCAAGGCAAGGCTGGCGGTCTCCAGCGAAGCCACGGGATAAGCGCAGTAGTCGGCTGCGTAATAGGCACTGGCGCGGTGGTTGCCACTGTTGCCCACGCCACCGAACGGCGCACTGCTGGCGGCGCCGGTCAGCTGCTTGTTCCAGTTAACGATGCCAGCGCGGCTGCGCAGCCAGAAGTACTGGTAGCGGGCACGGGAATCGGACAACAGGCCGGCGGCCAGGCCGTACTGGGTGTTGTTGGCCTCGTCGATGGCGGCATCGAAGTCGGCGTAGCGGATTACCTGCAGCAGCGGACCAAAGAACTCTTCGTCCGGGCGCTCGGCCACGGCAGTGACGTCGAGAATGCCGGGCGTCAGCAGCGCGGCGTCGGCCTGAGGCTGCCTCATTTCCAGCAGCTTCACGGCACCTTTGGCCAACAGTTCGGCCTGGGCGGCGATCAGTGCCTGCGCTGCTTGCAGCGAGATCACCGAGCCCATGAACGGTGCCGGCTGTTGATCGAAGGCGCCGACGGTGATGCTCTGGCACACCTCGACCAACCGCGCGACCAGCGCATCGCCCCATGCACCTTGCGGCACCAGGAGACGACGCGCACAGGTGCAGCGCTGGCCGGCAGAAATGAACGCCGACTGGATGATGGTGTACACGGCAGCATCGAGGTCCTTGACCTCATCGACCACCAGCGGGTTGTTGCCGCCCATTTCCAGGGCGAGGATCTTGTCCGGGCGACCGGCGAACTGTTGGTGCAGCAGGTTGCCAGTGCGGCTGGAACCGGTGAAGAACAGGCCGTCGATCCCCGGGTTGGCAGCCAGCGCCACGCCGGTTTCACGGGCGCCCTGCACCAGGTTCAGCACACCGGCCGGCAGGCCGGCGGCGACCCAGCAATTGACCGTCAGTTCGGCGACCTTGGGGGTCAGCTCGCTGGGCTTGAACACCACGCAGTTGCCCGCCAACAGCGCCGGGACGATATGGCCATTGGGTAAATGGCCGGGGAAGTTGTACGGGCCGAACACCGCCACCACACCATGGGGCTTGTGCCGCAGCACCGCCGTGGCATCGGCCAGCGGGCCGCTTTTCTCGCCGGTACGCTCGCGGTAGCTCTGCACCGAGATCGCCACCTTGTTGACCATGCTGGTCACTTCCGTGGCCGACTCCCACAGCGGCTTGCCGGTTTCCTCACCGATGCAGTGGGCCAGCGCCTCGGCATGTTGCTTGAGTTGCTCGGCGAATTTTTCCAGCACGTCGATACGCGCTTCCAGGCTCAGTTGCGCCCAGGCCGGGAATGCCTGGCGGGCCGCCTTGATGGCTGAATCAACCTGACCGGCGTCGGCACCCTGCCCTTGCCAGACAACGGCTTGGGTTACCGGATTGAGCGACTGCAGGGCTTCGCCCTGGCCAGCCTGCCAGTTGCCTGCGATGTAATGCGTGGTCATTTTACTGGGCCTCCCGGCTTGCCGACAGCGGCACGGCGCGCACGTTGTCGCCGGCGCCCATGCGCAGGCGCTTGGCGGTCTGCGGGTCGACCACCAGGGTACCGGCGGCCAGGCGCGCAGGTGCGGCGGTAATGCGGCAGTCGTCGCGCTTGCGGTTGTGGATGATGTAAGGGGTGGCGTCATCACCTGGTGTGCCCACGGCCAGCACCAAGGTCTCGCTCTCGCGCACGGCGCGGATCTTCGAGGTTTCGCATTCGATGGCCGGGCCGGCGTCGAAGATGTCGACATAGCCCTGATAGCTGAAGCCCTCCTGCTTCAGCATCGCCAGCGCAGGCTCCGTGTCGGTGTGCACGCGGCCGATGACGTTGCGCGCGGCTTCGGACAGGAAGCAGGTGTACAGCGGGAACTTGGGCATCAGCTCGGCGATGAACGACTTATTGCCCACGCCGGTGAGGTAGTCGGCCTGACTGAACTCCATCTTGAAGAAATGCCGGCCCAGGCTTTCCCAGAATGGCGAACGGCCTTGCTCGTCGGACATGCCGCGCATTTCAGCGATGATCTTGTTGCCGAACAGTTCGGGGAACTCGGCAATGAACAGCATGCGCGCTCGCGACAGCAGGCGGCCGTTGACCCCGGAACGGTAGTCGCTGCGCAGGAACAACGAGCACAGCTCGGAGTTGCCGGTCAGGTCGTTGGCCAGGAACAGCGTAGGGATTTCGCGGTAGATCTTCAGCTCTTGGGAGGCGCTGACCGTCAGGCCGACCCGGTAGTTGTACCAGGGCTCACGCAGGCCAACGGCCCCAGCGATAGCGCTGATGCCGACCACCAGGCCTTCGTCGTTTTCCAGCACGAACAGGTAATCGGTGTCGCCACGCTCGGCTTCGCCACGGAAGCTCTTCTCGGCCCAGCCGACACGGTGACCGAGGCGCTCTTCGTTGGCTGGCAGGGTCGTCAGCCCGGTGGTGCCGGTGCTGCGGGCCAATTCGATCAGCGCGGGTAAATCGCTGCTGCGTACAGGACGAACGATCATGCTATCTCCTTGTGCGGCGGCCAGTGCCTGCCGCGAAACTCAACGTTCCGGCGGGTGCGCCGACGCTCAGGCAGCAACCAGGCGCACGCTGGCACCTTCGCCTACACCCAGAGCCTCGGCCGCCTGGCTGCTCAGGCTGACCGGCTTGCCCGGCACCCAGTCCAGCTCCAGCAGCACTGCGCGGTAGTCCTGCAATTGGCCGTTGCACACCAGGTACGGGCGCCCGCCTTTGACCGGGGTGTCGTCCACCTTGACCGGCACCACGCGGCTCTGGGCGATCGAGCGGATGCCCGAGGCACGCGCATGCAGGGTCGGCCCGCCGTCGAAGATGTCGATGTAATGCTCGGTCTCGAAGCCTTCGCGCATGAGGATGTCGAAGGTGATCTGCGCCCGCGGATGCACCTGACCCATGGCTTCCTGGGCCTCATCGGGCAACAGCGGCACGTAGATCGGGTAGTGCGGCATCAGCTCAGCGAGGAAGGTGCGGCTCTTCAGGCCGCACAGACGCTCGGCGTGGGCGTAGTTGAGGTCGAAGAAGTTGCGACCGATGGCATCCCAGAACGGCGATTCACCCTGCTCGTCGCTGTAGCCGACGATTTCGGTGACTACCGAATCGGCGAAGCGCTCCGGGTGCGAGGCCATGAACAGCAGGCGGCCACGGGAGTTGAGCTCGGCCCAGCCACTGTTCACCAGCTCCGGCAACACATAGAAGCTGGTCAGCAGGCTGTTGCCGGTGAGGTCGTGGCACAGCGACAGGACATGGATCTTGTTATGGATCTTCAGCTCGCGCGAGGCGTGCACGAAGGTCTCGTTACGGAAGCTGTAGAACGGCTCGGAGTAGCCAGCCGAGGCGACAATGGCCGAGCAGCCGGCGAGCTGGCCGGTTTCGCTGTCTTCGAGCACGAAGAAGTAGCTCTCCTCACCGTTGAAGCTGACCTCAGCGGCAAAAGAGGTTTCCGACGCGGCAATCTTGTCGCCCAGGCGGGCGGCATCGTCCGGCAGCGAGGTGACACCAACGGGGCTGTCGGCAGCCATGCGCTGCACTTCGTTCAGATCAGCCATTTGCGCGGGGCGCATCACCAGCATGGTGTCACTCCTTTGGAAAAACGGGCCATTCAGGACGGCACGGAAAAACGGCGGGCGCAGCGGCACCCGCACTGGAATTCGGGTTTCACCGGCCCGGCGCCTCAAGGCATGCGGACCGGTGAAAGGACTGCGGGCCGATCAGCCCTTGGTCAGTTGCGCTACAGCGCGCTCGAAGCGATCCAGCCCTTGGTCGATGTCGGCATCTTCGACCACCAGGCTTGGGGCGAAGCGGACCACGTCAGGGCCGGCCTGCAACACCATCACGCCTTCTTTTTCAGCGGCGTTGAGCACGTCCTTGGCCTTGCCCTTCCAGGCTTCGGTCAGCACGCAGCCGATCAGCAGGCCGACGCCACGCACCTGGCTGAACAGGCCGTACTGCTGGCCGATCTTTTCCAGGCGGGACTTGAAGCGCTCGTGCTTGGCCTTGATACCAGCCAGGGTTTCCGGCGTGTTGACCACGTCCAGCACGGCGCAGGCGACGGCGCAGCCCAGCGGGTTACCGCCGTAGGTGGTGCCGTGGGTGCCGACGGCCAGGTGCTTGGCGATGTCAGTGGTGGTCAGCATGGCGCCGATCGGGAACCCGCCGCCCAGGCTCTTGGCGCTGGTCAGGATGTCCGGGGTCACACCGTAATGCTGGTAGGCATACAGCGAACCGGTACGGCCAACGCCAGTCTGCACTTCGTCGAAGATGAGCAGGGCATTGTGCTCGTCACACAGCTTGCGTGCGCCTTCCAGGTAGGCCTTGTCGGCCGGTACCACACCGCTCTCGCCCTGGATCGGTTCGATCACCACGGCGCAGGTCTTGTCGGAAATCTGTGCCTTCAGCGCTTCCAGATCGTTGTAGGGCACGTGGCTGATGCCGGTGATCTTCGGGCCGAAGCCGTCGGAGTACTTCGGCTGACCACCAACGCTGACGGTGAACAAGGTGCGACCGTGGAAGCTGTTCACGGTAGCGATGATCTCGTGCTTCTCAGGGCCGAAGCGGTCGTGGGCGACGCGACGGGCCAGCTTGAAGGCGGCCTCGTTGGACTCGGCGCCGGAGTTGCAGAAGAACGCACGGTCGGCAAAGGTGGCGTCGACCAGCTTGTGCGCCAGGCGCAGGGCCGGCTCGTTGGTGAAGACGTTGGAGACGTGCCAGAGGGTGTTGGCCTGCTCGGTCAGGGCCTTGACCAGTGCCGGGTGGCAATGGCCCAGGGCGTTCACCGCGATACCGCCGGCAAAGTCGATGAGCTCGCGGCCCGACTGGTCCCAGACGCGGGAACCCTCGCCTCGCACAGGAATGAAGGCCGCCGGAGAATAGTTGGGGACCATGACCTGGTCGAAATCGGCACGTTGCACCGGGGCTTGCTCAACGGACATCTGAGTCTCCTGAAGAGGAACGCTGGCCTGGAAGTGGCGAGCGATGGGGGGATTGTAAGGACTGATCCGCGCCTGTCCTTGCGGCCAAGCGACAACTTGTTACAGCGCAAAACCCAGTTTTACCAAGGCTTTCGGCAATGCGACAAACACTGTCGCAATCGCGCAGTGTACGGGAGAGAGGGGGCTGGGTGAACGGGTGTGCACATTAACAAGAAGGCAGCCTGTACCGGCCTCTTCGCGGGCACGCCCGCTCCCACAGGATCGGTGCAGGGCTTGAAGCTTGTGCAATACCTGTGGGAGCGGGCATGCCCGCGAAGAGGCCGGTACAGGAGGTAGTAGAATCAGCCTTTTTCGGCAGGCGCCGAGCTCAGTTCGAACGGGCTGCTGCTGCGCCGCTGGTTGCGGTCTTCCCGCGGCGTGGCGCCGAAGAAGTTGCGATAGGCGCTGGAGAAATGCGGCCCCGAGGAGAAGCCACAGGACAAGCCGATCTGGATGATCGACTTGCTGGTCTGCATCAGCATCTGCCGCGCCTTGTTCAGCCGCAGCTCCAGGTAATACTGGCTCGGCACGCGGTTCAGGTACTGCTTGAAGATCCGCTCCAGCTGCCGGCGCGATACGCACACGTGCTGGGCAATCTCGTCCGTGGTCAGCGGCTCTTCGATATTGGCTTCCATCAGCAGCACAGCCTGGGTCAGCTTCGGATGGCTCGAACCAAGGCGGTTCTGCAATGGAATGCGCTGGCGCTCGCCCCCTTCGCGAATGCGCTCTACCACCAGCTCCTCGGACACCGCCCCCGCCAGCTCGGCCCCGTGATCGCGGGCCAGCACCGCCAGCAGCAGGTCGGTCACGGCCATGCCGCCACAGGCGGTGAGGCGGTCACGGTCCCAGTCGAACAAGTGGCTGGTTGCGATCACCTTGGGGAAACGCTCGGCAAAGTCGTCCTGCCAGCGCCAATGCACCGCAGCGCGATAACCATCAAGCAGACCGAGCATGGCCAACGGGTACACCCCCGCGGACAGGCCACCGATCATGCAGCCACTGCGCGCCAGCTGCTTTAGCGCCGCCGACAGCGCCGAACCCACCGCCTGGGGCAGATCATCGGCCAGCAGGAACAGTTTGTGAAAACCCTCCATTCGCCCATTCCACGGCTCGCCCGGCAGGCGCCAGGCGCCCTCTTCGGCCGGTTCCGCCTGGAGGAAGGCCAGTTCGTAGACCACTTCCGGATGCACCCGCTGGGCCACCTGCAACACTTCCTCCGCCAGCGCCAGGGTCAAAGGCTTGGTGCTTGGCCAGATGAGAAAACCGATTCGCTGGGTGGTCATAGGGTGCGGTCCGAAACCTTGGGATCGTTCGAGTCTGAGGCGCCAGGGCAGGCTGCGCTCGCTGCGCAGCATGCCCTATTCTGGTGCAAAGGTGCAGCCTTTTACTTCAGGCTGCCGGAGAGAAACTGCTTGAGCCGCTCCGATTGCGGGTTGGCCAGCACTTCACGCGGGCAACCGGTTTCTTCGACCAGGCCCTTGTGCAGGAACACCAGCTGGTTCGACACTTCGCGGGCAAAGCCCATCTCGTGAGTCACCACCACCATGGTGCGGCCTTCCTGGGCCAGCGCCTGCATGACCTTGAGCACATCACCCACCAGCTCAGGGTCGAGCGCCGAGGTCGGCTCGTCGAACAGCATGACCTCTGGCTCCATGGCCAGCGCACGGGCAATGGCCACACGTTGTTGCTCACCGCCGGACATGTGCCCGGGGAAGGCGTCCTTGCGATGCGCCACACCCACCTTGGCCAGGTAGTGCTCAGCCTTCTCCAGCGCTTCTTTCTTGTTCATGCCCAGCACGTGCACCGGGGCTTCGATGATGTTCTCCAGCGCAGTCATGTGCGACCACAGGTTGAAATGCTGGAACACCATCGACAGGCGCGAGCGCATGCGCTGCAACTGGCGCGGGTCGGAGGCCTTGAGCGCACCGTCCTTGCCAGGCACCAGCTTGAGCGCTTCATTGTTGAGCAGGATCTTGCCCGCGTGCGGCTGCTCGAGCAGATTGATGCAGCGCAGGAAGGTCGACTTGCCCGAACCGCTGGAGCCGATGATGCTGATCACGTCGCCTGCCTTGGCCGCCAGGGACACGCCCTTGAGCACTTCATGGCTGCCGTAGCGCTTGTGCAGGTCTTGGACTTCGAGTTTGTACATGCTGTCGGTTCTCACAGAGCGTTCAGTGCTTGCGCGGCGCCAGGTAGCCGAGCCAGCGGCGTTCGGCCATCTTGAACAGGCGCACGAGGATGAAGGTCAGGCACAGGTAAAACACGCCCGCCGTGATATAGGCCTCGAAAGGCAGGTAGTACTGGGCATTGACCGTGCGCGCGGCGCCAGTGATGTCGATCAGGGTGACGATCGACGCCAGGCTGGTGGTCTGCAGCATCATGATCACTTCGTTGCTGTACTGCGGCAGCGCACGGCGCAGGGCCGACGGCAGCAGAATGCGGCGGTACATCTTCATGCGCGACATGCCCATGGCCTTGGCCGCCTCGATCTCGCCATGGGGCGTGGCCTTGAGGCTGCCGGCGATGATCTCTGCGGTGTAGGCGCTGGTGTTGACGGCGAAAGCCAGGCAGGCGCAGAAGGTGGCGCTGGACAGCCACGGCCAGAAGATACTCTCGCGCACCGCCTCGAACTGGGCCAGGCCGTAGTAGATCAGGAACAGCTGCACCAGCATCGGCGTGCCACGGATCACATAGGTGTACAACCAGGCACTCAGGTTCACCAGCGGTTGCTTGGACACGCGCATCAGGCCCAGCGGAATGGCCGCCAGCAGGCCGAACAGCAGCGACAGCGCCAGCAGCTTGAGGGTGGTCAGCAGGCCGCCAATGTACAGCGGCATGGCCTCCCAGACGACGTTGTAGTCGAAGATCATAGTTCAGCCACCTTGACGCCTACCGAATACCGGCGCTCGAGATACTTCAGCGCCAGCAGCGAAATACTGGTGATCACCAGGTACAGCGCGGCCACCGCCAGGAAGAAGGTGAACGGTTCGCGGGTGGCATCGGCTGCCTGCTTGGCCTTGAACATCATGTCCTGCAGGCCGACCACCGAAATCAGTGCCGTGGCCTTGGTCAGCACCAGCCAGTTGTTGGTAAAGCCAGGGATGGCCAGGCGGATCATCTGCGGCACCTGGATGCGGAAGAACACCTGGCGCGCGCTCATGCCATAGGCCACGCCTGCTTCGGCCTGGCCCTTGGGGATACCGAGGAACGCTCCACGGAAGGTTTCCGACAGGTATGCACCAAAAATGAAGCCCAGCGTACCGATACCGGCCACCAGCGGGTTCAGGTCGATGTAGTCGTCATAACCGAGCAGCGGCGCCACCCGGTTGATGATGTCCTGGCCGCCGTAGAAAATCAGCAGGATCAGGACCAGGTCGGGGATGCCACGGATCACCGTGGAATACAGATCCCCCAGCCAGGCCAGCCAGCGCACCGGCGACAAACGCAGCGCCACGCCGATCAGGCCGAGGACGATGGCCAGGGCCATCGACGACAGGGCGAGCTGTAGCGTCAGCCACGCCCCGTCGAGGATGACTGCCCCATAGCCTTTCAACATGATTCGGATTCCTCAGGGCTTGGGAATGAAAAATGGTGCAAACCTCAGAGCCTCTGCTGTTTGCACCATTGCACAGGTGAAACTCGATGTCTTAGTTCGAGTCTGGACCGTAGATGTCGAAGTTGAAGTACTTCTTCTCGATTTCTTTGTACTTGCCGTTGGCGCGGATGGCGTCGATGGCCTTGTTGATGCGCTCGCGGTTGGCGTCGTCGCCCTTGCGCACGGCGATGCCGACGCCGTCACCGAAGTACTTCACGTCGGTGAACGATGGGCCGACGAAAGCGAAGCCCTTGCCGGCGTCGGTTTTCAGGAAGCCGTCTTCGAGCAGCGTGGCATCAGCCACGGTACCGTCCAGGCGGCCGGCCGCGACGTCCAGGTAGATTTCGTTCTGGGTGCCGTACGGCACCACGGTGGCGCCTTTCGGAGCCAGCACTTCCTTGGCGAAGCGGTCGTGGATCGAGCCGCGCTGCACGCCGATCTTCTTGCCCTTGAGCTCGTCGAGGCTTTCGCTGACGGTGGTGCCTTCCTTCATGACCAGGCGCGCCGGGGTCAGGTAGTAGCGCTTGCTGAAATCGACCGACTTCTTGCGATCATCGGTGATCGACATGGACGACAGGATGGCGTCGATCTTGCGCACTTTCAGCGCCGGGATCAGGCCGTCGAACTCTTGCTCGACCCAGGTGCACTTGGCCTTCATCTCTTCACACAGGGCGTTGCCGATGTCGTAGTCGAAACCGGCGATGCTGCCGTCCGGCTGCTTGAAGGCGAACGGTGGGTAGGCAGCCTCGATGCCGATCTTCAGCGGTTTTTCATCGGCCTGCGATACCAGGGAAAACACGGAAAGCGCCAGGGCGCCAAGCAGTGCGAGCTTCTTCATCAGGTAACTCCATCGGTACGGGGCAATACGAGGCAGGGGTAACAGCTGCCCGATATGCGAATGGGTACAACGCGAGCCGCGCAGGGTTCGACCTAGGCCGCAGACCACGAGCGAGTGAGTGGCATTTTAACGACAGCCCGGTAGTCGATATTTCTTCAAAGCGACAACTACTTACAGAAGCGCTTGAAATCGCGGCGGGCGATGTTGACAGCTTTTGCAAATCATGCAAGAGCTCGAGAGAAATAACCTGTAAGCCAAGCAATTACCGGGCCTATTATTGGCAAAGCCTTGCCGTACAGCAAGTGCAGCGTTTCACCTTGCTGAAAATGCCCACGCGATCGCACCACAAGCGATCAGAAATGTTTCCTTGCGCCCCGATCCTGTGCGAAATCGGTGACAGAAGAGTTACCGATGATTGTCGGGTAACAGTAAAGCAAAAACCCCGCCGGTTGCCCTGGCGGGGTTTTGCACCATCCTTGACTCGGGATTATCAGGCCGACGCCAGGCTCATCGCCTTGTGGGTATCGATCAGGTGTTGCACCACGCCTGGATCGGCCAGGGTCGAGATGTCACCCAGGGCATCGTACTCGGCCGTGGCGATCTTGCGCAGGATACGCCGCATGATCTTGCCCGAACGGGTCTTGGGCAGCCCCGGCGCCCACTGGATCACATCCGGCGAGGCAATCGGGCCGATCTCCTTGCGCACCCAGTTCTTCAGCTCCAGGCGCAGCTGTTCACTCGGCTCGATACCGGCATTGAGGGTGACATAGACGTAGATGCCCTGGCCCTTGATGTCGTGCGGCACGCCGACCACCGCGGCCTCCGCCACCTTGGCGTGGGCGACCATGGCGCTTTCGATCTCGGCGGTACCCATGCGGTGGCCGGACACGTTGAGCACGTCGTCAACGCGACCGGTGATCCAGTAGTAGCCATCCTCGTCACGACGGGCGCCGTCACCGGTGAAGTACATGCCACGGAAGGTCTTGAAGTAGGTGTCGACAAAGCGGTCGTGGTCGCCATACAGCGAACGCGACTGCCCCGGCCAGGAATCGAGGATCACCAGGTTGCCTTCGGCGGCGCCCTCGATCAGGTTGCCCAGGTTGTCGACCAGCGCCGGCACCACGCCGAAGAACGGCCGGGTCGCCGAGCCTGGCTTGAGGGCCGTGGCACCCGGCAACGGGCTGATCAGCACGCCCCCGGTCTCGGTCTGCCACCAGGTGTCGACGATCGGGCAACGCTCCTTGCCGACGGTCTTGTAGTACCAGTTCCAAGCCTCGGGGTTGATCGGCTCGCCCACTGACCCCAGCAGGCGCAGGCTCGAGCCGTCGGCGCCGGCAACGGCAGCCTGTCCTTCGGCCATCATGGCGCGGATGGCGGTCGGTGCGGTGTAGAGGATGTTGACCTTGTGCTTGTCAACGATCTTGGACACGCGGGTGATGTCCGGGTAGTTCGGCACGCCTTCGAACAGCAGCGTAGTGGCGCCGTTGGCCAGCGGACCGTAGACGATGTAGCTGTGGCCGGTGACCCAGCCGACGTCGGCGGTGCACCAGTAGACTTCGCCCGGGCGGTAGTCGAACACGCGCTCATGGGTCAGTGCGGCGTACACCAGGTAGCCACCGGTGGTGTGCAGCACGCCCTTGGGCTTGCCGGTGGAGCCGGAGGTATAAAGGATGAACAGCGGCTCTTCAGCGCCCATTTCCTTCGGCGCGCAATGGCTGGAGGCAACCTTCATCAGGTCTTCGTACCAGATGTCGCGGTGCTGGTGCCAGGCGATGTCGCCACCGGTGCGCTTGCACACGATGATCTTCTGCACGCTGTTGGTTTCCGGGTTGGTCAGCGCCAGGTCGACGTTACCCTTGAGCGGGGTGCGTCGGCCGCCACGCAGGCCTTCGTCAGCGGTGATGACGACCTTGGACTTGCAGTCAATGATCCGACCGGCCAGTGCTTCCGGCGAGAAGCCACCGAATACCACCGAGTGGATCGCGCCGATGCGGGCGCACGCCAGCATGGCCACCACAGCTTCGGGGATCATCGGCATGTAGATGGTCACCACATCGCCACGGTGCACGTCCTGGCCGCGCAGCGCGTTGGCGAACTTGCAGACCTGCTCGTGCAGCTCGCGGTAAGTGATGTTGCGGTGCTCGGAAGGGTCGTCGCCCTCCCAGATGATTGCCAGCTGATCGCCGCGCTCTTCGAGGTGGCGGTCCAGGCAGTTGGAGGAAACGTTCAGAGTGCCGTCGGCAAACCATTTGATGTCGACATGGTGGTCGTCGAACGAGGTCTGCTTGACCTTGGTGAACGGCTTGATCCAGTCCAGACGCTGGGCCTGCTCACGCCAGAAGCCGTCCGGGTTGATCACCGATTGCTGGTACATGGCCTTGTAGGTGGCCTCGTCGGTCAGGGTAGTGGCCGCAACCTCGGGACGAACGGGATACAGTGGAGCCGCACTCATCTGTGTTACCTCGGTGTAATAGTTGTTTTTGTATGGAATCGTTTGTAACTGTACCAGAGCGGGAAAAACCATACGACGATGGTAGTAGCGTGACGGGAAAATCTTCATGTGAACGGTGCGGAAGGCTCTAGCCCGGCGCCGCCAGCCCGGCGAGGGAAAAATACGATCACCCCTGAAGGGGGATTGTTACAGAATTTGGAAAAAGGCAAAAAAACTTTATCAAAACGCCATCTGTTTCCCTTAGTTGCTCAGGCATAAGATTCACCTCGCCAGCAACGGCAAGGCGATTAACTAATGGAAACAGCCCCCACGAAGGCAATCGGTTAATCCCCCTCTAATCCCGATAGTTGAACTTTGGCAGTACTCGCGGCGCCACAAGTGCCGCGTGCCCCCTCACGACCTTAGACAGGTAAAATGAAAATGAAAGCTTTACTGGTATTGGTACTTGGCAGTCTTTGCGGCGCGGCGATGGCCGGCGAAGCAAACAATGTCGAGCAGATTCCGGTTGAACAGTACAGTTACTCGCAGCACCTGGACATTGCCCGCGTCATCTCCATGAGCGAAGTGCCCAACGTCTGCGAAGTCGTGCCCGCCCGCATGACCTACGAGGACTCCAAGGGCCAGAAGCACATTCTCGAATATCGCGTGATGGGGAACGGCTGCTCCAACGGCTGATACCTTGAATCGGGGCCCTTGTGGGCCCCATTCGCGTTCTTGCCCGCTCACAACTTTCGAACCGCCATCAACGTTAACGGGCCATTAAATAACCGCTATTAATCCGCTGACTTGCCAAGGGAATAATCCCGCAACTTGTTGGCAATCGTCGTATGGGAAACGCCCAGGCGTTTACCCAATGCCCGGCTACTTGGAAACTCGCCCATCAAACTTTCCAGTACCGCCTTTTCAAAGCGTCCGACAATCTGCGCAAGATCCCCGTCCAGCGAAAACTCGCCCAACGGCTGGCGCACGCCATAGTCCGGCAGACGGATATGCTCGCTTTTCACCACCCCGCCTTCGCATAACGAAACCGCCTGGAACAACACGTTCTCCAGCTGCCGCACATTACCCGGCCAGTGATACTGGCTGAGCTTGTCCATGGCCGCTGGCGCCAGGCGCGGCATGGCGCAGCCAATCTGCCGGCTGGCCTGGTCGAGGAAGTGCTGCACCAGGCCTTCCAGCCCGTCCATACACTCGCGCAGCGGCGGAATGTGCAGCGACAGCACGTTGAGCCGGTGATACAGATCCTGGCGGAACTCGCCACGGGCGCACAGCTCGGACAGGTCGACCTGGGTGGCGCAGATCACCCGCACATCCAGATACACCTCTTCATCACTGCCGACGCGGCGGAAGCAACCGTCCTGCAGGAAGCGCAGCAACTTCACCTGCAGGCGCGGGCTCATCTCACCTACCCCATCCAGGAACAAGGTACCGCCCGCCGTCAGCTCCAGCAGCCCCAGCTTGCCCTCGGCACGCGCCCCTTCGAATGCCCCCGGGCCATACCCGAACAGCTCGGTTTCGGCCATCGACTCTGGCAGGCCGGCACAATTGAGGGCCATCAAGGGCGACTGGCCACGCGGGCTGGCCAGGTGGCAGGCGCGGGCCAGCAGCTCCTTGCCGGTGCCCGTCTCGCCTTCGATCAGCAGGGGTGCATCCAGCGGCGCCATGCGCCGTGCCTCGCGCACCACCGCCGCCATCACCCGCGAACTCTGGAAGATGCTGTCGAAGCCGCGCAACTCCTGCTTGCGCACGTTATAGATGCGCTCACCGATGCGGTCAGCGCGGTGCAGAGTCAGCACGGCACCGGCCAGGGCCTCGCTGTCGTCGTGCTCGGATTGCAGCGGCGCGATATCGGCCAGGAACACATCGCCCTTGACCTTGACGCGCAGGCCGTTGATGCGTGACTTGTTGGCCCGCACCAGCTCCGGCAGATCGAAATCCTCGACATAGCGCGCCAGTGGCATCCCGGGCACTTCGTCGACCCGCACCCCGAGCAACTGCGCTGCAGTGCGGTTGGCGGCGACGATGCTGCCGCCCATGTCGATCGACAGCACCGGGAAATCCAGCGCACCGAGCAACGCATTGAGCTCCATGTGCCGGCGCTCGCTGGGCATCAGGCCGACGCGCTTGACCCCGAATACGCCGGCAATCGACTCGAACTTGGGCCGCAATGCCTGGAACTGCAGATTGATCAAGTTCGGGCAGTGCAGGTAGATGGCGTTGCCATGGTCACCTCCCACCTCACCGCGCAGCACGTTGATGCCGTACTCCACCAGCAGGTTGAGAATGTCGCGAAGGATGCCGATGCGGTTCTGGCAGTGCACTTTGATACGCATGGATGCTCTCTAAGCGGCGAAGTTTTTCAACCTCGCACAGAAAAGTCGTAAAGATAAGCTGACAAAAACGCTACAAGGGGCAGCTTGATGAGCCGGATTTTCCGGCATGCCGCGCATTTTGTAAAATTATCGTTACGCAAGACAGGTCAAACGGCCCCCCGCCAGCAGGGCCTGCCCCCGTGCAAATAAACCGCTGTAGGGATATTCCTAAGCCATGTCGTGGACATAACAAGAAAAGCCCTCACCAGGAGAGCCACATGAAACAGACGCAATACGTGGCACGCGAGCCCGATGCGCACGGTTTTATCGATTACCCGCAGCAAGAGCATGCGGTATGGAACACCCTGATCACGCGCCAGCTGAAAGTCATCGAAGGCCGTGCGTGCCAGGAGTACCTGGACGGCATCGACCAGCTCAAGCTGCCCCATGACCGCATTCCGCAGCTGGGCGAAGTCAACAAGGTGCTGGGCGCCACCACCGGCTGGCAAGTTGCCCGGGTACCGGCACTGATCCCCTTCCAGACCTTCTTCGAACTGCTGGCGAGCAAGCGCTTCCCGGTGGCCACCTTCATCCGCACCCCGGAAGAGCTGGACTACCTGCAGGAACCGGACATCTTCCACGAGATCTTCGGCCACTGCCCGCTGCTGACCAACCCGTTCTTCGCCGAATTCACCCACACCTACGGCAAGCTAGGCCTGGCGGCGACCAAGGAACAACGCGTGTACCTGGCGCGCCTGTACTGGATGACCATCGAGTTCGGCCTGATGGAAACCGCCCAGGGTCGCAAGATCTATGGCGGCGGCATCCTCTCCTCGCCGAAGGAGACCGTCTACAGTCTGTCTGGCGAACCTGAGCACCAGGCCTTCGACCCGATCGAGTGCATGCGCACGCCGTACCGTATCGACATCCTGCAGCCGCTGTACTTCGTGCTGCCGAACATGAAGCGCCTGTTCGACCTGGCCCATGAAGACATCATGGCCATGGTCCAGCAAGCCCAGCAGCTGGGGCTGCACGCACCCAAATTTCCACCCAAGGTCGCCGCCTGAGCGCCTTGCCGATAACAACTCGAAGCGGAAAACACACCATGAATGCCTTGAACCAAGCCCACTGCGAAGCCTGCCGCGCTGACGCACCCAAGGTCACCGACGAGGAACTGGCGGAACTGATCCGCGAGATCCCGGACTGGAACATCGAAGTCCGCGACGGCCACATGGAACTGGAGCGCGTGTTCCTGTTCAAGAACTTCAAGCAGGCCCTGGCATTCACCAATGCCGTGGGCGAGATCGCCGAAGCCGAAGGCCACCACCCTGGCCTGATGACCGAATGGGGCAAGGTCACCGTGACCTGGTGGAGCCACTCGATCAAGGGCCTGCACCGCAATGACTTCATCATGTGCGCGCGCACCGACAAGGTCGCCGAGACGGCTGAAGGTCGTAAGTAAGCACCAGAAACAGGGCCTCAAGGCCCTGTTTTTTTGCCTGTTTTTTACCTGAAATTTGTCCGGTATCCGCCCGCAAAACCGACAAGCGACCGGGAAAAGTTACAAACTGTCATCCAGACTTGTGTATCCTGCCCCCAGCTTTGCGAAGCTTCGAACGCGCCTGGCGCAGACTTTTCACTCACACTTGCGAGGAACGACGAGATGCATGAAATCCCGAATCTTCCCTTCCCAAGCCTGAACCCAGAAGAGCCAACCGTTACCGTCCATGCCGAACCGACGCCTGCCGTCGATCAGGATGGTGACGATCAATCCAGCGCTGACCAGGAATAAACTGCGCACCCCTCCGACTGTGTGAAAACGGCTGACCTGCGGGCTACCCCGTCATCACGTTTTCACACCGTCACGAACCTCTGCCACGAAGACCCCCATGCCTGACTCACCGCGCCCTCTTGCGGTCACCCTGCAAGTCGTTTCCATCGTCCTCTTCACCTTCATCGGTTACCTGAACATCGGCATCCCCCTTGCTGTGTTGCCTGGCTATGTGCACAACGAACTCGGTTTCAGTGCCGTGATCGCCGGCCTGGTGATCAGCGTGCAGTACCTCGCCACCCTGCTCAGCCGCCCCACCGCCAGCCGCATCATCGACAACCACGGCAGCAAGAAAGCGGTCATGATCGGCCTCGCCGGTTGCGGCCTGAGCGGTGTATTCATGCTCGCCTGCGCCTTCCTAACCCAGCTGCCTTGGGTCAGCCTGGCCTGCCTGCTGGTCGGTCGTCTGGTGCTGGGCAGCGCCGAGAGCCTGGTGGGTTCCGGCTCGATCGGCTGGGGTATTGGCCGGGTCGGTGCCGAGCACACGGCCAAGGTCATTTCCTGGAACGGCATCGCCAGCTATGGCGCGCTGGCCATCGGTGCACCGGTGGGCGTGCTGATGGTCAAGAGCCTGGGGCTGTGGAGCATGGGGGTGAGCATCCTCCTGCTGTGCGGCCTCGGCCTGCTGCTGGCCTGGCCGAAGCGCGCAGCGCCTGTGGTCAGCGGCAAGCGCCTGCCATTCATGCAAGTGCTGGGCAAGGTGTTCCCCCACGGCTCGGGACTCGCCTTGGGGTCGATCGGTTTTGGCACCATCGCCACCTTCATCACCCTGTATTACGCCAGCCGCGGCTGGGCCAACGCGGCGCTGACCCTGAGCCTGTTCGGTGCCAGCTTCATCTGTGCGCGGCTGCTGTTCGGTAACCTGATCAACCGGATTGGCGGGTTCAGGGTGGCAATCGTCTGCCTGTCGGTGGAAACACTGGGGCTGCTGATGCTGTGGCTGGCGCCGAATGCCGAGCTGGCGCTGGCAGGCGCTGCGCTGAGCGGGTTTGGCTTCTCGCTGGTGTTCCCGGCACTGGGCGTGGAAGCGGTGAATCAGGTGTCGGCGGCCAACCGCGGGGCGGCGGTGGGGGCGTATTCGCTGTTCATCGATCTGTCGCTGGGCATTACCGGGCCGCTGGTGGGTGCGGTGGCGTCGGGGTTCGGGTTTGCGTCGATGTTTCTGTTTGCGGCTGCGGCGGCTTGCTGTGGGCTGGTGTTGAGCTTGTACCTGTACCGGCAGACTCACCCGCGTCGGGAAAGCTGAGCTTCACTGACTGTGAAGGCCTCTTCGCGGGGCAAGCCCGCTCCTACAGGGGTATCATCACCCTTGGCCGTACAAAATCCCTGTAGGAGCGGGCTTGCCCCGCGAAAGGGCTGCAAAGCAGCCCCGGGGCCTTGTCAGCGCTTGGCGTACTGCAACACCACCTCAAGCGGGTGGCGCATCTGCCGCTCGGTCATGCGCTTGACCTGGCTGCGGCACGAGTAGCCCGTCGCCAGCGCCTCGCCTTCCTTGTCCAGCTTGGTCGCCCACGACTGCTCGAAGATGGTCCGTGACGTCTCTTGGTTGCGCGCCTCGTGCCCGTAAGTGCCGGACATGCCGCAGCACCCCGTCGCCTCGGTCACCAACTTCAGACCCAGGCGGGCAAACACCTGCTCCCACTGCCGGGTACTGGCCGGCACGTTGGTCTTCTCGGTGCAGTGCGCCATCAGGCGGAAGTTACCCGGCGCAGTCGGCACCTGCTCCGGCAGCACATCCATCAACCACTCCTGTGGCAGCAGCACGTTCGGGCACTGCTCCAGGCCCGGCACCTTCTGGTACTCCTGGCGGTAGACCAAGGTCATCGCCGGGTCCAGGCCCACCAGTGGCACGCCGCAGTCAGCCAGGGCCTTGAGCTGGGTCGCGTTGCGGATCGCCGCCTTGGCGAAGGCGCCGAGGAAGCCCTGCACGTGCAACGGCTTGCCGTTGGCGCTGTAAGGCGCCAGGAACACCCGGTGGCCCAGGCGATGGGCCAACTCGATGAACGCGGCCAGCAACGGCGTCTCGAAGTAGCGAGTAAAGGCATCCTGCACCAGCACGATGCTGCGCTCGCGCTGGGCCGGGGTCAGCTCGCGCAGGGCCGGCACGCTGGCCACGCCGACACGGCAGCGGGTCAGGGTCGACTGGAAGTTGAAGCGGCTGATCAGCGGGCTGTCGACCATGCCGACCTTGTCCGCCAGCAGCTTGCTCACCCACTTCGAGCCCATCACCGCGTTGTAGAGCCCCGGTGCATGGGCCAGGTACGGGATGGTGAACTCCAGCGAGCCGATCAGGTAGTCACGCAGTGGGCGCTGGTAACGGCCGTGGTACAGCTCGAGGAAGCGCGAGCGGAAGTCCGGCACGTTGACCTTGATCGGGCACTGCCCTGCGCACGACTTGCACGCCAGGCAACCGGACATGGCGTCGTACACTTCATGGGAGAAGTCTTCCTGCCCCTGATTGCGCGCGCGGTTGTTGCGCAGCCGCACCGGCAGGCCCTTGAGCCAGGACACCTTGTTGCGCGCTGCCGCCAGCACGTCGATGTTGGCCTCGCCCTGCAGGCGCAGCCATTCGCGCATCAGCGAGGCACGGCCCTTGGGCGAATGCTGGCGCTCGCGGGTGGCCTTCCATGACGGGCACATGGCGTCGTTGGGGTCGTAGTTGTAGCAGGCGCCGTTGCCATTGCAGTGCACGGCGCTGGGGAAGTCCTGCCACACGCGCTCGTCAATGGTACGGTCGAGGTCGCCACGCAGGGTCACGCCGTCGACCTTGGTCAGGCCCTCTGCGCTGTCCGGTGGCGTGCAGATCTTGCCCGGGTTGAGCTGGTTGTGCGGGTCGAAGGCGCCCTTCAGGCGCTGCAGCGCCGGGTACAGCTCACCGAAGTATTCCGGCACGTACTCCGAGCGCAGACCCTTGCCGTGCTCGCCCCACAGCAGGCCGCCGTAGCTTTTGGTCAGCGCCGCCACGGCATCGGAAATCGGTTTGACCAGCGCGGCCTGGGCCGGGTCTTTCATGTCCAACGCGGGGCGCACGTGCAGTACGCCGGCATCGACGTGGCCGAACATGCCGTAGGCCAGGCCGTAGCCGTCGAGCAGCGCGCGGAAGTCAGCGATGTAGTCGGCCAGTTGCTCCGGCGGCACGGCGGTGTCTTCAACGAACGGCTGCGGGCGCACCTCACCCTCGACGTTGCCGAGCAGGCCCACCGAACGCTTGCGCATGGTATAGACGCGGGTCACCGCCTCGGCGCCCTCGGCCAAGGTGTGGCCGAGGCGCTCGACGCTGGTGTCGCTCTGCAGGTGGTCGATGAACGCCTGGACCCGGGCGTTGACCTCGGCCGGCTCGTCGCCGCAGAACTCCACCAGGTTGATGCCCAGGGTCGGGCGCTCGGGGTCGGCGGGGAAGTACTCGGCAACGCTGTGCCAGACGATGTCCTTCATTGCCAGCATCAGCACCTTGGAGTCGACCGTCTCGATCGACAGCGGCTTGAGCGCCATCAGCGCGTTGGCGTCGCGCAGGGCGTCCATGAAGCTGGTGTAGCGCACGTTTACCAGCACCGCGTACTTCGGGATCGGCAACACATTGAGCTTGGCTTCGACCACATAGCCCAGCGAACCTTCGGCGCCGCACAGCACGCTGTTGAGGTTGAAGCGGCCCTGCTCGTCACGCAGGTGCGCCAGGTCATAGCCGGTCAGGCAGCGGTTGAGCTTGGGGAACGTCGTCTCGATCAGCTCGGCCTGGGTTTCCTGGATCTCCCGGGCCATGCGGTACACCTCGCCGACCCGGCCTGGCGTGGCGCAGGCCTGTTCCAGCGCGGCGTCGTCGATCGGCAGGCTGTGCAAGCGCTCGCCGCCGAGCAGCACGCTGTGCAGTTCCAGCACGTGGTCGCGGGTCTTGCCGTAGGTGCAGCTGCCCTGACCGCTGGCGTCGGTGTTGATCATGCCGCCGACGGTGGCGCGGTTGGAAGTGGACAGCTCAGGGGCGAAGAACAGGCCGTGGGGCTTGAGCGCGGCGTTGAGCTGGTCCTTGACCGTACCGGCCTGGACTCGCACCCAGCGCTCCTCGACGTTGATTTCGAGGATCTGATTCATGTGCCGCGACAAGTCGACAACGATGCCATCGGTCAGCGACTGGCCATTGGTGCCGGTGCCGCCGCCACGCGGGGTGAGCTTGACCTCCTTGAAGCGTGGCTCGCCCATCAGCGTGGCAACCCGCGCCACGTCATCGGCGTCCAGCGGGAACACCGCCGCCTGGGGCAGACGCTGGTAAATCGAGTTATCGGTGGCCAGCACCGTGCGGGTGCCGTAGTCGGCACTGATCTGGCCACGGAAGCCACTGTTGCGCAGGGCTTCGAGGAATTCGGGGTAACCGGCGCTTGGCGCAAGGGTCGGCAGCTGGGCGATCATCGAAGGATGGCCTCTTGATATGGGCTAATTCACGGGAATCCTGTCGTCCCGGCATGCATTACTTCATGCAGGGATGACGTATAGGCCAATGTTCCTGTAGTTTCGCTTCAGGGGCAAACGGATAATCCTGCCGCTATCAATGACTTTTATGAATGAATTACCGCCACCTGACGCCATCGATGTCACTGCTGCTGGCTTTCGAAGCCGCCGCCCGGCATGAAAGTTACACCCGCGCCGCCGCCGAGCTGTCGCTGACCCAGAGTGCGGTCAGCCGACAGGTGCAAGCGCTGGAGCAGCAGCTGGGCCTGACCCTGTTCCGCCGCGAGGGCCGCCAGGTGCAACTGACCGACGTCGGCCGGCTGTACCAGCGCGAGCTGAGCGAAGCACTGGGGCGCATCCGCAGCGCCACCTTGCAGGCGCTGGCCTACCAGTCCGGGGTCGGCACCCTGCGCCTGGCCACCCTGCCCACCTTCGGCTCGAAGTGGCTGCTGCCGCGCCTGCATGCGTTCTACAGCGCCCACCCTGGCATGCTGGTGCACATTCATTCACGCATCGAAGCGATTAACTTCGACACCAGCGAGATCGACGCCGCCATCGGCGTGGCCAGTCATGACCTGCCGGGTTTGATCTGCCACCGCTTGCATGCCGAAGAGCTGGTGGTGATCCTGCCGCCTGAGGCGGGTGGCGATGCCCAGGGTTGGGGCCCGGCGAGGGTCAGTGAAGAGGTGCTGTTGAATGTGGCCAACAACCCGCATGCCTGGGGCGAGTGGTTTTCCCACCACGGCCTGCCACACCGGGCGATGCGCCTTGGGCCGAGCTTCGAACTGACCTCGCACCTGATCCAGGCGGTACGGGCCGGGATCGGCATCGGGCTGGTGCCGAGGATTCTGGTGGAGGAAGAGCTGGCCAAGGGTGAGCTGTTCAGCCCGGGGGCGGCGTTTGCCAGCCAGCGCAGTTACTACCTGATCTATCCGCCGCGCAATGAGGCTTTGCCTTCGCTCAGGGCATTTCGCAGCTGGTTGCTGGCGCAGATCTGAGGTCGGAACAGGCACTAAAAAACCCGATGCCAGTTACCTGGCATCGGGTTTCTTCAAGCAGCCAGGGATTTACTTGGCCACGTTACCGGCAGGGCCATTGGCCAGCGGCCGACGACGGCCCTTGGCCAGGTACGCCAGCAGCATCGCCGCCAGCCACACCGGGATCGCATACACCGACACCTGGATGCCCGGGATCATCAGCATGATGCCCAGGATCAGCACCACGAAGGCCAGTACTACGTAGTTGCCGTAGGGGTACCACAGCGCCTTGAACAGCGGCTTCTGGCCAACGCGGTCAAGGTGCTGGCGGAACTTCAGGTGCGAGTAGCTGATCATCGCCCAGTTGATCACGAGGGTCGCGACCACCAGCGACATCAGCAGCTCCAGTGCATTCTGCGGCATCAGGTAGTTGAGCAGCACGGCGATCAGGGTCACCGCTGCCGACACCAGGATCGCACGCACCGGTACGCCACGCTTGTCGACCTTGGCCAGCGAGGCCGGGGCATCACCTTGCTCGGCCATGCCCAGCAGCATGCGTGCGTTGCAGTAGGTGCCACTGTTGTACACCGACAGCGCTGCGGTCAGGACCACGAAGTTCAGCAGGTTGGCCGCCACGTCGCTGCCCAGCAGCGAGAACACCTGAACGAACGGGCTGCTGCCGTAGCTGCCGCCGGACGCATCGATGCTGGCGACCAGGTTGTCCCATGGGGTCAGCGACAGCAGCACGATCAGGGCACCCACATAGAAGATCAGGATGCGGTAGATGACTTGGTTGATCGCTTTCGGAATCACGGTCTTCGGCTTGTCGGCCTCGGCAGCGGTGAAACCGAGCATTTCCAGGCCACCGAACGAGAACATGATGAATGCCAAGGCCATCACCAGGCCGCTGACACCATGCGGGAAGAAGCCGCCGTGGCTCCACAAGTTGCTCACCGAAGCATCCGGGCCGCCGTTGCCGCTGGTCAGCAGGTAGGCACCCAGGCCGATCATGCTGACGATCGCCACGACCTTGATGATGGCGAACCAGAATTCGGCCTCACCGAAAAACTTCACGTTCATCAGGTTGATGGCGTTGATCAGCACGAAGAACGCTGCCGCCGTGACCCAGGTCGGGATCTCCGGCCACCAGTAGTGCACGTACTTGCCCACCGCCGACAGTTCCGACATGCCCACCAGGATGTACAGCACCCAGCAGTTCCAGCCCGACAGGAAGCCGGCGAAGCCGCCCCAGTAGGTGTGCGCAAAGTGGCTGAACGAGCCGGCCACCGGCTCTTCGACGATCATCTCACCGAGCTGGCGCATGATCATGAAGGCGATGAAGCCGCAGATGGCGTAACCGAGGATCATCGACGGGCCGGCGGATTTCATCACGCCTGCCGAACCGAGGAACAGGCCGGTACCAATCGCACCGCCGAGGGCGATCAACTGGATGTGGCGGTTCTTCAGGCCCCGCTTGAGCTCGCCTGAATGCATGTTTTGTCCACTCATGAACGAAGTCACCTGCATTGTTTTTATCTGTGACGGAATCGGACCCACCGCGCTCGTGGCGCAGCGGAATGGCAAGGTGGTTACCTTGGGTTTCCTGCCAACGGATGCCGCCGGGGCGGATCAGCCAGGTGTGGGCAGGAGTGCGCGGTACGCAAGAGGGTCACAGGTAAAACGCGGCGCACTGTATACCCCTGCAAACGCGCAGGCGTCAACGCGTTGCATCGTTTCCCTGGGAAAAAACGCAGCGATCCTGTGGTAGATGCCTGAAAAGGCGAAGTGATCGGCGTACATGGCGCCTCCATTTGTTGTTCTGTTGGCCCGGCTCTGTGGACGGGCTTTTGCACACGGCAATGACCGCTATATCACCGTGGTACGGGGGTTTGAGCAATATGGGGCGGTGTGAAGGCAGGAGCTTTGCGGTGGGTGGCGCGGCAAGTTCTGTTTACACGAACAGGAAAAATCCGAATTACAGGCTGAATTCGGGCTGTTCTGTATAAATTTCTTTACGGTGTGGTTTGTAAACTTGCCAGTCGTCCGAAAATTTCTTTTTCTTCAATATCTTGGGGCCGCTTTGCGGCCCCAAATTCTCACAGGCATAAAAAAACCAGCCCGAAGGCTGGCTTTCATAACCGCTCTGACTAATCAGCCACGCGGCTTGCCGCGACCACGGCCGGCCGGCTTGTCACCGTCTGGCTTGCCTGGACGCTTGCGCATTTCGCTCGGGCGCTCGGCCACCGCGCTGCCACGGTTACCTTTGCGCGGTGCTTCGTCACGCGACTGGCGTGCTGGGCGCTCACCCGAGGTATCGCGCGGCTGACGTGCAGGGCGCTCAGCGGCGGCACCACCTTCCTGGGCCGGGCGCAGGCTGCGCACGCGCTCGTTGCGGCCCATTGGGCGGCTCGATTTGCGCTGCAGGCGCTCCATCTTGTCCTTGGCCTTGAGGTTCAGGGTCGGCAGCGCTACCGGCTGCAGGCCCACTTCAGCGGCCAGGATGTCGATTTCGCCCTGGGTCATTTCACGCCAGCGGCCCATCGGCAGGTCGGAGTTGAGGAACACCGGGCCAAAACGCACGCGCTTCAGGCGGCTGACGACCATGCCCTGGGATTCCCACAGGCGACGCACTTCGCGGTTACGGCCTTCCATTACCACGCAGTGGTACCAGTGGTTGAAGCCTTCGCCACCCGGCGCCTTCTGGATGTCGGTGAACTTGGCCGGGCCGTCTTCGAGCATCACGCCCGCCTTCAGGCGATCGATCATCTCGTCGTCGACTTCACCGCGCACACGCACGGCGTATTCGCGGTCCATCTCGTAGGACGGGTGCATCAGGCGGTTGGCCAGTTCACCGTCGGTGGTGAACAGCAGCAGGCCGGTGGTGTTGATATCCAGGCGGCCGATGTTGATCCAGCGGCCTTCCTTCGGACGCGGCAGGCGGTCGAACACGGTCGGGCGGCCTTCCGGGTCGTCACGGGTGCAGATCTCGCCATCGGGCTTGTTGTACATGATCACCCGGCGCGTGGCCTCGGCGGCCTCTTCGCGCTTGATCAGCTTGCCATCGACGGTGATGGCGTCGTGCAGGTCGACGCGCAGGCCGAGGGTGGCCTCGACGCCGTTGACCTTGATACGGCCCTGGCTGATCCAGGCTTCGACGTCACGGCGCGAACCGACGCCAATGCGTGCCAGCACTTTCTGCAGCTTTTCGCCGGCTGGCGGGGTGATTTCGGTATTTTGCAGGTCTTGCTCACTCATCTGGGCACCTCCCGGTGTAGGAATGAAAACAGGGTCTTGGCGACGAACGCGCCAAAGGGCCGCGCATCATACGCGGTTCGCTGGGGGAACGCACTGGAGGGTAGAGGGTTTTGTGGGCTTTGGCAGTGAATTCTGCCTAATGGTGATGCGTGGGCAGTTCCGGCCCTTTCGCGGGGCAAGCCCGCTCCTACAAGGATCTCCATGCCCCCGGCGAACTGCATCCCCTGTAGGAGCGGGCTTGTCCCGCGAAGAGGCCCGCCCAGGTAAAATCAGGGCTCCAGCTTACCCTCTTCCTCCACCGAGGCTTCGGGTTCCTCTTCACGCAGGTCATCAAAGTCGGTCTTCAGCCCTTCTTCCATCTGGTCCAGCTCCACTAACAGGCTGCGGAAGCTGGTCTCCTGTTTCGGCTCGCCGGCGGCTTCCTCTTCGCCCAGGCTGGCATCGGCCAAGGCCTGTATGTGCGCTGGCACCGGGGCATCATCCGGATCCAGTACCGGTTCCGGCTCCATCTCGCGCAGTTCGGCCAACGCTGGCAGCTCGTCCAGGCTCTTGAGGTTGAAGTGATCGAGAAACGCCTTGGTGGTGGCGAACATCGCCGGGCGGCCGGGCACCTCGCGGTGGCCGACCACGCGAATCCACTCACGCTCCATCAGCGTCTTGATGATGTTGCTGTTGACCGCCACACCCCGCACATCCTCGATCTCGCCACGGGTGATGGGCTGACGGTAGGCGATCAAGGCCATGGTTTCGAGCAGCGCACGGGAATACCGCTGCGGGCGCTCCTCCCACAGCCGGCCGACCCAGGGCGCGAAGTCTTCGCGAATCTGCAGGCGGTAACCGGTGGCCACTTCCTTGAGCTCGAAAGCCCGCCCGGCGCAGGACTTGCCGAGCACTTCCAGGGCCTTCTTGAACACTTTCGGCTCGGGGCGCTCGGCCTCTTCGAACAGTTCATAGAGGCGTTCGAGCGATTGCGGCTTGCCCGAGGCGAGCAGGAAGGCTTCGATCAGCGACGCCAGGTCGCGGGGTTCATTCAAATTCATCAGGTTCTTCGACAGACTCGGGGCGCAGCCGCACATGGATCGGCGCGAAGGGCTCATTCTGCACCAGTTCGACCAGCGATTCCTTCACCAGCTCGAGGATCGCCATGAAGGTCACCACCACGCCAAGCTTGCCTTCCTCGGGGGTGAACAGCTCGACAAACGGCACGAAGGCGCCGCCTTTGAGGCGCTCCAGCACGTCGCTCATGCGCTCGCGGGTGGACAGCGTCTCGCGGGTGATCTGGTGGCTTTCGAACAGGTCGTTGCGGCGCATGACCTCGGCCATGGACACCAGCAGCTCCTCCAGGCTGACCTGCGGCAGCAGCTTGCGCACCTTGGCCTGCGGTGCCTCCAGGCGCGGTACGACGATCTCGCGGCCCACCCGCGGCAGCTCGTCGATGCCCTCGGCGGCGGCCTTGAAGCGCTCGTACTCCTGCAGGCGGCGGATCAGTTCGGCGCGTGGGTCGCCCTCCTCTTCCTCGACCGTTGTCGAGCGCGGCAGCAGCATGCGCGACTTGATCTCGGCGAGCATGGCTGCCATCACCAGGTATTCGGCAGCCAGCTCAAGGCGCACGCTCTTCATCAGCTCGACGTAGCCCATGTACTGGCGGGTGATCTCCGCCACGGGGATGTCGAGGATGTCGATGTTCTGCTTGCGGATCAGGTACAGCAGCAGGTCCAGCGGGCCCTCGAAGGCTTCGAGGATGACTTCCAGGGCATCCGGCGGGATGTACAGGTCCAGCGGCATTTCGGTCAGCGCTTCGCCGTAGACCAGGGCCAGCTGCAACTGCTGGGGTGGCGGCTCTTGTTGCACGCCGGCTTCTTCGGCCGGCGCCTCGGGTGCTTCCACCTGGCTCACGCGTTGACCATGAACGGCGTGGGGTCGCCGCAGCCTTCGCGGATCAGCTCAGGTTCATCGCCCGACAGGTCGATGATGGTCGAGGCCTTGAGGTCGCCGAAGCCACCATCGATGACCAGGTCAACATGGTGCTCCAGTCGCCCGCGGATCTCGTAGGGGTCGGTCATCGGCTCGGTGTCGCCCGGCAGGATCAGGCTCACGCTCATCAGTGGCTCGCCCAACTCGGCCAGCAGCGCCAGGGTGATGGCGTGGTCCGGCACGCGCAGGCCGATGGTGCGGCGTTTTTCGTGCAGCAGCAGGCGCGGCACTTCGCGGGTACCGTTGAGGATGAAGGTATACGGCCCTGGCACATGGGCCTTTAGCAGGCGGAAGGTGCCGGTGTCGACCTTGGCATACAGCCCCAGCTGCGACATGTCGCAGCACATCAGGGTGAAGTTGTGGGTCTTGTCCAGGCCGCGCAGGCGGCGCACTCGCTCGATCGCCGCCTTGTCTCCGATCTGGCAACCCAGGGCGTAGGCCGAGTCGGTCGGGTAGACCACCACGCCACCCTTGCGGATGATCTCCACCGCCTGGCGGATCAGGCGCGGCTGTGGGTTCTCCGGATGAATCTGGAAAAATTGGCTCACGAAGTCATCCTGTTCATAGCGCCATAGGCTGTTCATGGCTGAATCGACGCCACAGAGGTGGCAAGTCCTCGGGCAATGGCCGGTAGGCACCGATCTCGCCCCAGGTGCCGGGGCCGTGGAAGTCGCTGCCAGCGCTTGCCAGCAGGCCGAACTCACGGGTAAGGATGGACATCGTGCCCACCTGCTCGGCTGGCATCATCCCGTTGACCACTTCAAGTGCCTGCCCGCCTGCCTGAATATAGTCGGCAATCAGCCGCCTGCGCTTGCTGCGGGTCAGATCGTAGTGCATGGGGTGTGCAAGGCTCACCCATGCGTTGGACTGGCGCAACGTGGCGACAGTTTCCTCGAGCGTTGGCCAGTGCTGCTTGACGTCGCCCAACTTGCCGGCCCCCAGCCACTTGCGGAAGGCCTCCCCGCGGTCCTTGGCATGCCCGGCGCGCACCAGGAATTCGGCAAAATGCGGCCGCGCCGGGGCGTTGCCGCTGTCGCCCAGTTCCTGTTGCACGGCCCGCGCGCCATCGAGGGCACCGGGCATGCCCTTGGCCGCCAACCGTTTGTCGATTTCTTCGGCGCGCAACCAGCGGCCGCGGTGCAACGCCTCGATGGCCTTGAGCAACGGCGGCGCGTCGAGCGGGAAGTTGTAGCCCAGCACGTGGATGGTCGCGCCACCCCAGGTGCACGACAGTTCTACCCCGCTGACCCAGCGCATACCGCGCGCCTGGCAGGCCTGGCGCGCCTCGGGCAGGCCTTCGAGGGTGTCGTGGTCGGTCAGTGCCAGCGTTTGCACCCCGTGCTCATGGGCCCGGGCGACCAGGTCCGTGGGCGACAGGGCGCCGTCGGAGGCCGTGCTGTGACAGTGCAGATCAACATTCATGGAGGAGCGCTTTCGCTGGAATCGATGTTTGTTATTATGCCGTCACATCCCGATTCTGGCTGCCATTGTGAAACAATTCATCGATTTCATCCCGCTGCTGCTGTTCTTCATCGTCTACAAGCTCGACCCGCGCCCGGTGGAGGTCGCAGGCCACAGCTTCGAATTCGGCGGCATCTACAGCGCCACGGCGATGCTGATCATCAGCTCGCTGGTGGTGTACGGCGCGCTGTTCCTGCGCCAGCGCAAGCTGGAGAAGGGTCAGTGGCTGACCTTGGTCGCCTGCCTGGTGTTCGGCGGCCTGACCCTGACCTTCCACAGCGAAACCTTCCTCAAGTGGAAGGCGCCGGTGGTCAACTGGCTGTTCGCCCTGGGCTTTGCCGGCAGCCACTTCATCGGCGATCGGGTGCTGATCAAGCGCATCATGGGCCACGCCCTGACCCTGCCCGATGCCATCTGGTCGCGCCTGAACGTGGCGTGGATCGCTTTCTTCATATTCTGCGGCGCCGCCAACCTGTTCGTCGCCTTCACCTTCCAGAGCTTCTGGGTGGACTTCAAGGTGTTCGGCAGCCTCGGCATGACCGTGATCTTCCTGGTGGCGCAGGGCGTGTACCTGTCGCGTCACCTGCACGACGACCCTTCCACCTCCAAACCCAAGGATTGACATGCTCTACGCCATCATCGCCAGCGACGTCGCGAACTCCCTGGAAAAACGCCTGGCTGCACGCCCGGCGCACATTGAGCGCCTGCAACAGCTCAAGGCCGAAGGCCGCGTGGTGCTGGCCGGCCCGCACCCTGCCATCGACAGCAACGACCCAGGTGATGCCGGCTTCAGCGGCAGCCTGATCGTCGCCGAGTTCGACTCCCTGGCCGCCGCCCAGGCCTGGGCCGATGCCGACCCGTACATCGCCGCAGGCGTGTACGACAAAGTCGTCGTCAAGCCGTTCAAGCAAGTCCTGCCTTGATGTGCAACCGCGTCGCCGACCGAGCCGGCGACGCGGCCTGCCCTGCGCTAATTGCACGCTCGCCCTCAGTCTGCGGTATCTTTGCCGCTGGCGGACACAGAAGACGCCGTCAATGGTTGAATTGAGTGAGTCATGAGCGAGCTGTTACTGATTGATGATGACCAGGAACTCTGCGAGCTGCTCGGCAGCTGGCTGACCCAGGAAGGGTTTGCGGTACGCGCCTGCCACGACGGCCAGAGCGCGCGCCAGGCATTGGCCGAGCATGCCCCGGCGGCCGTGGTGCTAGATGTGATGCTGCCCGACGGCAGCGGCCTGGAGCTGCTCAAGCAGCTGCGCAGCGAACATGCCGAACTGCCGGTGCTGATGCTGTCGGCCCGAGGCGAGCCACTGGACCGCATCCTCGGCCTGGAGCTGGGCGCTGACGACTACCTGGCCAAACCCTGCGACCCCCGTGAGCTCACTGCCCGCCTGCGCGCCGTGCTGCGCCGCAGCCACCCCACCGCCACCACTACCCAGCTGGAGATCGGTGACCTGGCGTTCAGCCCGGTGCGTGGCGTGGTCAGCATCGATGGCCGCGACATGAGCCTGACCCTGTCCGAAAGCCGCATACTCGAGGCGCTGCTGCGCCAGCCGGGCGAGCCGCTGGACAAGCAGGAACTGGCGCAGATCGCCCTGGGGCGCAAGCTGACCCTGTACGACCGCAGCCTGGACATGCACGTCAGCAACCTGCGTAAAAAAGTCGGCCCACACCCTGATGGACGGCCGCGGATCGTGGCATTGCGCAGCCGCGGTTACTACTACAGCCTGTAAGCCTGCATGGGGCCGCGTGCGCCCCATCTTTACCCTGCCTTTACGCTGCGCTGACTGCGCTTGACCTTGATCTCCCTAGACTGGGCTCATCCGGTAAACACCGGCCCATGACAGGAGAGACACCATGCGCAAGACCCTTATCGCCCTGATGTTCGCCGCCGCCCTGCCAACCGTGGCCATGGCCATGCCTGAAGGCGGCCCGCGTCACGACGGCCCGCATCACCGCGGTGATGCGCCTTTCGCCCAACTGGACCTGAGCCGCGACCAGCGCCAGCAGATCGGCCACCTGATGGGTGAGCAGATGAAACAGCGTCACGAGATCACCGAACGCTACCTGAACAAGCTGCCGGCAGCCGACCAGAAGGCCATGAAAGACGAACTCAAGGCCAGCCACGACAAGACCGACAGCCAGGTTCGCGCGCTGCTCAAGCCTGAGCAGCAGAAGAAGTTCGACGAACTGCAGAAGGAACGCGAAGCCCGCAAGGCTGAATGGCAAGAGTTCCAAGCCTGGAAAGCTGCAAAAGCCGCCAAGGCCCAGTAAGCTGCCTGCTCAGTGCCCGGCCCGCCTCCAGCGGGCCGGGCTTTTCCCGTTTTCAGGAGGTGCTCTTGCGTTCTCTGTTCTGGCGCATCCTGGCCAGCTTCTGGCTGGCTATCACCCTGGTCGCGGGCCTGTCGATTCTGCTCGGCCATATGCTCAACCAGGACGCCTGGATCCTCAGCCGTCACCCGGGCCTCCAGTCCATGGCCAGCCATTGGGCCAAGCATTATGAGCAAGAGGGCCTGGAGTCTGCCCAGGCGTTTCTGGAGCGACGCAAAGAGCGCTACAAGATCGACGTGCAGGTGCTCGACGACAGTGGCGATGCCGTGGTGCCTGGCACGTTCCCGCGTCGCGCGGCAGCCTTCGAGGCGCGTCAGCACAATGACGAGCGCCGCCTGCCCTGGCGCCGGTTGACCGAGGAATACACCAGCCCCGACAGCGGCAACACTTACCTGCTGATCTACCGCATCCCGCACCCGGAACTGGACGCCTGGCACCGCGAGAGCCTGCTGTGGCCGTTGAGCGCACTGGGCATCGCGTTGGTGGTGCTGACCGTGTTCAGCCTCTTGGTAACCCTGTCGATCACCCGCCCGCTCAGCCGCCTGCGCGGCGCCGTGCATGACCTAGGCCAGGCCACCTACCAGCAGAACAGCCTGGCCCGCCTGGCCGCTCGGCGTGACGAGTTCGGCGTGCTGGCCAAGGACTTCAACAAGATGGGTGCACGCCTGCAGAGCCTGATCGGCAGCCAGCGCCAGCTACTGCGCGACGTGTCCCACGAGCTGCGCTCACCGCTGGCCCGCCTGCGCATTGCCCTGGCCCTCGCCGAGCGCGCCGAAACCGAACAGCGCCAGGCGTTGTGGCCACGGCTGACCCGGGAATGCGACCGCCTTGAAGACTTGATCAGCGAAATCCTGACCTTGGCCAGGGTCGACGCCGAGCAGGCCCATGCCGAGCCTGTCGACCTCAACGCGCTGCTGGGCAGCGTGCGCAAGGACGCTCAGCTCAGCGCACCAGAGCAGGAAGTGAAGCTCGAGGCGCAGCCCGGGCTGGCGCTGCAAGGTTGGCCGACGCTGATCGAGCGTGCCGTGGACAACCTGGTGCGCAATGCCCTGCGCTTCAACCCGGAGGGGCAACCGATCGAGATCAGCGCGCAGCGCGAGCAAGAGAAGATCGTGTTGAGCGTGCGCGATCATGGGCCGGGGGCGGCGCCGGAGCATCTGGCGCAGTTGGGCGAGCCGTTCTTCCGGGCACCGGGGCAGGAAGCGGCTGGGCATGGCCTGGGGCTGGCGATCGCGCGCAAGGCGGCGGAGCGGCATGGCGGGAGTCTGGTGCTGGTGAACCACCCGCAGGGTGGGTTCGTGGCCCGCTTGGAGTTGCCGCTGGGGGTTGTGACTGGCAGTTAAGTCGTGCTGGGCTTACCGGCCCTTTCGCGGGGCAAGCCCGCTCCTACAGGGTTTCGCGGTTGCTTGTAAGAGCGGGCTTGCCCCGCGAAGAAGCCAGCGCGTTATTCGCCCCAGACGCTGACGTACTCGGCAGTTTCGAGGATAGGCGCCGTACGCGGCTCGGCCATCGGTGTACCGACATACAGGTAACCGATCAGCTCTTCATTCTCGGCCAGGCCCAAACCCTTGTGCACATGGGCATCAAAGGCCATGTCGCCCGTGCGCCAGACCGCGCCAATGCCCTGGGCATGGGCCGCAATCAGGATGCCGTGGGCCGCGCACCCCGCCGCCAGGCGCTGCTCGGACTTGGGCACCTTGAAGTGGTCCTGCAACTTGGCGATCACCACGATCAGCAACGGCGCACGCAGCGGCATCGCCCGTGCCTTGTCCAGCGCCGCCTGGCTGGCGTCGCCCTTGTGCTGCAGCGCTTCAGCGAACAGTTCACCGAGCTTGTCGCGGCCCTGACCTTCGATGGTCAGGAAGCGCCACGGCCGCAGCTGGCCGTGGTCCGGTGCGCGCAGGGCGGCCTGGAACAGCGCCTCGCGCTGGGCCTGGTTGGGCGCGGGGTCGGTCAGGCGCGGCACGGAAACACGGTTGAGCAATGCGTCGAGAGCCTCCATCGGCTACCCTCCTGGCAGGTAAATGTGCGGCCATTCTAGCGTTTACATCACCAGACCCATAGGTAGAATGGCGCCCTTCCGTTTCGAGTCAGAGCAGATCACATGGCGTTGCCGACCTTAAGGATCATTGGTTTCATCATCGGCATCTTCCTGATTACCCTCGCCGTCGGCATGGCCGTGCCCATGGCGACCCTGGTGATCTTCGAACGCACCGGCGACCTGCCGTCGTTCCTCTGGTCCAGCCTGATCACCTTCATCGCCGGCCTGGCCATGGTTGTTCAGGGGCGCCCCGAGCACGTCCACCTGCGCCCGCGCGACATGTACCTGCTGACCGTCAGCAGTTGGGTAGTGGTGTGCATCTTCGCCGCCCTGCCCTTCCTGCTGACACAGCACATCAGCTACACCGACGCCTTCTTCGAAAGCATGTCCGGCATCACCGCCACCGGCGCCACGGTGCTCAGCGGGCTCGACACCATGTCACCGGGCATCCTGATGTGGCGCTCGATGCTGCACTGGCTCGGCGGCATCGGCTTCATCGCCATGGCGGTGGCGATCCTGCCGCTGCTGCGCATCGGTGGCATGCGCCTGTTTCAGACCGAGTCGTCAGACCGCTCGGAAAAGGTCATGCCGCGCTCGCACATGGTCGCCAAGTCGATCGTCGGCGTGTATGTCGGCTTCTCGATTTTTGGTGCACTGGCCTTCTGGTGGGCCGGCATGAGCCCGTTCGATGCCATCAACCATGCCATGTCGGCGATCTCCACCGGCGGGTTCTCCACCTCTGACCAGTCCCTGGCAAAATGGGACATTCCTGCCGTGCACTGGGTCGCAGTGGTGGTCATGATCCTCGGCAGCCTGCCCTTCACGCTGTACGTGGCGACCCTGCGTGGCAACCGCAAGGCCCTTTTCCGCGACCAGCAGGTGCAAGGTTTGCTGGGCATGCTGGTGGTGACCTGGATCGTGCTCGGCACCTGGTACTGGTACACCACCAACCTGCATTGGCTCGACGCCCTGCGCCACGTGGCGCTGAACGTGACCTCGGTGGTCACCACCACCGGCTTTGCCCTCGGCGACTACAGCCTGTGGGGCAACTTCTCGCTGATGCTGTTCTTCTACCTGGGCTTCGTCGGTGGCTGCTCTGGCTCGACGGCCGGTGGCATCAAGATCTTCCGTTTCCAGGTGGCCTACATCCTGCTCAAGGCCAGCCTCAACCAACTGATCCACCCCCGCGCGGTGATCAAGCAGAAGTACAACGGCCATCGCCTGGACGAAGAGATCGTGCGTTCGATCCTGACTTTCTCGTTCTTCTTCGCCATCACCATCTGCGTGATGGCGCTGCTGCTGTCGCTGCTGGGCGTGGACTGGATGACTGCACTGACCGGCGCTGCCGGCACGGTGTCAGGCGTCGGCCCGGGCCTGGGCGAAGTGGTCGGGCCGTCGGGCAACTACTCGACGCTGCCGGATGCCGCCAAATGGGTCCTGTCGACCGGCATGCTGCTCGGCCGCCTGGAGATCATCACGGTGCTGGTGTTGTGTATGCCGGCGTTCTGGCGTCATTGATCTCGCCGGGTTCCGCACCCAGCCGGGCGCGATACTCGCTGGGGGTCTCATCGAACCAGCGGCGGAATGCCCGGTAGAAGTTGCTCGGGTCGGCAAAACCCAGCAGGTAGGCGGTTTCCAGCAAGGTCATGCCTGGCTGGGCCAGGTACTGCTCGGCGAGCTCGCGGCGGGTGTCGTCGAGCAAGGTCTGGAAGCTGGTGCCCTCTTCCTGTAAACGGCGCTGCAAGGTGCGCTGGGACAGGTGCAGGGCCTGGGCCAGGGTTTCGCGCTTGGGTTCGCCTTGCGGCAAGATGCGGCACAGCACTTGGCGCACCCGGTGCGTGACGCGGCTTTCCGAGAAGCGCGCGAGGTACTCACCGGCAAAGCGGTCATGCAGGATGGCCATGGCCTCATTGGCAGTGGGCAACGGTGCTTCCATGTCGGCCCGCTCGAACACCAGGGCATCGTGCGGTGCGCCGAAAATCAGCGGGGAATGGAAGGCCACCTTGTACGGCTCGATATCCTTCGGCTGCGGCCCTTGCACCAGCACCCGTCGCGGCTGAACCGGCCGGCCACTGAGCCATTTGCACAAAGCCAGGGCGCAGGCCAGCGACGCTTCGGCGCTGTGCCGGGTGGGTGGCAGGTGGTCACCATGCACGGTAAGAATCAGCGAATAGCCTTCAGGGCCCAGGGTGAAACTCAGGTCGGAGCTTTCAGCAATGATCCGCTGGTAGCGCACCAGCCGCTCGAAACCTTCGGCCAGGGTGCGGCTGGACATCAACGCGTAGCCCACCACATGGAACGATGCCGGGCGTACCACCCGTGCCATGTTCAGGCCAATGGCCTCGTTGCCCGAAAGTTCGACCGCCAGCTGCCAGAGGCGCGTCATGGCGTCCTGCGGAAAGCGTGCATCAGGGTCGTCGAGTGCGGCGAAATCCAGCCCCAGCTGCTTGAACATGGCCGGGCAGTCGAGCCCTTCCAGCTCCAGCGCCTTGACAATCCCTGATGCCCAGCTGGCTGACGTGGTTCTTTCACTCATGGCAGGCTTCTTATACTGACCGCTGCATGCGGTGAACCCCAAGGATACTTATTTGGCGCCTATTGTCACTGGCCGGCCCCGCCAATGACTCTAGACTCGAATCAGGCTCCACGCCGTGTATCCTGTCCAAAAGTGATAATCCCGGAGCACTGCCCATGACCAGCACCGTGCAGTTTCGCAGTTTTGCCGAGTTCTATCCGTATTACCTGGGCGAACACAACAACCCCACCTGCCGACGCCTGCATTTTGTCGGCACCAGCCTGGTGATCGCCTTGCTGGCCTACACCCTTGGCAGTGGCAAGTGGATGCTGCTGCTGGCAGTACCGCTCTGCGGATACGGCTTCGCCTGGGTGGGGCATTTCTTTTTCGAAAAGAACCGGCCGGCGACCTTCAGCCACCCCTGGTACAGCCTGGTCGGTGACTTCGCCATGTTCCGCGACATCCTGCTCGGCAGGATCAGCCTCTAGCCTGCAGGTGGGGCTGGCTCATGCCGGCGCGCGCAACGCAGCAGCCTCCTCGGCCAGTCGGGCCTGGGCATCAGCCAGCCGATACAACTCGATGCTGCCATCCAAATGCTCGATCAACGCCGTGCACGATTCCACCCAATCGCCGCAGTTGAGGTATTCCACCTCCCCCACCTGGCGAATCTCGGCATGGTGGATGTGCCCGCACACTACCCCGTGAAAGCCGCGACGGGTGCATTCGTGGGCAATCGCATCCTCGAAGTCGCTGATGAAGTTCACCGCGCCTTTCACCTTGTGCTTGAGGTACGCCGACAGCGACCAGTAGCCATACCCGTAGCGCGCACGCCAATGGTTGAGCCAGCGGTTGAGCACTAACGTGAACTCGTAAGCACGGTCGCCAAGGAAGGCCAGCCAGCGGTGATACCGGGTAATCACGTCGAACTGGTCGCCATGGATTACCAACAGCCGACGGCCATCGGCGGTCAGGTGCTCGGCCTCGTCCACCAGTTGGATGTTGCCCAGCATCAGCTTCGAGTAGCGGCGCAAGAACTCGTCATGGTTGCCGGTGACGTAGATCACCTCGGTGCCGCGCTTGCTCATGGTCAACAGGCGGCGAATGACATTGGTGTGGGCTTGCGGCCAAAAGATGCCGCCGCGCAGCTTCCAGCCATCGATGATGTCGCCGACCAGGTAGATGCGGTCAGCCTGGTAGCCCTTGAGGAACTGCGACAGGTGTTCGGCCTGGCAATCACGGGTGCCCAGGTGCACGTCGGATATCCACAACGTGCGCACGCGCAGCTTGCGTGACGGGCGAGAGAGTTCGACATGTGTCATGGGCAGGCTCCGGCGCTGTTTGCTGGAGACTGGCAGGCCCAGGTGACAGGTTGGTGGCAGGCATGTGACGAGTGATGGTCTGCCGCGGATGCGGCACAATGGCGTGCAGCCCCACGAGGACGCCCCATGCCCGGCCCGATACTTTCCTTGCGCCACTACCGCGATGAGCTGATCGCCCACAGCCACGAGCACCCGCAACTGGTGTTCGGCCTGCACGGCCGCCTGGACTTCGAGGTGCAGGGCCAAGGTGCCAAGGTCGCCCGCCAAGGACTGGTGGTGGTCCCCGCTGGCGCCCATCACACCTGCGGCAGTGACGTTGGCAGCGATTGCCTGGTGCTGGATGTCCCCAGTGAGCACTGGCTGCACGAGCAGCTGGGGGCGCATGCCGATGCCAGCCGACGCCTGCTCGACCAGCCCGGCGCACGGGGGCTGGATGGTCGCCAGCAGCAACTGGTGGACTGGCTGGCGGCTAGCCCCATGGACGACCCGCTGATTGCCGGGCAAGGCGCCGTGCTGTTGCTGGCCAGCCTCAACCCCGGCGCCTCGGCCATCGTCACGCCCAGCCAGCGCCTGCCCTATGCCGCGTTCGATGCGCACATCGAGCAGAACGCCGCATACCCCTTGCAGGTGGCCGACCTGGCGCGCATAGCGGGTTTGTCCAGCGCGCGACTGCATGCACGGTTCACCTTCGAGTGCGGCATGACGCCGATGGACTACATCCGTCAGCGGCGCCTGCTCAAGGCAAGGCGGCTGGTTACACAGACCTTATTGCCCATGGGGGAAATTGCGGCGCAGGTGGGGTATAGCTCGCAGAGTGCATTTTCGGCAGCGATGCTGCGGGCGTTCGGTTGCTCGCCGCTGGCGATGCGGCGAGAGCCTGGCGACAACTGACGGCAGGATGGCGACAGAACCTGTTGGCCTGTGGCTTTACACTTTGCAGTGCCGGCCCTTTCGCGGGTAAGCCCGCTCCCACAGGTACCGTGTTGCTCTGAAGGGCAGTGATATTCCTGTGGGAGCGGGTTTACCCGCGAAAGGGCCGCCACAGCCAGTAAAGAATTAAAGGACTTTCAATGAACCACCGCACCGCCCTCGGCGCCCTGCACATCGGCGCGTTGTTCTTCGGCCTGACCGGCGTCTTCGGCAAGCTGGCCGCCAGCGCCAGCCCGGCGATCATCGTCTTCGGCCGCGCCGCCTTCGCCGTGCTGGCCCTGGCACTGTTCGCCAGCCTCACCGGCCCCGGCTGGCGCCGCCTGAGCGGCCAGGACATGCGCCGCCTGCTGCTCGGTGGCGTGCTGCTGGCCGGCCATTGGGTCAGCTTCTTCATCGCCGTGAAGGTCGGCGGCGTGGCCATCGCCACCCTGGGCTTTGCCAGCTTCCCGGCTTTCACGGTAATGCTCGAAGGCCTGCTGTTCCGCGAGCGCATCCGCCGCAACGAAGGCGTGCTGGTGGTGCTGGTCAGCATCGGCCTGATACTGGTCACCCCGGCATTCGACCTGGCTAGCCAGGCCACCGGCGGCCTGCTCTGGGCCTTGCTCTCCGGCTTGCTGTTCTCGCTGCTGTCGCTGACCAACCGTGCCGGTTCCGGGCGTTTGCCGGCCGTGCAGGCGGCGCTGTGGCAGAACCTGGTGGTTGGCGTGTGCCTGCTGCCCTTCGCCGGCCCGGGCCTGAGCCAGGTGGCCAGCGTGGACTGGCTATGGATCGCCCTGCTCGGGGTCTTCTGCACCGGTGTCGCCCACAGCCTGTTCGTGGCCAGCCTGTCGGTGATCAAGGCGCGCACCGCCGCCGTGGTGTTCGCCATGGAGCCGATCTACGGCATCGCGGTGGCTTGGGCGGTATTTGCCGAAACGCCAACCCTGCGCATGCTGCTGGGCGGCGTGCTGATCATTTTTGCCATCGTACTGTCCAGCCGCATGGCTGCCGAGCAACCGCCCCGGCACAAGGCTGTGGCCGAGGGCGGGTGATCAGCGATCGTTGTGGCCCAAGTCGCGCTGCGGGTCGATCTGGTCGCGCACGCGCTGCTTGAGCACCTTGGCCTCGGGGAAGCCACCGTCGGCCTTGCGCTCCCAGATCTGCACGCCATTGCAGGTGATGCGGAAGATCCCACCGGTGCCCGGCTCCAGCGCCACCCGACCGAGGTCGTCGGCGAACGTGCTGAGCAGTTCCTGGGCCAGCCAGGCGGCACGCAGCAGCCATTGGCACTGCGTGCAATATGTGATGACGATTTCCGGCTTGTTGTCGGCCATGCTAAGCATCTCCAGATGAGGGGCCGCTTATACTAGCGGTCTTTAGCCTTCGGTTTGAGACTCACGATGCGCCGCCTGCTGCTCTGCTTTTTGCTGACGCTCACCGCCCTCACTGCCTTAGCCGCCGAGCCTGCCCGCCCCAAGGTCGGCCTGGTGCTGTCTGGCGGAGCGGCCCGTGGCCTGGCCCATATCGGCGTGCTCAAGGCCCTGGAGGAACAGGGCGTGCACATCGACGCCATCGCCGGCACCAGCATGGGCGCGGTGGTGGGCGGGCTGTATGCCTCCGGCTACAGCGTCGAAGAGCTGGAAAAACTCGCCACCACGCTGGACTGGCAGCAGGCGCTGTCCGATGCTCCGCCGCGCAAGGATGTGCCGTTCCGGCGCAAACAGGATGACCGCGACTTCCTGGTCAAGCAGAAGCTGAGCTTTCGCGACGACGGCAGCCTCGGCCTGCCCCTCGGGGTGATCCAGGGCCAGAACCTGGCACTGCTGCTGGAAAGCAAACTGGCCCACACCGCCGACACCCGCGACTTCGACAAGCTGCCGATCCCCTTCCGTGCCGTGGCCACCGACATCGCCAGCGGCGAAAAGGTGGTGTTCAGCCGTGGCCACCTGCCACAAGTGATTCGCGCGAGCATGTCGATCCCTGCCGTGTTCGCCCCGGTCGAGCTGGATGGCCGCCTGCTGGTGGACGGCGGGATGACCGACAACATCCCGCTCGACGTGGCCCGGGCAATGGGCGTAGATCTGGCCATCGTCGTCGACATCGGCACCCCGCTGCGCGACCGCAAGCAACTGGCCACGGTGGTCGACGTGCTCAATCAGTCGATCACCCTGATGACCCGGCGCAACTCCGAAGAGCAGCTGGCCAGCCTGCACCGCGACGATATCCTCATCCAGCCGCAGCTGGCCGCTTTCGGCGTGACCGACTTCGGCCGTGCCCAGGACATGATCGACGCCGGCTACCGGGCCACCCGCCTGCTCGACACGCGCCTGGCCGTACTGCGCCAACCCGAGCGCGACGCTGGCCTGGCCGTGGCCCGCTCGCCAGGCCAGCGCACACCAGTGATAACCGCCATCCGGATCGAGAACGACTCCAAGGTCAGCGACGACGTGATCCGCTACTACATCCGCCAGCCCATCGGTGAGCCGCTGGCGCTCGACCGCCTGCAGACCGACATGGGCACCCTGTATGGCCTGGACTACTTCGACCGGGTGCAGTACCGCGTGGTACACAAGGGCGATGACAACACCTTGGTGATCAATGCCCGCGGCAAGCGCGGCGGCACCGACTACCTGCGCCTGGGCCTGAACCTGTCCGACGACCTGCGCGGCGACAGTGCCTTCAACCTTGGTGCCAGTTACCGCATGAACGGCATCAACCGACTGGGCGCGGAATGGCTTACCCGCGCCCAGATCGGCGATCAGCAGGAGCTGTACAGCGAGTTCTACCAGCCGTTGGACGTAGGTTCACGCTACTTCGTCGCACCTTACCTGGACCTTGGCTCGCAGAATATCGAAGCGACCCTGGACAACGACCCGGTCGCCGAATACCGCCTGGAACGCTATGGCTTCGGACTCAACGTCGGCCGCCAGATCGGCACGTCCGGCGAAGTCCGCCTGGGCGTCGGCAAGGCCTGGGGCGAGGCCGAAGTGCGTATTGGCGACCAGGATCTGCCCTCGGTCAGCTTCAACGAAGGTTTCTACGAGCTGAAGTATTCGTTCGACACCCTCGACAACGTGTACTTCCCGCACCGTGGTGAGGACATCAGCCTGACGATGCGCAAGTACGACAAGTCGCTGGATTCGGACGATGACTACCGGCAGTGGCTGCTGAACCTGGACAAGGCCTTCAGCGTCGGGGCGAACACCTTTGTGCTGGGTGGGCGCTACGGGCGCACGCTGGACGCTACCGAGGTGGTGACCTCAAGTTTCGTGCTGGGGGGCGCAAGGGAGTTGTCGGGCTTCCGCCAGGACTCGGTATCAGGGCAGAACATCAGCCTGCTGCGGATGGTGTACTACCGGCGCCTGACGCCACGGGCCTATCTGCCGCTGGACTTCCCGCTGTACATCGGTGGGTCACTGGAACGTGGGCGGGCGTGGAACAACGACAATGAGTTCGACAGTGGCTACATCAATGCGGCGAGCATCTTCCTGGGGCTGGAGACGCCGTTGGGCCCGTTAAATCTGAGTTATGGGGCCAACACTGCAAATGAGCAGGCGGTGTACCTGAACCTGGGGCATACCTTCTAGAGTGCCGGGGCCGCTTTGCGGCCCTTTCGCGACACAAGGCCGCTCCTACAGCCGTACGCGTTTCCCTGTAGGAGCGGCCTTGTGTCGCGAAAGGGCTGCAAAGCAGCCCCAGAAAATTCAGGACTTTTCGAGGTTGGCGAGGATCTTGGCATGCACCCGCATGCACACTTCCAGGTCCGCCTCGTCCACGCCCGTGAACAGCTCCAGGCGCAGGGCATTGGCTATGGTCTCGATCTGCTCGATCAACGGCTTGGCGGGTGGGCATAGCAGGATCTTCTTCGCTCGCCGATCCTCCAGCACGGCCTGCCGGCGCACCAGCCCCTGGCCTTCCAGGCTGTCCAGCAGCCGCGCCAGAGTCGGGCCTTCTACACCCACGCTTTGCGCCAGCTCGCGCTGGGTGGGCGCCTCATCGAAGCGGGCCAGGTGCAACAACACCAGCCAGCGCGCCTGGGACAGGTTGAGCCCAGCCAGGCGGCGGTCAAGCTCGGCGCGCCAGCCACGGGACATCTGCGCCAGCTGCATGCCGAAGCGGTGTTGGTTGTCGGTCAGGGGCATAAGCAACTCATAGACTAGAACTAATTATTAGCCAGCTAATCATGCTCCGGGGCGTCAGGCAAGGCTGCCCGCCCCGGAAACGTCCGATAATCGTCAAAAAGGATGACAAACATCAGCAGTTGACTGAAATGCCGCCCGTCAGAGCTCGAACTCCGCCGCCAGTGCCGCACGTATGCAATACAGCACGCCTTCTGGCACCCGTGCGCCGAACAACGGCGCAATCGCCGATACCGGCGGCAGTTCGCCCTCGCCGTCGAGGAAGGCGTCCTGTACCTCCATCATCAGGTCTTCGGGCAAGTCCAGCGCCTGCTCCAGGCTAAGCTCTTGGCGGCCAAGGGCCTCGGCCAGCAGGCTATAGACGTTTTTCTCGCTGCAGTTGAGCTGCCCGGCGATCTGCGCCGGGGTCATGCCGGCGCGGGCCAGGCTGACCAGTTCGTGGCGCAGGTCGAGCACTACCTTCGGCGCTTCCTCGGTGCCACCGGCACCATTGAGCACTTCGAGGAAGGCTTGGCCATAGCGCTCCAGCTTGCGCGCCCCCACGCCACTGACCTGGCCCATGTCGCTGAGGCTGGCCGGCTGGCTGCGGAGCATTTCCAGCAGGGTGGAATCGGGGAAGATGACATAGGGCGGCACGCTGTGCTCTTCGGCCAGCTTGCGCCGCAGGGTGCGCAGCGCCTCCCACAGTTCGCGCTCCTCGGCACGCACCAGCTGGCTGGCCGGACTACCGCCGCTGGAGGACGCCTTGGCCACGGTTTGTGGCTTGAGGTCGCGGCGCAGCTGCAGGTTCACCTCGCCGCGCAGCAGCGGCCGGCAGCTGTCGGACAGGCGCAGGCCGCCATAGCCTTCCAGGTCGATGTCGACCAGGCCGCGCGCCACCAGCTGGCGGAACAGCGAACGCCATTCGGCCTCGGCCAGGCCCTTGCCGACGCCGAAGACCGAAAGCTTTTCGTGGCCAAAGTTGCGCACCTTCTCGGTGTCCTTGCCCAGCAGCACGTCGACCAAGTGGCCAACACCGTAGCGCTGACCGGTGCGGAACACGGCCGACAATGCCTGGCGGGCAGGCTCGGTGGCGTCCCAGGTCTGGACCTGGTCGACGCAGTTGTCGCAGTGGCCGCAGGGTTGTTCAAGGGTTTCGTCGAAATAGGCCAGCAGCGACTGGCGGCGGCAGCGGGTTTCTTCGCACAGGGCCAGCATGGCGTCGAGCTTGTGCTGTTCGATGCGTTTATGGCGCTCGTCACCTTCGGAATTCTGCAGCATCTGCTTGAGCATCACCATGTCCTGCAGGCCGTAGGCCATCCAGGCATCCGATGGCAGGCCGTCACGGCCGGCACGGCCGGTTTCCTGGTAATAGGCCTCCAGCGACTTGGGCAGGTCGAGGTGGGCGACAAAGCGCACGTTGGGCTTGTCGATGCCCATGCCGAAGGCAATGGTTGCAACCATGATCAGCCCCTCCTCGTTGAGGAAGCGGTGCTGGTTGGCGGCGCGGGTTTCCGCGGCCAGGCCAGCGTGGTAGGGCAGCGCCGGGAAGCCTTGCTCGCAAAGGAACGCAGCGGTTTCATCGACCTTCTTGCGCGACAGGCAGTAGACAATGCCGGCGTTGCCACGGCGCTCGCCAAGGAAGGCCATCAGCTGCTTGCGTGGCGCTTCCTTGGGCACGATGCGGTAGAAGATGTTCGGCCGGTCGAAACTCGACAGGAAGCGCTCGGCGCCCTGCAGGTGCAGGCGCTGGACGATCTCCTCGCGGGTGCGCATGTCGGCGGTGGCGGTCAGGGCGATACGTGGCACATGGGGGAACAGTTCGGCCAGCTGCCCCAGTTGCAGGTATTCAGGGCGGAAGTCATGGCCCCATTGCGACACACAGTGGGCTTCGTCAATGGCGAACAGCGAGATATCGAGGTCGCGCAGGAAGTCCAGCATGCGGGGCTGCACCAGGCGCTCCGGCGCCAGGTAGAGCATTTTAACCTCGCCCCGGCGCAGACGCCCGGCCAGCTCACGCTGCTGCTCCGGGCTCAGGGTGGAATTCAGCGCGGCTGCGGCAACGCCCAGTTCGTCGAGGGTGGCGACCTGGTCGTCCATCAGCGCGATCAGCGGCGACACCACCACCGTCAGGCCCGGGCGCAACAAGCCAGGCACCTGGAAGCAGAGGGATTTGCCGCCACCGGTAGGCATCAGCACCAGGGCATCGCCGCCATTGGCCACGCATTCGATGATCGCTGCCTGGCGCCCACGGAAACTGTCGTAACCGAAGATGTCCTTGAGAACGCGCTGAGCCTGTTCGAGCATGTGCAACTCCACAAATCGCCGTACCATCCTGGACACAGGCTGGACGAAAAACCCGCTCCGCACACGCCAAAAGCGTAAGCGGCTTTTGCCAGATGGCCGGGAAAACCCGCCCCTGGATGAAAAACGGCGGAGTATACCGCAGTGACGGCCCGCACAGGATGCCCGGTGACAGACGTTCCCTTTGCCCCGCTGCCGCCGCAAGGTGCTAGAATTCACTATCGTTTATTCCCCAAGGTAGCCCTGTAATGTCCTTCGCCGAGCAACTGACCCGCCTGCAAGCCTTCCTCGACGCCGATGAGCTGCACGAAGAAGCGCTGGACTACGTCGCCGCACACGGCTACCTGACCGCGCTGTCGATCTGCTCCGAGGACGTCCCCGAGCGTGAATGGATCGACGCGCTGTTCGCCGAAGAGCCCCATTACGCCAGCGATGCCCAGCGCACCGAAATCGAAGCGACGCTGGTGGCCCTCAAAGGCCACATCGCCCGCCAATTGGCCAGTGACGAAGAATTCGACCTGCCCTGTGAGCTGGACCTGACCGACGAGCCGGACGATTCCGACCTGCGCGGCTGGTGCATCGGCTTCATGGAGGGCGTGTTCCTGCGTGAAGAGGCCTGGTTCGAGAACGCCGAGGAAGAAGTCAGCGAGATGCTGCTGCCGATCATGGTCGGTTCCGGCCTGTTCGACGAACAACCCGAGTTTGCCGACATTGCCAGCAACGCCAACCTGCAGGACGACATGATCGTGCAGATCCCGGAAGCGCTGAGCGCGCTGTTCCTGCTGCTGCATGCTCCAGACGAGAAGCCGGCGCTGCTCAAGCCACGCCACCACTGAGTCGGCCGTGCGCTACCTGCTGCTGGCCATCGGCTGGCTCAGTGTTGCGCTGGGGGTGCTGGGGATCTTCCTGCCAGTGTTGCCCACCACCCCGTTCCTGCTGCTGGCGGCGGCCTGCTTCGCCCGCAGCTCACCGCGCTTTCACGATTGGCTGGTCAACCACCCCAAGCTCGGGCCGTGGATCCGTGACTACCTGGGTGGCGAGGGCATTCCACTCAAGGGCAAGGTCTACGCCATCGGCCTGATGTGGGCGAGTATCGGCCTGTCCTGCTACCTGGTGCCGCTGTTCTGGGCCAGGGCCTTCATGCTCACCAGTGCGGTGCTGGTGAGCCTGTACATCCTCAAGCAGAAGACCCTGCGTCGCTCGGGTTGAACTTTGCTATCGCCTGTTGCGGCCTCTTCGCGGCTAAAGCCGCTCCTACAGGGGCCATGCAGCCCTTGAAAGCTGCACAGTACCTGTGACGAAGAGGCCGGACCAGGCAACTCAGACCGTATCCACCTTCAAGGAATGGTCATTGATCATCCCGGTGATGATGGTCGCCGTATCATGCCCCGCCGAAATTACTCCACCCGCCCCCGCAGTTACCCCGTAATGCTGGGCCAGGTCGACCCCCGCCAGGTCGATGGTCTGGGTCGGCGCCGCCCCCGCCACGCTGCTGACCTCAATGGTCGAGACCACATGGGTGCCGCTGCCGCTGACCTTGAAGTGCAGGTAATCATCCAGCGAAGCCGGCGTGGCATTCTCCCCCTGCAGCAGCTGCGACAGGTCCAGGTGGTCGCTGCCGGGGGTGAAATCGGTCACCGTGTCGTGGCCGGTGTCGCCCTTCTGCCAGACGAAGGTGTCATCGCCGTTGCCTCCGGTCATGATGTCGTTGCCAGGGCCGCCGATGAGGATGTCGTTGCCATCACCGCCCTTGAGCACATCGTTGCCCAGGCCGCCGTTGAGCACGTTGTCACCGGCATCACCGATCAAGGTGTCATCGTAGTCGGAGCCGATCAGGTTCTCGATGCCAGTCAAGGTGTCGATGCCGGCGGCACCTGTATTCTGTGGGCCGGCCAGGCTGAGGTCGACCGTCACCCCGCCGGTGGCCGAGGCATAACTGGCGGTATCGATGCCCGCCCCGCCATCGAGCAGGTCGTTGCCAAGGCCGCCAATCAAAAGGTCATTGCCACTGCCGCCGTACAGGGTGTCGTTGCCTGCGCCGCCCACCAGCACATCATGGCCGTCACCACCCATTAGGAGGGTGTCGACGTTGCTTGCCATCAATACATCATTGCCTGCCGTGCCGTTCAGGGTGCCGCCGGCGTGGTAAGTGATATCCACCGCGCCAACTGCACTTCCGCCATGGCCATCGGTGACCGTGTAGCTGGCCTGATGCACTTCGTTCATGGCATTGCTGTAATCGACCACCAGGCTCAGCTTGTAGTTTTCGGCGGCGTTGCTGTGGTCCGACGGGTTGGCCTGATTGGCCACACGGATGCTGTATACCCCGTCATGGTTGGCGGTGAAGCTGCTGCCCTCGGCAATGGGCTGGTAGCTGCCGTTGGCATCCTTCCATTCCAGGCTCAGGTTACCGTCGGGGCGGTCATGATCCAGCTGCAGGGTCTCGCCCTTGCGCAGGCTGACGGTAATCACGTCCTCGCCATTGGCGTTGCTGCTGCTGATGTCGCCGAGGTAGCCGAGCACTACCAACGCTGCGGTCATGCTGCCGGCGGCAGTGGTGAAGGCGCTGCGGTCCAAGGCCTTGAACTGATTGTCGAGCGTGTTGCCATGGCCATCGAAGGTGATGTTCGGCACGCTATTGCCGAGGGTGAAGCCGGCCCCCTTGTCGGCAAAGTGGGTGTTGACGGTTATCGGCGCTGCACTCAAATGGTCATTGTCGATATCACTGTCATTGGTCAGCAGCACTTCAGATGGCAAGGTGATATTGGCGCCGGTGATGTTGGTGATGACATGGTCAGCCACCGCCACTGGTGCGTGGTTGCCATTGATCATTATCAGCAGGTCGGCACTGCTGGTATCGCCGTCATTGTCGCTGACCATGAAGCCGAAACGCTCGGGCGGGCTACTGGTATTGCCGCTGGGTGGCGTGTAGATGAACTCGCCGCTGTCCATGTTCACCATCAGGCTGCCGCCCAGGCTGGTCTTGATGGCGAGCGTGTTGCCCGTGGTATCGAAGCTGGCGTTGTCGGCGCCACCGCTGGCCAGGTATCCGCCCTGCCCCGCGTTGGCTTTCGGGTCGTAGGTATAGGTGGTGCCGTCCACCAGCAGTGCCTTGATGAAGCCGCCATCGGCACCGAAGGTGCCATCGCTGAGGAGGCTGCCGGTAATCGGCGAACCCTGCACGGTGCCCGACAGCACGCCATAAAGCTGGTTGAAGTCGTTGACGATCACCGCATTGGTGTCGGTATGGCTGCTGCCATCATAGGCCAACGGGTTCAGGTTGCCCGCGTTGATATCCTTGCCCAGGCCGATGGCGTAGGACTTGATGCCATTGCTGTCGAGGAACGTCTCCCAAGAGGTTTCGCGGGACGCGGTCATGGCATGCCCGGAGCTAGGCTCGCCATCGGAGAAGAAGTAGCTGACATTCTGCGCACCGGCCAGCTTGCCATTCTGCTCGAAGGCCGTCTGGGCAGCAGTCGCCGCGCTGTCATAGTAGGTCGATCCACCGGCGTGCAGGCCGTTGACGATCGACTTGGCGGCGTCGATGCTGACCCACTGCGCCGACTGGATCTGCGCACCGCCGCTGAAGGTGACGATCTGCACCTTGATGTCGCCCATGCTGTCGTACTTGTCGAGCAGCGCAGCGATGGCCTGTTTGGCAGCGTCCAGCCGGGTCAGGCCGGGTATGCCGGAAGCAGAATCCATGCTGCCAGACACATCGATTACCATCAGGATGTTGGAATCCAGCTTGCCCGCTGTGATGCTGCGCTCGGCGCAGACCGCATTGGGCACATCGTCGACAATGGTGATGGCGATGTTGCTGGTGATGCTGTGGCCCAGCGAGTCGGTGGCCTTGTAGGTGAAGTATTCGACCGTCGAATCGGCACCCGGGGTATTGGCTGGCGAGGTCAGCGTATACGTGTAGCTGCCGTCAGGGTTGACGCTGATCTGCCCGTACTGGCCGACCGCGTTGCCCACCAGGCTGTAGGTCAGCGCACCCACGCCACCGGAAACCGACCCCACCAGCGAGCCGGACGCCGTTTCGCCGGTCGAGGCTGGATCGCTGCCGGTGGTGCTGCCCGCAGCCAGGTCGTTGCCATCCTTGTGCAGGTCGAGGGCTTTCTCGAACACCGTGACATCGCGGTCCACGCAAGCCACGAGGGTTGCGTCGTGCACATTGATGGTCAAGGTCGTGGTGCTTTCGTCGCCATCGGCATCGCGGAGGGTGTAGACGAAGGTGTCGACGGCATCCCGCGGTGACACCACGTCCGGGTTGGAGTGGTAGACCGCATTGCCCTTTTCGTCGAGGGTCAGGTAGCCGTACTGGCCAATCACCTGGCTGTTCAAGTGGCCGATGGCCGAACTGCTGGTGTCGCTACCGGCGCGTACACCGACCACGTAATTGCCGTCACTGCGCACGTCGGCACCGACCACGTCGTTGTACATCACATTGCCACGCACCTCGTCGCCTTTGTACACGCTGACGAAATCGCAATGGGCCTGGGGCACGTCGTCGACAATGGAAATGACGATGGTGCTGATGGCCGAATGGCCATACGCGTCCTGGACCTGATAGGTAAAGGACTCAGTTACGGTGTTGGCGCCGTCGTTGGCATGGGTGGGCGAGCTGGCCGGAGACGTCAGGGTATAGCTGTAGCTGCCGTCGGCGTTCAGGTGAATCTGGCCGTACTGCCCGACAGCATTACTGACCAAGCTGTAGGACAAGGCGCCTATGCCACCACTGGCCAGGCCGACCAGGCTGCCAGAGGCCGTTTCGAGGGGTGATGTCGGGTCGCTGCCGGTGACCGTGCCTGCGGCGAGGTCGCTGCCGTCCTTGCTCAAGTCCAGGGCTTTTTCGAACACCGTGACGCCGCCATCCATGCACACTTCGATGCGCGGGTCGTGCACGTTGATGGTGATTGTCGTGGTGCTTTCGTCACCATCGGCATCGCGGAGGGTGTAGACGAAGGTGTCCACGGCATCTCGCGGCGACACCACATCCGGGTTGGAGTGATAGACCGCGTTGCCTTTTTCGTCGAGGGTCAGATAGCCGTACTGGCCATTGACCTGAGTGTTCAACTGGCCGATGGCCGAGGTACTGGTGTCATTACCGGCACGCACACCGACCACGTAGTTGCCGTCGCTGCGCACATCAGCCCCGACCACGTCGTTGTACAGCACATTGCCGCGCACCTCGTCGCCCTTGTACACACTGGTGTAATCGCTATGGGCTTGCGGCACGTCGTCGACGATGGTGATGACAATGGTGCTGGTGGTCGAATTGCCGACCGAATCTTTCACCTGGTAGGTGAAGGTTTCGGTGACGGTG
>NZ_BCBA01000015.1 GCF_001320245.1 Pseudomonas sp. NBRC 111124
GGCTTTAGCCGCGAAGAGGCCGGTACAGGCTACACAATTTCGGCTGGTCATCGGGTATCCTCAGGCCATCGCCAGCCTCCGGAGCCACCATGACCGCCCCTCGTCTGCTCGTTCCCCTGAGCCTCGCCCTGCTCGCCGCCTGCGCCCAGCAGCCGAAGCAAACCGTCGAACTGGACGCCGAAAGCGAATGCCCCAAGCGCCTGCAGGTCGGCCAGAGCCTGACCCTGACCCTGCCCAGCAACCCCACCACCGGTTACCGCTGGCTGGTACAGAACCCGGCATCCAACGTGCTGCAAAGTCTGGGCCCCGAGGTCTACAGCGCTCCCGAGGACGTTGGTATCGTCGGCGGCTCCGGCATTTCGACCTGGCGCTACCAGGCTCGTGCTGCTGGCGGAGGTCATTTAGTCCTGGTCTACCAGCAACCGTGGGCACCGGAAGTGCGCCCTGTGCAGACGTTTGACTGTGCCATCAAGGTGAATTGAGCACCGGGTCAGACCGCCTCGAAACGCCGGCGCAAGGCAAGCAGGTAATCACGTGCTTGCCTCAACGCAGACTCGAGTGCTGACGTAGAGGAAGCATTCAATGCAGACTCATGGACTTGCCATGCATTGATGAACTTGCTTGCTTCCTCCAACCAAGGTGCACGTTTCTCGAGCAACTCCTGCACGCTGTTGAACTGGCCGGTCGTCTGCTGCGCCTGGTCCAGTTGCTGTCGAAGGTGATCCAAGGTTCTTTCCTGTTCGGCCCGAGCGTCGCTCAGCCGCTTTCTGGCCGCAACCACATTGGCAAAACGTCGTCCGCCCTCCAGCAGGTCCAGGTGCTTGTTGAGCTTGCTCAAGGCCGCCTTGATCATCTCCGCACTTATCGTCGGGTCTTTAAACGTCTTCAGCAACGCGTCTACATCGCCTTCTTCAGGGATGGTGTTGCGCAAGGCCTTGCGTACAGAGGACTGATCGAGTGTCTGCAGTAGCGCATCCACCTCTTCCAGTCTTGCCGTCTGGTCGGCGAGCAATTTTTCGACGCCCGCAGCGCTATTGCACAGCTTCACGACATCGGCCTCATGCGCTTGCTTAAATCCTAGAACATCCGGTGAGCGATAGTCGCGCACCTGTCCTATTGCCTCAGTGATATCGCTGACTTCAACATAAAGTTCTTGGCGGGTACGGATCAACGCTTGCTCATCCAGTTGAGGCAGCGCATCGTCTAGGTCGCGGTTTAATTCGACCAAGCTGACCGCTACTTTTTCGCGAAGTGCATCATTGCCGGCCTCGACCAAGGTAACCAGATCCTGCAAGCGCTCACGCACAGCCGCCAGCATGACGGCTGCACCATTGAAGTAGAGTTGATTCATTCGCGTCTCGATGTCCAGCATCGCTTTTACATCGGGCAATTCATCCATTTTCATGTCCATCACAGAAAACCCCTTAGTCGCCCTGCCGGGCCTCATTGAACAGTTTAGAAATTTCTTTGGTAATAAATAAAATATTCTGCCAGGGAGAGAGAATCCTTTGAAAGCCACTGACAAACCGTTTAAGCTCTAACTGGGTCGACACACCCTTCACTTTTTTGAGCGAACTATTTGCATAGGCCTCCAACAACAACCAGACATCTTCAAGATTTTTGGTCGCCGCGCCCACTTCAACCAACCTGAACTGCATATCTTTCAAAGCGCCTTTGAGGCTGGCGAATTGCGTTATGCCTTCGCCCATCAATATATTTTTCTGGTCTGTCAGCGCGGTGTACTTTTCGAGTAACACGTTTTTCTCTGCGCGTATGCGTTCAGCTTGAGCGCCATAGATTCCGCCAGTCACCACGAGCCCGAGCGGCCCAAAAACCAGGCCATAAAATGCGGCACCGACAAGCCCCTTGTACTGATCAAGCATCTGCTGAATGTCAGCATCCAGCGTGACGAGTTCCGCTTCTATCGATCGCAGTTTCTCGGCCGTATCGTGACTGTCTAATTTGCCGTTCAAGCTCCTGGCCATAGGCTCCAGGTTTTTGGTAATAGCGTCACCAAATTGATCAACGAGCTTTTTCACATGCCGAATGGTGTTCAGCTTATCAGTTATGTCATCGGTAATGTGCTGCAGGTAGGTATCCACACCCTCACTGAATGTTTTCTTCTCGCTATCAGAAAGCTTGAGCACCTGAAGAACAGCGGTGTCCTCAGGCATTAAGTCCCATGAGTCCAAGTTCTTGATACTTGCTATGAATCCGACGCCTTCCGTTAACAGGCTCTCAGCAAATACCTGGAGCTCAGCCCCCATGAGTTTACATGAGTCTTCCACGTGATCCCAAGAATCCACGTGCCCACGAAGGTTATTAAAAAATACATTAATATCGTTCGCATCGATACCGAGAACTGGCAGTGCCTGATTTTGTGAAACTTCAGCAGGCATCGGCAGTTGGCGAACACTTCTCTCATAACGCTTGATCGTCCTCAGGTTTTCCCGACTGAAAATAAATGCGGGCTCCTCCCTCCTCAGATCGAAGATCTGACCTGGCACCCGTATGGCCCGCTCTTCTTCAGTGAGCTGATCAAATGACTTGCCCTTTTCAGGTTGTGCATCCCCTTTTTTTAATAGAGGTAGATCTTCCACACTGCCATTCTTCATAAGAAACCCCCGCACTGAATATAAAATGCTAAAAGCAGAAACTGGACCGCTCAAACAAAGTAGCGTTGGCAGGGGATTGCTGAAGTCAGGGTATTGTCGATTACTTGCCGGAAAAATCGCCAATTGTGGACGGATCAATGAGTACCGGAATCCTCTCCTCTCCACACGGCTTGCTGCCACTTCGGTCTGATAAATAGGCAGTCAGAGCCTCTTTTGGCTAGAATGTTGCCCCCCTCATCACCCACGCTTGAGCCTGCTGTGAGCCAATCCCCCGACCGCCTCTTCTCTCAACCCCTGGAACAGGTCCCCGACTTCGTATTCAACGAAGACGTGGTGCGCGTGTTCCCGGACATGATCAAGCGTTCGGTGCCCGGTTACCCGACCATCGTCGAAAACCTCGGCGTGCTGGCCGCGCGCTTTGCCCAGCCGCACACTGCGTTGTACGATCTGGGCGCCTCGCTGGGTGCCGTTACCCAATCGCTGCGCCGCCATGTGCGCAGCGACGGCTGCCGGGTGATCGCGGTGGACAATTCCGCCGCCATGGTCGAACGGTGCCGCCAGTACCTCACCGCCCAGGACTCGATGTTCCAGGAACTGTTGCCGGTCGACGTGCTGGAAGCCGACATCCTCACCCTGCCCTTCGAACCGGCTTCGGTGGTGGCGATGAACTTCACCTTGCAGTTCATTGCCCCTGAGCAACGCTTGGCGCTGCTTGGCCAGATCCGTCAGGCGCTGCTGCCCGGTGGCGCGCTGATCCTTTCGGAGAAACTGCGTTTCGCCGATGACGAGGAGCAGGACCTGCTCAACGAACTGCACCTGGACTTCAAGCGGGCCAATGGCTACAGCGAACTGGAAATCGCCCAGAAGCGCAGCGCCATCGAGAACGTGATGAAGCCCGACACCCTGCAAGCCCATAAGGAACGCCTGCACGCAGCCGGCTTCTCCAAGGTGGTGCCGTGGTTCCAGTGCCTCAACTTCGCCTCGCTGATAGCCCTGCCATGATCGATCTGTCCCCCCTCGTCCGCCGCCTGGCGGGCACCCCCCTGGCTTCCTGGTCCCAAGGCCTGCAAGCTCAACTGGAAGCCAAACTGGAAAAAGGCCACGGCGACCTCGACCGCTGGCGCGGCGCACTCGATGCGCTGCCGGCCCTGCAGCCAAGCGTAATCGACCTGGTCGACGGCCTGCGCCTGGACTGCGAGTGCGATGACGCCACCCGAGCGCAGATGCGCCAGGCGCTGATGGGCCTTTCGCCCTGGCGCAAGGGGCCATTCGACTTGTTCGGCGTGCATGTCGACACCGAATGGCGCTCGGACTGGAAATGGTCGCGGGTCAGCCCGCACCTGGACCTCAAGGGCAAGCGCGTGCTCGATGTCGGCTGCGGCAACGGTTACTACCAGTGGCGCATGCTAGGTGCCGGCGCCGACATGGTCATCGGCGTCGACCCCAACTGGCTGTTCTTCTGCCAGTTCCAGGCCGTGCAGCAGTACCTGCCTGAGCTGCCCGCCTGGCACCTGCCGTTCGCCCTGGAAGAGCTGCCGGCCAACCTCGAAGGCTTCGACACGGTGTTTTCCATGGGCGTGTTCTACCACCGGCGCTCGCCCATCGAGCACCTGCTGGCGCTCAAGGACTGCCTGGTCAAAGGTGGGGAGCTGGTGCTGGAAACCCTGGTGATCGAAGGCGATGAAAACCAGGTGCTGGTGCCCGAAGACCGTTACGCACAGATGCGCAATGTCTGGTTCTTGCCGTCGGTAGCGGCCCTGGAGCGCTGGTTGCGCCGCGCTGGCTTCACTGATGTACGCTGCGTGGACGTGAGCGTCACCAGCGTCGAGGAACAACGCAGCACCGACTGGATGCGCTACCAGTCGCTGGGCGACTTCCTCGACCCGAACGACCACAGCAAAACCCTCGAAGGCCTTCCAGCCCCGCGCCGCGCCACCCTGCTGGCGCGCAAATAAAAAAGGCGTCCATACGGACGCCTGAATCACAGCTGTGCCGGGGAGCAGTGCCGGCACCGCTGCTGTTGCGTCAGTCCTTGGCCACCTCGCGCGCCTTCTCCTGCGCCTTGCGCTCGCGCTCGGCGATGGCCTGTTGCTTGTCGCCGTGCAGGCGCTCCTGGTCCTGGCGGAACGCTTGCCAGAACTGCTGGGAGCGCTCGGCGCCACCCTCGGCATAGACACTGGCGCTGCCCAGGGCGAGGGCCGCCAGCAGCAGGTATTGGGTCAGGTTCATCGTGCTTGCCTCATTGATAACCGATCAGACAGGACAAGCGTACCCAGCGGCAGCTAACGCCAAAGTGAGGCGGGCATTACAGTCTTGCAATGTGGCCTTGGCAGACAGCCAGATAACAGCAGGATTACAAATCGGTTATCTACGCCGACCGCCCATTCGCATGCCGTAACATCCTGCTGCTTGACCCTGAAGCCCCTACAGGCTTGAGAATCCTGCCCTTTCCAGCACACCGAGCCCGCCCATGCGCCTACTGATCATCGAGGACGAACTGCGTACCGCCGACTACCTGCAACAAGGCCTGCGTGAAAACGGTTACGTGGTCGATTGCGCCCACACCGGCACAGATGGCCTGCACCTGGCGCGCCAGCAGCCCTATGACCTGATCATCCTCGACGTCAACCTGCCCGAGCTGGACGGCTGGACCGTGCTGCAGCGCTTGCGCGCCGAATCAGCCACACGGATCATGATGCTCACGGCCCACGGTCGCCTGGCAGACCGGGTCAAAGGCCTCGACCTGGGCGCTGATGACTACTTGCTCAAACCGTTCGAATTCCCCGAATTACTGGCGCGCGTTCGCAGCCTGCTGCGCCGGAACGACCAGCAACTGCAACCGAGCACCCTGCGCGTCGCCGATCTGGAACTGGATCCCGGCCGCCACCGGGCCTACCGCGCCGGCAAGCGCATCGACCTGACCGCCAAGGAGTTCGCCCTGCTGCACCTGCTGATGCGCCAGAGCGGCGAAGTGCTGTCACGCACGCAGATCATCTCGCTGGTGTGGGACATGAATTTCGATTGCGATACCAATGTGGTCGAAGTCTCGATCCGCCGCCTAAGGGCGAAAATCGACGACCCTTTCGACGACAAACTGATCCATACCTTGCGCGGCGTCGGTTATGTCCTTGAGGCCCGCCTGTGAAGCACGCCAGCCTGTCACTGCGCCTGGGCCTGAGCGTAACCCTGATGGGTGCCGCCCTGGTGTTGCTGCTCGCCTGCCTGGCGGTGTTCGCCCTCGACCACGAACTCGACAGCCGCGCCCGCAAGGACCTGGCGCGCAAAATGTTGCAGGTGGAACACAACCTGCGGGTCGACCTGCGCAGCGAAGACCTTGGCACCCGTGCCCATCCGTTGCTCGACCTGGTGATGGGCCACGATAATCTCAGCCTCAGCGTGCTGGCCCTTGAAGGCCGTCACCCGCATTTGCTCAGCCTCGGCCCTGCCGTTGACGCCCGGGTTGGCGAACTGCATACCGATGAACGCCTGAACTACCACGAATGGCGAGACAGCAGCGGCAACCAGATCCTCACCGTCACCCGGCAGATGCGCCTGCGCGACGACACCCCGGTGCGGGTAATGATGTCGCTCAACCGCGCCGACGACCATGCCCTGCTTAAAGCCTACCTGCACTCGACACTACTGGTCCTGCCCCTGTTGTTGCTGCTGATCGGCGCCGGCGCCTGGTGGCTCGTGCAGCGCGGCCTGAAGCCACTGCGCCGCTTCCGTCGCATTGCCGGGCAGGTCTCTGCCCAGGACCTGCAGCACCGCCTGCCCGCTAGCGGGTTGCCACTGGAGCTGACGGAGCTGGCGTGCAGCATCAATGTGATGCTCGACCGCCTGGACCACGGTGTGCGCCAGCTGTCGCAGTTCTCCGACGACCTGGCCCACGAACTGCGTACCCCGCTGAGCAACCTGATGGGCAAGGCACAGGTCACCCTGGCCCGCGAACGGGATAGCGAGCACTATCGGGAGGTGCTGGAAGACAGCATCGACGAGCTGACCCGGCTCAACCGCATCATCAATGACATGCTGTTCCTCGCCCAAGTCAGCCAGCCACAAGCGCAGGTGGCGCTCAAGCCACTGGCGCTGGCGGACGAAGCGGCACAGGTGAGCGAGCTGTTTGCCTTCAGTGCCGAGCTCAAGGATATCGAGCTGCGCTTGCAGGGTTGGGGAACAGCATTGGCGGACCGTTTGATGTTCCAGCGGGCGCTGTCGAACCTGTTGAGCAATGCCATTCGCCATGGGCCTGAAGGACAGCCGGTGAAGCTTGGCATCGAGCGCCAAGGCAGCGAGGCATGGCTGTGGGTGGAGAACCAGGGACCGGGGATTGCCGAAGAACATTGGCCGCAGCTGTTTGAGCGATTTTATCGCGTGGGATCGGGGCGATCGCGGCTGGAGGGCGGGACGGGATTGGGGCTGGCGATCGTGAAGTCGATCATGCAGTTGCATGGCGGGCGGGTCGAGGTGAGCAGCAGGCCTGAAGGGCCAACCCGGTTCACCTTGGTGTTTCAAGCAGAATAAGAGATTGCCAGTACCTGCCTGTTCGCGGGGCAAGCCCGCTCCTACAGAGGTACGCGATCCTTGTAGGAGCGGGCTTGCCCCGCGAAGAGGACGGCACAGGCAGCCGATGAATCAGCGCGAAGCTGCGACGATCAGCGCCTTCATCTCCGCCACAGCGGCCTTGAAGCCAACGAACAAGGCATGCGCCACAAGTGCATGGCCAATGTTCAGCTCGTTGATCCCTTTGATCGCCGCCACCGCCTCGACGTTGTGGTAGTGCAGGCCATGGCCGGCATTGACGATCAGACCCTGGCCCAGGCCAAACGCCACGCCATCGACGATGCGCTGCAGTTCCTCGGCCACTTCGGTCGGTGTTTCAGCATCGGCATAACGCCCAGTGTGCAGCTCGATGGCCGGGGCACCCACGCGGCGTGAAGCCTCGATCTGCCGTTCGTCGGCATCGATGAACAGCGACACTTCAGCACCGGTACGCGACAGGCGCTCGACCGCCGCCTTGATCCGCGCCTCTTGGCCGGCCACGTCCAGGCCACCCTCGGTGGTGAGCTCCTGACGAGTCTCGGGGACCAGGCAGATATGCGCCGGGCGGATTTTTTCGGCAAAGGCCATCATCGCTTCGGTGACGCCCATCTCGAAGTTCATGCGCGTCTGCAACACGTCCTTGAGCACCACCACGTCGCGCTCCTGGATATGCCGACGGTCTTCGCGCAGGTGCACGGTGATACCATCGGCGCCCGCTTCCTCGGCATCCAGCGCAGCCTTGACCGGGTCCGGGTAGCGGGTGCCGCGGGCCTGGCGCAGGGTCGCCACGTGGTCGATGTTGACGCCGAGAAGCATGCGGTTGCTGTGAGTCACGAAAGGCTCTCCTGAAGTTTGAGCCACACAGCATACGACGTGCTCAGCGCTTGCGAAACAGTTCCCGGCTGACCAGCGGTTTCGGCCCCAGGTGCACCGCCAGTGCCTGGCGCATCAGGCGCTTGGCCGCCAGCAAGGCGCCAGGAGCCTCCCAGTCGGCCTGGGCCAGGGCCAGCAACTCGGTCCCGTTGAACAGGCCAGGCTGGGCCAGGTACACCCGCTCCAGGCCGGCATCAACCCGAAGGCGGTACAGGCCGTCGGCTTCGACCGGGTCATCGTTGATGTCGTTGCTGAGCGAGAAGGTGTAGCCCAGGTCGTCCAGCAGCCGCCACTCGAACGAGCGCAGCAATGGCTCCAGCGGCCTTCCTTCGGCCAGCGCCTGCAGGGTCAGCGCGTAATGCTCGAACAGCTCTGGCTGCGGTGCCTCGGCGGGCAGCAGGCGCATCAGCAGTTCGTTAAGGTAGAGGCCGCTGAACAGCGCGTCACCATGCAGCCAGGCGGCAATGCCGACCGTATCCAGGCGCCTGACGTTCTTCAGTTCTCCTTTGCCGAACAGCTCCACTTCCAGCGGTACGAACGGCCGCACAAGGCTGCCACCCTTGCCGCGTGCACGGCGCAGCACTGCACGCACGCGGCCTTGCGGCGTGAGGAAATCCACCAGTGCACTGGTTTCCTTGTAGGCGCGGCTGTGCAGGACGTAGGCCGGCTGCGGGGTGGGTTGGTCCATCCACTCTCTCTGAAGGTCACATGTAACTGTGGGAGCGGGCCTGCCCGCGAAAGCGGCGGTGAATTCACCATCGCATTCGCGGGCAAGCCCGCTCCCACAGGGTACGCCGATTGCTCAGAGCGAGTTAGAGGTCGCCGTAGCCCAGCGAACGCAGGGCGCGTTCGTCGTCGGACCAGCCGCCCTTTACCTTGACCCAGAGGTTGAGCATGACCTTGGAGTCGAACAGCACTTCCATATCCTTGCGCGCTTCAGAGCCAATGCGCTTGATACGCTCGCCCTTGTCGCCAATGATGATCTTCTTCTGACCATCACGCTCGACCAGGATCAGTGCATGAATGTGCAGTACGTGGCCCTGCTGCTTGAACTCTTCGATTTCCACGGTGATCTGGTACGGCAGCTCAGCACCCAGCTGGCGCATGATCTTCTCGCGCACCAGCTCGGCGGCGAGGAAACGGCTGCTGCGGTCGGTGATCTGGTCTTCCGGGAAGAAGTGGTCGTTTTCCGGCAGATGCTTGGCGATCTGGGCTTCCAGCGCTTCCAGGTTGTGACCCTGCTGCGCGGAAATCGGCATCACCTCAGCGTTCGGCAGTTGTTCCTGCAGCCACTGCAGGTGCGGGATCAGCTCGGCCTTCTCTTCCATGCGATCGGTCTTGTTGACCGCGATGATCAACGGGCCGGTCACGTACTGCACACGCTCCAGCACCAGCTGATCCTCGTCGGTCCACTTGGTGCGGTCGACCACGAAGATCACCACGTCGACGTCCTTCAAGGCCGCCGAAGCGTTACGGTTCATGTAACGGTTCAAGGCCTTGTCGTTGGCCTTGTGCATGCCTGGGGTGTCGACGTAGATCGCCTGCACGTCACCCTCGGTCTTGATACCGAGCATGTTGTGACGGGTGGTCTGCGGCTTGCGCGAGGTGATCGCCAGTTTCTGGCCGAGGATGTGGTTGAGCAAGGTCGACTTGCCCACGTTCGGGCGGCCGACGATGGCCACGTAACCGCAGCGGGTCGGATTGTTATCAGTCATTACCATTCTCCACGCCCAGGGCGATCAATGCAGCAGCGGCGGCGACCTGCTCGGCGATACGCCGGCTGACCCCCTGGCCGCGGCTCTTGTTGTTCAGCAGCACCACTTCGCATTCGACGAAGAAGGTGCGGCAGTGCGGTTCGCCCTGGATGTCGACCACCTCGTAGCGCGGCAGCTCGCAGCTGCGCGATTGCAGGAATTCCTGCAGGCGGGTTTTCGGGTCCTTGTTGGTGTCGACCAGGGTCAGGCCTTCGAACTCGTCGGTCAGCCAGGCAAGGACACGCTCGCGCGCGGTCTGCATGTCCGCGTCCAGGTAGATTGCTCCGATCAGTGCCTCCAGGGCGTCGGCCAGGATCGACTCGCGGCGGAAACCACCGCTCTTGAGCTCACCCGAACCCAGGCGCAGGTAATCGCCAAGGTCGAAACCACGAGCCAGGCGGGCCAGGGTCTCGCCCTTGACCAGGCGGGCGCGCAGGCGCGACAGCTGGCCTTCGCGGGCCTGCGGGAAGCGCTCGAACAGCGCTTCGCCGGCGACGAAGTTGAGAATGGCGTCACCGAGGAACTCCAGGCGCTCGTTGTTGCGCCCGGCGTAACTGCGGTGGGTCAAGGCCAGCAGCATCTGCTCCTGGTCCTTGAAGGTGTAGCCGAGCTTGCGCTCGAGACGGGCAAGGGAAGCAGTCATGCAGCCACCCGTTGGTTGTTCAACGCGTTGTTCAAATCAACATCCTGAAAGACTGTTTGGCTGTGGTCCGTCGCGGCGAGCAACGAATCTCTCGTTCCTTGAGAACACAGCCTATGTCAGAAATGCATTCGGCGCTGTCTGCAGGACAGCGCCGAAGGGTATCAATGGATCAGGCCGACCCGCGACAGGTTGGGCAAGTGGCTGAGCTTGGGCTCTGGCCAGCTCATCCATACCGCGAACGCCTTGCCGACGATGTTCCGGTCCGGAACCATGCCGTGCAGTGCTTGAGGGATTTTCGGGTCATCCCAGTAGCGGCTGTCGTTGGAGTTGTCGCGGTTGTCGCCCATCATGAAGTAATGGCCGGCCGGCACGGTCCATTGCTGGTCCGGCGGCATGCGATAGCGGGTCATTTCTTTGCGGATCAGGTGCTCGGCTTCGCCGAGTTTTTCCTTGTACAGCTCGGCGCTGCCCAAGGTACCTGGCTCCGCGCCGATCAGTTGCTCGGCAATCGGCTGGCCGTTGACGAACAGCCGCTTGTCGTTGGTGTAGCTGATCTTGTCGCCGGGCAAGCCGACCACACGCTTGATGTAGTTGACGTTCGGGTCGCTCGGGTAGCGGAACACCATCACATCGCCGCGTTGCGGGTCACCGACCTCGATGACCTTCTTGTCGATCACCGGCAGGCGAATGCCGTAGGAGAACTTGTTCACCAAGATGAAATCGCCCACTTCCAGGGTCGGCTTCATCGACCCCGAAGGGATCTGGAACGGCTCGACCAGGAACGAGCGCAGTACCAGCACGATGAACAGCACCGGGAAGAACGACTTGCCGTACTCGACCAGCAGCGGCTCTTTGTTCAGCCGCTCGACCACCGCCATTTCTGGCTGGGTGACGCTGCCCTGGTAATTGGCGATCGCTGCCCGCCGGCGCGGAGCCAGGAACAGCAGATCGATCAAGCCCAGCAGACCGCAGACGAAGACGGCGATGACTAGCAACAGCGGGAAATTTAGCGACATAGGACCTAGCTATCCAACCTGAGCACGGCGAGGAAGGCTTCCTGTGGAATCTCCACGTTACCCACCTGCTTCATGCGTTTCTTACCGGCCTTCTGCTTCTCCAGCAGTTTCTTCTTACGGCTGACGTCACCACCGTAGCACTTGGCCAGTACGTTCTTTCTGAGCGCCTTGACGGTTGTCCGCGCGATGATCTGGCCGCCAATGGCTGCCTGGATCGCCACATCGAACATCTGCCGAGGGATCAGCTCCTTCATCTTCTCGGTCAACGCACGGCCTTTGTAGGCCGCGTTGTCGCGGTGAACGATCAATGCCAGGGCATCGACCTTGTCGCCGTTGATCAGCACGTCCAGCTTGACCAGATTGGCCGACTGGTAGCGATCGAAATGATAGTCCAGCGAAGCATAGCCGCGGCTGGTCGACTTCAGACGGTCGAAGAAGTCCAGTACCACTTCGTTCATCGGCATGTCGTAGCGCACCTGCACCTGGCTGCCGAGGAACTGCATGTCACGCTGGACGCCACGTTTCTCGATACACAGGGTGATGACGTTGCCCAGGTGCTCCTGTGGCACCAGGATGGTCGCGGTGACGATCGGCTCGCGGAAGTCGAGCACCGAGGACACGTCTGGCAGCTTGGACGGGTTGTCGACAATGATGGTTTCGCCGGTTTTCAGTTCCAGCTCGTAGATCACGCTTGGCGCGGTGGTGATCAGGTCCAGGTCGTATTCGCGCTCCAGGCGCTCCTGGATGATTTCCATGTGCAGCATGCCAAGGAAGCCGCAACGGAAGCCGAAGCCCAGGGCGTCGGAGCTTTCCGGCATGTATTGCAGCGACGAATCGTTCAGGGTCAGCTTCTGCAGAGCATCACGGAAGTCTTCGAAGTCGTCGGAGCTGACCGGGAACAGGCCGGCATAGACCTGTGGCTGAATCTTCTTGAAGCCCGCCAGCACTTCGACTTCCGGCGTCGAGGACAGCGTCAGGGTGTCACCGACCGGGGCCCCGTGAATGTCCTTGATGCTGGCAATGATGAAGCCTACTTCACCGGCCTTCAGGTCGGCGGTCTGGGTATGCTTCGGGGTGAACACACCGACGCTGTCGACCAGGTGCACTTTGCCGGTGGACTTGACCAGGATCTTGTCGCCTTTCTTGACGCGACCGTGGCGCACACGCACCAGCGAGACCACGCCCAGGTAGTTGTCGAACCAGGAGTCGATGATCAGCGCCTGCAGTGGCGCTTCGATATCGCCTTCCGGCGCGGGGATGGTCTGCACCAGGCGCTCGAGCACCTCGTCCACGCCCATGCCGCTCTTGGCGCTGCAGGCCACGGCGTCGGTGGCGTCGATGCCGATGATCTTCTCGATCTCGTCCTTGACGCGGTCCGGGTCGGCCTGGGGCAGGTCCATCTTGTTGAGGACCGGCATGACTTCCAGGCCCTGCTCGATGGCGGTGTAGCAGTTGGCGACAGACTGGGCTTCGACACCCTGGCCGGCATCCACCACCAGCAGCGCACCTTCACAGGCCGCCAGCGAACGCGAGACTTCGTAGGTGAAGTCGACGTGGCCGGGGGTGTCGATGAAGTTCAGCTGGTAGACCTTGCCGTCCTGCGCCTTGTAGTTGAGCGTGACGCTGTGGGCCTTGATGGTGATACCGCGTTCGCGCTCCAGGTCCATGGAGTCCAGTACCTGGGCTTCCATTTCGCGCGCCGAAAGGCCACCGCACATCTGGATGAAACGGTCGGCCAGCGTCGACTTGCCATGGTCGATGTGGGCGATGATGGAGAAATTGCGGATATGACTCAAATCACTCACGGGTCAACACTCGGAAAAGAAGGCTGCGAGCCGGACGCCCGCCGAAAAATAGCCGGGAATTGTACCTTAAGCTGCTGGGTTATGGGAGATTCCTCTATCGGACTGTACACAGCATTCGCGCCTGCAATTGTGAACTTTCATGAAAAAGGGCAGCCGAAGCTGCCCTTTTCTACCCCTGAGCCCGCTTATTCAGCGAGTTTGAAGGTGATGAAGCTGGCACGTCCCTGACGCAGCACGCGCATCGACACCGAACGGTTTTTCGGCAGGTCCTTGGCGATTTCGGTGAACTGCTTGGCCGAAGCGACCGCCTGGTTGTTCAGGTGGCTGATCACGTCGCCCGGGCGCAGCCCGATCATCGCGGCAGGGCCGTCCTGAACTTCCTTGATGACCACGCCGCCCTTGAGCTCCAGCGATTTCTTCTGCTCTGCGCTCAAGTCCGACACGGACACGCCCAGGCGATTGCTGTTGCGCTCGGCGCTCCCTTCAGGGCCGCTGCCGGTACCGATGTCGGCATCGTCATCCGGCATCGGTCCGACGGCGACGTCGAGGGTCTGGCGCTTGCCGTTGCGGATGATCTCGAGCTTGGCTTTCTCGCCATCCTTCAGGCTACCGACCAGGTGCGGCAGGTCGGCCGACATGACGATCGGCTGGCCGTTCATGCTCAGGATCACGTCACCCACCTGCAGGCCGCCCTTGGCTGCCGGGCCGTTTTCCAGCACTTGCGCCACCAGGGCACCGGCCGGTTTGTCGAGGCCGAACGACTCAGCCAGGTCTTTGTTGACCTCCTGAATCACCACGCCCAGCCAGCCGCGGCTGACTTTGCCGTCTTTCTTCAGCTGGTTGGACACATCGATGGCCACATCGATCGGGATGGCGAAGGACAGGCCCATGAAGCCACCGGAACGGGTGAAGATCTGCGAGTTGATACCAACAACTTCGCCTTTCATGTTGAACAGCGGGCCACCGGAGTTACCCGGGTTGATGGCCACGTCGGTCTGGATGAACGGCACATAGGTATCGTTGGGGAGGGTTCGGCCCTTGGCACTGACGATACCTTTGGTCACCGAGTGGTCAAAGCCGAACGGCGAACCGATGGCCAGCACCCACTCACCGACCTTGAGCTTCTCGGAATCGCCCAGCTTGACGGTCGGCAGGTTCTTGCCCTCGACCTTGAGCAGCGCCACGTCGGTGCGTGGGTCGGTACCAATCAGCTTGGCCTGCAACTCGCTGCGGTCCGACAGGCGGACGATGATTTCGTCGGCATCGGCAACCACGTGGTTGTTGGTCAGTACATAGCCATCGCTGGAAATGATGAAGCCCGAACCCAATGACATGGCCTCGCGCTGGCGGTCACCACGCGGCGAACGCGGCTGCTGCGGCATGTTGCGCTCGAAAAACTCGCGGAACATTGGCGGCAGGCCTTCGAGGTCCGGCATCTGCCCGGAGGCAACGCGGTCCGGCAATTTTTGCTTGGTGCTGATGTTGACCACGGCCGGCGAGGCTTGCTCGACCAAGGTGGTGAAGTCCGGCAGGGCTTCATCGGCCTGGGCGCTGAGCACCTGGCCGAGCATCAGCACGGCGGCGAACATCGTTAGGTAGGATTTCAAGCGTGGTATTGACATACGGCTCCCGTCACAACGAGCGGTAGTTGGAAATAGCCCTGCACAAAGCAGGAAAGGCCAGACTTCCTAGAAGCCTGACCTATAGAAAATTTGCCGAAGGATTGCAAATGACAATGCTTTAATTTCATTTCAGCCGCATGTCCGTTTGCCAGTGCAATGCCCTTGAACCGGGCCTTGAAAGCGCGCCATCACTGGCGCGCCTGGGCATCCTGAGGGCGCATCGACAGCGCGATACGTTCCGCCGTGCCCAGCGGGATCTCGCCCACCACAGTGACCTGAACCTTGCCCTTGGGCGTGTTGAGACGCCGGGAAACAGCCGAGGTAGGGCCAAGCTGGGTACGCACATCAGCACCGGCATCGTCTTTCACCGGCTCGAGGAACACCGAAAACCGGGCCAGACCATCGTCATACATCAGGCTGCTGATCGAGCTGTTGCGTGCAGGGTCACGGCGTACGGTACTGTTGATCAGTTCAAAACCTGGCGGCAGCCAGTCTGAACGCCATCCGGCCACTGCCTCGCCGGTCTTGCTAGCCACATGCTCGACTGGCTTGCAATCGGCGCTGGCTTGCAACTCCTTGTCGCTGGGCAGGTCGTCGGTATCCAGGCGGGTCATCTGAAAGCGTTCGAGCAGCTGCCCCTTGTCATTGAGCATCAATGAACGCAGTGGCAGGCCAGTACGGCGATCCAGGTGAAGTTCGAATGCATAGCGATGTTGATCGCGAGGCGTCAGCGTGACAATAACGGCATCACGGTCAGCGACCCGTGACTTGCCTGCCACGCTCAAGTCATACCAACTCATCAGTTTGAGGGGATCGAGCGAACGCTGGGCAGAATCAGGCGGGCTGCCTACCCCACTCGCCAAGGCACCACTGACGCACTGCACCTTGCCATCCACGCGCACGATTTCCTGGGCGGCGCCATCGAGCTGCAGAAGCCGCTCGCTGACCTTGCCGTCCTGGACGCGATGCCAGATATCGTGGGAAGAAAAGCTGCCGTTACGTTCGTAGACGAAGGAGCCTTGATAACTCTGTTTCTGCTCGGCCTGTGCCAGCTTGTTCAGCCATTCGCTCGCCTCGGGCGAGGAGTTGGCTGCCAACGCTGGCACCGTCATGCAGCTGCCTATCAGCAGCGACAGGAGAGGTAGCGCGCGCATGATCCTCCTTACTTAACGGTTTTCCAGGCTGGCGGCGCGGGCATACGGCAGGGCGGTTTCAGTGCCCTTGAGCGCGGATTCCTGCGCGTGCTGGCGCAGATAGCCTGGCAGACGCTGATCCCAGCCGGCCTGGTTCTGCAGCACGCCGTTGGCCATCGGCCCGGTCGGTTGCTCACTGCTTTCACTATAGCCTGCCAAAACCGCAGGGCCCTGAGTTTGTGGCATGCTCAGACCTTGCTGTACAGGCTGCTGGGCAGCCAGCTCGGCGCCGGTGATTTCATCCTGGTTGTACATGCGCACACCCGCCAGCACTGCTACGGTGACCGAGGCAGCAACGGCCAGGCGGCCAATGCTGCGCCACGGGCCCTGCTTGACCTTGGCCGGAACGGCTTCGTCAGCCAGCGCGGCAGAAACCGCCGAGGCGATATCCAGCTTGGGCAGCAACAATTCCTTGTGCATCGCTGCGCGGGCTACCTGGTAACGCGACCAGGTGGCACGGGTTTCGGCATCGTCAGTGGCGTTCAACACCCGACGCAATTCCAGTTCGTCCGCTTCGTTATCCATAACCGCGGACAGCGATTCCTGCAAAGCTTCACGACTCATGGCGGTTCCTCTCTTGGCTGTCGCCGCTGTCTCAGGTTTCCTGCAACAACGGCTGCAGGGCTTTGTCTATGGCCTCCCGAGCGCGGAAGATTCGAGAGCGCACGGTACCCACCGGACATTGCATGACACTGGCAATGTCTTCGTAACTCAACCCGTCGAATTCGCGTAAGGTCAATGCCGTACGCAAATCTTCAGGCAGTTGCTGGATGGTGCGATGGACAGTGCCTTCGATTTCATCCCGCAACAACGAGCGCTCTGGGGACTCGAGATCCTTGAGGCCATGATCGCCGTCGTAAAACTCCGCATCCTCGGAGCTCACATCGCTGTCTGGTGGCCGTCTTCCACGGGACACCAGGTAGTTCTTCGCCGTGTTGATGGCGATGCGGTACAGCCAGGTATAAAACGCACTGTCACCGCGGAAATTGCCAAGCGCACGGTAGGCCTTGATAAAGGCTTCCTGCGCCACATCCTGGGCCTCGTGGGTGTCGTGAACGAACCGCACGATCAACCCTAGAATCTTGTGCTGATACTTCAGCACCAACAGATCGAACGCTCGCCTGTCTCCGCGCTGCACGCGCTCGACAAGCTGCTGATCCTCTTCCTGGGTTAGCATGAACACTCCTCAGTGAACTCGAAGGAGCGTTGCTGCAGCCTTTGTTCAGGCTTGCAACCATAGACTCGGGCTTTGCGCAAAAGTTCTCCCCTCCAAGCAAGTTTCCTGCGGCCCTTGGTCGGCTCGCACGAAAGACGCGGCGCGGTCACGGCCCGCTGCGTCGATAATCAGGTTTCGAATACGCAGGTGTCAGCCCGAATAGAGCTGCCGCCCCGCGTCGCCGCGGCAAATGGTGGCGTGCGGACAGCCTTCATAGGATTTACGGCCGTGTCGGAAAGTTCCCACGAAGATTGACGCAACGTCTTAACTGGCATGGAAATTGGCTACCGCAGGCTGCTATAAAGGCAGCCCGGCCAGCATTCACGATAGTTTCACATTGCCATCTGCACGTGACTATTGTGCCGCGCCCTTTCCAAAGATTACTAGTGTCCCGACATGAGCCAACAATTCCAACATGATGTCCTGGTGATCGGCAGCGGCGCAGCCGGTCTCAGCCTGGCACTTAACCTACCCGGCCATTTGCGCATTGCCGTGCTGAGCAAGGGTGATCTGGCCAACGGTTCGACCTTCTGGGCCCAAGGCGGGGTTGCTGCTGTACTGGACAATACCGACACCGTTCAGTCGCATGTCGAGGACACCCTCAATGCCGGTGGCGGCCTGTGCCATGAAGAGGCTGTGCGCTTCACCGTCGAGCATAGCCGCGAAGCCATCGAATGGCTGATCGAGCAAGGCGTACCTTTTACCCGCGACGAGCACTACAGCGTCGATGATGGCGGTTTCGAATTCCACCTGACCCGCGAGGGCGGCCATAGCCACCGGCGCATCATCCATGCCGCTGACGCCACCGGCGCGGCAATTTTCACCACCTTGCTGGAGCAAGCCCGCAAGCGCCCGAATATCGAGCTGCTGGAGCAGCGTGTGGCAGTAGACCTGATCACCGAGCGCCGCCTGGGCCTCGCAGGTGACCGCTGCCTGGGCGCCTACGTACTGAACCGCAACAGCGGAGAAATCGACACCTTCGGCGCACGCTTCACCGTGCTGGCCACGGGCGGCGCAGCCAAGGTCTACCTCTATACCAGCAACCCGGACGGTGCCTGCGGCGATGGCATCGCCATGGCCTGGCGTGCCGGCTGCCGGGTAGCGAACCTGGAATTCAACCAGTTCCATCCGACCTGCCTGTATCACCCCCAGGCCAAGAGCTTCCTGATCACCGAAGCCTTGCGTGGCGAAGGGGCGTTGCTGCGCCTGCCCAACGGCGAGCGCTTCATGCCGCGCTTCGACCCGCGAGAAGAGCTGGCCCCACGCGACATCGTGGCCCGCGCCATCGACCACGAAATGAAGCGCTTGGGCGTCGATTGTGTCTACCTGGACATCACCCACAAGCCGGCCGACTTCATCAAGAGCCACTTCCCGACCGTCTACGAGCGCTGCCTGGCGTTTGGCATCGACATCACTCGCCAGCCAATCCCGGTGGTTCCAGCGGCCCACTACACCTGTGGCGGGGTGATGGTCGATGATCGCGGGCACACCGATGTGCCCGGCCTGTACGCGATCGGTGAGACCAGCTTCACCGGCCTGCATGGCGCCAACCGCATGGCCAGCAACTCGCTGCTGGAGTGTTTTGTCTATGGCCGCGCCGCAGCGGCGGACATCGAGGCGCATCTGGAGCAGATCGCCATGCCCAGAGCCCTGCCCTGCTGGGACGCCAGTCAGGTGACCGACTCGGATGAAGACGTCATCATCGCGCACAACTGGGACGAGCTGCGGCGTTTCATGTGGGACTACGTGGGCATCGTGCGCACCAGCAAACGCCTGCAACGCGCCGAGCATCGCGTGCGCCTGCTGCTCGACGAGATCGACGAGTTCTACAGCAATTACAAGGTCAGCCGCGACCTGATCGAGCTGCGCAACCTGGCCCAGGTGGCGGAGCTGATGATCCGCTCGGCGATGCAGCGCAAGGAAAGCCGCGGGCTGCATTACACCCTGGATTACCCAGGGATGCTGCCCGAGGCCAAGGACACCATCCTCAGCCCGATTTGATACAGGGGTCGAAACGGCGCCGGCTGAACTTCAGCCTCACCCGCAAACGCCGGTGCTGATCAGTATTCAAGGCATCTCGGGGTACGCACTGGCTTTCGCCAAGCCAGTGCCCTGCCCTGACGAACCGCAACACCACCAGCCCCGGCACCGCCACACTGTCCCGGCACAAGCGCACCGGCTGCCAGCCCTTTGCCCGGCTGAACACGCGCCAACCCTGCGCGTCGCGGCGCAGGCCGATTACGGCACGGGGATGAGTCAGCAGGATACGACGGGGAATGGCCCAGCTAGCGTGGGCAATACAACAGGCAAAAACAGAAAGGCCGAGCCACCAGGGCAGCGCGCTCAGCCACAGGACCAGTAGCGCCAGCGCCTGGCAACCCAGGTAGGCCACCAGCATCAGGCGCGAGCCCTGCCAGCGGCACTCGAAACACTCACTTGGGCTGGACACGGTCCAGAATGATGCGGACCATGCGCTGCAGCTCCGGGTCTTCAGACTCGGTACGCTCCATGAACCAGCCGAACATGTCCTGATCTTCACAGCTCAACAGGCGGACATAAAGTTCGCGGTCGGCTTCGCTCAGGGTCGGATAGACCTCCTGGGTGAATGGCACCAGCAGTACGTCCAGTTCCAGCATGCCGCGGCGGCTGTGCCAGAAAAGCCGGTTGAGTTCAGTTTGTTCGACCATGGGGCCCTCCTCGAATGGTCGCGCAGTATACCGCGCAGCGAACGAAGCGGCACAGGGCGTTGGTCTAGTCACCTACCTATTTTGTTACTGGCGTTCTATGATGGCCGCCAGTCTTTAGCCACCGCGATGTCCCATGGCCGATTCCGCTTTCTTCAGCCCCCTGTCCCACGAGGGCATCCTCGCCGTCCGCGGCTCCGACGCCGGCAAGTTCCTGCAGGGCCAGCTGACCTGCAACATCAACTATCTTAGCCTCGAGCACGCCAGCCTCGGTGCCCGCTGCATGGTCAAGGGACGCATGCAGTCGAGCTTCCGCATCCTGCCCGAAGGCAATGGCTACCTGCTGGCCATGGCCAGCGAGTTGCTGGAGCTGCAACTGGCCGACCTGAAGAAGTACGCCGTCTTCTCCAAGGCCACGCTCACCGACGAGAGTGCAGCCTGGGCACGCTTCGGCCTGCACGGTGGCGCCGCCGCGCTGCAGGCACTGGGTTTGGACGTACCGGCAGCAGCAGGTAGCACCGTGCGCCACGCGGGGCTGATCGCCATTGCCGCCAGCGCTGACCGCGTTGAACTCTGGGTACCTGCAGATCAGGCCGCCAGCGTTCGCCAGCAGCTGGAAGCCACGCTGCCCGAAGGCAGCCTCAACGAGTGGTTGCTGGGCCAGGTGCGCGCCGGGATCGGCCAGGTCATGGGCCCGACCCGCGAGCTGTTCATCCCGCAGATGATCAACCTGCAGGCAGTCGATGGCGTGAGCTTCAAGAAAGGCTGCTACACCGGCCAGGAAATCGTCGCGCGCATGCAGTACCTGGGCAAGCTCAAGCGCCGTCAGTACCGGCTGGCGCTCGACCTGCAGGATATTCCAGCCCCAGGCACGGAAATCTTCTCGCCAACTCACAGCTCATCGGTAGGTGAAGTGGTGATAGCCGCTGGTACCGGCCAGGGCTGCGAGCTGCTCGCAGTACTGAGCGCCGAGTCGGTGGAAGACGACAACCTGCACCTGGGCAGCCTGGAAGGCCCGCGCCTGCAGGTACTGACCTTGCCGTACGAGCTGGACCGCGACCGGGAAATCCAGCGCTGAACAGTGCACTACCCTTGCCGTTGAGACGTTCATGAACAAGCTGGCCGAGATGGTTCAAGCGCAGTTGCTCGCTGCCATCGACAACGATGACCTGGTTCTGCCGACCCTGCCCGAAGTTGCCCTGAGCATTCGCGAGGCGGCCGAAGACAGCGAAATCAGCGTTGCCGCCCTGAGCAAGGTGATCGGCCGTGACGCCGCCCTCTCGGCGCGCCTGATCAAGGTGGTCAACAGCCCGCTGTTGCGCGCGGCGGTCGAAGTCACCGACCTGCACACGGCCATCACGCGCCTGGGTATCAACTACAGCTGCAACCTCGCCATCGGCCTGGTAATCGAGCAGATCTTCCATGCCCGCTCGTCGGCGGTCGAACAGAAGCTGCGTGATATCTGGTCGAACAGTCTTGAAGTTGCGGGCATCAGCTATGAGATATGCCGCCGCTTTACACAACTGAAACCCGACCAGGCTACCCTTGGTGGGCTGGTCAACCAGATCGGTGCACTGCCGGTGCTGATCTATGCCGAAGAACACAACGAGCTGCTTTCCGACCCGGTCTGCCTGCACTATGTGATCGAGCAGATCCAACCGGTGCTGGGTGACAAGATTCTCTCTTCGTGGGAGTTTCCCGAGCAGCTGGTCAAGCTGCCGAGCCAGATACAGGACCTGGACCGGCGCACCGACAAGGTCGACTACATCGACGTGGTGCAGATCGCCAAGTGCCTGAGCCAGCGCGCGCGCAGCCGGCCGTTGGCGGCGTTGCCGGCTTATCGGCACCTCGGGTTGCCGTATGGCACCGAGCTGGAAGTTGCCGAGTTGCTGGAAGCGCGGAGCATGCTGCGCTGACGTGTGCTGATTGCCGGCCTCTTCGCCGGCAGAAGATCAGTCAGCGATGAAACTCACCCGCACTTTCAACCCGCCCTTCTCGCCATCATGCAGGCTGATCTGCGCCAGGTGCGCCCTGCAAATTTCACCGACGATGGCCAACCCCAGTCCACTGCCCTGCACACCGCGCCGGTAAAAGCGCTCGAACACCCGCTCGCGCTCATCTTCGGGAATCCCGGGGCCGTCGTCCTCGACCTCCAGCACCGCCGGCGCCAGCACCCGTAGAATCACATTGCCGCCCGTTGGGGTATGCGCCAGCGCATTGTCCACCAGGTTGCTGAGCAGCTCGTTGAGCAATGTCGGTTCACCCTTCAGCCACACCGGCGCCTCAGCCTCCAGCGCCAGGGCTACGCCCCGGTTGTACGCCAGTGGCGCCATGGCCATGCCCAGCTCACGGGCCAGCTGACTCAGATCCAGGCGCTGGGCACCGCCTTCGGCAATCGCTCGGGCTCCGTTCTCGACCCGCGCCAACGAAAGCAGCTGATTGGCCAGATGGGTCAGCCGATCGGTGCCTTGTGCTGCCGACTCCAGGGTCTGCCGCCATTCTTCGGGTTGCTGCGAACGCAACCCCAGCTCGACACGCGCCTTCAGCGCCGCCAGCGGCGTGCGCAGTTCGTGGGCAGCCTCGGCAATGAACTGCGCCTGGCGTTCGAATTGCCCGCGCAATCGCTCGGTGAAGTGGTTCAAAGCACGCACCAGCGGGCTCAGCTCGCGCTGCACCTGCACCACCGGCAGCGCCCGCAAGTCATCCGGCTGACGCTCCTCGACCGCTGTGCGCAGGCGCTCCAGCGGGCGCAGCGCCGCGCTCACCGCAAACCACACCATGACCAGTGCACCTAGCGCCAACATACCCAGGCGCAACAGCGTATCGGCCATCAGTCCACGGGCCATGCGCACCCGTGCCTCTTCGGTTTCGGCCACGCGAATTTCCGCCATGCCGTTCATGTTCGGCTCGCTCACTGCCTTCAGCAGGCTGACCACGCGTACATCCTGGCCGAGGTAAGTGGCGTCGTAGAAACGCGCCAGCGCCGGGTAGTCATCGGTGCGCGGCGTCCCGGGTGGCGGTGGCGGCAGGTGTTCGTAGCCGGAAATCAGCTTCTGGTTGATGTCCAGCACCTGGTAGTAGATACGCCCGGCGCTGTCGTAGGCGAAGGTGTCCAGCGCCACGTAGGGCACATCGGCGCTGAGGCTGCCATCGCGCTGTGACAGCCCGGCGGCGATGGTCCGCGCCGACGCCAGCAACGTGCGGTCGTAGGCGATGTCGGCGGCTTCGCGGCCGTTCCAGTAAGCACTCAGGCCGCTGGCCAGCATCAGCACCACCAGCAGCAGCGCCAGGTTGCCCAGCAGCCGCCCGCGCAGGCTGCCATTGTCACGCATCGCGGTGCTCGAGCAGGTAGCCCAGGCCGCGGAAGGTGACGATGGCGACCGGGTAGCCGTCGAGCTTCTTGCGCAGGCGGTGGATGTAGATTTCGATGGCGTCGGGGCTGGCCTCTTCATCCAGGCCGAATACCTGGGCGGCCAGTTGTTCCTTGCTCATCACCCGGCCTGGCCGGGCGATCAGCGCCTCGAGCACGCTCTGCTCACGCGAGGTCAGGGTCAGGTTGTCTTCGCCCAGGCTGAAGCGTCGGGTGTCCAGGTCGTAGACCAGCGGCCCGCAGCGCTGCTGGCGTTCGCCACCGAGCACGCTGCGCCGGAGCAAGGCCTTTACCCGTGCTTCCAGTTCGGTCAGCTCGAAGGGTTTGGCCAGGTAATCGTCAGCCCCCAGGTTCAGGCCGTGGACACGGTCCTTCACATCGCTGCGCGCTGTCAGCATCAGCACCGGCAGGGTCTTGCCGCGGCCACGCAGGCGCGCCAGCACCTCGAAACCGTCCATGCGCGGCAGGCCCACATCAAGCACGGCAACGGCGTACTCTTCGCTGGTCAGGGCCAGGTCGGCAGCCACGCCATCGTGCAGTACATCCACGGTCAGCCCGTGGCTTTTCAGGGCCTGGGCCACGCTTTCGGCCAGTTGCAGATGGTCTTCGACCAGCAGCACACGCATCGGATTCTCCCTGCTCGGGTGGGGCGGTGGCGCGGAGTGTACCGCCGTCGTCAGGCCTGTGAAGCCCCTTGTGGCAAACCTTTTACGCTGAAAGGTTAGCGAAAGGTTCATTGCCTAGCATCGCACCACGGTCGCTCCACGCGCCGAAAAAAGCACCAGCAAGGTGCAACGAACAAGAATAAAAAACGGAGTCATCCCGATGCTGTCATCGCTGCCTAAGGCGTTCGCGCCTAGCCGTTCTCTGTCCGCACGCCCTTCTGCCATCGCCAGTGCCGTTGCACTTGCCGGTGTCGCCCCGCTGAGCCAGGCCGCCTTCTTCGAAGACAGCACGGCCACCTTCGAAACCCGCAACATGTACTTCAACCGCGACTTCCGCGACGGCACCAGCGCGCAGCAATCCAAGCGCGACGAATGGGCCCAGGGCTTCATGCTCAACTTCGAGTCGGGTTATACCGAGGGCCCCGTGGGCTTTGGCCTGGATGCGCTGGGCATGATGGGCATCAAGCTCGATTCCAGCCCCGACCGCACCGACACCGGCCTGCTGCCGACCCACGATGACGGCAAGGCTGCCGACGAATATTCCAAGCTCGGCCTGACCGGCAAGGTGAAAGTGTCGAAGACCGAACTGAAGATCGGCACCCTGATCCCTGAACTGCCGACCCTGCAGCCCAACGACGGCCGCATCCTGCCGCAAACCTTCGAGGGCGGCCTGCTGACCTCCCAGGAGATCAAGGGCCTGACCTTCACCGGTGGGCGCCTGGACAAGGCCAAGGACCGCAACGACACCAACTGGGAAGACCTGGCCCTCAACAACAAGAACGGCCGCTTCGGTGGCACCTTCAGCGCCGACAACCTCGACCTGGCGGGCCTCGACTACAGGTTCACCGATCGCATCACCGGCAGCTACCACTTCGCCCAGCTCGACGACATCTACCGCCAGCACTTCATCGGCATGCTCGCCACCCAGCCGTGGGGCCCGGGCACCTTCGGCGCCGACGTGCGCCTGGCGATCAGCGACGATGCCGGCGCAGCCAAGGCCGGACGCATCGACAACACCACGTTCAACACGATGCTCAGCTACAGCCTGGGCGGGCACAAGGTCAGCGCCGCCTGGCAGCAGCTGTCCGGCGACAGCGCCTTCCCTTACATCGATGGCGCCGACCCGTACCTGGTGAACTTCGTCCAGATCAACGACTTCGCAGGCGCCGACGAGCGTTCGTGGCAAGCGCGCTACGACTACAACTTCGCCGCCCTCGGCGTTCCCGGCCTGACCTTCATGACCCGCTACATCAACGGCGACAACGTCAGCCGCGCCGCCGGTGGCGAGGGCAAGGAGTGGGAACGCAACACCGAACTGAAGTACGTGGTACAAAGCGGCCCGTTGAAGAACGTCGCCGTGCGCCTGCGCAACGCCACCTTCCGCTCCAACTTCGCCCGCGATGCCGACGAAGTGCGGTTGCTGGTGAGCTACAGCGTCGCGCTGTGGTAACCCTGCGGTAACCCATAACAACAATGCTCACGGAGACATTCGATGACCTTTTCACTGCGCCGCCTCGTCCTCGCCACCGGCTGCCTGCTGCTGGCCGGTAACGCCCTCGCTGCCGAACCGAAACGCCCTGAATGCATCGCCCCCGCCTCGCCAGGCGGCGGCTTCGACCTGACCTGCAAACTGGTGCAGAGCGCCCTGGTGCAGGAGAAGATCCTCAGCAAGCCGATGCGCGTGACCTACATGCCCGGCGGTGTCGGCGCAGTGGCGTACAACGCCGTGGTCGCCCAGCGCCCGGCCGATGCCGGGACCTTGGTGGCCTGGTCCAGCGGTTCGCTGCTGAACCTGGCCCAGGGCAAGTTCGGCCGCTTCGACGAGAACGCGGTGAAATGGCTGGCAGCGGTCGGCACCAGCTACGGCGCTATCGCGGTGAAAAGTGATTCGCCCTACAAGACCCTCGACGACCTGGTCGCCGCACTGAAAAAAGACCCGAGCAAGGTAGTGATCGGCTCCGGCGGCACCGTCGGCAGCCAGGACTGGATGCAGACCGCACTGATCGCCAAGGCTGCTGGCATCAACCCGCGCGACCTGCGCTACGTGGCCCTGGAAGGCGGCGGCGAGATCGCCACCGCGCTGCTGGGCGGGCACATCCAGGTGGGTTCCACAGACATCTCCGACTCCATGCCGCACATTCAGAGCGGCAACATGCGCATCCTCGCAGTGTTCTCGGAGAACCGTCTGGACGAGCCAGAAATGAAGGACATCCCCACCGCCAAGGAACAGGGATACGACATCGTCTGGCCAGTGGTGCGCGGCTTCTACCTCGGGCCGAAGGTGAGCGACGAAGATTACGCCTGGTGGAAAGAATCGTTCGACAAGATGCTGGCCTCGGAAGACTTCGCCAAGCTGCGTGACCAGCGCGAGCTGTTCCCGTTCGCCATGACCGGCGCGGAGCTGGACGGCTATGTGAAGAAGCAGGTGACTGAGTACAAGGCACTGGCCAAGGAATTCGGCCTGATCCAGTAAGCCCCCTACGACCTTTCACCGCT
>NZ_BCBA01000016.1 GCF_001320245.1 Pseudomonas sp. NBRC 111124
CCCACTGGGTCCGCGTCCAACGAGGACTCTCTGATGATCCTGCAACGCATCTTCGCCTTGGCCCTGCTGGCGGTGTGCGCCGCCCTGGCCGTGATGGCCTGGCCCTATCAGGCCGCGTTTTCCTATGAGCCGGTGGGGCCACGCGCCTACCCGTTGCTGATGCTGGGCCTGATGAGCCTGGGCCTGCTGTACCTGGCGATCCGGCCCACGCCTATCGTGCGCAAGGACGATGAGCCGGAGCTCGACCGCGAAACCCTGATCAAGATTGCCGGCTGCGTCGGCCTGCTGATCATCTTCGCCGGCACGTTCGAACCCCTGGGCTTCATCCTCAGCGCCATCCTGGTCGGCATCCCCATGGCCCGCCTGTACGGCGGCCGCTGGCTGCACAGCACCCTCGTGGTGGTGGGCATGAGCGTGCTGCTCTACTGGCTGTTCGACCGCGTCATGGACGTGCCCCTGCCCCTTGGCCTGCTGAGCGTACTGGAGAACTGACACATGGATACCATGAGCTACCTGGGCCAGGGCTTCGGCGTCGCCCTGTCCCCCTATAACCTGGTCACTGCCCTGTCGGGCACGCTGATTGGCACCGTGGTCGGCCTGCTGCCGGGCCTGGGCCCGATCAACGGCGTGGCGCTGCTGATCCCGATCGCCTTCGCCCTCGGCCTGCCACCGGAGTCGGCACTGATCCTGCTGGCTGCGGTGTACCTGGGCTGCGAATACGGCGGCCGCATCAGCTCGATCCTGCTGAACATCCCGGGTGAAGCCTCGACCGTGATGACCACCCTCGACGGCTACCCGATGGCACGCCAGGGCTTGGCCGGCGTGGCCCTCTCGCTGTCGGCGTGGAGCTCGTTCATCGGCGCCTTCATCGCCACCTGCGGCATGGTGCTGTTCGCCCCGCTGCTGGCGAAATGGGCGATTGCCTTCGGCCCGGCGGAGTATTTCGTGCTGATGGTGTTCGCCATCGTCGCCCTCGGCGGCATGGCCGGCGACAAACCACTGAAGACCTTCATCGCCGCCCTGATCGGCTTGTTCTTGTCGGCGGTCGGCATCGATGCCAACAGCGGCGTATACCGCTTCACCGGTGACAGCGTGCACCTGGCCGACGGCATCCAGTTCGTGGTGCTGGTATTGGGCCTGTTCTCGATCAGCGAGATCCTCCTGCTGCTGGAGAAGACCCACCATGGCCACCAGGCGGTGAAAGCCACCGGCCGCATGCTGTTCAACTTCAAGGAAGCGGCCTCGGTGTTCGTGGTCAACATCCGCTGCGGCCTGCTCGGCTTCATCATGGGCGTGCTGCCGGGTGCCGGCGCGACCTTGGCCAGCGCCGTGGCCTACATGACCGAGAAGCGCATCGCCGGTGAAAAGGGCAACTTCGGCAAAGGTGACGCCCGCGGCCTGGCGGCGCCGGAAACGGCCATTGGCGCGTCGTGCTGTGGCGCCCTGGTGCCGATGCTGACTCTCGGCGTACCCGGTTCGGGCACCACGGCGGTGATGATCGGCGCACTGACGCTGTACAACATCACCCCGGGCCCACTGTTGTTCGAACAGCAGCCGGACATTGTCTGGGGCCTGATCGCCTCGCTGTTCATCGCCAACATCATGCTGGTGATCCTGAACATCCCGATGATCCGCATCTTCACCCGCATCCTCGCCGTGCCTAACTGGGCGCTGGTGCCGGTCATCGCGATCATCACCGGGATCGGCGTTTATGCGGTGCATGCCACCACCTTCGACCTGTTCCTGATGGTCGGCATCGGCATCATGGGCTACATCCTGCGCAAGCTGGACTTCCCGCTGTCGCCGATTCTGCTCGGGTTCATTCTCGGCGGCCTGATGGAGCAGAACCTGCGCCGGGCGCTGTCGATTTCCAACGGCGAGCTGGGCATCCTCTGGTCGAGCCCGATCAGCATGTCGGTATGGGTGCTGACGATCTGCATGCTGACCCTGCCGCTGCTGCGCATCTGGCGCCAGCGCAGCCGCCAGCGCCGGGCCATGGCTGATGCCTGACCGGTCACTGCCGCTGTTTGTCGCAACCGGGCTGGTCGGCCTTGCTGGCGGTTTTGCCGCCAGCAAGGTCGGCTGGCCTTTGCCATGGATGGTCGGCTCGTTGCTGGCGATCATTCTGGTGCGCTGCCTGACGCCCTGGCAGCTGTCGGAAATCCCCAATGGCCGCAAGTGCGGCCAGTGCATCATCGGCATCGGTATCGGCCTGCACTTCACCCCGGCGGTGATCGAGCAGGTCGCCAGCCACTTCGCACTGATCTTCTTTGGCGCGCTGTTCACTACCCTTTCCAGCGTGATCAGCGTGTGGTTGCTGCGGCGCACCGGTGAAGACCGCGCCACGGCGTTCTTCGCCAGCATGCCCGGTGGCTCGGGGGAGATGGTCAACCTTGGAGCACGCAACGGCGCGGTACTCAGCCAGGTGGCGGCGGCGCAGAGCCTGCGCGTGCTGGCCGTGGTGCTGTGTGTGCCGGCCCTGTTCAAGTTTCTGCTCGGTGACGGCGTGCCACTGAATCACGCCGGCAGCGTCAGTTGGGGCTGGATGGCGCTGATCGTGCCGCTGGGCGTGGCGGTGGGGTTTGTCTGGCAGCGCTTGCGCCAGCCTAACCCTTGGCTGTTCGGGCCCTTGTTGGTGGCCGCGTCGGTGAGCCTGGCGGGCAACCTGCAGATTGCCTTGCCCAACGGGGCCAGCCAGATCGGCCAGTGGCTGATCGGCAGTGGCCTGGCCTGCCACTTCAACCGTGCGTTTTTCCGCCGTGCGCCGTCTTTCCTGGGGCGCACGTTGGTGGCCACGGGGCTGTGCATGGCAATTGCCGGCAGCGCGGCGTGGGGGTTGAGCGTGATGACCGAACTGGACCTGCGCTCGCTGACGCTGGGGATGATGCCTGGCGGGATAGCCGAGATGAGCCTGACGGCCGAAACCTTGCAACTGTCGGTGCCGCTGGTGACCGCCCTGCAGGTGGTGCGGCTGATCCTGGTACTGTTTCTGGCGGAGCCATTGTTCCGCTATTGGGTCAAGGCTCAGGACTAGGGGCTGCCCTGCAGCCCCTTGGGCAGCTTCAGAGTGGCGGCAATGCCCAATTTATCGGTGCCATGCCACGCTGCTCGAGGAAGCTGTTGGTACGGCTGAAGTGCCCGCAACCAAGGAACCCGCGATACGCCGACAGCGGCGACGGGTGCACCGATTTGAGCACCAGGTGCTTGGTGCCGTCGATCAGCTTCTGCTTGCTCTGCGCATGCGCCCCCCACAGCAGGAACACCACATTCGGGCACTGCTCGCTGACCACCTGGATGATCCGGTCGGTAAAGAACTCCCAACCTTTCTTGGCATGCGAAGCGGCATTGGCACGCTCGACGGTCATGGTCGTGTTGAGCAGCAGCACGCCCTGCTCGGCCCAGCTCTGCAGGTAGCCGTGGCTGGCGATCGGGATGTTCAAGTCGCGCTGCAGCTCTTTATAGATATTGACCAGCGACGGCGGCGCCGGCACGCCCGGTTGCACCGAGAAGCACAGGCCATGGGCCTGACCCGGGCCGTGATACGGGTCCTGGCCGAGGATCACCACCTTCACCTGCTGCAGCGGCGTGGAATTGAGCGCATTGAAGATCAGCGGCCCCGGCGGGTAGATTTCCTTGCCGGCCGCGTGCTCCTGGCGCAGGAACTCACGCAACTGGTGCATATAGGGCTGGTCGAACTCGGCGCGCAATGCAGCCTTCCAGCCGGGTTCGAGTTTGATGCGATCGTCTTCAGTCATGGGGCCATCCGTAAACAATGGCGCGACACTAGGTAAGCCACCTGCCCTTGTCAATCGATCCGACCGACGACCGGCATGATCGGCCATGGGGGCCATACTTGGGGGATGACTTGCGCGAGGTAGTCCATGGCCATTCATTGCGAGGTACTCACCGGCGCCGATGGCGCCCGAATCGGCATCGCCACGCTCGATGCTCCCAAGGCGCTCAATGCCCTCAACCTGCCGATGATCGAAGTGCTCGGCGAACAGCTGCACAGCTGGGCCAGCGACCCAGGGGTGGTCTGCGTGCTGCTGCGTGGCAACGGTGCCAAGGCCTTCTGCGCCGGCGGCGATGTGCGAGCGCTGGCCCAGGCCTGCCTGGCCCACCCCGGCAGCGTGCCACCGCTGGCCGCCACCTTTTTTGCCGCCGAGTACCGCCTCGACTACCTCTTGCACACCTACCCCAAGCCACTGCTGTGCTGGGGCCACGGGCATGTGCTGGGCGGCGGCATGGGGCTGCTGCAGGGCGCCGGGGTGCGCATCGTCACCCCAAGCAGTCGCCTGGCCATGCCGGAAATCAGCATCGGCCTTTACCCGGACGTTGGTGCCAGTTGGTTCCTCGCCCGCCTGCCCGGCAAGCTCGGCTTGTTCCTCGGGCTGACCGGAGCACCGATCAATGCGCGTGATGCCCTCGACCTGGACCTGGCCGATCGTTTCTTCGGCGAAGAACAGCAAGAGGCATTGCTCGAAGAACTGCTGCAACTGAACTGGCAGGAGCAGACCGACCTGCAACTGAACAGCCTGCTCAAGGCCGAACAGCATCGCGCCTGGGCCGAATTGCCGGCCGCACAATGGCTGCCGCGGCGCCAGGTGATCGATGAGCTGCTGGATGTAGCCGACCCGGCGGCAGCCTGGCGGGCGCTGGAAGGGCTCAAGCATCACGCCGATCCGCTACTGGCCGAGGCCGGCCAACGGCTGCATGAAGGCTGCCCGCTGACGGCGCATCTGGTCTGGGAGCAGATCCACCGTGCCCGGCACCTGTCACTGGCCCAGGTGTTCCAGATGGAATACAGCATGAGCCTCAATTGCTGCCGACACCCGGAGTTCAGTGAAGGCGTGCGTGCCCGCCTGCTGGACAAGGACAACCAACCGCACTGGCACTGGCCGGATGTGGCGCAAGTGCCAGCAGCGGTGGTCGAGGCGCATTTCGCCAAGGTGTGGGAGGGGCGGCATCCATTGGCCGACCTAGGGTCATGAGCGGGTCAGCGCTGCCAGTTGTGGTCCCCTCCCCGCCCACGATCGGACTGGCGATCGTTGTCCCCGCGGTTGCCTGAATGCCAGCGATCATGCTGGTAACGCTGGCTGCCATCGCGATAGTCATTGCGGTCACGATCGCGGCCATAGTCATTGCGCTGACGGTTGCCATAGTCGTAGCGCGGGTTGCCATGCCACTGGTTCATCCCCGGCTGTGGACCTGGCCGGTAATAGGGCGCAGGTGCCGGCCGGTAGTAACGGGGCGCCGGCTGGTAGTAGTAGCGCGGCTGCGGCGTCACATAGTAGCGGTCATAGCGGTAATACCCCGGCGTTACGTAGCGATCTGTCGAATAGTATTCAGAACGGGAATAGCCGCCACCCTCATAGTAGGGCGCGCAGGCGGACGTCATCAGACCCAGCAGGGCGATCAACAGAATTCGATAGGACATGGCGGCCTCCTGGACCGCTGAGGTGCCCGAACAGCGGCGCTGGCGAGCGTCGACGGAAAAGCGTTCATCGACAATGAATCAGACAACTGCGCCGAGGTGCAGTGCCATTTCAGCAACAAATTGATACAGGTCGAAATAACCCTGAAAAACATGCAGTCATTTGCCTGTCATCTCACTAGAATGAGCGCCTCGGCACACCTGACGGGAAGATCATGCCTTCACGCTCCGCCCTGTTTTCACAGCGCTCGCTGATCCTCACCCTGCTGCTGTTGCTGGCCTGTGGCTTCCTCGCCACTTCGCTGATCAGCTATTTCGCCTCGCGCAGCGCGATCCGCGACGGCATCGTCAATACCGAGTTGCCGCTGACCTCCGATACCGTCTATTCGGAAATCCAGAAAGACCTGATCCGCCCGGTGCTGATCGCCTCGATGATGGCCCAGGACACCTTCCTGCGCGACTGGGTGCTGGCGGGCGAACAGGATACTCAGCGCATCACCCGCTTTCTCGGCGAGGTGATGGGCAAGCAGGCTACCTTCACCTCGTTCTTCGTTTCCGACCGCAGCCTCACCTACTATCAGGCCAAGGGCGTGCTCAAGCACGTGGTGCCGAACACCTGGCGCGATGCCTGGTACTTCCGCCTGCGCGACATGAAAGCGCCGTACGAGATCAACGTTGATCTGGACATGGCTAATCAGGACAGCCTGACCGTGTTCATCAACTACCGGGTGCTGGACTATGAGCAGCGCTTCATCGGAGCCGCCGGGGTTGGCCTGAGTGTGGACGCGGTGATCAAGCTGATCGACAAATACCAGCGCCGTTACCAGCGCTCGGTGTTCTTCACCGACGCCAAAGGCAAGGTCATTCTGACAGGTTCCGATGGCGCCCCCCATGGCCTCAAGGTCGGGCAACCGTTGACCGACAATGCCGACCTGAGTGATGTACTGGCGCAGCGCCCGACACCGACCGAGGGCAGCCACGAGTACAAGGACAGCAAAGGCCACAGCCACTTCCTCAACGTGCGGCAACTGCCGGAACTGGGCTGGTACCTGTTCGTCGACAAACGTGAGACCGGCGCCCTGGACCACATTCGCCACTCGCTGTACCTGAACCTGGCGATCTGCGCGATGATCACCCTGGTGGTGCTGTCACTGCTCAATGGCATGCTCAGGCGCCATCGGGCCAGTACCGAGGCGCTGGCGACCCTCGACAGCCTGACCGGGCTGCCCAACCGGCGCAGCTTCGACCTGCTGGCCGCCCAAGCCCTGCAGGAGGCCCAGCGCGATTGCGCGCCCCTGGTCGCCTTGCTGATCGACCTCGACCATTTCAAGGTGCTCAACGATACCCATGGCCATCTGGCAGGCGACGAAGTGCTGCGACAGTTTGCCAACGTGCTGCAGGGCAGCCTGCGACAGTCGGATATACTCTGCCGCTGGGGCGGTGAGGAATTCATCGTGCTGCTACGCGAAGCCGAAGGCCGGCAGGCCATCGAGGTGGCGCAGAAGATTCGCCGTCGTACCGAGCAACTGACCTTCAGCTACGAAGATGAACCGTTGCGCCTGACCACCAGTATCGGCCTGAGCGCCATGCAGCCTGGCGACACCCTGCACGCCCTGCTGACTCGCGCCGATCGTGCCCTCTATCGTGCCAAGCAGGCCGGCCGCAACCGTGTCTGCAGTGAAACACCCGGAACCGGACATGAATGACAGCCAGCACTGCCCCGCCTGTGGTGCCCTTAACCAGTGCAGCCTGGCCGACCCACGCAGCGCCACCCAGGCCTGCTGGTGCTACGGCGTGAGCATCGACCCCGCCGTGCTCAACGCCCTGCCTGCCGAACTGCGCGACAAGGCCTGCCTGTGCCCGCGCTGCGCGGCCGTGGAAGACCAGCTTGCGGGGGATACAACCGCGATCATCGGTAAAAACCGCTAGACTGCGCGCCTCCTTCGACTGCCTTGCCGCCATGCGCCTAGATCGCTTCCTCGCCAACCTGCCCTGCTACAACCGTCAGCAAGTGCGCTTGCTGCTGGTGCAGCGCCGTGTGCGCCTAGACGGCGAAGTGGTCAGCGACCCCAAAGCCGAGGTCCGCGAATTCAGCCGCGTCGAAGTCGACGAGCAGCTGCTGCAGGCCGGCCGCCCCGCACGCTACCTGATGCTGCACAAACCCACCGGCCGCGTCAGCGCGACGCAAGACCCACAGCACCGCACTGTGCTCGACCTGCTGCCCGACGAACTGCGCGACGACCTGCACATCGCCGGACGCCTGGACTTCAACACAACCGGCCTGATGATCCTGACCAACGATGGCCAATGGTCGCGGCGCCTGACCCAGCCGGCCACCAAGCTGCCCAAGCACTACCTGGTGGAAACCGAGGACGAGATCGGCGTGCACTATGTGGCCAAGTTCCAAGAAGGTTTCTATTTTGCCTTCGAAGACCTGACCACCCTCCCCGCTCAGCTCGACATCCTCGGCCCGCGTCAGGCACGGCTGGCAATCGTCGAAGGGCGCTATCACCAGGTCAAGCGCATGTTCGGCCATTTCGACAACAAGGTAGTCGGCCTGCATCGCGAAAGCATGGGTGCGATCCACCTCGATCCGGGCCTGCAGCCCGGCCAATTCAGGGCCCTGACGGCGCAGGAGATCGCCTCGGTCTGAATGCCGTAATACAGGCATACGACCGCTGAGCAGCCCGAGTCACAAATTTGCGCAAACGGCACTTGCGTGATCCCCGGCCCGCTGCTTGACTCTCAACTTGTCAGTCCGCACGTGACCAGTCGGTCACGCCCGCAGCTCAGACACTTTTTGCTGGCCACCCAAAGCCCAGATGCCTTGGGGCACGGCAGATTGCCCGCCACAACAATATCGTCGACACATGTGCCAAGGATCGACACAGGGCCCCCCGATTTATTCAGGCGAATGCCTACCTGTCATAAAGAACGTGCACCCTAGGTGACGCGATTACCCTTTTTGCGCCAGGAGTCGATGACATGAGGCCAGAAATCGCTGTACTTGATATCCAAGGTCAGTATCGGGTTTACACGGAGTTCTATCGCGCGGATGCGGCCGAGAAGACGATCATCCTGATCAATGGGTCGCTGGCCACCACGGCCTCGTTCGCTCAGACGGTGCGCAACCTGCACCCGCAATTCAACGTCGTGCTTTACGACCAGCCGTATGCCGGCAAGTCCAAGCCGCACAATGGCCAGCAACGGCTGATCAGCAAGGAAGACGAGGCACATATCCTTCTCGAACTGATCGAGCGGTTCCAGTGCGACCACGTCATGTCCTTTTCCTGGGGTGGTGCCTGCACCCTGCTGGCGCTGGCGCACCAGCCAAGGCTGGTGAAGAAGGCGGTGGTCAGTTCATTTTCGCCGATCATCAACGAGCCGATGCGTGATTACCTCGACCGGGGCTGCCGGTACCTTGCCGCGTGTGACCGTTACCAGGTGGGCAATCTGGTCAACGACACCATCGGCAAACACCTGCCATCACTGTTCAAGCGTTTCAACTATCGCCACGTGAGCAGCCTGGACCGTCACGAATACGAGCAGATGCACTTCCACATCAACCAGGTGCTGCAGCACGACCTGGAGCGGGCACTGAACGGCGCGCGCAATATCGACATACCGGTACTGTTCATCAACGGCGACCGCGATGAATACACCACCGTCGAAGACGCCCGCCACTTCAGCAAGCACGTCGGTAACAGCCAGTTCAGCGTGATTCGCGACGCTGGCCACTTCCTCGATATGGAACACAAGGCCGCCAGTGAAGATACGCGCAGCGTCATGCTCGGCTTCCTGAAGCCGACCGTGCGCCAGCCACGCCCGCAACCGTATCAATTCGCCCAGCAGGGCCAGCATGCAGTTGCCATGTGAGCGCATCGGCGTCCCGTAGCCCTCACCCGCAGGTTATGGGTCGCCGACAAGCTTTTTTATAACTTGGGCTTCTATTTCGAGGAGGGTTCTGGTAAAAAGTCCAGCGCAGACGCGGGTATAGTTTAGTGGCAAAACGAAAGCTTCCCAAGCTTTAGTTGAGGGTTCGATTCCCTCTACCCGCTCCACACAACGCATTCCTCCGCATGGCGTTCCAGCAACGTCATCGCTGTCAAAAGGAGCCCAGGGCTCCTTTTTTCGTTTCTGCTCCTTTCATTGATATGGCCCATGGCCGCACTCGATGCTTTGCGCTTCAATCCGCTTGCAAGCGAACCGGCTCGGGGCGCATATGCTTCATGGATCCGTGAAACATTTCGAAAGGACGACGCATGTTTCTCTCCCGCTGGCTCCCCGGCCTTGCCAACCTGTTGCACTACCGCCGCGAATGGTTCCAGGCCGACTTGCAGGCAGGGCTTTCGGTGGCGGCGATCCAGATTCCCATCGCCATCGCCTATGCGCAGATCGTCGGCCTGCCGCCGCAGTACGGCCTGTACGCCTGTGTATTGCCGATGATGGTGTATGCCCTGATCGGCAGCTCGCGCCAGTTGATGGTTGGCCCGGACGCAGCAACGTGCGCAATGATTGCCGGTGCCGTGGCACCACTGGCCATGGGCGACCCGCATCGCATCGCAGAGCTCTCGGTGATCGTCACCGTGCTGGTCGGGGTAATGCTGATTGTCGCCGGCCTGGCACGCGCCGGATTCATCGCCAGCTTCTTCTCGCGGCCGATCCTGATCGGGTACCTGAACGGCATCGGCCTGAGCCTGATTGCCGGGCAACTGTCCAAGGTGGTGGGGTTCAAGATCGAGGGTGACGGGTTCATTCTCAGCGTGGTGAATTTCTTCCAGCGCCTCAACGAAATCCACTGGATGTCCCTGACCATCGGCCTGGCCGGGCTGGCGCTGCTGATCTGGCTGCCGCGCCGTTACCCGCGCCTGCCGGCGGCCTTGGTGACCGTCGCAGTGTTCACCGTGCTGGCCGGTCTGCTCGGCCTGGACCGTTTTGGCGTCGCCATTCTCGGGCCGGTGCCGTCCGGCATTCCCAAGCTCGCCTGGCCGCACAGCAACCTGGGCGAAACCAAAAGCCTGCTGCGCGACGCCCTGGGTATCGCCACCGTGAGTTTCTGCAGCGCCATGCTCACCGCGCGCAGCTTTGCCGCGCGGCACGGCTATGCGATCAACGCCAACCATGAGTTCGTCGCCCTCGGCGTGAGTAACCTGGCCGCCGGTATCTCCCAAGGCTTTGCCATCAGCGGCGCTGACTCGCGCACGGCGGTCAATGACATGGTGGGTGGCAAGAGCCAGCTGGTCGGCATCATTGCGGCACTGGTGATCGCCCTGATCCTGCTGTTCTTCACCGCCCCGATGGCGTGGATCCCGCAGGCGGTGCTGGGTGCGGTGCTGCTGATGGCCGGTTGGGGGCTGATCGACATCAAGTCACTGGGCGCCATAAAACGCCTGAGCCGCTTCGAGTTCTGGCTGTGTCTGCTGACCACGGTCGGCGTGCTCGGCCTGGGCGTGTTGCCGGGCATCGTGTTTGCCGTGACCCTGGCGATCCTGCGCCTGCTCTACACCATCTACCAACCCACCGACGCCGTGCTCGGCTGGCTGCCGGGCACCGAAGGCCAGGTCGACATCCGCAAGTACAAGGACGCCCGCACCGTGCCGGGCCTGGTGGTGTACCGCTTCGACGACGCGATCCTGTTCTTCAACGCCGACTACTTCAAGATGCGCCTGCTCGAAGCCGTGCAGAGCCAGGCCCAGCCCCAGGTGGTGCTGTTCGATGCAGAAGCGGTGAGCAGCATCGACGTCAGCGGCATCGCCGCCCTGCGCGAAGTACGCGACACCCTCGCCGCACAGGGCATTCACTTCGCTATCGCCCGCGCCCGCGGCACCTTCCTGCGCATGCTGGTGCGCTCGGGGATGGCGCGGGAGATGGAAGACAAGTTGCTGTTCGGCTCGGTGCGGGCAGGGATACGGGCTTATCGGGTGTGGCGCAACAGGAGTCGCAGGGAGCCAGTGGCCAAATAAGGAATCGGACTACAGCGGAGCCGGAGTCCTCTTTCATCCTGCGGGCTTGTGCACCTTGCATGACATGCTAAAGTCCCCGCCGTTTCCCGCACCACCGAACGGACCGCACATGCCAGCTCTCGACGCCCGCCTCGCCTCTTGGCCAGACCTCAACCAGCGCCACCCCTGCACAGCCCTGCTGCTGGGCAATGGCGCCAGTCGCGCGCTGTGGAAACCGTTCGGCTATTTCTCGCTGTACGAGGAAGCCCAGCGCGCCGGGCGCAAGAAAGGCCTGGCGATCAGCGACCAGGCCTTGTTCAAGTCGCTGGGCACCGAGCTGTTCGAGCCGGTACTGAGCACCCTCAACCACACCGTGCGCGCCAACGCCGCCCTGGCCATCAACTCCACCGCGCCGCTGAACCGCTACTACTCGATCAAGGAAGGCCTGATCCACGCCATCCGCACCCTGCATCTGCCCTGGGCGCTGATACCCGCCGCCACCCTGGCGTCGGTCAACCAGGCCTTGCGCGAGTACCGCAGCGTCTACACCAGCAACTATGACCTGATTTTGCCCTGGGCCCTTCAACAAGACCCGCAAGGCTTCACCACGCTGTTCGACGAGCAGGGTTTCTTCGATATACGCCGCACCCGCAGCGAAGGCACCCGCGTGCTGCACCTGCACGGCGGCCTGCACCTGCTCAAGCTGCCCGACGGCAGCACCCGCCAGCGCAGTGCCGAGAGCGCCGAACTGCTGGACGGCTTTGCCGTGAACATACCCGGTGAAGTGCCACTGTTCGTCAACGAAGAACGCAGCGACGAGAAGCTGCGCGCCATCCGCAACTCGGACTACCTGGCCTGGGGGTTGGGGCAGCTGGCACAGGAAAGCCAGGGCGTATGCCTGTTCGGGCAGCATCTGGACACCACTGACCAACACCTGGCCGAAGCCATTCGCCAGGCGCGGCCGGCGCACCTGTCGATCGCCATACGACCGTTGAGCGAGGCATCGGTGCTCAACCAGAAGCAGCACTTTGTCGAGCGGTTTGGGGATATGGCCGGGACGCCGTTGTACTTCTTTGACGCCAGCACGCATCCGTTAGGGAGGGAAGAGTTGGCGATCGAGGTGCCGCCAGCGCGTCGCTAAACATCGAGTCGGCTTTGAAGCTCAACCAAAAACGCGCTCATGCGCTCGGGATACATTGACTGACATTGCTACCCGAGCCAGATCCACTATGTCTTGAGCGATGGCGTAGCTTCCCCGCGCCTGCAGCCAGATCAGAACTTCGGCAAGATGCCAAAGCGATGTACTGCCCTCATGAATGGGCGCCGGGAAACTGTACATATGCGAAAGCATCAACTTTCGCATGTTTTGCCGTGAAACACCGATGATTTCAGCTACGTCGGTGAGCCCTACCAAGTCGGGGGTTGCTTCGATCAGACGGGCACTGGGCACTGCATTGCGTACATCGCTCAGCGCACTGTCAATGGCCTCCATGGCAGAGGGCGCTTCACGCACAAATGCCAATGCCAGGCGACCTGGCTGCCCAACACCAACCAATGCATCATCACAGCCTGCTTCGACCAGACGTTCAAGCATCGCATCGACGTTTTCGTCTTCGATCAGTTGGTATTTAAGGGTGAATTCGTATTCCACTGCTACCTCTCATCACCAGCTTTGGTCACGCTGCTGGTGCAGTTGTCCACGACGCGTCTCAGCTGACGGGCGAAGTTGCCAGGATTCTTCGGGGTGCTCCAGACGCTGGTAATGCAAAACTCCCCGCAGCGGCAATCAGCATCATTGCGGGGGCAATACAACTTTCCCCAGCAATGCCCGCCGCCCACAAGCACTCTCCATCCCTGTGATTCAGCGTGCCTCAAAGCCTGCTCGACCTCTTTCCTGGCATGACTGGGGCGCGACATCAGCTTTCTCCAGTGTGGGCTCACGACCATTGAGTTGTCAATTGACAACCTAGTGACTTGACGAATGATCACACCACACTACAGATTTCTTGAGGATCAAAACGGCCACTGATATCTCTTGGGAATATTCCTACATAAATGCAGGAGCAGAGCTTCAACGCACTTCATCTTGCCTAATCAGATCAGCTTATCCGCCCGCAACAACGTCTCCAGGCAATGCTCCTGCACCCCATAAAACGCCTTGAGCTCCCCGATTTTCTCCAGCAATGCCGCGTTATCCCCCGCCTGTCGGCGTTTCACCGCAAGAATCATCTTGTTCTTGTTGGTGTGCTCCAGCGAGATGAACTCGAACACCTTGGTCTCGTAGCCACAGGCTTCCAGATACAGCGCGCGCAAGCTGTCGGTGAGCATCTCGGCCTGCTGCCCCAGGTGCAACCCATATTGCAGCATCGGCTGCAGCAGCCCCGGGCTGTGCAGTTGCGGCCGGATCTGCTTGTGGCAGCACGGCGAGCACATGATGATCGCGGCGTTGCAGCGGATGCCGGTGTGGATGGCGTAGTCGGTGGCGATGTCGCAGGCATGCAGGGCAATCATCACCTCGATGGCCTCAGGCACCACACTGCGCACGTCGCCACACTGGAATTCCAGGCCCGAGTGTTCCAGGCGCTGGGCGGCGGCGTTGCACAGGTCGACCATGTCCTGGCGCAATTCCACCCCGGTCACCTGCGCCTGGCGCGCCAATGTGTTGCGCAGGTAGTCATGCATGGCGAAGGTCAGGTAGCCCTTGCCCGAGCCGAAGTCGGCGACACGCAGCGGCTGCTCGGCCGGCACCGGGGCTTTGGCCAGGGCGTGGTCGAAGACTTCGATGAACTTGTTGATCTGCTTCCACTTGCGCGACATCGATGGAATCAATGCACCCTGAGCATCGGTCACGCCCAGATCACGCAGGAATGGCCGCGACAGTTCCAGGTAGCGCTTCTTCTCGCGGTCATGGCCGGTATTGGTAACGGCCTCGCGTGGCGCCTGCGCGCCGTGGCGCTGGAGCATCGGCTTGCCCTTCTTGCTGAAGGTCAACTGCACTTCGCCCTCGGCGTCGAACAGGTGGGCATTGCGGAAGCTCTCCGGCAGCAGCTCGGCGACCAACGCCTGAGCCTGGTCCAGCGGCACGTTGCGGGTGATGTCGCGGGTCTGGTGGCGGTAGACCAGCGACAGCTGGGCCTCACCCTTCACCAGCAGCGGTTTGGCGATGATGCGCTGCAAGGTCTGGTCGGCACCGACATGGCGCGCCAGCACCAGCTTGACCAGGGTGTTGCCGTGCAAGGCAGCGCTGAGCAGGTCGAGGAACTGGGCGCGCGCATCCGGCGCGGGGGAAGCAGAAGTACTGGCGGACATGGAAAGCGGGTGCCTCGGATAACAGGGGCGCGTTGCGCAATACCGCGCATTCTACACCCTGCAGCCGCCGCTTCAGTCGAGAATCACCAGACGGTTGGGCAATTCGTTGCGCGCGTGGGTGCGTGGCACGTGTTTGCACAACAGCTCGCCGCACGCCTCGATGCAGTCGACAAACCCTTGCAAGGTTCGCCCTTGACGCACCTGCTCGGTGAAGCGCGCAACCATCACGGCGCGGGCCTCGGCATCGAGGTGCTGATCGACGCCCTGATCGACCAGGATTTCCACATGCCGCTCGGCCTCAGCGACAAAGATCAGCACCCCCGTGGCACCCTCCGTGCCCTTTAGGTTCTGCTCACGAAATTGCTGCCGTGCCAGGCTCGCGGCGCGCCAGCGGCGCAATGCGGGCGGGATTAGCCAGGCGGTCACGCGCGGGCTGCGCAGCAACAGGCACAGACCGATGAACAGCAGCACGTTGGCCACCAGCAGCCCACGAATCCCGGGCCAGCCCAGCAGCCAGTGCAGCAGGCCAGGCAGGGCCAGCGCCAGTACGGCAGCCCAGATCAGTGGCAGGTAAGCGTAATCATCGGCGCGGCGCGCCAGCACGGTCACCAGTTGCGCGTCGGTGCGCCGCTCCACCCGGGCGATGGCTTCGGCCACCTGGCGGCGTTCGTATTCGTTGAGGAGCGTCATGCCTTCGGTCTCTTTATAGTTGTTGTCCCGGCATTCGGGTCTTCATCCGCGGCTGACATATTCAGGCATAATCGGCCGCTGGATGAATTACCGGCGAATCGTACAACAATAGCCGCCTGAAAACTTCGGCCGCGCGCGTATCACCGTGGATACGGCAAGGGCCCCGACAACGGAATTGATGATGAAACTGTCTTTGCTGGGCCTGGCCATGGGCCTGGCCAGCCAGGCGGCCCTTGCCGCCCCTACCGCCCCGCCCCTGCAGGACAAGGCGGCCTTCATCGACCATCTGATCAGCCAGATGACCGAAGCCGAAAAGATCGGCCAGCTGCGCCTGATCAGCATCGGCCCGGAAATGCCCCGCGACAAGATCCGCGAAGAAATCGCCGCCGGCCGCATTGGCGGCACCTTCAACTCGCGCACCGCCCCCGAAAACCGGCCAATGCAGGATGCCGCCATGCGCAGCCGCCTGAAGATCCCGATGTTCTTCGCCTACGACACCATCCACGGCGAGCGCACCATCTTCCCGATCGGCCTGGGCCTGGCTGCCAGCTGGGACATGGACGCTATCGCCAAGGTCGGCCGCACCTCGGCCATCGAAGCCTCGGCCGACGCCTTGGACATGACCTTCGCGCCAATGGTCGACGTCGCCCGCGACCCACGCTGGGGCCGCACCAGTGAAGGCTTCGGCGAAGACACCTACCTGACCTCGAAGATCGGCCAGGTGATGGTCCGCTCATTCCAGGGCAGCAGCCCGGCCAACCCCGACAGCATCATGGCCATCGTCAAGCACTTCGCGCTGTATGGCGCAGTAGAAGGCGGGCGCGACTACAACACGGTCGATATGAGCCTGCCGAAGATGTACAACGACTACCTGCCGCCCTACCGTGCCGCGCTCGACGCCGGTGCCGGCGGGGTGATGGTGGCGCTCAACTCGATTAACGGCGTGCCGGCCACCTCCAACACCTGGCTGATGAACGACCTGTTGCGCAAAGAGTGGGGCTTCAAGGGCGTGACCATCAGCGACCACGGTGCCATCCAGGAGCTGATCCGCCACGGTGTCGCCCGCGACGGCCGTGAAGCCGCCAAGCTGGCAATCAAGGCCGGCATCGACATGAGCATGAACGACACCCTGTATGGCCAAGAGCTGCCCGGGCTGCTGAAGTCCGGCGAAGTGACCGAGCACGAGTTGAACCAGGCCGTGCGCGAGGTACTCGGCGCCAAGTACGACATGGGCCTGTTCAAGGATCCGTACGTGCGTATCGGCAAGGCCGAAACCGACCTCAAAGACTACTACGCCGACAACCGCCTGCACCGCGACGCCGCCCGCGACGTGGCGCGCCGCAGCCTGGTGCTGCTGGAAAACCGCAACCAGACCCTGCCGCTGAAAAAGGCCGGCACCATCGCCCTGGTCGGCCCGCTGGCCGATGCCCCGATCGACATGATGGGCAGCTGGGCCGCCGACGGCAAGCCGATGCACTCGGTCACCGTGCGCGAAGGCCTGCGCCGCGCTGTCGAGGGCAAGGCCAAGCTGGTGTACGCCAAAGGCTCCAACGTCACCGGCGACAAGGCGATCCTCGATTACCTCAACTTCCTCAACTTCGACGCCCCGGAAATCGTCGATGACCCACGCCCAGCGGCTGTGTTGATTGATGAAGCGGTCAAGGCTGCACAGCAGTCCGATGTGGTGGTGGCCGTGGTGGGTGAGTCGCGTGGCATGTCCCACGAGTCATCGAGTCGCACCACCCTGGAAATTCCGGCCAGCCAGCGCGAGCTGATCAAGGCCCTGAAGGCCACCGGCAAGCCGCTGGTACTGGTGCTGATGAACGGCCGCCCACTGTCGATCGGCTGGGAGCGTGAACAGGCCGACGCCATCCTCGAAACCTGGTTCTCCGGCACCGAAGGCGGCAACGCCATCGCCGACGTGCTGTTCGGCGACTACAACCCGTCGGGCAAGCTGGCCATTACCTTCCCGCGTTCGGTCGGGCAGATCCCGATGTACTACAACCACACGCGTATCGGCCGGCCGTTCACCCCAGGCAAGCCCGGCAACTACACCTCGCAATACTTCGAAGAGCCCAATGGCCCGCTGTACCCGTTCGGCTATGGCCTGAGCTACAGCAGCTTCGAGCTGTCGGGCCTGACCCTGTCGAACAAGGACCTCAAGCGTGGCGACACCCTGGAGGCCAAGGTGACGGTGAAGAACACCGGCAAGCTTGAGGGCGAAACCGTAGTGCAGCTGTACCTGCAGGACGTTTCGGCATCGATGAGCCGCCCGGTCAAGGAGCTTAAGAACTTCCAGAAACTGATGCTCAAGGCCGGCGAATCGCGAACCTTGACCTTCCGCATCAGCGAGGACGACCTGAAGTTCTACAATGGCCAACTGCAGCGGGTGGCCGAGCCTGGCGAGTTCAACGTCCAGGTCGGGCTGGATTCCGAAGCAGTGCAACAAAAGAGCTTCGAACTGCTGTAACGGGTTGCTCGCCTGTGCCGGCCTCTTCACGGGGCAAGCCCGCTCCTACAGGTAACGTGCATGCAAGCGGCTTGCACAAAACCTGTAGGAGCGGGCTTGCCCCGCGAAGAGGCCGGACCTGATATCCCTGAATCTGGATCCGCCCCATGCCCTTTTCCTTTCGCGCCCTGCGGCTGGGGCTGATCACCCTGTCAATCGTGCTCGGCACCGTGCTCAGCGCCGGCTGGGCCATGCACAAGGCCAAACGTCAGGCAATGGAAGACGACGCCCGTCGCGCCAGCCAGCAACTTGGGCTGTATGCCAACGGCCTGCACACCCTGATTGATCGCTACCGCGCCCTGCCCGCCGTGCTTGCGCTGGACCCGGAGCTGATCGAGGCCCTGCGCGGCCCGGTCAGTGAACAAACGCAACACGCGCTCAACCTCAAACTCGAACGCATCAACGGTGCCGCCAACTCCTCGACGCTGGAGCTGCTCGATCGCACCGGGCTTGCCGTGGCTGCCAGCAATTGGCGCCTGCCGACCACCTACGTTGGCTCCAACTATGGCTTCCGCCCCTATTTCAAGCAGACCCGCAACCAAGGCAGTGGCCGCTTCTACGCGGTTGGCGTGACCAGCGGCGTGCCGGGCTACTTCCTGGCCAGTGCAGTCAGCGATGAACAGGGACGCTTCCTCGGCGCGATGGTGGTCAAGCTGGAGTTCCCTGAGCTCGAACGCGAATGGCGCCAAGGCAGTGACATCCTGCTGGTCAGTGACGCCCGCGGCATTACCTTCATCGCCAACCAGGAAGGCTGGCGCTACCGCGAGCTCAAGCCGCTCAGTGGTGCCGACCGCGCCGAGCTGGCCGAAACCCGCCAGTACGACAAGCAACCGCTGGTGCCGCTTGCTCATCAGGTACTGACTCGCTTTGCCAGCAACAGCCATCTGAGCCGCGTGCAGAGCCCCGACGGCAGCGCCGAATTCCTCTGGGAGAGCCTGCCGCTGGAAGGCGAAGGCTGGACTTTGCACCTGCTGCGCAAGCCACAGGTCGAAGCGGCTGGCCGCAATGCTGCACTGGGCGCCGCCGCCGTGTGGCTGAGCCTGGTGTTCGCCGCGCTGTTCGTCAGCCAGCGCCTGCGCCTGGCCCGCCTGCGCCAGCGCAGCCGCGAAGAGCTCAAGCGCCAGGTCGAGGAACGCACCCGCGAGCTGCGCACCGCCCAGGAAGGCTTGGTACAGTCGGCCAAGCTGGCCGCATTAGGGCAGATGTCCGCAGCCATGGCCCACGAAATCAACCAGCCGCTGACCACCCAGCGCATGCAGCTGGAAACCTTGCGCCTGCTGCTCGACCACGGCCGCTATGACGATGCGCGCAAGGCACTCGAGCCGCTGGAGCAGATGCTCACGCGCATGGCTGCGCTGACCAGCCACCTGAAAACCTTTGCCCGCAACAGCCCGGTCGGCCTGCGCGAACGCCTCGACCTGGCCACGGTGGTCGACCAGGCGCTGCACCTGCTGGACACCCGCATACGCAGCGAGGAAGTCGAAGTGGCCCTGTACCTGGCCCGCCCGGCCTGGGTGCGGGGCGATGCGATCCGCCTCGAACAGGTATTGATCAACCTGCTGCGCAACGCCCTCGACGCCATGGCCGACAAACGCTACAAGCGCCTGGAAGTCCGCATCGAACCGGACCACGAACAGTGGCGCCTGAGCGTACTTGATTCCGGTGGCGGCATTGCCGAAACGGACCTGGCCAAGGTCTTCGACCCGTTCTTCACCACCAAACCGGTGGGCGAAGGCCTGGGGCTGGGCCTGGCGATTTCCTATGGCATCATCGTCGAAGCCGGCGGCCAGCTGCACGCCGAGAACCTGCCGGGCGGTGCCCGGCTGAGCCTGACCCTGCCCCGTGACCTGGAGCCTGTATGTTGAATTCGGTGATCGTCGTCGATGATGAAGCCAGCATCCGCACGGCCGTCGAGCAGTGGCTGAGCCTGTCGGGCTTCAGCGTGCAGCTGTTCGCCCGCGCCGAAGACTGCCTGGCCCAACTGCCCGCGCACTTTGCCGGGGTGATCATCAGCGACGTCCGCATGCCGGGCATGGGTGGCCTGCAGCTGCTCGAACGCTTGCAGGTGGATGACCCGGACCTGCCGGTGATCCTGTTGACCGGCCATGGCGACGTACCGATGGCGGTCGAAGCGATGCGCAACGGCGCCTACGACTTCCTCGAAAAGCCCTTCACCCCACAGCACCTGCTGGGCAGCCTGCGCCGCGCACTGGAGAAACGTCAGCTGGTCCTGGAAAACCGCCGCCTGCATGAACAAGCCGACCTCAAGACGCGCCTGGAAACGACCCTGTTGGGCATGTCGCAAGGCTTGCAGCAGCTACGTCGGCAGGTGCTGGACCTGGCCAGCCTGCCGGTCAATGTGCTGATCCGCGGCGAAACCGGCAGCGGCAAGGAACGCGTGGCGCGTTGCCTGCACGACTTCGGCCCGCGTGCTGATAAACCGTTCGTCGCGCTCAACTGCGCAGCCATCCCCGAATCGCTGTTCGAAGCAGAATTGTTTGGTCACGAGAGCGGTGCATTCACCGGCGCCCAGGGCAAACGCATCGGCAAGCTGGAGTATGCCAACGGCGGCACCGTATTCCTCGACGAGATCGAGAGCATGCCGCTGGCCCAGCAGGCCAAGCTGTTGCGGGTAATCCAGGAGCAGAAGCTGGAGCGGCTGGGGGCCAACCAGAGCATCAGCGTCGACCTGCGGATTATTGCTGCCACCAAGCCCGATTTGCTCGAAGAAGCACGCGCCGGGCGGTTTCGCGAGGACCTGGCCTATCGCCTGAACGTGGCGGAACTGCGCCTCGCGCCGCTGCGTGAACGTCGTGAGGACATCCCGCTGCTGTTCGAGCATTTCGCCCGCGCGGCTGCCGAAAAGCTTGGGCGTGTGGCGCCGCCGTTGAGCAGTACGCAACTGGCGCAACTGCTGTCGCATGACTGGCCAGGCAATGTGCGTGAACTGGCCAATGCGGCAGAGCGGCATGCACTGGGGTTGGGCTCGCCGAACATCGAGGTGGCACCTGCAGGGCAGTCGCTGGGCGATCAGATGGAAGCGTTCGAGGCGCAGTGCCTGCGTGCAGCGTTGCGACAGCATGGGGGCGAGATCAAGGCGGTTATGGAAGCGCTGCAGCTGCCAAGACGCACGCTGAACGAGAAGATGCAGCGACACGGGTTGGTGCGGGAAGACTTTCTTCCATAAGCGGTTTATCGCCTATGAGCCACCTCTAGTAAGCGGAAATCCGCTCATTCAACCGTGGATAACGGCTGGGACTGCTTCCCACCCCGTTGCCGCCAAGCCAGGTCCCACCGGCCTCACGCCCCCATTTGGATCGTCACGCACCCATTTGGCACACCTTCTGCAAATGCCCTGGCAAGCTGCGCTTCGGCGCGCTCCACAAAAACAACGAGAAGGTATCCCTGATGGATAACGCCACCTCCCTGCCAGCCGGGGCGGCCGTCGCGCCCGCCGCTGAAAAAACCACCGCCAGCCGCCTCAAGTCGATCTTCAGTGGCTCCATCGGCAATATGGTCGAATGGTACGACTGGTACGTCTACGCTGCGTTCTCGCTGTACTTCGCCAAGGCCTTCTTCCCCGCTGGCGACTCCACCGCCCAACTGCTCAACACCGCCGCGATCTTCGCCGTGGGCTTCCTGATGCGCCCGATCGGTGGCTGGCTCATGGGCCTGTACGCCGACCGCAAGGGGCGCAAGGCCGCACTGATGGCTTCGGTACTGCTGATGTGCGCCGGCTCTCTGGTCATCGCCCTGACCCCAGGCTATGAAACGATCGGCGTCGCGGCGCCAATCCTGCTGGTCATCGCACGCCTGCTGCAGGGCCTGTCGGTGGGTGGTGAATACGGCACCTCGGCCACTTACCTGAGCGAGATGGCCAGCAAAGAGCGCCGTGGCTTTTTCTCCAGCTTCCAGTACGTGACGCTGATCTCCGGCCAGCTTATTGCCTTGGCGGTACTGATCATCCTGCAACAGACCCTGACCACCGAGCAGCTGTATGCCTGGGGCTGGCGTGTACCCTTCGTGATCGGCGCACTGTGCGCGGTGGTTGCCCTGTACCTGCGCCGCGGCATGGAAGAAACCGCCTCCTTCACCAAGAAGGAAAAGGCCAAGGAAAGCCTGATGCGCACCCTCATGCGCCACCCCAAAGAGCTGATGACCGTGGTCGGCCTGACCATGGGCGGCACCCTGGCCTTCTACACCTATACCACCTACATGCAGAAGTACCTGGTCAACACGGTGGGCATGAGCATCAGCGATTCGACCACCATCTCGGCAGCCACGCTGTTTCTGTTCATGTGCTTGCAGCCGGTGATCGGTGGTCTGTCCGACAAGATCGGCCGTCGTCCGATCCTGATCGCCTTCGGCGTACTCGGCACCCTGTTCACGGTGCCGATCCTCAGCACCCTGCACACCATCCAGACCTGGTGGGGCGCGTTCTTCCTGATCATGGCGGCGCTGATCATCGTCAGCGGCTACACCTCGATCAACGCGGTGGTGAAGGCCGAGCTGTTCCCAACCGAAATCCGCGCCCTGGGCGTTGGCCTGCCATACGCACTGACCGTGTCGATCTTCGGCGGCACCGCTGAGTACGTGGCCCTTTGGTTCAAGAGCGTCGGCATGGAAAGCGGCTTCTACTGGTACGTCACGGCGTGCATCGCCTGCTCGCTGCTGGTGTATGCGACCATGAAGGACACCAAGCAGCATTCGCGAATCACCACTGACTAAATGTAATTGCGTAACGAAAAAGGGCGCCCTCTCAAGGGCGCCCTTTTCGTTTGTTTTAAAAAAAACCGGGATCAGGACATCTCCAACACCTGACGCGGTTCTCGCTTCTGGTACCAGGTCGCCATCAGCACCAGCACCAGCAGCACGCCACCCAGCACCGCAGAAGAACCGATGGTGCCGAAGTCCAGCCCGCCCTTCTCGTGCGGCTTGGTCAGGACGTCGCCAAGGGTTGCGCCGAACGGACGGGTCAGCACGAAGGCCACCCAGAACAGCACCACGCCCGGGATGCGCGTCCAGTAGCGGGCCAACACCACCAGGGCGATGGCGCTGCCGACCAAAAGTGCGCCACCGGCGAAGCCCAGCCCCGAGTCATCCGCCAGGTAGTCACCCAGCGCGGTACCCAGGGTGTTGGAGAACAGGATAGCGACCCAGTAGTAGATCTCACCGGTGCGGTTCTTGATGCGGGTGACGTCAAGCGGGTTGCCGCTCAAGCGCCAGACCAGGAAGGTCAGCAGCAGGATGCCGATGAGAATCGCCGAGCCCGCGGCATAGCCCAGGCCCAGGGTGCGATCCATGAAGTCCGACATGGTGGTGCCGGCCGTGCTCGTGGACAGGATCACCAGCCAATACAGCATCGGGTGATAGCGGCGCGAAAACAGCTGACCGAGCAACGTGACGAGGAACACGCTGATCAGCACCATCGAGCTGACCGCATAGCCAACGTTGAGGGTCATCGACAGCAGATCACCAGCTGTTTCGCCAAGGGTGGTGGCGCAGATCTTCATGACCCAGAAGGCCAGAGTGATTTGCGGAAGTTTGTTCATTGTTCACCGCTCCGGAATTAGGTGTGGGCGATGGTGCTGAGCAGCGCCTGAAAAATCGGTTGGCGATATATGAAAAAAGCGTCATACGCTGTTACAAATTAAGATTTTTCGTTCTTAACTCTCGATTAATCCCACTCCCTCACTCTGCAATCGCTGGCGAAGCATTGCACTCGCCTTGTGTTTGAAACCCCCAAGTAGGTGGCAGCAGCACCCCTGATTAACTCCGCCTACGGTCATACACATCTACTTATTCGATCTTTAAACCCAATTTTTTGCGCTTTTTAATCAAATTAATCGGCGTACTATCAAACCCATAGAAACAAACAACCTCTCGCCCTCAAAGGAGCAACGACCATGAAAAGCAAACTGATCCTTACCCTGGCCCTCTCGGTATTCGCTGCTGGCGCATTCGCCGAAGATGGTTTCGACCGCACCGACGCCCACAGCTTCGCCGCCGCACAGACCCAATCGGCCAGCTACGCTGAAGACGGCTTCGACCACACTGGCGCACAACGCTTCGCTGAAGATGGTTTCGACCGCACGGGCGGCCAACGCTTTGCTGAAGACGGTTTCGATCACACCGGTGCCCAACGCTTCGCCGAAGACGGCTTCGACCGCACCAACGCTCACCGCCTCAGCTGATCGCTGTTGCGCGCTACCAGCCCGGCCTTGGCCGGGCTTGATCATTTCCAGGCGGACCAAGGCTTGGCACACTAGGCGCCTCGCTCTCAGGATCTAGCCAGATGTATTACTACGAACCCGCCAAAGGCCACGGCCTGCCCCACGACCCGTTCAACGCCATCGTCGGCCCGCGCCCGATCGGCTGGATCTCCTCGCAAAGCCAGGACGGCCAACTGAACCTCGCGCCGTACAGCTTCTTCAACGCCTTCAACTACATTCCACCGATCATCGGTTTCTGCAGCGTCGGGCGCAAAGATAGCCTGAACAACATAGAGCAGACCGGTGAATTCGTCTGGAACCTGGCTACCCGGCCACTGGCCGAGCAGATGAACCAGAGCTGCGCGGCCGTCGCCGCCGATGTCAACGAGTTCGAACTGAGCGGCCTGACAGCGGTGCCATCGAATATCGTCAAGGTGCCACGTGTGGGCGAAACACCGGTGGCCTTCGAATGCAAGGTGACCCAGATCGTCCAGCTCAAGCGTGCCGACCAGGAGCTGGTACCGAGCTGGCTGATCCTGGGTGAAGTGGTGGCAGTGCATATTGCCGAGCACCTGCTGAAGAACGGTATCTACGATACCGCTGCCGCCGAACCGATCCTGCGTGGCGGTGGCCCGGCGGACTACTTCGAATTGGGCAACCTGTTCAAGATGGCTCGCCCACAGGCCTGATCACCAGATCAGTTCGCCTTCCTCGCCCACGCCCTGCAGGCGTGCAAGTTCGGCGCAGGCGGCCTCATCGGCCGCCATGGCGCTTTTGAACACTTGCTCGTCGAGTACCTTGTGAAAGCGCGGTGCGCCGCCCATGCCCAGGGCCTTGACCGCGATGGCGGCGTTATAGCCACCGCCTTCCACCGGGACCATCGCCGAAACCGCTTCGAAATGCGGGAATTCTCTACGTGCCATGCTGCCATCCGCCTGTTGATCGAGGGGCGGCATTCTAACCGTGTTCAATCGAAGGTATGCAAGTCGAGACTGCTGACGACCTGCGCCTGTACCAGCTCGCCGAACACATTGAGGGTGGGCGAGGCGAAGTAGCCACTCATCGCCTGCTGATCCTGCCAGCTGCCGCTGAGCAGCCAAAGGTCGGTGTCGGCCTGGGAGCGCTGCACGGTGAAGCTGAGGCAGCCCGGGGTACGCAAGGACGGCTCCTGCAGGTCGCGCAGGCGGGCGCCTAGTTCAGCGGATCGACCGCTGCTGGCACGGATGAAAGCCAGATGAGTGACCGGTTGTCGTTGGGTCATTGCACGATCTCCTTGAAGCAAGCGGGCGGAAAAACCAGGCTGCCAAGGTTAGGGGCTGGCGCGCGCGGCGCGTTAGGCCATTTCTGCTCACCGATTGCCTGATCCTGCAGCGCGGCAGGATCAGGCAATCGACGTGCAGCTTTCGACTAGCGCCCGTCATTGCCCAAACCTATGCTGCGTCGGTCAGCAGAGGAAAGCCATCATGACCACCGCCCCGTCCATCGACCCTACTCTGGAAGTACAACGCCAGGAACTGGCCGAGCTGATTCGCAAGCATGCCGGTGAGCCCCATGGCCCCGCCTCGGCCATCGACGACCTGTACCTGGTGCGCTACACCGAGAACGTCCGTTCGGTGCCGACTTTGGCCCAGCCCGCCCTGTGCATCCTGGCACAAGGCAGCAAAAGCCTGTTCCTCGGCGACGAACAGTACGCTTATGACCCGTTGCACTACATGGTGGTATCGGTGACCTTGCCGCTGAGCGGCGTGAGGCTGGACGCCAGCCCGGAAAACCCCAGCCTTGGCATCCGCATGGACCTCGACCCGGCCGAAATCAGCCAGCTGATCGCAGAGAGCGGCCCGATGCTGGTGCCCAACCTGCCCTCCGGCCGCGGCCTGTATGTGGAACGCACCGATCCGCAGCTGCTCGACGCGCTGCTGCGGCTGATCCGCCTGCTTGATTCACCGCGCGACATCGGCATGCTGGCACCGCTGATTCGTCGCGAAATTCTCTACCGCCTGCTACGTGGGCCGCAGGGTTATCGCCTGTACGAAATCGCCCTGGCCAACAGCCAGACCCACCGGGTGTGCCAGGCCATCACCTGGCTTAACCAGAACTTCCAGCAACCGCTGCGCATCGAGGATCTGGCGCGCGAGGTCAACCTCAGCACCTCGACCTTGCACCACCGCTTCAAGGCCGTGACTTCGATGAGCCCGCTGCAGTACCAAAAGCAACTGCGCCTGCAGGAGGCGCGCCGGCTGATGCTCAACGATGGCCTGGAAGCGGCGGTGGCGGGCTATCGGGTGGGGTATGAAAGCCCGTCGCAGTTCAGCCGCGAGTACAGCCGGCTGTATGGCGCGCCACCGATCCGAGATGTGGCGAGGCTGCGCGCCAGCGCGGGTTGATATCAGCCCGCGACCGCGGCCTGCCACTGGTTCTGGTCAACCTCGATCAGCGTCGGCCCCTTGCGCTCCACTGCCCTTCCCAGCGCAGCCTGCAGTTGCTCGACATCGGCCACATGTTCGGCCTCGGCGCCCAACGCCCGCGCCACACCGATGAAGTCGGGGGTATGGATGTCGACACCGACCGGCTCGATGGCCCGGTTGACCATGTACTTCTTGATCTCCTCGTAGCCCTGGTTATTCCACAGCAGGACGATCAGCGGTACCTGCGCCTCCACTGCGCTGGCCAGTTCCGGCAGGGTGAACTGCATGCCGCCATCACCAATCAGGCAAACTGCCGGTGCGCGCTCACTGATTTTTTCCGCGCAGCCCAACCAGGCGCCCATCGCAGCAGGCAGGGCGTAACCCAAGGTGCCGTAGCCGGTTGACGCATTGAACCAACGGCGGGGCGTCTGCATGTCCAGGGTCAGGTTGCCGGTGTACACCGGCTGGGTCGAATCACCGACCAGGATGGCGTCGGGCAGCCGCTCCAGAATGCCAGTCAACAAGCGCGTCTGGCTCAGCGTCGGCTGATCCCAGCTCGCCGCCAACGCCTCGCGCAAACGCTGCGCACGGGCAACGCCCCAGCCCTCGACATGCACCGGCGCCGGCAGCTGCCGCAAGGCATCAAGCACGGCCTGGGCGGCAAGCTTGGCATCCGCGACCAGCGCAAGCTCAGGCAGGTAGTTGCGCACGGTCTGGTCCGGGTCGATGTCGATGCGCAGCAAACTACCTGGAATCTTGAAGCCACCCTTGAAGGTCACGTCGTAGTCGGTCTCAGCCAGTTCAGTGCCGATCGCCAACACTACATCGGCCTCTTCAACCAGCTCACGGGTGGCTACCAGCGACTGGGTCGAACCGATCTGCAACGGGTGGCTGGCCGGCAACAGGCCTTTTGCATTGATGGTCAGCGCCACCGGCGCCTGCAGGTGCTCGGCCAGCAGTGCCAGCGGCGCACCTGCCGCCAGTGCACCGCCACCGGCCAGGATCAGCGGCTGGCGTGCCTTGGCCAGGCGCTCGGCCATGGCGGCCACCGCCTGCGGTGCAGCGCCGGCGCGGGCACTGCGCACAGGGCGGCCAGGCAGCAGATGATCGGCGGGCTCTACCAGCACGTCCAGCGGGATCTCGATGTGCACCGGGCGCGGGCGCGCGCCGTCGAACACGGCAAAGGCGCGCGCCAGCACCTGTGGCAGGTCATCAGCGCTCATCAGCGTCTGCGAGAATGCCGCCACACCCGATACCAGTGCCGCCTGATTCGGCAGCTCATGCAGCTTGCCGCGGCCACCGCCCAGTTGATCGCGCGACTGCACGCTGGAGATCACCAGCATCGGGATCGAATCGGCATAGGCCTGGCCCATGGCGGTGGTGATGTTGGTCATGCCCGGGCCGGTGATGATGAAGCACACGCCTGGTTTGCCACGGGTACGCGCATACCCATCAGCCATGAACCCCGCGCCCTGCTCGTGGCGAGGGGTGATATGGCGGATCGACGAGCCTGCCAGGCCTCGGTAGAGCTCCACGGTATGTACGCCGGGGATGCCGAAGACATGGTCCACACCATAGCCTTCAAGGAGTTTGACCAGTACTTCGCCGCAGGTTGCCATCGGATTTCACCTTGGATTTTGTTGGAATCTGCGCCCATTGGACCCAAGGCAGCGCTACCGCCACAATGCAAAAAAACACATACTAGCCATGTCCTGCAATCATGGCTCAGCGCAATGAAACGGCTACCACCCTTGCCCGCCCTGCATACGTTTCTGGTCACCGCCCAGCACTGCAACTTCACCCGTGCAGCGCAACAGCTGCACATAACTCAGGGCGCCGTCAGCCGGCAGATCGCTGGGCTCGAGGAACACCTGGGCTACGCCTTGTTCCAGCGCCAGGCCCGCGGCCTGAGCCTGACCCGCGAAGGGCAGGATTGGTTGCCACGGGTCCAGCAGATCTTCGGCCTGATCGAACAAGGTGTGCGCGAAGTGGGCGGGCGCAGCGCCACCTTGCAGCTCAAGGCCCCGACCTGCGTGATGCGCTGGCTGCTGCCGCGGCTGATGGAATGGCAGGCGCTGCGGCCCGACGTGCCGGTCGAGCTGACCACGACGGTGCAGCATGGGGTAGACTTTCGCCGTGAGGGTTTCGATGCCGCCGTGGTCTATGGCGATGCACCGAACCACGGGCTGCGGGTGCGCAAGTTGTTCGACGAGCAACTGACGCCAGTGTGCGCGCCTTCGCTGTTGAATGGGCCGGTTCCGCTGCAACAGATCCAGGACCTGGGGCGCCATATGCTGTTGCACCCGTCCCGGGATGAACATGACTGGCGGCTGTGGCTGCAAGCAGCAGGCGTGTTGCTGGGGGCTCAAGGGCCGAAGCAGCATTTTGAAACGCTGGACATGGCAATGGCCATGGCCTCCCAAGGGACTGGCGTGGCGATTGGTGACTGGGCGCTGATCGGTGATGACTTGCGTGGGGGGCGGCTGTGCATGCCGTTTGCACTGAAGGTACAGACCGGCAAAGGGTACTACCTGGTGAGCCAGGCGAAGAGCCTGCCGCAGGGGCTGGTAGAGCTCATGGACTGGCTGGAAAGCCAGGCCAGTCCATGAGCAGCAGTCGCCTCAGTAACCGACCGTGAAGCGCTGGCGCGAGTGCGCAGGGTTTTCCAGCTCATCGAGCATGGCAATGGCGAAGTCGGCGAAGGTGATCCAGCTTTTGCCATCCTCACCAATCAGCAGGTGGTCCTTGCCGAGTTTGTAGTGCCCACTGCGCTCACCTTCGACGAACTCCGCCGACGGCGACAGGAAGGCCCAGTCCAGCGTCGGCTCCTGGTGCAGCACGTCGAGAAAACGCACGCCGGCAGTGGCTTCTGCCTTGTAGGCTTCAGGGAAGTCCGGGCTGTCGATCACCCGGTGCTCGGAAGGCAATAGCAGGCTGCCCGCACCGCCGACCACCAGCAGGCGCTTGACTCCGGCGCGCTTGACCGGCTCGATGATGGCGTGGGGTTCGAGGGTGGAGAAGTGCGCGGCACTCAACACCGCATCGACACCCGCGACCGCCTGCTGCAGGGCGGCACTGTCCTTGGCATCCAGCGCCCGGATGGTCACGCCATCACGCCCTTGCAGCTTCGAGGGGTCTCGGGCGATGGCCACCACGCTGTGGCCACGGCGCAGGGCTTCTTCCAGCAATTGGCTGCCGGCACGGCCGGTGGCACCGATGATTGCGATCTTGCTCATGGGTTGGTTCTCCAGCAGTTGAACAACGGATGCACACAGCTTAGTTGCCCGATACGTGACAAAAAATGCGATGCTCAGACATAGTTTGTTTCTGAAATCGGGCAAATCATGGACCGTCTCAACGCCATGCGCGTTTTCGTCACTGTCGTCGACCTCGGCAGCCAATCGGCAGCAGCAGACCACCTGCAGCTGTCGCGGCCTGTGGTGTCGCGCTACCTGGCCGAGCTGGAGGACTGGGTGGGCGCACGGCTGATGCAGCGCACCACGCGCAAGCTCAGCCTGACGGCCGCCGGCCAGGAAACCCTGCCCCGCTGCCGTCAGCTGCTGGAACTGGCCGGCGACCTGCAGGCCGCCGTGCAACAACCGCAAGATGCGCCAAAGGGCGCCCTGCGTATCAGTGTCAGTACCTCGTTTGGGCAGGCGCAGCTGGTGGGTGCCGTAGCCGATTATGTACGGCGCTACCCAGGCGTGAAGGTTGAACTGCAGATGCTTGATCGCACGGTCAACCTGGTGGATGAGCGTATCGACCTGGCGATCCGCACCAGCAATGATCTGGACCCTAACCTGATCGCCAGGCGCCTGACCGTGTGCCGCTCGGTCATCTGTGCAACGCCCGCCTATCTGCGCGAGCACGGCACACCGCAACGGGTCGAGCAGCTGAGCCAGCACAACTGCCTGACCCATACCTATTTCGGCCACAGCCTGTGGCATTTCGAGGTGAGCGGCCAGCAGATCGCCGTGCCGGTGCAAGGCAACATCAGCGCCAACGAGGTCATGACCCTTCAGAACGCGACGCTGGCAGGTGCCGGCATTGCCATGCTGCCGACCTACCAGGCCGCCACGGCGCTGCGCAGTGGCGCCCTGGTGCGTCTGCTGCCCGAAGCGCGGCCACGGAAGCTGAACCTGAACGCGGTCTACACCTCGCGCAAGCATATGCCGGCGACCTTGCGCAGCATGCTGGATTTTCTGGTGCAACGGTTCAAGGACGAACCGGAGTGGGACCGGGATTTGTATTGACTATGCTTACAGCGTCACCTGTCGCAGTAACAGGAGGTGAGCACCATGGGCATCAAGTCCAGAAGAGTCGCCTTGGTCATGGCCCTGACCGCGGTCGCAGCGCTGTACGGCTCGGCCTGCTGGCGCGCCGAGCTGCTTCGCAGCCAGCCCAGTGCAGCCAACAGTTGCGAGCATGAGCACTGCGTGCCACACACCGCAACCTTGAGTGCCGTCCGTTAGTTGAACGGCGCCACGCCGCTCACTCTTCGACGCTCATGTACTCCTTGGCCCAGCGGATATAGTCCTCGGGCTGGGTGTAGGTGTGCGAGAGCTCGGTAGCGCTGAGGTTTTCCGACTTGTTCTGCCGGCCGCGCTGCAGGCGCAGGCAGTCATAGGTGGCTTTGATCGCGGCGAAATAGGCGGCATGGCCGTCGACCACGATACGCACGCCCAGGCGAGCGAGGCGCTCGTCGTCACGCAGGTTAGGGTTGGCGTAGGTCACCAGCATCAGCGGCACGGTCAGGTGCTCGGCAATCTGCTCCAGCTGCTCGAAATCCTTTACCCCGACCATGCAGATACCGTCGGCACCGGCCTTCTGGTAGCTCTGGGTACGAACGATGATTTCCTCGGTAGTGAGCACGCCGGCGTTGGTGCGGGCGATGATCGACAGCGACGAGTCGACGCGCGCTTCCAGGGCCGCTCGAATCTTGCCCACGCCCTCCTCGACCGAGATCAGGTCGGTGGACTTGCGCCCGAATTGGGCAGGCAAGAGGGTGTCTTCGATGGTCAGCGCAGCCACGCCGGCGCGCTCCAGCTCGATGACTGTGCGCATGACGTTGAGCGCATTGCCATAACCGTGGTCGGCATCGGCCAGCACCGGCAGTTGCGCCACGCGGCCAATCCGGGTGGCCTGCTCGACGAACTCACTCAAGGTGATCAAGGCGAAGTCCGGTGCCGCCAGCACCTGCAACGAAGCCACCGAACCGCCAAGGATGCCGACTTCAAAACCCAGGTCGGCAGCGATGCGTGCCGACATCGGGTCGAACACGGAGGCGGTGTGGTAGCAGGAACCTGAAGCGAGCAGCTCGCGGAAGGCAAAACGCAGATCTTGGTGGGAAGCCTTGGGCATGATCACTCCGCTTATATATGTAGAAATTGAACGGTTGCTACCGACCCCTGAATCGGGTCTACCTGACCTGTTCCAACCGTCGCCATCTGGGCGGTCATGCTCGACATGCAGGCAGAGGAATAAAAGGTGTGGGAGACAGCGGCGTGCAGCCCTGCGGCAAAATGCTGCACCAAGCTGGTGCGGGCCGCGGCTTTCAGCCTCTGTGGCATACCAACGATATCACGCGGCCATGCAGCGCTGGATGAATGCGCCAATGCCGATCTTGCATAGGGGATGCAAATAGTACATAGGAAGCTACCTAACTCGGGTTACAATCCCGCTATCCGCGTCACCCTCCCAGACAAGGTATACCCGTGACCGCTGCCCTGCCCCCGACCGTTCTGCGTAACGTGTTGACCGCTCTGATGCTGGCGATCTTCCTCGGCGCCCTCGACCAGACCATCGTCGCCGTGTCCATGCCGGCCATCTCGGCGCAATTCAACGACGTCGGCCTGCTGGCCTGGGTGATTTCCGGCTACATGGTGGCGATGACCGTCGCGGTGCCGATCTACGGCAAGCTCGGCGACCTGTATGGCCGGCGGCGCATGATCCTCACCGGCATAAGCCTGTTCACCCTGGCCTCGATCGCTTGCGCCTTGGCTCAGGACATGCAGCAGCTGGTCATGGCGCGCGTGCTGCAAGGCATCGGCGCTGGCGGCATGGTGTCGGTCAGCCAGGCAATCATCGGCGATTTCGTGCCACCGCGTGAACGCGGCCGTTACCAAGGCTACTTCAGCAGCATGTATGCCGTGGCCAGCGTGGCCGGCCCGGTGCTCGGCGGCTGGCTGACCGAGTACCTGTCCTGGCGCTGGGTATTCTGGATCAACCTGCCATTGGGCCTGGTCGCGCTGTGGGCGATCCGCCGCGCTCTGGCCGGCATGCCGGTACAGCATCGTCAGGCCCGGGTCGATTACCTGGGTGCGGTACTGATGATCCTCGGTCTGGGCAGCCTGCTGCTGGGCATCACCCTGGTCGGCCAGGGCCAGCCCTGGACTGCACCGCCCGTGCTGGCCTTGTTCGCCTGCGCGGTGCTTGGCCTGGCCTTGTTCATCGGCCACGAGCGGCGTTGCCAGGAACCGCTGCTGCCCATGGGCCTGTTCGGCAACCGGGTCGCCGTGCTGTGCTGGGCAGTGATCTTCTTTGCCAGCTTCCAGTCGATCTCGCTGACCATGCTGATGCCGCTGCGCTACCAGGGCATCACCGGCGCCGGTGCCGACAGCGCCGCGCTGCACCTGCTGCCGCTGGCCATGGGCCTGCCCATGGGTGCCTTTACCGGTGGCCGCATGACCAGTCGCTCCGGGCGCTTCAAGCCACAGATCCTGGCAGGCGCCGTACTGATGCCCGTGGCGATCTTCGCCATGGCCATCACCCCGCCGCAGTCAGCTATGCTCAGTGCTGTGTTCATGCTGCTGACCGGTATCGCCTGTGGCCTGCAGTTTCCGACCTCGCTGGTGGGTACGCAGAGCGCCGTGGAAAGCAAGGACATCGGCGTGGCCACCAGCACCACCAACCTGTTCCGCTCGCTGGGCGGAGCCATGGGCGTGGCGTGCATGTCCAGCCTGCTGCTGGCACTGCTGCAACAGGGTGGTTTCGAGTTGTTGGGCAACCCGTTGCTGGGGAGCCTGAAGGCAGGCGAGGCGGATCCGCACACGCAGATGAGGCTGCTGGAGACGTTCCGTCACCTGCTGCTGGGCAGTGCGGGGATTGCGCTGCTGGGGCTACTGGCAGCTCTGGCACTGCCGGACCGGCAATTGCGCGGCCGTTGAAGGCTACTCTTGCCGAAAGCTATTAATGCTCACTTAATAGACGAGGGAAACACTTCCTCACAATCCTTAACAAAGTGTCATTTGCGCAATGCAGGGCTCAAGCGCAGCATATCCAGCCCTGTGTCGACCCATTTTTCCACGTCGCGCAGCAGATCGAAACTGTCCGGCAGCAGCAACCAGCGCCCGATCAAGCCATCGACATAGGCGAACAGGGCCACGGATGCACGCTCGACATCCAGCTCCGCTGGCAACTGCCCGCGGCGCACGGCATTGGCCAAGGCCAAGTCGATGCCGACATGACAGTCCAGCACCGCACCCTGGCGTTGCTGGCGAATTTCACACATGTCATCGGTGAACTCGCACTTGTGATGCAGGATTTCATTGATACGCCGGGTACGAGCGTCCAGCACCAGCTCGTTGAGCACCTGCAGCAACAGCTTGCGCATGCAGCCGAGCGGGTCCAGTTCGTCCTCGCTTTCACTGGCTCGCGCCAGATGGTCATGGGTTTCATGCAGGCTGTCGAGCAGCGCCTGCACGAGCTCCGCCTTGTTGTTGAAATGCCAGTAGATCGCACCTCGGGTCACGCCCGCCAGCTCGGCGATGTCGGCCAGGGTGGTTCGCGCAACCCCGCGTTTGTAGAAGGCCTTTTCCGCTGCCTCGATGATCTGGGCGCGAGTCTCCTGGGCTTCCTCTTTGGTTCGACGGACCATGGCAGTACAACCTCATCTGGGCCCGCTGCGCTGCGCTCGCGGGGAATCCGCCGGGGTCACCTCTGCAGGGTGCCTCCCGGATGGGCTAATCAAAGGCTGCGGTAGTAGCCAAGTACTACCCAGCGGTATTTACAAACAACCATGAATGTAAGTATATTCCTTAGCAAGCTATTTATCCACCGGATAGTTTTTTTCTGACAAGACTCTTCCATTACTCTTGAGCGTCTCCCTGCTCTTGCGACCCGAGGATCCTCATGCAATTCAAGCCAGCCGTTACCGCTCTGGTTTCCGCCGTCGCCCTGGCAACCCTGCTAAGTGGCTGTAAGAAAGAAGAAGCCGCGCCCGCAGCGCAGGCTCCTCAGGTCGGCGTCGTTACCATCCAGCCGCAAGCCTTCACCCTGACCTCGGAACTGCCAGGGCGTACCACGGCCTTCCGCGTCGCCGAAGTGCGACCGCAGGTCAATGGCATCATCCTCAAGCGCCTGTTCAAAGAAGGCAGCGACGTCAAGGAAGGCCAGCAGCTGTACCAGATCGACCCAGCCGTGTACGAAGCCACCCTGGCCAATGCCCAGGCCAACCTCCAGTCGACCAAGTCGCTGGCCGAGCGCTACAAGCAGCTGGTCAACGAACAGGCGGTATCGAAGCAGGAATACGACGATGCCAGTGCCAAACGATTGCAGGCCGAAGCTTCGCTGAAAAGCGCGCAGATCGACCTGCGCTACACCAAGGTCCTCGCCCCGATCAGTGGCCGTATCGGCCGCTCCTCGTTCACCGAAGGCGCCCTGGTGAGCAATGGCCAGACCAACGCCATGGCCACCATCCAGCAACTCGACCCGATCTACGTCGACGTCACCCAGTCCACTGCCGAGCTGCTCAAGCTGCGCCGTGACCTGGAAAGCGGCCAGCTGCAGAAGGCCGGCGACAACGCCGCCTCGGTGCAACTGGTGCTGGAAGACGGCAGCCTGCTGAAACAGGAAGGCCGCCTGGAGTTTTCCGAAGTCGCGGTCGACGAGACCACCGGCTCGGTGACCCTGCGTGCGCTGTTCCCCAACCCTGATCACACCTTGCTGCCTGGCATGTTCGTGCACGCGCGGCTCAAGGCCGGGGTCAACGCCAACGCCATCCTGGCCCCGCAGCAGGGCGTGACCCGCGACCTCAAGGGCGCGCCGACCGCATTGGTGGTCAACCAGGAGAACAAGGTCGAACTGCGCCAGCTCAAGGCCAGCCGTACCTTGGGCAGCGACTGGCTGATCGAGGAAGGCTTGAACCCGGGCGACCGCCTGATCACCGAAGGCCTGCAGTACGTACGCCCAGGCGTCGAGGTCAAGGTCAGCGACGCCACCAACGTCAAGAAGCCAGACAGCCCTGATCAGGCCAAAGCAGCCAAAGCAGACGCCAAAGCGGAGTAAACCATGTCGAAGTTCTTTATCGATCGCCCGATCTTCGCCTGGGTGATCGCCTTGGTGATCATGCTGGTCGGCGCCTTGTCGATCCTGAAGCTGCCGATCAACCAGTACCCGAGCATCGCGCCGCCGGCCATCGCCATTGCCGTGACCTACCCGGGCGCATCGGCGCAAACCGTGCAGGACACCGTGGTGCAGGTCATCGAGCAACAGCTCAACGGTATCGACAACCTGCGTTATGTGTCGTCGGAAAGTAACTCCGATGGCAGCATGACCATTACCGCCACCTTCGAGCAGGGCACCAACCCTGACACCGCCCAGGTCCAGGTTCAGAACAAGCTGAACCTGGCTACCCCGCTGCTGCCGCAGGAAGTGCAGCAGCAAGGTATCCGCGTCACCAAGGCAGTGAAGAACTTCCTGCTGGTGATCGGCCTGGTGTCCGAAGACGGCAGCATGACCAAGGACGACCTGGCCAACTACATCGTTTCAAACATGCAGGACCCGATTTCGCGGACTGCCGGTGTGGGTGACTTCCAGGTGTTCGGTGCACAGTACGCCATGCGTATCTGGCTCGATCCGGCCAAGCTGAACAAGTTCCAGCTGACCCCGGTCGACGTCAAGACCGCGGTTGCCGCGCAGAACGTGCAGGTGTCCTCCGGCCAGCTCGGCGGCCTGCCGGCCATGCCGGGTACCCAGTTGAACGCCACCATCATCGGCAAGACCCGCCTGCAGACCGCCGAGCAGTTCGAGAAGATCCTGCTCAAGGTCAACACCGACGGTTCGCAGGTGCGGCTGGGTGATGTTGCCCAGGTCGGCCTGGGCGGTGAAAACTACGCGGTCAGCGCACAGTTCAACGGCAAGCCGGCTTCCGGCCTGGCGGTAAAACTGGCCACCGGCGCCAATGCCCTGGACACTGCCAAGGCCCTGCGCAAGACCATTTCCGACCTGGAACCGTTCTTCCCGCCTGGGGTGAAAGCGGTATTCCCGTATGACACCACCCCGGTGGTCACCGAATCGATCAGCGGTGTGATCCACACCCTGATCGAAGCCGTGGTCCTGGTGTTCCTGGTGATGTACCTGTTCTTGCAGAACTTCCGCGCCACCATCATCACCACCATGACCGTCCCGGTGGTGTTGCTGGGTACCTTCGGCATCCTTGCTGCCGCGGGCTTCAGCATCAACACCCTGACCATGTTCGCCATGGTCCTGGCTATCGGCTTGCTGGTGGACGACGCCATCGTCGTGGTGGAGAACGTCGAACGGGTGATGTCCGAGGAAGGCCTGCCGCCCAAGGAGGCCACCAAGCGCTCCATGGAGCAGATCCAGGGCGCCCTGGTGGGTATCGCCCTGGTGCTGTCGGCGGTACTGCTGCCTATGGCGTTCTTCGGCGGCTCCACCGGTGTGATCTACCGGCAGTTCTCCATTACCATCGTCTCGGCCATGGGCCTGTCGGTGCTGGTGGCGCTGATCTTCACCCCGGCCTTGTGCGCAACCATGCTCAAGCCGCTGAAGAAAGGCGAGCACCACACCGCCAAAGGTGGCTTCTTCGGCTGGTTCAACCGCAACTTCGACCACAGCGTCAACGGTTACGAGCGCAGTGTTGGCGCGATCCTGCGCAACAAGGTGCCGTTCCTGCTGGCCTATGCGCTGATCGTGGTCGGCATGATCTGGCTGTTCGCCCGCATCCCGACCGCGTTCCTGCCTGAAGAAGACCAGGGTGTTCTTTTCGCCCAGGTGCAGACCCCGGCTGGCTCCAGTGCCGAGCGCACCCAGGTGGTGGTCGACCAGATGCGTGAGTACCTGCTCAAAGACGAAGCCGACACCGTATCCTCGGTCTTCACCGTGAACGGCTTCAACTTCGCCGGCCGCGGCCAGAGCTCGGGCATGGCGTTCATCATGCTCAAGCCGTGGGATGAACGCTCCAAGGAGAACAGCGTGTTCGGCCTGGCCCAGCGCGCCCAGCAGCACTTCTTTACCTTCCGTGACGCGATGGTGTTCGCCTTCGCACCGCCTGCGGTACTGGAGCTGGGTAACGCCACCGGTTTCGACGTGTTCCTGCAGGACCGCGGCGGCGTCGGCCATGCCAAGCTGATGGAAGCGCGCAACCAGTTCCTGGCCAAGGCCGCACAGAGCAAGATCCTCAGCGCCGTGCGCCCGAACGGCCTGAACGACGAGCCGCAATACCAGCTGACCATCGATGACGAACGTGCCAGCGCCTTGGGCGTGACCATCGCCGACATCAACAACACCCTGTCGATTGCCTTGGGTGCCAGCTACGTCAACGACTTTATCGACCGTGGCCGGGTCAAGAAGGTGTACATCCAGGGTGAACCCAACTCGCGGATGAGCCCGGAAGACCTGCAGAAGTGGTACGTGCGCAACGGCGCCGGCGAGATGGTGCCGTTCTCATCCTTCGCCAAGGGTGAATGGACCTACGGTTCGCCGAAGCTGTCGCGTTACAACGGCGTAGAAGCGATGGAAATCCTCGGTGCCCCGGCTCCGGGCTACAGTACCGGTGAGGCCATGGCCGAAGTCGAGCGCATTGCCGGCGAACTGCCAGCGGGTATTGGCTTCTCCTGGACCGGCATGTCCTACGAGGAAAAACTCTCCGGCTCGCAGATGCCGGCGCTGTTCGCCCTTTCGGTACTGTTCGTGTTCCTCTGCCTGGCTGCGCTGTACGAGAGCTGGTCGATTCCGATCGCGGTCGTGCTGGTAGTGCCACTGGGGATCATCGGTGCACTGATCGCCACCAGCCTTCGCGGCTTGTCCAACGATGTGTACTTCCTGGTCGGCCTGTTGACCACCATCGGCCTGGCGGCGAAGAACGCGATCCTGATCGTCGAATTCGCCAAGGAACTGCACGAGCAGGGCCGCAGCCTGTATGACGCGGCCATCGAAGCGTGCCGCATGCGTCTGCGCCCGATCATCATGACCTCGCTGGCGTTCATCCTCGGCGTGGTACCGTTGACCATCGCCAGCGGCGCCGGCGCCGGCAGCCAACACGCCATCGGTACCGGTGTGATCGGCGGCATGATCAGTGCGACCGTGCTGGCAATCTTCTGGGTACCGCTATTCTTCGTCGCAGTGTCGTCGCTGTTCGGCAGCAAAGAGCCGGAAAAACACGACACCCCTGAAACTCCACGTTATGAGGCTGGGCAATGACCAAGTCTTTGTTGTCCCTGGCGGTAACCGCTTTCATTCTGGGCGGCTGCTCGCTGATCCCTGACTACCAGACCCCGGAATCGCCGGTGGCTGCGCAGTGGCCGCAAGGCCCTGCGTACTCGCCGACGCAATCGGCCGAAGTCGCCGCCGCCGAACAGGGCTGGCGCCAGTTCTTCCACGACCCGGCACTGCAGCAGCTGATCCAGACCTCGCTGGTCAACAACCGCGACCTGCGTGTGGCCGCGTTGAACATCGACGCCTACCGCGCCCAGTACCGCATCCAGCGTGCCGACCTGTTCCCGGCGGTTTCGGCCACCGCCAGCGGCAGCCGCCAGCGCGTGCCGGCGAACATGTCGCAAACCGGTGAATCCGGCATCACCAGCCAGTACTCGGCCACCTTGGGCGTCAGCGCCTATGAGCTGGACCTGTTCGGCCGCGTCCGCAGCCTGACCGAGCAGGCCTTGGAAACCTACCTGTCCAGCGAGCAGGCGCGCCGTTCCACGCAGATCGCCCTGGTGGCCAGCGTGGCCAACGCCTACTACACCTGGCAGGCCGACCAGGCCCTGCTCAAGCTCACCGAAGAGACGCTCAAAACCTACGAGCAAAGCTACAACCTGACCCGCCGCAGCAATGAAGTGGGTGTGGCCTCGGCGCTCGACGTCAGCCAGTCGCGCACTGCCGTGGAAGGTGCACGGGTCAAGTACTCGCAGTACCAGCGCCTGGTCGCCCAGGACGTCAACAGCCTGACCGTGCTGCTGGGCACCGGCATTCCGGCCGACATGGCCAAGCCGCTTGAGCTCAATGCTGACCAACTGGCCGAAGTACCGGCTGGCCTGCCGTCCGAGATCCTCCAGCGTCGGCCGGACATCCAGGAAGCCGAGCACCTGCTCAAGGCCGCCAATGCCAACATCGGTGCGGCCCGTGCAGCGTTCTTCCCGAGCATCAGCCTGACCGCCAATGCCGGCAGCCTGAGCCCGGACATGGGTCACCTGTTCGCCGGCGGCCAGGGCACCTGGCTGTTCCAGCCGCAGATCAACCTGCCGATCTTCAACGCCGGCAGCCTGAAGGCGAGCCTGGATTACTCGAAGATCCAGAAGGACATCAACGTCGCCAAGTACGAAAAGACCATCCAGACGGCCTTCCAGGAAGTCTCCGATGGCCTGGCGGCGCGCAAGACCTTCGAAGAGCAGCTGCAGGCGCAACGCGACCTGGTGCAGGCGAACCAGGACTACTACCGCCTGGCCGAACGCCGCTACCGCATCGGTATCGACAGCAACCTGACCTTCCTCGATGCCCAGCGCAACCTGTACTCGTCCCAGCAGTCGCTGATCACCGACCGCCTCTCGCAGCTGACCAGCGAGGTCAACCTGTACAAGGCACTCGGCGGTGGCTGGTACGAGCAGACTGGCCAGGCCAACCAGCAGGCTTCGGTGGACATACCGAAGCGCTGATCGACCGGCAACAGCCTCAAGCCCAGCCTCGCGCTGGGCTTTTTCTTGGGCCAAATTAACCAGCCGGAACATAGCGTTCGATTATCGCCCAATACCGTTTGCGGCGAATTGCCTCACCCCCGCCCTGCCCCGCACCATCCCTCACGCAACACTTCGCAAGTTCATCAAAAGACCCGCACCTGCAGGCCGCATCCTGCAGCGTTCCGGCTCGACCATAAAAACAAGAGATTTACGACAGATGAGCACTTCGCAACCCGCACGCCAGCTGCTGCCCGGCCTGTTGGCCATTTCCTGCGCCCTGCCTGTATGCGCCGCCGACAATGGCGGGTTCATGGAGGACGCCAAGGCCAGCCTCAACCTGCGCAACTTCTACATCAACCGCAACTTCGTCGACCCGGCCTACCCGCAAGGCAAGGCCGAAGAATGGACCCAGAGCTTCATCCTCGATGCCCGCTCCGGTTTCACCCAGGGCACCGTTGGCTTCGGCGTGGACGTATTGGGCCTGTATTCGATCAAGCTCGATGGCGGTAAAGGCACCGCCAACACCCAGCTGCTGCCAGTGCATGATGACGGCCGCCCTGCCGACGACTTCGGCCGCCTGGGCGTGGCCTTTAAAGCCAAACTCTCCGAGACGGAACTTAAGGTCGGCGAATGGATGCCGGTACTGCCGATCCTGCGCTCGGACGACGGCCGTTCGCTGCCGCAGACCTTCCGCGGTGGTCAGCTCACTTCGAAGGAAATCGAAGGGCTGACCCTGTACGCCGGCCAGTTCCGCGGCAACAGCCCACGCAACGACGCCAGCATGGAAGACATGTCGCTCAACGGCCGCGCGGCTTTCACCTCCGACCGCTTCAACTTCGGCGGCGGTGAATACACCTTCAATGACAAGCGCACCATGATCGGTTTGTGGGATGCCCAGCTCAAAGACATCTACCGTCAGCAGTACCTGAACCTGGTGCACAGCCAGCCGTTGGGCGAATGGACCCTGGGTGCCAACCTGGGCTACTTCTGGGGCAAGGAAGATGGCGCGGAACGCGCAGGCCAGCTGGATAACAAAACCGCTTCGGCGATGCTGTCGGCGCGCTACAAGGGCAACACGTTCTACGTCGGCCTGCAGAAGGTCAGCGGCGACAACGCCTGGCTGCGGGTCAACGGCACCAGCGGCGGCACCCTGGCCAACGACAGCTATAACTCGAGCTTCGACAACGCCAAGGAGCGCTCGTGGCAGGTACGCCACGACTTCAACTTCGTCAGCGTCGGCATTCCCGGCCTGACCCTGATGAACCGCTACATCAAGGGCGACAATGTCACCGCCGGTGGCGTGACCGACGGCAAGGAATGGGCGCGTGAGAGCGAGCTGGCCTATGTGATCCAGTCGGGCACCTTCAAGGACCTGTCGGTGAAATGGCGCAACTCCACCATGCGCCGAGACTTCAGCACCAACGCGTTCGATGAGAACCGGTTGATCGTGAGCTACCCCCTGGATCTGCTTTGAATGCACTGGCTTCTTCGCGGCTAAAGCCGCTCCTACAGCTGCCGCACCGTTTTCAGAACCTGTGCGATACCTGTAGGAGCGGCTTTAGCCGCGAATAGGCCAGATGCCTCATCAAATAACCGATAAGCATAAACAAATCAAAAAACCTTCTTTGACGACATAAAAAACAATCGCTTAAATCGAGCCTTGTTCCGCCTCAGAGCCTCGAAATGGACCTTCGCCAACTGCGTTACTTCATCGCCCTCACCGAATACCGCAGTTTCGTCCGCGCCGCTGAAGCCATGGGCATCACCCAACCTGCCTTCAGCCGGGCCATCCAAGGCCTCGAACAAACCTTCGGCTGCCCCCTGGTCGACCGCGCCAGCAAAGCCTTGCCCCCGACACCCGAGGGTCTGGTGGTACTGCAGCACGCCCGCCGCCTGGTGCAGGGCGCCACTCAACTGAGCAACGAAGTGCTGCAGATGACCAAGCTGGACGCTGGCGAACTGCATTTCGGCAGCGGCCCGGCCCTGGCCGTGCGCCTGGTCCCGCAAGCACTGCAGCATTTCATCGCTAACCACCCCGGCATCCGTACGGCCCTCGTGGTAGACAACGCCGAGCGCCTGGGCCAGGCCCTGCGCCGCGAACAGATCGAGTTTTTCGTCGACGACATTCGCCCCTTCGAAGCCGACCCCAATTTCCACACCGAACCGCTCACCCCGCGCCCTGGGCTATTCTTCTGCCGCCCCGGTCACCCGCTGCTGGCCAAGGACAGCCTGTCGACCAACGACCTGTTCGCCTACCCCCTGGCCAGTGCCCTGCTCGCCCCTGGCGTGCGCAAGCGCCTGGCCAACCTGAGCGGGCGCAGCGACTTCATTCCGCACCTGCAGACCGAGCACCTGGCGGTGTTGCGCAGCGTGGTGCTGGCCAGCGATGCCGTGGGCACAGCCAGCGAAGAGGCCGTGGCCGACGACCTGGCCAGCGGGCGACTGGTGCGCCTGCACTGGCGCAACCTGCCACCGGCACTGGAGGTGCTGAGCGTACGCTGCGGGGTGGTCAGCCGCAGCGGTTACCGGCTGTCGCCGGCGGCACGGGCAATGATCGAAACCTTGGTGGGGCTGGATGCGCCAATGCGCGCTGCTGCCATTCGCTGAACTGATGATGGTGGTGGCTGCGGGCTATCCTCAGCTATATCGAGGCATCGGCCACCCAGGGAGGCACAACAATGAAAAACCTCGTCGAACACCTGAGCCAGTACGCCAACTACCACCGCGACCCACGCAACATCGCCACCCACTTCGTCGGCATTCCGCTGATCGTGGTAGCCGTCACGGTGCTGCTATCGCGGCCCGGCTGGGAGGTTGCCGGCATCTGGCTATCCCCCGCCCTGCTCGCCGCCGCCGCTGCCGTGCGCTTCTATCTACGCCTGGACCTGCGTTTCGGCCTGGTCATGGGCCTGCTGCTGGGGCTGTGCCTGTGGACCGGCCAGGCACTGGCCACGCAATCCACCGGCCTGTGGCTCAGCGCCGGGCTGGGTGCGTTCGTGGTGGGCTGGATAATTCAGTTCGTCGGGCACCATTACGAAGGCCGCAAGCCGGCGTTCGTCGACGATATCAGCGGGCTGATCATCGGCCCGCTGTTCGTGGTGGCTGAAGCGGCGTTCATGTTGGGCCTGTGCCCGGCCCTGAAGCAGGCCGTGGAAGCCAATGCCGGGCCGGTGGCCGTGCGCGGGGTTTAACCCCGCGACTCCACACCCAACTCATCCCACACCGACTCGGCCATGTGGAAGGTGGCATTGGCAGCCGGTATGCCGCAATAGATCGCGCTCTGCATCAGCACTTCCTTGATCTCTTCGCGGGTCACGCCGTTGTTGGCCGCCGCGCGCAGGTGCAGCTTGAGCTCGTCGTTGCGGTTCATGCCGATCAGCATGGCAATGGTGATCAGGCTGCGGGTGTGGCGCGGCAGGCCCGGGCGAGTCCAGATGTCGCCCCAGGCATGCCGGGTGATCATTTCCTGGAACTCGCCATTGAAGTCGTTGAGCTTCTCCAGGCTGCGGTCCACGTGGGCATCGCCCAGCACTGCGCGGCGAACCTGCATGCCGGCGTCGTAACGTTGTTTCTCATCCATGGCCAATCCCTCAGCGAGCCAGCAGGAAGTCGAGCACGCGGCGGCTGAACGCCTCGCCGATCTCGACGTTGGAGAGGTGCGCCGCCGGGAACTCGGCGTAAGTGGCACCAATGATACCGGCCTGCATGATGCGACCATGCTCTGGGGTGGTCACCACGTCTTCGGTACCGGCGACGATCAGCGTCGCCACCTGGATGCGGCCCAGTTGCTCACGGAAGTCGGCGTCGCGCACGGCCGCGCAGTTGGCGGCATAACCCTCGGGGCTGGTCTGCGCCAGCATCTGGCAGATGCGCTGGGCCTCTTGCGGCTGCTGCTCGGCAAATGCCGGCGTGAACCAGCGGGCGATGGAGGCATCGCGCAAGTTGACCATGGCCTGCTGGCCGCCCTTGAGCACGGTGTCGATACGGGTGTTCCACACCTCGTCGTTGGCGATCTTGGCGGCGGTGTTGCACAGGGTCAGGCTGTGCAGGCGCGCGCCGGCATGGATACCCAGCCACTGGCCGATCAGGCCGCCCATGGACAGGCCGACAAAGTGCGCGTGCTGGATGTCCAGGGCGTCGAGCAGTGCCAGCACATCCCGGCCCAGTTGCTCAACGCTGTAGGGGCCTTCAGTGACCTGTGAAGCGCCGTGGCCACGGGTGTCGTAGCGCAACACGCGGAAGTGTTCGCTCCACAGCGGAATCTGGCTGTCCCACATGCCGAGGTCAGTACCCAGCGAGTTGGACAGGACCAGCACCGGAGCATCGGCCGGGCCATCGAGTTGGTAGTTCAGTACGCCATCGGCCAGTTGCAAGTGCGCCACAGCGGTCTCCTTCAGGCAGTCAAACGTTGATGTTCAGCCACGGCGCGCGCCACCCAGACGCGGGCCTGGCCGAGGTAATGGGCAGGGTCGAGCAGGCGATCAAGTTCTTCCGCGCTCAGTTCGGCGCTGACCTGTGGCTCGTCACCCAACACGGCGCGCAGGTGGCGCTGTTGGGCCACGGCACGCTGGCAGCATTGCTCCAGCAGGTGGTGGGCACGGTCACGGCCCAGGCGCTGGGCGAGCACGATGCTCACCGCTTCGGCCAGTACCAGGCCTTGGGTCAGGTCGAGGTTGCGGCGCATGCGCTCGGCATCCACTTCCATGCCTTCGGCGATCACCTGGGCCTGGCGCAGGGCGCCAGAGACCAGGCAACAGATGTCCGGCAAGGTTTCCCATTCGGCATGCCACAGGCCGAGGCTGCGCTCGTGCTCCTGGGGCATGGCGGCGAACAGGGTCGAAAGCAAGCCGGGAACACGGGTAGCGGCGCCGATCAGCACCGCCGCGCCGACCGGGTTGCGCTTGTGCGGCATGGTCGACGAACCGCCCTTGCCCGGCGCGGAAGGCTCGAACACCTCACCGGCTTCGGTCTGCATCAGCAGGCTGACATCGCGGCCGAACTTGCCCAGGCTGCCGGCAACCAGGCCCAGTACCGAGGCGAACTCCACCAGGCGATCACGCTGGGTGTGCCAAGGCTGTTCGGGCAAGGTCAGCTTGAGCTGTTCGGCCAGGGCTTCTGCCACCGGCATGGCTTTGCTACCCAGCGCCGCCAGGCTGCCGGAGGCACCGCCGAACTGCAGCACCAGCAAGCGCGGGCGCAGTTCCTGCAGGCGCTGGCGATGGCGGGTCAAGGCGCCGAGTACACCGGCCAGCTTCATGCCCAGAGTCACGGGCGTGGCATGTTGCAGCCAGGTTCGGCCGACCAGCGGCGTGTCGGCATGCTGCAAGGCCTGGCGGGCCAGGGTCTCGGCCAGCTTGGCGAGATCGGCTTCGATCAGGTCCAGTGCATCGCGCAACTGCAGGACCAGCCCGGTATCCATCGCGTCCTGGCTGGTAGCGCCCAGATGCACATAGCGTTCGGCTTCGGGCACACCACTGGCGATCACCTTGCCCAGCGCCTTGACCAGCGGGATTGCCGAGTTGCCAGCGGTGGCGATGGCGTCGGCCAGGGCACGCACGTCATAGCGTTCGGCCTGGCAGGCCGCCTCAATGGCCGCCACGGCGCTGTGCGGCACCAGGCCAGCAGCGGCCTCGGCACGTGCCAGTGCGGCCTCGAAGTCGAGCATGCCCTGCAGGCGGCCACGGTCGGAGAACACGTCGCGCATGGCTGGCGCGGTGAAGTAGGCGTCGAACAGTTGGTTGCTCATGCAACGTCCTTAATCATCGTGGTGCAGGTACTCCGCCTGCTTCGGCAGGCGCAGGCTGAACAGGAAGGCAATTGCCATCATGGCCGTCACGTACCAGTAGAAGGTGTTTTCCATGCCCATGGTCTTCAGGCCCAGGGCCACGTATTCAGCGGAACCACCGAACGCTGCGTTGGCCACCGCGTAAGCCAGGCCCACCCCCAGCGCACGCACCTGCGGCGGGAACATCTCGGCTTTCACCAGGCCACTGATCGAGGTGTAGAAGCTGACGATGCACAGGGCCAGGGTGATCAGCACGAAGGCCATGAACGGGCTGCTCACTGTCTTCAGCGCCATCAGCAGCGGGACGGTGAAGATCGTGCCCAATGCACCGAACAGCAGCATCGAGTTACGCCGGCCGATGCGGTCGGAGAGCATGCCGAAGAACGGCTGCATCACCATGTACAGGAACAGCGCGCCGGTCATCACGAAACTGGCGGTCTTCGCCGGCATGCCTGCCGTATTGACCAGGTACTTCTGCATGTAGGTGGTGAAGGTGTAGAAGATCAGCGAACCACCAGCGGTGTAGCCCAGCACGGTGATGAACGCTGCGGTGTGGTTGCGGAACAGCCCTTTGATGGTACCGGCGTCCTTGTCCTTGCGGGTTTCGGCGCTGCTGGTCTCGTGCAGCGAGCGGCGCAGCATCAGCGAAATCAGCGCGGCGATGGCACCGACCACGAACGGAATGCGCCAGCCCCAGGCGCGCAGTTCTTCCTCGGTCAGCAGCTGTTGCATGATTACGACCACCAGCACCGCCAGCAACTGGCCACCGATCAGGGTCACGTACTGGAACGACGCGAAGAAGCCGCGCTGGCCGCGCAGGGCCACTTCACTCATGTAGGTCGCGGTGGTGCCGTACTCGCCGCCCACCGACAGGCCCTGGATCAGCCGTGCCAGCAACAGCAGCGCCGGAGCCCAGGCACCGATGCTCGAATAGGTTGGCAAGCAGGCGATCATCAGCGAGCCGAAGCACATCATCAGCACCGAGATCATCAGGGAATTCTTGCGACCATGGCGGTCAGCCAGGCGGCCGAAGAGCCAGCCACCGATCGGGCGCATCAGGAAGCCTGCAGCGAATACACCGGCGGTGTTGAGCAGCTGCACGGTGGGGTCGTCAGAGGGGAAGAAAGACGCGGCGAAGTAGATCGCGCTGAAGGCATAGACGTAGAAGTCGAACCATTCCACCAGGTTGCCCGAAGAGGCACCAACGATGGCGAAGATGCGTTTGCTGCGCTCTTCACCGGTGTAATAGCTTGAGGTCATGGTGTGTTTACTCCAGAAGTGTCACAGGTAAGTCTAGACATACCCAGTAACACACACGTTCCGCTTGCCGGGTAGCAATTGGCCTTATGCCGTAAGTGCCGGCCTCTTCGCGGGTAAACCCGCTCCTACAGAGGGAGGCGTGGTTCCCCCTGTGGGAGCGGGTTTACCCGCGAAGAGGCCGGTACAGGTCAAACCCGCTCGATGGCCAACGCCAGGCCCTGGCCGACGCCCACACACATGGTTGCCAGGCCCTTGCGGCCGCCGCTCTTCTCCAGCTGGTGAAGCGCTGTCAGCACCAGGCGCGCACCGCTCATGCCCAGCGGGTGGCCCAGGGCGATCGCGCCGCCGTTGGGGTTCACCTGCGGCGCATCGTCGGCCACACCCAGCTCGCGCAGCACCGCCAGGCCTTGGCTGGCGAAGGCTTCGTTGAGCTCGATCACATCGAAATCATTCACTGCCACACCCAGGCGCTCGGTCAGCTTGCGCACCGCCGGCACCGGGCCGATGCCCATGACACGCGGGGCAACACCGGCGCTGGCCATGCCCAGTACGCGGGCCCGTGGGGTCAGGCCATGCTTCTTCACCGCCTCGGCCGAAGCCAGGATCAGTGCCGCAGCACCGTCGTTGACGCCCGAGGCGTTGCCAGCGGTAACCGTCTTGTCCGGGCCGTTGACCGGCTTGAGTTTGGTCAGGGCTTCCAGCGTGGTCTCAGGGCGCAGGTGCTCGTCACGCTCGACGAGGGTTTCGCCCTTCTTGTGGGCGATACGCACGGGCACGATCTCTTCGGCGAAGAAGCCCGCAGCCTGGGCCGCAGCAGCCTTCTGCTGGCTGCGCAGGGCGAAAGCGTCCTGGTCAGCACGGGAAACGTTGTAGTCGTCAGCCACGTTATCGGCAGTCTCTGGCATGGCGTCGACCCCGTACTGGCTCTTCATCAGCGGGTTGACGAAACGCCAGCCGATGGTGGTGTCTTCGAGCTTCATGTTGCGCGAATAGCCGCTTTCGGCCTTGCCCATGACGAACGGCGCACGCGACATCGACTCGACGCCGCCGGCAATCACGAACTCCATCTCGCCGCTGGCAATGGCGCGGAAGGCCGTGCCGATGGCGTCCATGCCCGAAGCACACAGGCGGTTCAGGGTCACACCCGGTACGCTCTCTGGCAGGCCGGCCAGCAGCAGGGCCATGCGCGCGACGTTGCGGTTGTCTTCACCGGCCTGGTTGGCGCAGCCGAAGAACACTTCGTCGAGCTGGTCCCACTGTACCGACGGGTTGCGTTCGATCAGCGCCTTCAGCGGCACGGCCGCCAGGTCGTCGGCACGCACGCCGGCCAGGGCGCCGCCAAAGCGGCCGATCGGGGTGCGGATGGCGTCACAGATAAATACTTCACGCATCAGGCTTCTCCTGCCAGGGGTGCTACGTTGAGCCCAGATTAAGGAGACAGAGGGGTCGCTTACAATTCGATAATCGACTATCCGTGCGATTATCGAACAAAATGTTGCCCTGCTATCCCTCTACGATCAGGGGCCACGGCGCAGTTCCTCACCGGGTCAGGTCGCGTCGGCGTGACTCACCAAGCCTTTGACGATCACGGCGAGTGTGGCCAGCGCCGCCGGTACCAGCAATGCGGTCAGCACCTGCTCGAAGCTCCAGCCCAGGCCCAGCAGCGTCGCGCCACTCCAGGCCCCGAGGATCGCGCCGAAGCGGCCGATACCCAGCATCCACGATACGCCTGTGGCGCGCCCTTGGGTCGGGTAGAAGCGTGCGGCCAGCGACGGCATGGCCGATTGCGCGCCGTTGACGCACATGCCGGCGACCAGCACCAGGGTGGCAAGTACGGTGATGTTGCCCAGGCTCTGGCCCACGGCGTAGGCAAACACTCCGGCCAGGAAGTAGAAGATGCCGATGACCTTGTGCGGATTGAAGCGATCCATGGCCCACCCCACCAGCACCGCGCTGAGCACACCGCCGAACTGGAACAGCGCTCCGATGAACGCGGCTTGTTCCATGCTGGCGCCGCTGTCGCGCATCAGCGTCGGCAGCCAGCTGGTCAGCAGGTAGACGATCACCAGGCCCATGAAGTAGGTCAGCCACAGCAGCACCGTGCCAAGGCCGTAGGTCCCGGAGAAGATCACCGCAAACACGTTGCGCGTCGCCACGGCCTTCTGCTCTGGCACGCTGAAGCTGGCCGCCTGCGCCACCACCGCCGGAGCGATGGGCGCCAGGGTCTTGCGCACCTTGTCGTTACCGCGGTTGCGCACCACCAGGAAGCGCGCCGACTCCGGCAGCCAGACCATCAGCACCACGGCCAGCAGCAACGGCAGCACGCCACCGATCACCAGCAGGCTATGCCAGCCATAGGCCGGGATCATCTTCGCGGAAATGAAACCGCCACCGGCCATGCCGAGGTTGAAGCCACAGAACATGCTGGTCACCAGCAGCGATTTGAGGCGCTCCGGGGTGTATTCCGACAGCAACGTGGTGGCGTTGGGCATCCCCGCTCCAAGCCCCAGGCCGGTCAGGAAGCGCAGCACCAGCAGCTGGTCGACGTTGCCGGCATAGGCCGAGGCCAGGCTGAAGCCACCGAATACCAGCACCGCCCCGACCAGCACTCCCTTGCGCCCGAAACGGTCGGCCAGCGGCCCGGAACCCAGGGCACCGAACACCATACCGATCAACGCGGCACTCATCACCGGGCCGAGGCTGGCGCGGTCGATGCCCCATTCCTGCGACAAGGCCGGCGCGATGAAGCCCATGGCCGCGGTATCGAGGCCATCGAGAAAGACGATCAGGAAGCAGAGAATCACCACGCGCCATTGATAGCGCGACAGTGGCTGTTCATTGATGAACGACTGGACGTCGAGATTGTTCCCGACAGACTGTGGTTGGTTCATTGTTGTTATCCAGAAAGGGGGGCACGGTCGGCCACTGCACTTAGGTCAAGAGCACAGGGCTTGAATATTCGATGAAGTGCGGCCTGAATCAGCCTGGATACAACGGTACTGCGTGCGGGTGCGGCCGCAGCAGTCGAGTGACAGTGGTCATGGGATGCGCCTCTTATGTTTTTGTTGTATCGGTCGGCAGAGCCGACCGTTGCGAGAGACATTAATCAGCGACCGGGGGGTGGCGCAATTCACCCGAAGCGACACTGTGCGTTTATCGAACAGGAAACTGTGTCGCCAACGCCGTCAACCGAACAACTGATGGCAAAGGTCGCGGCTGGCCGCCAGCAGGATCGGCAGGAAGCGCTGCTCCAGCTCGCTGCGCGTCACCCGCCCGACATGGGTGCTCACGTTCAACGCCGCCAGCACTTGCCCGGACGCGTCATAGATAGGCACAGCGATCGAGCGCAGCCCCTGCTCAAGTTCCTGGTCGACCACGCACCAGCCCTGCTCGCGCACCTGCTGAATGCAGGCGAACAACGATTCGGGGTCGTTCAGGGTACGGCTGGTGCGTGCCTTGAGATCGGCGCGGTCCAGGTACTCGCGCAGGCTGGTGTCATCCATGGCCGCCAGCAGGATGCGCCCCATGGACGTGCAATAGGCCGGCAACCGTCCACCGACCGACAGGTCGACCGAGATCAGCCGCTCCACCGTGGCCGAACGGGCTATATAAAGAATGTCGTCGCCTTCGAGGGTGGCCATGTTGGCCGCCTCGTGCAACTGGTCGCTGATGCGGTCCAGATAAGGCTGGGCCGACACCGCCAGCGGCGTCGACGACAGGTAGGCGTGGCCCAGGGTCAGCACTTTCGGCAGCAGCGAATAGGTGCGCCCGTCGGTGGTGGCGTAACCCAGTTTGATCAGGGTGTGCAGGCAGCGGCGCACGGCGGCTCTGGGGATTTCGGTGCGATGACTGATCTGGGCGATGGTCAGGTGGCGCTTGCGCTCCTGGAAGGCCTGTATCACCGCCAGGCCACGGGCGAGGGAGGTCATGAAGTCAGGGTCGCCGGTAAACGCCTGAATTCGCTTGGCCGGTGAGGCCACGATCGGCGGCGCCAGCGCAGGCGCGCTCGGGCGGGACGCCTCTGGGTTGGCAGATTCGTTGGCCGTGGTTTCGTCGCTCATCGCTCACCTCAAAAAAATCGCTGGCTCGTGCGATTATCGAACGAACGGCCGATAATCGCAATTGACCGCTGACAAATTTACTTATACCTTTCTCCTGCCACATGTGGCTTCTTTGGAGAGACTGGTCAGGTACCCACCGTAGAAGTCCCCAGGCAACGGCCTCGCCTCGTGCGGGGCCGTTTTATTTCTGCTATACGGCAACATGACAGCGAACTATTCGATTGCTGTTTGCTCAAAGTTTGTACAAGCCACTGATGGCTCGAAACTTTGCTCGCTGTTGCATAAATAACCCTGTTTGGCGATTTACCGATTGCTATAATCGATTCCGCTGGCCCGGATCGAGACTCCGGCGTGGAATACTGGCTAGGCCTTCATCCGCAAACCAGCGCTCGTGTGCATGGGCAACTTGCACCTGCATGCAACACCAGCCACTACTACTCATTCAGGTATTACTGTGACGAAAGATGAACTGCGCGCTGAACTCGAGCGCCAGGCTGAACGTTACAAGGAAGTTTACGGTGGTGAAGTCACCACTTACGCCGCTCAACCGGAGCCGGAACGCAAGCCTTGGCGCAAACGTGCCACCGTCCAGGATCAGGCCTTCAGCCAGGAACTGGAAAAAATGGAAAAGGAACTGCGCAGCGAGGAGCCCTGACCGGCCTCTTGCACTGCCATTGCGTCGCGGGCCTGGCGCCCTCGACGCGGCCGATCTTTACTGGATGGCCGAGGATGAAATGGAATTACACAAATTTCATACGATCGTTTGAAGCGTCGCACCGCGCAGATTTTTCCAGAAATTTAACGAATTTTTGGCAATTTCTTGATTTTTATCGGAAGTTTTGCCGCCAGATCGCGCCACCTTCTCGGCAGAGAGGGCGCTCACAAAGCTGCCATCGGTCAGCAGTGGGTGCATCGATTGCCAAGGTTTTCTGGCATAATCCCGCCCCCCTATGACCGCCAGACAACCTTCATGATCGATTTATTCAGCGGACTGGATGCCTGGGTATTGGTGAGCCTGCTGCTCGCCCTGACCTTCGTGCTCGCATTCGAGTTCATCAATGGCTTTCATGACACCGCCAACGCGGTAGCCACCGTCATCTATACCAAAGCCATGCCACCACACCTGGCCGTGTTCTTCTCCGGGGTGTTCAACTTCCTCGGCGTTCTGCTCGGCGGTGTCGGGGTGGCCTACGCCATCGTGCACCTGCTGCCGGTCGAGCTGCTGATCAATGTGAATACCGGGCATGGCCTGGCCATGGTCTTCTCGCTGCTGGCCGCTGCCATTACCTGGAACCTCGGCACCTGGTACTTCGGCATTCCCGCTTCCAGCTCGCATACCCTGATTGGCTCGATCCTCGGCGTGGGCCTGGCCAACGCACTGATCAACGACATCCCGCTGGGCGATGGCGTCAACTGGCAAAAGGCGATCGACATCGCCATGTCGCTGGTGGTCTCGCCGATTGCCGGCTTCGCCGTCGCGGCACTGGTACTGATCGGCCTGAAATGGTGGCGCCCGCTGTCGAAGATGCATAAAACCCCGGAGCAGCGCCGCAAGCTCGACGACAAGAAGCACCCACCGTTCTGGAACCGCTTGGTCCTGGTGATTTCGGCCATGGGCGTGAGCTTCGTGCACGGTTCCAACGATGGCCAGAAGGGCATCGGCCTGATCATGCTGGTGCTGATTGGTATCGTTCCGGCCAAGTTCGTCCTCGACCTGAACAGCACTACCTACCAGATCGAGCGCACCCGCGACGCCACCCTGCACATGAGCCAGTTCTATCAGCGCAACGCCGCCACCTTGGGCGAGTTCCTGGCACTGGGCAAGGCCAAGTCGACCGACCTGCCAGAGAAGTTCAGCTGCAACCCGCAGCAGACCGAACCGACCATCGCTGCCCTGCAGGCCTCGCTGCAAGGTGTGACCGATTACCACGCGCTGGATGCCGAAAAGCGTGTCGAAGTGCGCCGCTACCTACTGTGCCTGGATGACACTGCGAAGAAGGTAGGCAAACTGCCTGGCCTGGACGCACGCGAAAAGGCCGACCTCGAGAAGCTGCGCAAGGACCTGACCGCGACCACCGAATACGCCCCGTTCTGGGTGATCGTGGCCGTCGCCCTGGCCCTGGGCCTGGGCACCATGGTCGGCTGGAAGCGCGTGGTCCTGACCGTCGGCGAGAAGATTGGCAAGCAGGGCATGACCTATGCCCAGGGCATGTCGGCGCAGATCACCGCGGCTTGCGCCATCGGCATGGCCAACGTGTTTGCCCTGCCGGTGTCGACCACCCACGTGCTGTCTTCCGGCGTTGCCGGCACCATGGTCGCCAACAAGAGCGGCCTGCAAGGCGGCACCGTGAAGACCATTCTGTTGGCTTGGGTTCTGACCCTGCCCGCTTCGATGGGCCTGGCGGCCGGCCTGTTCTGGCTGGCCTCCAAGGCACTGGCCTGAGCGATACAGCTGCACTGAAAAAGGCGCCCTCGGGCGCCTTTTTCGTGGGCGAAAGCAGTCACTTCTTCTTGCCACCCAGCAACGACCCCATCAATCCACGCACCAGCTGCCGCCCGAGCTGATTGGCCGCCTGACGCACCGCCGACTTGATCGCCTGCCCCGCCGCGCTCTGCAAAAATTCCCCTGCCTTGTCAGCGAAACTCTCTTCGTCCGCCTTCGGTACCGGTGCTGGCTCCACCGGCTCACCTTTGCGCTGGGTCAGCATTTCATAGGCCGATTCCCGGTCGATCGCCTTGTCATACCGCCCCAGCAAAGGCGAAGCCGCAATCAACGCACTGCGTTCGGCCGCACTCAACGGCCCGATCCGCGACTGCGGTGGCGCGATCAGCACCCGTTGGACCATCGCCGGCGTACCTTTGTCTTCCAAGGTGCCGACCAGCGCCTCGCCAATCCCCAGCTCGGTCAGCACCGCCAGGCTGTCGAATGCCGGGTTCGGGCGGAAACCATCAGCCACGGCCCTTAGCGACTTCTGCTCTTTAGCGGTGAAGGCGCGAAGGCCGTGCTGGATGCGCAAGCCCAATTGGGCGAGCACGCTGTCAGGCAGATCGCTCGGCGACTGGGTGACGAAATATACGCCAACCCCCTTGGAACGGATCAACCGCACCACCTGCTCCAGACGGTCCTGCAGCGCTTTCGGCGTGCCGTTGAACAACAGGTGCGCCTCATCGAAAAATAGCGCCAACACCGGTTTATCGGCATCACCACGCTCCGGCAACTGCTCGAACAGCTCAGCCAGCAGCCACAACAAGAACGTGGCATAGACCTTCGGCGCCTCGTGCACCAGCCGGCTGGCGTCGAGCAGGTGAATACGCCCACGGCCATCGCTATCTGGCCGCAACAGGTCTTCCAGTTGCAGCGCCGGCTCGCCAAACAACGCTTCAGCGCCTTGCTGCTCCAAGGTTGCCAGCCGACGCAGCAGGGCCTGGGTCGAGCCAGTGGTCATCAGCGCGCTGTCTTCGCCGAGCAGTTGCGGGTTGTCCTTCAGGTGCGCCAACAGCGCCTTGAGGTCTTTCAGGTCAAGCAGCAGCAAACCTTCGCGGTCCGCCACCTTGAACGCCGCATACAACGCCGCCTGCTGGCTGTCGGTCAACTCCAGCAGGTTACCGAGCAGCAACGGGCCCATTTCGCTCAGGGTGGTACGCAACGGATGGCCGGACTGCCCCGCCACATCCCAGAGCGTCACCGGATAGGCTTTTGGCGTATGCCCCAGCCAAGGCATGCCAGCGATGCGCTCGGCCACCTTGCCTTGTGGTGCACCGGCTGCACCCAGGCCGCACAGGTCGCCTTTGACGTCCGCTGCGAACACCGCCACACCCGCATCGCTGAACACCTCCGCCAGGTGCTGCAAGGTCACGGTCTTGCCGGTACCGGTAGCCCCGGCAACCAGGCCGTGACGATTGGCAAGGCGCATGGCCTGCTGAACGGGCTGCCCGCTCGGATCAGCGCCTACAACTATGGTCGAAGTTTCCGACATCTCTTTATTCCCCCGCTCAAGCTTTAGCTTAATTCGGCCGATACCTTTGGGTGATATTCGCCTTAATAGACAGGAGCAACCGAAAAAGGATTTTTCGGGATGTTGCACTGTTTGCAGCGATACCGTGCGAACGCCCGATAAAAACCTTAGCGGAACCGATTACGCCATGAACAAAAACCTGCGTTTCAGCCACAAGATCCTTTTGGCTGCGTCATTGATCGTGATACTCGCCTTCAGCCTGTTCACCCTTTACAACGATTACCTCCAGCGTAATGCGATCCGCGAGGATCTGGAGAATTATCTGGCTGAAATGGGCGAATCCACTTCGACCAACATCCGCAACCTGTTCGATGGCCGTATCAAGCTGGTGGAAAACCTGGCGCAGAACATTGCCCAGCAACCCGCCAACGCCGAAACACTGATGGGCCAGAATGCCCTGATCTCGAGCTTCCTCACAGTCTACCTGGGCAAGGTCGATGGTGGCTTCAGCGTGCGTCCGGACGCCAAGATGCCAGAGGGCTATGACCCGCGCACCCGCCCCTGGTACAAGGACGGCATGAACGCCCAGGGTGCGATTCTTACCGAGCCCTATATCGACCTGACCACCAACAAGATGGTCATCGGCATCCTCAGCAAGGTGTCCAGCAGCGTCGGCGTGGTCGGTGGCGACCTGGCACTCGATGGCCTGGTGCAGATCATCAATTCGCTGAACTTCGGCGGCATGGGCTATGCCTTCCTGGTCAACGACCAAGGCAAGATCCTGGTTCACCCGGACCAGGACCTGGTGATGAAGTCGCTGCCGGACCTGTTCCCGCAGCACACGCCGAAACTGTCCGGTGAGCTGACCGAAGTCGATGCCAACGGCCAGGCCCGCCTGCTGACTTTCACCCCGATCAAGGGCCTGCCCTCGGCCAACTGGTACATTGGCCTGTCGGTGGATAAAGACAAAGCCTTCGCCATGCTCAGCACCTTCCGCACCTCGGCAGTAATCGCCACCCTGGTGGCCGTGGTGATCATCATCGGCCTGCTCGGCCTGCTGATCCGCGTGCTGATGCAGCCGCTGCACACCATGACCCGCGCCATGGAAGACATTGCCGAAGGTGAAGGTGACCTGACCAAACGCCTGAGCATCCACAGCCTCGATGAGTTCGGCATCCTGGGCAAGGCCTTCAACCGCTTCGTCGAACGTATCCACGGCTCGATCCGCGAAGTGTCGTCGGCGACCGAGCAGGTCAACGAAGTGGCCCTGCGCGTGATCAGCGCTTCGAACTCGTCGATGGCCAATTCCGACGAACAGTCCAACCGCACCAACAGTGTCGCCGCGGCCATCAATGAACTCGGCGCCGCCGCCCAGGAAATCGCCGGCAATGCCGCCCAGGCCTCGCAGCACGCCAGTTCAGCGCGCCTGCTGGCCGAAGAAGGTCAGCAGGTGGTGGAGCGCAACATCGCTGCAATGAACCGCCTGTCCGACCTGATCGTCACCTCGAGCGCGCACATCGAGACGCTCAACAGCAAGACCGTGAACATCGGTCAGATCCTCGAAGTGATCACCAGCATTTCCCAGCAGACCAACCTGCTGGCGCTCAACGCTGCGATCGAAGCGGCCCGCGCGGGTGAAGCCGGGCGTGGTTTTGCCGTGGTCGCCGACGAGGTCCGCAACCTGGCGCACCGCACCCAGGAGTCGGCGCAGCAGGTGCAGACCATGATCGAAGAGCTGCAGGTCGGTGCCCGCGAGTCGGTCGACACCATGGGCCAGAGCCAGCGCCACAGCCAGGACAGCATGCAGATCGCCAACCAGGCCGGCGAGCGCCTGGACAGCGTGACCGTGCGCATCGGCGAAATTGACGGCATGAACCAGTCGGTGGCCACCGCCACCGAGGAGCAGACCGCCGTGGTCGACTCGATCAACATGGACATCAACGAGATCAACATGCTCAACCAGGAAGGTGTCGAGAACCTGCAGGCCACCCTGCGCGCCTGCTCGGACCTGGAGCAGCAGGCCACCCGCCTGAAACACCTGGTCGGCAGCTTCCGTATCTGATCATCAGACCGCGTCGCCTGCTTCGCGGCTAAAGCCGCTCCTACAGGATTGTGGAAATCCCTGTGGAAGCGGCTTGTGCTGCGTAGAATCCCGCACTGCCCTCCCGCCCAACCTCGATCGAACAAACTATCCTTCAGGTAGGTCAACCTTTAGGCGCGTCATTGCCAGATGACACACCCGAAGACGATCCTGGAGGGATGCTGATCGTGCACATCGCCGACATCACCATGTTCTACGCCCCGGCCAGCGGCGGTGTGCGGACGTACCTCGATGCCAAACACCACCGCCTCGACGCCCTCCCGGGCGTACGCCACAGCCTCCTGATCCCCGGTGCCAGTGCCAGCCATGCCGATGGCATCTACCAGGTTCCCGCACCGCCCCTGCCGTTCGGCAAAGGTTACCGCTTCCCGGTGCGCCTGGCCCCTTGGTGCAACGTGCTGCGTCACCTCAAGCCCGACCTGATCGAAGTGGGCGACCCCTACCTCACCGCCTGGGCCGCGCTGGAGGCCCGGCGCCAGCTCGACGTGCCGGTGATCGGCTTCTACCACTCCGACCTGCCACTGCTGGTAAGCAATCGCATGGGCAACTGGTTTACACCCAATGTCGAGGCCTATGTCAGCAAGCTGTATGGCAATTTTGACCGGGTGCTGGCGCCGAGCCTGGTGATGGCCGACAAGCTGCGCCGCCTGGGCGTGCGTGACGTGCATGTGCAGCGCCTGGGCGTCGATCTGCAGACGTTCCACCCCGACCGTCGCGACCCGCAGCTGCGGGCTCAGCTCGGCATCGCCGATACCAGCCGCCTGCTCATCTATGCCGGGCGCGGTTCACGCGAAAAGAACCTGCCGGTACTGCTCGAATGTATCAAGCACCTGGGGCGCCCTTATCACCTGTTGCTGGTCGGCTCGAACATGCCGGCCAACGTGCCCGAGAATGTCAGCGTCATTGACCAGTTCCGACCGCCGCAGGAAGTCGCCCGCCTGGTCGCCAGCGCCGACCTGCTGGTGCACGCGGGCGACCAGGAAACCTTCGGCTTGGTCATCCTCGAAGCCATGGCCAGCGCCACCCCGGTGGTCGCGGTACGCGCCGGAGCTTTCGGTGAAATCGTCAACGAACACTGCGGGCGGCTGTGCCCCGCCAACGATGGCAAGGCCATGGCCGTGTCGGTGCGTGAAGCGTTCGAGGTTGGGGTGCGCAAGCTCGGCGCCCAGGCCCGCCAGCATGTGGAACAGCATTATTCATGGGACAACGTGGTGGCTGGCCTGCTGCAGCACTACCAGGCCGTGCTCGGCCACCAACCGCAGGTGCGCGCCCATGGCTGAGCCCGGCAAAGACCCTGGCAGCCTGATGCTGGTGCTGCACGATGTCGCACCCGAAACCTGGCCTGACTACCAGCCGTTCGTGCAGGCTGTGGACGAGATGGGCAACGTGCCGATGACCTGGCTGGTGGTCCCTGACTTTCATCACCGCAACCCGCTGACCCGCTCCCCGACCTTCTGCCGCCTGCTGGAGCGGCGCCTGGCGCGGGGCGATGAACTGGCGCTGCACGGTTTCTACCACGCCGACGACGGGCCCGCACCGCGCAACCTCGGCGAATATTTCATGCGGCGTATCTACACCCACGAAGGCGAGTTCTATGCCCTCGACCAGGCCCAAGCCCTGCAACGCCTGGAGCAAGGCCTGTCCCTGTTCGCCGGGCAAGGCTGGCCGGTGGCCGGTTTCGTCGCCCCGGCCTGGCTGATGAGCCAAGGCACCCGGCAGGCCCTTGCCCAGCTGCCGCTGCGCTACACCAGCACGCCCCAGCACCTTTATCGCTTGCCGGACTTCACCGCATTCGAGGCACCAGGGCTGGTATGGAGCGCACGCAGCACCTGGCGCCGGGGGCTGTCGAGGATGGTCTGCGACTGGCAACGCCGGCGCTGGCATACAGCCGAAACCCTGCGCCTGGGCTTGCACCCGGTGGACATGCGCCACCGCTCATCCCGCAACTACTGGCTGCGCACCCTCGACAACTTGCTGCTACAAGGCCGCGAGCCATTGACCAAATCGGCCTGGCTGGAGCGTCAGGTGATCGCATGAGCCGCCTCGGCTGGCTGGCCCTGGCACTGGTGGGCGCCCTGCTGGTGCCGGCGCTGTTGGGTGGCAACGAGCTGATGCCCAGGCTGATGGCCTTCGACACCGGGCTGTTGCTGGCACTGCTGGGCATGATCCTGCTGTGCTGGGTGATCAATGCCATGCGCCTGCGCCTGCTGCTCGGTCGACAAGCGGCGCAGTTGGGCCGTGTGCGCAGCCTCGGCGTGGTCATGGCCACCGAGTTTGCCATCTGCACCACCCCAGGTGGCAGCGGCGGGCCCATCACCCTCATGGCCCTGCTCGCCCGGGACCGCATCGGGCCGGCCCGCAGCGGTGCGGTATTTGCCATGGATCAGTTGAACGACTTGCTGTTCTTCTTCTGCGCGATGCTGGCGATTGCCGGCTATGCCCTGTTCCACAGCCTTGGCCGCAGCCAGGAAAGCATGCTGCTGGGCAGCGCATTGTTGTTGTGCGCAGCCTTGGCCATGATCGTCGTGCTGTTGCGATACCGGCGTGCGGTGATGCGCTTCAACGGGCGGGTGCTCAAGCGCCTGGGCATGCCTGGCAAACGCAGACGCCGCTGGGCACGCAAGGTACTGCATTTCATCGAGGCTTTGGCGCAGACCTGGCAGCTGCCCAAGCGCACCTTGGCGCTGGTCTTCACCCTCACCTGCCTGCACTGGAGCCTGCGCTACAGCGTGCTGTATCTAGTGCTGCAAGGCTTGGGGGTGGAGCTGTCGTGGATCCCGAGCTTCCTGGTGCAGATGTTATCGCTCAGTGCCGGGCAATTCAGCCTGTTGCCGGGTGGCGCCGGCGCCGCCGAGCTGACCTCGGCAAGCCTGCTGACACCGCTGGTCGGCAGTTCGACAGCCGCAGCGGCGATCCTGATCTGGCGAGCGATTACTTACTACTTTTATCTGCTGGCGGGTGGGCCGGTGTTTGTCTGCCTGCTGGCGCGTCCGTTGCTGGAGCGCTGGCGGCGACAGGCGGGTTGAGCTGGCGCCACAATCGGGCGGCATCGGGGAAGTCGGTGCCGTCGTCGTCGCTCAGCGCTTCGGGGTCGTAGCGGGCCAGGCAGCCTTCGCCCAGGGTGGGCGGGGATGAGGCGGTGGGCTGGTTACGCTTGGCCATCTTCACTCCCGGCAAAAGGGGCGCTTTGCGCCCCATGCAGTATCAGTCGAATACCACGGTCTTGTTGCCATGTACCAGCACGCGGTCTTCCAGGTGATAGCGCAGGCCGCGGGCCAGCACCATCTTCTCGACGTCGCGGCCAAAGCGGACCATGTCTTCGATACTGTCGGCGTGACTCACACGCACCACGTCCTGCTCGATGATCGGGCCGGCGTCCAGCTCTTCGGTCACGTAGTGGCAGGTCGCACCGATCAGCTTCACGCCACGCAGGGCCGCCTGGTGGTACGGCTTGGCGCCGACGAACGACGGCAGGAAGCTGTGGTGGATGTTGATGACCTTCTCGGCATAGTCCTGGCACAGCTGCGGCGGCAGGATCTGCATGTAGCGCGCCAGCACCACCACGTCAGCCGCGTGCTCCTGCACCAGGCGCGACACCTCGGCAAAGGCCGGGGCCTTGTCCTTGGGGTCGACCGGCACGTGGAAGAACGGAATGCCGTGCCACTCGACCATGCTGCGCAGGTCGTTATGGTTGGAAATCACACAAGGGATATCGCAATCCAGTTCATCGGTGTGCCAGCGGTGCAGCAGGTCGGCCAGGCAGTGCGATTCGCGGCTGGCCATCAGCACCACACGCTTCTTTTGCGCCGAGTCGGTGATGCGCCAGGTCATGGAGAACTCTTCGGCGATCGGCGCGAAGGCTTCGCGGAACGCCTCGATACCAAATGGCAGCGATTCGGCACGGATTTCATGGCGCATGAAGAACCAGCCGCTCTGCTCATCGGAGTGGTGGCTGGCTTCATTGATCCAGCCATTGTACAAGGCCAGGAAATTACTGACTTTCGCCACGATGCCAACACGGTCGGGGCAGGCGATCACCAGACGATAGGTGCGCATGAATTAAGACTCCAGAACTTCGCAAAGGCGCTCATTCTAGCGGCCCGACCAGAAAAACGCAGTAATCATTGCGCCCGTCGGTAGCCACAGGCCGGAGCGACGCAGGGTGTCAGCCCGGCTACTACAGCCCCGTGACAATCAGGACGAACTGCGGGGCGCTATGTAAATTTTTCTTAATCTTGAGATATTTTGTCACAGGGCTAATAACAGTTAAGTGCCCAATAATATGTTTACTTGAGAGTACCGCCTGACTATTATTGCCCCACACATTCTGAACACGCATTAAGGAACACTCCATGTCCCTGATCAACGAATACCGCGCTACCGAAGAAGCCATCAAGGAACTTCAGGCCCGCCTGGCCAACCTGTCGCAGGATGACAAGCTCAAGACTGAACTGGAGTTCGAAGGTAAATTGCGCGCGCTGATGGGCGAATACTCCAAGTCGCTGCGCGACGTGATTGCCCTGCTCGACCCAGAATCCAAACTGAGCAAAGCCCCACGTGGCGCAGTCAAAACCGTCGCCACCAAGCGTGCGCGCAAGGTCAAGCAATACAAGAACCCGCACAACGGTGAAGTGATCGAAACCAAAGGCGGCAACCACAAGACCCTGAAAGAATGGAAAGCCAAATGGGGTGGTGATGTGGTTGAAAGCTGGGCAACCCTGCTGGACTGATTGTCCACCGCAACGCTCTGCCCTTACAAACAAGAACGCCGGCATAAAGCCGGCGTTTTTGTTTACGTATTCAAAGGTTGATAGCAAACTGCTCGCGCAAGTTGCTGGCATGCACCTGCCAGGCGTCCAGCACCCGTCGCCCGGCCTCGTCTGCTTTGGCCCAGGCATCCAGCCTGGCCTGCTCGAAATCACCCAGCGTGTTCGGTGCCCCCCATTGCGGGTCACTCAAGCGCTGCTGGCAGAAACCAAACCAGCGCTGGCGCTCTTCGCTGTTCAAGGTCTCTGGGAAGTTCCGCGCGCGGTAACGGAACAACAACTCCGGCAGGCGGGGATCATCGAACATCCAATGGCCGAGCCCTAACTGCGCGGGGTCCAGCGTGCGAACTTGTTCGCACAGGCGGCGGTCGCGGTTCCCGATGAAACCGTCATACAACTGCTGTTCCGGGTCTTCAACCGCCGCAAATTCTGCCTCGCCGTAGATAAGCTCAAGCTTGTCTTGCCATTCAGACTGTTGATTCGCCAACTGTTCAGCGCGTGATTGCATCAATGCCAGATCAATACCCAGACGTTGCTGATCCGCTGGGCGCAATACCGAGAGCGGCGCGACTACCGGACAGCGGTTGATCTGCACCAACTTGAGTGGGACCGGTAATTGTCCTTCAGATAATTCCTCACGCCGTGTGTACAAACGCTCACGCAGCACCTCGGCAGTTTCCCTTATTAACGGTAGGGTTTCCTGAGCCAGGTCGCACACAATCAGTGCATTGCGATTACGCGGGTGCCAGGCCAATGGCAGGACCACACCCAGATAATTACGTGCTGCGGAAAAGCGCCCGGATATATGCACCAGCGGCTGCAATAAACGGATCTGTTCCATCACTTTGTGCTTGCTGCGCAATTGGAACAGCCACTCGTACAACTTGGGTTGTTTCTGCCTTATCAGGCGCGCCAGGGCAATCGTTGCCCGTACGTCGGAAAGCGCTTCATGGGCATGCCCATGGTCGATGCCATTGGCTTGGCTGAGCAGTTCCAGGCGCAGGCTGGTGCGCCCATCCTGCTGCGGCCAGACGATGCCTTCCGGGCGCAAGGCATAAGCGGTGCGCACAACATCGATCAAGTCCCAGCGGCTGTTGCCGCCTTGCCACTCACGGCCGTAAGGGTCGAAGAAGTTGCGGTAGAGGCTATAGCGGGTCACCTCGTCGTCGAAGCGCAAGGTGTTATAGCCGGCACTACAGGTGCCGGGCCGCGCCAGCTGCTCGTGGACCCGAGTCATGAATTCGGCTTCGCACAGGCCTTGGTTGGCGAGTTGCTCGGGGGTGATACCGGTGACCAGGCAGGCGGCCGGGTGCGGCAGAATATCGTCCGAAGGGCGGCAATAAAGGCTGATCGGTTCTTCGATCTCGTTGAGTTCGAGATCGGTGCGCACACCAGCGACCTGCAGCGGCCGGTCGCAGCGCGGGTTGATGCCAGTGGTTTCGTAGTCGTGCCAGAAAATGCTGGTAGTCACGGGGTCGTCCTGTTTCGAGGTCGACCCGATTCTAGCGGAGCCAGGCTCAGGCGGAAGCGTTGGCGGGATGGAAACTGAAATAGTCGCGCAGCGAGCGGACGAATTCATCGTACTCGCGCGGCGCCTGCAGCAGCATGAAGCCGGAATCGTAGTGGCCCGGGGTCTGATCTTCGCAGCACCAGAGGCAACTGGCGGTCAGGTTGATGAACTGAAACCCGCCCCCGGCCAGCGGCAGGCGCAATTGCAGTTCGAAATCCGGCCCGACCAGCACAGGCAGCGAACTGATCAGCATGATCCCGTCTTCGGAGGCATTACCCAGTTGCCCGATCGGCTGATCGGTAAAGCGGTTGTAGACCTTGAGTACACAAGGCAACTGATGGCGTTCGATATGGCGCTTGATGAACATGATCGCGAGTGCAGTCCCGTACCTGATGCCAGGAATGCAAGGTACTGGCGGTTGTTGTAACAGCTGAGTTACAGGTTAGCGCAGCGCACCAGGCAAATCCCGTGAAATTAACGACACCTTGGTGTTAACGCCAAGTGGGGGTATTCACCGGGTTGGCCACCGCCGCTTCCGCACCCCGGTAATGCCCAAGCTTCTGCAGGGTTTCCAGACGCGCCTTGGCCCGATAGGCGTATTCATTGCCCGGGTACTGCTGGATCAGGTATTCGTAAGTCTGCGCGGCATCCACATATAGCTTGTCGCGCTCCAGGCACTGGCCACGCAGCAGCGACACTTCCGGGTGGATGAACGGCCGCGCACGGCTGGTGCGGTCGACCTGCGACAGCTCCAGCATGACCTTCGAGCAATCGCCACGGTCATAGGCGCGGTAAGCGTTGTTCAGGTGGTGGTCCATGGACCAGCGGGTGCAGCCGAGGGTGCTGGCCGCCAGGGCGATTACGATCAGGGCGCGCATGGGGTATCTCCTTTGATGCCAGTGTATCGGCCATTGCCGGCAAATCTTCACAGCCATTTGCAAGGATACTCCGGCCCGTTCAAATGCCACCCTGCATTGGTCGCAGGTAGTGCAACGGAACAATGACTACAGCGCAATTGAGGAGTAGCCTTTCGCTGCGCTTCACTATAGGAGTCTGTGCATGAGCATCCGCCGTACCAAAATCGTTGCCACCCTTGGCCCCGCCAGCAACTCGCCGGAAGTGATCGAACAGCTGATCCTCGCCGGCCTGGACGTGGCACGCCTGAACTTCTCCCACGGCACTCCGGACGAGCACAAGGCGCGCGCGCGCCTGATCCGTGACATCGCCGCCAAGAACGGCCGCCATGTCGCACTGCTGGGTGACCTGCAGGGTCCTAAGATCCGCATCGCCAAGTTCGCCAACAAGCGCATCGAACTGAAGATCGGTGACAAGTTCACCTTCTCTACCGCCCACCCGCTGACCGAAGGCAACCAGGACATCGTCGGTATCGACTATCCCGACCTGGTCAAGGACTGCGGCGTTGGTGACGAACTGCTGCTCGACGACGGCCGTGTGGTCATGCGCGTCGAGACCGCCACCGCAGACGCCCTGCACTGCGTGGTGATCATCGGTGGCCCGCTGTCGGACCATAAAGGCATCAACCGCAAAGGTGGCGGCCTGACCGCACCTGCCCTGACCGAAAAAGACAAGGCCGACATCAAGCTGGCTGCGGAAATGGACCTGGACTACCTGGCCGTCTCCTTCCCGCGTGACGCCAGCGACATGGAATACGCGCGCAAGCTGCGTGACGAGTCCGGCGGCAGCGCCTGGCTGGTAGCCAAGATCGAACGTGCCGAGGCCGTAGCCGACGACGAGACGCTGGACAAGCTGATCGCAGCCTCCGACGCCGTAATGGTTGCCCGTGGCGACCTGGGCGTGGAAATCGGTGACGCCGAGCTGATCGCCATCCAGAAGAAGATCATCCAGCACGCCCGCCGCAACAACAAAGCGGTGATCGTGGCGACCCAGATGATGGAGTCGATGATCCAGAACCCGATGCCGACCCGCGCCGAAGTGTCCGACGTGGCCAACGCCGTGCTCGACAACACCGATGCGGTGATGCTGTCGGCCGAAAGCGCCGCCGGTGCCTACCCGATCGAAGCCGTACAGGCCATGGCCCGTATCTGCTCCGGTGCCGAGAAGCACCCGACCAGCCAGAAGTCCAGCCACCGCCTGCACACCACCTTCGAGCGCTGCGACGAAAGCATTGCCCTGGCAGCGATGTACACCGCCAACCACTTCCCGGGCGTGAAGGCGATCATCGCCTTGACCGAAAGCGGCTACACCCCGCTGATCATGTCGCGCCTGCGTTCGCACGTGCCGATCTTCGCACTGTCGCCGCACCGCGCCACCCAGGCCCGTGCCAACATGTTCCGCGGCGTCTACCCGATCGCCTTCGACCCGGCTTCGCTGCCGGCCGACAAGGTCAGCCAGGCAGCCGTCGACGAGCTGCTCAAGCGCGGCCTGGTGGAGCAAGGTGACTGGGTGATCCTGACCAAGGGTGACAGCTACCACACCATCGGTGGTACCAACGGCATGAAGATCCTGCACGTCGGTGATCCGCTGATCGGCTGATAGCCTCCCGGGGCCGCTTTGCGGCCCTTTCGCGACACAAGGCCGCTCCTACAGGTGATCGCATTTCCCTGTAGGAGCGGCCTTGTGTCGCGAAAGGAGGGCAAAGCCCTCCCAGCTCACTCAAGCATGCTCGACGAATACATCAGCAAACACCTGCCCCCGCGGCACCCCGGCAATAAACAGCCGCCGGGCAAACCGCTCGACGCTCCCCGACGCCCCACACACCAGCGCCACCGTCTGCCGCGATGACGGCCGCATCCCCGCTAGCGCTTCCTCCATATGCTCCGCCAGCACCAGCTCGACCGTCACACCCTCCAGTTGCATCAGTGATTCAGCCAGATAGTGCCCAGCGCTGTCCCGCGCCACATGCACCACCCGAATCTCCCCTTGATGCCCCTGGCGCAATGCTTCGCGCAAAATGCCCCACAACGGTGCCAGCCCGGTGCCCGCGGCCAAAAGCCAGAGCGGCCGCGTGTGCCAGTCCGGGTCATAGTGCAGTACTCCGCCGCGCAGCTCACCCAGGCGCAATTCATCACCCACTTGCAGCCCACGTGCCTTGTCGCAAAAGGCGCCCGGGCGCTGGCAATCAACATGAAACTCGAGGAAGTCATCCTCCCCCGGCAGGCTTGCCAAGGAATAAGGCCGGGCTATCGCCCCCAGCCACAGCACCACATGCTGCCCCGCCTGATAACGCAATGCCCGTTCGGGGCGCAGCCGCAAGCGCAGCACATCGCCAGACCAGTCCGCCGCACACACCCGCGCCGGCACGCCATCCTGCTGCGGGTCGAACACTGCCACGTGCAAGTCCTCGACCACCCGGCACTGGCAGGCCAGGCGCCAGCCCAGGGCATACTTGTCCAGCGCCAGGGCCTCGGGCAAGGCGTCCGCTGGCTGCCCTTCCAGGCAATGCACCAGGCAGGCGTGGCAACTGCCGGCTCGGCAGCTATAGGGCACATTCAGCCCGGCCTCGTTAAGGGCATCAAGCAGGTTGCTGCCGGTCGGCACCTTCCAGCGGCGCGCGCCCACGCAAAGTTCAGGCATGGTAAGTCTTTCTCCATCGATCACCGGGTCACTGTATGCCAAGCGCGCATTGGCAGCAAAAAGGATGCCTGCCAGCTGCCGACCATGGTCCGGACCACGCGCAGGTGTTTCGCGCAGTGAGGCGCGGTATACTGCCGCGCCTTTTTCCGTCGGCCTGACCTGCCGGCGCCTTGCAAGGCGCTTCGACACGCTGGTCGGCACCGTCGAGCGTCTTTTTGAATGTTCCCGTCTTTAAGAGGAGCGCGCTGCATGACCGTGATCAAGCAAGACGACCTGATTCAGAGCGTCGCCGACGCCCTGCAATTCATCTCGTACTACCACCCCGTCGATTTCATCCAGGCGATGCACGAAGCCTACCTGCGTGAAGAGTCGCCTGCTGCACGCGATTCGATCGCCCAGATCCTGATCAACTCGCGGATGTGCGCCACCGGCCACCGCCCGATCTGCCAGGACACCGGTATCGTCACCGTGTTCATCCGCGTGGGCATGGATGTGCGCTGGGACGGCGCCACCATGAGTGTCGACGACATGATCAACGAAGGTGTGCGTCGCGCCTACAACCTGCCTGAAAACGTCCTGCGCGCCTCGATCCTGGCCGACCCGGCCGGTGCCCGCAAGAACACCAAGGACAACACCCCGGCCGTCATCCACTACTCCATCGTCCCGGGCGACAAGGTCGAAGTCGACGTTGCAGCCAAAGGCGGCGGTTCGGAGAACAAGTCGAAGATGGCCATGCTCAACCCGTCCGACTCGATCGTCGACTGGGTGCTGAAGACCGTCCCGACCATGGGCGCTGGCTGGTGCCCGCCTGGCATGCTCGGCATCGGCATCGGTGGTACCGCCGAGAAGGCCGCGGTGATGGCCAAGGAAGTGTTGATGGAGTCCATCGACATCCACGAACTGAAAGCCCGTGGCCCGCAGAACCGCCTCGAAGAGATCCGCCTGGAGCTGTTCGACAAGGTCAACCAGCTGGGCATCGGCGCCCAGGGCCTCGGCGGCCTGACCACCGTGCTCGACGTCAAGATCATGGACTACCCGACTCATGCCGCCTCCTTGCCGGTGTGCATGATCCCGAACTGCGCCGCTACCCGTCACGCCCACTTCGTGCTCGACGGCAACGGCCCGGCCGAGCTTGAAGCGCCGTCGCTGGACGCCTACCCGGAAATCGTCTGGGAAGCCGGCCCGAGCGCCCGTCGCGTCAACCTCGACGACATCACTCCGGAAGAAGTCGCCAGCTGGAAGCCGGGCGAGACCATCCTGCTCAACGGCAAGATGCTCACCGGTCGCGACGCTGCGCACAAGCGCATGGTCGAAATGCTCAACCGCGGTGAAGAACTGCCGGTCGACCTCAAAGGCCGCTTCATCTACTACGTCGGCCCGGTCGACCCGGTCGGTGACGAAGTGGTAGGCCCAGCCGGCCCGACCACCGCCACCCGCATGGACAAGTTCACCCGCCAGATCCTCGAGCAGACCGGCCTGCTGGGCATGATCGGCAAGTCCGAGCGTGGCCCGACCGCGATCGAAGCGATCAAGGACAACAAGGCCGTGTACCTCATGGCTGTGGGCGGCGCTGCCTACCTGGTGGCCCAGGCCATCCGCAAGTCGAAGGTCCTGGCCTTCGCCGAGCTGGGCATGGAAGCGATCTACGAGTTCGAGGTCAAGGACATGCCGGTGACCGTCGCTGTCGACAGCAACGGTGAGTCGGTGCACATCACTGGCCCTGCCCTGTGGCAGAGCAAGATTGCCCAGAGCCTGGCAGTTGAAGTGAAGTAAACCTGATGTAACAGCAGCGGCGCCCGAGTGGCGCCGCTGCTGTTTTCAGGAATCTTTCAAACTGCTCCGGCCAGTCCCTGCGGGTAAACACCTGCCCTTCCTGCTGCCCCCCCGCACTACCTCATAATCCATCTCACACACCAGCCACTGGCAGGCCGCGAGGCGGATCAGATCGGCAGTTCCTTGGTCCAGAACGACATGATCTTTTCCGAGCTGTCCTGCTCGTCGAGGTCTCGCCAGGCATAGCGCGTGCGCAGGGATGGCTCATGCAGAAAGCCGCGATTGCGCCAGAAGCCATGCAGCGGTTTGTAGTCCACAGGCCGGCGCGGATGCACACCCGGGCGCTCCACGGCGCAGAACGCGCAAAAGTCGAACTCGGCCAGTTTGTGGGCATAGGACTCGCGCTCAATGAAGAAGCGCACGCCCAGCCCGCGGCCACGGTACTCCGGCAATACCAGCGACCCACCGAAGTAGTAGACGCTGGCCGGGTCGCGCCCCTGGGCCAGGAAAGGCTGCTGAAACTCCGGGGCTACATCCACCAGCGGCAAGCCGGTAGAAGCGCCGACCACCTGGCCGTCGTCCAGGGCCAGCACCACCAGGCTGCGCCCGGAGCGGGTGTAGCGGGCCAGGTGGTCCACCTCGTACTCCGGGGTGCCGTCGTAGAGATAGGGAAACTCGCGAAACACGGTCAGGCGCAGGCGAGCGAGGTCATCGATGTAAGGCGCGATAGCGGCGCCGTGCAACAGGCGTATTTCCATGCTTGGCGGTCGTTTTGTCGATGTGGATGACGCGCTCGGCTAAGCCGGGCTTGAGGGGAAACCCTATCATCCGAGCCAGCACGCCGCCTTTTCCCTACACGACAGGTATTGTTCCATGACCGCTACCGAGCTGGTAAATGCTTACTACGCCGCCTTCAATGCCGGCGACATGCCAGCCTCCCTGGCACTGCTCAGCGAAGACGTGATTCACGACATCAACCCAACTACTACAACCTCAATGACTGGGTCGAACAGGTGGCGTGAACCTAAACGGTCTCTGTGGGAGCGGGCGGGCCCGCGAACACCGGCGCAGCCGGTGCCATGCACCGCGCTGGATTCTTCGCGGGCGCGCCCGCTCCCACAAGTTGACCGCGCTTGTCAGGCGATACGGGTGCCAAGCACCTTGAGGAAGGCCGCCAACCAGGCCGGGTGCGCCGGCCATGCGGGGGCGGTCACCAGGTTGCCGTCGACATGCGCCTGGTCCACCGCGATGTCGATGAACGTGCCCCCGGCCAGGCGCACCTCCGGCGCACAGGCCGGATACGCACTGCACTCACGCCCTTCCAGCACGCCAGCCGCCGCCAGCAGCTGCGCGCCATGGCACACAGCCGCAATCGGCTTGCCGGCTTGGTCGAACGCGCGCACCAGGTCCAGCACTTTCTCATCCAGGCGCAGGTACTCCGGCGCTCGGCCACCGGGGATCAGCAACGCGTCGTAGCCCTCAGCCCGTACCCGCACGAAATCGTAGTTCAGGGCAAAATTGTGCCCAGGCTTCTCGCTGTAGGTCTGCTCGCCTTCAAAGTCGTGAATCGCCGTGCGCACGGTTTGCCCCGCAACCTTCTCCGGGCACACCGCATGCACCGTGTGGCCGACCATGCTCAGCGCCTGGAACGGCACCATGGCCTCGTAATCTTCGACATAGTCGCCAACCAGCATGAGAATCTTCTTCGCCGTCATCGCACTCACTCCTTCGATTGCCTAGAGACAGTCACTGCACGATAGCCGCTCTCAGTCGCGCCGGTCGAGCAAGTTGACCACCAGCCGGTCCAGCCAGCCCCATACGCGCTGCTTCACCCGCCGCCACAGCGGCCGGGCATGCCAATGATCAAGGTCGACCACCTGGCTCAAGGCAAAATCACGCTCGAAGCTGGCCTGAACGGCAGCCGTCAGCGGCGGGTCAAGCGCCTCGATGTTGGCTTCCAGGTTGAAGCGCAGATTCCAGTGGTCGAAGTTGCAGGAGCCGACACTGACCCAGTCATCGATCAGCACCATCTTCAGGTGCAGAAAACACGGTTGGTACTCGTAGATGCGCACCCCGGCACGCAGCAAGCGCGGGTAGTAACGGTGCCCGGCATAACGCACCGAAGGGTGGTCGGTGCGTGGCCCGGTCAACAGCAACCGCACGTCGACACCTTTGCTGGCGGCCCGGCGCAGCGACCGACGCACGCTCCAGGTCGGCAGGAAGTATGGCGTGGCCAGCCACACCCGCTGCTTGCCGCTGTTGATCGCCCGTACCAGTGAATGCAGGATGTCCTGGTGCTGACGGGCGTCGGCATAGGCCACCCGGCCCATGCCCTGGCCTTGCACCGGCACCTTGGGTAAACGCGGCAGGCCAAAACCCTCGGCCGGGCGCCAGGCGGTGCGGCGGTTGTTGGCTTGCCACTGGCGGTCGAACAGCAACTGCCAGTCAGTCACCACCGGCCCTTGCATCTGCACCATCACCTCATGCCACTCGCTGCTCGCCTCACCCGGCGTCCAGAATTCATCGGTGACGCCAGTGCCACCCACCACCGCCCAGCGTTCATCCACCAGCAACAGCTTGCGATGGTCGCGGTACAGGTTGCGAAAACCGCGCTTCCAGCGCAGGCGGTTGTACCAGCGCAGGTAAACCCCGGCCTCCTGCAGTCGCTGGCGCAGCGCCACCGTGAAAGCCAACGAGCCATAGTCGTCGAACAGGCACCGCACGCGCACCCCGCGCAGTGCCGCCTGCTCCAGCGCCTCGACTACCGCTTCGGCACAAGCACCGGCCTCGACCAGGTACAACTCCAGATCGACCTGGAGCTCAGCGCGCTGGATCGCCTGGAGCATGCGCGGAAAGAAGTCAGGGCCGTCGATCAGCAGTTCGAATTGGTTGCCATCCCGCCAGGGAAAAACCGGCCCCGACATGTCAGCGGGCGTTGAAGATCAGTACCGCATTGACCGGTACCGACGGGTTGATGGATTTCAGCTTGGCGAACTTGCGCAGGCTCTCCAGCCCTGGCAACAGTCCGAAGTCCGAGGCTCTCAGCACCAGGGGTTCGAGGGTCACCACCTGGAAGCGCCGCTGGTCCAAACGGGTGGCCAGCAGCAGCGCGTTGTAGCTGTGCGACTGGCCATGCAGGGTGACGGTCAGCGGCAGACGCAATTCGATCTGCGCACCATCGGCCAGGTCATTGATGGGGCGCAAGTCGATCTGCGCCTTTACGCTCGCCTCAGCGAAGCGCTCCACCTCGAACAGGTTGTCGCGCATCTGCTCGTCACGCAGTGGGATACCGCTACTCACCGAGTCCATCTCGATGCTCAGCGCGGCCGTGCCCTTGTTGTTGACGCTGCCGTGCAGTACCAGAAAGCGATGCACCTCGGCCGTATCACCGTTTTTGCCGGTGACGAACGACAGGCGTGAAGATTCGCCATCGAGGTGCCAGTTGGCGTGGGCGGGCAAGCACAAAGCCAGCAGCAGGGCAGGCAGAAGACGGGGCAACTTGAACATGACAGGTCTCGTGAAACTTGACCGTCAACCTTACCCGCCCGCCTTCAAGGCAGCAAGCGGCAGCCCGCCTGCGCACCCTGCCAGGCCGCCTGGCGACGCTGGCCAAGGCCCTCGGCGATGACGCGTCGCTGCGACCTTTCTTCCTCCAGCCTGCTCAGGGGCAGCCATTGCTTCACATACCCTCGGCAATAGGCTTCGTCGAAGCCCATGACGAAGCGGCACGAGCAATACTCCTTGGCCGAATAGGCCGAAAGGATGCCCGGGAAGTCCGCCAACGCCTGGCGCTCCAGCCAGGCCCAGCCGAGCAAGGCAACGATCACCAGCAACAGCACGCGCTTCATGTGTCCTCCTTGGCCACCACCGCCAGCACCCGCTTGAGCAGTTCGTTGTGGTTGTAGCTGGCGTCGCGGTCATCGGCATAGCGCACGATCAGCAGTTTCTGCGACGGCACGATGTACAGCGCCTGGCCCCAGTGGCCGAGCGCGGCGTAGGTATCGGTCGGGACATCGGGCCAGGGTGCAGGGCTTCCCGGCAATGGTTGGTTAAGCCACCAGTGGCCGCCCGGGTTGGCCTCACTGGGCATCGCCGCGGCCTGGGTGAACAGTGTGCGGTTGAAGGCAACCCAGCTCGCAGGCAACAGCTGGCGACCTCGCCAGCGGCCATCGCGTTGCATCAGCAAGCCAATGCGCGCCAGATCCCGGGCACTCAGATAGAGGTAGGACGAGCCAACGAAGGTGCCCGCGCCGTCACGTTCCCAGACTGCGCTGTCGATGCCCAGCGGGGTGAACAGCGCCTGCCAGGGGTAGTCGGCATAAGCGCCGGCGTCGAGCATCCCGCGCAACGCGGCAGCCAGCACATTGCTGTCGCCGCTGGAATAGAGAAAGCGCTGGCCGGGCTTATCGGCGCGGGCGCGCGCTGCGGTGTAGGCCGCCATGTCGTTGCGCCCACGGGTATAAAGCATGGCCACCACCGCAGATTTCAGTGGTGCGTACTCATAGTCCTCCTGCCAATCCAGGCCACTTGCCCAGTGCAGCAAATCGGCCAGGTGAACGTCGGGGTGAGCCTGCATGGGCGGGTAGAAGCGTGCGACGGGGTCCTGCAGCTGGAAGTGCCCTTGTCCTTGGGCAACTCCCAGCACGGTGGCCAGCACGCTCTTGCTGACCGACCAGGTCAGGTGGGCGGTATTGGCGGTGGTGGGGGCGCTGTAGCGTTCGTGGAGGATCCGCCCGTCGCGGATGATCAGCAGGGCGTCGGTGCGGATCCCGCTGCGCTCGCTGGCGTTGCGTTCCTGGAAGGCGTAAGCGTCGACGGCCTGCCAGTCGAGGGCGGTGTTGTCGCTAGGCCAGTCCGGTTCGGGCCAGACTTCGGCCCAGGCTGGGCGCGCAGCCAATGCAAGGATCAGCAGCAGTATTTTCATCGTCCTGGCCTGAAAGGGCTGCGAAGCGGCCCCATGATCTAAAAGATCCCACAGCTTCTCAGGCTTTCATGACAGCCCTGCGGCCACCCAGGCCTTGGCCAGGCGCTTTTCCCGCGCCGCAGTAGCAAGCGCAAGCACCCCTTGATCCCGCTGCCACAACTGCGCCCACTGCTCCGGCCCTGCCAGCAGCGCCTTGTCGATCGCCCCGCGCAGCTCCTGAAACTGCGAGAACAAGCCCCCCAGCAACAGGTGGCAGCCAACGCTGTCGGCGCATTGCCGACTGCCCTCGGCACACCCCGCCAACAATCCAAGCAAGCGCAGGCGCAGCTCTTGCGGCCAGTCGCACTCCTGCCCCACCCCATACAACCAGGCGGTCAGCGACGCCAGCACGTAGAGATCCTCCAGCGAGCGGAACGGTTTGACGTAGGCGTCCCAACCATCACCTGCCAGCAACTCGCAGGCCGCGTCCTGCAAGTGCAGGCGACCATGTCCTACCTCGGGCATCAACGGCAGGGTCGGCAAGGCTTCCAGCGTCACCCCGGCCTCCCCCGGATAGACCACTGCCAGGTTCAGCCGCGGTGCTTCACCCAGCGCTTCACTGCGTGCGGCCACCAGCAGCCACTCGGCGTCCAGGCCGGCGGTGACGAAGTCCTTGTTGCCGTTCAGGCGCAGACCGACCAGCCGGGTATGCATGTCCGCTGGGCGCACGCTGCGCCGTTCGGTGGCGCATAGCGCGCCAAGGCTGGACGGCGCACTGGGCCAGAGCACGCGCAAGGCGGCCTGGTAACCGACGAGAAACGCCAGGCCCGGCGTGGCCATGGCGCGTCCGCCGAGCACCGCCAGTTCGAACGGGGCAACCGCGCCAAGGCGCTCGAGCTGCGTGGCATAGGTCTCGCCCAGGGTGCCAGCCAGAGGCTGGCGGAGGGGGTCGTTGAGTCGTTGCAACCAGGCCATCGGGTGCTCCTTCAAGGTGCTGTTCTGGGGTGTCATGCAAGCATCACCAAACATTCACAGGGGTGACACCGCGCCTACCTAGGCTGACTTTGCACAACAAAGCCGACCGGCCGCAACCTTTCATGGCTGGCTTATGGAGACTCGTAATGACTCGGATCGCTCACGCTGGCGACAACAGCACCGAACGCCGTCTGCAAGCCGAACGCCTGGTCGGCGCCACGGCCCTGCAGGAAGCCCAGGCCCTGCGCTACAAGGTGTTCAGCGCAGAATTCAAGGCCAAGCTCAAAGGCGCCGAACTGGGCCTGGACATGGATGACTACGACGTACATTGCCGCCACATCGGCGTGCGCGACCTGAGTACCGGTGAGCTGGTAGCCACTACCCGCCTGCTTGACCACCAGGCTGCCAGCAGCCTGGGGCGCTTCTACAGTGAAGAAGAATTCAGCCTGCACGGCCTGCTGCAACTGCAGGGCCCGATCCTCGAACTGGGCCGCACCTGTGTCGCCCCCGACTACCGCAACGGCGGCACCATCGCCGTGCTCTGGGGCGAACTGGCCGAAGTCCTCAACGAGGGCCGCTACAGCTACCTGATGGGCTGCGCCAGCATCCCCATGCAGGACGGCGGCGTGCAGGCCCACGCAGTCATGCAGCGCCTGCGCGAGCGCTACCTGTGCACCGAGCACCTGCGTGCCGAACCGAAGAACCCGCTGCCCAGCCTGGCCCTGCCGAACAACGTCATCGCCGAAATGCCGCCGCTGCTCAAGGCTTACATGCGCCTCGGGGCGAAGATCTGCGGCGAGCCGTGTTGGGACGAGGACTTCCAGGTGGCCGACGTGTTCATCCTGCTCAAGCGCGACGACCTCTGCCCGCGTTACGCCCGCCACTTCAAGGCAGCAGTCTGATGCCTGGCCTGCGGGTGCTCGCCCGCCTCTTGCGGCTGCTGCTGGTGCTGTCGCTGGGCATGCTCATGGCCGGCGTCATCGCCGTGGGCGAACGCCTGGGGATAAAGACCTCCCTCGAACTTCGCCAGCGCTGGTCCTGCTGGTTCATGAAGCGTCTGGTCGCTGCCCTGCCCTTCGCGGTGCGGGTGATCGGCGCGCTGCCGCAACGGCCGATGCTGTGGGTCAGCAACCACGTTTCCTGGACCGACATTCCCCTGCTCGGCATGCTGTTGCCGCTGTCGTTCCTGTCCAAGGCCGAAGTGCGTCACTGGCCGGTGGCCGGGTGGCTGGCGGAGAAGGCCGGCACGTTGTTCATTCGCCGCGGCGGTGGGGATGGCCAGCGCTTGCGCGAACAGATCAGCGAGCAGTTGGGCCAGGCCCGGCCGCTGCTGATCTTCCCCGAAGGCACCACCACTGACGGCCGTCAGTTGCGTACCTTCCACGGCCGCCTGCTGGCCGGTGCCATTGAACAGGGTGTGGAGGTGCAGCCGGTGGCCATTCAGTACCTGCGCAATGGCGAGGCGGACCCGATTGCGCCGTTCATTGGCGACGATGACCTGGTTTCGCACCTGATGCGCTTATTTGCCGAGCCTCCGAGCGTGGTCTGTATTCACCTGCTCAAGCCAATTTGCAGTATCGGGAAGGAACGTGCAGCGCTGGCATTTCAGGCGCAGCAGGCGATTCACATGGCGTTGTTCGGGGTTGAAGAAGAGGCGGGGGTGCCTCGACGCCAGGCGCGCGCTGCTTGAGCATGATGTTGGGGTTGTATGGTCTGTGGCGCTGAGCTCCATCGTCATGCCCCTCTGCGCTCCACCGCCGCAAACGCCTGCAGCTGTGGATAGAACTCGCGAAAATCCGCCAGCAACGGCTCATACAACCGCTCCAGCTCAGCCATCACTCCGGCCATCCCTTCCGGCCTCGACAACCGCCGTGCAATGCCGTTGAACACCTGCTCCAGCGTGGCAAAATCGCCATACGCCCCCAGCCAGTCATCCGCCGCCATGAACGGCGCAATCCGCGCCAGCCGCCCCGGCAGCTGCGGTTCGGCCAGCAGTACCCGATAAAAATCCCCAGTGAACTGCACCAGCGGCTGCTCGGCGTAATCCCCCCAGTGCCGCGCCAGGCAATGGTCGAAAAACACGTCCAGGACGATCCCGGCAAAGCGCCGCCGCTCCCGCGGGAAACGCGCCAGCGCTGCCAGCACCAGCGGATGTTGGTCGGTGTAGCTGTCGATATGCCGATGCAGCCGGATCGCTGCCTCTAGCACAGGCGGGAAGCGCCCCTCCAGCGAGCCTTTGACGAAGTCGCCATACAGGCTGCCAAACAGTTGTTGCGGCGCCGGGCCGCCCAGGTGCAGATGTGCGAGGTAGTTCATGGATGCAGTCTAGCACCGCCACCGCGTATATCGTTATAACGCGATATAGCGATTCGTGCTCAGCTCAGAACCTCTTCATATTTGTATATCGCGAAATACCGATGTACGTTTCGCCCTATCGCGATATACCGTTACAGCACGAGCCTCAATCCCATGCCACTCGATCTCGACGAAATCATAAAAGCACTGGCCCACCCGGTCAGGCGAGAAATCCTCAGCTGGCTGAAAGACCCGGCAATGCAATTCCCCGACCAGTACCACAGCACCGAAAACGGTGTGTGTGCCGGGCAGATCGACCAGCGCTGCGGGTTGTCGCAGTCGACCGTCTCCGCCCACCTGGCCACGTTGCAGCGGGCCGGCCTGATCAGCAGCCAGAAGGTCGGCCAGTGGCACTTCTTCAAACGCAACGAAGCCACCATCGAGGCGTTCCTCGAACAACTGCGCCAAGCACTTTGACAAGGCAGGTAACCGTTATGACCACGCTTTTCGATCCGATCCAACTGGGTGATGTGCAACTGCCCAACCGCATCATCATGGCCCCGCTGACCCGCTGCCGCGCCGATGAAGGCCGCGTGCCCAATGCACTGATGGCCGAGTATTACGTGCAACGTGCCAGCGCCGGCCTGATCCTCAGCGAAGCGACCTCGGTCAGCGCGATGGGCGTCGGCTACCCCGACACCCCCGGCATCTGGAACGACCAGCAAGTGCGTGGCTGGCACAACGTCACCCAGGCCGTACATGGCGCTGGCGGGCGCATTTTCCTGCAGCTGTGGCACGTCGGCCGTATCTCCCACCCCAGCTACCTCAATGGCGAACTGCCGGTGGCGCCCAGCGCGATCCAGGCCAAGGGCCACGTCAGCCTGGTGCGCCCGCTGAGCGACTACCCGACCCCGCGCGCACTGGAAACCGAAGAGATTGCCGACATCGTCGAGGCCTACCGCAGCGGCGCCGAGAACGCCAAGGCCGCCGGTTTCGATGGTGTGGAAATCCACGGCGCCAACGGCTACCTGCTCGATCAGTTTCTGCAGAGCAGCACCAATCAGCGCACTGACCGCTACGGCGGCTCGCTTGAAAACCGTGCCCGGCTGCTGCTGGAAGTGACCGATGCGGCCATCGAAGTGTGGGGCGCAGGCCGCGTCGGCGTGCACCTGGCGCCGCGTGCCGATGCCCATGACATGGGCGATGCCGACCGCGCCGAGACCTTTACCTATGTGGCGCGAGAACTGGGTAAGCGCGGCATCGCATTCATCTGCTCGCGGGAGAAGGAAGGTGATGACAGCATAGGCCCGCTGATCAAGGCGGCATTTGGTGGGCCGTACATCGTCAACGAACGCTTTGACAAGGCCAGTGCCACTGCCGCTTTGGCGACTGGGAAGGCGGATGCGGTGGCATTTGGTGTGCCGTTTATCGCCAACCCAGATCTGCCGGCACGGCTGGCGGCGGATGCACCGCTGAACGAGGCGCATCCGGAGACTTTCTATGGCAAAGGGCCGGTGGGCTACATCGACTATCCGCGCCTGTAATCGATGGTGGGGGGTCGCCTGCGGCCCTCGCATTTTCAGGGGCGGGAATTGATCTGCTGCTGCAGGTTCTGAATCTGGCTCTGCAAGGTGTTGAGGTTGCGCGTGGTCTGCCCACGGAACGCATCGAACTCCTGCACCGTCGCCCCGCTCGATGACGCCGTGCGGTTTTCCATCTGGGTCTTGAGCACCAGTACATCCTGCTCCAGGCTTTCCACTGCCGCCTTCTGGTTGCCCTGCTTCTTCAGTGCGGCCACTTCATCGTTCAAGTTCTTAAGTTGGCCATCGAGCTTGCCACCGTCAACCTGCCCCGATTTGAGCGCCGCCAGCTCACCGTTCACTGCCTTCAGTTGCGCCTGCAACTGCGTCTGCAGCTCGGTCACCACCTTCTGCTGCTCACGGGTATCGGCCAGTACCTGCTCCAGGCGTTTGCCCAGGTCACCGGCCTGCCCCGCCACACCCTGTTGCTGCTTGCCCTGCTCGGCCAGGTTGGCCTGCAACTGACGGATCTGCAATTTCAGCGCTTCACTGCCCGTGCTGCTCGACGACTCGCTGGCATCGACCTTGCCGCTGATCGCCTGCAAACGCCCGGCGGCTTCTTCACTGATGCGCGCAAAGCTTTCCTGGGTGGCCACCAGTTGCTGCTCCATCAGCGAGATCTGCTGGAAACTCCACCAGCCCAGCCCCGCCAGAGCGATGAACGACGCCCCCAGCAACGCCCACAGGGCCCCGTTGCTGGCCGGCTTGGCGGCCTTCTGACGGCTGCGCGAGACGTGCGCGGGCAGCAACTCGTCGTCATCGGGGGTACCCGCCCGCAAGGTGGGCACATCATCGAAATCGTCGTTGGCATCGTTACGCATAAGTGGCTTCAACCGCGGTAGTAGCAAAGAGGCATGAGTATAAACCGCTCGCGCGGCGCACTGATGACCATCATCTGCCGATCTGGTTCACTGACCCAGCGGTTGATGCTTCCACCAGGCGCAGAATTCATCCAGCGCGGTCCACAGGCTGACCTTGGGCTGGTAATCCAGGTATTGGCGGGCGCGGCTGATATCCAGGGTGAAATCGTGGCGCATCACCTGCATGCCCGTACGCGACAAGGTCGGCTGTGGGCGCCCCGGCCAGAGCATGCAGGCCGCCTCGTTCAATGCCGCCAGGCTATAGGCCAGGCCATAGGCGCGGTAGCGGGTAACCTGCGGCAGTTGCATCTGGCGCATCACGTAGTTGACCACGTCCCACAACGGCAGCGGCTGGCCGTTGCTGATGTTGTAGGCCTGGCCCAGCGCGCGGTCTTCGGCGAACAACGCGCTGAGCAGTGCCTCGTTGAGGTTGTGCACGCTGGTGAAGTCGACCTTGTTCAGGCCGTTGCCGATGATCGCGACACGGCCCTTGCGCTGCATCTGCATCAAGCGCGGGAAGATACTCGCATCACCGGCGCCGGTGACAAATCGCGGGCGCAGCGCCAGCACTTCCAGGCCGAACTCCTGGGCACCGAAGACTTTCTGCTCAGCGATATGTTTGGTTTGCCCATAGTGGTCATGAAAGCGGCGCGGCACCTGGTCTTCACGGATACCCAGGCGCGAACGCCCATTGAAATAGATCGACGGCGATGACAAATGCACCAAGCGGCGAACATGCTCCTTGAGGCAGCCCTCGACGACGTTTTCCGTGACAACCACGTTGCCCTGATAGAAGTCCTGGTAACGCCCCCAGTTACCCACAGCCCCGGCGCAATGCACCACGGCCTCGACCCCCTGGCACAGCCGCCGCGCCAGCTCAGGGTCACTCAGGTCGCCAGGGATGAACTGGGCGCCTCGCTTGACCAGGTGCTCCACGCCCTCGGCACGCCGGCCGCTGACCCGTACAGCCAGGCCTTGCTCCAGGGCAAAGCGCGCAAAGCGCCCACCAATGAAGCCGCTCGCGCCGGTGACCAGAATTTGCATGTGTGACTCCGCCTTGATTTCAGATGCAACAGACGCCAGCCGCCGCTACAAGGGCACCAGCCAATGCTGTGCCGTATGCCGCAGATGATCGGTCAGTTGCGCGAGCAGGTGCCCGCCGTTGCGCCAATGATGCCAGTACAACGGTACATCGATGGGGGTATCGCTGCAGATTTCCACCAACTGGCCGTTCGCCAACTGCTCGCGGGCCTGCAGCTCGGGCACCAGGCCCCAGCCCAGGCCTGCCTCGGTCATGCGCAGAAATCCTTCGGACGACGGGCACAGGTGGTGCAGGAAACCGTCCTGAATCCCCAGCGATGCCAGGTAGCGGTGCTGCAGGAAATCATCCGGCCCATAGACGATGGCCGGCGTGCGGGCCAGGCGCTGCGCCGCGAACCCCTGCGGGAAATAACGCGCCATGAACCCTGGGCTGGCCAGCGCACGATAGCGCATCGCGCCCAGCGGCAGGCTCCGTGCGCCGGCCACCGGCCGCTCGCTACCACACAGGCAGGCCGCCACTTCACCGGCGCGCATGCGCTTGAGGCCGACCTCCTGGTCTTCCACCACCAGATCGGTGAGCAACTGATGTTCGGCGCAGAAAGCCCCCACCGCGCCAGCCCACCAGGTCGCCAGGCTGTCGGCGTTGAGGGCGATGCGCAGGCGCTCGGGCATACCCTCCTCGTCCAGCGCCGGCACCTGACGCTGCAGGTCGCGCTCGAGCAGGCGCACCTGCTGCACATGGTTGAGCAACTGCCGGCCGACTTCGGTCGGGCTCGGCGGGGTGGCACGTACCAGCACCGGCTGGCCGACCCGCGCTTCGAGCAGTTTGACGCGCTGCGAAATGGCCGACTGCGACAGCCCCAGCACCTGTGCGGCACGTTCGAAACCGCCTTGCTCGATCACCGCCGCAAGGGCAGCCAGCAGCTTGTAGTCGAACATCGATTTTCCTAATGAGTGATCAGCGCTATTTGTTTTTCTTATACAACCACACGCCCCACAATATCCAGCATCTTCTCTGGAGCATTCGCCATGTGGCAAAGCTATCTCAACGGCATGCTGGTGGCCTTCGGCCTGATCATGGCCATCGGTGCACAAAACGCTTTCGTTCTCGCCCAAAGCCTGCGCCGCGAGCATCACTTGCCGGTGGCCGCGCTGTGCATCGTCTGCGATGCAATCCTGGTGGCGGCAGGGGTATTCGGCCTGGCCACGGTGCTGGCGCACAACCCGACGCTGTTGGCCATCGCCCGCTGGGGCGGCGCGGTATTCCTTATCTGGTACGGCAGCAAAGCCCTGCGCAGCGCGTTTTCCAAGCAGAGCCTGCAGCATCAGGAAGGCCAGGGCATGCGCTCACGCAAGGCGGTATTGCTGAGCGCGTTGGCGGTTACCTTGCTCAACCCGCACGTGTACCTCGACACGGTGCTGCTGATCGGTTCGCTGGGGGCCCAGCAGACAGCGCCTGGGGCTTATGTGGCAGGTGCAGCGAGTGCGTCGCTGCTGTGGTTCTCGACCTTGGCGATCGGTGCGGCCTGGCTGGCGCCATGGCTGGCCCGCCCGGCCACCTGGCGGATGCTCGACCTGATGGTGGCGGTGATGATGTTCGCGGTGGCCGCACAGCTGATCTTCACCTGACGGCCGCCGGTCGGCGGCTGCGGACCGCTCTGGAACCTCTATTCCCTATCTTTGTTGCGTGGTTATGCGTCGGGCCCGGTGCTATGATCCAGCCCTTGCGTCGCAAAGAGTACAAACTCGCCGACGTACATCGGGCCGCCCGTGATCGGCCTTGCGCAAACCGCAAACAGACCTGAATCAGGAGATCCACCATGGCTTTTGAATTGCCGCCGCTGCCGTACGCCCACGATGCCTTGCAGCCGCACATCTCCAAGGAAACCCTGGAGTATCACCACGACAAGCACCACAACACCTATGTCGTGAACCTGAACAACCTGGTCCCAGGCACCGAATTCGAAGGCAAGACCCTGGAAGAGATCGTCAAGGCCTCTTCGGGCGGCATCTTCAACAACGCCGCTCAAGTCTGGAACCACACCTTCTACTGGAACTGCCTGTCGCCAAACGGCGGCGGCCAGCCGACCGGCGCCCTGGCTGACGCCATCAACGCCGCTTTCGGTTCCTTCGACAAGTTCAAGGAAGAGTTCACCAAGACTTCGGTCGGCACCTTCGGTTCCGGCTGGGGCTGGCTGGTGAAGAAAGCTGACGGTTCCCTGGCCCTGGCCAGCACCATCGGCGCCGGCTGCCCGCTGACCAGCGGCGACACCCCGCTGCTGACCTGCGACGTCTGGGAACACGCCTACTACATCGACTACCGCAACCTGCGTCCGAAGTACGTCGAGGCGTTCTGGAACCTGGTCAACTGGGCCTTTGTTGCCGAACAGTTCGAAGGCAAGACCTTCAAGGCCTGATTCATCCAGCCCTGAAGCAGAAGCCCGGCCAAGTGCCGGGCTTTTTTGTGCCTGACAGTTTTCCCCAAGGGTCTTGCTCAGCGCGTATAGCACGCTAACATCAAACGTCTGAAAGTTTGATGGCGCGCACTCAAGTTGCAGGGTCAGGCAACCGATACACTATCCAAGGCGGCCGATAGTGTATTGCCAACGTTAATGGCAAAATGATGCCATGCGCATGGATTAAGGAAACCCCATTGAAGCTGGAATTGCGGAACAGCTTATCGGTCAAGTTGCTCAGGGTCGTGCTCCTTTCGGCGCTAGCGGTCGGCGTCGTCCTCAGTTGCGCGCAGATCGTCTACGACACCTACAAGACCCGCCAGGCCGTCAACAATGACGCTCAACGCATTCTCGATATGTTCCGCGACCCTTCCACCCAGGCGGTGTACAGCCTCGACCGGGAGATGGGCATGCAGGTAATGGAAGGCCTGTTCCAGGACGAGTCGGTGCGCATGGCCTCGATCGGCCACCCCAACGAAACCATGCTGGCGGAAAAGTCCCGCCCGCTGCAGGACATGTCGATGCGCTGGCTGACCGACCTGATCCTCGGCCAGGAACGCACCTACACCACCCAGTTGGTCGGCCGCGGCCCGTACAGCGAGTACTACGGCGACCTGAGCATCACCCTCGATACCTCGTCCTACGGCGAAGATTTCCTGATCAACGCGGTGATCATCTTCATTTCCGGGGTGTTGCGCGCCTTGGCCATGGGCCTGGTGCTGTACCTGGTCTACCACTGGCTGCTGACCAAGCCGCTGTCCAAGATCATCGAGCACCTCACCCAGATCAACCCTGACCGCCCCAGCCAGCACCAGATCCCGCTGCTCAAGGGCCACGAGAAGAACGAGCTGGGCATCTGGGTCAACACCGCCAACCAGCTACTGGCCTCGATCGAGCGTAACACCCACCTGCGCCACGAAGCCGAGAACAGCCTGCAGCGTATGGCCCAATACGACTTCCTCACCGGCCTGCCCAATCGCCAGCAACTGCAGGAGCAACTCGACAAGATTCTCGCCGACGCCGGTCGCCTGCAGCATCGCGTGGCCGTACTGTGCGTAGGCTTGGACGACTTCAAGGGCATCAACGAACAGTTCAGTTACCAGACCGGCGACCAGCTGCTGCTGGCCTTGGCCGACCGCCTGCGCGCCCACAGTGGCCGCCTGGGTGCTCTGGCACGCCTGGGTGGCGACCAGTTTGCCCTGGTCCAGGCCAATATCGAACAGCCTTACGAGGCTGCCGAGCTGGCCCAGAGTATCCTCGACGATCTGGAGCTACCGTTCGGCCTCGACCACCAACAGATCCGCCTGCGCGCCACCATCGGCATCACCTTGTTTCCAGAGGACGGCGACAGCACCGAGAAGCTGCTGCAGAAGGCTGAGCAGACCATGACCCTGGCCAAGGCCCGCTCGCGCAACCGCTACCAGTTCTACATCGCCAGCGTCGACAGCGAAATGCGCCGCCGCCGCGAGCTGGAAAAGGACCTGCGCGAAGCCCTGCCGCGCAACCAGCTGTACCTGGTCTACCAGCCGCAGATCAGCTACCGCGACCACCGCGTGGTCGGCGTCGAGGCCTTGCTGCGCTGGCAGCACCCCGAGCTGGGGATGGTCCCGCCCGATCAGTTCATCCCGCTGGCCGAGCAGAACGGCAGCATCATCAGCATCGGCGAGTGGGTGCTCGACCAGGCCTGCCGGCAACTGCGCGAATGGCACGACATGGGCTTCAGCGAACTGCGCATGGCGGTCAACCTGTCCACCGTGCAGCTGCACCACAACGAGCTGCCTCGGGTGGTCAACAACCTGCTGCAGGCCTACCGCCTGCCACCGCGCAGCCTGGAGCTGGAGGTGACCGAGACCGGCCTGATGGAAGACATCAGCACTGCCGCCCAGCACCTGCTGAGCCTGCGTCGTTCCGGGGCGATGATCGCCATCGACGACTTCGGCACTGGTTACTCGTCGCTCAGCTACCTGAAATCGCTGCCGCTGGACAAGATCAAGATCGACAAGAGCTTCGTCCAGGACCTGCTCGACGATGATGACGACGCCACCATCGTTCGCGCCATCATCCAGCTGGGCAAGAGCCTTGGCATGCAAGTGATCGCCGAAGGCGTGGAAACCGCCGAGCAGGAAACCTACATCATCGCCCAAGGTTGCCACGAGGGTCAGGGCTACCACTACAGCAAGCCGCTGCCAGCGCGCGAGCTGACCAGCTTCCTCAAGCAGGCGCAGCGCAATCAGGTCTCCGCGCTGTAACGCTTGCCCCCGCGATTACAAGCCGTGACGCGCATTTACATGAATTGCGCACCAACCCCTTTACAGCAAATGCAAATCTTTCGCATGATGTTGCCGTTTCGCGTGCCACGGCGCACGGCCTAACCCCCTTGGTCCAACCACACGACGCAGGAAAACCAATAATGATTCGTATGCCTCTGGCCTCCGCCAGTCTGCTGGCCATCGCCATTGCTCTCGCCGGTTGTGGTGAAGGCAAGGATGACAAGGCCGCCGCTCCGCAAGCTCAGGCACCGGCTGCCAGCACCGCTGCTGCGGCGCCTGGGGCTGTGGACGAAGCGGCTGGCAAAGCCGTGGTCAAGCATTACACCGAAATGGTCTATGCCGTGTATAGCGACTCGCTGAGCACCGCAAAGACCCTGCAGACCGCCGTCGACGCGTTCCTCGCCAAACCCAACGACGACACCCTGAAGGCCGCCAAAGAGGCCTGGGCTGCCGCGCGCGTTCCGTACCTGCAGAGCGAGGCGTTCCGCTTCGGCAACACCATCATCGACGACTGGGAAGGCCAGGTGAATTCCTGGCCGCTGGACGAAGGCCTGATCGACTACGTCGACAAGAGCTATGAGCATGCCCTGGGCAACCCGGCAGCCAGCGCCAACATCATCGCCAACACCGAGATTCAGGTGGGCGAAGAGAAGGTCGACGTCAAGGACATCACCCCTGAGAAGCTGGCCAGCCTGAACGAACTGGCAGGTTCTGAAGCCAACGTCGCCACTGGCTACCACGCCATCGAATTCCTGCTCTGGGGCCAGGACCTCAACGGCACCGGCCCAGGCGCGGGCAACCGCCCGGCGTCCGACTACCTGGAAGGCAAAGGTGCCACCGGCGGCCACAACGACCGTCGCCGCGCCTACCTGAAGGCGGTCACCGAGCTGCTGGTCAAGGACCTCGAAGAGATGGTCGGCAACTGGGCGCCGAATGTCGCCGACAACTACCGTGCCACGCTGGAAGCCGAGCCGGTCAACGATGGCCTGCGCAAGATGCTGTTCGGCATGGGCAGCCTGTCGCTGGGCGAACTGGCCGGTGAGCGCATGAAGGTCTCGCTGGAAGCCAACTCGCCGGAAGACGAGCAGGACTGCTTCAGCGACAACACCCACTACTCGCACTTCTACGACGCCAAGGGCATCCGTAACGTCTACCTGGGCGAATACACCCGTGTCGACGGCACCAAGCTGACTGGTCCGAGCCTGTCCTCGCTGGTGGCCAAGGCCGACCCGGCTGCCGATGCCACCCTCAAGGCTGACCTCGAAGCTACCGAAGCCAAGATCCAGGTGATGGTCGACCACGCCCTCAAGGGCGAGCACTACGACCAGCTGATCGCCGCCGACAACGCCGCCGGCAACCAGATCGTGCGCGATGCCATCGCCTCGCTGGTCAAGCAGACCGGCTCGATCGAGCAGGCTGCGGGCAAGCTGGGCATTGCCAACCTGAACCCGGACACTGCCGATCACGAGTTCTGATCGCGCAAAGGGTGTTGAAAAGAGGCGACCTTCGGGTCGCCTTTTTTTCTGCCGCTGCACACCTGTAGGAGCGGGTGTACCCGCGAAAGGGCCAGTGAAGCCCATGAAAATGTTGAAATTTCACATCCTTTTCACCCGGGTAATTGCAAATTGCTCTTATTCAAACAAGGCTGGCCTGCTAAGCTTGCACGCCGGTTTTTCGTCCACGCCCAGGATTTTGCATGTCCTCGTCGCTGTCCCGACTCTCCCCTTTGCTGCTGGCCCTCGCCCTTGCCGCCTGTGACGACGCCCCGCGTTTCACCCAGGCCGAGCCCGGCGAAGCGCTGTCTGGCGGCCAGGCAACGGTGCAGCGCGACGACCGCAAGGCGTTCTCGCTGCCCTCGGCCAACCTCTCAGCCGAGCGCCGCCTGGACTTCGCCGTGGGCAACAGCTTCTTCCGCAGCCCTTGGGTGATCGCCCCGTCCACCACCACCGCGCGTGACGGCCTTGGCCCGTTGTTCAACACCACGGCCTGCCAGAACTGCCACGTGCGTGACGGCCGTGGGCACCCGCCGGAGCCCGACGACAGCAACGCCGTGGGCATGCTGGTGCGCCTGTCGATCCCCGATCAGCCGTACCTCGCCAAGGAAATCGAGCGCCTGGGCGTTGTGCCCGAGCCCGTCTACGGCACCCAGTTGCAGGACATGGCCATCCCCGGCGTGGCGCCAGAGGGCAAGGTGCGGGTGAACTACACCACCCAGACCGTCACGTTCAAGGACGGCCACCCAGTTGAGCTGCGCCGCCCGACCCTGCAGATTACCCAGCTCGGCTACGGCCCGATGCACCCTGACACGCGCTTCTCGGCCCGCGTGGCCCCGCCGATGATTGGCCTGGGCCTGCTCGAAGCCATCCCCGAAGCCGACATCCTGGCCAACGAAGACCCGGACGATCGCAACCACGACGGTATCCGTGGCCGCGCCAACCGGGTCTGGGACGATGCCCAGGGCAAGACGGTGATTGGCCGCTTCGGCTGGAAGGCCGGGCAGCCCAACGTCAATCAGCAGAACGTGCACGCCTTCAACGGTGACATGGGCCTGACCACCACCTTGCAACCCAAGGACGACTGCACCCCGGCCCAGGTCGACTGCCTGGCCGCACCCAATGGCGATGGCGAGGGCGACGAGAAGGAAGTGAGCGACAACATTCTGCGCCTGGTCACCTTCTACACCCGCAACCTCGGCGTGCCTGCCCGCCGTGACGTCGGCGCACCACAGGTACTGGCCGGCAAGAACCTGTTCTACCAGGCCGGTTGCCAGGCCTGCCATATTCCGCAGTTCACCACCGCCGCCAACACCGCCGAAGCGGAGCTGGCCAACCAGGTGATCCGCCCCTACAGCGACTTGCTGCTGCACGACATGGGCCCAGGCCTGGCCGACGAGCGCACCGAATTCGCCGCCAACGGCCAGGACTGGCGTACCCCGCCGTTGTGGGGCATCGGCCTGACCGAGGCCGTCAGCGGCCACACCCAGTACCTGCATGACGGCCGCGCCCGTAACCTGCTCGAAGCTGTGCTTTGGCACGGCGGCGAAGCCCAGACCGCGCGCGACCATGTTTTGACCTTCAACGCCGAGCAACGCGCCGCGTTGCTGGCTTTCCTGAACTCACTTTAAACGCGCAAGGAGCCGGGCATGTTCCGACCCAAACTGTTGTTCACCAGCCTCGCCGCACTCGCCCTCGGAGCCTGCTCGCCGCAGGACCCGCAGGCAGTGACTTCCGCCGCCATCGCCAAGCAGGTGATCCTGCCGACCTACAGCCGCTGGGTCGAAGCTGATCGCCAGCTGGCCGCCAGCGCCCTGGCCTACTGTGAAGGCAAGGAAAGCCTGGACACCGCACGCGCCGACTTCCTCAATGCGCAAAAAGCCTGGGCGGAACTGCAGCCGCTGCTGGTCGGCCCGCTGGCCGAAGGCAACCGCGCCTGGCAGGTTCAGTTCTGGCCAGACAAGAAGAACCTGGTTGGCCGCCAGGTCGAACAGCTGGTCAACGGCGACAAGCCGGTCGATGCCGCTGCTCTGGGCAAGGCCAGCGTCGTGGTGCGCGGCCTGTCGGCCTACGAGTACATCCTCTTCGACAGCAAGCCGGATATCGCCACTGCCGAGCAGAAAGCCCGCTACTGCCCGCTGCTGGTCGCCATCGCCGATCACCAGAAGGCCCTGGCCGAGGACATCCTCAAGACCTGGAACAGCACCGACGGCATGCTGTCGCAGATGACCAAGTTCCCCAACCAGCGCTACGCCGATTCCCATGAGGCGATCGCCGACCTGCTGCGCTCCCAGGTCACCGCCCTGGATACCCTGAAGAAGAAGCTGGGCGCGCCGATGGGCCGCCAGAGCAAGGGCATCCCCCAGCCGCTGCAGGCCGAAGCCTGGCGCAGCCATTCCTCGCTGAAGAGCCTGGAAGCCACCCTCAAGGCCGCCCAGGCAGTGTGGGTCGGGGTCGACAACCAAGGGCTGCGTGGCCTGCTGCCCGGCGATCAGAAAGCCCTGGCGCAGAAGATCGACGACGCATACGCTACGGCGCTCAAAGTGCTGGCCGACAACCAGAAGACCTTGGGCGAGCTGCTGGCCGACGACGCCGGGCAACAAACCCTCAACCAGATCTACGATGCCCTCAACGTCGTCCACCGCCTGCACGAAGGCGACCTGGCCAAGGCGCTGAACATCCAGCTGGGCTTCAATGCCAACGACGGTGACTGATCATGCTGCGACGCCAGGCCCTCAAACTCGGTAGCGTATTGCTCAGCGCCCTGACCCTGGGCGGCTGGAGCCTGTTTCGCAACAAAGGCAGCGAACCCTTGCTGCTGTCGGCGCGTGACGATGGCGACGGCAAGCACTATGCGGTCGGGTTCCGCCTGGACGGCACCCAGGTGTTCAGCACCCAGGTCGCCCAGCGTTGCCATGCCATCATCAACCACCCCGAGCTGCCGATCGCCCTGTTCGTCGCCCGCCGCCCCGGTACCGAAAGCTACCTGGTCGACCTGCGCGACGGGCGCCTGCTGCAGACCGTCACCTCGCAACCGAACCGGCACTTCTATGGCCATGCGGTGGTCCACAAGGGCGGCGAATGGCTGTATGCCACCGAGAACGACACCACCGACCCCGGCCGTGGCGTGCTCGGCGTGTACCGTTTCGAAGGTGAACGCCTGGTGCACACTGGTGAGATCCCGACCCACGGCATCGGCCCCCATGAAGTGGCCTGGTTGCCTGACGGCGAAACCCTGGTCGTGGCCAACGGTGGCATCCGCACCGAGGCCGAGAGCCGGGTCGAGATGAACCTCAATGCCATGGAGCCGAGCCTGGTGCTGATGCAGCGTGACGGCACCCTGCTGAGCAAGGAAACCCTTGCCCAACAGATGAACAGCGTGCGCCATCTGGCGGTGGGCGACGATGGCACCATCGCTGCCTGCCAGCAGTTCATGGGCGCTGCCGACGAAACCGCCGAGCTGCTGGCGATCAAGCGCCCGGGTGAGCCGTTCAAGGCCTTCCCGGTGCCGGAGCGCCAGCTGCAATCGATGGCCCAGTACACCGCCAGCGTCGCCATCCACAGCGACTTGCGCCTGGTGGCCCTGACTGCACCGCGGGCCAACCGCCTGTTCGTCTGGGACCTGGACAGCGGCGCGGTGAAACTCGATGCACCGATGCCCGATTGCGCCGGGGTGGGCGCGGTCAAGGATGGTTTTGTCGTGACCTCAGGCCAGGGCCGTTGCCGCTTCTACAATTGCCGCAAGGCCGAACTGATCGGGCAACCGATGGACCTGCCGTCCGGTTTCTGGGACAACCACCTGCACCTGGTCTGATTTTTCTGCTACCTGCACTGGCCTCTTCGCGGCTAAAGCCGCAAAGGGGCCGGCACAGGCAATTCTCTCTCCTTCTGCAATACTTCCCTCTATCCGCACGTGGGCAGGACCGCCCGTTGTCGTGTCATAACGAATAACAACCATGCATCCAAGGAACCGGACTTATGCTACGCCGCCGCATGCTTATCATGTTGGCCGTCGTTCTGCTGATCGTGCTGGCCCTGGGGGGCTACAAGGGCTTCTCGATCTACAAGCAGATCCAGATGTTCTCCGCACCCCGCCCGCCCATCACCGTTGCGGCCGCCCCGGCCGAACAACGCCTGTGGCAGGAGCGCCTGCCCGCCGTCGGCAGCCTGAAGGCTTCGCAGGGCGTTGACCTGAGCCTGGAAGTGGAAGGCATCGTCAAGGCCCTGTACTTCGATTCCGGGCAGAAGGTCAAAGCCGGGCAACCACTGCTGCAGCTCAACGACGACCAGGAAACCGCCCTGCTCGGCACGGCCCAGGCTGACCTCGGGCTGGCCAAGGTCGATTTCGGCCGCGGCAGCCAGCTGGTTGGCGATGCCGCCATTTCCCGCGGCGAGTTCGACCGCCTGTCCTCCCAGTACCGGCGCAATCAGGCGGTGGTCGAGCAGCTCAAGGCGCAGAAGATCAAGAAAGGCATCAACGCGCCGTTCAGTGGCACCATCGGCATTCGCCAGGTGGACATCGGCCAGTACCTGGCCGCTGGCACGGTGATCGCCACCTTGCAGGACCTGTCCAGCCTGTACGTCGACTTCAACGTACCGGAACAGGCGCTACCGCACCTGAGCCTGGGCCAGCAGGTGCGGGTGCAGGTGGCTGCTTACCCGGGCCAGACCTTCCCGGCCAGCCTCAGTGCGATCAACCCCAAGGTCGATGAGAACACCCGCAACCTGCTGGTGCGCGCGACCCTGGCCAACCCAGACGACAAACTGCTGCCCGGCATGTTCGCCAACTTGCTGATCCTCCTGCCCAACCCGCAACCACAAGTGGTCGTCCCGGAAAGCGCCATCACCTATACCCTGTACGGCAACTCGGTATACGTCGCCACGCCGAAGAAGGACAAGGACGGCAACCCGGAAAACGACGACAAGGGCCAGCCGCAGCTCACTGCCGAGCAGCGCACGGTGCAGACTGGCGAGCGCCGCGATGGCGTGGTGGTGGTCAGCAAGGGCCTCAGGGCCGGCGAACAGGTGGTCACCGCCGGGCAGCTCAAGCTGACCCCGGGTGCGGCCATCCGCATTGGCCAGGACAGCGCGCTAAAGCCCGAACAGGGCACACCGCGCACTGACTGAGCAGGAGGCAGGCATGGCGTTCACCGACCCGTTCATCCGCCGCCCGGTTCTGGCCAGCGTGGTCAGCCTGCTGATCCTGCTGCTCGGCTTCCAGGCCTGGAACAAGCTGCAGATCCGCCAGTACCCAAAAATGGAAAACGCCCTGATCACGGTGACCACCGCCTACCCCGGGGCCAACGCCGAGACCATCCAGGGCTACATCACCCAGCCGCTGCAACAGAGCCTGGCCAGCGCCGAAGGCATCGATTACATGACCTCGGTCAGCCGGCAGAACTTCTCGGTGATTTCCATCTATGCACGTATCGGCGCCGACAGCGACCGCCTGTTCACCGAACTGCTGGCCAAGGCCAACGAAGTGCGAAACCAGCTGCCTCAGGATGCTGAAGACCCGGTACTGAGCAAGGAATCCGCCGATGCCTCGGCACTGATGTACATCAGCTTCTTCAGCAAGGAGATGAGCAACCCGCAGATCACCGACTATCTGTCGCGGGTGATCCAGCCGAAGCTTGCTACCCTGCCGGGCATGGCCGAGGCGGAAATCCTCGGCAACCAGGTGTTTGCCATGCGCATCTGGATCGACCCGGTAAAGCTGGCGGGTTTCGGCCTGTCGGCCACCGACGTGACCAATGCCGTGCGCCGCTACAACTTCCTCTCCGCCGCCGGCGAGGTGAAAGGCGAATACGTGGTCACCAGCATCAACGCCAGCACCGAGCTGAAATCGGCCGAAGCCTTCGCCGCGCTGCCGCTCAAGGTTTCCGGTGACAGCCGGGTGCTCCTGGGCGACGTGGCACGGGTGGAGATGGGCGCGGAAAACTACGACACGGTCAGCTCGTTCGATGGCACGCCGTCGGTCTACATCGGCATCAAGGCCACCCCAGCGGCCAACCCACTCGACGTGATCAAGGAAGTGCGGCGCATCATGCCAGAGCTGGAAAGCCAGCTGCCTGCGGCGCTGAAGGTGTCGATCGCCTACGACGCCACGCTGTTCATCCAGGCCTCCATCGACGAAGTGATCAAGACCCTCGGCGAAGCCGTGCTGATCGTCATCGTGGTGGTGTTCCTGTTCCTTGGCGCCCTGCGCTCGGTACTGATCCCGGTGGTGACCATTCCGCTGTCGATGATCGGCGTGCTGTTCTTCATGCAAATGATGGGCTATTCGCTGAACCTGCTGACGCTGCTGGCGATGGTGCTGGCCATCGGCCTGGTAGTGGACGATGCCATCGTGGTGGTGGAGAACATTCACCGACACATGGAGGAAGGCAAATCACCTTTCGACGCAGCCCTGGAAGGCGCGCGGGAAATTGCCATGCCGGTTGTGTCGATGACCATCACCCTGGCGGCGGTGTACGCCCCCATCGGTTTCCTGACCGGGCTCACCGGTGCGCTGTTCAAGGAATTCGCGCTGACCCTGGCCGGCGCGGTGGTGATCTCCGGCATCGTCGCCCTGACCTTGTCGCCGATGATGTGCGCCCTGCTGTTGCGCCAGGAGCAAAATCCCAGCGGCCTGGCCCATCGGCTCGACGTGCTGTTCGAGGGCCTCAAGGTGCGTTACCAGCGTGTGCTGCACGCCACCCTCGACAGCCGCCCGGTGGTGCTGGTGTTTGCCGTGATCATCCTGTGCCTGATTCCACTGTTGCTCAAGTTCACCCAGAACGAGCTGGCGCCCAACGAGGACCAGGGCGTGATCTTCATGATGAGCAGCTCGCCGCAGCCGGCCAACCTCGACTATCTGAACGCCTACACCGACCAGTTCACACCGCTGTTCAAGCGCTTCCCCGAATACTACTCGTCGTTCCAGATCAACGGTTTCAACGGTGTGCAGAGCGGCATTGGTGGCTTCCTGCTCAAACCCTGGAACGAACGCCAGCGCACGCAGATGGAATTGCTGCCGCTGGTGCAGGCCGAGCTTGAGCAGATCGGCGGGCTGCAGATCTTCGGGTTCAACCTGCCGGCGCTGCCGGGCACCGGTGAGGGCCTGCCGTTCCAGTTCGTGATCAACACAGCCGGTGACTACCCTGCCCTGCTGGAGGTCGCCCAGCGGGTCAAGCAACGGGCCCAGGCGTCGGGCAAGTTCGCCTTCCTCGATATCGACCTCGCCTTCGACAAGCCCGAGGTGGTGGTAGACATCGACCGGGCCAAGGCGGCGCAGATGGGCGTGTCCATGGACACGCTCGGCAGCACCCTGGCCACCCTGCTGGGCGAGGCGGAAATCAATCGTTTCACCCTCGAGGGCCGCAGCTACAAGGTGATTGCCCAGGTCGAGCGGCCCTATCGGGACAACGCCGGCTGGCTGAACAACTACTACGTGAAGAACGAGCAAGGGCAGCTGCTGCCCTTGTCGACCCTGATTACCCTCAGTGACCGCGCCCGCCCACGCCAGCTCAACCAGTTCCAACAGTTGAACTCAGCGATCATCCAGGGGGTGCCGATGGTCAGCATTGGCGAGGCGTTGCAGACAGTGCGCGACATCGCCCAGGAAGAAGCGCCCGAGGGCTTCTCATTCGACTATGCCGGGACAGCGCGGCAGTACGTGCAAGAAGGCAGCGCCCTGTGGGTGACCTTCGGCCTGGCCCTGGCGATCATCTTCCTGGTGCTAGCCGCGCAATTCGAGAGCTTCCGCGACCCATTGGTGATTCTGGTGACCGTACCGTTGTCGATCTGTGGCGCGCTGCTACCGCTGTTCCTAGGCATTTCCAGCATGAACATCTACACGCAGGTGGGGCTGGTGACGCTGATCGGCCTGATCAGCAAGCACGGCATCCTGATCGTCGAGTTCGCCAACCAGTTGCGAGAGGAAAAGGGCCTGAGCGTTCGCCAAGCCATCGAGGAAGCGGCAGCCATTCGCCTGCGGCCAGTTCTGATGACCACGGCGGCGATGGTGTTCGGCATGGTGCCGCTGATCCTCGCCACCGGGGCAGGCGCGGTGAGCCGCTTTGACATCGGCACGGTGATTGCCACCGGGATGTCGATCGGGACGTTGTTTACGCTGTTTGTCTTGCCTTGCATCTACACCCTGCTGGCACACAAATCTGAAGCCAAACAGCCGATAACTGCATGACTGCAACCCCTGTAGGAGCGGCCTTGTGTCGCGAAAGGGCTGCGAAGCAGCCCCAGCAATGCCAGTGTCACACATCAATTCAGGGGCCGCTTCGCAGCCCTTTCGCGACACAAGGCCGCTCCTACAAAGGCCAGTGTACGCTTTGACCTAAAAACAAAGGCCTCGCGTTTGCGAGGCCTTCATCTTGCTCGAGCTGTATCAGCCAAACGGCCGTAGCCCCTGGCGCATGCCAAAGAGGAACAACAGCAGGTCCTGGTCCGGTTCGGCCTTCTGCTGCGCCTTGACCACGCGCGGCGCCGCGCACTGGTCTGCCTTGCTGAATACCACAGGCCGAGGCTCTTCCCAGGCAGCGACCGCCGCCGTGGTCACAGCCAACCCAGCCACCAGGAACAAAGCTCGAGCTATTTCTAGTTTCATTACCCTAACCCTTTGACAGCGCTGCCAAACGCCATCTGGTAAAAATAGAGCAGCGTTTGCCATTCCGTGTCATTTAGCGACGAGTGGCGGCGTAGCTGGCGCAGGTCGTTACCCGCAGCCCGCTGACAGCTGATGCGACGTCGGCACTTTTCCAGGTCCAGGAGTGCGACTTCGACGCGGGCCTGCTCACCCTCGCCGATGACCTTGATGAAGACGTGCTTGCCGTAGAGGCAGCCATGCTGCCAGTGGCCCAAGTGCATGCGCGCCAGGTTGTCGGCCAGGTCCTTGAGCATGCGTTCATGCACTACCTGAGGGTAGCGCTCGCGTGCACCTTCGGCGTGCCACGTATCGAGCTCGACAAAGCCGTCCAGCGCCTCGCTGACCAGCAGCGCGCGCCACTGGTGCTCGGGATCACGTTCGGCGCCACAGAACACGATGCGTGGCACACGCACGCCCAATTGCTCGAAACTATTCAGCGCATCGAGCTCGCGCAACACCGTCGGCCTGCCGAATGGGTGCAACAAACTGCGATAGATATGGCCGACCTGACGCTTGGCATACAGCACTTTGCCGTTGCCATCGCTCAGGCGTTGTACGCCACTTTCACCACCGCGCCGCTGGTTGGGTTCCTCGACCCATTCGCCCTGCTGACGCCAGTAATAATCGAACCGCGACTCCCCATTTTGGGCTACAGCCATCAAACACTACCCCTTACGCAATACATATACCCGCCACATGGCATAGAACGGCAGGAAGTCGAGGTGCTCCTGGATTCTGAAGCCGGCGGCCTTGAATTCTGCTTCAACCGTTTCTGCCGGTAACACGAAACGGTTCTGATAGTGCCCTGCTCGGCCTTGGCACTGCGCTTTTGCTCGAGCTTCTGGCGGCGCCAGGCCTTGAAGTTGCCATCCACCCACAATGACAGGATTACACTGTCACGGCTAACCCTTTGAAACTCGTCAAGAATGGTCTTTCGATGAGCCGCCTCGCCAATATGATGAAACAGCCGCATGCAGAAGATGCTGTCGACCGAATTATCCGGCAAGTCGATCGCGAATGCCGATGTTCGCAAAGTGCGTACCCGAGCCACCACCGCTGGCGGTTGTGCTGCACAGGCTGTCTTGATCATCGCCTCTGAGTTGTCAGCACCGATGATCACCCGGTTTGGCTTTTCCGCCAGCAGTGGCCAGAAACGGCCTGCGCCGCTGGGCAAGTCAAGGACCAGGCCCGGTTCTCCCGCCAGCGCCAAGGCACGACGGGCCAGCTGCTCGTCGCGCTGGTGGGACAGGCGCCGAGCCAGCCCGTCCTGGTGCTTGAGCAAGTACTCCTTGGCATGTTGCTGGTCATACTTTTCGGAAAATTCGAGTTTGATCGGGCTGCGCATCGAGTGGCTCCTGTTTCCAATGCGCTTACCTTAGGTAACGAATCGTTGGAAGCAGGTCACGCCAGTGTGAAAATAATGTCATCAAACGGCAGGAATGTTTCAGGTTATTACTGCGTAGGATCGATCTTTTCTGATCCCTGGCTCAGGTCAACCTGAAAACGGCAGCCATGGGGAGCCGTTGAGCTCAGCGTCACTCGCCAGCCCTGGTCATCGCAGATCCGCTGCACCAGCGACAGGCCCAGGCCTAGACCCTCGCCGCGCCGCTCTTCACCGCGCACGAAGGGCTGGAACATCGCCTCGCGCTGCTCCTCCGGAATACCCACGCCACTGTCCTCGACACTGAAACCGTTGGCCTCCAGGCTCAGGCGAATGTAACCGCTATCGGTGTAATGCGCGGCATTGCGCAGCAGGTTGCCCATTACCGATTGCAGGAAGGTGGCGTTGTACAGCAAGGGGCCTGCACTGACCTGGCCATCGAAATACAGCGCCAGGCCTTTCTGCTCGATGGTGTCGCGCCACACCCCGACCAAGTCATCGGCCACTTCGCGCAGGGTTGCCTGGGACGCCACGGCCCCTTGGTCACGCTGGGCACGCGCCAGCATCAGGAAGGTCTTGACCAGCTCGCGCATCTCTTCCGTGGCACGGGCGATGCGCTCCACCTGGCTGCGCGCGCGGGTATCCAGATTGGGGTTTTCCATCAGCAGTTCGCACGAGGTGGCGAGCACCATCAGCGGGGTGCGCAGTTCATGGCTGACATCACTGGTGAACAAACGCTCGCGGGTCAGCGCATCGCGCAAACGGCCCAGGGTATCGTCGAACGCCACCGCCAACTGGCCGACTTCGTCGGCCGCGTAGTCCGGTGCCAACGGCGGCGCCAGGCCAAGCAATTGATCACGATGGCGAACCTGCCGGGCCAAGCGGATGACCGGTGCCATCACCCTGCGCGCCAGCAGCCAGCCGAGCACCACCGCCAATACCAGGCTGAGCACGAAGCCCACCACCACGACGGCGAACAGCACGCGCTCGCGCTCCTCGAAATCGCTCTGGTCCTGCAACAGCACATAGCGGCGACCATCGACGATCTCGACCATCGCGTGGTAGGACAACTGGTCGCGAAACACCTCATGGAAGCCGACATCGAGGTGTCGCAGGTCCTTGGGCAGCTCGAAATCGTCACGCCCGCCACTGAAATAGAACAGTTGGTCAGGCCGTGGCCTGTGGCTCCAGTCACTGACGCTGTCCATGCGCAGCAGGCGCTGCAGGTCGCCGCCGAGCACCGATGAAATCAGACGCTCCTCGACCAGGTGCACGGTGGCGACAATACCGAAGGCGAAGGCGCCGGCCACCAGCGCACTCATCAACGCAAAGGCGATGATGATGCGCTGGGCAAGGCTTTGCTTAAACTCCATCGCGGCCCTCGGCGAGGCGATAGCCGACGCCATGGACGGTATGCAACAGCGGTTTTTCGAACGGTTTGTCGATCACTTGGCGCAGCTGGTGCACATGGCTGCGCAGGCTGTCGCTGTCAGGGCAGTCATCGCCCCACAGGGCTTCCTCAAGCACCTCGCGGCGCAGCACGTGCGGGCTCTTCTGCATCAGTACGGCGAGCAGCTTGAGGCCGACCGGGTTGAGCTTGAGCAAGCGGCCCTGGCGGGTCACTTCGAGGGTATCGAGGTCGTAGCTCAAGTCCGCCACCTGCAGGGTACGGCGGCCGCCGCCCTGGGCCCGGCGCAGTACGGCTTCGATGCGTGCGGCCAGCTCGGACAGGGCAAACGGCTTGAGCAAGTAATCGTCGGCACCAGAACGGAAGCCCTGCAGGCGATCGTCCAGCTGGTCACGGGCCGTCAGCATGATCACCGGGGTATCACGGCGGGCATCCTCGCGCAGGCGCTTGCACAGGGTATAGCCATCAATGCCCGGCAGCATGATGTCGAGGACGATCAGGTCGTAGTGCTCGGTGGCGGCCAGGTGCAGGCCCGAGAGGCCGTCCTGGGCGCAGTCGACGGTGTAGCCCTTCATGCCCAGATAATCGGCAAGGTTGGCGAGAATATCGCGGTTGTCTTCAACCAAAAGAATACGCATCGGGTTCTCCTGTGCGGCGCTTCGCTACGGTGCGCGGCAGGCGCAGCTTAAGGCCATCGCCGGTACTGTGCCAGCCCCTGAGCAAATTCAGCGAACTTGACAGTTTTTTCACTGATCCTTCACGGACAGAGGATAGCGGGCGCACGACAATGCCCGGTCTTTTTACCCCCTGGAGTCGTCATGCAACAACGCACTCGTCCGCGTCCGATCAATTTCTGGCTGTACCTGGGCATACCACTGGCGGTTGCCGCGGCCCTGCTACTGTTGGAACTGACCTCGGTCGACATGGACGTCGCCAACCTGTTCTTCGACCCCGCCGCAGGGCAATTCATCGGTCGTCACAGCTACCTGTTGGAAACCATCATGCATGACCGGGTGAAGCAAGGCGTGATCCTGCTTGGCCTGATCTCGCTGGGCGCGTTCGCCTCGAGCTTCTTCTGGAAGCGCCTGTTCAGCTGGCGCCGCGAGCTGGGTTGCCTGGTGCTGGCGCTGGGGCTATCAACCGCCTTCGTCACGCCGCTGAAGAAGGTGACCCAGGTGCAATGCCCCTGGAGCCTGACCCAGTTCGGCGGCAAGGAAACGTACAGCGAACTGCTGCAGCATCGCCCGGCCACTGACAAGCCAGGCCTTTGCTGGCCGGGTGGGCATGCGGCGACCGGGTTCTGCTTGTTCGGGCTGTTCTTCATGCTGCGTGACCGCAAGCCGAAGCTGGCGCGGGTGGCGTTCGCGGTGGCACTGGTGACCGGCTCGGCGCTGGGGCTGGGGCGGATGCTGCAGGGCGCCCACTTTCTGTCGCATAACGTGTGGACGGCGGTGTTCTGCTGGTTGATCGGCTTGGGGTCGTACTACCTGGTGCTGTATCGCAAGGGCATGGCCGAAGTGCCAGTCGGCGAGCATCGCACTGCCTGATAGTGGGGTTGCACGAGAATGAAAAAGCCCCGCACTAGGCGGGGCTTTTTCTTGGTGCAGGGGGTAAGGCTGGCTTACATCATGCCGCCCATGCCACCCATGCCGCCCATGTCTGGCATGCCGCCGCCAGCTGGAGCTTCGCTCGGGGCATCAGCAATCATCGCTTCGGTGGTGATCATCAGACCGCCAATCGAAGCAGCAGCTTGCAGCGCCGAACGGGTGACCTTGGCTGGGTCGAGGATACCCATTTCGATCATGTCGCCGTATTCGCCGGTAGCAGCGTTGTAGCCGTAGTTGCCCGAACCTTGCTTGACCTTGTCAGCGACAACGCTTGGCTCGTCGCCGGCGTTGGCAGTGATCTGGCGCAGCGGCGCTTCTACAGCGCGACGCAGCAGGGCGATACCGACGTTCTGGTCTTCGTTGTCGCCTTTGAGGTCAACGATGGCAGCCAGGGCGCGAACCAGGGCAACACCACCGCCAGGCACCACGCCTTCTTCGACGGCAGCACGGGTAGCGTGCAGGGCGTCTTCAACGCGGGCTTTCTTCTCTTTCATTTCAACTTCGGTGCCAGCACCCACCTTGATCACGGCAACACCGCCAGCCAGCTTGGCCAGACGCTCTTGCAGCTTCTCACGGTCGTAGTCCGAAGAGGTTTCTTCGATCTGGGCACGGATCTGCTTGACGCGTGCTTCGATGTCGGCGTCAACGCCAGCACCGTCGATAATGGTGGTGTTTTCCTTGGACAGGATGACGCGCTTGGCGTTACCCAGGTGCTCCAGGGTGGTGGTTTCCAGGGTCAGGCCGATTTCTTCGGAGATGACCTGGCCGCCGGTCAGGACGGCGATGTCCTGCAGCATGGCCTTGCGGCGGTCGCCGAAGCCCGGTGCCTTGACCGCAGCAACCTTGACGATGCCGCGCATGTTGTTGACGACCAGGGTAGCCAGGGCTTCGCCTTCAACGTCTTCAGCAACGATCAGCAGAGGACGGCCGGCTTTGGCAACGGCTTCCAGAACTGGCAGCAGCTCACGGATGTTGGAGATCTTCTTGTCGACCAGCAGCAGCAGCGGGCCTTCCAGCTCGGCCACCATGGTGTCCGGCTTGTTGACGAAGTACGGCGACAGGTAGCCGCGGTCGAACTGCATGCCTTCTACGACCGACAGTTCGTTTTCCAGGCCCGAGCCTTCTTCAACGGTGATCACGCCTTCTTTACCGACTTTTTCCATGGCTTCGGCGATGATTTCACCGATGGAGTTGTCGGAGTTGGCGGAGATGGTGCCTACCTGGGCGATGGCCTTGGAGTCGGCGCATGGCTTGGACAGGTTCTTCAGCTCGGTGACAACGGCGGCGGTGGCCTTGTCGATACCGCGCTTCAGGTCCATCGGGTTCATGCCGGCAGCGACGGCTTTCAGGCCTTCGTTGACGATGGCCTGAGCCAGAACGGTAGCGGTGGTGGTGCCGTCACCGGCAGCGTCGTTGGCTTTGGAAGCGACTTCCTTGACCAGCTGGGCGCCCATGTTTTCGAAGGCGTCTTTCAGCTCGATTTCTTTGGCGACGGAAACGCCGTCCTTGGTGATGGTCGGAGCGCCGAAGCTCTTGGCCAGCACCACGTTACGGCCTTTCGGGCCGAGGGTCGCTTTTACTGCGTCAGCCAGAACGTTGACACCAACCAGCATTTTCTTACGAGCGGAATCGCCGAATTTTACGTCTTTAGCAGCCATGATCGTTTAATCCTTGAAAATCTTTGGAGTAACGGGAAGTCGGGGAAATCAGCCTTCGATAACGGCGAGGATTTCGTTCTCGGCCATGACCAGCAGGTCTTCGCCATCGACTTTCACGGTGTTGCTGCCCGAGTAAGGGCCGAATACCACTTTGTCACCGACTTTAACGGCCAGCGCACGTACTTCGCCGTTTTCCAGAACGCGACCGGTGCCAACAGCAACGACTTCGCCGCGGTTTGGTTTTTCAGCGGCCGAACCCGGCAGGACGATACCGCCAGCGGTTTTCGATTCTTCTTCGCTGCGACGGATGACTACGCGGTCATGCAGAGGACGAAGCTTCATTGTCGATCTCTCCCAAATTGTGGTTTTCATCGGCCGGTATCGACACCGGCGGGTTGATGCAGTCCGGCGTTGCCGGGGGTGGCCCGCAAAGGGCGAACCACCTGTGTCATGACTGGTGTTGCCACCAGAAACCTTGCGGTGACCACATACATGAGGCCGCCATATTCAATTACAAGGCTTGATATGCAAAATTTTTCAGCCGGTTAAAAAACACCGGGGCCGCTTGTGCGGCCCCGGGGGTTACAGGTCTGGCTATTTGTCGCGGCGCTCGTACTCGCCTTCGATCACATTCGGGCGGTGCCCGCCATCACGCGGCTGCGCCTGGAACGGGTCGTCCTGGAACGCGCGCTGGCGCAGGCTCTGGGCTTCGGCGCGCTCACGCATCTTGCGGGCGGCCAGGCGGCGGGTAAACGGCAACAGGCACAGCAGGCCCAGCACGTCGCTGATGAAGCCTGGCACCAGCAGCAGACCACCACCCACGGCCAGCATCAGGCCCTGGAACATGTCCTCGGCGGGCAGTTCGCCACGCTGCAGGCTTTCACGGGCACGCAGAGCGGTGGCCAAGCCGGCTATGCGCACCACCAGCACCCCCAGGGCAGAACCGGCGATGATCAGCAGCAGCGCCGGGAAAAAACCGATGGCGCCGGCTACCTTGACGAAGACGAACAGTTCCAGCACCGGGAACAGTAGAAACAGCAATAGAAAAGCACGCATCAAAGCATTCCTCGTCGGAAGAGACCCTTCCTGTAAAAGCTACAGATGGATGCGTGCGCTTGGGTTTTCAAGCCTCGACTCCAGTCGTAGCTGGCCATTGGTCGGCGCGTGCCAGCAAAACAAGGGCTTCGCGAACTTGTGTCGGCGTGTTGCAAGAAGCGGGGAACGCTAACCAGTAGATGCCCTGCCCGATGCGCAGGTGCATGCCTTCGCTGTCGATGCCAACCATCTGCGCCGGCACGCTGCGCGGCAGGTCACTCAACTCGACGTAATGGGCGATGGCATTGGCATGGTCACTGTTCATGTGCTTGATCATGCTGGCTTCGGCCTTGCCCGCGAACGGATTGGCCAGCGTCACCTGGTCGAGCCAGTGGATGGCACCGAAGCCGCCAATGTAGCGATGGCGCACCGGCTGCAGGACCCAGAAGTCGAAATCGTGGGCCTTGTGATAGTTGGCGGCGTCGGGAAAATAGCGGTAGTAGCGCTCGGCCGCTGCCTCGATGGCGGCCTCGTCGACCAGCTTGTGCGCCTCGGCCATGACCGTCAGGCGGCCGACAGCCTGCACGTCCTCTGCCTCGCGCTCACCCACCAGCAGCGAGCACTTGGGGTCTTTCTGCAGGTTGTGGGTGTGCTGGGCGATGCGGCTGATGAGGATCAGCGGATTGCCCTCGGCATCCAGGCAGTACGGCACCACGGAACCGAACGGGAAGCCGGGCATGGACTTGGAGTGGGTCGAGAGCACGCCGCGGTATTCCTTGAGCAGCAGTTCCCGGGCAGGGCGGATGGCGTTGGTACTCACTTGGGCGCGGCTCCTGGCGGCGGACTGGATGGGTGACAAGATAAGCATTATCACATCCAGTGCCAATGGGGCTGCTGCGCAGCCCCGGCGTTTTACCAGGTCACACCGAAGCCAGCGGTATAGCGGGTCTTGTCCAGGTCACTGTCCCGCGTACCGGTGATGATGTCCTTCTCTGCCTTGAGGTTGAGCGATGCCCATTCGGTGACCTTGTAGCGCAGCCCCAGCTCGGCATCCAGCGAGTAATCGGCCACGCCGCCCAGCGGCTTGGCAAACTCGCCATTGGTGAACAACTGGACTTTCTTGCCGATCAGGTAGCGGGTGTAGTCCCACTTCACCGCCGCCGAGTAGAAGTTGTCCTTGGCACCGTCCTGGTACTCGAAATCGGTACGGTTGATCAGCGACCCCAGCGAGAACGCGCCCAGCTCGTCATCCCAGAACTGGTAGCCCGGGCCGGTACCGACCGTGCGCTGACGAGCCAGGTCCTCGATGCGGTCACGCTTGTATTCCATACGCCCCTGCCAGAACCACTTCTCGGTGATGAAGCGGTCGAGCGCGTACTCGGCGCTCCAGTTGTCGGTAGTGGTGACGTCGTCCTTGGATTCGCGGTTGTATTCGCCTTCGGCATTGTGCCGCCAGCGCCCGTGGCGGGCAGTCGTCTTGAAGTCGACATCGTAATCGTCGCTGTCGGTCTCGGCGCGCTTGTAGTCCATGGCCACGTCGACGTTACCCTTCCAGATGAAGTCCTCTACCAGCGGTTTGGGCTTCATGATCTGCTGGACACTGGCCAGGTCGACGGTCTTGGGCGCCTCGCCATTGGCCAGGGTGACCTTGCCAGGTTCAGCGGCTTTGAGCGACTTCGCCTTTTCGCCGGTGTAGGCGTCCTGCTTGACCAGCAGTTCCTGGTCGCTTTCCAACGTCTGGACCTGTTTCCAGTCCAGCGAGATCGAGCCGCCATACGGGGTTTCCAGCAGCAACTTGCCACCGTCGAAAACACGGATTTTGCCGCTGAGCCGGTCGCCGTTCTTCATCCACACGGTGTCGGCGAACGCCGGGGCGGCGCACAGGGAAGCGGTCAACAGGCAAAGCAAGGATCTAGAATACATAAGCGCGCTACAGGTTCGATTTGACGAAAAAAGCCGGGCATTATCCAGATACCGACGACCAGAGCAAGGACAGACCCAGGAGTATGCCGTTGAGTTCAACTCTCATTTGCCGCGACCACTCGTCCGGTTTCATCTCAGCGCAGGGCTGCCCTGGTGTCTGAGGGATATGTACACACACAGGATTCGCCTGAAGCCCGACGAACGGCACTGTATTCAGTGCTTGGCCAGGTACCTGAGGGCAAGGTGGTCAGCTATGGCCAGCTCGCGGAACTGGCGGGGCTTGGCCGGGCAGCACGTTGGGTGGGCCGCACCCTCGGGCAGTTGCCAACCGATACTCGCCTGCCCTGGCACCGGGTACTCGGCGCAGGCGGGCGGCTGAGCCTGGCGTTGGGCACGCCTTCGGGCGATGAACAGCGGGCCAGACTGCGCGCAGAGGGTGTGAACGTGACCAATAATCGTGTGGATATGACACGCCATGGCTGGCGCCCGATGGAGCACAGCGGTTAGAGTGCGCGCTTTGTTTTCGCAAATTTGAGGCAGATGTTGGCCCATGCCCCGTAAAACCTGGCGCGCTGCGCTCGCTGCCTATGCCAGCCCGTCAACCTTGGTACTTTTGCTGCTCGGCTTTGCTGCCGGTCTGCCCTACATGCTGGTGTTCTCGACCCTGTCGGTGTGGCTGCGCGAAGCGGGCGTGGCCCGTGAAACCATTGGCTACGCCAGTCTGATCGGCCTGGCCTATGCCTTCAAATGGGTCTGGTCGCCACTGCTCGACCAGTGGCGTCTGCCGCTGCTTGGCGGCCTGGGCCGTCGGCGTTCGTGGCTGCTGTTGTCGCAATCGCTGGTGGTGATCGGCCTGGTCGGCATGAGCCTGTGCGACCCGCAGCAACACCTTTCCTGGCTGATTGCCCTGGCGGTGCTGGTGGCTTTCGCCTCCGCCACCCAGGACATCGCCGTCGATGCCTATCGCCTCGAGATTGCCGACGATCAGCGCCAGGCAGCCCTCGCCGCCAGCTACATGGCCGGTTACCGGGTCGCTGCCCTGCTCGCCACCGCAGGCGCGCTGTTCTTCGCCGAATGGTTCGGTTCCACCGGCTTCAGCTACCTGCACAAGGCCTGGGCCGGCACCTACGTGCTGTTCGGCGTGATGATGCTGCCAGCATTGTTCACCACCCTGGTGATGCGTGAGCCATCGGTGCCGATGCGCACCCAGCTGTCGGCCGCGCGCTACGGCCTGATGCATCAGATGGCCTCGGTATTCGTGTTGATCATCCTGCTGGTGTCGGTACCGGCCAGCTTCACCCAGATGTTCAACACCGGCTGGTCGAGCGTGATTTCCGGCGACGCGACGCCGCTCGACCTGCTGCTCGAAGACCGTGCCTTCCTGCGCCTGATCCTCTACGTGCTGCTGACCTGGGCCTGCCTTTCGGGTATGGGCCGACGCGGCCTGGCTCCGGTGCTGACACCAGTGCACGACTTCATCGCCCGTTACCGCTGGCAGGCCCTGCTGCTGCTCGGGCTGATCGCTACCTACCGCATGTCGGACACGGTCATGGGCGTCATGGCCAACGTGTTCTACATCGACATGGGCTTCACCAAGGACCAGATCGCCAGCGTCAGCAAGGTTTTCGGCCTGATCATGACCTTGGTCGGTGCCGGCGTCGGCGGCTTGCTGATCGTGCGTTTCGGCATCCTGCCGATCCTGTTCATCGGCGGCGCGGCCTCGGCGGCCACCAACATCCTGTTCCTGATGTTGGCCGACATGGGGCCGAACCTTGAAATGCTGGTGGTGACCATTTCCCTGGACAACTTCAGCTCCGGTCTGGCCACCTCGGCGTTCGTCGCCTACCTGTCGAGCCTCACCAACCTGAAGTTCTCGGCCACGCAATACGCGCTGCTCAGCTCGATCATGCTGTTGCTGCCGCGCCTGATCGGCGGCTATTCAGGGGTGATGGTGGAGAAGTACGGGTATCACGACTTCTTCCTGATCACTGCGCTGCTGGGGGTGCCCACGCTGATTCTGATCGCGCTGCACTGGCGCCAGGAAGTGAGCCGGGGAAAGCAGGTACCGGTGGATAACCCGGCAACTGAGCAGCCGTGATAGTTCTCCACTGCCTGCACCGGCCTCTTCGCGGGTTTACCCGCGAAAGGGCCGGTACAGGCAACAATGATTATTGAGCCACAGCCCCTTCCCCGGGCCGTCCGCCTACCACGAACCAGAGCGGCCACAGCGCCAGGGCACCTGCCACACCGGCAGCCAGGGCAAAGTGCAACAGGCTCGCACCTGCCCCGATCATCGCCATTACCGCGCCACCGAGCCCCAGCAAGGCAATGGTGATCATCCCCAGCATCGCCGATACCAGTCCTTTGCTCTGCTCGCTGGCGAACAGCGTCATGCGGTAGAGCACCGCATTGGCCACACCCAACCCCAAGGCATACAACGACATGCCGGCGACCACGCTGGTCACCGTCGGCCACATCCAAGTCGCCAGCACCATCAGGCACAGCCCGGCCAGATACGGCCCCAGCGCGCCACGCACCAAAGCCGGCAGCGGGTACCGATCGGCAATGCGGTTGATGATCAGGTTACCCAGGATCAAGCCACCGAACACGGGCAGCTGCCACAGCGCATATTCCATCGTGCTCAGCCCCTCATCGTGGATAAGCAGCACCGGCGACAGGCCGATCCAGCCAATCAGCGGTAGGCCCACCAGGCCCAGTGCGGCACTGCCGGCGACGAACTTGCGGTTGGCCAGCAGCTGGCCATAGCCGGCGAGCAGCGGCAGCAGGTGGATCGGTGTGAATGCCAGGCGCGAGCCGTCGCGGCGTTCCACGCCGAGGGTTTCCGGCATCAGGCGATACAGCAGCAGCCAGCACAGCACTGCGCCAATGGCAAAGGCCACGAACAACCAGCGCCAGTCCAGCCACTGCAGCATCAGCGTACCGACCAGTGGCCCGAGCAGCGGCGATAGCAAGGCGATATTGGCCAGCAACGCCATCATGCGCACCGCGTCCGCTTCGCTGAACGACTCGTTCAGCGCCGGGTAGCTGACCGTCACCACGAAGCCCAGGCCGATGCCCTGCAGCAGCCGCAGCAGGTTGAACAGGCCGATATCCTGCACCCAGTAGGTGGCCAGGCAGGCGACGCCGAAGAACGCGCAGCCGGCCAACAGCAGCGGGCGCCGGCCGTAGCGATCGGCCAGCGGGCCAATCAGCCATTGCAGCACCACGCCACCGAGCAGGTACAGGTTGAGCGCGTGGGGGATGTATTCGGGGTTGGCGTTCAGGTGCTCGACCACCACCGGCATGGCCGGCATCACGGCGTCGCTGGCCAGGTAAGTGAGCAGCTCGAACAGGGCCAAGGTCAGGCCAAACAGCAGGGCTCGAAGAGGAGTGATGTAGAGCAGTGGTTTCATGATGGCGTATCAGGTGCAGGCAGGAGGGGTCAGGCTATATGCCAGAAATGGCGGGGAATTGCTGTGAACAAGTGTAAGGGGCTGAAAAAGAATGGGGCCGCTTTCGCGGCCCCGGTCTGGCTTTACTGCGCTGCAGTCTCCTGCACCACACGAATCACCCGCTGCGGGAACGGAATGTCGATGCCTTCGGCCTTCAACTGGTCACGGGCATGCTCGTTGAGCATGAACATCACGTCCCAGTAGTCGGCGGTCTTGGTCCACAGGCGCAGCGACACCGTGATCGAGCTGTCACCCAGGGTCGAGACTACCGCCTGCGGTGCCGGGTCCGGCAGCACGCGCGGGTCCTGCGCCAGCTCCAGCAGCACCTGACGTGCCTTCTGCAAGTCGGCCTCGTAGTCCACACCCACATCGAACACTACCTTGCGCGTCGGCTGGCGGTTGGTGTTAGTGATGATGCCGTTGGACAGGCTGCCGTTCGGCATGATCACAGTCTTGTTGTCACCTGTGCGTAGCACGGTGTGGAAGATCTGAATGCTGTCGACGGTACCGGATACACCCTGTGCTTCGATCCAGTCGCCGATGCGGAACGGGCGGAACATCAGGATCAGCACGCCACCGGCGAAGTTCGCCAGGCTGCCCTGCAACGCCAGGCCGACAGCCAGCACCGCACCACCCATGGCTGCCACGAACGAGGTGGTCTCGATGCCGATCATCGACGCCACACTGATCGCCAGCATCACCTTCATGACGATGTTGGCCAACGTGCGAATGAAACCCTGCAACGCCGGGTCCGCGACCCGCAGGCCGACAAGCTTGGCCAGCCGGTCACTGATCTTGTTGGTGATCCACCAACCGATGGCCAAGGTCACCAGCGCAAGCAGCAGACGGCTGCCATACGCCATGATCATCGGGATCCAGGTCTGCGATTGGCGGACCAGCTGATCGACTTCAGCGTTCAAATCCATGCATTCATCTCCTGATGCCGTGCGGCACGTACACAGTAAAGCAGGCCGCCGGTCATCCAGCGGCCATGGCCCCCATGGACATCATTGCGCCATCGAGGTTCCGGGCAACCCTGCGATCAGTCGCGGAAGTTGTTGAACTGGACTGGCATGTCGAATTCCTTGGTGCGCAGCAGGGCAATGGCTTCCTGCAGGTCGTCGCGCTTCTTGCCGGTGACACGCACTTGCTCGCCCTGAATGGCGGCCTGGACCTTGAGCTTGCCGTCCTTGATGGTGGCGACGATCTTCTTGGCCAGGTCCTTGTCGATGCCTTCGCGGAACTTGGCTTCCTGTTTCTTTTCCTTGCCCGAGGCGTACGGGTCCTTGGTTTCCAGGCACTTCACATCGATCTTGCGCTTGACCAGCGCCAGGCGCAGGATTTCCAGCATGGCTTCGAGCTGGAACTCTTCTTCGGCGGTCAGCACCACGGTCTGCTCCTTGTCCTTGAACTCGAAGCTGCCCTTGCCCTTGAGGTCATAGCGGCGGTCGAGGTCCTTGATGGCGTTGTCGACTGCGTTCTGCACTTCGTGCTTGTCCAGTTCCGATACCACGTCGAACGAAGGCATGGGTATTCTCCATAAAATAAAAGCGCGCTCAGTCTGAACATGGAGCGCGTCGGTGTTAGAAGGTTAAAATGCGGGCTCATTATAACGGGTTGCGAAACGCAGATGAGCAGCACCTGGCATATTCTCGGCGCCGGTAGCCTCGGCAGCCTCTGGGCCTGCCGCCTGGCACGCGCCAGCAAGGCGGTACGCCTGATCCTGCGCGATGCGCAGCGCCTGCAGGCCTACCAGCATGCCGGCGGCCTGACCCTGGTCAAACAGGACCAGGCCAGCGTCTACGCCATCCCGGCCGAAACGGCCGAGACCGGCGGGCCCATTCATCGCCTGCTGGTGGCCTGCAAGGCCTACGATGCCGCCCCTGCCATCGCCCGCCTGCTGCCGCGGCTGGCTGAAGGCGCAGAAATCGTACTGCTGCAGAACGGCCTCGGCAGCCAGGACGAAGTCGCCGACCAGGCCCCCCTCGCCCGCTGCATCTTCGCCTCCAGCACCGAAGGCGCGTTCCGCGAGGACGACTGGCGGGTGCGTTTCGCCGGCCATGGTTTCAACTGGCTGGGCGACCCGGCCAACCCCGCCCTCCCCGAATGGTTCACCGACCTCAGCGACGCCGGCATCCCGGGCGAGTGGACAGTCGACATCCTTACCCGCCTGTGGCGCAAGCTGGCGCTGAACTGCGCCATCAACCCGCTGACCGTGCTCCATGACTGCCAGAACGGCGGGTTGCTCGGGCACCTCGGCGAGGTCGAGGCGCTAAGCAAGGAGCTTGCCGAACTGCTGCGCCGTTGCGGCCAGCCCGAAGCGGCAACCGACCTGGACGAAGAAGTGCAGCGGGTGATCCTGGCCACAGCCGCCAACTACTCTTCGATGTATCAGGACGTGCGCGCTGGCCGGCGTACCGAGGTGCACTACCTGCTTGGCCACGCGTGCCGGGCAGCAGAGCGCCACGGCATGGTGCTGCCACGGCTGGAACACCTGCACCAGCGCCTTGTCGATAACCTGCGAGCGCGTGGCTTGCCCAGCGCCTGACCTCAACCCAATACGGACATTGCCTTGCCCATGAGCCTGCGCCAACGCCTGGAAAACCTCCCGGTCGGGCAGAAACTGCTGGCGGCCCTGCTGGTACTGCTGGTGACCATCTTGCTGGTGGCCAACCTGACCTTCATCAGCGCCGCCTACTGGATCACCCAGGAGAGCATGGCGCCGCAGGCATTGCAGACCATCGGCAAGCTGGTGGCCAACCCGCAGCTATCGGCCCGTGCCGGCGACTCCGCCGAGACTGCCACTGCTCTGCTCAAGGAATTGGACAGCTACACGCCGCTACGCGCTGCCGCCGTCTACGGTGGCGACGGCAACATGCTGGCCCAGTTGCAGCACGGCGAGCCACTGGTCCTGCCCAAGCGCTACCGCAACATCGACGGCTGGCGCCTGATGGAATTTCGCAGCACCCAGCTGATCCGCATCCCGCGCGATGCCAGCCCGCCGGCGCACCTGCTGCTGGTAGCCAGCAGCGAACTGCCTACGGCGTTCTACACCGGCACGCTCAGCGCCAGCCTAGCCATCCTGGTGTTCAGCATCCTGCTGTGGATGATCGTCGCCCGGCAGATCAAGCGCCTGATCACCCAGCCGATCAACCAGCTCGAACAGCTCAGCCGTCAGGTCACCCGCGAAGAAAGCTATGCCTTGCGCGCCACCCGCGGCAACGACGACGAGATCGGCAGCCTCGCCGAAGCCTTCAACACCATGCTTTCGCGCATCGAGGCCCGCGAGCAGCAGCTCAAGCGTACCCGCGACGAATTCCAGACAGCCTACGATCAGGCCCAGGGCCTGGCCGAAGAAACCCGCCACACCAATCGCAAACTGGAGCTGGAAGTCCAGGTACGCAGCAAGATCGAGAAAAAGCTCACCGGCTTCCAGAACTACCTCAACAGCATCATCGATTCCATGCCCTCGGCTCTGATCGCCCTCGATGAGCAGCTCTACGTCACCCAATGGAACCACGAAGCCACGGTGCTCTCCGGCACGCCGCTGGACGAAGCGCTGAACCAACCGATCTTCATCGCCTTCGAGCCGCTCAAGCCGTTCCTGCCGCAGCTCAAGGAAAGCGTCGAAAAGCACCGGGTAGCGAAGATCGAGCGGGTCACCTGGCCCAAGGGCGATGACCTGCGCCATTACGCCCTGACCTTCTACCCGCTGATGGGCGGCGGCGGCCGCGGCGTGGTCATCCGTATTGACGACATCACCGAGCGCCTGTCGCTGGAAGAGATGATGGTGCAATCAGAGAAGATGCTCTCGGTCGGCGGCCTCGCTGCCGGCATGGCCCACGAAATCAACAACCCGTTGGGCGCGATCCTGCACAACGTGCAGAACATTCGTCGGCGCCTGTCGCCGGAGCTGCCGCGCAACCAGGAACAGGCCAGCGAACTGGGCATCGACCTGCCCAGCGTCAACCGTTACCTGGAAAACCGCGAAGTGCCGCAACTGCTTGACGGCATTCAGCAGGCCGGTGCCCGCGCCGCCAAGATCGTCACCCACATGCTCAGCTTCAGCCGCCGCAGCAACCGCCAGCTGGCGCCTTGCGAACTGCCGGCCCTGATCGACCAGGCCGTGGAAATCGCCAGCAACGACTTCGACCTGACCATCGGCTTCGACTTCAAGGGGCAGGCCATCGTCCGCCAGTTCGACCCCAACCTGGGCCCGGTGCCTTGCACCGCCAACGAACTGGAGCAGGTGCTGCTGAACCTGCTGAAAAACGCCGCACAGGCCATCCATCAGCGGCCGCAGCCCAGCGAGCCCGGGCGCATCATCCTGCGCACGAAGCTCAATCCGCCGTGGGCCGAGATCCAGGTCGAGGACAATGGCGTGGGCATGCCCGAAGCCGTTCGCAAGCGCACCTTCGAGCCGTTCTTCACCACCAAGGAGATCGGCCAGGGCACCGGGCTCGGGCTGTCGGTTTCATACTTCATCATCACCAACAACCACAAGGGGCAGATGGAAGTGCAGTCCACGCCCGGCCAGGGCACCTGCTTCACCCTGCGCCTGCCCCTCGGCCAGCCGCCAGCGGCGGTGCCGACCCACAAGGAGGCATGACATGGGCTATCGCCTGTCCAAAATCTACACCCGCACTGGCGACAAGGGCGAAACCGGCCTGGGCGATGGGCGGCGGGTGCCGAAGGACCACCCGCGGGTCGAAGCGATCGGTGAGGTGGACAGCCTGAACAGCCAGCTCGGGCTGTTGCTGGCCGGGCTGGCTGATCACAAGCTGGATGAGGTGAGCGACGTTCTGGCGCCTTGCCAGCATCGCCTTTTCGACCTTGGCGGCGAATTGGCGATGCCCAGCTACCAGGCCTTGAACCAGGCTGAAATTGAGCGGCTAGAGGCAGCAATTGATGTGTGGAACGACGAGCTGGGCCCGCTGAAGAATTTCATTCTACCCAGTGGTTCGGCGCTGGTGGCGCAGGCCCATGTGTGCCGTAGCCTGGCGCGTAGTGCAGAGCGGCGGTGTCAGCAGCTGAATGCGCTGGAGCCGTTGGAGGGGGTGGGGTTGGCGTATATCAACCGGCTTTCGGACTTGTTGTTCGTGGCAGCCCGGATCATTGCCAGACGACAAGGGATTGCCGAGGTATTGTGGCAGCCTGCAGAAAAGCCTCAGGGCTGATAGTGCTGAGGCTGCTTTGCAGCCCTTTCGCGACACAAGGCCGCTACTACAGGAGAACGCGATCCCTTGTAGGAGCGGCCTTGTGTCGCGAATGGGCCGCAAAGCGGCCCGAATGCTCAGGCCTCAGGCCAGAACGCGCGAATCCCGGCAACACCTTGGGCTCCGGCCTCCCAGGCCTTCTCTCGCTCACCCGGCCCAACTCCGCCCAGCAGGTAAACCGGCTGGTTGAACCCGGCAATCAGCCGCTGCGCCTCATCCCACCCCAATGGCACCGCCTCGGGATGGGTCTGGGTCGCCTGTACCGGCGACAGTGTGACGAAATCCACGCCCATCTGCTCGGCCAGTACCAGCTCTTCGGCACTGTGACACGACGCTGCCAACCAGCGCTCTTTGGGGAACGGGCGGCCTTTGGCCGCGTACTTGCGCAACTGCGCGGCGGTCAGGTGCCAACCGGCGGACGGGAAGTCGCCTAGCCACTCAAGCGGCCCCTTGAGCATGAGCTGCGCCTTGCCGGCGCACAGCCCGACTGCGTCCACCGCCACATCGCGGTACTTGGGGTCGTACATGTCCGGGGCGCGCAGCTGGATCAGGCGAATGCCATTGGCCACGGCCTTCTGGATACCCTTGAGCATTTGCGGCACTTCCAGGCCATCCGGCGTGATCAGGTACTGATCCGGCAGGCGCGCAGCGGCGACAATCGGCTTGTTGGCTTCAGGGAACTCGTACTGGGCAAGGTCCCGTGGTGCGACCCAGGCCAGTGGCTGGCCTTCGGCGCCATGGGGCTCGCCGGTGAAGGCATCGACCTCGCGAACATCCAGCAGCACCTGCTTGTCCGGGTAGTCGTGGCTGACCTTGATCAGCGCCCGCGAACGGGTCACTTCGATGCCCAGCTCTTCGCGCAGTTCGCGGGCCAGCGCCGCTTCGACGCCCTCACCCTCTTCCACCTTGCCGCCGGGGAATTCCCACAGGCCGCCCTGGTGCTGAGTATCGGCGCGGCGCGCAATCAGAATGCGGCCGTCACTACCCCGGATCACCGCGGCTACAACATGAATCCGTTTCAACCTTCACGCTCCGCCAGGCCAGCTTGCTGCCAGGCCTGGAAGGCCGGCCACTGGTAAATGGTTTCGATATAGGTAGCGGCCTCGGCGGGCACTTCCACACGGTAGGTACGCAGGCGCACCGCCACCGGGGCGAAGAAGGCATCGACCAGGGTCGGCTTGCCGAACAGGAACGGCCCGTTGTCCTTGGCGACCAGTCGGCACTCGGACCACAGCGCGACGATGCGGTCGATGTCCACCTGCACATCCAGTGGGATGCTCTCCAGCGCCTGGTCACGGGTCAGGTCGAACGGCATGGCCCCGCGCAGGGCGAAGAAGCCGCTGTGCATCTGCGCGCAGGCCGAGCGGGCCTGGGCACGGGCAGCCACATCGGCCGGCCACAGCTGGGCCTCGGGGTGGCGCTCGTTGAGGTATTCGGCAATGGCCAGGGAGTCGGCGATCACCCCGTGCTCGGTCTTGAGCAGCGGCACCTTGCCGGTGGCGGAGAATTCGAGGATGCGCTTGCGGGTGTCAGGCTGGTTCAGTTTGATCAGCGTTTCTTCATAAGCGACGCCGGCCAGTTCGAGGGCCAGGGCGCCACGCAGCGACCAGGAAGAATACAATTTGTCGCCGATGATCAGGTGATAGCTCATGGTTCGGCTCCATGTCTTTGGGGAATTTGGGGCCGCTGTGCGGCCCCATTTACATCAGGTGCGGTATTCGGCGTTGATCTTCACGTATTCGTGGGACAGGTCGGTGGTCCAGATGGTTTCGCTGCACTGGCCACGGCCAAGCTCGATACGGATGGTGATCTCTTCCTGGGCCATCACGGCCGAACCCTGCGCTTCGGTGTAGCTCGGGCTGCGGCCGCCTTGGCTGGCGATGCACACGTCGCCCAGATAGACGTCGATCAGGCTCACGTCCAACTCCGGCACGCCGGCACGGCCCACGGCGGCCAGAATGCGGCCCCAGTTCGGGTCGGAGGCGAACAGCGCGGTCTTGATCAGCGGCGAGTGGGCCACGGCGTAACCAACGTCCAGGCACTCTTGGTGGTTGCCACCGCCGTTGACCTGTACGGTGACGAACTTGGTCGCGCCTTCGCCGTCACGAACGATGGCCTGTGCCACTTCCATGCACACTTCAAACACGGCTTTCTTCAGCGCTTCGAACAGCGCGCCGCTGGCTTCGGTGACTTCCGGCAGGTTGGCCTTGCCGGTGGCGATCAGCATGCAGCAGTCGTTGGTCGAGGTGTCGCCGTCGATGGTGATGCGGTTGAACGACTTGTTGGCGCCGTCGAGGATCAGGTCCTTGAGCACGGCCGGAGCGACCTTGGCGTCGGTGGCGATGTAGCCGAGCATGGTGGCCATGTTCGGGCGGATCATGCCGGCGCCTTTGCTGATGCCGGTCACGGTGACGGTCACGCCATCGTGCTGGAACTGGCGGCTGGCACCTTTTGGCAGGGTGTCGGTGGTCATGATGCCGGTGGCAGCTTCAGCCCAGTGGTTTTCCGACAGGTTGTCCAGGGCGGCCTGCAGCGCGCCTTCGATCTTCTCGACCGGCAGTGGCTCGCCAATCACACCCGTGGAGAAAGGCAGCACCGACTCGGCCGGCACGCCGGTCAGTTCGGCCAGCTTGGCGCAGGTACGTTCGGCGGCGGCCAGGCCTGGCGCGCCGGTACCGGCGTTGGCATTACCGGTGTTGGTCAGCAGGTAGCGCACGGTGCCCTGCACCCGCTGCTTGGACAGGATCACCGGAGCTGCACAGAAGGCATTGAGGGTGAACACGCCAGCCACGCTGGAGCCTTCAGCGCAGCGCATGACCACCACATCCTTGCGCCCAGGACGCTTGATGCCGGCAGAAGCAATACCGAGTTCAAAACCCGGAACCGGGTGCAGGGTGGGCAAAGGACCAAGACCAACAGCCATTAGAGCGCTCCTAGAAAAACGGTGAATATGGAAAAAGGGGGCCGCAATGCGGCCCCCAAGGTTGTCACGATACAGCAATCAGGTCAGGTCACTCGATCTGACCATGGCAATGCTTGAACTTCTTGCCCGAACCACACCAGCACGGCTCGTTGCGGCCCAGCTTCAGGTCGTTGCGCACCGGGGCAGCAGCCACGGCCACCTCGGCGCCCTCCTCGCTCAGCTCCTCGCTTTCGAGGCCCGGCGCGGCGGCATGCTGGAACTGCATGCGGCTGGCAAGCTCTTCGGCTTCGCGGCGCAGGCGGGCTTCTTCTTCGGCCGGGTCTTCGCGGCGTACCTGAACGTGCGACAGCACGCGGATGGTGTCGCGCTTGATCGACTCGAGCAGCTCCTGGAACAGGGTGAACGACTCGCGCTTGTACTCCTGCTTCGGGTTTTTCTGCGCGTAACCACGCAGGTGGATACCGTGACGCAGGTGGTCCATGGTCGACAGGTGGTCTTTCCACAGGTCGTCCAGCACACGCAGCAGGATCTGCTTCTCGAAGGTACGCAAGGCGTCGATACCGGCCTGGTCTTCCTTCTCGGTGTACGCGGTGGTGATTTCGTTCAGCAGCTTCTCGCGCAGGGTCTCCTCATAGAGGTGATCGTCCTCGTCCAGCCACTGCTGGATCGGCAGCTTCATGGCGAAGTCGCTGGCCAACGAAGCTTCGAGGCCGGCCACGTCCCACTGCTCTGGCAGCGACTGCGGCGGGATGTGCTGGCTGATGGTGGCGTCCAGCACTTCCTGGCGGAACTCGACGATGGTATCGCCAATGTTCTCGGCCGCCAGCAAGCTGTTGCGCATGTGGTAGATCACCTTGCGCTGTTCGTTGGCCACGTCATCGTATTCGAGCAGCTGTTTGCGAATGTCGAAGTTGCGGCCTTCGACCTTGCGCTGTGCTTTTTCGATGGCGTTGGTGACCATGCGGTGCTCGATGGCCTCGCCGGACTGCATGCCCAGTGCCTTCATGAAGTTCTTCACCCGGTCAGAGGCGAAGATGCGCATCAGGCTGTCTTCCAGCGACAGGTAGAAGCGGCTCGAACCCGGGTCGCCCTGACGACCGGAACGGCCACGCAGCTGGTTGTCGATACGGCGCGATTCGTGGCGCTCGGAGGCGATCACGTGCAGGCCACCGGCTTGAATCACCTGCTGGTGACGCTTCTGCCAGTCGGCCTTGATCTGGGCGATCTGCTCGGGCGTCGGGTTTTCCAGGGCGGCCACTTCGGCTTCCCAGTTACCGCCCAGCAGGATGTCGGTACCACGGCCGGCCATGTTGGTGGCGATGGTCAGCGCACCCGGGGCACCGGCTTGCGCGATGATCTCGGCTTCCTTCTCGTGGTACTTGGCGTTCAGGACCTTGTGGTCGATCCCTTCCTTCTTGAGCAGGTTCGACATGTGCTCCGAGGTTTCGATGGTGGCGGTACCCACCAGGATCGGGCGGCCCTGGGTCATGCTCTCTTTGATGTCGGCAATGATCGCGGCGTATTTCTCGTCGGCGGTCAGGTACACCAGGTCGTTGAAGTCTTTGCGCGCGAGTGGCTTGTTCGGCGGAATGACCATCACGTTGAGGGCGTAGATCGACTGGAACTCGAACGCTTCGGTGTCAGCGGTACCGGTCATGCCGGACAGCTTGGTGTAGAGGCGGAAGTAGTTCTGGAAGGTGGTCGAAGCCAGGGTCTGGCTTTCAGCCTGGATGTTCAGGTTCTCTTTCGCCTCGATGGCCTGGTGCAGGCCTTCGGACAGGCGACGGCCGGGCATGGTACGGCCGGTATGCTCGTCGATCAGCAGGACCTGGCCGTCCTGGACGATGTACTCGATGTTGCGGTGGAACAGCTTGTGCGCACGCAGGCCGGCGTAGACGTGGGTCAGCAGGCCCAGGTTGTGCGCCGAGTACAGGCTTTCGCCTTCGGCCAGCAGGCCAGCCTGGGTCAGCATCTCTTCGATGAACTGGTGACCGGCTTCGTTGAGTTCGACCTGGCGGCTCTTCTCGTCGATGGTGAAGTGGCCTTCCTGGGTGACCTGGCCTTCGACTTCTTCGATGTGCTGGGTCAGACGCGGGATCAGGCGGTTGATCTCGATGTACAGCTTGGAGCTGTCCTCGGCCTGGCCGGAGATGATCAACGGGGTACGCGCTTCGTCGATGAGGATCGAGTCGACTTCGTCGATCACGGCGAAGTTCAGTTCACGCTGGAACTTCTCTTCCTGGCTGAACGCCATGTTGTCGCGCAGGTAGTCGAAACCGAATTCGTTGTTGGTGCCGTAGGTGATGTCGGCTGCATAAGCGGCGCGCTTTTCCTCAGGCGGCTGGAAAGCCGAGACGATGCCCACGGACAGACCGAGGAATTCGTACAGCGGACGCATCCAGTTGGCGTCGCGGCGGGCCAGGTAGTCGTTCACCGTGACCACGTGCACGCCCTTGCCGGACAGTGCGTTGAGGTAGACGGCCAGGGTACCGACCAAGGTCTTGCCTTCACCGGTACGCATTTCTGCGATCATGCCCTCGTGCAGGGTCATGCCGCCGATCAGCTGCACGTCGAAGTGGCGCATGCCCATGACACGCTTGCCGGCCTCGCGGGCCACGGCGAAGGCTTCGGGCAGCAACTGGTCCAACGTCTCGCCTTTGGCCAGGCGCTCCTTGAACTCTGCGGTCTTGCCCCGCAGTTGCTCATCGGAGAGGGCCACCATCTTCTCTTCGAAGGCATTGACGATAGCTACCGTCTTGAGCATGCGTTTGACTTCACGCTCGTTCTTGCTTCCAAAAAGTTTTTTTAACAAAGGCGCAAACATATCGGCAGGATCTTCCACACGTAGGGATGGAGGGCGGCCCCATGAGTCGCCCGTGCAGCCCTGAGGCCGCATGCGAACGAGCATTCTACCCGGAAACGATGGTGAGGAAAGTGGTCGATTGCCACGATGCTGGCACAGCGCTTAGGCGGGGGCTTTTCTAAGATAGGGGCATTTTCCCTGAGTTCAACCCGCAGGTTGATGAAACGTAGCGAGAACGACTCGTATCGTGTCCCACGAAGCAGTCAGTGCAGGTTGCGCAAGTGTTAGACTGCCGACCTTGCCACCTCATGCATACCGCCATGGCCTACAAACCTTCCCCCGCCCAGCCGCCCGCCACCCTGCTGCGTCAGAACCGCCCACTGCGCCTGCTGCTGAACCAGGCCGAACGCCTGGCGCACCTGCAGCGCCTGCTGGAAAGCCAGCTGCAGCCGGCCGCTCGCGAGCATTGCCATGTGGCCTCGTGGCGCGATGGCACGTTGCTGCTGGTGGTGACCGACGGCCACTGGGCCACGCGCCTGCGCTACCAGCAAAAGCGCCTGCAACGCCAGCTCCAGGCCCTGGAAGCATTCGGCAACCTGCAGCGCATCCTCTACAAGGTGCAGCCACCGCTGGTACCGGCCAAGCGCGGTGGCAACACGACCGAGCTGTCGAACGATGCTGCCGAGAGCATCCGCGACTCAGCTGAAGGCATCGCCGACCCGAAGCTGCGTGCCGCCCTGGAACGCCTGGCAAGCCACGCGCAACGCAAAGAAAAGCCCTGAAATAAAGAAGGCCACCCGAAGGTGGCCTTAATCACACTAGAGAGAGTGTTCGAACTTACACGGCCGCAACAGGGCGCATGTACGAGATCGGTGCCGTGCTGGCATCTTCGAAAGTGACCACTTCCCAGGCATCGGTTTCAGCAATGAGCTTGCGCAGCAGCTGGTTGTTCAGCGCGTGGCCGGACTTGTAGCCCTTGAACTCGCCGATCAGGCTGTTGCCCAGCAGGTAAAGGTCGCCAATGGCGTCGAGGATCTTGTGCTTGACGAATTCGTCATCGGAACGAAGGCCGTCTTCGTTGAGCACACCAGTCTCGTCGACCACGATGGCGTTCTCGACACTGCCACCCAACGCAAGGTTGTGCTTGCGCAGGTACTCGATGTCACGCATGAAGCCGAAAGTACGGGCGCGGCTGACTTCCTTCACGAACGAGGTGCTGGAGAAGTCGACGACCGCACTCTGGGTCTGGCCCTTGAGGACCGGGTGATCGAAGTCGATCTCGAAGCTCACCTTGAACCCGTCGAATGGCAGGAAGGTGGCGCTCTTGTCGCCCTCCACCACTGTCACTTCGCGCAGGATGCGGATGAACTTCTTGGCTGCGTCCTGCTCTTCCAGGCCGGCAGACTGAATCAGGAATACGAAGGGACCGGCGCTGCCATCCATGATCGGCACTTCCGAGGCGGAGAGCTCGACGTAGGCGTTATCGATGCCCAGGCCCGCCATGGCGGAGAGCAGGTGCTCGACCGTATCGACCTTGACGTCACCGTTGACCAGCGTGGTGGACATGGTGGTCTCACCGACGTTGGCCGCACGCGCCGGGATCTCGACCACAGGGTCAAGGTCGGCGCGACGGAAGACGATGCCGGTGTCGACAGGCGCAGGCTTGAGGGTCAGGTAGACCTTCTCCCCGGAGTGCAGGCCGACGCCCGTGGCACGGATGGTATTCTTCAGGGTGCGTTGTCTAATCATGGCATTGGCCGCTTCAGCGCAAATAATGCGAACAGGTATCAACAAAGGCTGGGGATGATAACAGACCCGGCCTTTGCTGAACACCAATCACCCTTATACCCCTGATAAATTCCATCAATCGGCCTGACGACGCAGGAAGGCTGGGATATCGAGGTAGTCCAGGTCATCCTGAGGGTTGAGTTTAGCTGCCGCCGCGGCACCTGCGTGGGCCTGGTTGCGCATCACGGTCGGGCGCTCCAGGTCACGGTAGTTGACGGCTGGCTGCTCCTGGCGAACCGGCGCCGGGTTGGAAGCCTCGTACACCTGCTGAGCGGTCTGCAGGGTGTTGTCGACCACCTTGACCGGTTTTTCGATGCGCGCGCCCAGCCCTGTGGCAACCACGGTCACGTGCAGCTCGTCACGCATGTCAGGGTCGATCACGGTGCCCACCTTGACCATCGCGTGGTCCGAGGCGAAGGCTTCGATGATGCTACCCACGTCGGAGTATTCACCCAGCGACAGGTCAGGACCTGCGGTGATGTTCACCAGGATGCCGCGGGCGCCCTGCAGGTTGACGTCTTCGAGCAGCGGGTTGCGGATTGCCGCCTCGGTGGCTTCGCGCGCACGGTTCGGGCCGCTAGCGCAACCGGTCCCCATCATCGCCATACCCATTTCGCCCATGACGGTGCGTACGTCGGCGAAGTCGACGTTGATCATGCCCGGGCGCTTGATGATGTCGGAGATACCGCGAACGGCACCGGCCAGGACATCGTCAGCCTTGGCAAAGGCGGACAGCAGGCTGGCATCTTTGCCCAGGATGGTCAGCAGCTTCTCGTTCGGGATGGTGATGAGCGAGTCGACGCTCTCAGCCAGCATGCGGATGCCTTCATCGGCGATCTGCATGCGCTTGCGGCCTTCGAACGGGAACGGACGGGTCACCACTGCAACGGTGAGAATGCCCATTTCCTTGGCCACTTCGGCGATGATTGGCGCCGCGCCGGTACCGGTACCGCCGCCCATGCCGGTGGTGATGAACACCATGTTGGTGCCCTGCAGCACCTCGGCGATGCGCTCACGGTCTTCCAGCGCGGCCTGACGGCCGACTTCCGGATTGGCACCTGCACCCAGACCCTTGGTCACGCCGGTACCCAGTTGCAGGATGGTGCGTGCGCCGATGTTTTTCAGCGCCTGGGCATCGGTGTTGGCGCAGATGAACTCGACGCCTTCGATGCTGCTTTTCACCATGTGGTTGACGGCGTTGCCGCCGCCACCGCCAACGCCGATCACTTTGATGACCGGACTTTGCGGGACGTTGTCTACGAGCTCGAACATTTTCCCTCTCCTTACAGTTCTCTAGTTGTTGCGCCTACCACTACTGCTTTGAAACTTAGAAGTTGCCCTGGACCCACTTCTTGAAGCGCTCAAGCACTGGGGCCTTCGGTTCATCGCCATAGCTGTTGTTGCTGCTGTTGCTGTTACCGGTCAGGACCAGGTCCTCGGACTGCTTGAGCAGGCCGTAGGTGAGCAAGCCCACGCCGGTGGAATAGATCGGGTTGCGCACCACGTCGCTCAGCCCCCGAACGCTGTGCGGTACGCCCAGGCGTACCGGCATGTGGAAGATTTCTTCGGCCAGTTCCACGGCACCTTCCATCTTCGCGGTGCCGCCGGTGAGGACGATGCCGGCTGGCACCAGGTCCTCGTAGCCGCTGCGGCGCAGCTCGGCCTGGATCAGGGTGAAGAGCTCGTCGTAACGCGGCTCCACCACCTCGGCCAGGGCCTGGCGCGACAGCTCGCGCGGTGGGCGGTCGCCCACGCTCGGCACCTTGATGGTCTCGCCGGCGCCGGCCAGTTTGGCCAGGGCGCAGGCGTAGCGGATCTTGATTTCTTCGGCGTACTGGGTCGGTGTACGCAGGGCCATGGCGATGTCGTTGGTGACCTGGTCGCCGGCAATCGGGATCACCGCGGTGTGGCGGATCGCCCCTTCGGTGAAGATGGCGATGTCGGTGGTACCGCCACCGATGTCCACCAGGCACACGCCCAGCTCTTTCTCGTCATCGGTCAGCACCGAGTAGGCCGAGGCCAGCTGCTCGAGGATGATGTCGTCGATTTCCAGGCCGCAGCGGCGTACGCACTTCTCGATGTTCTGCGCCGCGTTGACCGCACAGGTGACCACGTGAACCTTGGCTTCCAGACGCACGCCGGACATGCCCAGCGGCTCGCGCACGCCTTCCTGGTTGTCGATCACGTAGTCCTGCGGCAGGGTGTGCAGCACGCGCTGGTCAGCCGGAATGGCCACCGCTTGTGCGGCGTCGAGCACGCGTTCGAGGTCGGCAACGCTGACCTCGCGGTCGCGGATGGCGACGATGCCGTGGGAGTTCAGGCTACGGATGTGGTTGCCGGCCACGCCGACGAACGCCGAGTGGATGCGGCAGCCGGCCATCAGCTGGGCTTCTTCCACCGCGCGCTGGATCGACTGTACGGTCGACTCGATGTTCACCACCACGCCTTTCTTCAGGCCGCGGGACGGATGGGTGCCGATGCCCACGATCTCGAGGGTGCCGTCTTCGCCCACTTCACCCACCAGCGCCACCACCTTGGAGGTGCCGATGTCCAGCCCGACGATCATTTTGCCGCTATGCGCGTTTGCCATGGTCCTGCCTCTCTCTAATTCTTCGCAACGGCGGGTTTGGCCGTCGTCGGTGCGTTCGGTTCCCGCCAGCCAACGGCAAGTCCGTTGGCGTATCGCAGATCAATGCGGGCGATATTGGTGATCTGCTCTTTGAGTGTCTTGTCGTAAATGGCAATGAAACGGCGCATCTTCTCCACCAGATGGTCGCGCCCCAACAGCAGCTCGATACCTGGGCCTGCGCTGTTCGCACCGGTGGTCAGGAACCAGCTGCCGCGCTCACGCAGCTCCAGACGCACGATGGAAAAGCCCAGGGGGCGCAGCATCTGGCTCAACACCTGATACTGCTGCATGACTTGTTGCTGCGCGCGCTGCGGCCCGGCCAGCTGCGGCAGGTGCTCGTAGTTGGCCAGCTCGCGCGGGGTGAAGGCCTGGCCCTGGTTGTTGAGCAGGGCCTCGTCGCCCCAGCGTGCCACCGGCAGCTGTTCTTCCAGGCGAATCACCACCTCGTCCGGCCACACCCGGCGCACTTCGGCGTGGGCGATCCACGGCATTTGCTCGAGCTCGGCGCGCATCGCGGTGAGGTCGACGCTGAAGAAGCTCGCCGCCACATACGGCGCAATGCGCTGCTGCACCGATTGCTGGCTGATGTAGCTGAGGTCACCCTGCACGTCGATCTTGGTGATCGGCCGGTCGGCATAGGGCATCAGGCGGATGGCGCCCTCGTAGGCACCGAACCCTGCAGCCACCAGCACGATCGGCCACAGCAGGCGCTTGAGGCCACCCAGGCTAGGCCGCGGCAGGCGCGCCGATACGGGCTCGTCGGCCACCAGTCGGCTGGCACCACGCGGCACCGGCTTGCTACGGCCGGTAACGGGTTGCTGCTGACGTATCATTGCGCCTTGCATGATGGTTAACCTCGCGTCTTCACGCTTTCAGCCAGGATCGCCAGCACCAGTTGCTGGAAGTCCAGGCCGGCCGCGCGGGCCGCCATGGGCACCAGGCTATGATCAGTCATGCCCGGTGCGGTGTTGACTTCGAGCAGCCAGAACCGGCCCTGCTCGTCCTGCATCACGTCCAGCCGGCCCCAGCCTTCGATGCCGATGGCATCGCAGGCGCGCGCGGTCAGGTCGATCAGTTCCTGCTCTTTGGCACTGTCCAGGCCGCACGGGATGCGGTACTGGGTGTCATTGGCGATGTACTTGGCGTCGTAGTCGTAGAACACGTGCGGAGTGCCCAGGGCAATCGGCGGCAGCACCTGGCCACGCAGAACCGCGATGGTGAACTCCGGGCCGTGAATCCATTGCTCGACCAGCACTTGCGAATCGTAGTGGGCGGCATCCTTCCAGGCGGCGACCAGCTCTTCCACGCTGTGCACCTTGGCCATGCCGATGCTGGAACCTTCATGGGCCGGTTTGACGATCAACGGGAAGCCCAGTTCCGTACCGGCGGCAACACAGTCGTTTTCGCTGCCCAGCACCGCGTGGCGCGGGGTCGGAATGCCCAGGCTCTGCCACACCTGCTTGGTGCGCAGTTTGTCCATGGCCAGCGCCGAAGCGAGGATACCGCTGCCGGTGTAGGGAATGCCCAGGCACTCGAGCAGGCCCTGCATGCTGCCGTCTTCACCGCCACGGCCGTGGAGGATGATGAAGGCGCGGTCGATCTTCTCGTTCTGCAGGCGCGCCAGCAGGTCGTCACCGACATCGATGGCGACCACGTCGACACCGGCAGTGGTCAGGGCGTCGATCACCGCGGCGCCGGACTTCAGCGACACTTCACGCTCGGCGCTCTTGCCGCCGTACAGCACGGCCACGCGGCCGAACGCTTTCACGTCCAGGGTCGAGTGCAGTTGTTCGTAGGCGCTGGTCATTTCGACTTCTCCTGCTTGGCGCCAGCGAACAGCGGGCTTTTCATCAGTTGCGGGGCCAGGCCACCGACATCACCGGCACCCTGGCAGAGCAGAATGTCGCCAGCACGCAGCAGTGGCTTGACCAGCGGCGCCAGTTCGGCGCCACGTTCGATGTAGATCGGGTCCAGCTTGCCGCGCTGGCGGATGCTGTGGCAAAGCTGACGGCTGTCGGCACCCGGGATCGGCTCTTCACCGGCCGGGTACACTTCCATCAGCAGCAGCACGTTGGCATCGCCCAGTACCTGGACGAAATCGTCGTACAGGTCACGGGTGCGGCTGTAACGGTGCGGCTGGTAGACAATCACCAGGCGGCGGCTTGGCCAGCCACCGCGCACGGCCTTGATCACCGCTGCCACTTCGGTCGGGTGATGACCATAGTCGTCGACCAGCATCACGCTGCCGCCGTCGACCGGCAGTTCGCCGTACACCTGGAAGCGTCGGCCGACACCCTGGAAACCGGACAGGCCCTGAACGATGGCTTCATCGCTGATGCCTTCGTCGGTGGCGATGGCGATAGTGGCCAGCGCGTTGAGCACGTTGTGGTTGCCGGGCATGTTCACCGACACCTCGAGCGGCTCGCAGTCACGGCGCAACACGGTGAAATGGGTCTGCATCCCCTGCTGACGCACGTTGATGGCGCGGATGTCGGCCTCTTCGCTGAAGCCGTAGGTGACGGTCGGACGCTTGACCTGAGGCAGGATCTCGCGCACCACAGGGTCGTCCAGGCACATCACGGCCAGGCCGTAGAATGGCAGGTTGTGCAAAAACTCGACGAAGGTCTTCTTCAGCTTGTTGAAGTCGCCTTCATAGGTCGCCATGTGATCGGCGTCGATGTTGGTGACCACGGCCACCATCGGCTGCAGGTGCAGGAAGCTGGCATCGCTTTCGTCAGCTTCGGCAATCAGATAACGGCTAGTGCCCAGCTGCGCATTGGTGCCGGCAGCGGTCAGCCGGCCACCGATGACAAAGGTCGGGTCCAGGCCGCCAGCGGCGAATACCGAGGCCAGCAGGCTGGTGGTGGTGGTCTTGCCGTGGGTACCGGCAACCGCCACGCCATGACGGTAACGCATCAGCTCGGCGAGCATCTCGGCACGTGGCACCACCGGGATGCGACGTTCAAGGGCAGTGGCAACTTCCGGGTTGGCCGTGTTGATCGCACTGGACACCACCAGCACATCGGCATTGGCAGCGTTCTCGGCGCGGTGGCCGACGAAGATTTCAGCGCCGAACGACTCCAGGCGCTCGGTGACCGGCGACGCCTTGAGGTCGGAACCGGACACCTGGTAGCCCAGGTTCAGCAGCACTTCAGCGATGCCGCACATGCCCACGCCGCCAATACCGACGAAGTGGATGCGGTTGATGCGGCCCATCTTTGGCTGGGGCATGGCTTTCTGGCTTTCAACCATGGGCCACCTCCAGGCAGATATCGACCACGGTGCTGGTTGCAGCAGGTTTGGCCAGGCGCCGCGCGGCGCCAGCCATGGTGTTGAGTTTCTCGGGTTGCATCAGCACCTCGTTCAGGCGTTCAGCGAGTTGCGCTGCGCCAGTTGTCGCTTGTGGCATGAGGAAGGCAGCGCCTTCCCGGGCCAGATATTGGGCGTTGTGGGTCTGGTGGTCGTCGATGGCGTGGGGCAAGGGCACCAGCATCGAAGGCAGGCCCGCCGCCGCGAGTTCGCTGACGGTCAGGGCACCGGCCCGGCAGACCACGATATCGGCCCAGCCGTAGGCATGGGCCATGTCCTTGATGAACGGTTCGACCTGGGCCTCGACACCTGCCTCGCGGTAACGCTCGGCGGTGGCCGGCGCATGGTGCTTGCCAGCCTGGTGAAACACCTCTGGACGCAGGTTCGCCGGTACTTCGGACAGGGCGTTAGGCAACAATTTGTTCAATGGTTCCGCACCCAGGCTGCCACCCATGACCAACAGGCGCGCGCGGCGCTCGGCCAAGGGCGCACGCTGGGCATCCATGAACAGCTCCGGGCGCACCGGGTTGCCAGTGGTACGCAGCTTGTCGCTGGCGTCGAAGGTCGCCGGGAAGGCTTCGCAGACGCGCGCCGCGAACGGCAGCAGCAGGCGGTTGGTGGTGCCGGCGCGGGCGTTCTGCTCGTGGATCACCAGCGGCACGCCGCACAGCCGTGCGGCCACGCCGCCTGGGCCAGTCACATAGCCGCCGAAGCCGACCACGCACACGGGGTTGAGCTCCCGCACGATACGGCGTGCCTGAAGCACCGCCTTGACCAGGGTGAACGGTGCCTTGAGCAGCGACAACTTGCCCTTGCCGCGCAGGCCGCTGACCTGGATCAGGTGCAGTGGCAGACCGGCTTGCGGTACCAGTTCGTTCTCGATGCCACGCGGAGTGCCCAGCCAATGCACGGTGTACCCGCGCGCCTGGAATTCACGGGCGCAGGCCAGGGCCGGGAACACGTGGCCCCCGGTACCACCGGCCATGATCAGTACGTTCTTGCCGTCAGCGGCCATGACTGGTCTCCTCGGCAAAATCGCTTTCTTTGAATTCGTGCTCCTCGCTGCCCAGGTGCGTGCGGCTCTCCCATTCGATGCGCAGCAGCAACCCCACGCAGGCACAGCAGATCACCAGCGATGAGCCGCCATAGCTGAGGAACGGCAAGGTCAGGCCCTTGGTCGGCAACAAGCCGACGTTCACACCGATGTTGATCAGGAACTGACCGATCCACAGGAATGCCAGGCCAAACGCCATGTAGGCGGCAAAGAACTGCTTTGCCTTCTCCGCCCACAAGCCGATGTACAGCGCGCGAATGGTGACGAAGACAAACAGCGCGATGGTGACCAGCGAACCGACCACGCCCAGCTCTTCGGCCAATACCGAGAACACGAAGTCAGTGTGTGCCTCAGGCAGGTAGAACTGCTTCTGCACGCTGTTGCCCAGGCCGACACCCAGCCACTCGCCGCGGCCGAAGGCGATCAGTGCCTGGGTCAGCTGATAGCCGGAACCGAACTGGTCGGACCAGGGGTCGGTGAAGGTGATCAGACGCGCCATCCGGTACGGCTGCGCCTGCACCAGAATGAACACTGCAGCCACCGCCAGCACCACCATCAGGCTGAAGCGGAAAAGCCCCACCCCACCGAGGAACAGCATCGCCGCCGCGGCCCCCATCATTACCACGGTGGCACCGAAGTCCGGCTCCATCAGCAGCAGGGCGGCCATTGGCAGCAGCACGATGAAGGGCTTGAAGAAGCCCATCCAGGTTTCGCGCACCTCGGTCTGCCGACGCACCAGGTAGCCGGCCAGGTAGATGACGACGAAGACCTTGGCAATCTCAGAGGGCTGCACGTTGAAGAAGCTGAAGCCGATCCAGCGCATCGAACCGTTAACTTCACGGCCGATCCCCGGCACCAGCACCAGCACCAGCAGGCCGAAGGCGCCGATCAGCATCATGAAGCCCATGCGCTGCCAGGTGGCGATCGGCACCAGCATGGTCGCACCACAGGCGACCAGGCCAAGGAACACGTAAACCAAATGGCGGTACATGTGGTACAGCGGGTTTCCGGACTGCACCGCGGCCACTTCCGAGGACGCCGAGGTGATCATCACCAGGCCCAGGCCGAGCAGCGCCAGGCAACCGGCCAGCATGGCGAAGTCGAGGTCGACACCACGGCCGCTGATCAGCGGCGAAGGGTAAGGCTTGAGGATGCCGAAGATCATGCCAGCCCCTCCGCCGCCTGGGCGAACAGGCGCCCGCGCTCTTCGAAGTTCTTGAACATGTCGAGGCTGGCGCAGGCCGGCGACAGCAGCACGGCATCGCCCGCCTCAGCCAGCTCGGCGCACTGCTGCACGGCGTCGTCGAGGGTCTTGACCCGCACCAATGGCACGCCGTCGCCCAGGGCTTCGGCCAAGCGCTCGGCATCACGGCCGAGCAGCACAACGGCGCGGCAGAAGCGCTGGACCGGCTCGCGCAACGCGGCGAAATCGGCACCTTTGCCGTCGCCACCGGCGATCAGCACCAGCTTGCCGTCGATGTCCGCACCCAGGCCTTCGATCGCGGCCAGGGCGGCGCCGACGTTGGTGGCCTTGGAATCGTCGTACCAGTTGACGTCGTTGTGCTCACGGATCCACTGGCAGCGGTGCGCCAGGCCCTTGAACTCACGCAGCGCTTCAAGCATCGGCGCGAACGGCAGGCCGGCGGCATGGCCGAGGGCCAGGGCCGCCAGGGCGTTGCTCTGGTTGTGGGCGCCACGAATCTTCAGCTCACGCACCGGCATCAGCGTCTGGAATTCGTAAGCCAGGTATTTTTCGCCATCAACTTCACGCAGGCCGAAGGCCTTGAAATCAGGCTGGTTGAGGCCGAAGGTGAAGCATGGGCGGCCTTCCACCGGCAGCGGCCGGCTCAGGGCATCCTGGCGGTTGACCACGACCTGACGGGCACCACGGAAGATCCGGTGCTTGGCCAGGTGATAGGCCGGCAGGACGCTATAGCGGTCCATGTGGTCTTCGCTGATGTTCAGCACGGTGGCCACTTCGGCGTTGAGCTGGTCGGTGGTTTCCAGCTGGAAGCTCGACAGCTCCAGCACGTACAGCTCGACCTCATCGCTCAGCAGGTCCAGCGCCGGGGTGCCCAAGTTGCCGCCCACGGCCACGCGCTTGCCGGCCTTGACGGCCATTTCGCCGACCAGGGTGGTGACCGTGCTTTTCGCGTTCGAGCCGCTGATTGCCACGATCGGGGCCTTGGCATGGCGGGCGAACAGTTCGATGTCACCGGACAGCTGCACCCCACGCGCCGCTGCCTGCTGCAGGGCCGGGGTGGCCAGGGCCAGGCCCGGGCTCACGTACAGCTCGTTGGCGCGGCACAGGAAGTCCACATCCAGCTCACCACAGCGCACTTCCACCTGCGGGTAATCACGGCGCAGGGTTTCCAGTTCCGGCGGTTGCTCGCGGGTATCGGCGACCGCAAAGGCAATGCCCCGGTTCGCCAGGAAGCGAACCAGGGACATGCCGCTCTTGCCGAGGCCGACAACGATGCGGAATTGGTCGGAAGCGATCAATGACACGCTTTTCTACCTCAGTTTCAGGGTTGCCAGGCCGATCAGCACCAGAATCACGGTGATGATCCAGAAGCGGACGATCACGCGTGGCTCAGGCCAGCCCTTGAGTTCAAAGTGGTGGTGAATCGGCGCCATGCGGAACACGCGCTTGCCGGTGAGCTTGAACGAGGCGACCTGGATCACCACCGACAGGGTTTCCATCACGAAGATGCCGCCCATGATGAACAGCACGATTTCCTGGCGCACGATCACGGCAATGGTGCCCAGTGCGGCGCCCAGTGCCAGCGCGCCGACGTCGCCCATGAACACCTGAGCCGGATAGGTGTTGAACCACAGGAAGCCCAGGCCGGCACCGATCAGCGCGCCGCAGAACACGATCAGCTCGCCCGAGCCGGGCACGTAAGGAATCAACAGGTATTCAGCGAACTTCACGTTACCCGACAGGTAGCAGAAGATGCCCAATGCACCACCGACCATCACGGTTGGCATGATCGCAAGGCCATCGAGGCCGTCGGTCAGGTTGACCGCGTTGCTGGAGCCGACGATGACGAAATAGGTCAGTACAACGAAGCCGATACCCAGCGGGATGGTGACGTCCTTGAGGAACGGCACGATCAGGGTGGTCTCGACTGTGGTCGGTGCGGTCATGTACAGGAACACCGCAGCGCCAAGACCAAACACCGACTGCCAGAAGTACTTCCAGCGACTCGGCAGGCCACGCGAGTTCTTTTCGATCACCTTGCGGTAGTCGTCGACCCAGCCGATGGCACCGAACAGCAGGGTGACGATCAGCACGGTCCAGACGTAGCGGTTGGACAGGTCAGCCCACAGCAGGGTGCTGACACCAATAGCAGACAAAATCAGTGCGCCACCCATGGTCGGAGTGCCGGACTTGGACAGGTGTGATTGCGGGCCGTCGTTACGCACGGCCTGACCAATCTGGCGAATCTGCAGGGTACGGATCATCCACGGCCCCAGCCACAGCGCCAGCGACAACGCGGTCAGTACACCAAGAATCCCGCGCAGGGACAGGTACTGGAAGACCGCGAAGCCCTTGTAGAACTGTTGCAGATACTCGGCCAACAGCAGCAGCATTAATGTTTCTCCCCGCTGGCACCGCACAATGCAGCCACGACGTTTTCCATCGCAGCGCTGCGCGAGCCCTTGATCAAGATAGTGGTGTCGCTGGCAGTCTCGGCACGAACGGCGTCGATCAACTCAGCCTGGGTAGCGAAATGACGGCCATCGGCACCGAACGCCGTAACCGCATGAATCATGTTGGAGCCCGTTGCATACAGGGCGTCGACCTTGCCGTGTGCGTACTCGCCCACCTGACGGTGACCTTCCTCCGCCCACTGGCCCAGCTCGCCGATATCCCCTAGCACCAGAACGGTGCGCCCTGAAAAGCCGCGGAGTATATCAATGGCCGCGCACATGGAGGTGGGATTTGCGTTGTAGCTGTCGTCGATGACCCGCACACCGTTCGGGGCGATTTGCGCGACGGTGCGGCCCTTGACCGGTTGCACGGCATTGAGGCCGGCAGCTATGCCACTCAGGCTCAGACCAACGGCATGGGCAGCGGCGGCAGCGGCCAGGGCGTTGCTGACGTTGTGTTCGCCGAGCACATTGAGTTGCACGTCTACTGCTTCACCCGCGCCATGCAGCTTGAACGACGGGCAGCCACGGGCATCGCGGCCGATGTGGGTGGCATGGAAATCTGCCTGACCGTTGCCACGGGCGAAAGTGATCACCTGATGCGCACCGGCACGGGCCTTCCAGATGGCGAAGGCTTTGTCGTCCAGGTTGAGAATGGCGATACCGCCCTCGCCCAGGCCTTCGAGAATCTCGCCCTTGGCCTCGACGATCTTCTCGGGGCCGCCGAACTCACCCACGTGGGCAGTGCCCGCGTTGTTGATGACCACCACCTGCGGCTGGGTCAGGCCGACGGTGTAGCGGATCTCGCCGATGCGCGAAGCGCCAAGCTCGATCACCGCAGCGCTGTGCTCCGGGGCGATTTCAAGCAAGGTCAGCGGAGCACCGAGGTCGTTGTTCAGGTTGCCGCGGGTGGCGTGCACCAGCCCACGCGTACGCAGGATGCTGGCAAGCATCTCTTTGACCGTGGTCTTGCCGCTGGACCCGGTAATGGCGACGACCGGCTTGTCGAACGCGGCGCGGTTCAGCGCACCGAGCTGGCCGAGCGCGACACGGCAGTCGTCGACCAACAGCTGCGGCAAGTCGACATCGGCGATTTCGCGCTCGACCAAAGCAGCGACGGCGCCTTTGGCCTGCACGTCGGCGAGGTAGTCATGGCCATCGAAACGCGGCCCGGTCAGCGCTACGAACAGCTGACCAGCGGTGACGCTGCGGCTGTCGATGCTGACACCGGTGAAGCTGGCATCGGCGTTGATCAGGCGCGCACTCAAGGCGCCGGTCAACTGGCTGAGGGTCATGGGCTTAAGCATGTGGAGCCTCCCAGGCTGCAAGTGCCTTGTCGGCTTCGATCAGGTCGGAGAAGGCATGGCGCTCGCCATGGATTTCCTGGTAATCCTCGTGCCCCTTGCCGGCCAGGACGATCACGTCATCGGCCGCAGCAGTGGCAATCAGGTGGGCGATGGCCTCACCACGACCAGCGACGAACTCGACGTTGGCAGGCTTGGCGAAACCGGGGCGAATGTCGTCGAAAATACCCAGCGGGTCTTCGGTACGCGGGTTGTCGTCGGTGACCAGCACGCGGTCGGCCAGGCGCTCGGCCACTTCGGCCATCAGCGGGCGCTTGCCGCGATCGCGGTCGCCACCGCAGCCGAACAGGCACAGCAGCTTGCCGTGAGCATGCGGACGCAGGGCTTCGAGGACCTTCTCCAGCGCGTCGGGGGTGTGGGCGTAATCGACCACCACCAGTGGCTTGTCACCGCCCCCCAGGCGCTGCATACGGCCGACAGGGCCTTGCAGCTGTGGAGTGACCTTGAGGATTTCGTCCAGCGAGTAGTCCAGCGCCAGCAGCGTGGCCACGGCCGCGAGCATGTTGCTCAAGTTGAAGCGGCCAAGCAGCTGGCTGCGCAGGATGCGTTCGCCCTGGCTGGTGACCAGCGTAGCGCGCACACCATCGTCATCGAAATGCGCTTCGCGGCAGAACAGCGACGCGTCCGGGTTTTCCAGGCTATAGCTGAGCAGCCGGGTCTCGATATGATCGACACTCGGGCGGCGGGCAAAGTCTTCGGCCAGACGACGACCGAAGCCATCATCCAGATTGACAACCTGGCAACGCAGGCTCGGCCAGGCGAACAGCCTGGCCTTGGCGGCCTCGTAAGCCTCCATGCTGCCGTGGTAGTCCAGATGGTCGCGGGACAGGTTGGTCATGACCGCGATGTCGAATTCCAGCGCGGCCACACGGCCCTGCTCCAGGGCGTGGGAGGAAACCTCCATGGCCACGGCCTTGGCGCCACCTTTCTTGAGGTCGTTCAGGGTCGACTGCACGGCGATCGGATCTGGTGTGGTCAGGCGGCCACTCTGCAGCTCGCCATAGAAGCCGGTGCCCAGGGTACCGATCAGGCCGCAGCGCTGGCCCAGCGCATCGAGCGCCTGAGCCACCAGCTGGGTGACGCTGGTCTTGCCGTTGGTACCGGTGACGCCCACCAGATTGAGCTGGCGGCTCGGCTCGCCGTAGAAGCGTCCGGCAATCTGCGAAAGCTGACCAATCAGGCCCTTCACTGGAATCAGCGGCACATCGGTGAGCGGCAGCACGTTGACGCCCTGCTCTTCATAGGCCACGGCCGCAGCACCACGCGAGAGCGCATCGGCAATGTGCTCACGGCCGTCAACCTTGGCACCTGGCACAGCCAGGAACAGGTCGCCCTGGCGCACCTGACGGCTGTCCAGGGTCAGTTCACGGATCAGCGGATCGCGGCTGGCGTGGGCGAAAAGCTTGCTCAATGGCATCGTCATCATCCACGCCCTCCCTTGGCGGGTACTGCACTGGCCTGCTGCGGATCACTCGGCGGCGGCAGGTTATCTGGCGGCACATTCATCAGGCGCAGGGTGCCCGACATGACCTTGCTGAATACCGGGGCCGATACCAGGCCACCGAAGTAGCCCCCCTTGCCCGGTTCGTCGATGACCACGACGATGGCGTAGCGCGGGTCGCTCATTGGGCCGAAGCCGGCGAACAGCGAGCGGTAGGCGTTTTCGGTGTAACCCTTGGAACCGACGGTGGCCTTACGTGCGGTACCGGACTTGCCGGCCACGTGATAGAACGGCACCTGGGCACGGAACACGCCGCGCGGCGCTTCGATCACTTGCTGCAGCATGCCCTGAACGGTCTCGGCGGTTTCCTTTGGAATTGCCTGCACCGCTTCCGGCGCCTTGTCGACCTTGAGGATCGACAGCGGCACCATCTTGCCGTCGTTGGCCAGGGCGGCGTAGGCATGCACCAGCTGCAAGGCGGTGACCGACACACCATAGCCGTAGGACAGGGTCGCGGTTTCCGCCTTGCGCCACTCGCGGTGGTTGGGCAGATTGCCGACGCGCTCGCCCGGGAAGCCGAGGCCGGTGTATTGGCCCAGGCCAACCTGGGACATGACCCGATAGATGGCCTCGCCGCCGATATCGAAGGCGATCTTGCTCATGCCGACGTTGGAAGAGTTGATCAGGATGCCGGTCAGGTCGAGGATCGGGCCCTCGCTCTTGGATACGTCCTTGATGGTGTAGCGGCCGATCTGCAGGCTGCCCGGATACACCTCGACCTTGTCGGTCGGCTTCCAGCGGCCGCTCTGCAACGCAGCGCTCATCGAGATCGGCTTGACCGTCGAGCCGGGCTCGAACACATCGATGATCGCCCGGTTGCGCATGGCGGCCGGGAACATGCTGCGACGGTTGTTGGGGTTGTAGGTCGGCTGGTTGACCATGGCCAGGACCTCACCGGTCTTGACGTCCATGATCACCAGGCTGCCCGCTTTGGCGTCCTGTTCGGCAATGGCATTGCGCAGTTCACGGGTGGCCAGGTATTGAAGGCGCAGGTCGATCGACAACGCCAAGGTCTTGCCGGCCTTGGCGTTCTTGGTGACCTGGATGTCCTTGATCAGCCGACCGCGCCGGTCCTTGATCACTTGTCGCTTGCCGGGCACGCCGGCCAGCCATTCATCGTAGGCCAGCTCCACGCCTTCACGGCCGTGGTCGTCGAGGTCGGTGAAGCCGACCATGTGCGCGGTCACGTCACCGGCCGGATAGAAGCGGCGGAATTCTTCGAGGCCGTACACGCCTGGCACTTTCAGGTCGAGCACGTGCTGGCCCTGTTCCGGGGTCAGGCCACGGACCAGGTAGATGAACTCTTTGTTGGCCTGCTGGGTCAGGCGCTCGGTCAGTTGCTGGGCGTTCTGCCCGAGGGCAGCGGCCAGTTGCGGCCAGCGTTCCTTGGCCACCTGCATTTCCTTGGGGTTAGCCCACAAGGTGGTGACCGGGGTACTGACGGCCAGCGGCTCGCCGTTGCGGTCGGTGATCAGGCCACGGTGTGCGGGAATAGGAATGTGACGCAGGCTGCGGGCGTCGCCCTGGCCCTTGAGGAAGTCACGATCGACCACCTGCAGGTCGACGATGCGCCAGCAGATCGCACCGACCATCAGTGCCAGCAAGCCGATCACTACCCGGAAGCGCCAGGGGTACAGTGCGCCTTCGAGCTTCATCATGGCGCCACCATCCGCACTTCGTCAGCTGCAGGCACGCGCATCTTCAGCTGCTCGGAGGCCAGGCTCTCGATACGGCTGGAGGCAGTCCAGGTGCTTTGCTCGAGAATCAGCCGGCCCCATTCGGCCTGGGCCTTGTCCCGCTCGCTCAACTCACCGTACAGGGTGTTGAGCAGCTGGCGATTCCAGTGGGCGCTGTAGGACACGGCGATGGCCGAAACGAGCACGCCGACAAACAGCAGAAGCATCAGAAAGCTTCCGCCTGGCAGAGGTTTGGCGAATAGCCGGCTCACCGAAGCTTCTCCGCTACCCGCATCACGGCGCTGCGCGACCGCGGGTTGGCCTTGAGTTCGGCCTCGGAAGCAAACTGAGCCTTGCCGATGAGCTTGATCTTCGGCTCGAAGACCTTGTGCTGTACTGGCAGGTTGCGTGGCAGGTTGTCGGCCTCGCCCTTGACCAGCTTGCGCATGAACAGTTTGACGATGCGGTCTTCGAGCGAGTGGAAGCTGATGACCGCCAGGCGGCCGCCCACTTCCAGGGCGTCGAGCGCAGCTTCAAGGCCAGTCTCAAGGTCGCCCAGTTCGTTGTTGACGTGGATGCGCAGGCCCTGGAAGGCACGGGTCGCCGGGTTCTTGCCCTTTTCCCAAGCCGGGTTGGCGACCTTGAGCACTTCAGCCAGGTCGGCGGTACGGGTGAACGGCTGCTTCTCGCGGCGCTCGACCACGGCGCGCGCCATGCGCCCGGCAAAGCGTTCTTCGCCGTATTCCTTGAAGACGCGGGCAATTTCTTCGGCAGGTGCGGTGGCGATGAACTCGGCAGCGCTGATGCCCTGGTCCGGGTTCATGCGCATGTCCAGCGGGCCATCATTGAGGAAGCTGAAGCCGCGCTCGGGATCATCCAGCTGCGGCGAGGATACGCCCAGGTCAAGCAGGATGCCGCTGACCTTGCCAGCCAGGCCGCGCTCTGCCACTTCCGAACCCAGCTCGGCAAAGCTGCGCTGCACAATGACAAAGCGGCCGTCTTCGGCCGCCAGCGCTTGCCCGGTGGCAATCGCTTGAGGATCTTTGTCGAAGCCCAGCAGCCGCCCTTGCGGCCCGAGCTTGCTGAGGATCAGGCGGCTATGGCCGCCACGCCCGAAGGTGCCGTCCAGATAGCAACCGTCGGCGCGCAGGGCCAATGCCTCGACAGCTTCATCGAGGAGGACGGTGATGTGGTTGAAGCCGCTATCTATGGTCACAGGATCAGGTCACGCAAATCGTCGGGCATGGCACCCGGTTGTTGAATAGCTGCAAGGTCGGCTGCCGAAACCGCGTTCCAGGCATCCTCATCCCACAGCTGGAATTTGTTCAGTTGCCCCACCAGCATCGCCTTCTTGTCCAGCTTGGCGTACTCACGCAGGCGGGGCGGTACCAGGAAACGCCCACTGCCATCGAGCTCCAGGTCAACCGCATTACCGATCAGCAAACGCTGCAGGCGGCGGTTTTCCTCACGCAACGACGGCAAGGCACGCAACTTGGCTTCAATCTGCTCCCACTCATCGAGGGGATAAACACACAAGCAGGGGTCAACAGCGTCGATAGTCACGATCAGCTGGCCATTGCAACGCGATTCGAGCTCGTCACGGTACCGACTCGGCATGGCGAGACGACCCTTGGCATCGAGGCTGACGGCGTTGGCTCCGCGAAACACGGTAGCGACCCCCACAATATTAGCGTTTTTGTGTCAGAAAACCCACTTCATCCCACTTTCTGCCACTTGCGCACACTATAGGAATCCGTCCGCTGCACCGTCAAGGCGCGTTCATAAGGAAAATCCTTACAGGACTGAGATTTAGCGCAACAAAGGAATGCGGAAGGACTACCAGGCGGGGAAAAACGCGAGAAAAATCAAACCGGCTCAAACGAATGCCGTTCGAAGTTAAAGTGAATTATTAAGAGTAAGATCTTTTTGGTATTACCAAGAGGGATCTGCTATCGAATCAAGCAGGAGAGGAAAGGGTGGAGAGTCGATCTGTAAGCCGGGTTTTGTCGAGGACAGTCATTCCTCTACGACGGCCATCACTGGACGCCTCTAGCAACCTACCCGGTTCCGACGCGGGCCACGCCTGATGGAACCCTATTTGGTCTTGCTCCGAGTGGGGTTTACCTAGCCACGAACTGTTGCCAGCCGTGCGGTGCGCTCTTACCGCACCTTTTCACCCTTACCGGCACCGAAGTGCTTAGGCGGTTATTTTCTGTGGCACTTTCCGTAGGCTCGCGCCTCCCAGGCGTTACCTGGCACTCTGCCCTATGGAGCCCGGACTTTCCTCCCCCATCTTTTGCGGAACAAAAGACGGCAGCGACTGTCCGATCGACTCTCCGCCGACAAGGTTAACGGCACGCGCGCGCAAGAACAAGCGTTACCGTCAACTATGCCTAATTGCCACTACTGCGCTTTCTGCTTTTCCAGGGCCACCTGATACAGCAGGTTCTTGCGCACGCCGGTGATTTCCGCCGCCAAAGCTGCTGCTCTTTTCAGTGGCAACTCGGCCAGCAGCAGATCCAGCACACGCTGCGCCTCGGCACTGATCGCATCTTCGCCTTCAGGTGCACTCAAGCCACCAACCAACACCACGCACTCGCCGCGCTGCTGGTTGCTGTCACCTGCAACGAACGCGCGCAACTCAGCCAGCGGCAAGCCTTTGAGGGTCTCGAAGGTTTTGGTCAGCTCGCGCGCCAACAGCGCCGGGCGCTCACCGCCGAACACCCGCTCCATGTCTTCGAGGCACTCCAGGATGCGGTGCGGCGCCTCGTAGAAGATCAGCGTGCGCGGTTCTTCCTTGACGTGCTCCAGGCGAGCCCGGCGACCGGCAGACTTGGCCGGTAGAAAGCCCTCGAAGATAAAACGATCAGAAGGCAGGCCGGCGGCCGAAAGCGCAGCAATCAAGGCGCAGGCACCCGGTACAGGCACCACGCTGACGCCCGCGGCACGGGCCTGACGCACCAGGTGGTAACCCGGGTCGGAAATCAGCGGCGTACCCGCGTCGGACACCAGCGCCACATCTTCACCGGCCAGCAACTTGGTGATGAAGCGCCCGCCTTCGTCACGCTCGTTGTGCTCATGGCAAGCCGCCAGCGGCGTATCGATGCCGAAGTGCTGTAGGAGGCGGATCGAATGCCGTGTGTCCTCGGCTGCGATCAGGGCGACATTGGCCAGCACCTTGAGCGCCCGGGCGCTCATGTCGTCAAGGTTGCCGATGGGGGTCGCGACCACATAAAGCGTCCCCATGGTGGATTTCGAAGTCCCGGCCACATCAGTCACTGCACACACCCTGCCTTTCGGATCAAAGGCGCCATTGTAGCCCGAGCACCGGTAACAGGGCGCAAAGAACTTCGTCGGCGACCACCGCCGGGCCGCCTATAGTGAAGGTTCTGCTAACGGCACATCGCGCCCCGGCTGCCGCTTGGGTACAATTGCCGGCCAACTTGATCGAGTAACAGGACCTTTACATGATCGCTTGCCTGCGGCTGCTCACAGCCCTCTGCCTCGCTGCCCTGCTGGCAGCCTGCGCCAGCTCGCCCTCATCCAGCCTGGGCGAACTGCCACGCACCCCGGATGCCAGCATCGAGCAACTGCTCGAGAAGGCCGCCACCAGCAAGTCCGCCGAAGACGCTGCCCTGCTGCGCCTGAGCGCTGCCGACCTGGCTTACAAGCAGAAGGACTTCCCACGCGCCGCACGCATCCTCGAGCAGGTGCCGATGGACACGCTCAAGCCAGCCCAGCAGATTTTCGCCGCCACCCTCGGCGCCGAATTGGCCATGAGCCGCAACCAGCCCAAGGCCGCCCTGACCGCGCTGTCCCACCCGAGCCTGCAGCACATCGCAGAACTGCCGGAGCAACAGCAGGTGCGCACCTACAGCGTCCACGCCGCCGCGCTCGAGGCCGACGGCCAGACCCTGGCCGCCGCCCAGCAACGCGCGCTGCTGAGCCCTCTGCTCAGCGGCCAGGCTGCCAGCGCCAACAATGACGCAATCTGGGCCCTGGTCGCCGCACTGCCGCCCGAGCAGCTGCAACAGCCTGCCAACAACGAAATCCTCGCCGGCTGGACCAGCTTGGCGCTGGCCGTGAAAAGCGCTGGCACCCTCGAGCAGCAACAGGCGGCCATCGATGCCTGGCGCAAGCAGCATCCGGACCACCCGGCCGCCAAGGAGCTGCCGCTGGCCCTGACCAAGCTCAAGGAACTGGCCAGCCAGCCGCTGACCAAGATCGCCCTGCTGCTGCCCCAGGAAGGCCCGCTGGCCGGCGTTGCCCGTGCCCTGCGTGACGGCTTCATGGCTGCCCACTTCCAGGCCCAGCAAGCGGGCGGGCAAGCGCCTGCCGTGCAGGTCTACGACAGCTCGCGCATCGGCTCGCTCGACGCCTTCTATCGCCAGGCCCTGGCCGACGGCGTGCAACTGGTGGTCGGCCCGCTGGAAAAACCACTGGTCAAGCAAATGGCCGCCAACACTCAGCTGCCCATCACCACCCTCGCCCTGAACTACGCCGACGCCGGCCAGAAGGCACCGCCTCAGCTGTTCCAGTTCGGCCTCGCCGCCGAGGACGAAGCCCGCGAAGTGGCACGCCGCGCCCGCGCTGACGGCATGGTCCGTGCCGTGGCCCTGGTGCCAAGCGGTGAGTGGGGCGACCGTGTGCTGGCTGCCTTCCGCCAGGACTGGGAAGGCAACGGTGGCACCATCATCGCCGCCGAGCGCATCGCCCAGCCGGTCGCCCTGGCCCAGCAGATCGCCAGCCTGTTCCAGCTGCGCCAGAGCGAAGGCCGCGCCCAGAGCCTGCAGAGCACCGTGGGCAGCAACATCGCAGCACAACCGTCGCGTCGTCAGGACATCGACTTCATCTTCCTCGCCTCGACCCCACAGCAAGCGCAGCAGATCAAACCGACCCTGAACTTCCAGTACGCCGGTGACGTTCCGGTCTACGCCACCTCGAACCTGTACAGCGCCAGCGGTGACGTCAACCAGTACAACGACATGAACGGCATTCGCTTCTGCGAAACCCCATGGCTGCTCGACACCAGCAACAACCTGCGCCAGCAGGTCGTGCAGCAGTGGCCACAAGCCGCAGGTAGCCTGGGCCGCCTGTATGCCATGGGTGTCGACGCCTACAGCCTGGCACCACGCCTGGGCCAGCTGAAGGCACTGCCGGACAACCGCGTGCAGGGCTTGTCCGGCAGCCTGAGCATCAACGCCAGCCAGCGCGTCGAGCGTCAGCTGCCGTGGGCCGAGTTCTCTGGCGGCCAGGTCAAGCGCCTGCCGGACACCGCACGCTGATGCCCGAGGCGTCGCCAAGCAGCGCCGGCCAGGCGGCAGAGACCCAAGCCCTTGAGTACCTTCAAGGGCAAGGCCTGCAACTGCTGGCGCGCAATTGGCGATGCAAAGGCGGCGAGCTTGATCTGGTCATGCTCGACGCCGATACAGTAGTATTCGTCGAAGTCCGCTACCGGTT
>NZ_BCBA01000017.1 GCF_001320245.1 Pseudomonas sp. NBRC 111124
CACCAAGCAACAGGCAATGGACATCCTGGCACCGCACATCGAGCAGGCAAGCCTGGTCATGGTCAATGCGCTGCTCAACGAGGGCAAGATGCTCGCCTGCGGCAACGGCGGCTCGGCCGGCGATGCCCAGCACTTCTCTTCGGAGCTGCTCAACCGTTTCGAACGTGAGCGCCCGAGCCTGCCGGCCATCGCCCTGACCACCGACAGCTCGACGCTGACCTCGATCGCCAACGATTACAGCTACAACGAGATTTTCTCCAAGCAGATCCGCGCCTTGGGCCAACCCGGCGACGTGCTGCTGGCGATTTCGACCAGCGGCAACTCTGCCAACGTGATTCAAGCGATCCAGGCCGCACATGATCGCGAAATGATTGTCGTAGCATTGACCGGACGTGATGGTGGCGGCATGGCTTCACTGCTGCTGCCCGAAGACGTCGAAATCCGCGTACCGTCGACGGTCACCGCACGTATCCAGGAAGTCCACCTGCTGGCGATCCACTGCCTTTGCGATCTGATCGACAGCCAATTGTTCGGGAGTGAAGAATGACCCCCATACGCCTCGGCCTGATGGCCCTGACACTGTGCCTTAGCGTCACCGGTTGCAGCTCGGTACTGAACTCGACCCGCAACTCGCCGATCGAGGATGATCGCGGCACCCGTACCATCGGCAGCAAGATCGATGACTCGCTGATCGAGACCAAGGCTTCGGTCAACATTGCCAAGGCCAGCCCAGACCTGGACAAGAGCTCGCACATTGTCGTCAGCAGCTACAACGGCATCGTCCTGCTCGCCGGCCAAACCCCGCGCGCCGACCTCAAGAGCCTGGCTGAACAGACCGCTAGCCAGGTCCAGCGCGTGAAGAAAGTGCACAACGAACTGCAGGTGATGCAGCCCTCCTCCATCCTGGCGCGCAACAACGACGCCTGGCTGACCACCAAGATCAAGACCCAGATGCTCACTGACAATGCCGTGCCCAGCTCGCGCATCAAGGTGATCACCGAGAACGGCATCGTCTACCTGCTGGGCCTGGTGACTCAGCAAGAGGCCAACTCCGCCACTGCCGTGGTTCAGGGCGTGTCTGGCGTGCAGAAGATCGTCAAGCTGTTCGAGTACATCGACTGATCAAGTATCAACCTGCTCCAACCCCAGCTATTCAGGAAACACCGCATGAAAAAGCTTTTGCTGCCCGCCCTGCTGTTCGGCACCTTCGCCGCCCTGGCAGGCTGCTCCACCCCAAGCCTGATCACCCTCAACGACGGCCGCGAAATCCAGGCCGTCGATACGCCGCACTTCGAGAAGGACACAGGCTTCTACGAGTTCCAACAACTCGACGGCAAGCGCACCCGCATCAATCGCGATCAGGTCCGCACCATCAGCGACCTGTAAGCGCAACCTCGCGGCAAATAAAAAGGCGATCCATTCGGATCGCCTTTTTTGTTACTTGACCACCTTCAGGCTAGGCCGCCCGCTTGGGCGCGGCGGCTGGCTACCCCCTTCCGGCGGGCCGTCATCATCCGGCTCGACCTCTTCGTCTTCCAGCTCATCGCCGTCCATCAGCGGCGGCTCAAGCTCGAAGACCATGCCTTGGCCGTTCTCGCGGGCATAGATACCCAGGATGGCACCAGCCGGCACAAACAACGAATGGGCAACACCACTGAAGCGACCCTCGAAGCTCACGGCGTCGTTGTCCATGTGCAGATTGCGCACGGCACTCGGCGAAATATTCAGCACGATCTGGCCATCACTGGCGAAACCTTGTGGCACCTGAACTGCCGGGAATTCGGCATTGACCAGCATATGGGGCGTGCAATCGTTGTCGACGATCCACTCGTACAGTGCTCGAACCAGATAGGGGCGACTGGAGTTCATCAACGGCTCCTTAAAGCTTGCGCATTTCACGTTCAACGGAGGACAGGCTCGCCTGGAAGGGCTCGCGGGCGAATTGTCGCTCCATGTAATCCAGCAGCGGCTTGGCTTGCCGCGGCAATTCGATACCCATTACCGGCAAGCGCCAGAGTATGGGCAATAGACAACAGTCGACCAGGCTTTGATCCTCGCTCATGAAACAAGCGAACTCGCCAAACAACGGCGATACACCGGTCAGGCTCTCGCGCAATGCCTTGCGCGCCTCGGCACGGGCGGCCTCGGTGCTGCGCGGGCCAAGAATGATATCAGCCAGGGCGCACCAGTCGCGCTGGATGCGGTGCATCAGCAGACGGCTGTTACCACGCGCCACCGGGTACACCGGCATCAGTGGCGGATGTGGATAACGCTCCTCGAGGTATTCCATCACCACGGTCGACTCATACAACGCCAGGTCACGATCGACCAAGGTCGGCACGCTGCCGTAAGGGTTCACCTCTGCCAGCTTGGCCGGCAGCCGCGCAGGATCGACGTCGATGACCTGCACGCTGACGCCCTTCTCGGCGAGCACAAGGCGTACTCGATGAGAATAATGGTCAGCAGGGTCGGAATAACAGGCTAACCGGTTGGTTGCGCCCATGTAGCGCCTCCTCGCAGGGGATGCTTGTAAAACTCTAAATGAAAACGCGCCCGCGGGGACCTGGCACATTTGCCAGGCCCCCGCAGGCGCGTTCAACTACCAGAAATTACTGCGTGATCAGTGCACGTCCTTCCAGTATTCGCGCTTGAGCAAGTAGGCAAATACGAAGAAGAAAGCCAGGTACAGCAACACGTAGGTACCGATGCGCTGGCTTTCCAGTTTGACCGGGTTGGCCGAATAGGCCAGGAAGGTCACCAGGTTCTTGACCTTCTCGTCGAACTGCTCGGCGTTCAGGGTACCGGAATTCGGCGTAATGGTCAGCTGGTCACAGGCCTCATGCGTCAGCGGACTGCCCGTCAACGGGTCGAATTGCTTCTTGCCATCGACCACCATCTGCACCTGCTTGCAGCCAACCACCTGATTGCCCTGCAGGCCGACCAGCACGTTAGGCATGCCGACGTTCGGGAACACCTTGTTGTTGACCCCGTACGGGCGCGACGTGTCCTCATAGAAGCTGCGCAGGTAGGTGTACAACCAGTCGGTACCTCGCACCCGGGCGACCAGGGTCAGGTCGGGCGGCGCGGCACCGAACCAGGTCTTGGCATCGCTGGGCTGCATGCCGATCTGCATGTGGTCGCCGATCTTGGCGCCAGTGAACACCAGCTTCTCGAGCATCAGCTCATGGGGGATGCCAAGGTCATCGGCCACCCGCTCGTAACGCTGGAACTTGGCGCTGTGGCAACCCATGCAATAGTTGGCGAAGGTGCGCGCACCGTCTTGCATGGCCGCTTTGTCGGTGAGATCGATATCGACCTTGTCCAGCTCCAGGCCATGCTCGGCAGCGAAGGAAAAGGCAGGCATCACTGCCAGTAAAAATACTGCAATCAACTTTTTCATCAGCCAGTCACCCTTTCCGGAACCGGTTTGGTCTTCTCGAGCCTTGTGTAGAACGGCATCAGCAGGAAGTAGGCGAAGTACAGCACCGTGCATACCTGCGACAGCAAGGTACGGCCAGGAGTAGGTGCCAGGACGCCGAGAATGCCGAGGATGACGAAGGCAATGCAGAACACCAGGAGGAAGACCTTGCTGAGCCAGCCCTTGTAGCGCATGGAACGTACCGGGCTGCGGTCGAGCCAGGGCAGCACGAACAACACGGCAATCGCCGCACCCATGGCGATTACACCCATGAGCTTGTCAGGCACCGCGCGCAGGATCGCGTAGAACGGCGTGAAGTACCACACAGGGGCGATATGCTCCGGAGTCTTGAACGCGTTCGCCTGCTCGAAGTTGGGTTTTTCCAGGAAGTAACCGCCCATTTCGGGGAAGAAGAACACCACGGCGCAGAACACGAAGAGGAACACCACCACGCCGACAATGTCCTTGACGGTGTAGTACGGGTGGAACGGAATGCCGTCGAGCGGGATGCCGTTTTCATCCTTTTTCTTCTTGATGTCCACACCATCGGGGTTATTGGAACCTACTTCGTGCAGGGCCAGGATGTGCAGCACCACCAGGCCGAGAATCACGATCGGCAGGGCCACCACATGCAGGGCGAAGAAGCGGTTCAGGGTGATGCCCGAGATCAGGTAGTCACCGCGGATCCACTGCGTCAGGTCGCCACCAATCACCGGAATGGCACCGAACAGCGAGATGATCACCTGGGCACCCCAGTACGACATCTGCCCCCAAGGCAGCAGGTAGCCCATGAAGGCTTCGGCCATCAATGCCAGGTAGATCAGCATGCCGAACAGCCATACCAGCTCGCGGGGCTTCTGGTAAGAGCCATAAAGCAGGCCGCGGAACATGTGCAGGTAGACCACGATGAAGAACGCCGAGGCACCGGTGGAGTGCAGGTAGCGCAGGATCCAGCCGTACTCGACGTCGCGCATGATGTACTCGACCGAGGCAAAGGCCTCTTCCGCCGAGGGCGTGAAACTCATGGTCAGCCACACGCCAGTGACGATCTGGTTGACCAGCACCAGCAGCGCCAGCGAGCCGAAGAAATACAGGAAGTTGAAGTTCTTGGGCGCGTAATACTTGCTCAGGTGGTCTTCCCACATCTTGGTCGCGGGGAAGCGAGCGTCAATCCAGTCCATGAACTTGCTCATCATGCTTTCTCCTGGTCGACGCCGATGACGACGATGTCGTCCGACTCATACGAGTGCGGCGGCACTGGCAGGTTAAGAGGCGCCGGCTGCGACTTGTAGACACGACCGGCCAGGTCGTAGTGGGAGCCGTGGCATGGGCAAAAATAGCCACCGACCCACTTCGGCCCGAGGTCTGCGGGCGCAACTTCCGGGCGGAAGGTCGGCGAGCAGCCCAGGTGGGTGCAGAGGCCGACAAGAATGAGGATTTCTGGCTTGATCGAGCGAACTTCAGGGTCGACATAGGTCGGTTGCACCGAGTTCTTCGATTCAGGATCAGAGAGGTCACCTTCGATCTTCTTCAGGTTGCCGAGGATCTCCGCCGTTCGCCGTACGATGAACACCGGCTGGCCACGCCATTCGGCAACCATCTGCTGCCCCGGCTCGACCTTGGCTATATTGACCTTCACCGGTGCACCGGCGGCCTTCGCCTTGGCACTGGGAAACCATGACCCCACGAACGGTACCGCAGCCCCCACTGCCCCCGCTGCCCCGACCACGGATGTCGCGGCTACGAGGAAGCGGCGCCGGCCTGCGTTGACGCCGTCATTGCTCATTCAGTCCTCTCCCATCAGCTTTGCTTGGCCAGTTGGACCTGGCCTGTACTTAGGTTGTGTCTGTGGCATTAAAAATTGGCCGTCATGGTAAGAAACAAATCCACACAGTGACAAGGTGATTACCCCCACAAGGAGCTATAACCCGCGCTTTGCTTGATCTGTGTCTATACGACCAGCGGTCACCGACATGCTGACAGGTTAGTTCAAGGACAAAAAAAAGCCCGGTTCCAAGGAACCGGGCTTTTTTCGACTGCCGAAGCGGTATTAACGCTTGGAGTACTGAGGACGCTTACGCGCTTTACGCAGGCCCACTTTCTTACGCTCAACTTCACGAGCGTCGCGGGTGACGTAGCCAGCACGACGCAGAGCGCCACGCAGGGTTTCGTCGTATTCCATCAGAGCGCGGGTGATACCGTGACGGATCGCACCGGCCTGACCGCTGACACCACCACCGGAAACGGTGACGTAGATGTCGAACTTCTCAACGGTTTCGGTCAGCTCGAGCGGCTGGCGAACAACCATGCGAGCGGTTTCGCGACCGAAGAACACGTCCAGAGAACGGTTGTTGATGGAAATGTTACCAGTACCCGGACGCAGGAAAACGCGAGCGGTTGCGGTCTTGCGACGGCCAGTGCCGTAATTTTGAGTCGCCGACATAATGAACTTTCCCGTTAGATCTTCAGTTCTTGAGGCTGCTGAGCAGTGTGTGGGTGAGCAGCACCCGCGTACACTTTCAGCTTACGGTACATGTCGCGACCCAGCGGGTTCTTAGGCAGCATGCCCTTGACCGCGGTTTCGATAACACGCTCAGGGGCCTTGGCGATCAACTTCTCGAAGTTGATTTCCTTGATGCCGCCTGGGAAACCGGAGTGGGAGTAGTACATTTTGTCGGAAGACTTGGCACCAGTCACACGAACCTGTTCAGCGTTGATGACGACGATGTAGTCGCCGGTGTCAACGTGAGGGGTGTATTCTGGTTTGTGCTTGCCACGCAGACGGCTAGCGATTTCGGTAGCCAGACGACCCAGGGTCTGGCCAGCGGCGTCGACTACGAACCACTCGCGCTTTACTGTTTCCGGTTTAGCAGTAAAAGTTTTCATTCTCTAAAGCCTCAGAGGCCGCCCAGCGAAAAATAGACGGCGAATCTTACTGGATAGTGCACAACTTGCCAAGGGCAAGCGCGCAGCCGAACGCTGACGCTTTTGGGGGCTCGGGTCGGGCACGCCAATGTTCGACGGGGTTCTTCCTGCGTGGCGGTGCATCACTCCCACCACACGGAGAGGTGCAGAATTATCCAGATTGCGAGAAAAATTTCAACCTGCTTTGATGGGCTTCTCAGCCAAGGAGAGTTTTCCCGATGGAATACCGCAAGCTCGGTCGTACCGACCTCGACGTCAGCGCCCTGTGCCTGGGCACCATGACCTGGGGCGAGCAGAACACCCAGGACGAGGCCTTCGAGCAGATTACCCTGGCCAAGGCCAGCGGCATCAACTTCATCGACACCGCCGAAATGTACCCGGTGCCGCCGCGCCCCGAGACCTACGCTGCCACCGAGCGCATCATCGGCAACTGGTTCCGCGCCAACGGCGACCGCGATGACTGGGTACTGGCCAGCAAGGTCGCCGGCCCCGGCAACGGCATCAGCCACATTCGCGACGGCCAGCTCAAGCACAACCGTCAGCACATCGTTGCCGCGCTGGACGAGAGCCTCAAGCGGCTGCAGACCGACCGCATCGACCTCTACCAGTTGCACTGGCCGGAGCGCAGCACCAACTTCTTCGGCAAGCTCGGTTACCAGCACCTGGCCAACGACCTGTTCACCCCGCTGGAAGAAACCCTCGAAGTGCTCGACGAGCAGGTGCGAGCCGGCAAGATCCGCCACATCGGCCTGTCCAACGAAACCCCGTGGGGCACTCTGAAATTCCTGCACCTGGCCGAGACCCGTGGCTGGCCGCGGGCGGTGTCGATCCAGAACCCTTACAACCTGCTCAACCGCAGCTTCGAAGTGGGCCTGGCGGAAGTGGCGATCCGCGAGCAATGCGGCCTGCTGGCCTATTCGCCACTGGCGTTCGGCATGCTGTCGGGCAAGTACGAGAATGGCGCTCGGCCAGAGAAAGGCCGCCTGACCCTGTTCAGCCGCTTCGCCCGCTATTCCAACCCGCAGACCGTGGCGGCCTGTAGCCGTTATGTGCAGCTGGCCCAGGCACATGGACTGGACCCGGCGCAGATGGCCCTGGCGTTCGTGACCCGGCAACCATTCGTGACCAGCAACATCATCGGCGCGACCGACCTCGTGCAGCTGCAGAGCAACCTCGACAGCCTGCAGCTGAACCTCAGCGACGAGCTGCTGGCGGCAATTGAAGCGATCCATCAGGAGCAGCCGAACCCGGCACCTTGACAAGAATGGGGTCGCTTCGCGGCCCCTCTGCTGCACGGGGTAGACACAATCGCCAAAAAATAAGACGATCCAGCCGGTGATTGACCACTCTACCCTATAAGAACAATGACAATGATGTTTACCCAACCCTCCGCGTCGTTGCGGCGCGTCAGCATCCTGGCCATTGACAAGGTGTTCGCTTCGACCCTGATGCAGGCCAAGGATTTCTTCCACCTCGCCAGCTTGCGCTACAGCAAGCAGCTGGGCCTGGGCTTGCAGCCCATGTTCGAGATTCGCCTGGTGAGCCCCGATGGCCAGCCGGTGGACAGCTTCAGCAATGTGCAGCTGCCGGTCGATGGTGGCCTTGATGATGCCGACGTGATCATCCTCCCAGCCTACTGGGACGATTTCGACAACCTCCTGCAACGCTACCCACAGGTGCTGCCGTGGCTGCGCGAACAGCACGCCCGTGGCGCGGTGTTGTGCGCCGAAGCCAGCGGGGTATTCTGGTTGGCCGAATCCGGCCTGCTCGACGGCAAGGAGGCGACCACCTACTGGCGCTTCTTCAACAGCTTCGCCGAGCGCTTCCCGAAGATCCGCCTGAACCAGGACAAGCACCTGACCGACGCCGACAACCTGTACTGCGCCGGCGGCACCACTTCAGCCTGTGACCTGTACATCTACCTGATCGAGCGCTTCTGCGGTGCCAACGTGGCGCGCGCCGTGGCCCGCGACATCCTCTACGAAGTGCAGCGCAACTACACGCCTGGGCGCATGGGCTTCGGCGGCCAGAAGCTGCACCAGGACCTGATCATCCTGCAGATCCAGCACTGGCTGGAGGAACACTTCGCCGACAAGTTCCGCTTCGAGGACGTCGCCCGCAACCATGGCATGAGCATCCGCAACTTCATGCGGCGCTTCCAGGGGGCGACCGGCGACAAGCCGTTGCACTACCTGCAGCGGTTACGCATCGAGACGGCCAAGGGGCTGCTGTCGAGTACGCGCAAGAGCATCAAGACCATCAGCTATGAGGTCGGCTATGACGATGCGAGTTTCTTTGCGCGGTTGTTTCGCCAGCACACGGAGTTGTCGCCGAACCAGTATCGGCAGCAGTTCGTGCAAGAGGCTTGAAGCATAGGGGCTGCTTTGCAGCCCTTTCGCGACACGAGGCCGCTCCTACAGGGGAACGCGATTTCCTGTAGGAGCGGCCTCGTGTCGCGAAAGGGCCGCAAAGCGGCCCCGGGATCTTATGGCTTGTGCGCGCGCGACAGGAATTCGTGCGACTGCATTTCCAGCAACCGGCTCAGGGTGCGCTGGAACTCGAAGCTCAGGCGCCCGCCGGTGTACAGGTCCTTCAGCTCCACCTCAGCCGAGATGATCAGCTTGACGTTGCGGTCGTAGAACTCGTCCACCATGTTGATGAAGCGGCGGGCGATGTCGTCGGTTGCGACGCCCATCTGCTCCACGTTGCTCAGCAGCACGGCATGGAAGATCTTGCCCAGTTCGATGTAGTCGTTCTGGCTGCGCGGCCCGTCGCACAGGGCGCGGAAGTCGAACCAGGCAACGTCGTCGCAGGTGCGCAGGGCGTTGATCGGGCGGTTTTCGATCATCAGCACGTCGTTCTCGACGGCCTGGGTGCACTCGGGCGTCAGCGCCTTGAAGCTGGCGCGCATGCTCTGGTGCGCTGCGTCATTGAGCGGATAGTGGAACAGTTCGGCCTGCTCCAGATGACGCAGACGGTAGTCGACGCCGCTGTCAACGTTCACCACGTCGGTGTACTGCTTGATCATGGCAATGGCCGGCAGGAAGCGCGCGCGCTGCAGGCCGTCCTTGTACAGGCCGTCGGGGACGATGTTGGAAGTCGCCACCAGCGTGACACCATTCTTGAACAGCTCTTCCATCAGGGTGCCGAGGATCATGGCATCGGTGATGTCGGAAACGAAGAATTCGTCGAAGCAGATCACCTTGGCTTCTTCGCTGAAGCGCTTGGCGATGAGAGTCAGCGGGTTCTTCTCGCCTTTGAGGGTTTTCATTTCCTCGTGGACGCGCTTCATGAAGCGGTGGAAGTGCGTGCGCATCTTCTGCTTGAACGGCAGCGCTTCGTAGAAGGTGTCGACCAGATAGGTCTTGCCGCGCCCTACGCCACCCCAGAAGTACAGGCCTTTGACTGGCGTCTGCTCCTTCTTGCCGAACAGCTTGCCGAACACGCCCGGCTTGTTGTTCTGCGCGTGCACCAGGTCGTCGTACAGACGCTGCAAGTGACGCACCGCAGTTTCCTGCGCCGCGTCATGGAAGAAGTCGGGACGTTTCAGATCTGCTTGATATCGTTCTAGGGGCGTCATGATTTCGTTAGCGAGGCAACAAAAAACGGGCCGTCACTGTAGCGACAGGCCCGCTTAATGGCAATCAGACTTGCGTCAATATGCCTCATCCATGCCAGCAAAGTGCTGGATGGCACCGGCCATGCCGGTGTTCGCGGGGCAAGCCCGCTCCTACAGGCGAAATGCCTCAGTCCGGCTGTGGCGCAAGGGCTACACGCAGGCTTTCGATCGCCGAATCACGGGCTTCGGCGCTATCGAACTGCGGCCCGTCGGCAACCTGTTCGTCGTTCAGCCACAGGCTGAAACCGAGGCCGTCAACCCGCACATCGGCGTCGCCGCCCTGCTGCAGCTGCTTGCTCACGGCACCGGCACTCTTGCCGTCGGCGAAGCTGCGCGACAGCAGCAGTTGCTCGCCATCGGCGGCCAGCAGGCGGAAGCGGAAGCTGCCCTCCTCATCACGGAAGCTGACGAAGCGCGCGCTCTTGGCGGCTTTCTTCTTCACTTCGGTGTTGGCCTGCACGCTGCTGCGGAACGAGCGCAGGCCAACGGCCTCACGCAGCTGCTCGAGGAACGGGGTGGCGATCTTGCGGGCCTTGGCGGCGCCGGCGAGGAGGATGTCCTCCAGGTCCGCCGGGCGCGCGATCAGCTGGTGGTAGTGCTCGCGCTTCTCGGCCAGCTGGCCGTCGAGCAGCTGGAACAGGCGCTGTTTGGCCTCGCCCCAGCCCAGGCCCTGCAGCAGTTCTTCGCGGAATTCGGCGCACTGCGCCGGCGTCGAGAAGGCCTGGAACAGGGTGAACAGGTGCGAATTGTCCGGGTCCTTGGCTTCGCCAGGCGCACGCGAGTCGGTGACGATGCGCGAGATGGCGTCCTTCATGTCCTTGGCGCTGGTAAACAGCGGGATGGTGTTGTCGTAGCTCTTGGACATCTTGCGACCGTCCAGGCCCGGCAAGGTCGCCACGCTCTCCTCGATCACCGCCTCCGGCAGGGCGAAGAAGTCGTTGCCCTGGCCGAACAGGTGGTTGAAGCGCTGGCCGATGTCGCGGGCCATTTCCACGTGCTGGATCTGGTCACGGCCGACCGGCACCTTGTTGGCGTTGAACATCAGGATGTCGGCGGCCATCAGCACCGGGTAGCTGTAAAGGCCCATGGTCACGCCGGCATCCGGGTCTTCGCCGGCTTCCAGGTTCTTGTCCACCGAGGCCTTGTAGGCGTGGGCGCGGTTGAGCAGGCCCTTGGCCGCGACGCAGGTCAGCAGCCAGGTCAGCTCGGGGATCTCGGGGATGTCGGACTGGCGGTAGAAGGTCACCTTCGCCGGATCCAGACCACCGGCCAGCCAGGTGGCGGCGATTTCCAGGCGCGAGCGCTGGATGCGCAGCGGGTCGTCGCACTTGATCAGGGCGTGGTAGTCGGCCAGGAAGTAGAACGAGTCGACACCCGGCTGCTGGCTGGCGACGATCGCCGGGCGGATGGCGCCGGCGTAGTTGCCCAGGTGCGGGGTGCCGGTGGTGGTGATACCGGTGAGGATGCGCGTGGTCATGGGTGTTCGCTTATTCAGGCTTGGCTCAATTCGAGGCGCGGCAGCAGCAGATCCTTCAGATCGGTCAGCTTGCCATGGAAGAAGTGTCCGCATTCTGCCACTTTCAGCAGCTCATGGGGGCGCCCCAGTGCGTCGGACCATTCGTAAACCAGCTGCGGATCGACGACTTCGTCGGCGTCAGGCTGCACCACAGCAATCGGGCAACGCTGCGGCAGCGGGAAGTCGGCAGTCAGGCGCATCACCGCCGGGGCGATCATGAACAGCTGTTGCAGCGCCACCCCTTGCGCTTCCAGGCGCCCGGCCAGGCTGGTGGCGACGAAGCCACCGAATGAGAAGCCCATCAACACCAGCGGCAATTCCGGGTGCTTCGCGCGCAGCCAGGCTGCGGCGGCCTCGGCATCGGCCACCTCGCCAGCGCCCATGTCATGGCTGCCGGCGCTCTGGCCAACACCGCGGTAGTTGAAGCGCAGGGTCACGTAGCCGGCGTCGCGGGCGGTGCGCTGCAGGGTCGAGACCACCTTGTTGAGCATGGTGCCGCCCTGAACCGGGTTGGGGTGGCAGATCAGCACCGCACCGCGGGCATCGGCCACATCCAGGTACAAGGCTTCCAGCTGGCCGATCGGGCCGTCGATGAACAAGGGGGTTTCGCGAACAAGCAAGGCACTACTCCGTGACCTCGAAGGGGGTCGTTTCGTCTAGGTGAGGAATTCTGTTCTGATTTGCGATCGCTCGCGGTATACAGCGCAGGTCTGAGCCGTTAACGTAAAGCAAAGCCGTTTATAGAGGAAGGACTCGTGGAACTCTCGCTCCTTGTTTGGTTGTTGCCAACCCTGGCCCTGGTCATCGGTGTGGCGGTCGGTTTCATCGTGGCCCGCCTGTTGCCCAATGCGGCGCCCAGCAGCACCCAGCGTCAGCTGGACGATATCCAGCAGCGCTTCGACAATTACCAGAATGAAGTGGTAACCCATTTCAACAGCACCGCACTGCTGGTCAAGAAGCTGACCCAGAGCTACCAGGATGTGCAGGATCACCTGGCCGAAGGCGCCAACAACCTGGCCCTCGATGACGTCACCCGCCAGCGCCTGCTCGCCGCGCTGCACTCCGAGGGTAGCCAGGGTCCACGTGACCGCCTGACCCCGCCAAAAGACACCGCTGAAGTGCCACGTGACTATGCACCGAAGTCGCCAAACTCGCCGGGCATGCTCGACGAGAGCTACGGGCTCAAGCGTTGATCTGCTGAACATGAAAAAGGCCTCGCGAGAGGCCTTTTTTGTGGGCTGGATTCACTGCCCTCTTCGCGGGTAAACCCGCTCCCACGGGTCCGCACATGTTTCAAAGACGGCGCCGTACCTGTAGGAGCGGGTTTACCCGCGAATAGGCCAGCCCAGGCAACCTAGCTGCAAACCTGCAATGCCTGCTCGACATCCGCCAGCAGGTCTTCCACATCCTCCAGCCCTACCGACAGCCGCACCAGCCCCTCGGAAATGCCGTGATGCGCCCGCTCTTCAGGCGTGTAGCTGGAATGGGTCATGCTCGCCGGATGCTGCGCCAGCGATTCAGCATCGCCAAGGCTCACCGCCCGGGCAAACAGTTGCAGCGCATTCATGAAGCGCCGCCCGGCCTCGATTCCGCCCTTGAGCTCGAAAGCGATCATCCCGCCCGGCAAGCGCATTTGCCGCTGCGCCAGTTCGTATTGGGCGAACGATGGCAGCCCCGGATACTGGATCAGCTCGACCTGAGGCTGACGCGCGAGAAACTCGGCAACCTGCTGGGCATTGGCGCAGTGGCGGTCCATGCGCAACGCGAGGGTCTTGATGCCACGCATCAGCAATGAGGCATCGTGAGGCGACAATACCGCACCGGTCATGTCCTTGAGGCCTTCAAGGCGAATTCGGTCCACCAGTGCCTTGCGCCCGATCACCAGCCCGGCCGTGATATCACCATGGCCACTGAGGTACTTGGTTGCCGAGTGCACCACCAGGTCTGCCCCCAGCTCCAATGGACGCTGCAGGTAGGGCGTGCAATAGGTGTTGTCGACCACGATATGCAGGTCATGCCCCCGTGCCGCTTCAGCCACTGCGGCGATATCGACCAGTTGCATGTTCGGGTTGGACGGAGTTTCAAAGTAGATCATCCGGGTTTTAGCGTTGATCGCAGCCTTCAAGGCCGTGGGGTCATTGAGGTCGACATGGCGGATCTTTATCCCGAACTCGCCGATGCCATGGTGCATGTAGGCGAAGGTGCAGCCATACACCGTGCGCCCGACGATCAGCTCGTCACCGGGGCGCAGTAAGGTCCATAAGGTGGAAGTAATGGCGCCCATGCCCGACGCCAGCGCCAGCCCTGCCTCGCCCCCCTCCAGTGAAGCCATGCGCTGCTCCAACAAAGCCAGGGTCGGGTTGGAGATGCGGCTGTAGAAGTGCCCGCCCTCTTCCCCGGCAAAGCATGCCGCGCCGTATTCGACGCTGGGGAAGGCATAGGTTGCAGTCTGGTAAACCGGTGGCACCAAGGCGCCGCCGTGGGAAAGGGGGTCGTAGCCATGGTGGATAGCGCGGGTGGAAAAACCGGTCTTGTTATGGGAGTCGCACATGGCAACAGCCTCTGGTGGTTTGTTATAAGCTTATGCCACCGAGCTACCTGAATTTTTCCAAAATCACCCACGCTTTCGCGCCGCTTTTGGAAAGAAAACAACAAATACAACAGCAGGAGGGCAAACCATGCCTTCAAGCCTCGACCGCACCGACCGCGCCCTGCTCGCTGCCCTGCAGGACAACGCCCGCCTGACCATTTCCGAACTTGCCGATCAGGTCTCGCTGACCACCTCACCGTGCTGGCGGCGGGTCAAGTTGCTGGAAGACAACGGCTATATCACCGGCTATCAGGCCATCTTGTCGCCCAAGTCGCTGGGGTTTGGGGTCACAGCGTTTGTGAGCATCATGATGGATTCGCATACCAAGGACATGGCGCTGGCGTTCGAGCAACGGCTGATGGAAATTCCAGAGATTGTTGCTTGCCACAACATATCTGGACGGTATGACTTTCTGTTGGAGATTCTGGCGAGGGATCTGGAGTCGTTCGGGGAGTTTACTCGGGAAGTGCTGCAGCGGTTGCCCGGTGTGAAGGAGATTTATTCGAGTTTTTCCTACAAGGCGGTTAAGGAAAGACGCGTTATTCCTGTTGCTGAAAAACACATCTGAAACAGATCTTTCCAGTCAGTAGGAATCCTCCTACTGATTGACGAGCAGCGCCTGACATACAGGAAAAACTGCCTGGAGCACGCTTTGCCATGTAGCGACCAGGAGGATGACTACATGGCTCAAAATGAAACTGTCAAATTTGGTCAACCCTTCCGTGATTCCCGCGGTACGCTGAATCTGAATGAGGGCGTCTTGACGCGCGCGCAAGCCCCGGATCGAGTGCCTCTCAGCCCATTGCCCACGTTGTCTGGGACCGGCTATGGCGGCTGGGGGCTTGATGCAGGGCGGCCGCGAGGTACTGGAGGGCCTAGCCCTTTTGCCCAGGAAAAAGGCTGGCGAACGGTTTTCGGCGATGAGCTTTTAGCTGTCGACAATGGCCACGCAGATCAATACGCGCCCGCCCTTAAGCAACTTCCGGAGCAAATCGGTGCTGAACGCGCTGCCATTGAACAACAAGCAATCGCGGGGGCGGCTGGAAACCTTAGCCGGCATGTTGAGTTACGCCAACAACTCAATACAACGAGCTTGCAAACGAAGCGCGCCGAGTATCTTCAAATAGCCCCCGTGGCAACAGGCTTCTACGGCGCCATTCCTTTTTACAAACGCTACGACTCTTTCGCCACTCGGTTGAACGACGACGATGCATTCCCAATGGGTAGCTCCGCCGAGGAATGGGGGCGGCGAGTCTGGGAAACTTACGGCGCCTCGGTGGATGCCGCCTACCGCTTGCACATCGCAGCGCAGAAGTTTCAGGCACTGGCGGCGGACCTACCTGAAATGGCCCGCCAGGTCGACGAGACAGAACTCGCCCAACCCACTGTTGATCTCTCAAAAGCAATCGAACGGCGGTCTGCGCAAATTCTTAATGAACAACAGATCTGCTTCGACTGCCTGCCCAACTTCCTGCAGTACCAAGTGGCTCAGTCCACTCCAATCCAGGAAACCGATTCCTTCACCCAGCGTTTCTCTGCGTATATAAACACAGCCAAGGCGCTCATCGCGGCGAAGCAAGCCGAGGCACCTGCCTTCAGCAGCTCAAACCCAAGCATCGCCGGGCCACTTTCCAAGCCACAAATCGAGGCATTGCAACACCTCGTCGATGAGCAGGCCACCCGCCGAGCAGGTGTGCTTTGGGCGGACTATCACAGGGCCCTGGCGCTCACAGAGTCCATTCGCTATTTGCAGCAGTTCAGCGCGTCCATGGCAAATCTCACCCAGCGAGCGATGGAAATGGAACAACTGGAGGCAAGGCTTGCAGCCGAACGTGCAGCTGCCGAGGAGGCTGCACGTCAGGAAGCAGAAGCAGCGCGGATAGCTACCGAAGAAGCCGCACGTCAGCAAGCGGAAGCTGAACGGATAGCTGCCGAAGAAGCGGCCCGGCGCGAAGCCGAGGCAGCACGCCAACGCATCAGTTACATCAACGATACCCACTCCGCTGCCTCTGCGACGACCGTCATTCCGATCGGGTTGGCGACCTTTGCTGCGGATGTCGCGTCGGTTGCTATTCGCGGAGCGATCATTGCAGCAGTAGGTCGATTGGCTACAACAATGGCGCCCTTGGCTGTAGCCATACTTTCGGCAGCCTGGCCTGCAACGCTGGGTAATTCGGAAAGGCGGTACCTGATCAGCACTCCTCTCTCCAGCCTTTCTCCACCAGACGGGCCTGACTTGGCCGCCCTCGCCCTTTCATCAGCCAGCGTGGACGTGCCTTATTTACTTGCTGGTAGTGAGGACGCAAACGACATCAGCCTGTACGTGGTTCCCGGCGGTAAGGCAGTGCCGGTACGGGCCGCAACATTTGATACTGAACGGCAGGTTTACAGCCTCGCACTGGAGAACCCACAGCGCATCCTGACCTGGACACCCGCCAGCCCGCCCGGAGGTGGTGAAGGTAGCTCCACTAGCCTGCCACCCGCTCCGCCCGGCACGATTGTTTACACCGGCAGCAGTCTCAACCCTGTAAGCAACACAACGGAAAGCTATCCTGCACTGGATCTTCTCGATCAGGAACGGCTGATCATCACCTTCCCGATCGACTCGGGATTGCCGCCTATCCTGGTGGTTTTCAAGAGCCCTAGGTATGAACCGGGAACCGTCACAGGTCAAGGATCAATGGTTGAAGGTGTCTGGCTTTCAGAGGAGACCCGGAAAGCTGGCGCCGCAATTCCTACTGTAATTGCAGACTTGCTTAGAGGCAGGGAATTTCGTGACTTTGATGCGTTCAGAAGTGAATTCTGGAAAATCGTCGCCAATACACCAGAGCTCTCGAAGCAATTCAACACTACAAACAATAAACTCATGAGTAAAGGCTACGCCCCTAAGGCGCGCGACATCGACCACTACAAAGGTAATGCTACCTTTATACTCCACCATGTCATTCCAATTTCGGAGGGTGGCGCCGTATACGACGTAGACAACATAAGAGTGGTGACACCAGAAGCTCACAACAGAATCCACTACGGGACATTGCAATGAAAGACAATAAAATATTTTCCGACTTCACCGAGGCTGAATTTCTTGAGTTTATTACCTCCATCACCGATCCCGCGGATGATGTAAGCGAAAAAGAACTGGATCTACGCATTTTGAAATTCAAAGAAATCTGTGAACATCCCAGCGGATCCGACCTTATTTATTGGCCCGAGGCCGATGGATTGGACACCCCTGAAGAAATTTTAAGAATTGTGAAAGAGTGGCGCGCCTCCCACCAAAAACCCGGATTGAAAGCCCCTTGAGTCCGAAACCCCGCTCCGGCGGGGTGCCTCCCGATGGAGCAAGAACAGTCCTACAGATTCTTAGAAAAAAGCCTACATCCAGTGTGGCACGGTGAATATTTCCATCCCAAACAAGCATTCATGATCTCGATATCTTTTTAAGAGAGAAACGCTGACATGGCACTCCACCTCCCCGAGCACATCACAAACAAGCTTGCAGAGCAAACCTTCAACAACTTCGACGATTTCTCTCAGGCTTTCTGGCTGGCAATCGCTGAAGACCCGATCTACTCTCAACAATTCGTTACCTCGCAACTCAATCGCATCAAGCAAGGATGGCCACCCCGCGCGCCCTTTGGCGAAACGGCGAAAGGCGTGCGCGATTATCAAGTCTGTCACCTCGACCCACCCGCCTCTGGCGGCGCTATGTACGACGCCGAGAACCTTCGGATCATGAGTGCCCTGCAGTACGCGCTGTCATCGGAGGTGAAGTGGTGATCAGTCAAAAGCACTTACTTGCCGACTACACCTGCGCCGAATTCAGGACTGTGGTTGAGGAATTGCTACAGGCTTCCGGCACCTCGGCCTGGCAGGATCGCTTGCTCGAACACCTTATCGAAATGACCGAACACCCGGACGGCTCCGACCTCCTCTACTACCCAGCAAACGAACTGGAGGGCTGCGCCATGGGGGTGATCGCACGTATCATCGCCTGGCGAAAATCAAAGGGACTTCCCCTGTTCAAGGACGTGCAATGAACAAGTCTGTGTGGGTGTTGATGCTGTTTCTGACCGGTTGTGTAGACGGCAAGTTCTTTCTTTTGCCTGACCAGCAGAACCAGAAATTTTCCTGTGACATGGATCCTTACAAGCAGGGATGTGAACGCCAAAGTGACTATGACCGGCACTTCAAGTCAGTCGAAGACAAGAAGAGCTAGGTAGCCCAGCCCGTTCATTTGGCGCTATCTGCGAACACCACCGCGATTGCTTGGAGGCATTTCATGAGCGGTCCGGCAAAGCAGCCCGACGATACATTCGCCAGTCAAGTGCTGGAAACACTGAGCAGATACCCGGAACTGATACGCCAGATACCTGTGGGTACAATACTGCACCGCGTCCAGCCCTCCTGCTACGATGCCAACTCCATCAACTATCGTGCTGGCTCCGACACACGCTATCCCGATCCCGCCAGACAGATCGGTGTCTATTACCTCGGCCTTACCGAGGAAGTTGCCGTGGCCGAGTCCTTCCAGCCTGGCCAGGGTGTTGATGACCAGTCAGTTAGTCTCTGGCGACTGGCGCAAACGTCACTGCATCGCCTTAAGGCAGCACGCGTGTTGAACGTGGTTGACGTCGCCGCCTTGGCGAACAGAGCCACCCACCACAAAGTGCGCGATATCGTGCAGGCCAAGGGACAGGGGCGAGAGGGTTACGCACTCACCCAAAAAATCAGCAGGGCTTGCATGAATGTCGGCGAGGTCGATGGTCTGCTCTATCAGTCAGCGGTTTACACCGTGACCGGGTCCATGGACGGGTGCAACCTTGTTCTGTTCGAAGGCCGTAGGCGCCAAGTCGAGGCGATCAGCCACCAGCTTGTCGTGGAAGCACTGCTATCTAATGGGGAGACGGCTGTGGAATTCCTGGAGAGCCTGGGTGTAGTCATGGAATAAACACAAAAAAGGACCTCTCACGAGGTCCGCCATCACTGTCCCGCCATTAATGCATTACGGTAGTCACGCTTGATGATTTCCACAGCGGCCGGATCATCCAGTACTTCAAACCGAGGCACTTCATTGCGCAACTCGCCTGGGTCCGAGTAATCCATCCTGCCGACCAGATGCTGAACGAGCGTGTTCATTGCTTCGGTTTCAGCAGGATCGAGATCTAGCGATTTAATCAATGCTTCAATAATTGACCTTGGCTTGTTTTCGGCAAACTGAAACGACGGGTAAAACTTTCTGCGATTACTGGTATTGGTGTACGCCAGGAGCTTCCCCGCCTTGGTTTTCTGACTCAGTGCTTGCTTGGTAATGCCCAAAATTTCGCAGGCGGCCTTTGCGTCAAGCAGTTCACAGCGGCTGTCTACCCGCTCAAAGGCACGCGCCTTCATCCTGGCCACCGCCTCCTGGTTGCGCGTTGCAATACTTCGCTTCGCCTCAACCTCGACCTTGGCGAGTGCAGCAAAAGCCTTCTCATCTGCAAGCGCCACGGCTTTCAGCACTACCGCCGCCGACGCTCGAGCAAGATGCTCCTCGAAACGCTCCCGCAAGGCAGCCTTGGCGGCCTCGATGCGAGCGAGAGCGGGATGAATGGCATCATGGGTGACCGCAGTCATAGACCCTCCTCAGGGCCTGAATAGCCCCTGTTCCCAAAGGTTAGGGTGCCGTGCAAAAACTGTCAACTTGTCAATTAGTCTAGATGTAAAGCAATCTGTCATTTCACAGAAATAAAAAACCCCGCCGAAGCGGGGTTTTCACAAGCAGCAATCCTTAGATCGCGCCACGCTGACGCAACACATCCAGCACCTGCTTCACACCTTCCTCAACACTGGTGTTCTGGGTATCGATCACCAGGTCAGCATCCAGCGGCACATCGAACGGGAAGCTTTCCCCCGGGATGTTGTCGCCACCGGCAGCGTACAGGCCCTGCGGGTCACGCTCGCGGCACGCCAGCGGCGAAGCCTGCACGTAAACGGTCACCAGGCGGTCTTTGCCGATCAGTGCCTTGGCCTGTTCGCGACCTTCGGCATCCGGGGCAACGAACGCCGCCAAGGTCAGCAGGCCGGCTTCGTTGAACTGGCGCGCCACGTGGGCGGCGCGGCGCCAGTTCTCGGTGCGGCCGGCGCGGTCCTGTGGCAGGCCCTTGTTCAGGTCGTGGCGCAGGTTCTGGCCATCGAGCACGTACACCGCACGGCCCATGTCGAACAGCTTGCGCTCCACGGCATAGGCCAGGGTGCTCTTGCCAGCGCCGGACAGGCCGCTGAACAGCACGGTGGCCGGCTGTTGGCCGAAGCGCAGGGCGCGTTCTTCAGTGGCCACGTGAGCCTGCTTGCCATGCTGGCCGGTGCTGCCGTGTGGCAGGACGGGCGGTGCGATGCTCATGCCGGCGCCGACGGTGCCGTTGGTCAGGCGGTCGATGACGATGAACGCACCGGTGGTGCGGTTGCTGTCATAACCGTCCAGGGCGATCGAGGTGTCCAGGGCCACCTTGACGCGGCCGATCTCGTTCAGCTGCAGCGCGCTTGCAGCGCCCTGCTCGAGGGTGTTCACATCGACCTTGTGGGTGATGCTGGCAATCGAGCCCGGCACGTAGCTGGTGGCGCGCTTGATGTCGTACTTCTTGCCCGGGAGCATCGGCTCCTCGGCCATCCACACCAGCATGGCGTCGAACTGGTCGGTGACTGGCGGCACGTTATCGGCGTGCACCAGCAGGTCGCCACGGGAGATGTCGATCTCGTCTTCCATGGTCAGGGTGACGGCCTGGCCTGGGCCAGCGCTTTCCAGTTCACCTTCGTAGGTGACGATGGACTTGACCCGGCTGCTCTTGCCCGACGGCAGCACGACGATTTCGTCGCCCTTGTGCACCACGCCGCTGGCGAGGGTGCCGGCGAAGCCGCGGAAGTTCAGGTTCGGGCGATTGACGTACTGCACCGGGAAACGCAGGTCGGTGAAGTTGCGGTCGGCCGCCACTTCGACGGTTTCGAGGATTTCCATCAGCGTCGGGCCGGCGTACCACGGCGATTGTTCGCTGTGGTTGACCACGTTGTCGCCCTTGAGCGCCGACATCGGCACGAAGTGCAGGCTGCTCGGGGTCAGGTTGATGGCTTCGGCGAACTTCAGGTAGTCGGCCTTGATCGACTCGAACACACCTTCATCGAAGCCCTTGAGGTCCATCTTGTTGACCGCAACCACGATGTGCTTGATGCCCAGCAACGAGGCGATGTAGCTGTGGCGGCGGGTCTGGGTCTGCACGCCGTAGCGGGCATCGACCAGGATGATCGCCAGGTCACAGGTGGACGCACCGGTGGCCATGTTGCGGGTGTACTGCTCGTGGCCCGGGGTGTCGGCGATGATGAACTTGCGCTTGGCGGTAGAGAAGTAGCGGTAGGCAACATCGATGGTGATGCCCTGCTCGCGCTCGGCCTGCAGGCCGTCGACCAGCAGTGCCAAGTCGATTTCTTCGCCGGTGGTGCCGACCTTTTTCGAATCACGGGTGATGGCCTCGAGGTGGTCCTCGTAGATCATCTTCGAGTCGTGCAGCAGGCGCCCGATCAGGGTGCTCTTGCCGTCATCCACGTTGCCGCAGGTGAGGAAACGCAGCAGTTCTTTACGCTCGTGCTGAGCCAGATAAGCGAGGATATCTTCGCTGATCAAATCGGATTGGTGCGACATGGAGTAACCCTGAAAATTAGAAGTAGCCCTGACGTTTTTTGTCTTCCATGGAACCGGCGCCATCGTGGTCGATGACTCGGCCCTGGCGCTCGGAAGTGCGCGTCAGGAGCATTTCCTGAATGATGTCGGTGAGCGTCTCGGCTTCCGACTCGACAGCGCCCGTCAGCGGGTAGCAGCCAAGGGTACGGAAACGCACCTTCTTCTTGACGATGCGTGCTTTCTCTTCCTCGGAGAGGTGTTCGAGGATGCGATCGTCGTCGATCATGATCAGGGTGCCGTTCTTCTCGATGACTTCACGCTCGGCGGCGAAGTACAGCGGCACGATCGGGATGCCTTCGAGGTAGATGTACTGCCAGATGTCCAGCTCGGTCCAGTTCGACAGCGGGAAGACGCGGATCGACTCGCCCTTGTTGACCTTGCCGTTGTACACGTTCCACAGCTCGGGGCGCTGGTTTTTCGGGTCCCAGCGGTGCTTGCTGTCACGGAACGAGTAGACACGCTCTTTGGCCCGCGACTTCTCTTCGTCGCGGCGCGCGCCACCGAAGGCGGCGTCGAAACCATGCTTGTCCAGTGCCTGTTTGAGGCCCTGGGTCTTCATGATGTCGGTGTGCTTGGAGCTGCCATGGGTGAAGGGGTTGATGCCCTGCGCCACACCCTCTGGGTTGACGTGGGTGATCAGCTCCAGGCCCATTTCCTCGACCATCTTGTCGCGGAAGCTGTACATCTCCTGGAATTTCCATTGGGTGTCGACGTGCATCACCGGGAACGGCAGCTTGCCCGGGAAGAAGGCCTTGCGCGCCAGGTGCAGCATCACGGCGGAATCCTTGCCGATCGAGTACAGCATCACCGGGTTGTCGAACTCGGCGGCCACCTCGCGGATGATGTGGATGCTTTCCGCCTCCAGCTGTTTCAAGTGCGTCAGTTTGTCGACCATGGCTACTCACGAAAAAACACGAAAAACGATCTTATGGACGGCCAGCGGGCCGTGTTCGAGCGGGTCACTTTATCACAGCGACTGCTTCTATTTAGGAGGCGGGCTAGATCGAAAAAGTCTAACGATATGACTGGGGGTTTGGGCCGCTTTGCGACCCAATGAGCAAGGTCAGATGGGATTCGGGCAATCGATGAACAGGTGCTCGACGGCAAACCGCCGCGCCAGATAGTCACCGAGGGCCTGCACCCCATACCGCTCGGTGGCATGGTGGCCCGCGGCAATGAAGCTGACCCCGTTTTCCCGGGCGCTGTGGTAGGTCTGCTCGGACGCCTCACCGGTGAGGTACAGGTCTACCCCGCCAGCAATCGCCGTGTCGATATAGCCCTGCCCGCCCCCGGTGCACCAGCCCACCCGGCGGATCATCTCGTCACCTTCCACCAACAAAGGCTCACGCCCGAGCACTTCCTGCACACGACGGGCAAAATCGCGCGCAGTCACGGGCTCCGCCAGTGAACCGACAAGCCCGACTACCCTGGGGTTTTCCGGGTCCAGCGGCCCTTCCACGGTGATGTCCAGTTGCCGCGCCAGCTGCACGTTGTTACCGACTTCCGGGTGCACGTCCAAAGGCAGGTGAAACGCCAGCAGGCTGATGTCGTGCTTGAGCAAGGTCTTCAGCCTGCGCTGGCGGATTCCGGTTACGCACGGGTTCTCGCCCTTCCAGAAGTAGCCATGGTGCACCAGGATCAGGTCGGCCTCGGCCTCGACCGCCGCATCCAGAAGCGCCTGGCTGGCGGTAACGCCGCTGACGATGCGGCTGACCTGCGGCCGGCCCTCGACCTGCAGGCCATTGGGGCAATAATCCTGGATCTTCGCGCTGCCCAGGTAGCGTTCGGCTTCCTCGACCAGGGTGTTGAGTGCGACGGCCATGAAAATCTCCTCGAAATCTGCGCTTTTCTCAGGCACAACGCCTGACGAACGCCCGTATAATGCCGGCCATTATGGGCCGTCGCCGGCATCGGGGGAACCGGTGTATGATCGCGCGCGCTCATGCCCCACTGCGCGGCCACAGGCCCCCGCTCTTTTCCAGGACTCGTTCATGTTCAAGGCTTTGCGTTACTTTGGCTGGCCCCTGCTCACCGGCATTCTGATCGCGGTGCTGATCATCCAGCGCTACCCGGAGTGGGTCGGCCTGCCCAGCCAGGACGTCAACCTGCAACAAGCCCCGCAGACCACACGGATCATGCAGGGGCCGGTGTCCTACGCCGATGCTGTGACCCTCGCCGCCCCGGCGGTGGTCAATCTGTACACCACCAAGGTGGTGAACAAGACTGCTCACCCGCTGTTCGAAGACCCGCAGTTCCGCCGTTTCTTCGGTGACAACCTGCCCAAGCAGCGCCGCTGGGAGTCGAGTCTGGGTTCGGCGGTGATCATGAGCCCCGAGGGCTACCTGCTGACCAACAACCACGTCACCAGCGGCGCCGACCAGATCGTCGTGGCCCTGAAGGACGGCCGCGAAACCCTGGCACGGGTGATCGGCAGCGACCCGGAAACCGACCTGGCGGTGCTGAAGATCGACCTGAAAAATCTGCCCGCCATCACCATTGGCCGCTCCGACAGCATTCACATCGGCGATGTCGTGCTGGCCATCGGCAACCCGTTCGGTGTTGGTCAGACCGTGACCATGGGCATCATCAGCGCCACCGGCCGCAACCAGCTGGGCCTGAACAACTATGAAGACTTCATCCAGACCGACGCGGCGATCAACCCGGGCAACTCCGGCGGTGCGCTGGTCGACGCCAATGGCAACCTGGTGGGCATCAACACGGCGATTTTCTCCAAGTCCGGTGGCTCCCAGGGCATCGGCTTCGCCATCCCGATCAAGCTGGCGCTGGAGGTGATGAAGTCGATCGTCGAGCACGGCCAGGTGATCCGTGGCTGGCTGGGTATCGAGGTGCAGCCGCTGAGCCAGGAACTGGCCGAGTCGTTCGGCATGCAGGGCCGCCCAGGCATCGTGGTGGCCGGCATCTTCCGCGACGGCCCTGCGCAGAAAGCCGGGTTGCAGCTGGGTGACGTGATTCTGAGCATCAACGGCGAACCGGCCGGTGACGGGCGCAAGTCGATGAACCAAGTGGCGCGGATCAAGCCGACCGACAAGATCACCATCGAGGTGATGCGCAATGGTCAGCAGCTGAAACTGATCGCCGAGGTGGGGCTGCGGCCGCCTCCGGCACCGGCCGCCAACCCGGAAGAGAAGTAAAAAGAAGGGGCCGCATAGCGGCCCCTTTTTGCATCAATGCAGGATCTGACTGAGGAACAGCTTTGTCCGGTCACTGCGCGGTCGGTCGAAGAAGTCATCCGGTGCCGCCTGCTCGACGATCTCGCCCTTGTCCATGAAGATCACCCGGTTCGCCACGGTGCGGGCAAAGCCCATTTCGTGGGTCACGCAGAGCATGGTCATGCCGTCTTCGGCCAGGCCGACCATGGTATCGAGCACTTCCTTGACCATTTCCGGGTCCAGCGCCGAGGTCGGTTCGTCGAACAGCATGATCTTCGGTTTCATGCACAACGCCCGGGCAATCGCCACGCGCTGCTGCTGGCCACCGGACAGCTGCCCCGGGAACTTGTGCGCCTGCTCTGGAATACGAACCCGCTCCAGGTAGTGCATGGCGATTTCCTCGGCCTTGCGCCGCGGCATCTTGCGCACCCACATCGGCGCCAGGGTGCAGTTTTCCAGAATGCTCAGGTGCGGGAACAGGTTGAAGTGCTGGAACACCATGCCCACCTCGCGGCGGATCGCCTCGATCTGCTTGAGGTCGTTGGTCAGCTCCACGCCATCGACCACGATGCGCCCCTGCTGGTGCTCTTCCAGGCGGTTCAGGCAGCGGATGGTTGTCGATTTGCCCGACCCGGACGGCCCGCACAGGACGATACGCTCGCCCTGACGCACGTTCAGGTTGATGTCCTTGAGCACATGGAACTGGCCGTACCACTTGTTCACGCCCTGCATCTGGATGATGCCTTCGTGGCCGGCAGGCTGTTTGATCGCTTCACTCATTTCGAAACTCCTAACGCTTGTGGCCAGTGTCCAGCTTGCGCTCCAGGTGCATGGAGTAGCGGGACATACCGAAACAGAAAATCCAGAACACCAGGGCGGCAAACACATAGCCCTCGGTGGCCATGCCCAGCCAGGCCGGGTCAGCAGCAGCTTGCTTGACGCTGTTGAGCAGGTCGAACAGGCCGATGATGATCACCAGGCTGGTGTCCTTGAACAGGGCGATGAAGGTGTTGACGATGCCGGGGATCACCAGCTTGAGCGCTTGCGGCAGAATCACCAGGCCCATCGCGCGCCAGTAGCCCAGGCCCATGGCCGCGGCAGCTTCGTACTGGCCCTTGGGGATAGCCTGCAGGCCACCGCGCACCACCTCGGCGACGTACGCCGACTGGAACAGGATCACCCCAATCATCGCCCGCAGCAGCTTGTCGAAGCTCATGCCCTCAGGCAGGAACAACGGCAGCATCACCGATGACATGAACAACACGGTGATCAGCGGCACGCCACGCCAGAACTCGATGAAGGTGACGCAGACCACCTTCACCGCCGGCATTTTCGAGCGCCGCCCCAGGGCCAGCAGAATGCCCAGCGGCAAGGCGCCGACGATGCCCACGGTGGCAATCACCAGGGTCAGCATCAGCCCGCCCCACTGGCTGGTGGCAACGTTGCTCAAGCCCAGCACACCGCCGTGCAGCAAGGTGTAGGCAATGATTGGGTACAGCACCAGGAAGCCCAGGCCATATACGGCCTTGCGTGGGAATTGCCTGATGAACAACGGCGCCGCGCCGAGCACGGCCAGCCACACGGTCAGGTCCACGCGCCAGCGCAGCTCGACCGGGTAGTAGCCGTACATGAACTGGCCGAAGCGCTGCTGCACGAACACCCAGCAAGCGCCTTGCTTGGTGCAGTCGGCGCGGGTGGTACCCACCCAGTTGGCGTCGATCAACGCCCATTGCACCAGCGGTGGCACGATCAGCCATACCAGGTACACGGCGAACAGGGTCAGCAGGGTGTTGAGCCAGCTGGAGAACAGGTTTGCACGCATCCATGCGAGCACGCCGACGGTTTTCACCGGTGGCGGCATGTCGGGTTTGAAAACATGGGCATTCACGGGCGTATCCTCACCGCTCGATCAGCGCGATGCGCTTGTTGTACCAGTTCATCAGCAGCGAAATACTGATGCTGATGGCGAGATAGACACTCATGGTGATGGCGATCACCTCGATGGCCTGACCGGTCTGGTTGAGTACAGTACCGGCGAACAGCGAGACCATCTCCGGATAACCGATACCGGCCGCCAGCGATGAGTTCTTCGCCAAGTTCAGGTACTGGCTGGTCAGCGGCGGAATGATCACCCGCAGTGCCTGGGGGATGATCACCTTGCGCAGGGTCGGGCCGTCACGCAGGCCAAGCGAGTGGGCCGCTTCGGTCTGGCCGTGGCTCACCGAACGGATGCCGGAGCGCACGATTTCGGCAATGAAGGCCGCGGTGTAGATGGTCAAGGCCAGCGTCAGCGCCAACAGTTCGGGGATCAACACCCAGCCGCCGACGAAGTTGAAGCCCTTGAGCTGCGGCACTTCCCAGTGCACCGGGCTGCCGAACAGCAGCGCGCAGGCGCCTGGAATGACGATCAGCAGCGCCAGCCCCACCCAGAATTTGTGGAACGGCTCGCCGGTCGTGTCGAAGCGCTTGTTGGCGTAGCGCACCATCACCCCAATCGCCACCAGCGCCAGCACCAGGGCGGCGACGAACGGCCAGAAGCCGTCGGCCATCGAGGCACCGGGCATGTTCAGGCCACGGTTACTGATGAAGAAGGTGTCGTCGATGTTGATGCTGCCCCTTGGACCCGGCAGGGTCAGGAACACCGCGAAATACCAGAACAGGATCTGCAGCAGTGGCGGAATGTTGCGGAAGGTCTCTACATACACGGTCGCCAGCTTGCTGATCATCCAGTTCGGCGACAGCCGCGCGACACCGATGATGAAGCCGAGAACGGTCGCCAGGATCACACCGATGAAGGTCACCAGCAGGGTATTGAGCAGGCCGATGACGAACACCCGCGCATAGCTGTCGGACTCCACATAGGGAATCAGGTGCTGGGCGATGCCGAAGCCGGCGCTACGCTCGAGAAAGTCGAAACCCGAGGTGATGCCCCGGTGTTGCAGGTTGGTCTGGGTGTTGTGGAACAGGTACCAGCCCAGGCCCACCACGAAGGCAATCGTGAGAATCTGGAACAGCCAGGCGCGCACACGCGGGTCATTCAGGGAAAGCCCCTTGGGTGCGCCAATTTGATTTTGCATGAAGTGCCCCGAAAAAAAGGGATTCGAACAACCTGCGGCGGCGGGATGCCGCCGCAGGGTGCAGCCATCAGCGCACAGGTGGCGCGTACTGGATGCCGCCGTTGTTCCACAGGGCGTTCATGCCACGGTCGATCTTCAGGTCGGTGCTCTGGCCCAGGTTCTTCTCGAACACTTCGCCGTAGTTGCCGACTTGCTTGACGATCTGTACTACCCAGTCTTTGGGCAGCTTGAGGTCCTTGCCGTACTCACCATCAGCCCCCAGCAGGCGGGCAACATCAGGGTTCTTGGTGGACTTGGCCTCGGCCTCGACGTTCTTCGAGGTGATGCCCGCCTCTTCGGCGTTGAGCATGGCAAACAAGGTCCACTTGACGATGCTGAACCACTCCTCGTCGCCCTTACGCACCACCGGGCCGAGTGGCTCTTTGGAGATGGTCTCCGGCAGCACCACATAGTCGGTCGGCGCGGCCAGCTTGGAGCGCTGGGCGAACAGCTGCGACTTGTCCGAGGTCAGCACGTCGCAACGGCCGGACTCCAACGACTTGGCGCTTTCGTCGGAGGTGTCGAAGGTGATCGGGGTGTACTTCAGGCCATTGGCGCGGAAGAAATCCGACACGTTCAGTTCGGTGGTGGTGCCGGCCTGGATGCAGATGGTCGCGCCATCGAGCGCCTTGGCGCTGGAAACGCCGAGCTTCTTGTTGACCAGGAAGCCGACGCCGTCATAGTAGGTGACGCCGGCGAACACCAGGCCCATGCCGGCATCGCGCGAGCTGGTCCAGGTGGTGTTGCGCGACAGCACGTCGACTTCGCCCGACTGCAGCGCAGTGAAGCGTTCCTTGGCGTTGAGCTGGCTGAACTTGACCTTGGTCGCGTCGCCGAACACGGCGGCGGCCACAGCGCGGCAGACATCGGCGTCGATACCGACGATCTTGCCTTGCGCATCAGGTACCGAGAAGCCTGGAAGACCGTCGCTCACGCCACACTGGACGAAGCCCTTCTTCTTTACCGCATCGAGGGTGGCGCCGGCCTGGGCGGTGCTCACGGCGCCCAGTGCGGCGGCAGCGGTCAGGACTGCCAGGGTGGTTTTCAACATCTTCATTCACAACCTCCAAATCGCTCTTGTTGTACGAGCCGGAATTGCACCGCACCCTTTTGAGGCGCATCCGACCCTTGTTGGCTTGTTATTGGGTCAATTGGCGCAATGGGCTGTTCTGTGACAGCCTTCGCGTGCGAGGGGTGTTACCGTCGGGTTTTGCCCTTCGCATCCAAGGTTGAATAGCAAAGCGCGTACCACATCGTTTGGCTGTAGCGATTAAGCATTCGTCAAGTAGGAAAAGTTGTATCGTTGCGACATTCTTTTACTGACAATCATTTTCAGCGCCTTCTTTTCAGGCGTGCGATAACAAGACCCGCACTCTTTCGGAGCAGTCATGACCAACCCGCTGATTATCGAACCCCAGAAAACCGCAGATGCCTGTGTGATCTGGTTGCACGGCTTGGGTGCCGACCGTTACGACTTCCTACCGGTCGCCGAATTCATGCAGGAACGCCTGCTCAGTACCCGCTTCGTCATGCCCCAGGCGCCAACCCGCCCAGTGACCATCAATGGCGGCTACGCCATGCCCAGCTGGTACGACATCAAGGCCATGACCCCAGCCCGCGCCATCGACGAAGCGCAGCTTGAAGCGTCGGCCGAACAGATCATCGGCCTGATCAAGGCCGAGCAGGCCAAGGGCATCAACTTGTCGCGGATCTTCCTCGCCGGCTTCTCCCAAGGCGGCGCGGTGGTGCTGCACACAGCCTATATAAAGTGGCAAGAAGCGCTGGGCGGGGTAATCGCCCTCTCCACCTACGCCCCGACCTTCAACGACAGCCACCAGCTGAGCGCTTGCCAACAGCGCACCCCAGCCCTGTGCCTGCATGGCGTGCACGACCCGGTAGTGATTCCGTCCATGGGCCGTACCGCGTTCGAATACCTCAATACCTGGGGCGTTGCCGCACGCTGGCACGAATACCCGATGGAACACGAAGTGGTGGTCGAGGAGCTGAGTGATATCCACGACTGGCTGAGCAAGCAATTGCAATAAGCCAACCCCATTTGTAGTTGTGGGGGTTTTCCGCTACGCCGCGCCCGAATCTTGCATTACACTGCCCGGCGTACATTCCTTAACCAGTTGATGAGACGATCGTGCTCAAGGCACTCAAGAAAATATTCGGCAAAGGAGACGCCGCGCCACAGGCCGTCGCTCCCGCTGCCAGCGTGGCGCCTGCAGCGCCCGCCCCCACTGCAGAGGCCCGGCCCGAGCCAAAACCGGCCGCACCGCGCGCCAAGCCCGCCGCCAAGGCCGCCGCTATGGCCCAAGCACCCGCCGATGCCCCGGCGCCCGCCGACAAGCCGGCCAAGGACAAACCACGCCGCGAACGCAAGCCAAAGCCGCAGGCGAGCCTGTGGAAGCCGGAAGACTTCGTGGTCGAGCCGCAGGAAGGCAAGACCCGCTTCCACGACTTCAAGCTCTCCAACGAGGTAATGCACGCTATCCACGACCTCGGTTTCCCTTACTGCACGCCGATCCAGGCGCAGGTACTGGGTTACACCCTGGCTGGCCAGGACGCCATCGGTCGCGCCCAGACCGGTACCGGCAAGACCGCTGCGTTCCTGATTTCGATCATTTCCCAGCTGCAGCAGACACCGCCGCCGAAAGAGCGCTACATGGGCGAGCCGCGCGCGCTGATCATCGCGCCGACCCGCGAGCTGGTGGTGCAGATCGCCAAGGACGCCGTCGCGCTGACCAAGTACACCGGTCTGAACGTGATGAGCTTTGTCGGCGGCATGGACTTCGACAAGCAGCTCAAGGCCCTGGAAGCCCGCCACTGCGACATCCTGGTAGCCACCCCGGGCCGTCTGCTGGACTTCAACCAGCGCGGCGAAGTGCATCTGGACATGGTCGAGGTGATGGTGCTGGACGAAGCTGACCGCATGCTCGACATGGGCTTCATCCCCCAGGTTCGGCAGATCATCCGCCAGACCCCACCGAAGAGCGAACGCCAGACCCTGCTGTTCTCTGCCACCTTCACCGAAGACGTGATGAACCTGGCCAAGCAGTGGACCACCAACCCGGCGATCGTCGAGATCGAACCGGAGAACGTCGCCAGCGAAACGGTCGAGCAACACGTGTATGCGGTGGCCGGCAGCGACAAGTACAAGCTGCTGTACAACCTGGTGACCCAGAACAAGTGGGAACGGGTGATGGTATTCGCCAACCGCAAGGACGAAGTGCGCCGCATCGAGGAAAAACTCGTGCGCGACGGCATCAATGCCGCGCAGTTGTCGGGGGACGTGCCGCAGCACAAGCGTATCCGCACACTGGAAAACTTCCGCGAAGGGCGCATTACCGTGCTGGTGGCCACAGACGTGGCCGGGCGTGGGATTCACATCGACGGCATCAGCCACGTGATCAACTTTACCCTGCCGGAAGACCCGGACGATTACGTGCACCGCATCGGCCGTACGGGCCGTGCCGGTACCAGCGGTGTGTCGATCAGCTTTGCCGGTGAGGATGACTCTTACCAGCTGCCGGCGATCGAAGAACTGCTGGGGCGCAAGATCAAGTGCGAAATGCCGCCGGATGAGCTGCTCAAGCCGGTGCCGCGCAAGCACCACTGACCTGCACCGGCCTTTTCGCGGGACAAGCCCGCTCCTACATGAATGTCATTCCCCCTGTAGGAGCGGGCTTGCCCCGCGAACCGGGGCAAAGCCCCGGCCATCAAACGAAGGTTCTACCAGCGTCCAGCAGCATCCTGGTCACTCTGCTTGCCTTCCACCCACCTAGGCCCGTCCTGGGTATTTTCCTTCTTCCAGAACGGCGCCCGGGTCTTCAGGTAGTCCATGATGAAGTTGCAGGCATCGAACGCCGCCTGCCGATGAGCACTGGCCACGCCGACAAAGACGATCGGTTCGCCCGGCTCCAGCGCACCGATGCGGTGCAGCACTTCGACCTTGAGCAACGGCCAGCGCTGCTCGGCCTCGACCACAATCTTGGCCAGGGCCTTCTCGGTCATGCCCGGGTAGTGCTCGAGGAACATCCCCGCCACCTCCCGACCGTCGTTGAAATCGCGCACATAGCCTACGAAACCGACCACGGCACCGACGCCGACATTGGCCGCATGCATGGCATTGACCTCGGCCCCCGGGTCGAACGCTCCGTGTTGCACTCGCACTGCCATGTTCAGCCTCCGGTCACCGGCGGGAAGAACGCCACTTCATCGCCTTCCTCCAGCGGCTCGTCGAGTTTGCACAGCTCTTCGTTGCGCGCACTCATCAGGTTCTGCTCGGCCAGCACCGCGTACTGCCCGCCCTTGACCACCAAGGCCTGGCGCACATCGTCGACAACCTTGAACTCGCCGTCCAGGCGCTCGGCATCGACGCCCAGCAGCTCACGGTAACGGGCGAAGTACATCACCTTGACCTTCATTACGCCTCCACCTTGTAGTGGCCGCTCTTGCCACCGACCTTTTCCAGCAGGCGCACCTGCTCGATGACCATGCCCTTGTCCACCGCCTTGCACATGTCGTAGATCGTCAGCGCAGCGACGCTGGCGGCGGTCAGTGCTTCCATCTCCACGCCGGTCTGCCCGGCCAGCTTGCAGCGGGCGACGATATGCACCGCCTCTTCGCCGTCGGCCCTCAGCTCGACCTTGACGCTGGTCAGCATCAGCGGGTGGCACAGCGGGATCAGGTCACTGGTTTTCTTCGCCGCTTGAATGCCGGCAATTCGTGCCACGGCGAACACATCGCCCTTGGGATGCTCGCCATCGACGATCATCTGCAAGGTCTGCGGCAACATGCGCACCCGCGCTTCGGCCACCGCCTCGCGCTCGGTCACGGCCTTTTCAGTGACGTCGACCATGTTGGCGCGCCCCTGGGAATCAAGATGAGTCAGCACTGCTCTGCTCCTGTGGAGGGAACAGAGAGTGTAAACCCGTGGGTCAGGTTTGCGCAGAGGAAAAAACCGGGCGGCGTACCGCCCGGCTGCACCCGGTTACAGATGCGATTCGGCGTACTCGGCCAGCACCGAGCGTGGCACACCCTGCAGGGTAATGTGCACACCATGGGGGAAGTCTTTGAAGCGCTCGGTCAGGTAGGTCAGGCCCGAGCTGGTCGCGGACAGGTAAGGGGTGTCAATCTGCGCCAGGTTGCCCAGGCACACTACCTTGGAGCCGGAACCGGCCCGAGTGATGATGGTTTTCATCTGGTGCGGCGTGAGGTTCTGACACTCGTCGATCAGGATCAGGCTCTGCTGGAAGCTGCGCCCACGGATGTAGTTCAGCGACTTGAACTGCAGCGGCACGCGCTCGAGGATGTATTCGACGCTGCCATGGGTGCTTTCATCGTCCATGTGCAAGGCTTCGAGGTTATCGGTGATGGCGCCGAGCCAAGGCTCCATCTTCTCCGCCTCGGTCCCCGGCAGGAAGCCGATCTCCTGGTCCAGCCCCTGTACGCTGCGGGTGGCGATAATGCGCCGGTAGCGCTTGCTGACCATGGTCTGCTCGATGGCCGCGGCCAGGGCCAGGATGGTCTTGCCAGAGCCGGCAGCGCCGGTCAGGTTGACCAGGTGGATATCCGGGTCGAGCAAAGCGAATAGCGCCAGGCTCTGATGAATGTCCCGCGGTTTCAGGCCCCAGGCCTCCTGGTGCAGCAAGGGCTCCTGGTGCAGGTCGAGCAATAGCAGCTCGTCGTTGCGGATGCCTTTTACCCAGCCGACAAAACCTTGCTCGTCGATGATGAACTCGTTGATGTGCACCGCTGGCAGGTTGTCGATCATCTGCACCCGATGCCAGGTGCGACCACGCTCCTGGCGGGTATCGACCTTGCTGACGCGATCCCAGAAGGAACCTGTGACTGAGTGATAGCCCTTGGACAGCAAGGACACGTCGTCAACCAGCTGGTCGGTGCTGTAGTCCTCGGCCGCGATCCCGCAGGCGCGCGCCTTCAGGCGCATGTTGATGTCTTTGGTGACCAGCACCACATCCAGATCGGTGCGCCGGCTACGGACTTCGAACAGGGTATTGATGATGATGTTGTCGTTGAGGTTTTCCGGCAGCAGTTTGCTAGGTTCGTTGCGCGGGCTCATCAGGATCGACAGGTAACCCTTGGGTCCGCTCTTGCCACGCTGGATCGGCACGCCCTGCTCGACATCGCTGGGCGAAGCGTCACCGAGAAGCTGGTCGATCAGACGGATAGCCTGGCGGCATTCGGCGGCGATGGTCTGTTTACCGGTCTTGAGCTTGTCGAGTTCCTCCAGCACCGTCATCGGAATGGCGACGTGATGCTCCTCGAAGTTGAGTAACGCGTTGGGGTCGTGAATCAGGACGTTGGTATCGAGCACATAGAGGATTGGCTTGCTGGAGGAAGGGTTGCGTCCTTGGTCATCCATACTCGGTCACCTTATGTCGAAGCCACACGGCACGCTCTGTAGTGCGCCGCAGAGTGACTGCCGTTCTCCCCGTATCCGCGTTGCTACGGGCGGGAAGCGTACCTGGCAAGGTGGGGGTGGATGACGCCACCTGTGCTGCAGGAATCGGCTGTCTGGTTTCTTCATACCGCAAAAGCCATGACCGGAAAAAGCATTTTTACGAGATTTTGAAGTTTATTTTTCCGAATGACGAAGAGCGCTTGGCGGCAAAGCCGGACGGGACTACAGTCAGAAGTCATACCCTTTATTCGCGATAAGCGTAATCGCGGCAGTCCTCCCAACCGATGCCGCTTTGAACGGTGTTGCGCAGCAACCATTCCACTGCCGGCTGAGCCTTGGGCAGGCTGTCATGGAACTGGATTACCCCCTTGCGCCATAGCAGCATCAAGGTCATCACGCGCTGTGCAGAGGCTTCTGCGGCCAGCGGGCCATCGTCCTGGGCATCGATATCCCATAGCGATACCCGCAACTGGTGGCTGGCCATGAACGCTTCACCATCGGCCCGGCGCTGGCCGTAGGGTGGGCGGAACAACGGTACGTATTGCGCCGGCAGGTCGGCCTGGACTTGAGCCTGGGCACGCCTTATCGAATCCTGCCAGCCCTGCCACTGGGCGTGAGAGCGATATTCCCAACCTTGAATACCCACGCATTGGCCGGCGTAAAGCTGGCTCAACGCATTGGCCGCACCTGTATCGCGCCGCTGCTGCAGGCGATTGCCCAATACAAAGAAGGTGCCCTGCAGTTTCTGCTTGCGCAGGTATTCGGTGAGCGCATCGGTGCTTCCACCATCAGGCCCCGGTCCGCCGACGAAAGTCAGCAGGAACATGCGGTCGTTCAGTTCATCGCCGTTGCGCTCGCGACTGGACAGCCGCTCGACCTCGCTGCTGGTCAGCGGCAGCAACGCGGCCTTGCGCAGTTGCTCATCCAGATAACGAACATGGAATTGATGACTGGGTTCGACCCAACCTGTGTAGAACGTGCCGACATCGGCCGCGAATGTCGCTGCTTTGGTGCGCAAATCGACCATGGACTCGAGCAGGTAGCAGAATGAGGCATCCTGCTCGCAGCTGCGCTGAGCCTGCTGGTAACCCTGCCACAATCGCTGCCACATCTGCGCGCGCACTGCGCGAATTTTCTGCAGGTTGATCTGCCGCAAACCCAACCGCGCAGCCAGCGCGCCATCATCGAGCAGCTCGCTTTCGTGCAGCACCTGGGCAAACGACAGGATCTCGGCCCGCGAAGCGACGTCGAACAGCACCGGGCTGTCCAGCTGTTCGGGCCACTGGCTACGGTCAAGGCTGGCCGACGGCAGGGGGGCGGCCTGGACGGCCAGGCTCAACAGGGTGGCCAGCAAGGCCCCGGCAATGCGCACGATCGGTCTCTCCGTGACAGCCAAAACGCGCACTATAACGCCTGCTTTGGCGATGGTCTGTGACTATTGTCGCCATAGTTTGGCGTTACCGACCGCGAACCGTAGAATTCACCCTCACGATTCCAGGAGCCGACCCGATGCTGACGGTGATTTCCCCCGCCAAGACCCTCGATTACGACACCGCGCCGGTGACCGAGCGGTTCACCTTGCCGCAATACCTGGATGATTCCCAGGCACTGATCCTGCAATTGCGCGAACTGTCGCCAGCGCAGATCAGCGAGTTGATGCACCTCTCCGACAAGCTCGCCGGCCTCAATGCCGCGCGCTTCGGCAGCTGGACCCCGGACTTCACACCCGCCAACGCCAAGCAGGCGCTGCTGGCTTTCAAAGGTGACGTGTACACCGGCCTGGATGCCGAAACCCTCGGCGAGGACGACTTTAGCTACGCCCAGGAGCACTTGCGCATGCTCTCCGGCCTGTACGGCCTGCTGCGCCCACTCGACCTGATGCAGCCTTACCGACTGGAAATGGGCACCAAGCTGGCCAACGCCCGCGGCAAGGATCTGTATGCCTTCTGGGGCACGCGCATCAGTGAATGGCTGAACCAGGCGCTGGCCGACCAGGGCGACGACCTGCTGCTGAACCTGGCCAGCAACGAGTACTTCAGCGCGGTGAAACGCAGCGCGCTGAAGGCCCGGGTGATCAACGTCGATTTCAAGGACCTGAAGAACGGCCAGTACAAGATCATCAGCTTCTACGCCAAGAAAGCCCGCGGCATGATGAGCCGCTTCGTGATCCAGGAGCGGGTCAATGACCCGGAGCAGCTCAAGCAGTTCGATACGCAGGGTTACTACTACAGTGCCGAGCAGTCCAAGCCAGATCACCTGGTGTTCCTGCGCGACCACGCTGCCGAGTAAGCCTGTTCCGGCCTCTTCGCGGGCTCGCCCGCTCCCACAGGTACCGCAACTCCCTTTAATCTTGTGCAGTACCTGTGGGAGCGGGCTTGCCCGCGAAGAGGCCAGCGGCTCAGATACATCTCTCCCGCCCTGCAATGGGGCAAGCTTCAAAGTGCCATTAAGTCATTATCCCGGCGCCAAAAAACCAACGCCCACCCAGTTATCGCCAAACGCCATAAGACCGTTCGTAGTTTTTTGACGAATTTTGAAAAATATTTTTTCATGATGGCATAACAATACTCTCCCTCAGGCCCACCCTTTATATACGGGGGTGAAACTGTGGCGTGCTATCAGTTTGAAAGTATTTGCCACTGAAAAATTATTTAGAAATCTTTCATCGAGGCGGAGTCACCTCAGGAACTTCCAGTACGACCTTTCGCTCATAGTGCCGTAACGAATTTCCTGCCCGTTGGGTGTGAGAGATGACTTACAGATGACAACCGGCAGGTATCACTACCCGCTTCGATAATCTGGCAGTGGCAACGGGAAACCCCGCAGGCACTGCCCAACAAGGAGTAACGCGCCCTTCCAAAATCGTCCTAGTGGTTGATTTCAAAGGATTTATCCACTTGAAAGAACAAGCACAGCATGGCGCCAAGTAGCGCTTTGCAATAAAGACGGCTGCATGACAGGGCACGCCTTTTAAAGATCGGCTTATTACTGCCAACTTATAGTGCACAACTTTGTGCGCGACGGACTTATTCATGCCTGCGCTCGGCGAAGTGAGCTTTCGTCCATGGATCCGTGCGCCTGAAAACTGTTGTTAATCAACCCAGTCCGGCTCTTCCCGGAGGAGCTGGCGTGATAACACATGAGGTGATAGCGATGCGTATCAGCATCTTTGGTTTGGGTTATGTGGGTGCGGTCTGTGCAGGCTGCCTGACGGCGCGAGGCCATGACGTGATTGGTGTGGACGTGTCCAAGACCAAGATCGACCTGATCAATCAGGGCAAGTCGCCCATCGTCGAACCTGGCCTGGAAGCACTGCTGCAACAAGGCATCGCCAACGGCCGCCTGCGTGGCACCACCGACTTCGCCGAGGCCATCCGCGCCAGCGACGTGTCGATGATCTGCGTCGGCACCCCGAGCAAGAAAAACGGCGACCTGGGCCTGGAATACATCGAGTCGGTGTGCCGCGAAATCGGCTATGTCCTGCGCGACAGCGACCGCCGCCACACCATCGTGGTGCGCAGCACCGTGCTGCCGGGCACCGTGAAGAACGTGGTGATCCCGATTCTCGAAGACTGCTCGGGCAAAAAAGCCGGCATCGACTTCGGCGTGGCCGTGAACCCGGAGTTCCTCCGCGAAAGCACCGCGATCAAGGACTACGACCAGCCGCCAATGACCGTCATCGGCGAGCTGGACAAGGCCAGCGGCGACGTGCTGCAGGCCCTGTACGAGGAGCTTGACGCTCCGGTCATCCGCAAGCCGATCGAAGTGGCCGAGATGATCAAGTACACCTGCAACGTGTGGCACGCCACCAAGGTCACCTTCGCCAACGAGATCGGCAACATCGCCAAGGCGGTCGGCGTCGATGGCCGTGACGTGATGGACGTGGTCTGCCAAGACAAGGTGCTGAACCTGTCGCAGTACTACATGCGCCCAGGTTTCGCCTTCGGGGGTTCGTGCCTGCCGAAGGACGTACGTGCCCTCACCTACCGCGCGGCATCTCTCGATGTACGTGCACCGCTGCTTGACTCGCTGATGCGCAGCAACGAATCGCAGGTACAAAACGCCTTCGAGCTGATCGAAGCCCACGACAAGCGCAAGGTCGCCCTGCTCGGCCTGAGCTTCAAGGCCGGCACCGATGACCTGCGCGAGAGCCCACTGGTGGAACTGGCCGAACGCCTGATCGGCAAGGGCTACCAGCTGGACATCTACGACGAGAACGTCGAGTACGCCCGCGTCCACGGGGCAAACAAAGAGTACATCGAGTCGAAGATCCCGCACGTCTCGTCGCTGCTCAACGCCGACTTCCAGAAGGTCATCGACAACGCCGACATCATCGTCCTGGGCAACCGTGACGAGCAGTTCCGCGCCCTTGCCGAGCAAGCGCCGGCAGGCAAGCAGGTGATCGACCTGGTTGGTTTCATGAGCAAGCCGACCTGCACCACCAGCCGTACCGAAGGCATTTGCTGGTAATGCCCGACCGGGCAGCGGTGGCCTCCCCACCATCGCTGCCCACCCTTTCCCGAATTCTCGACGGATGCTGAACATGCAAAGGCTCCAGACAGTGCTGTTGCAGTGCGCCGGGTGGCTGCTCTACATGAGCCTGCTCATGCTGATCGCCCTCGCCCTGCCAGCCGATATCTTCGACTCGCAGTCGAAGCACTTCATCTTCCTGGTCGGCGCAGTCGGCATCTGGCGCTATTCCATGGGCGCCACCCATTTCATCCGCGGCATGATCTTCCTCTACGGCGTCTACCCGTACCTGCGCCGCAAGGTGCAAAAGATGGGCGATGCCGCCGCACCGTCGCACGTGTACCTGATGGTCACCAGCTTCCGTATCGAAGCGCTGACCACCGCCCAGGTGTACAGCTCGGTGATCCGCGAGGCGATCGAATGCGGCTATCCCACCACCGTGGTCTGCTCGCTGGTGGAAATGTCCGATGAACTGCTGGTGAAGAGCCTGTGGGCCCGCTACAACCCGCCTGCACACGTCAAACTCGACATCGTGCGCATTGCCGGTACCGGCAAGCGCGACGGCCTGGCCTATGGCTTCCGCGCGATTTCGCGGATGCTGCCGGACGAAAACGCCGTGGTCGCGGTCATCGACGGCGACACCGTGCTCGGCGAAGGCGTGGTGCGCAAGACCGTGCCGTGGTTCAAGCTGTTCCCCAACGTTGGCGGCCTGACCACCAACGAGTTCTGCGAAGTGCGCGGCGGCTACATCATGAGCGAGTGGCACAAGCTGCGCTTCGCCCAGCGCCACATCAACATGTGCTCGATGGCCCTGTCCAAGCGCGTGCTGACCATGACCGGGCGCATGTCGATGTTCCGCGCAAGCGTGGTGACCAACCCCGAGTTCATCGCCGACGTCGAAAGCGACTCGCTGATGCACTGGCGCCTGGGCCGCTTCAAGTTCCTCACCGGTGACGACAAGTCCAGCTGGTTCAGCCTCATGCGCCTGGGCTACGACACCTTCTACGTGCCGGATGCCGCGATCAACACGGTCGAGCACCCGCCGGAGAAGAGCTTCCTCAAAGCCAGCCGCAAGCTGATGTACCGCTGGTACGGCAA
>NZ_BCBA01000018.1 GCF_001320245.1 Pseudomonas sp. NBRC 111124
TAACCTGCGGCAGAACTCCCGCGCGCTGGGCCTTGGTCTGCGCCGCCTGGGCCTGTTCACCAGCATCGTGTTGTTCGACCAGCGCGTGTCGATGTGGACCAGCCTGCTCGGCCTGACCGTGGCGGTGATCGCCAGCCTCAAGTTCGGCATGGCCTTCCTGCTGGTGTACCTGCTGTGGATCGGCATTACCCGCCTGATCCTCACCATCATGCTGCTGTGCTCCGGCCACAACGTGGGCCCGGCCTACCCGCTGATTCTCTATTACAACCAGATCGTCGGCGCGCTGATGAAGATCTACGTGTTCTTCCGCCTCGACAAGCAGTCCTGGACGCGCCAGCCGACTGCCCTCAAGCGTGACCTCGCCAGTTTTCAACAATGGTTCAACACCTGGTCCTCGCGGACCATGACCTTCTCGGCTGCCAGCATCTTCGTCGCTGTGCTGTTCATGGTCGTGTGAGCCCAACCCGGATCGGAACTAACAGGAACAAACCCAGATGAATACCGCCGTGAACGTCAACGTCGTGCATGAGTCCGAAGCCCAGCGCCAACACGCCCGGGTGCGCATCCCCGCCAAGCTGCGTTTCCTCGACAAAGAGCGCCAGGCCCACGATGTGAAGGTCGACGACCTCTCCGCCGGTGGCCTGAGCTTCCACACCAAACAGCCACTGTCGGTCGGTGAAGTGCTGCGCGGTCGCCTGCAGTTCACGGTCGACAACCTCGGCCTGTCGATGGACATCGAGTTCCAGGTACGTGCCTACGACAGCGGCAGCGGCCGCACCGGCGCGCAATTCCAGAACCTCGAACCCCGCGACATCGCCACCCTGCGTCACATCATCACCACCCACCTGTCGGGTGAGCTGATCACCGTGGGCGACGTGCTCAGCACCCTGCAGCGCGACAACTTCACCAAGGCGCGCAAGCAGAAGGACAGTGGCTCCGGCCTGTCCGCCTTCGGTCGCCTCAAGGCGGTGACCGTGACCCTCGGCGTATTCGTGGTTGGCGTGGCCGCCTTCGGCTTCGTCGCCAAGTCGCTGTACGGCATGTACTTCGTCAGCCATGCCGAAGCCGGCGTCGTCGCTGTGCCGACCACCACTGTCACCATGCCGCGCGACGGCACGGTGAACAGCCTGGCCGAAACCGGTGGGCAGATCGTCAAGGGCGCGCCGCTGGCCAGCTTCACCACCAGCATGCTGGACATGCTCAAGGGCAACCTGGACGACTCGCAGCTGGAGCCGGCGAAAATCGAGGAGCTGTTCGGCAAGCAGCTCTCCGGCACCCTCACCAGCCCATGCGATTGCGTGGTCGCCCGCCAGCTGGTGGACGACGGCCAGTACGCCGCCAAGGGCCAGCCGATCTTCCAGCTGGTACCGCGCACAACCACTCCGATGGTCGAGGCACGCTTCAGCTACCGCCAGTTCGACGAGGTCAAGCCAGGCACCCGGGTCAACTTCCAGGTAGCCGGCGAAGACGAAGTGCGCACTGGCCAGATCGTCAGCAGCGCCAGCCTCAACAGCGACGACCTGGCCTCCGACATCCGCGTGCAGATCAAGCCCGACAGCGCCATGCCGGCTGAACTGGCCGGCCGCCCGGCCTCGGTCAACAGCGACCGCGGCCCGTCGCTGAACTGGCTGATCGACAAAGCCGTCGCCCGTGGTCTGTAAGAGGATCCCGTGATGATCTCCCATAAGAAAAGCGCAAGCCTGGGCCTCTGTGCCCTGGCTGCGGCGATCGCCCTGGCCGGCTGTGCGGGCCTGCCCGACCAGCGCCTGGCCAACGAAGCCCTCAAGCGCGGCGACACTGCGCTGGCCGAGCGCAACTACAAGGCCTTGGCTGACCTCGGTTACAGCGACGCGCAAGTGGGCTTGGCCGACATCAAGGTCGCCACCCGGGACCCTGCAAAAATCAAGGAAGCCGAGGCCACCTACCGCGCCGCGGCCTCCACTTCGCCCCGTGCCCAGGCACGCCTTGGCCGCCTGCTGGTGACCAAGCCCGACAGCACCCAGGCCGAACGTGAAGAAGCCGAAACCCTGCTCAAGCTCGCCGCCAAACAGGGTGAAAGCAATACCCTGATTCCGCTGGCGATGCTCTACCTGACCTACCCGCAGAGCTTCCCCAAGGTCAACGCTCAGCAGCAGATCGATCAGTGGCGCGCCGCCGGCAACCCGGAAGCGGGCTTGGCCCAGGTACTGCTGTACCGCACCCAGGGCACCTACGACCAGCACCTGGGCGACGTCGAGAAAATCTGCAAGGCCGCGCTGAACACCACCGACATCTGCTACGTCGAGCTGGCCACCGTGTACCAGAAGCGCGGCCAGGCTGATCAACAGGCCGCCCTGCTCGGCCAGCTGAAATCCGCCTATGCCCGTGGCGCAGTGCCGGCCACCCGGGTCGACAGCGTCGCCCGAGTGCTGGCTGACCGCAGCCTCGGTCAGACAGACGAGAAAACCGCCAAGGATTTGCTCGAACAGGTCGCCCCGGCCAACCCGGCGTCCTGGGTCAGCCTGGCGCAGCTGCTGTACGACTTCCCCGAACTGGGCGACAACGACCAGCTGATGGCCTACATCGACAAGGGCCGCGAGGCCGAACAGCCACGCGCCGAACTGTTGCTGGGCCGCCTGTACTACGAAGGCAAAACCTTGCCCGCCGATGCGGCCAAGGCTGAGCAACACCTGCAAGCCGCCGCCGACGCAGGCGAAGTCAGCGCCCACTACTACCTGGGCCAACTGTACCGCCGTGGCTACCTGGGCAACGTCGAGCCGCAAAAAGCTGTCGACCACTTGCTCGCTGCCGCCCGTGGCGGGCAGAACAGCGCCGACTACGCCCTCGCCCAGCTGTTCAGCGAAGGCCACGGCATTCGCCCGCAACCGGGCAACGCCTGGGTATTCGCCCAGCTGGCCCAGGTCAACCCTACCCCTCAGTCCAGCGAACTGCTGCAACAGCTCGACCAGCAACTGACGCCTGACCAGCGCAACCAGGCGCAGAGCCTGCTGGCGCAGGAAAAGCAGGCCCGCGGCAGCATGGTCCAGGGCGCCAACAGCACCTTGGCCCTCGAAGCCCTGCAAGACGACGAAAAAGAAGTAGAAGGTGAGGACTCGCTATGACGCTCAATCCATTCGTGAAAGCCGGCATTGGCCTGAGCTTCGCCCTGCTGTGGTCCTGCCCGACCCTGGCGGACATGACCGCCCAGAAAAACTTCGGCCTGGATGTGAAGATCACCGGCCAGTCGGAAGACGACCGTGACCTGGGCACCCGCCCTGGCGGTGACGTCAACGGCCTGGGCCTCGACCTGCGCCCGTGGGTGTACGGCGAGCGGGGTAACTGGAGCGCCTACGCCATGGGCCAGGCGGTCACCGCCACCGACACCATCGAAACCGACACCCTGCGCCAGAACGACGACGGCACCAGTACCGACACCGCCGCCGATGGCCGCAAGCAGGACAAGAGCTACCTGGCCATGCGCGAGTTCTGGGTCGGCTACAGCGGCCTGACCGCCTACCCCGGCGAGCAACTGCGCCTCGGTCGCCAACGCCTGCGCAGTGACGACGGCATGTGGCGCGACACCAACATCGAAGCGCTGAACTGGACCTTCGACACCACCCTGCTCAAGGCCGACCTGGGCGTGGCGCAGCGCTTCAGCGAATACCGCACCGACCTCACCGAGCTGGCCCCGGAAGACAAGGACCGCACCCACTTCTACGGCAACGTCTCCACGCAGTGGACCCCTGGCCACTGGGTCGGCCTGCGCGCCCACCACACCCATGACAGCGGCAGCCTGAAGAACCCGGGCGAGACCGTCGACGCGCTGGACAAGACCCGTACCGGCGACCTCACCTGGCTGGGCCTGGAAGCCAACAGCGACGCCTACAACTGGCGCAATGACCATACCGTCAACTACTGGGGCAGCGTCACCTGGCTGACCGGTGATCGCGACTCCCTCAGCAGCCAGACCGTGGGTGACCAGACCGTGGCCACCGGCAAGCAGAGCGGCAACGTCAACGCCTGGGCCACCGACCTCGGCATCCGCCTGCGCCTGGACCCGCAATGGCAGGTCGGTGCGGCTTACGCCCGCGGCAGCGGCGGCGGTGGCGACGACGGTTCGAACAACTTCGAGCAGACCGGCCTTGAGAGCAACCGCTCCAACTACACCGGTACCCGTTCGCGCGTGCACCGTTTCGGCGAAGCCTTCCGCGGCGAGCTCGGCAACCTGCAGGCGGCCACCCTGTTCGCCTCCTGGCAGCTGCGCGACGACTACGACGCCAGCCTCATCTACCACAAGTTCTGGCGTGTCGACGGCAACCAGAACATCGGTTCCAGCGGCATCAACGCAGTGGTCGACGACAACGGCGTGAACCGCCAACTGGTCGATGGCGAAAAAGACCTCGGCCAGGAAATGGACGTGGTCGTCACCAAGTACTTCAAACAAGGCCTGCTGCCGGCTTCGATGAGCCAGGCAATCGACGAACCTTCCGCCCTGGTACGCCTGCGTGCCGGTGTGTTCAAGCCGGGTGACGCCTACGGCAAGGAAGCGGACTCGTACATGCACCGCGCCTTCGTCGACGTGATCTGGCGCTTCTGAGGCCGGGAGACCCCTGATGAACCTTCACCCGCACATCCGTCACAGCCTCCTGGCCAGCGCATTGCTGCTGGCCAGCGGCTTGGCCACTGCCGCAGAACCCCAGGTGATCGCCAAGGAGCTGCAGCAGGCCAAGACCTACACCGTGGCCAGCGCACCGATCGAGCCGCTGCAGATGGACCCGCCGAAGCTGCCCGACCTGACCGGCTACACCGCCGAAGCGGTGCAGAAGAAGATCGACCGCCGCCACAAAGGCAAGGTCAGCGTGCGCCGCATGTTCCAGGAGGACACCCTCAAGGAATTCGTCGGCGGCGACAACAAGGCCGCCGAATGGGTGCAGCGCCAGCACGGCATTCCCCAGGCGATCTTCATCGATGACGGCCATCTCGACCTGGTCGAGCTGAGCAAGAAGGTGCCCAAGCAGTACCTCAGCGAAGTCGAGCCGGGCGTGTACCTGGCGCGCCTGCCGATCGTGGTCGGGCAGAAGGGCATTCTCGAAATCGACGGCAAGGTCAAGCAGCTGCGCCTGTCCCAGGAAGGCGGCTCGTTCCTGGTCAACGACGGCAAGCTGTTCGTTACCGACACCCAGGTGACCGGCTGGCGCGAGAAGGACAATGGCCCGGCGACTTTCCGCTCGCCCAAGGAATTCCGCCCGTTCCTGCTGTCGTGGGGCGGCACCGAGACCTACATCGTCAACACCAAAATGGCCAGCTTCGGCTACGCCAAGTCCAAGTCGTACGGCGTGAGCATCTCGCAGTACACGCCGAACATGTCCAAGCAGAAAGGCCGCAGCGAGCCGACTGGCTGGATCATCGGCTCGACCTTCAGCGACATGTGGTACGGCTTCTACTGCTACGAGACCCAGGACTTCGTGGTCAAGGACAATACCTACCACGACAACATCGTCTACGGCATCGACCCGCACGACCGCTCGCATCGCCTGATCATCGCCGGCAATACCGTGTATGGCACCAAGAAGAAGCACGGCATCATCGTTTCGCGTGAGGTCAATGACAGCTGGATCATCAACAACAAGAGCTATGACAACAAGCTCTCGGGTGTGGTGATCGACCGTAACAGCGTCAACAACCTGATCGCCTACAACGAGATCTACCGCAACCACACCGACGGCATCACCCTGTACGAAAGCGGCGACAACCTGATCTGGGGCAACAAGCTGATCAACAACCGCCGCCACGGCATCCGCGTGCGCAACAGCGTGAACATCCGCCTGTACGAAAACATCGCCATGGCCAACGGCCTGGTGGGTGTGTACGGGCACATCAAGGACCTGTCCGACACCGACCGCGACATCGCCCTCGACCCGTTCGACACCAAGGTGTCGCTGATCGTGGTCGGCGGCGAGCTGGCGGCCAACGGTTCCGGCCCGCTGTCGATCGACTCGCCGCTGTCGGTCGAGCTGTACAAGGTGTCCATGCTCGCCCCGCGCAAGGCCAGCGGCATCAGCCTCAACGGCGTGCTTGGCGAGCGCCAGGATGAAATCCTCGACCTGCTGGTGCGCCAGCAGAAGGCCGTGCTGATCGACCCGGTCGAACGCCAGACCGAAATGATCGATTAAGGAAGCCCAGACCATGACTCCACACCTGATGAAACTGCTGGGCCTGTCCGCCGCCCTCCTGGCCATCAGCCAGGGCGTGCGCGCCGACGAAGTGAAGGCCCCGACCTTCACCGCCGAGCCTTGCTGCCAGCTGTGCCCCGAGGCGCATGACGCCAGCCGCTACACCACGCGCTACCAGCAGAACTTCACCACGCTGGTGCAGGCCCAGGGCGACTGGCTGTTCCGTACCCGCGAAGACCTGCGTACCGAGTTCAACACCACGCCGGCCGGCTACAAGCGCCTGCAGCAGGTGCACGACGCTTTCAAGAAGCGCGGTGTGGAGCTGGTCGTGGTCTACCAGCCAACCCGTGGCCTGGTGAACCGCAACATGCTCAAGCCGGAAGAGAAAGCCGCCTTCGATTACCAGAAGGCATTGGGCAACTACCAGGCCATGCTCAAGCGCTTCGCCAGCATGGGCTACAACGTGCCCGACCTGTCGCCGCTGACCAACGAACAGCTGGCCGCCGCCGACCAGGGCAAGGACTTCTACTTCCGCGGTGACCAGCACTGGACACCGTATGGCGCCGAGCGCGCAGCGAAGATCGTGGCCGACACCGTGCACAAGATGCCGGCCTTCGAAGGCATCCCGCGCAAGGAATTCGAAACCCACAAGTCCGGGCGCATGGGCAAGACCGGCACCCTGCACAACGTTGCCGGCCAGCTCTGCGGCACCAGCTACGCGGTGCAGTACATGGACCAGTTCGCCACCGAACCGAAAGGCTCGACCGGCGGCGGCGACGACCTGTTCGGTGACAGTGGCAACGCACAGATCACGCTGGTCGGCACCAGCCACAGTGGCAAGAACTACAACTTCTCCGGCTTCCTGGAGCAGTACATCGGCGCCGACGTGCTCAACGTCGCCTTCCCCGGTGGCGGCTTGGAAGGCTCGATGATCCAGTACCTGGGCAGCGAAGAATTCCAGAAGAACCCACCGAAGATCCTCATCTGGGAGTTCTCGCCGCTGTACCGCCTGGACCAGGAAACCATCTGGCGGCAGATCCTTGGCCTGCTCGACGACGGCTGCGATGCGCGCCCGGCTCTGATGAGCGCCAGCACCACGCTCAAGCCTGGCAAGAACGAGCTGATGGTCAACGGCAAAGGCGGCGTGATCAAAGACCTGGTCAACCGCAACCTGCAGATGGACGTCAAGTTCGAAGATCCTTCGGTGAAGGTGCTGCAGGCCACCCTGTGGTACCTCAACGGGCGCCACGAGGACATCAAGCTGGAGAAGCCGGAAACCTCCGACACCGACGGCCGCTTCGTCTTCCAGATGCGTGAAGACGAGGACTGGGCCAGCCAGAACCTGCTGGCCTTCGAGGTCCAGGGACCGGAAAGCGGCACCCAGAAAGTCGAAGCCAAGCTCTGCAAACGCAACAACTTCGCCGTGCCCGCGCAGACTGCGCAGGCTGGCCAGTGAGGCGACCATGACCATGCTCAAGCGAATCTTCAGCCCCGCCCTGCTCACCCTGGCGATGTTCGGCGGTGCCGCACAGGCTGCGCTGGTACCTCCACAGGGGTACTACGAGGGGATCGAAAAACTCAAGACCAGCGACGGCAACTTCCGCTGCGAATCGGCGCCCAAGCCCTACACCGGCCCGCTGCAGTTCCGCAGCAAGTACGAAGGTTCGGACAAGGCCCGGGCCACGCTCAACGTCAATTCGGAAAAGGCCTTCCGCAAGTCTACCGAAGACATCACCACGCTCGAAAAGGGCGTGAGCAAGATGGTCGGCCAGTACATGCGTGACGGCCGCCCGGCCCAGCTCGACTGTGCCCTGACCTGGCTCGGTACCTGGGCACGTGCCGATGCACTGCTGTCCACCGACTACAACCACACCGGCAAGTCGATGCGCAAATGGGCGCTGGGCAGCATGAGCGGGTCGTGGCTACGCCTGAAGTTCTCCAACTCGCAGCCGCTGGCCGCGCATCAGGCCGAGGCCGAGCTGATCGAGAAGTGGTTCGCTCGCCTCGCCGAGCAGACCGTGCGCGACTGGAGCGACCTGCCGCTGGAGAAGATCAACAACCACAGCTACTGGGCGGCCTGGTCGGTGATGGCCACCGCCGTGGCCACCGACCGCCGCGACCTGTTCGACTGGGCGGTGAAGGAATACAAGATCGGCGCCAACCAGGTGGATGACCAGGGCTTCCTGCCCAACGAGGTCAAGCGCAAGCAGCGCGCCCTGGCCTACCACAACTACGCTCTGCCGCCGCTGGCGATGATCGCCAGCTTCGCCCAGGTCAACGGTGTGGACCTGCGCGCCGAGAACAACTTTGCACTGCAGCGTCTGGGCGAAGGCGTGCTGGCGGGCGCGCGCGACCCCATCCACTTCAAGGAACGCGCTGGCGAAAAGCAGGACCTGACCGACCTCAAGGTCGACAGCAAGTACTCCTGGCTCGAGCCCTGGTGTGCGCTGTACCACTGCGTCGGCGACACCCTGCAGCGCAAGCAGCACATGCAACCGTTCAACAGCTTCAGGCTTGGCGGCGACATGACCCGGGTCTACGACCCGAGCGCAGAAAGCAAGAAATGAATTGAACCCCATGTGGGGTCGGAACCTGTGGGAGCGGGCATGCCCGCGAAAAAGGCACCGCGGTGCATGGCAAGGGCTTCGCCCTTGTTCGCAGGCATGCCCGCTCCCACAGGGATCTAGGTGACCTTCCGGTCTTGCACTGGGGGGTTTGGGGGGCGCTGTGCCCCGGATGCTGTGAACAAAAAGGAGAACCGGGATGGTCTTCTCGTCCAACGTGTTCCTGTTCCTGTTCTTGCCGGTTTTCCTCGGCCTGTACTACTTGAGCGGGCAACGCTATCGCAACCTGCTGCTGCTGGTTGCCAGCTACATCTTCTATGCCTGGTGGCGGGTCGACTTCCTTGCCCTGTTCGCCGGCGTGACCCTGTGGAACTACTGGATCGGCCTGAAAGTCGGCGCCGCCGGCGTGCGCACCAAACCGGCCCAGCGCTGGCTGCTGCTGGGCGTGGGCGTGGACCTGGCGATCCTCGGCTACTTCAAGTACGCCAACTTTGGCGTCGACAGCCTCAACGCGATCATTACCTCGTTCGGCCTGGAACCGTTCATCCTCACCCATGTGCTGCTGCCGATCGGTATCTCGTTCTACATCTTCGAGTCGATCAGCTACATCATCGACGTGTACCGCGGCGACACCCCGGCCACCCGCAACCTGATCGACTTCGCGGCATTCGTGGCGATTTTCCCGCACCTGATCGCCGGCCCCGTGCTGCGCTTCAAGGACCTGGTCGACCAGTTCAACAACCGCACCCACACCCTGGACAAGTTCTCCGAAGGCTGCACCCGCTTCATGCAGGGCTTCATCAAGAAAGTGTTCATCGCCGACACCCTGGCGGTGGTCGCCGACCATTGCTTCGCGCTGCAGAACCCGACCACCGGCGACGCCTGGCTCGGCGCCCTGGCCTATACCGCACAGCTGTACTTCGACTTCAGCGGCTACAGCGACATGGCCATCGGCCTGGGGCTGATGATGGGCTTCCGCTTCATGGAAAACTTCAAGCAGCCGTACATCAGCCAGTCGATCACCGAGTTCTGGCGGCGCTGGCACATCAGCCTGTCGACCTGGCTGCGTGACTACCTGTACATCACCCTGGGCGGCAACCGCAAAGGCACCTTCAACACCTACCGCAACCTGTTCCTGACCATGCTGCTGGGCGGCCTGTGGCACGGCGCCAACTTCACCTACATCATCTGGGGCGCCTGGCACGGCATGTGGCTGGCGATCGAACGGGCGCTGGGCATCGACACCAACCCGCAGCGCTTCAACCCGGTCAAGTGGGCCTTCACCTTCCTGCTGGTGGTGGTCGGCTGGGTGATCTTCCGCGCCGAGAACCTGCATGTGGCCGCCCGCATGTACGGGGCCATGTTCAGCTTCGGCGAGTGGCAGCTGTCGGAACTCAACCGCGCCCAGCTCACCGGCCTGCAGGTGGCGACCCTGGTGATTGCCTATCTCACCCTGGCGTTCTTCGGCCTGCGCGATTTCTACCGCAACGCCAAGCCAACGGCAAACGCTACCCCGGTACAGGTCAACGCCGACGGCTCGATCGGCCTGGACTGGACCCGGGTGATGACCCGCGCCCTGATCCTGCTGCTGTTCGCAGCCTCGATCCTCAAGCTTTCGGCGCAGAGCTACTCGCCGTTCCTGTACTTCCAGTTCTGAGGTGGACGACATGAACCGGACATTACGCATCACCTATTCCCTGTCGTTCCTCGGCCTGCTGGTCGGCATGGGTGCTTGGTCCACCGGCGGCTTCGAGAGCTTCCACCGTACCGAGCAGATGACCCTGCTCAACGGCAAACTGGCCAAGGCCGCCGAGACCCACTACGACGACCAGTTCCCGATCAAGCGCCTGGGCACCAACCTCTGGGCCGCGCTGGACTTCAAGCTGTTCAACGAAGGCCGCCCGGGCGTGGTGCTGGGCCGCGACCAGTGGCTGTTCAGCGACGAAGAGTTCAAGCCCACCGCCGGTGCCGAGCAGCTGATGCAGGACAACCTGGCACTGATCCGCGGCGTGCGCGACACCCTGCAGCAGCACGGCAGCCAGCTGGTGCTGGCGATCATCCCGGCCAAGGCGCGGGTGTATTCCGAGTACATCGGCAAGGAGCAACCGGCCAGCCTGCACGACGACCTGTACAACCAGTTCCATGCCCAGGCGCGACAGGCCAACGTGTTCGCCCCTGACCTGATGGCCGCGATGGAACAGGCCAAGGCCCGTGGCCAGGTGTTCCTGCGCACCGACACTCACTGGACGCCGATGGGCGCCGAAGTGGCGGCGCAGGCGCTGGCCGAAGCAGTCAGCCGCCAGAACCTGCTCAATGGCGACCCGCAGACCTTCATCACCGAAGCCGGCAACACCGCCCCGTACAAGGGCGACCTGACCAACTTCCTGCCACTGGATCCGCTGTTCAGCAACCTGCTGCCGGCCCCGGACAACCTGCAGCAACGCACCACCCGGCCAGCCGAGGCCGAAGGCGATGGCGGCGACGCCCTGTTCGCCGACAGCCAGATCCCGGTCGCCCTGGTGGGCACCAGCTACAGCGCCAACCCGCATTGGAACTTCCTCGGTGCGCTGCAGCAGGCACTGCACAGCGACGTTGCCAACTACGCCGAAGACGGCCACGGCCCGCTGCTGCCAATGCTCAAGTACCTGCAGAGCGATGCCTTCAAGAACGCCGCGCCACAAGTGGTGGTGTGGGAATTCCCCGAACGTTATCTGCCCATGACCAACGACCTCAGCAGCTTCGATCCGCAGTGGATCGCGCAACTGAAGAACTCCCGTAAATCCGAAGAAAACCTGGCCTTGTCGTCCACCCGGACGAATCACTGATCGATAGAGAGGAAATGCACATGACTACCAAGACTTCCATTGCCAAAGCCCTCACCCTCGCGGCCGGCCTTTCCCTTGCTTCCATGCAGGCCTTCGCCGGTGCCGACGCCGCCCTGTACGGCCCAAGCGCACCAAAGGGCTCGACCTTCGTGCGCCTGTACAACGCCGCCAGCGCCCCAGCCGCAGCCAGCGTCGGCAACACCCAGATCAAGCAGGTTGGCGCCCAGGCCAGCAGCGACTTCAGTTTCCTGCCAGGCGGTGACTACACCGCCCAGGTCGGCGGCAAGAGCGTGCCGGTGAAGCTGGCGGCGGACAAGTACTACACCCTGGTCAACAGCGCCAACGGCGCCCCGCAACTGATCGAAGAACCGCCGTTCAAGAACAAGCAGAAAGCCCTGGTGCGGGTGCAGAACCTCAGCGACCAGGCGGTAACCCTGAAAACTGCCGACGGCAAGACCGAAGTGGTGCCGTCGGTGGCCACCAACGGCCGTGGCGAGCGTGAGATCAATCCGGTCAAGGTCAATCTGGCCTTGTTCGAAGGCAACAAGAAAGTCAGCGACCTGAAACCGGTCGCCCTGGAGCGTGGCGAAGCGGCCGTGCTGTACGTAACAGGTTCCGGCAGCAACGTGTCGCCGGTGTGGGTAACTCGCCCCGTGGCTAGCAACTGATCCCCCTGCCTCATAACGACTATTGGAGAAACATGATGATCCCGGTAATTCTTTCTGGTGGTAGCGGTTCCCGTCTGTGGCCTCTGTCGCGTAAGCAGTTCCCCAAGCAGTTCCTGGCACTGACCGGTGAACACACCCTGTTCCAGCAGACCATCGAGCGCCTGCGCTTCGACGGCATGGACACCCCGATCGTGGTCTGCAACAAGGACCACAAGTTCATCGTCCAGGAGCAGCTCGCTGCCCTGAAACTGGAGACCCAGGGCATCCTGATGGAGCCGTTCGGTCGCAACACTGCGCCTGCGGTGGCGATGACGGCCATGAAGCTGGTTAACGAAGGCCGTGACGACTTGATGCTGGTGCTGCCCGCCGACCACGTGATCGACGACCAGAAGGCCCTGCAACGCGCCCTGGCCCTGGCCACCGTGGCTGCCGAGCGCGGCGAGATGGTGCTGTTCGGCGTGCCGGCAACCAAGCCGGAAACCGGCTACGGTTACATCCGTTCCAGCCAGGATGCTCTGCTGCCTGAAGGCGTGGCCCGGGTCGCCCAGTTCGTCGAAAAGCCCGACGAGAAGCGCGCCGCCGAGTTCGTCGCCGCCGGTGGCTACTTCTGGAACAGCGGCATGTTCCTGTTCCGCGCCAGCCGCTTCCTTGAAGAACTGAAAAAGCACGACTCCGACATCTACGACACCTGCCTGCTGGCCCTGGAGCGCAGCGATGAAGACGGCGATGTGCTGAGCATCGACGAAGCCACCTTCGCCTGCTGCCCAGACAACTCCATCGACTACGCGGTAATGGAAAAGACCCAGCGCGCCTGTGTGGTGCCGATGTCGGCCGGCTGGAGCGATGTGGGTTGCTGGTCGTCGCTGTGGGAAGTGCACGACAAAGATGCCGACGGCAACGTCACCAAGGGCGACGTGGTGGTGCAGGACAGCCGCAACTGCATGATCCACGGCAACGGCAAGCTGGTGTCGGTGATCGGCTTGGAAAACATCGTCGTGGTCGAGACCAAGGACGCGATGATGATCGCCCACAAAGACAAGGTCCAGGGCGTCAAGCAGATGGTCAAGACCCTCGACGAGCAGGGCCGCAGCGAAACCCAGAACCACCTGGAAGTGTATCGCCCGTGGGGCTCGTACGACTCGGTGGACATGGGCGGCCGCTTCCAGGTCAAACACATCACCGTCAAGCCAGGCGCCAGCCTGTCGCTGCAGATGCACCACCACCGCGCCGAGCACTGGATCGTGGTGTCCGGTACCGCTGAGGTGACCTGTGACGAGAACGTGTTCCTGCTCACCGAGAACCAGTCGACCTACATCCCGATCGCCTCGATCCACCGCCTGCGCAACCCAGGCAAGATCCCGCTGGAGATCATCGAGGTGCAGTCCGGCAGCTACCTGGGCGAGGACGATATCGAGCGCTTCGAGGATGTGTATGGGCGTACCTCGACGCCGGTCGAGCGTGGCGTATCGGTGAAGACCATCGCACAGTAAGCACCACCCCAGGGGCCGCCAATGCGGCCCCTTCCTTTTGAGGCCAAACCGATTTGGCGCTACGATGGTCAGACCTGCGCAACCAAGGTCTGCCTGCCCCATGATCATCGGTGCCTTTCTCATCCTCACCTGGCTGGTACTGCTGTTGCGCTACCCGGCCAAGGCCCTGCCGATCTCCCTCGCTGCCGTCTGTGGCCTCGGCCTGGTGACCCTGCTTGTCATCTGGCAGGACACCCGCGAAGCCTCGCAACTGGCACGCCTTGACCTGCGCTTGAGCTACGCCCCCGAACACTGCCCTGCCGACCGCGCCCTGCAAGTGCGCATGAAGAACGGCAACCAGGCGCCACTGACCGAACTGCGCTGGCGGGTAGCGGCGTATGCACCGGGCGATACCGTGAACCTGGCGGAAAACACCTATAACGCACCGCGCTACCGTGGCCCCGGAGAGTTGCAGCCGGGCGCCGAGTGGAAGGACTGCCTGCCGCTGCCACCCCTGCGCTCCGGTTACCGACCGCAGACCTTGGAATTCCGGGCTGAACACCTGCAAGGCTCATTCGCCAATTAATTGAAGGCTTACTCCATGCCCACCGTCCTGATCACGGGTTGTTCCAGCGGCATCGGCCGCGCCCTGGCCGACGCCTTTCGCGATGCCGGCTACCAAGTCTGGGCTACCGCCCGCAAGCCTGAGGATGTCGAGCGACTGAACGCGGCCGGCTTCAGTGCCCGGCAACTGGATGTGAACGACAGCGAGGCCCTGGCCCGTCTTGCCGAGGAACTCGAAACCCTCGATATCCTGATCAACAACGCCGGCTACGGTGCCATGGGCCCGTTGCTCGACGGTGGCGTCGATGCCCTGCGCCAGCAATTCGAGACCAACGTCTTCGCCGTGGTCGGCGTCACCCGCGCCCTGTTCCCGCTGCTGCGTCGCGCACGCGGCCTGGTGGTAAACATCGGCAGTGTCTCGGGGGTGCTGGTCACGCCGTTCGCCGGTGCCTACTGCGCGTCCAAGGCCGCCGTGCATGCTTTGAGCGACGCCCTGCGCCTGGAGCTGGCGCCGTTCGGTATCCAGGTGATGGAAGTGCAGCCGGGGGCGATTGCCTCGCAGTTCGCCAGCAATGCGCAGCGCCAGGCGGACCAGGTGCTGGCGGCGGATTCGGCGTGGTGGCCGCTGCGCGAACATGTGCAGGCGCGGGCGCGGGCCTCGCAGGACAAGCCGACGTCGGCGGCGGCGTTTGCACAGGGGGTGTTGGCGGCTGTTGGCAAATCGCCGGTGCCGGCTGTGGTGCGGTTGGGCAATGGCAGCACGGCGCTGCCGCTGATGGCCCGCTTGCTGCCGCGGCGGTTGCTGGACTGGGCATTGCGCAAGCGCTTCGGGTTACTGCGGCCCCTGTGAGTCCCTGTACCGGCCCTTTCGCGGGGCAAGCCCGCTCCTACAGGGGATCGCGTTTTCTTGTAGGAGCGGGCTTGCCCCGCGAAAGGGCCAGCACAGGCGACAAAAAATCAGGCAATGGAACGCAGTACCCCGCCATCCACCCGCAAGGCAGCCCCGGTAGTGGCACTGGCCTGCGTGGATGCCAGGTACACGACCATGTTTGCCACTTCCTCGACAGTCGCCAACCGCTTGATCAACGAAGTCGGCCGGTGCTCGGCCAGGAAGTTGGCCTCCAGCTCATCGGTGGAAACCCCCTGCTCCTGCGCCAGCTTGGCGAAGAAGTCGCCCACTCCCTCCGAGCGGGTCGGCCCCGGCAGCACCGCATTCACCGTTACCCCGGTACCGGCCAGCGTCTCGGCCAGGCCACGGGACACTGCCAGCAGCGCCGTCTTGGTCATGCCGTAATGGATCATTTCGGTCGGGATCTGCAACGCCGACTCACTGGACAGGAAGATCACCCGCCCCCACGTGCGCTGCGTCATGCCCTGGGCGTAATGGCGCGACAAGCGCACAGCGCTGAGCACGTTGACGTCGAAGAAGCGCTGCCAGTCGGCATCATCGATTTCGAAGAACGGCTTGGGCTCGAAGATGCCGAGGTTGTTGACCAGAATATCGGTGTGCGGTACTTGGTCGAAGAGCTTCTGCGCACCCTTCTGGGTGCCCAGGTCGGCGGCGATGCCGATGATGCGCGCTTGCGGCAGACGCTCGCGTACCACCTTGAGTGCTTCATCGACACGGGCCTGAGTACGGCCGTTGAGTACCACTTCGGCACCCGCCTCGGCCAGGCCGATGGCAATGGCCAGGCCGATGCCCGCGGTGGAACCGCTGAGGATGGCGCGCTTGCCGTTCAAGGAAATGTGCATCTGTGCTCCCTCTCTAACTGTGAGAATTCTGCGGCTGCTCATCGAATGCCTGCCAGCCACCGCCCAAGGCCTTGTACAGGCCCACCAGCGCCTGCGACACCGCGGCCGAACTGTCGATCCACTGTTCTTCGCTGGCCAGCAAGGCACCCTGCACGGTCAGCACGTTGAGAAAGTCCACCGCACCTTCCACATACTGGCGCTGGGCGGTTTCCAGGGCGATGCGGTTCTGCCGCACCGCTTCGGCCAGGTGGTCGCGACGCAACTGACTGGCGTTGTACAGGCGTAGCACATCGTCGATCTCGTGCCAGGCGCCGAGCACCACTTTGCGGTAGTTCAGTGCCGCTTCCTGCTGCTGCGCCTCGCGCAGTTGCAAGGTGCCCTTAAGCCGGCCGCCCTCGAATATCGGCAACGACAACTGCGGGCCGAAGGCGAAGCGACGCGAATCCCAGCCGCCAAAATCGGCCAGCTGCATGGCCTGGAAGCCGACGCTGCCGGACAAACGGATGCTTGGGTAGAAATCGGCCTTGGCGACACCGATGCTCGCGGTGGCGGCATGCAGGCGCGCTTCGGCCTGGCGGATGTCCGGGCGGCGCTCGGCCAGTTCGGACGGCAAGCCGATGGCGAACGTCTGCTGCGGTGCCGGCAGCTCACCGCCCGGCAGCAACTCGGCCTGCAGGCTGCGCGGCGGCTCGGCGGCGAGCAGGCTGAGGGCGTTGATCAGGTCGTCGCGCCGGGCTTCCAGGCTTGGCAGGCGTGCTTCGATGGAGGCGACCTGGGCACTGGCCTGTGCCACGTCGAGCCGGGTGGCGACGCCTTCGGCCTGACGGTCCTGGGAAAGCTTCAGGCTGTGCTCGGCGACCTTGAGGTTGTCGCGGGTCACGTCCAAGGTATGTTGCACGGCGCGCAGCTGGATGTAGTTGCCGGCGGTTTCCGAAAGCAGCGCCAGCAGCACGCCACGGCGGTCGTTCTCGGCCACTTCCACGGAGGCGTCGGCCGCTTCCACCTGGCGCCGCACGCGGCCCCAGAGGTCCAGCTCCCAACCGGCGACCAGGTCGCCCTGCCAGAGGTTGAAGGCTGACTTACCGGCGTTGCCAGAGGGGTCGCTCAGGCCTTGGGCGCTGTTGCGGGCGCGGCTGTAATCGACATTGGCATCGACCGACGGTGTCTCATCGGCCGCTACCGTGCTGCGCAGGGCGCGGCTCTGCAACAGGCGCGCACTGGCCATCTGCAGGTCGAGGTTGTTGTCGGCAACGCGCTGGATCAATGCGCTCAGGCGGGCATCATGAAAGGTTTCCCACCAACGCAGCTCCAGCGGTTCAGCGTGTGGCTGGCTGGCAGCGGCTTCGCCTTGCAGCGCTGCCCAGTGCTGTGGTGCCTGGCTGGCGGGGCGCTGGAAGTCCGGCCCAAGGCTGCAGCCGGCCATCAGCACGGCCAGCAGCAGCGGGCTCAAGCGTACGGCAGGTTTCATCGCGCGCTCACCTCTTTGCCGGCCAGCTTGTCGCCCTGGGTGTCGATGGTCGCTTCGACCGACATACCTACGCGCAGGCGTTCGAGCAGCGGTTGGCCGTCATCGAAGACGATCTTCACCGGAATGCGCTGCACCACCTTGGTGAAGTTGCCGGTGGCGTTGTCCGGCTTCACCGCAGCGAAGGTCACGCCGGTAGCCGGGGCGATACTCTCGACATGGCCCTTGAGGGTTTCACCCGAGAAGGTGTCGACGCTAATGCTGACCGGCTGGCCGGGCTGCACGTGGGTCAGCTGGGTTTCCTGGAAGTTGCCGACCACATAGGCATGCTGCAGCGGCACCACCGACAGCAGGCGTGCACCTGGGTTGACGAAGGCGCCGACGCGCAGCGCGCGCTCCCCGACCATGCCGTCGATCGGCGCGGTGATACGGGTGTAGGACAGGTCCAGCTGGGCCTTTTCCAGGCCTGCTTCGGCACGTTTCAATTGGCCATCGGCACTGGCCACCTGGGCCGTGAGGATGTCCACTTGCTTGCGTGTTGCCACCAGCGCCGCCTGGGCATTGGCCAGCCGTGCACGGGCCTGGTCGACCCGGCTGCGCGCCTGCTGGGCGTTCTGCACGGTACCGGCGCCCTGCTCGGCCAGGCGGCTGTAGCGGTTGACCTCATGGTCGGCGAACGCGGCTTCAGCCTGGGCCGCCGTCACTGCCGCCTGGGCCTGAGCAATCAGTGCAGCCTGGCGCTCCAGGGTGGCACGGGCATCGGCGCTCTGCGCCTTGGCCACCAGCAGTTGGGCCTGGGCGGCATCCAGCGCGGCCTGGTAGTCACGTGCATCGATGGTCGCCAGCAACTGGCCAGCCTGCACCTGCTGATTATCTTCGACCAGCACTTCCTTGATGAAACCGGCGACCTTGGGTGCGACCACGGTGTAATCGGCGATCACATAGGCATCGTTGGTGCGCTGCCGGTGGTCGCTACCGAACAGCCAGGGGCCGACGATACCGGCCAGCACGGCCACGGCGAGCACCGAGCCGATGAGAAGGGTTTTGCGGTTGTTGGTCATGTTCAGTGTCTCGAATTCATCCAGGGTTCAGGCCACCGCGCGCGGCGGATAGACCCGGGTAGGCACGAATGGGATCAGGCAGATCAGGGCCACGGCGATGCAAGCCATGACCAGGTACAGGTCGGCCGAAGTCAGCACCAGCGCCTGGTCGTGAATACGTTTGGCCAGGCCCACGGCGTTGTCGTCGATCAGCGGGGCATTGCCCAGGCTGTCCACCAGGTGATTGGAATGGAAGTGCCGGCGCAGCGTGCCCAAGGCATCCAGCAGACCACTGGCTATCACGGCAGCCAGGCCCTTGACGGTGTTGAACCAGCCGGAAGCGAACGGGCCCTCCTGCGGGGTCATCCCGTTGGTTGAGAGCATCAGCAGCGGCAGCACGGCCATTGGCTGGCCGAATACCTGCAGCAGGTAGAACGGGTAGAAGTCGCCGCGAATCCACTCGCTGGTCAGCAGGCTACTGCCCGCGCACGACACCGCCAGCATGGCCAAGCCGGTGGCGAGCACCCAACGGCAGTCCACTGCACGGATATTGCACAGCGCTGCAGTCAGCGGCAGGGCGATCAGCTGTGGCATGGCCACCAGCATCATCAGCGGGCTGGTCTGCGCCGGGCGGTAACCCTGGATCTGCGCCAGGTAAGCCGATGGAATGCTGCCTACGCCGGACAGCACGATGAGCACGCCAGCCAGCGTCACCAAGGCGAAGCTGAGGTTGCGCCGCTGCAGCATGCGCAGCTGGAAGAACGGCAGCGGCTCGGACCATTCGTTGTACATGAACAGCACCAGCAGCAGCACGCCACCGCCCAGCAACCAGCAGATCAACGGCGAATCGAACCAGCCCCAACGGTCGCCCAGCGACAAGCCGAGTACGATGCAGCTGATGGCTGGCAGGCCGAGCAACACGCCGCGCCAGTCGAACTGCTTGAAACGCTCCAGGCGCAGCGGGTCCTGCGGTAAGCCCCAGCCGACACAGAACATGGCCAGCGCCGAGGGCAGGATGATCTGCCAGAACGCCCACTGCCAGCCGACGTATTCAGTCCACAGGCCAGCCAGCGGCGTGCCGAGGTTGGGCCCGAAGGTTGCGGTCAAGGCGTAGCAGGCCAGGCCGTAGACCTTGATGCCAGGTGGCAGGAAGCGCAGCGCCACGCTCATCAGCATCGGCGGCAAGGCGCCCGAGGCGAAGCCCTGGAGCACGCGCAGCAGCATCAGGCTGTGCAGGTTGGGGGCAAACGGTTGCAGCAAGCCGAGCACGGCGAACAGGCCGACCGCACTCATGGTGAAGCGGCGCAGGGAAAAGGTGGTGGCAAGCCAAGGGGCGAAGGCCATGGCCGATACCGAAGCGGCGCTGTAAACGGCCAGCAGCCAGGCGCCTTCGTCGGCACCGATGCCCATGGCACCGCGGATATCGGCGAGAGAGATCTTGGTGACCGACTCGTTGAGGCCAGCGCAGAGCACCGCCAACAGTACGCCGAACAGCCCGACCACCACCCGCAGGCCGAACGCCGTCTGCGCAGGCGCGGCCGGCGCGGGGGCGACGGCAATCGCGGCAGAAGGGGCGGACAGGGAACTCATGGGCAGACATCTCCAGCAACAAATTTGCGACTGGAGCAAGTCTAAGAAGGTCGAATGCTGACGAAAACTGACTTCTCGGCAGGTTTAAGTTGCGCCAGGCGCAATCCGGCTCAAGGATCGACGCTACAACAGGCCTTCAAGGTCTGGCGCAGCCAGCGATGCGCCGGGTCGTTATGAAAGCGCGGGTGCCAGGCCTGCAGTACCGTCACCCGCTCCAGCGGCACCGGGATCTCGAACGAGCGCAACGGCAGCCCGAGCTTGTGCACGCTGTTGAGGATATTGGCCGGCATTGGCAGGATCAGGTCGGAATCCGGCAGGGAGAACAGCGCCGAGTGAAAGCTCGGAGTGATCAGCGCCACCCGCCGCTGCACCTTGAAGTTAGCCAGTTCGACATCGATCGGCCCGTTGGCGCGGCCACGGCGGGACACGCTGATCTGTGGATAACTGGCAAAGCTGTCAGGGGTGATGGCTTGGTCGAAGATCGGATGATCGCGTCGGGCCAGGCCGACATAGTAAGTCTGGAACAGGCTCTGCACCTTGATCTCCGGGCCGAGGTCGACGGTCGAGCTGATGATCAGGTCGGTGCGCCCATCGCGCAGCACGCTGTCGTCATCGCCACCGGGGCTTTCCGGTACGAAACGCAGCACCGTGCGCGGTGCCTGTTCGTGCATGCGCCGTAACAGCTGGGCGCCATACAACGCGATGAACAGGTCATTGGTGCGAATGTTGAAGGCGCGATCGAGCCGAGGCAGGTCGACTTCATCGGCACTGCGGAACACCTCACCGGCCTGCTCCACCAGCGCCGCCACCTGCTCACGCAGGGCCAGCGCCCGCGGCGTCGGCACCAGACCACGGCCGGCACGCACCAGGATCGGGTCGCCCAGGGCATCACGGATACGCCCCAAGGTGCGGCTCATCGCCGCCGGGCTCAGGTTCATGCGCTGCGCGGCGCCGACCACGCTGCCTTCATCGAGCAGGGCATCGAGGGCGACGAGCAGGTTCATGTCCGGGAGTTGCATGGCCGTTTTCCGTTACAGCTGTGGGAAAGGCGATGTTAGCAGGTTGGCCGATTGCACCAGACGCAATGCGCTCGTGCGTGGTGAGGCATTTATTCAGTGAGTGAATTGAGCCAAGAATGATGGATGGCAGGTTCGGCCCTTTCGCGGGCGAGCCCGCTCCCACAGGGACAGCACAGGACTTGAAGCCTACGGTGTACCTGTGGGAGCGGGCTTGCCCGCGAAGAGGCCCGGACAGGCAACCACTCAGCCAGCTGCAAACAAGGATCTCCATGCCCAGCCCCGTCCTGATCGCCATCGATGCCTCACCCGCTTACGCCGCCCTGCTCACTCCCGCCCGCCGCTACTGCCGCCCCGGCGAACACGAACTGCACGTGCTGCTGGCGATCGACTCGACCTTTGCAGTGCACGACAAGCCCGCGCCCTACACCGCCGAGGAACTGGAGGAATACCCCGCCGCCTGCGAGGAACAACGACTGGGCGACCGCGCCGTGGCCGAAGCGGTGGCGCTGCTGCAACAGGCCGGTTTCAGCAGCCAGGGCTGCATGGTCGCCGGGCAGCCGGTCGAGGCGATTGTCGCCAAGGTACAAGAACTGGATTGCGAGCTGATCATCATGGGCCACCGCCACCTGTCGCGACTGGGGCGATTGCTGGATCCGTCGATCAGCGCGAAGGTGATTGACCGGGTCAAGGTGCCGGTGTTGGTGGGGGCTGCTTGAACCGCTGATCAGTCAGGTAATGCGACTGCATTGACCAGACAATGCGATCGCATTACCTTGATGGGCGTTGTTGCAACCCTATGGACACTACCCATGGCTACCACCTTCGAAGTCGAGTCCACGTTGACCGATCGCTACCAGACCACCGTTCCTGAAACAGTGCGTCGTGCACTGGGTTTGAAAAAGCGTGACAAGATCCATTACTCGATTCGCCCTGACGGTGGGGTGATACTTACCCGCGCGGAGGCAACCGAAGACGATCCCGTGCTAGGCCAGTTCCTGAACTTTCTGGCTCACGATATCGCAACCAATCCCCAACGGCTGCAGGTTGTCGATGCCGACCTCATCGCTCGCCTCGACACGCTCGTGGGGGATGCAGAGGTCGACCTGGATCAACCTCTGTCGGCGGAAGATGAATGAGTGATGCGAACAGGAAGCCGCTTGTAATTCATGGATGGACCGTTTTTGCCCACCCGCTGTTCCTGGCCAAACTGGAAGCGCTCAGCGCGCAAGTTCAGGCCCAGATGCAGAGAGATCCAGCGGGTTATACGAAGAAGAATGCATTCAAGCGGCTGGCGGCAATCAGACGCTTGGCATTTGATGTGATCCCCCAGGACCCGACCAAAGCGGAGTATCGACAGGGCACGACGCTGGGTGATGACCACAAGCACTGGTTCAGAGCAAAGTTCTTCCAGCAATACCGGTTGTTCTTTCGCTACCACACTGCCAGTCGCATCATCGTGCTGGCGTGGGTCAATGACGAATCTTGCAAGCGGGCCTACGACAGCAGTGACGACGCTTACAAAATTTTCCAGAAGATGCTGCTAAGCGGCCGCCCTCCGGACGATTGGGATCAATTGCTGCTAGAGTCCGGGCCTGCGTATGTCAGGCCCGACTAGCAGCATTTACTCCTCGCCCGGCTTCACCACCACCGTACAGGTCGTCCCCGCCGCCAGCAGGAACCCGTCCGGCACTTCATCGATGTGGATCCGCACCGGCACCCGCTGCGCCAGGCGCACCCAGTTGAAGGTCGGGTTCACGTCGGCGATCAGCTCGCGGCTCTGTGGATTGTCGCGGTCGTAGATGCCGCGGGCGATGCTCTCCACATGGCCCTTGATGCGCTCACCACTCATCATCTGCAGCTCGGCCTGGTCGCCGACCTTCACATGCGGCAGCTTGGTCTCCTCGAAGAAGCCGTACACCCAGAACGAGTTCTCGTCGACCACCGCCATCACCGCTTCACCGGTCCGCGCATAGTCGCCCTTGTGGATGTTCAGGTTGGTCACGTAGCCGTCCACGGTGGCGACGATATGGGTGCGTTTGAGGTTCAGCTCGGCCGCTGCCAGTTCGGCAAGGGCCTGTTGGTAGTCGGCTTGGGCGGAGTTGGCGATGTTGCTGGCGTCGTCGCGGTTTTCCTTGGAGATCACCAGGTTGTCCATGTCGGCGCGGCGCTTGGCGTTGACCTTGCGCATCTCCCAGGTGGCCTTGCGTGAAGCGACCAGGGCCTTGGCCTGGTCGACCGCCAGCAGGTAATGCTCAGGGTCGATCTGGATCAGCAGGTCGCCCTTTTTCACCCGCTGGTTGTCCTTGACCGGCACATCCACCACATAGCCCGGCACGTCGGCGGCGACGTTGATGATGTCGGCGCGCACGCGGCCGTCACGGGTCCACGGTGTGGTCATGTAATGCAGCCACAACTGGCGACCGATCACCACGGCAGCGGTCAGCACCAACAAGGTGGCGATCAGGCTGAAAAACTTTTTCATCGAAGGATTCTCACCAGTAGAGCGACAGCGCCAGGGCGCCGAACAGGCAGACGAACAGGCTCAGGCGCAGCAGCGCCGGGTGCCAGAAGAAGCGGTAGCCATCATGGCTGGCGATGAACCGGTCCAGGCCCCAGGCCAGGCCCAGGGCGAACAGAAACATCAGGGTCATGGTGGGCATGTACACGCCATGGAAGGCGATTTCACGGGGCATGATTCAATCCTTTCGCCGGTGCCAGTGGCGACTGTGGGTCCAGCAGGGAAGAACGGATGAAGTGCAGGTAGCTCTGCGCACGGCGCAGCACCGAGGTGTCGAAGTGCCGGGCAAACGGTTCGTCGGTGGCCTGCACGCAGGCGATGGCGTGGTCCACCGCGACCAGGGCACGTTCGTGGTTGCTGGCGCTGGGCTGCAGGAACAGGCGGGCCAGGGCGCGGCCCATGACGCGAATGGCCTGGCGCCACGGCTGCGACTCGGCGTAGGCCGGGTGGATCGGCGCGCGGTCCTGCTCCTTGCGCAGCTCGATGATGGCGTGGCCGATTTCCAGCACGGTGAACATCCAGCCCATCAGCTGGCTCTGTACCTGCGGCTTGCCGGCAGCCAGGCCATAGGCCTGGTGCAACAGGTCGCGAGTGCGGCTTTCGAAGGCCGAACCTATGCCGCGCAGGCGCCCGCTGATGGCGAACAGCACCTGTTCACGCAGTTCCTGCTCCAGCCGGCTCCACAGCCAGCGGCTGTTCGGCGGCAGGATGATCGCACCCGCTGCAGCGCAGACGAACATGCCGATGACCATGCCGATGTAGTCGTTGATGAAGCTGTACGGGTCGTAGACGGTCAGGTTGTTCGGCACCGAGCCGATGGCGAAGAACACCAGCAGGCCGATGCCGTAACCGGCGTACGCCGGCCGCGACGAGAGGAAGGCACCGAGCACGAAGACCGGCGCCAGGACCATGCACAGCAGCGGGAAACCGTCGATCCAGGGGAACACGAAGAAGGTTTCGAAGAAGCCGATGAAGGCACCGATCGCCGTGCCGCAGGCCATCTGGAACGACATGCGCTTGGGGTTAGGCGAAGCGGCCGAAAGGCCCACGGTGACAGTGGCGATCAGGGTCATCATGGCGCCGCTGGGCCAGTCGCTCATCAGCCAGTAGCTGCCCAGTAGCAACAGCACCGCCGACGCACGCACACCGGCAGCCAGCGACACCAGCCAGCTGGTCTGTGCTACGTAAGGCTCGTCCCACTGCTCGCGTTCGTGCTTGTGCGCGGCCAGCGAGGCGTGGGTTTCGGCGTAGCTGTACATCTCGTCGACAAAGCGGTAGAGCAGCTCGAACGCAGTGTGGAAATCGAGCAGGTCGGATTCGCTGGGCTGGGTTGCCACATAGTCGGCCCGCAGGCCACGCACCTGCGCCTGCAAGCCTTCCTTGTAGGCCGCCAGCTCCAAGGTCAGGCGCAGCGCATCGGCGTCGGTCAACGCCCGGCCCACATAGGGCTGCAACAGCTCTACCAAAGTGTTCAGGCCCGGCTCGATGGCGCCGACGATCTGCAGTGGGCCGCGGGCGCGCAGGCGCTCCAGCAGGCGGTGCAAGGCGTTGAAGCGTGTGGTGATGGCCATGAACTCGCTGTTCATGCGCACCAGGCGGCCAGAGCGGCGACGCATGTGCGGGTCTTCGAAGGCGGTGACGTTGCGCAGGCTTTCCAGGCCCACCGCCTCGGCGACGAAGCGCACGTTGCTGCTCTCGAAACGGTCGCGCTGGCTATCGCCGCGCAGGGCTTCGACCACCACTCCGGCGAATACGCCAAAACGCTGGTACAAGGCGTTGCGCATGGCGGCACTGGCCGACTGCGGCAAAATCGCGGCGCTGACGAAGGTCGACACCAAGATGCCCAGGGCGATCTCCAACACCCGCCACACCGCGGCCATGAAGGCCTGGTCCGGGTGCTGCAGCACCGGCAGGCCGATCATGGCCGCGGTGTAGCCGGCGAGGACGAAACCATAGGCGCGGAAGGTGCGGTAGCGCATGGCACCGGCCGAGCACAGGCCGACCCACACTGCCAGGCTGGGCAGGAACAGCTCGGTGTTCTGCGGGAAGATTGCGATCAGCGCGACCATCATCGCCGAGCCGGCCAAGGTGCCAAGCACCCGGTAGAAACTCTTGGCGAACACATGGCCGCTCTGCGGCTGCATGACGATGAACACGGTGATCATTGCCGTACGCGGTTGCGGCAGTTCCAGGCGCATAGCCAGCCACAGGGTGATGAACGCGGCCGCCAGCACCTTGAAGATGTAGACCCAGGTCACCCCGTCGGTGCGCGCCCAGGCAAAAAAGCCCCGGCGCCATTCGAGGCTCTGCAGCCAGCGCACGGGCAAACTGGAAGTGCTCATTCGGCGTTATCCGGCTTCTTGTCGAAAATGGCCAGGGTGGCCGGGGTTTTCGGTGCGGCCTGGCGCTCTTCCTTCGGCGCGTCCTGGCCGGCCTGCAGACCGCCGCCCAGGGCGGTGACCAGTTCGGCATGGGCGATCAGGCGCGCCGCCTGCACCTGCTGTTGCACCTGCTGTTGGCGGAACAGCAAGGTCTGCGCGTTGAGCACGTTGAGGTAGTCGGTCAGGCCGCGCTGGAAGGCCACCGTGGCGATGTCGTAGGTCTTCTGCGCCGCGGCCACCGACTCGGCGGCGAAGTGCGACTGTTCCTTCATCGATTCACGGCGGATCAGCTGGTCGGAGATGTTCTTCAACGCGCCGACCACGGTCTGGTTGTAGCGCGCCACGGCCACGTCATAACCCGCCGAGGCAACGCCCAGCTGTGAGCGCAGGCGGCCGCCGTCGAAGATCGGCAGGCTGATCGCCGGGCCGACGTTGTAGTTGAATTTGCGCCCGGTCAGAAATTCCAGCGGGCCACCACCGGTGGCCATGAAGCCGAGGCTGCCGATCAGGTCGACGTTGGGGAAGAAACCCGCATGGGCGACGTCGATGCCACGGGCCTGGGCCGCCACTTGCCAGCGGCTGGCGACCACGTCGGGGCGCTGGCCGACCAGTTCGGCGGGCAGGTTCGATGGCAACTGCAGCGGCGCCGCCAAGGTCAGGGTCGGACGCTGCAATTGCGCCCCCTCTCCAGGGCCCTTACCGGCCAGCGCCGCCAGCTGGTTGCGAGTCAGGGCGATTTCTTCGTCGAGGCTGTCGAGCTGACGATGGGTTTCAGGCAGCGGTGCCTCGGCCTGGCTGACCTCGAAATGGGTGCCGATGCCACCGTCCAGGCGGCGCTTGGCCAGGGCCAGGATCTGCTCCTGCTGCTCGAGCTCGGCCTTGACGATGTCGCGCTGGGCAAAATGCAGGCTCAGCTGAATGTAGGCACGCACCACGTTGTTCTGCAGTTCCAGCTGCGCCTGACGGGCCTCGGCCACGCTCATGTGCGCCTGGTCCACTGCCTGTTCGCTGGCGTTGCGCTCGCGGCCCCACAGGTCCAGCGCGTAGCTGAAGCCGAAGGCGGCGTTGTTGTCCCAGGTGTTGGCGCCGGACAGCGCGCCAGGGCCGTAGAACTGATCCTCGGGCCAGTTGTGCCGTTTGAGGGTGGCGTCACCGTTGACCTGGAGCTTTTCCGCCGACTCGACCACGCCGGCCATGGCCTTGGCTTCACGCACACGCGCCGCCGCCATGGCCAGGCTCGGACTACCGGCCACGGCCAGGTCGATCCAGCGGTCGAGTTGTGGGTCGCCATAGGCCTGCCACCAGCGCTGGTCGGGCCAGTGCGCGTCGCTGGCCGCTTCGCGTATGGCCGCGTCGGTGCTCAAGGTGTTGGCTTGCAGGGTCTTGCTTTGCGGGGCGATACCCCAGGTTCCGATACAGCCGCTCAAGGTGAAACTAAGGGCACAGGCACTGAACACTTGAAGCGTTCTGATGATGCGACGCGGCACAGCTGCGATTTCCCGAGGAAGAGGTGGAGGGGCCGGGCAATTCTAGGGGGCCGCCGCACTGGCGATAAGCGTATATTCCTGCGAATCTTTGTTACCGAAACAGCGATAATCCGGCTTTGGTCGAACGCACATTCGCGTTACTTCGTGACACAATTTTGTCCTCTACCTTGAGAGTGACCCATGGACACCCTGCAAAACATGCGTGCTTTCAGTTGCGTAGCCCAGCTAGGCAGCTTTACCGCCGCCGCGGCGCAACTGGATACGACCACCGCCAACGTGTCGCGGGCGGTCTCCAACCTGGAAGCCCATCTGCAAACCCGGCTGCTCAACCGCACCACCCGGCGCATCGCCCTGACCGAGGCAGGCAAGCGTTACCTGATGCGCTGTGAACAGATCCTTACCTATGTCGAAGAAGCCGAGGCCGAAGCCAGCGACGCCCATGCCCGGCCTGCCGGCCAGCTGAAGGTGCATTCGATGACCGGGGTCGGCCAGCATTTTGTGGTCGATGCCATTGCCCGCTACCGCGAGTCGCACCCGGACGTGACCTTCGACCTGACCATGGCCAACCGCGTGCCCGACCTGCTCGACGAGGGCTACGACGTGTCCATCGTGCTGGCCACCGAGCTGCCGGACTCCGGTTTCGTCTCGCAGCGCCTGGGCATCACCTACAGCATTGTCTGCGCCTCGCCCGAATACGTGGCCAAGCACGGTTTTGCACAAAAGCCGGTCGACCTGCTTAAGCATGCCTGCCTGCGCATGGTCAGCCCGGTGATCCCGCTGGAAAAGTGGCTGTTCGACGGCCCGGAAGGCCAGGAACTGGTGAACATCACCAGCTCGCCGTTCCAGGTCAACTCGGCGGATGCCATGAAAACCGCGATCCGCTGCGGCATGGGCATGGGCGTACTGCCGATCTACTCAGTGATCGATGGCTTGCGTGACGGCAGCCTGGTGCGGGTGATGCCGGAGTACCGGCTTCAGGAGCTGAACCTGTATGCCATCTACCCGTCGCGCCAATACCTGGATGCCAAGATCAAGACGTGGGTCGAGTACCTGCGCAACTCGCTGCCGGAGATTCTGGCGGCCCATGAGGCCGACCTGAAAACCCATGAGTTGCTGATCGCCAACTGAAAAAGCTGCTGCAAGGCGGCGGTGGACAATGGTAGGTTGCTAATCAATCAATCGACCCACCGCCTTGCAGAGAAGTTGCCCGATGAAAAAGACCGTCCTGGCCTTCAGCCGCATCACCCCGGCCATGGCCGAGCGCCTGCAGCAAGACTTCAACGTGATCGTGCCGAACCCCAAGCTCGGCGACATCAGTGCCCAGTTCAACGAAGCACTGCCAGAGGCCCACGGCCTGATCGGCGCCGGCCGCAAGCTCGGTCGCGCCCAGCTCGAAGGTGCGGGCAAGCTCGAAGTGGTGTCCAGCGTCTCGGTAGGCTTCGACAACTACGACGTCGAGTACTTCAACGAGCGCGGCATCGCCCTGACCAACACCCCCGACGTGCTCACCGAAAGCACCGCCGACCTGGGTTTCTCGCTGATCATGGGCTGCGCCCGCCGTACCGCCGAACTCGACGCCTGGACCAAGGCCGGCAACTGGCAGGCGACCGTTGCGCCATCGCACTTCGGTAGTGACGTGCATGGCAAGACGCTGGGCATCGTCGGCCTGGGCAACATCGGCGCCGCCATCGCCCGCCGTGGCCGCCTCGGCTTCAACATGTCGATCCTGTATGCCGGCAACAGCCGCAAGACTGCACTGGAGCAGGAACTGGGCGCCCAGTACCGCAGCCTGGAGCAACTGCTGGCGGAGTCTGACTTCGTCTGCCTGGTGGTGCCGCTGTCCGATGCCACGCGCAAGCTGATCGGCGCCCGTGAATTGAAGCTGATGAAACCGAGCGCGTTCCTGATCAATATCGCCCGGGGCCCGGTGGTCGACGAGGCGGCGTTGATCGAGGCGTTGCAGAACGGCACGATTCGCGGCGCCGGCCTGGATGTGTATGAAAAGGAGCCGCTGAGCGAATCGCCGCTGTTCCGGCTGCCCAATGCGCTGACCTTGCCGCACATCGGCTCGGCGACTGCCGAGACCCGTGAGGCAATGGCCAACCGCGCGATGGAGAACCTGCGTGCGGCGCTGCTGGGCGAGCGGCCGCGGGATCTGGTGAATCCCCAAGTGTGGAAGGGGTGATAGCTTTTTAGCGTCTGTACTGGCCTCTTCGCGGCTGAAGCCGCTCCTACAGAGACCCCACAATACCTGTGGGAGCGGCTTCAGCCGCGAAGAGGCCGGCACCGGCAATACACATCACCTGGGTTGCCGCCGCCTGCCCAGCACCTTTCTCACCACATACCGGGGCCGATGCTTGGTCTCTTGGTAAACCCGGCCGACGTACTCCCCCAATATCCCGATGCCGATCAACTGCACCCCACCGAGGAACAGAATCGCCGTCATCATCGAGGGATAGCCCGGCACATCATTGCCGTGCAGCATCTTGTCGACCAGCATGTACACGGCAAAGGCAAAGGCGAACAGCGACACCCCTGCCCCCACGTAGCTCCATAGCCGCAACGGCACGGTGCTGAACGAGGTGATGCCATCCAGTGCCAGGTTCCACAAGCGCCAGAAGCTGAACTTGCTGTTGCCCGCCGCGCGCTCCGGCCGGTCGTATTCGACGATCGCAGTGCGAAAACCCACCCACGACAATACACCCTTCATGAACAGCTGCTGCTCGGGCAACTGGCGGATCGCTGCCACCACCTTGCGGTCAAGCAGGCGGAAATCGCCGACGTTTTCTTCAATATGGGTGGAGGCGATGCGATTGTGCAGGCGATAGTAGAGACGCGCGCTCCAACGCTTGAGCGGCGTGTCGGCGGCGCGGCTGCGGCGCTTGGCCAGCACCACGTCGGCGCCATCATGCCAACGTTCGATCATCTGCGCGATGACGTCGACCGGGTCTTGCAGGTCGACATCGATCGGCACCACGGCATCGCCTTCGGCCAATTCAAGGCCGGCGAACAGCGCCGACTCCTTGCCGAAATTGCGCGAAAAATTGACCACCGTGACCCACTCGTCCCGCGCCGCCAACTCGGCGCAGATATCTTCGCTGGCATCGCTGCTGCCGTCATTGACGAACAGGATCTCCACAGTCACGTCCTGTAGCGTCGGCTCGCTGCGCACGGCGTCATAGAAGCGCTCCAGGGTGTCCTCTTCGTTGTACACCGGCACGATCAGGGTAATGTTCATGGCGCTTTCCGTCTGAATACCACGGTGTGCGAGAAGCAGTAGCCGGCGACCAGGCTGATTGCCGAGAAGGTCACCAGGGTCAGCAAGGGCGATAGGCCCGCCAGGTCGGAAAGGCCTCCCGTTGCCAGGCTGAGGCAGCCCATGCCAAGCAGGAACAGCAAATAGCGCTTGCCGGTTGGCCTGGAGGCGAAGGTGTAGCGGGCGTTGAGCTGGTAGGAGACGGTGGCGGCCACGGTAAAGGCCAGCAGATTGCTCGGTGCCTGCTTGAAGCCCAGCGTCAGGTGCAGACCCAGGAACACCAGCCAGTGCACCAACGTGTTGCCGATGCCGATCAACCCGTAGCGGGCAAAATGGTGCCAGGTCAATGGCCGTACCCCTCGGGGACCTTGACCAGCACGTAGACGTCATCGCCGACCCGATAGATGTCGTAGAGCCTGCTGGAGACCAGCGGTGTGGAACCCTGGGCCAGTACCTGCTGCCGGTCCAGCGGTGGCGGCCTATAGAACGTGTGCAGGTCGTCAATACCTGCCCGGGGCAGCATCTCCGGCAACACAACGTAGTTATAGGCATGAATCTTTGCCATGGCCGGCATGCTTTTCAGTGTTCCTTCAGCAGCCGGAATCCATGGACGCTCCAGCCAGAAGTCGAGCACGTAGTAGTGCCTGGCGCCATTGAGCGGTGGCCTCGACAGGTCCTGCGCCAATGCCTGGGCGTTGGCCTGATGCAGTTCTTTCTCAAGCGCCATCACCCGGCCATAGGCGTACGAGAATGACAGCATGAACAGTAACGGAACTGCCAGGGCCAGCAAGCGCAGCCGCGGCCATCGCGCCAGCGCACCGTGGTTAAGGTAGTGGAGCAACGTCAACAGCACGCCCAGCCCCATCAATACGCGCACCGAGTCTTCGAAATGCCTCAGCAGCAGGATGAGGCCGGGCACGCAGAGCAGAATCACCACCATCGGCATCAGCACGGCAGCCATCAATGCCAGCCGCTCGCCTGCGCCAAGCGGCCGCTGCCACACCTTCTGCAGACCACGCGACAGCATCAGCAGCGCCCCAAGCAGCAGCGCCACGAACAGCCAGGCATTGCCGGGGGTGATCAACAGGCCGACCACCCCGGCTGTCATACGCAGACGCAGCTGTATCTCCGTCAGCAATTGCCCATCCAGCGCCAGCATGCTGGAGCGCGTCGATATGACCATCCAGGCACTGCTGGCGTAGTACACGGCCACTGCTACCAACAACTGGCCGAAGCGCGAGGCCGCATGCCGCCAGACATCGCCAGCCCTGCCGTCATCCATGGCCCGGCGCATCACCTCGACTCCGCACAACCCGACGAACACGTTCATGCTGGGCTGGTAGAGTGCCGCAGCAGCAGCGACCAGCAGCATGCCGCCCAGCCAATAGCGCCAGCACCTGATATCCGTGGTGATTGCCCAGACCACCGCGGCCAGCGACAGCGCCATGGTCGCGCCGTCGTACTGATACGAGAGGTTTTGCAGGAAATACGGCTGATACCACAGTGGCAGCACCACCAGCACACCACTGAGCGTCGGTATCACAAACCACTGCCGCACCAGGCGGGCCAGCGCCAGCGCAGCGACCAGCACAGCCAGCAGTAATGGCAACGGGTAAAGGTTGATGGCGCCTGAAGCGAAGCTGAGCGCGGCAAACACCACGACCATCAGAGGCCGTCCAACGTCAGCCCAGTCGTTGCGCGCCAGTTGCTGGCGCGCATAGTCGTCGAGTAAAGGATGGTCCGCCATCAGTAACGGCAGGATGTGCAAGGCCAAAGCCACAACGCAAATCAACCAGAGTTGCATCTGCGTAAGTGGCCTGTCCCATGTCGATGCTGCTGCCATCTGCCTTCCCCGGCCAAGTCCTTCCGGCCAAGTCTAGTCAGCCCAGCAATCTGCGCATCTGTCATTATTGCCAGTTGCGCATCAGGTGCGCGCCAGTGCAGCAGAGGCTTTGACGCTTGGCTTGCGGAACACCAGCACATTGCCCGCCATCACCGCCACCAGGCCCAACAGCGCCGGTGTCGTCCACTGATACCCCTCGGCAAAGGCCGACACGTTCAGCGCAACAAGCGGGAACAGCACGGTGCAGTAGGCGGCCCGCTCCGGCCCCATGCGCCCGACCAGGGTCAGGTAGGCGGTGAAGCCGATCACCGAACCGGGGATGACCAGGTACAGCAGCGAGCCGATGTAGCGGGTATTCCATTCCATGGTGAAGGGGATGCCGCTGACCAGGCAATACACCGCCAGCATCAACGCGCCATAGACCATGCCCCAGGCATTGGTGGTCATGGGCTTGAGCCCGGCCTTCTGCTGCATGCTGGAAAGCATGTTGCCGGCCGAAAAGCACAGCGTGCCGAGCAGTGCCAGGCCCAGGCCGTAGAGGGTCTCGCGGCTGGCCGTGTGGTGCGAAAGCTCGGGCCAGAACAGCAGGCCCAGGCCGAGCAAGCCAAGCGCACCGCCAGCGAGGACATTGCTGGCGATCTTCTGGCCGAAGAAGATCCGGGCGTTAAGGGCATTCCACAGCGTGGCAGTCGAGAACACCACGGCGATCAGGCCGCTGGCGACCCATTGGCTGGCAGTGAGGAAGCACATGAAGTTGACGCAGAACAGGCACAAGCCCTGCGCCACGCAGATCAGGTGGCCGCGTCGGTTCATCGGTTGCAGGCGGCGGGTCAGCAGGAGCATGGCGAACAGGATCAGGCCGGCCAGGGCGAAGCGGTAGACAATCGATACCGGGATGGCGACCACCCCAAGCTGCAGTTTCAGGGCGATCCAGGTGGTGCCCCAGATGAGGACGGTGAGCAGGTACAAAGAGAGGTTCATGGCGGCGGTTCCTTGGGCCTTTCAAATTCAACGCCATCAGTGTTCTCCCAGACCTGCACCCTGCGCTTGCACAAACTTGCGCTTTTCCAGCCCAGGTAGCTGTCACCGGCATTCAGGCGCAGTACGATGAGCCCCAGAGGAGCCGCCTATGACCCCACTCACCCAGCTGCAAGTGTTCAACGCCATGCACGCCTCGCCCAACGCCCGGCTGGAGCTGAGCGCGCACCTGGGCGACGGGCTGGCGGCGGCGCTGTGGAGTAACCGCGACGACGCCCGCGACTATCAAGCGCCGAGCCATCACACGCTGTCGTGCTACATCGCTGACGGCACCGGCACCTTCCGTCGCCAGCGCCCGGCCGACAAGGGTGCACCGAACAAGCTCTGCATCATGCCGGCGGGGCACGAGTCGAACTGGGTGGTCAACGGTGCGATCCGCCTGGCCCACCTGTACATCAGCGAAGCGCAGTTCGCCCTGGGCTGCGTGCGCCTGCTCGACCGCGAGCCACGCGAACTGCAGTTGCAGGAAGCGACCTTCCTCGATGACCCGCAGCAATCCGTGCGCTTTCGCCAGCTGATCACCCTGGACTGGGATGAGCCCGCCGAACGGTTGCTGGCCAGCAGCCTGGCCCACGAGATCGTCGATCATGCCGTGCTCAGCCAGGTTGGCCTGCGCCAGGGGTTGCGCCTGAAGGGGGGGCTGGCACCGAACCTGCGCCGGCAACTGGTGGAATACATCGAGGCACACCTCGACCAGCCGATTACCCTGGGTGAGCTGGCACTGCGCTGCAACCTGTCCGAATATCACTTCGCGCGGATGTTCCGCACCAGTTTCGGCCTGCCACCGCATCAGTATCTGCTGGCGCGACGGCTGCATCAGGCTTGCCAGTTGCTGCGCCTTGGCAAGTTGCCGTTGGGCCAGGTAGCGCTGCTGTGCGGGTTCGCCAGCGCCAGCCATTTCAGCAACCGCTTCCGTCAGGCATTCGGTGCAACCCCCGGCGAGTACCGTTCGGCAGTGAGCGCGTGAAACTGGGGCCGCTTTGCGGCCCATCGCCGGCAAGCGCGGCTCCCACCTGGACGGCGCTGGCCTGAAGGCTGGTGCTATCCCTGTGGGAGCCGCGCTTGCCGGCGATGGGCTGCAAAGCAGCCCCAAGTACTTAGAATTCGAAGGTGCTGGACAGGCTCACCTGCCGCGCATCGCCAATAGCGACAAAATACTGGTTCACCGCCGAGCTGTAGTAGACCTTGTCGAACAGGTTCTTCACGTTCAGTTGCAAGCGCACATTATGCTCCTCGAGCTTGGTCTCGTAGGTGGCAAACGCATCAGCCACGGTATAGCTCGGCAGGTCGAAGGTATTGGTCGAATTCCCCGGCCGCTCGCCCACATAGCGCGCCCCGGCGCCGAAACGCAGGCGATCGCCGCCGAACAGGCTGCCGAAGTCATACACCGCCGACAGTGAACCGCTATGCCGGGCCACGTTCTGCAAGCGATTACCTTGCAGATCGGGATCCTTGGTCACCTTGGCATCGGTATAGGCGTAACTGCCAATCAGGCTCCAGCGCTCGCTGAGCTGCCCGGTCAGGTCGAGTTCGACGCCGCGCGAGCTCACTTCCCCTGCGTTGCTGTAAACCGTCTCGCCGGTGCCACTGTCGAAGTTGGCGACCAGCACATTGCGCTTGGTGATGTCGAACAGCGCCAGGGTACCGGTGAGGCTGCCCGGCATGTCCAGTTTGGCGCCCAGTTCCCAGGACTTGCCCTCCTCCGGTGCTACCGACGCGTCCAGCACCACGCCCCCCGTCAACGGGGCGATGCTGGAGTTGGGCTTGAACGATTCGCTGTAACTGCCATAGAACGACAGTTGGTCATCGACCTTGTAGACGATGCCGGCATGCGGCACCCAGGCCTGACCGCTGGCGTCAGTGTTGGCCTTGAATGGCCGGCCGCGGCCGGCATACTGGTCGTACTGCTGGTAACGCGCGCCCGCCACCAGGATCCAGTGCTCGTCCAGGTGTAGCGCATCCTGCAAGAACAAGGCATCGGTACGCAGCTTGTCGGTCTGGTCACTGTCACTGGCGCGCACCGTGGTGCCCTCCACTTCCTGGCCATAGACCGGGCTCACGTAGCTGAAGGTGGATTGAGCGGTCTGGCGAATCAGGTCGCCGCGAAAGATCTTGCGGTCTTCGTGGTCGATACCGAACAGCAGGTCGTTCTGCAGGCCGGCCAGCTCGACATTGCCATTGAGGCTCAAGGTGGCGAACTGGTCGCGGCTCATGGCGTTATGGGTACCGTCGATGCTTCGCGTCAGCGTGCCCTTGGCTTCGTTCACGCCGGTAACGCGAACCTGGCTGGCATCGTAGGTCTCGCGGTTGAAGCTGTAGCCGAAGTGCAGCTTCCAGTCGTCAGCCAGCTGGTGGTCGACTTCCAGGCGGTAAAGGTCGGAGCGTCCTTCCATGTCGTTGAACGGCTCGTCCAACCGGCGGGTAGCGGGAATGTCCAGTGGGTGGCCGTTGCTGCCGAACGCCGTGCCGCGGTCGAACGGGGAGAGAAATTCCCGGTGCTCATAGGCCAGCACCACCTGGGTATCTTCGCCGAGCCAGGCCAGCGACGGCGCCAGCAGTGACTCGCGGTGCACACCGAAGTTGCGCCAGTAGTCCTCGTCCTCGTGATCGACGATCAGGCGGTAGGCGAAATTGCTGTCACCCAGCGCGCCGGTACTGTCGAAACCACCGCCGCTGCCATTCTTGCCACTGCCATAGGTGGAGCCGCGCACGGTCAGGGCGTTGTATTGCTGCAGCTGCGGACGCTTGCTGACCACGTTGATCACGCCGCCCGGGTCCTGAATGCCATACAGCAACGAGGCCGGGCCCTTGAGCACCTCGACCCGCTCGGTGCTGGCATTGAGGCTGCGGCCCTGCACCAGCGGCATGCCATCGCGCATGATCGAGCCGTCGCGGTTGTCACCGAAGCCGCGCTTCATCACGGTGTCTGAAGTGCCACCGAAGTTGTTGCCCTGGGTGATGCCGCTGACGTTGGCCAGGGCATCGTCGAGGTTGCGCGGTGCCTGGTCGCGGATGACCTGGGCCGGCACCACGTTGATCGCTTGGGGGATTTCCTGGGACGGGCCCTGGCCGCGCATGATCGAAGCACTGGCCGGCGGTTGATAGCTGTAGCTGTCCATCTGGGAGGTCACCGTGGTGGCCTGCAGGTTGAGGGCGCCAGAGGTGTCCACAGGTTCGAGCGTCAGGGTGCGGGCGTCGAGGCGGCGCCAGGTCAGCCCGCTGTTGCCCAGCAACTGCTGCAGGGCCTGCTCGGCGCTGAACGAGCCATTCAGGGCCGGGGCCTGCACACCTAGCAGTTCGAGGGTGTAGACGACACTCTGGCCAGTGGCACGGCTGAAGGCGCTCAAGGCTTGCGCGAGCGTCTGGCTGGGCTGGGCGAAGCTGTGCAGCTGCAGTTGCTCGGCAGCCATGAGGCCAGGGGCAGCGGTGATGGCCGAGCACGCTGAAAGACCGAGCCAGAGGGGAACGCAACGCGAGGTGAACTTCATGAACGCTGACCTGTGAGAGGGTTATTACTGCGAATGAATCGCACTTCCACTCATTACACGGATGCCGCCTCCTGTTACCTCATCGGCTTTTCCATTTTTTTCAGCGGATCACGGTCAAGCGCCCCAACAGCGTTTGCCGCGAAAAGCCCAGCACCTTGCCCAGCGAGTCCAGTGCTGCCAAAGGCTCATCCGCCGGGAAGCTGCCACTGACCTTGCGCTGAGCCAAATCGCCGTCGAGCATGACGATGCGGCCCGGGTAGTAGCGGCCCAGGTCTGCAACCACCTGCGCCAGCGGCACCTGGTAGTAGTTGAGCCAGCCTTGGCGCCAGGCCAGGCGGCTGTCGCTGTCCACACTCGACAGCTCGCCTGCTTGACCGTCGGCATAGACCAACTGCTGGTTGGCCGTCAGTAGCTGGCCTTCCTGCCCCGCCACCGGGATGACCGCCACGCGCCCGCTGCGCACGGTCACCTGCGCGCCCTGCCCTTGATCACGCACTTCGAACTGCGTGCCCAGCACTCGTACTTCGCCGCCAGCGGCTTGCACCACGAACGGCTGCCCCGTGTGGGTGACCTGGAAAAACGCTGCGCCATGCAACAGGCGTACGCGGCGTTCGCCTTGCTGGAAGTCGACGGCGATGGCGCTGCCAGCGTCCAGCGTCACCTGGGTCTGGTCCGCCAGGGTCACCTGGCGAATCGCATCACTGCTGCTGAAATCAGCCTGCAGGTTCAGCAACCAGTCACTCGGCCGCCAACCACCCGCCACACTGGCCGCCAGCACCAGGCACGCCGCGGCCACCGCCAGACCGGCGCGCCGCCAATGCCCTTGGGTAGGCGCCTTGCCCATGGCCACCAGGTAGCGCTGCAGGTCCGCGTTTTCTTCCTCGGCCAGACCCGCTGCCGGTGCTTCGCTGAGCTGCCACAGCAACTGGGCCTCGGCGTAGGCTTCGCGATGTCGGGGGTCGGCCAGCAACCAGCGCTTGAACGCCGCGCTGCTGGCCACTGCCGGCTGTTCATTGATGCGGATCAGCCACTGCAAGGCAGCCTCGGACTGGGCAGCGGTGATCAGGTCTGGATGGCTCATCGGCGGGCGCTCCCAGGCCTGCGAATAAAGGTCGCGGGCTCGGCAACACTGGCCTTGCACGCTTCCAGGGCGCGCATCATATGCTTTTCCACGCTGCTCTGGGAAAGCTGCATGGCGCTGGCGATCTCAGCGTATTTGCAGCCGTGGATCCGATTGAGCAGAAAGATCTGCCGGGTACGCTCAGGCAGGGCACGCAGGGCGGTTTCGATGCGCTGCAGGTCATGATCGATTTCCACGGCCTGTTCTGGCGCCTGGGCCAGGCCAGTTTCATCCACCGGCAGCGATGCTTCGGCGACGCGTTCGCGGCTGCCTTCACTGCGCAGGTGATCGATGGCCAGGTTACCGGCACAGCGCAGCAGGTAGGTGTCGAGCGCTTCTACCTTGACCTCGGGGCGACGCCAAAAGCGCAAGAACAGCTCTTGAACCAGGTCGGACGCGGTGGCCCGGCAGCCAACCCGACGACTGACCAACGCCTCCATGCGCCCACGCTGGGCCAGGAACACCTCGACGAAGCGCGCGCGGGTGCTGTCGCTATCGGTTTCGCTCAAGGCATCACCCAGCTAACACGGCCAACAACGGGCCCAGCACGAGGCTGATTGCCGCCAGGCCCAGCAATGCTCGCGGCATATAGGGCAAGCCGAACACCCACAGGGTAACGCCGGCCATCAACAGCGCGACCCACTCCACCAGACCGTGAGCCCAGCCACGCCATTGAATGGAAAGGACCAGCGACAGTATCAGCAGTAGCCAGCCGCCAACGCGCAGTGCACGCAACTGAGCGGGGCCGGGCTTGCGCTTGAGCAAGTCGCTGAAGTGTTTTTCCATCGCCAGGCACAGTGCGGCGAAACCGGCAAAACCGATCAAGGCAATGCTCAGCATCACTGTACCTCGGCCATTTCAGGCGAAACCTTGGCCGCCTTCGGCGCACGTTTTGCGGCAGGCTTGACTGGGCGCAGCATCTTGCTCGCGGCCCAAGCCAGGAACAGACCACATGCCAGGGCGGTAAGGTCGAAACCGGCCATGGCCCAGTCGCCTGCAAGTACAGAGGCATTCAACCCTTGGCCGGTGCTCAGGGCGTTGAGCAGTGGCAGCAGCGCAAAGGCCAACGCGCCCAGCGCCAGCTGCTCGCCCCAGGCCTTGCGCCCGGGGCGCAGCACGGCGTGCAGCAACGATGCCGACCAGACCAGGAAGAACGTGTTCACCTCCCAGTCGGCTCGCCCCTGGAGTGCCACGGGCAGCAACCGGTTGGCCCAGAAGAACCCGGCCACCGCCAGGATCAAGCCACTCATGCTGGCGATGTTGAGCACTTCGACCAGGCGCAGTTCGCCCGGCAGGCGCTCGCTCTTGGCATGCTTGAGCTGGCGCTTGCCCAGCCACATGACCAGGCCAGTGCCGATCACCGCCGTGCCGGCAAGCCCGCAGGCGAAGTACAACCAGCGCAGCCAGGGCCCAGCGTAGTTGCCCATGTGCAGCCCGGCGAAACTGAATGAGGTCAACATCGTGGCGCTTTCCGGTGCGCCCTGTTTCAGCAGTTCGCCGGTGGCACCGTCGAAGGTCCAGTTGGCACTGCGCTTGTAGGGGACGTTGTCCGCCGACGACTGGGTGAAGGTGACACGGGCATTGCGATCACCTGCGTTCTGCACCTGGATGAAACCCATGCGAGCGCCTGGCACCTGCTCCTGGACTTTGGCATAGAGGTTCGCCAACGGCACCAGTGGCATAGCGACATTGGCCACCTTGGGCGCCTCGTCGCGGCCGAACAGATCATTGAAGTAATCACCGGTATTGCCATAGCTGGCCATGATGCTGGCCGGCATGACCATGTACATGAACAGCACCAAGCTGCTGTAGCTGATCATCAGGTGGAACGGCAGCACCAGCACGCCAATGGCATTGTGGCCGTCCAGCCACGAGCGCTGGCCCTTGCCGGGGCGGAAGGTGAAGAACTCCTTGAAGATCTTCTTGTGGGTGATGATCCCGGTGACCAGCCCCAGCAGCATGATGAAGGCGCACAACGTCGACAGCCAGCGGCCCCACGGGTAGGGCATCTGCAGTTCGAAATGGAAGCGGTAGAAGAACTCGCCGCCAAGGCTGTCACGCGCTTCGACAGGCTGCCCGCTCTGTGCGTCGAGATCCTTTCTGACAAAGCCCCGGCGCCCGCCTTGCGGGTCGCGCCAGCCGACGTTCAAGGAAGCCTCGCGCTCGCTGGGCAGGCGGATCATCCAGCTGCCCGAATGTGCGGCGTTGCTCTCCAGATAGCGCTGGGCCTGGCCCAGGCTGGCCATCGGGTCGAGTGCATGGCGGCGCACTTCCGGCTGCGCCCAGTGGCTCACTTCATCCTTGAAGTACGACAAGGTGCCGGTCAGGAAGATGGCGAACAGCAGCCAGCCGAAGATCAGGCCGGTCCAGGTGTGCAGCCAGGCCATGGCCTGGCGGAAGCCTTCCTTCATGGGCTTTTCATCCAGTAGGCGAACCCGCCGAGCAGCCCCAGCACCAGGCTCGGCAGCAATACGCCAAGCCAGGCACGCCAGGCGCTGCGGCAGGCGAAGCACCAGATGAAGGCAAGCAGGTAGACCACGAACGAGAGCATCAGGCCGGTTAGCGTGGCGTCGACCTGGGGCAACGGCAGCAGCAAGGCCAGGCAGACACTGGCCAGCGACGCCAGCAGATAGCCGCCCAGCAGTGCGGCCAGGCTGCGTGAGCCCACGGCAAGGCGATAGCTGAGACGGAGTCCGACGGCGGAGCGCTTCATGGCGAGGGTCCGGGGAATGGGGGTTCAATAGTAATGAGTTTAATTCTCATAAGCAAAGACTGGTGAGGCCTTGGTATCTGCCCCATCCTGGATAACTAACCGGAGCCGCTTTACGGCCCCCTCTGCTGAATTTGCAACAGAAAATTTATTTTCAAAAAGGGGTTGAATTCGCTTCGCCGTTGCCTGACCTTAGAGTCAAGAGGCGCAGAATTACCAAGGCCCTCAATGGCCTAGGCACGCCTCCATGCGAGCAAGCTGAATAAGGATTGGAATCATGCAAATCCAGGTCAACAGCAGCAACCATATCGAAGGCAACATCCGTCTCAACGAGTGGGTCCGCAGTACGCTGGAAGCCACGCTCGAACGCTTTGATGACGACCTCACCCGCATCGAGGTGCATCTGCGCGACGAGAACGGCGCCAAGCCCGGCCCGCATGACAAACGCTGCCAGTTGGAGGCTCGCCCGAAAGGCCATCAGCCGATTTCCGTGACCCACACTGCCACTTCACTGGACCAGGCGGTCGACGGTGCCGCCAGCAAGCTGAGCAATGCACTGGAACACTTCTACGGCAAGCTGCGCAGCAAACGCGGCGTACTGGAACTGAGCGACCCCGACGCCTGATCGGCATCCTGAACAGCAACGCCCGGCCTGAGCCGGGCGTTTTCATTTGCACCGATCAATGGGCCTGAACCAACCTGCGGCTTACCCGGTCAACTTCTGCAGTCATCCATTGCAGGCCCCGACCATGAACAATCCTTTCGACCAGATCAGTGCCGCCTTCGCCCCCGAATACCGGGTCAACCTGAGTATCGAACGGCTGGACGGCAGCATCATGCTGACCCTCTCCGACGACGCCGGGGCGGTCGCCAAGCGCTTGATCACCCAAGCCCAGCGCAACGACCCAGTGCGCCTGCAGCGGGTCATCGACAGCATCCGCCTGGGCCTGGCCATCGAGCTGGGGCAGAACCCGTTGCAGGTCCTCGCTGCCCTCACCCGCGACAGCCGCCACGAGCCACGTCACTTGGCTGGCCTCGCCAACTGAAGGCTACTTGCCTTCTTCCACTTCCTTGCCGCTGGCGTCCAGCACCTTGGTCGACGGGTAGCGGTACGAGGCGTAGCGCACCACCAGGATCGAAAACGCCAGCAGCAGGATGCCGCCACACACATACAGCAGCCCGGCGTCCGGCGCCTTGTGGTGCGACACATCGCCGATCAGCAGGCGCGTCAGCGCGGTGATTGCCACATACAACAGGAAGCGGATCGGCATATGGTTGGTCTTGAAGTAGATGCCGACCATCGCCCCAAGCTCCAGGTAGATAAACAGCAGCAGGATGTCGTCGACGCTCACCCCGCCCTTGCCGAGCATGTCCAGGAAGGTCACCACCGCCGCATAGGCGGTGATTGCACCAATGCCGAACAGAGCCAGGTAGTGGAACGCTTCCACACACAGGTTGCCCAGCGAGTCGGCCGAGCCGTGCAGGCCCTTGCGCAGTTTTTCTGCCCATTTGATGTCCACGATGTGCAATTCCCCGATACGACATGAAGGATGATGCGTCACCCCTGTGACGCTTGTGCCATGCAGTTAAAGGGCCAGGCCCCTGCCTTGGAAGGCGACCGATTGCCGCAAGGCACGGGCGGCATGCGATTTCCGCAGAGCTACAATTTCCGGTTGCGAAATGCCCTCATTGCCATTACTGTATATCGATACAGTATTGGGTGAGGGCAATCTGCCTGACTGCCTGGATAGCAACTGAACCGCAAAAAGCAGAAGAAGGCGCACGGCCGCCCCCTGCTACCACTGACCGAGAGGCCTCGTATGGCTGTTGAGATTCTTTACCGCAGCACGCGCGATTTGGAGACCACGTTCTTGGACCGCAAACTCGCAGACGCCCATGACCAGATGCTGGAACTGGCCGAGGTGCTTACTCAGGTGCTGGTGAAACATGTACCTGGGCTGGATGAAAACATGGCCGAAGAGGCAAGCATTTTCATGGCCAAGAACCGAGCCGTATTTGCGGCGGCGTTCAAGAACAATGCAGCGGCTTTGGCGGACCTGGATGCGACGGAAAAAAGCGGCGAGTAAGCGGCACTTGAAGTCATGCGGTTCGGGGGCGAAGGGCTAGGCATCATTCACCTTCGCTCGCCCATCGGCACTTATGTCTGCAACAAACGTTGGTCCGCTCAAGTCTGTAAAGAGCCCTTGCTTACCCTTGCGCTGGGATCAGCGCCTGCAAGAGCACTACCTTCCTTTGCAGTTGCTCGATCTGTGCCTGCTCTGCGCGCAGCGCCGAACGCAATTCGCGGTTCTCTGCCTCCCAGATCTGCGCCCAACGCGCGTTCTTCTGGCAGGCAAGGCCCATCTTCCATAGCTCGTGCAGCCTCAAACTCTGGTACAGCAGGACCAGCAGAATGATGCCCATCACCACAACTGCGCCTGTCGCAATCAATTCCCACATACTCATTTCCTTTTCCTTGAGAGAGCCATGAAGACGAGGAAAATATATGTAGAGTTTGGCGACAGATCTAGAATGTAGACTTATACAGGTAAACTACTCGTGCACGTTTAGATGCCTCTGAGAAGCAGGTTTCAGGCGAGCAATGGCATCAAAAATAGCTTTTTGATATCACTCAGAAATGGTGCCGACCAGACGACGTGGGCGGTTGATGGCCAAATGCCCTTGAGGCGACCATACAATGCGCGAAGTCGTGATCATGACAAGACCTCACGATAGACATGACCTAAAACTTTACACATAATCGCGCTTCCGATACGCACCCCAGTCATTCCTTCTCAGGAGAGGTCATGAAACGCAAGCAAACCGTTGAGCAGGTACGCTGGGACCTGGCACTGCGCTACAAGCTGATCGAGACCGTCGCCTGGTGGGAAGGCCGCCTGACCACCGGCCACCTGATGCAGAGTTTCGGCATCAGTCGGCAGCAGGCGTCCAAGGACATCAATACCTACATCACTGAGCATGCGCCGAAGAACCTGGCGTACGACAAACAGCTCAAGGGTTATGTACCCAGCAAGCAGTTCAAACCCAAGTTCATCGAGGACAGCGCAAGCGCTTATCTGCACCTGCTGTATCAGAACGGTGAGCGCGCCCCGCACATTGACGGCCTGGCGCTGGCCTATGCCCACACCAAGGTACTGGAAGTGCCGGATCGGCCTATCCGGCCGGAAGTGCTGCGCCCCCTGCTCAAGGCCTGTCGTGAAGGGCTGCGCCTGGAGACCGAATACGTTTCACTCAACACACCGAACGTCGAGGTGCGCCTCATCGCGCCGCACACACTGGTCTACACCGGCATGCGCTGGCATGTGCGGGCTTATTGTGAAAAGAACGGCCAGTATCGCGATTTCGTGCTCAGCCGATTGCGCGGGCAGCCGGACCTGCTTGATGAGTCGCCCAATAGCCGGGAGCCGGACGAAGACTGGAATGCCGAGATCCCGGTAATCTTCGAGCCTGACGGGCGTTTGAACGCGGCGCAGAAGGCGATCATCGAAGCCGATTTCGGCATGATCGACGGGCAGCTGGTCGTGCCGAGCCGCAGGGCGCTGGTGAAGTATGTACTGCAGCGTTATCAGATCGACCCGCGCAACGTAGCGACCAGCCCTGAAGCGCAACAAATCGTGGTATCCAACCTCAAGGACCTGCGGCCATGGCTGATGCATGACTGACGCAACCGCCGCCTTGGCTCAACCGTAAAGCAAGCGCTCGGCCAACCTCTGTGCCACCCTGGCCGGCGAACGCTTTTCCGCTTGGGCATGGCCGAACACCTCGGTTAGCCGCGTCGGTATCTGCGCCAGGTGCGCGGTGATCGTGCCCAGGTCGCCCCCCCGATGCTTCAACGCCACGTAGATCAGGCCACCCGCATTGATCACATAATCGGGGGCGTAGAGGATGCCGCGCGTCTCCAGCTGGTCGGCCACCTGCAAGGTAGTCAGCTGATTGTTCGCCGCCCCCGCCACCGCTGCGCATCGCAGCTGCATCACTGTCTGGCCATTGAGCACCGGCCCAACGCCACAGGGCGCAAAGATATCGCAAGGCGTGCTGATGAGAGCATCATTGGTCACCGGGTGAGCACTGAACTGCTCCACTGCCAAGCGCACCCGGCCGGGGTCCAGGTCGCTGACCAGCAACTCCGCGCCCGCCGCATGCAGTTGCTCGGCCAGGGCATAACCGACATTACCGAGCCCTTGCACAGCCACGCGCAGGCCTTCGAGGTTACTGCTGCCCAGGCGCGCCTGCGAGGTGGCGCGGATGCCGGCGAACACGCCCATGGCGGCATGCGGGGACGGGTCACCGGACGCCGTGGTGCTGGTGACATGTGGTGTGCTCTGGGCGATGCAGTCCATGTCCAGAGTCGAGGTACCACTGTCCACGGCGATGATGAAACGCCCTTGCAGAGTATCGATGAAGCGGCCGAATGCCTCGAACAGTGCTGCGCGGTTTTCCACGTGGGGGTTACGCATGATCACCGCCTTGCCGCCACCCAACGGCAAGCCCGCCAGCGCCGCCTTGTAGCTCATGCCCTGGGCCAGGCGAATGGCGTCGGCCATGGCGCTCTCGTCATCGGCATAGGGGAGATAGCGGCAACCGCCCACCGCCGGGCCCAGTTTCTCGCTGTGAATCGCCACGACGGCCTTGAGGCCGGTGGGCGGGTCAATGAACAGGTGCAGCGACTGGGTACGGGTGCTTTGCATCAGCGCGAACATCGACGGGCTCCCCAACGAGGTGCTCCTACCAGTATAGGCACGGGCCGGGCAGCGACACCGCGGGCGGACCACTGGACGAATGCACGCGCTCCAGCTAATACTCAAGCGTGTGTGGAGAGCCCCCCATGAAGCCACGTCAAGCCTGCCTGGCCTGCCTGGAACGCGAGCCAGTCGCCCTGCTGGAAGCTGCGCTGTGGATCGCCGTCGAGCATGACCGAGAGGTCGAGCCGGCGGCCAGCCTTGCTGCACTGCACAACCTGCAAGGCCAGATCAGTGCCAGCTTGCCGATGCTGCCGTTGTCCGAACTGGCCCAGCCACTGCTGCGCCAGCTCAATGCGCTGGGTTTCCAGCAAGATGAATACCACCCGCTGCGCCCGCAGGCGGCGCTGCTGGACAAGGTCCTGCAACGCCGCCGCGGCCAGCCCCTGGCGCTGGCCATCATTACTCTGGAACTGGCCCGGCGCTTGTCCATACCGCTTGAGGGTGTGGCATTTCCTGGACACTTCCTTCTGCGCGTGCCCGGTGCCGATCACCTGCTCGACCCCTGTGGCGGCCGGCGCCTGTACCCAACTGATTGCCGCGAACTGCTGGCGCGCCAGTTTGGCCCGCATGTGCCGCTGACTGCCGAACACCTGCGCAGTGCCAGCGCCATGCAGATGCTGCAGCGCCTCTCGCGCAACCTGCGCCAGTTGCATCTGAGCAACGACAACCACCTGGCCGCGCTGATCGACGCCGAACGGGTCATGCAACTGGGCCCGGCCCAGGTCAGTGACTACATGACCCGCGCAACGCTGTATCAGCACCTGGATTGCCCACAGGCCGAACGGTTCGACCTGGAGCATGCCCTGCTGCTGACCGATGACCCGGTCCAGCGCCTAAAGCTGTCCGAGCGAATCGGCAAGCTACCGACGGTGAACCGTTCGATTCACTGAGCCGGTGTGTCTCCCTGGCAGGACGGATGCGCCCTGGCGAACGCCGGATGCCCCTTGGCCAGCGCTGCGACCCGGGCAATTCGCGGGTAGCCGCCGAGGTCGATGTTGAAGCGCTCGGCCGCATACAACTGCGCAATCAGGTAGATATCCGCCAGCCCCGGCTCATTGCCAAAGCAGTAACCGCGATCGCCAATCAATTGCTCCACGGCGGCCAGCCCCTGGCCGATCCAGTGTGCGATCCACTGGTTGACCTGCGCCTCGTCATGCCCAAGCTGGCGCAGCTGGTTGAGCACGCTGACGTTGTGCAGCGGGTGCACATCGCAACCGATGATCGCCGCCACGCCACGCACCTTGGCGCGCATTGCTGCACCCGCCGGCAACAGGGCCGGCTGTGGATAAACCTCTTCCAGGTACTCGATGATCGCAGGCGACTGCACCAGCAGTTCACCGTCATCGGTACGCAAGGCCGGCACCCGGCCTTGCGGGTTCACCGCGACGAAGGCATCACCGCGATGCTCACCTTTGAGCAGGTTGACCGGCACGGCCCGGACGTCCAGGCCCTTGAGTGCCAAGGCAATGCGCACCCGGTAGGAAGACGTGGAACGGTAATAGGTATACAGCTCCATGGCCGACTCCCTCAGTTGGCTGCGATGATCTTGCCGCGGCACTCGCCGAAGCCGATGCTGGCCACGCCATCACGCGCGCAGCGGGCGCGCAGGATGATCTCGTCGCCGTCCTCGAGGAACTTGCGGATCTCGCCACTGGGCAGTTCCACCGGTTGCTTGCCGCCCACCGTAGTCTCCAACAGGCTGCCATAGGCATCTGGCGTAGCGCCGGACAGGGTGCCGGAACCGAACAGGTCGCCTGGCTGCAGCTGGCAGCCGTTGACGCTGTGATGGGCAATGAGCTGGGCCACGGTCCAGTACATGTTCAACGTGTTGCTCAAAGCCAGGCGGTGCGCCGGCAGGTTCTGCTCGCGCATGCGCTCGGTGAGCAGCAGCACTTCCAGTTCGATATCGAAGGCGCCCTTGGCCTGGTCGCGCTGATCTAGCAGGTAAGGCAGCGGCTGCGGGTCACCTTCCGGACGGGCCGGCTGGGCGCAGCGGAAGGGCTCCAGGGCTTCGGCGGTAACTACCCACGGCGAAATCGTGGTGATGAAACTCTTCGACAGGAACGGGCCCAGCGGCTGGTATTCCCAGGCCTGGATATCCCGCGCCGACCAGTCGTTGAGCAGACACAGGCCGGCCAGATGCTGGTCGGCTTCGGCAATCGGGATGGCCTGCCCGATGTCGTTGCCCTGGCCGATCCAGATGCCCAGCTCCAGCTCGTAGTCCAGGCGCGCGCAGGGACCGAAGCTCGGCTCGGTGTGGCCGGCCGGCAGGGTCTGGCCTTTCGGGCGACGTACCTCGGCACCGGATGGGCGCAAGGTCGAAGCGCGGCCGTGGTAGCCGATCGGTACGTACTTGTAGTTGGGCAGCAGCGGGTTGTCGGGGCGGAACAGCTTGCCGACGTTGGTGGCGTGCTGGATGCCGACGTAGAAGTCGGTGTAGTCGCCGACCTTGGCCGGCAGGTGCAGTTGGCACTCGCTGGCCGGAAGCAGGGCAGCCTTTAGCACAGCCTGATGTTCGCTGTGTTCGCCCAACAGTGCCAGCAGACGCTCGCGCAGCGCCACTCGGGCTGCCCGCCCCAGCGCGAAGAAGGCGTTCAGCGCACCACCACGAGTGGCCTCCACTGCAGCCTTGGCCTGGCCATCGAACAGGCCCGCAGTCAACACGGCTTCCAGATCAAGAATGGCATCGCCGATGGCGACGCCACAGCGCTGCGCTTCACCCGGGCGGCTGAAGATGCCCAGCGGCAGGTTCTGCAGCGGGAAGTCGCGGTGCCCGTTGGCGTGCTCGACCCAGCTACGGGCAATGGCGGTCTGGTTCATGGGTTATCTCCGGTTCGGGTTGAAGGTGCTCGGCAAGGTGGCCCAGCAACTATCGTAGTCGGCCTGCAATTGCGGGCTGTCGAGTGCCTGCAGGCTCGGGCGCAGCACCTGGCTGGTCTCGAACATGAAAGCCATGGTGTTGTCGATCTTGTGCGGTGCGAGCTCGGCGGCGATGGCCTTCTCGCAGGTTTCGGCATCCGGCCCGTGGGCGCTCATTACCCCGTGCAGTGAGGCACCACCTGGCAGGAAGCCTTCGGCCTTGGCATCGTAGGCACCGCTGATCAGGCCCATGAACTCGTTCATCAGGTTGCGGTGGAACCACGGTGGACGGAAGGTGTTCTCGGCCACCATCCAGCGTGGCGGGAAAATGACGAAGTCCATGTTGGCCATGCCGTGCACGCTGGTCGGCGAAGTCAGTACGGTGAAAATTGACGGGTCCGGGTGGTCGAAGCTGACCGTGCCGATGGTGTTGAAGCGACGCAGGTCGTACTTGTAGGGCACGTTGCTGCCGTGCCAGGCGACCACGTCCAGCGGCGAGTGCTGCAGCTCGCAGGCCCAATGCTCACCGAGAAACTTCTGTACCAGCTGCACCGGGCCTTCGACTTCTTCGTAGTGCGCCACCGGGGTGAGGAAATCACGCGGGTTGGCCAGGCCATTGCTGCCGATTGGCCCGAGGTCCGGCAGGCGCAGCGGCGCGCCATGGTTCTCGGCGATGTAGCCGCGGGCCTGGCCATCGAGCAGCTCGACGCGAAACTTCATGCCACGCGGGATAACGGCGATTTCCATCGGCTCGACGTCCATCACACCCAGTTCGCTGGCGATGCGCAGGCGGCCTTGCTCCGGCACCAGCAACAACTCGCCATCAGCGTTGAAAAATACCCGCTCCATGGAGCGATTGGCGCGGTAGATGTAGATGCTGACCCCGGCCGGTTTTTCAGCGGCCGAATTGGCCACCATCGGCAACCAGCCTTCGATGAAGTCGGTCGGCTCACTGGGAATTGGCTGCGGGCTCCAGCGCAAGCGGTTGGGCGTGACCGCGCCCGACGGGCCGCTCAATGGCTGACGCTGCAGGCGCTCGAAGCGCGGGTGCAGGGCCGATGGCCGGATGCGATACAACCAGGTGCGGCGCAGTTCGCTGCGGGCCATGGTGAACGCGGTGCCCGACAGCAGCTCGGCATAGAGGCCATAGGGAGCCTTCTGTGGCGAGTTCTGCCCAACCGGCAGGGCGCCGGGCAATGCTTCGCTGGCGAATTCGTTGCCGAAGCCGCTCAGGTATTGAAGATCGGGGGACGTGTCGCGGTTCATCGAAGCCTCCGGGCTCTTGCCGAGCCGATGCGGGCAGCTGGCTGCTTGCGCGGCAGCGGGTCTGCATTGTTTTTATCGTAATCAGATTACGAATAACGTAATTTGCTCAGGGCAAGGCGTCAAGCTATAAAGGCCCGACTCGAACAATCCGGAACCACGAAAACCCATGGCCAAAGCCAGCTCTCCCGCCGACAACGGCAAGCAGAAAGTCCGTTCGGCGGAAGTCGGCACCGATATCCTCAAGGCCCTCGCCGAACTCTCCCCTTCCACCTCGCTTTCACGCTTGGCCGAGCATGTACAGATGCCGGCGAGCAAGGTGCATCGCTACCTGCAGGCCCTGATCGCCAGCGGCTTTGCCGAACAGGACGCCGCCACCAACCACTATGGGCTGGGGCGCGAGGCATTGCGTGTAGGTCTGGCAGCGCTGGGCAGCATCGATGTGCTGAAAGTGGCGGCGCTGCCGCTGTCGCAGTTGCGCGATGAGCTCAACGAGAGTTGCTTCCTCGCCGTCTGGGGCAACCAAGGCGCCACGGTGGTCAGCATCGAGCCCGCCGTGCGGGCGGTCACGGTGGTGACCCAGATCGGCTCGGTACTGCCGCTGCTGAGCTCCTCCACCGGTTTAGTGTTCGCCGCCCACCTGCCCGAGCGTGAGACCGTGGAGCTGCGTGACCGTGAGTTGGCCGTGCTGCAGCAGAGCGCCAGCGATTACCAAGGCTTGCTGGCAGGGATCCGCAAACAGGGCTTGCACCATGTGCATGGCCTGTTGATGCCGGGTGTGGATGCGCTGTCTGCGCCAGTGTTCAACGCCATGGGGCAGATTGCTGCGGTGATGACCGTGGTCGGCCCGACCTCGATCTTCCACGCCGATGAACACGGCCCCGCAGCCCAGCGCCTGCTGAAGGCAGTACAGGACACCAGCTGGCGCATGGGCTACTCGCCGGAGGCCTGAAACGTCGGCAGGAGACTGTTGCCCGAAACGTAAAGGTGAATGTCACAAGCGGCTATTTTTCCCACCGGATCAACCGCTTATTCTTACCTCACTGGCCGGCATGAAGGGCTCTACCCCCCGCCTTTCAGGCCCGCGAGGTTCACCGACGTTGATTTTGAAGCTCCTTGATCTAACGTCTCGATTGGCCGCTGCGTTTGCAGCGGCCTTTTTTATGGGCGTGCGCAAATGCATGGGTAGCAAGGGCATGCCTTGAGAGGTATAACGCCTGCGATAACCCCAGGCGATGAGCGCGGTTTCAGGACCAGGCAACGCTCTGCGGCAGGTAGCTCAGGAGCTGTTCACGAAAGGCCAGATAGTGGCGCAGCACCTGTACCGGCGCTTCCGTGTGCGGGTAGTGGCCGATGCCCTGCAACTGCACGGTGTCTGGATTGGGCACCAGCTGCCGATAGCGCTCGACCATGAGCGCACCGGACAAAGGGTCTGCGATACCGTTTATGAACCGAAGCGGCACACCATCGCGCTGCAGTGCCCCGACCCAACGTTCGCGGTACTGCCTGCGCTCAGGCTGGTAGCCCACCAGCTTGTGCAGGATGCGCGTACCCTGGTTGGCAGCGATCAGGCTCCAGCAATCGTCCAGCGCGCTTTCACTGGGATGGGTGCACGGGCCGTAGATACGCGTCACGTTGCGCACCAGGTCGTCGCGACCAAACGAACGCCCCACCAGCCAGCCCAGGCGGCTGAGCAATAGCTTCTGGATCAGTGGTATCCGGCAGCTCTCCGCGAACAGCCCACTGTTGAGAAACACGCAGCTGGCGATGTCGGCGCGCTGTTCGTGATGTCGCGACAGCAATTCCTGAGACACGCTACCGCCGTAGTCGTGTGCCAGCAGGTGCACTGGCTGTTCAACCTTCAGGTGCGCCAGCAGCGCCTGTTGCAGGTCCGCTTGCTCGATCAGGCTGTAGCAGTGGTTGAGCGGCTTGGCGGAATCGCCGAAGCCGAGCATGTCGCAGGCAATCACCCGGAAGCGTTGGGCCAGCGGAGCCCAGAGGTAATGCCAGTCCCAACTCGCGGTGGGAAATCCATGCAGCAGAAGCAGGGGCTCTCCTTGCCCTGCGGTCCAGTAGCGGATGCTCTGGCCCCGGAATGAAAAACTTTGCCCCCGGGTACGCCAGACGCGCAATGGAATCTCGGCCATAGGCATCAGAGTCGTCCCGGTGGAGGGATGTTGACGGAATAGGGCAAGGCTGCGGTCATTGCATGTCACCTCGGCACTTTCATGTGCTCTCTATGTCGAGGTGGAGTCTAATCAGCAGCCCGTCATGTGAAAATTGCGTTACCAGCCAGCTTGATGACCGAGCGAGTCAGTGGCACGCAAGGTCACAGAACCATCGCCAGCAACGGCGCGGCGAACAGGTTGAGCAGGCCGGTGAGGACCATGACCAGGCCGGCCACCGAGCCCTCTTCATGGCCCACTTCCTGGGCCCGGCTGACCCCAGCACCATGCGCGCCAACACCGAACAGTGCGCCCCGCGCCAGCGGTGTACGCAGCGGCAACCAGCGCAGCAGCACGCCGCCGAACATGGCCCCTAGCACCCCGGTGAACATCACGAACACCGCCGTCAGTTCAGGCACTCCACCCAGGTCATGGGCCAGCGGCATGGCAAAGGGTGTGGTGATCGAACGCGGCACCAGCGACAGGCTGATCGCGTCGTCCAGCGCCAGCAGGTGCGCCAGGCTCCAGGAACTGGCGATCGACGCCGCACTGCCCGCCACCATGCCCACCAGCAGCGCCGGCCAATGACGCGCCAGCATCGCTCGCTGCTGCCAGATCGGCACAGCAAAAGCCACGGTCACTGGCCCCAGCACGCCCATCAGCCAATGGGTGTTGCGCGAGTACTCGGCATAGGCCGTGTGCAGCGGCACGGCCACGGCCAGGAGCAGAGCCGGGACCAGAATCAGCGGCGACATCAGGTAGCGCCCGGTGCGCCGATACAGCCAGCGGCTGGCCAGATAAGCCGCCAAGGTCAGTGCCAGCCAGAACAGCGGCATGGGTTCAAGGCTCATGGCGCAACCTCCAGCGGCACACCAGTTCCACGGTCACGGCGGTCACCACCATGACCATCAGGGTACTCACGGCAATGACCAGCAAAATGCGCCAGCCTTCGCTGCGCACCAGGCTGCCGTAATCGAGCAGGCTCATCAGTGCCGGAATGAAAAACAGCAGCATTTCCGCCATCAGCCAGCCAGCGCCCAGTTGCAAGGTAGCCGGCTTGATTACACCGCAGGCGAACAGCAGCAGAAGCAGGCCCAGGCCCATTACCCCACCGGGGATCGGCCAGCCCAGCCAGGCGGCCAGCTGGCCACCGAACAAAAACAGGGCAAGCAGGACCGCCAGCTCGGCGAGTAGGCGCAGGGGCTTTTTCAAGAATGCGGGTTTCATGGGCGGTTCCTCGACAGGCCCTCATTTTAAGATTCGGCTGCCTAGGCCAAAAGCGAATTGTTAGACTTACAGCCATTCCACAATGGAATCGCTAACATGGAATTCAAACAACTACGCAGCTTCATTGAAGTGGTCCATCGCGGCGGCTTTACCCAGGCCGCCCAGACCCTGCACATCAGCCAGTCCGCTGTGAGCAAGCAGGTCGCCCAACTGGAGCAAGATGTGGGCCAGCCACTGCTCGAGCGCCAGGCCTCGCAGCTACATCTGACAGCGGCCGGTCGCATCGTGCTGGAGCGCGGCGAGGCGCTCCTGCGCCAGCGTCAAGACCTGCTCAGTGAGCTGGACGACCTCAGCCAGATGGCGCGCGGTGACTTGCGCCTGGGCCTGCCGATGCTGGGCAGCGATACGTTGTTCGCCGGGTTGTTCGCCGAATACCGCAGGCGGCATCCGAACATCACCATTCAGCTGCTGGAAGGCGGCAGCCGTAGCGTCGAACAGGCGGTGAGAAATGGCGAACTGGAGCTGGGCGGCAGCCTCACCCCAAGCGACCCGGCGTTCGAGTACCAGCCGTTCTGCAATGAACCGCTGGATGCCCTGTTACCGGCCGGGCATGCGCTGGCCGGGCTGAATCAGGTGAGTCTGAAGCAGCTGGCCGATACACCTTTTCTGCTGTATCAGCGCAGCTTCGTGCTCAACGACCGCTTGCTCAAGGCTTGCCAGCAGCAGGGCTTTACGCCGAAAGAAGGTGGACGCAGCGGCCAGGCAGACTTCCTGGTGGCGCTGGTTGCAGCCGGGCAGGGCGTGGTGCTGCTGCCCCGTGTGGTGGCACAAGCGCTGGAACGCCCTGGCGTGGTGCGGCTGGCGCTGAAGGCGCCGACGGACCTGCGCTGGGATATCGCCTTCATCTGGCGGCGTGGGGCTTATCTGTCGCGAGCGGCGCAGGCATGGCTCGCATTGTTGCAGGAGAAATCGCCTCAGGCGTTCAGTGCTTGAGCCAGCTCTGCCAGCCAAGGCTCGGCATCAGCCTCCGGGGTCACTGTTTCACTGGCATCGAGTTTGAGCATCGGCAGCACTTCACGCACACCCAGCTCGGCAAACAGCTCGCGCATCTGCTCGCCACCGCCACAGTAGGTATCGCCATAGCTCGAATCACCCAGGGCGATCACCGCGCCCGGCAGCCCACGCCAGGCCGCTGGCAGGGTGTCGCGAATGCTGCTGTACAGCGGCATCAGGTTATCCGGCAACTCACCCATGCCAGTAGTCGACGTCACCGCGAGCAGCGCTTCGGGGGCAAAACCTTCGAGATCCTGCTGGGTAGCGCGGGCAGCGTGCCAGGCTTCAAAGCCTGCAGCTTTGAGCAACGACGCGGCATGACGGGCAACTTCTTCGGCGGTGCCGTACACCGAGCCGGAAATAATGGCGACTTTCATCAGGAAGAGGATTCCGAAACTGAGTGAAAACGTAGGATACTAGCATTCGGCGCTGGCAAAAGGCCGCCTCTACCAAAGTCCCCTTCATTGCCCACATGGTCCGGACATGATCAACGCGCAGCTGTTGCAATCGATGGTCGACGCATCCAACGACGGGATCGTGGTCGCCGAACAGGAAGGCGACGACACCATCCTGATCTACGTGAATGCCGCCTTTGAACGCCTGACCGGCTACAGCCGTGACGAGATCCTCTATCAGGATTGCCGCTTCCTGCAGGCCGACGATCGCGACCAACTGGGCCGGGCACGCATTCGCAAGGCGTTGGCCGAAGGCCGTCCGTGCCGGGAAGTGCTACGCAACTACCGCAAGGATGGCAGCGCGTTCTGGAACGAACTGTCGATCACCCCGGTGAAGCACGATGCTGATAATCGCACCTATTTCATTGGCATCCAGAAAGACGTCAGCCGCCAGGTGGAACTTGAGCGCGAACTGGCCGAAGTGCACGCTCGTCGGAATACCGACGAACGCGGCTGAACCAAGCGCTTTGAGCACGGTCAATTGCCGTTGAAGAAATCGTCATCACCGAGTTCGATCATGCAAGCAGACGCGCTCCTGACCCAGGACGAACTGGATTTCATCCAGGACATGCAGCATTCCCCACAATTGAACCTGGCCGACCCCATGTCGAGCCTACGGGTCAATGGTGACCGCCGTATCCAGTCTCTGCTCGCCCGCTTGGTGGCCAACGAGCAGGTGACCCTGCAGGCACAGTTCAACAACCAGCAGATCAGCTTCCCGCTGCAACTGGTGGAAGACGAATTCCACGCCGTGCACCTGCAGATCGGCTCTCCGGAAATCTACGAAGACGACGGCCCGATGCTGCGCCCCTGGCGCCTGTCGATGGAGAAGCCCTGCGCACTGCTGGATGCCCAGGGCAAGGCCAGCGGCCTGCTGGTCAGGGACATTTCGTTCAAGGGTGCGTTGCTCGAAGTACGTGACCAAGCCAAGGCCCCGTCACGCTTCGACTTGCATTTCGCCCCGGACGGCATCAGCCCGATCGGCCTGCATGGCCGCCTGCGCCGGCGCATTGGCCCTGACCTGGCCGCCTACGACCTGAGCCGCAGCCCGGCAGGCGAAATTGATCGGCTGCGTGAGTACATCCTCCAAGCCCATCGCCAAGCCCATCCAGAGCTGCACGATCAGGTATCGAGCTGACCGGCCAGGTACTGTCGCAAGCGTCGCCGCATCAACCCAACCTCTGCGCCAAGGCAGGCCACCGGGCTCCCCGCCAGGCCATCCTGGGCACCTTCAGCCGCTTCGCCGGCCAGCAGCAACGGGCACTGAAGGCCTGCCGCCAGGCGCGACAGGCGCTTGCCCAGCCCGCCTCCCGGTGAGTGATTGGCGAACAGCACCAGCGCATCCGGCCTGAGCCGCTCACACACCAAAGGCAACTCATCCAGCACCTGCCCGGGCGTCAGCGTGCGTACGCCAACCTCATCGCTGGCCAACAGCAAGCCGGTCACCAGCAGCTCCAGCTCCAGGCATGGACCGGGCAACGGCGCCAGCAACACGTTGTGGCCACGTGGCAGACGAGAGAGTTGCAAGCGTGCGAACACCCGGCTGCGCAGGAACTGGTCGAGGAACAGCCATTCACTGGCCAGGCCGAACGCCCCCTGCCCTGCTGCAAGGTCATGCCAGACGGGCATGAACACTTCAGCGAACACCTGGTCCTGGGTAAGTGCCGAAAACACCTGGTCGAACAGGCTATCCAAGGCCACGGCATCGAAACGATGCACCGCCTCGCGCACCTGGGCTTGCCAGCGTGCAATGCAATCAGCCAAAACCGCACCTTGAGTGAGCATCTGGCCACGGGCCAGGATGCTGCCGACCTTGCTCACGGCCACGCCGCGCTCAAGCCAACCAAGAATGCGCCGGATGTCGTCGATATCTGATTGGGAATACAGCCGGTGACCGCTGTCGGTGCGCGTGGGCTGGATCAGCCCATAGCGGCGCTCCCAGGCGCGCAAGGTCACGGCGTTGACTCCGGTCAGGCGCGAAACCTCACGGATCGGGAACAAGTCCTGGTGTTGCAGGCCTGCCTCGATATCCGAAATGCGTCCCTGTTTGTTCATCTGCACTGAGTAACCTGTGTGCGGAAGTAGAACGGGCATTGTACTACGACATCATGCGCCCCAAGCCAGCAACCGTTTGCGAACAATTGTGAATGCGACAATGTCATCACGATAATGCTTCGCGCCCGATTCTTGCATACAGATTACCGTTGCCCACCACCCCGGGCCACGCAGACAAGGGGCCGGCTATCCGCCAGCCCCGTCGCCAGGAGATACACGATGTCTACCCCACCCGTCACCCTGATGGTGTCGCGCCGCGCCGCCCATGGCCGCTACCAGGACCTGTTGGCCTGGCTGCACGAAGGCGAACAGCTGGCCACCGACTTCCCCGGCTACCTTGGCTCGGGCATCCTCGCCCCGCCCCGCGACGGCGACGAATTCCAGATCATTTTCCGCTTCAGCGATGAGCCGACGCTGCACGCCTGGGAGCATTCCGCCTCGCGCCGGGCCTGGCTGGTTCGCGGCAACGGCCTGTTCGAGCGCCCCAAAGAGAGGCGCGTCAGCGGTATCGACGACTGGTTTGGCACCAACATGGTGCAAAAACCACCGCGCTGGAAGCAGGCCGTAGCCATCTGGTTAGCGTTCTTCCCGGTCTCGCTGCTATTCAATGCCCTGTTCGGTCATTGGCTCGCGACGCTCGAACTGGTGCCCCGGGTCATGCTCAGCACCCTGGCCCTGACGCCAGTCATGGTCTACCTGTTCATCCCGCTGTCCACCCGCTTGCTGGCCAACTGGCTGCACGCCACACCCTCCCCCTCCCCGGCATTGCGCAGCCGCTGAGGCGAGGTCATACAAGCGGGAACAGTTCGGGTATGCTGGGCGGCAACGACAGGACAGACAAAGTTGACCGCCCGCACATGAACAGCCCTATTCTCGTCACCGGCGCCAGCCAGCGCGTCGGGCTGGCCCTGGCCCTCGAACTGGCTCAGGCCGGCCATACGGTGGTCAGTGCCAGCCGAAGCCTGCAGCCGCAGTGCGCGCACCCGAACATTGTGCAGTTCCAGGCCGACCTCTGCCTCAAGGCCGACCGTGAAGCGTTGATCGACTACCTGCAGCGCAACTACGACGGCTTGCGCGCGATCATCCACAACGCCTCGCTGTGGCTCGACGACGACCTCGACAATCTCGAAACCATGTTCCGCTTGCACGTCGAAGCGCCGTACCACCTCAACTTGGCGCTCGGCGAGCTGCTGAACAAGGTCGAAAAGGCCGACATCATCCACATCTGCGACGAAACCTCCTCGCGCGGCAGCAAAGGCCACATCGGCTACGCCGCGACCAAGGCCGCGCTGCAGAACATGGTGCTGTCGTTCGCCGAAAAATACGCGCCCAAGGTGCACGTCAACGGTATCCTGCCGGGCCTGCTGATCCTCAAGGAAGGCGGTGACGAGGCCTACCGCCAGCAGACCCTGAAAAAGGCCCTGCTGGAATTCGAACCCGGCGCCGGGCCACTGATCGAGACGGTGAAATACCTGCTCGCCAGCCAGTACAGCACCGGCAGCCAGGTGGTCATCAACGGTGGCCGCCACCTGAAGAACCGCATGATCTGAGAGACTGCCATGACTGAGCAACAACAGCTCGAACTTGAAGCCGCCGCGTTCCGGCGCCTGGTCGACCACCTGCAGAAACGCACCGACGTGCAGAACATCGACCTGATGAACCTCTCCGGCTTCTGCCGCAACTGCCTGTCCAAGTGGTACAAGGCCGCCGCCGACGAGCGTCAGGTCGACATCAGCCTGGATGACGCCCGCGAAGCGGTGTACGGCATGCCCTACGCCGAGTGGAAAGCCCAATACCAGAAAGAAGCCAGCGCCGAGCAGCAAGCGGCGTTTGAACAAGGAAAACCTCGTGACTGATCTGAACACCCTGCGCAGCAGCCTGGCCAGCGGCCAACACGTCTTCGCCGACACCCTGGCATTCATCGCCGGCAACTACAGCTACCAGCCCCAGGCCTTCAACAACGGTGGCGTGGAAAATGCCGCCGGGCAGAACGAAGGTTCGTGCAAGACCCTAGGCCTGGCCCTGCTGGAAGGCCTGAGCGATCAGGAAGCGTTGCTGGCATTTGGTGAGCATTACCGTGATGTGCTGGCCACGCCTGAGGGCAGTGACCATGGTAATATCCGTGCGCTGATCAAGCATGGGCTGGCGGGTGTGAAGTTTGCCGAGCTGCCTCTTTCGCGCAACGCTTGAGAATGCCGGGGCTGCAGTGCGGCCCCCGCATTTCAACGGATAGTCGTCCCGGGCACACCCTCCCCCAGCCCGCCTTCCTGCAACCACTGCAACGCAATCGGCCACAGGCTTTGGCGAAACCGGTCATGGAAAAATGCGAAATGGCCAATCTCTTCGACCGAGATATCCACAGGCGCAATGCGCAAATGCCGCCGCTGCGCCGCTGGCAGATACCCCAGTAACCGTTCGGTCGCCGCCACCGTGCCAAATGGATCGTCCGCCAGGCTGATGGCCAAGATCGCGGCCTGCACCTGGGCAAAAGGTAAAGTCGCCAGGCCGCGTCCACTCGGTCGCTGTTCATAACGCGGCGTGCGCGTAGTCCAGTCATGCACCACGCCGGCAGGCGTATCTTCCAGCCAGCCCAGGCGTTTGCCCGGGAAGTAACCAAAGGCACGGGTCAGCAACGGCATCACCACATGCCATTTGCCAAACAGCCGCCAGCGCTGGTCCGCTGCATAGTCACGCCAATAGGCGAATTGCGCGCCGACCATCACCACCCGCCTTAGCTTCCCGGCCGACGGCGCCAGGCCCACGGCGCAACCACCGAAGCTGTGGCCCACCACATCCACCGGCTGACCGGGGAAATGCTCGGCGGCGTGCGCCAGCATGGCTTCGAAATCCAGCCTTCCCCAATCGCTCCACGAAGCCTCGAAGCCGCGCAGCGAATGCGGGCGTGATTCACCGATACCACGATAGTCGTAGGTCAGCACATCGCAGCCGTGGGCGAACAGGTAGTCGGCAAAGCGTGAGTAATAGCGGCAGCGTACCGAGGTGGCCGCATTGATGATCACCAGCGGTCGCTGGGAATCTGACTGGGCGTGGCGCCAGCAGAATCCGCCGAGGCTGTAGCCGTCGGCCGTGGCCTGGCGAAAGGCGGTGGCAGGTTGGGTGAGGCTGCTCATGGCGCACTTCCTGTTGTTGTGCGCCAAAACTAGCAAAAAAAATGGGGGCCTGTATCGGCCCCCATCTTTTTGCCTCGACTTACAGCTCGATGCAGTCGAACTTCACATCGGTCGCCACGTCTTCATCGTAGTTGACGTCAGCGCGCTCGAAGCCGAACAGGTTGAGGAACTGCTTCTTGTAACCGGCATAGTCGGTCAGCTCGAACAGGTTCTCGGTGGTGACCTGCGGCCACATGGCCTTGCACGCGTCCTGCACGTCGTCGCGCAGTTCCCAGTCGTCCAGGCGCAGGCGGGCCTTTTCGTCCACTTCAGCCGGAGCGCCATCGGCACGGTACAGGCGATCACGGAACATGCGGTCCAGCTGGTCCTGGGTGCCTTCGTGCACACCCTTTTCCTGCATGATCTTGAAGACCATCGACAGGTACAGCGGCATCACCGGGATGGCCGAGCTGGCCTGGGTGACCACCGATTTGAGCACCGCCACGTTGGCGCCGCCTTTCACTTCACCGGCCAGCTTCTTGTCCAGGCGCAGTGCGGTTTCGTCCAGATCCTGTTTGGCCTGGCCCAGGGCACCGTGCCAGTAGATCGGCCAGGTGATTTCGGTGCCGATGTAGCTGAAGGCCACGGTACGTGCGCCTTCGGCCAGCACGTCGGCGCCAGCCAGGGCGTCGATCCACAGCTGCCAGTCCTGGCCACCCATGACGGTGACGGTGTCGGCGATTTCCTGCTCGGTGGCCGGCTCGATGCTGGCCTCGATGATGGTGTCCTTGTTGGTGTCGATGGCAGTCGACTTGTACGGCTGGCCGATCGGCTTGAGTGCGGAACGGATCAGTTCACCGGTCTGCGGCAGCTTACGCACGGGCGAGGCCAGCGAGTAGATGACCAGGTCGACCTTGCCGCCCATTTCGTTCTTGATCAGTTCGATGACCTTGGCCCGGGCTTCGTCGGAGAAGGCGTCACCATTGATCGACTTGCTGTACAGGCCCTCGGCCTTGGCGAACTTGTCGAAGGCGGCAGCGTTGTACCAGCCGGCGGTACCGGGCTTGGTCTCGGTACCTGGCTTTTCGAAGAACACGCCCAAGGTGTCGGCCTTGAAGCCGAAGGCCGCGGTGATGCGGGCTGCCAGGCCGTAGCCGCTGGAAGCACCGATAACCAGGACCTTCTTCGGGCCATCCTCGCGCACGCCCAGCTTGCGGGTGGCTTCGATCTGGTCACGGACGTTGAGCTCGCAGCCCTTCGGGTGAGTCGTGGTGCAGATGAAACCGCGAACCTTAGGATGAATGATGGCCAATGTCTGTACCTCGTCAGGTTTATGCCGGGGGAAGCGCCACAGGGGGCGATCCCGATTGATCAGAGGGTGAGACTACCCCCGCAGGTTATCCGACACATATTACGGGGTGTTTGAGGGGATTCAAACGCCGGTCATGCCTGCAATTCACCCCGTAGCCAGTCCAGAAACTGCCGGGCCAGCGGATCATCCTGGCTGTCCCGGTGCACCAGGCAGGCCCAGGCTGGCCCCCGCACCCGCTGTGCAGACAGAGCCTGCAGGCGCCCTTCGCTCACGGCCCGCTGCGCCAGCAACTGGCTGACCAGGGCAACACCCAGCCCTTCGCTTGCGGCATCCAGCAGCAACCCTGGGTCGGAAAAATTCAGCCCCTGGCCCTGCTGCCCCACATTCTCGCCACCTTCCAGCTGCCAATGGCTCCAGTCCATTTCGCGCTCGCCATGCAAAGTGGTGCGCTGTTGTGCTGGGGATTGCAGCAACGCGGGGTGGCAGGCGGGATACAGCGTGTCCTGATGGAGCACGGCAAAGCTGCACTCGGCTTGGGCGCTGAGGTCGTCACGAATGGCCAGGTCGATGGTTTCGCTGGCCATGTCCGGCACTTCGAAACTGGTGAACAGCCAAAGGTCGACCTGCGGGCAGCGCTGATGGAAATCAGCCAGGCGCGGCAGCAGCCAGTGCCGGGCAAAGGCCGGGCTGGTATTGACCACCAGTTGATTCGGCTTGCGGTACTGCTCCAGGCGGCGGATACCGACGGCCAGGTGCTGCAGCATGGACTGGGTGGTGCTGAGCAGATCATGCCCGGCATCGGTCAGGCTGACGCTGCGGCCACTGCGGTGGAACAGCGGCTGTTCCAGGTAGTTTTCCAGGCTGCGGATCTGCTGGCTGATCGCCGACTGGGTGAGGTTCAGGGCCTCGGCGGCCTTATGGAAGCTGCCAAGCCGGGCGGCGGCTTCGAAGCCCCTGAGAGCATTGAGCGGTGGCCAGTGTTTAAGCATGATCGATAAGCTCCGCTAATCAGATATCGGCTAAATCTATCGTTTGTCGTCGCCACTTCATAGCCATAGCATGGACACCAACACCCGCGACGGCGGGCTTCGTTGATAAAAATCCTTAATAGATCGGAGTTCACTATGCACCTTTCCCTCGACAGCGGCTGGCGCATGCCTGCCGAATGGGCCCGCCACGCGGCGACCTGGATGGTCTGGCCACACAACCAGGCACTGTGGGAAAGCGGCTGGCGCGTCAGCCTGGCCGATGTGCAGCGCGACTACGCTCGAGTAGCAGCCGCCATCGCCCGTTTCGAGCCGGTAAAAATGGTCGTTGACCCTTCTGCCCTGCAGAGCGCCCGAGCCCTGTGCGGCGCGAACATCGAACTGATCGAGCTGGCCGTGGACGACAGCTGGTGCCGTGACAGCGGCCCAAGCTTCGTCTGCCACCCACAGCACGGCCTGGCCGGCTTGAGCTGGCGCTTCAATGCCTGGGGCGGCAAATCGCAACACAGCCTGGACCGCAGCCTCGGCCGCCGCATCCTCGACCAGCTGGGCCTGGACGGCTTCAGCACGTCCTTGTGCAACGAAGGTGGCGCGATTCATGTCGATGGCGAAGGCACGCTGATTACCACCGAATCGGTGCTGCTCAACCCCAACCGCAACCCCGGTATCGACAAGGCCGAATTCGAGGCCTGCTTCGCCCGCTACCTGGGCATCAGCAAGACCATCTGGCTGCCCGGCGACCCGCAGTACATCACGGGCGACATGACCGACGGCCATGTCGATGGCGTATGCGCCTTCGCCCGCCCAGGTGTGCTGCTGGTCGATGCGACCCACAATCACGGCTCGGTTTACGCCGAAGTGGTGAAGGAAAACCGCCGCGCCCTGGAGCTCGCCACCGATGCCCAAGGCCGCCACTTCGAACTGCTCGACCTCTATGAAGCCAGCGCCGCAGTCGATCAGGACGCGGAAGTGTTCTGCGCCTCCTACACCAACTTCTACATCGCCAACGGCGCGATCATCATGCCGGCCTACGGCATCGCCGCCGACCAGGACGCCGCCGATCAGCTCGCCCACGCCTTCCCAGGCCGCGAAATCGTGCCAGTGCGCATCGATGCCATCGCCCACGGCGGCGGCGGTATCCACTGCATCACCCAGCAACAACCTGAGGTGCAGCCATGAGCCTGCTGCGTATCGCCACCACCCAGATGCCTTGCAGCTGGAACCTGCCCGACAACCTCGACCGCGCCGAGCAACTGGTACGTCAGGCTGCCGCCGAGGGTGCGCGGGTGATCCTTCTGCAAGAGCTGTTCGCCACCCCCTATTTCTGCATTGAGCAGGACCACAAGCACCAGACGCTGGCCGAACCCTACCCGAGCAGCCCGATCCTCCAGCGTTTCGCCACCCTGGCCGGCGAGCTTGGCGTGGTGTTGCCGCTGAGCTGGTATGAACGGGCCGGCAATGCCTTCTTCAACTCACTGACCGTGGCCGATGCCGATGGCCAACTGCTTGGGGTGTACCGCAAAACCCACATCCCCAACGCCATCGGCTACCAGGAGAAAGAGTACTTCAGCCCCGGCGACACCGGTTTCAAGGTCTGGGACACCGCCGTCGGCCGCCTGGGCATCGGTATCTGCTGGGACCAGTGGTTCCCTGAAACCGCCCGCTGCCTGGCACTGATGGGCGCCGAGGTGCTGCTGTTCCCCACCGCCATCGGCTCCGAGCCCGGCTGCACCGAGCTGGACTCGCGCGACCATTGGCAGGTCGCCATGCGCGGTCATGCCGCCGCTAACCTGCTGCCCGTGGTGGCCGCCAACCGCGTCGGTGTGGAAGTGGCAGACAGCGACCAATCACTGAGCATGCGTTTCTACGGCTCGTCGTTCATCTGCGACCACAAGGGCGCCATGCTCGCCGAAGCCGACCGCGACGGCAGCGGCATCTGGCTGTACGACCTGGACTTGGCACGCATGCGTGAAGACCGCCTGAGCTGGGGCATCTACCGCGACCGCCGCCCAGAGATGTACGCCCCGCTGCTGACCCTGGACGGCAAGCACCCACACCACCTGAGGGCCTGAGCATGAAGCGTCACATGTTTGCCGCACTGGCCCTGGCCCTCTGCGCCAGCCAGGTCCAGGCCGACCAGCCGACCCTGCGTTTGTACAACTGGGCCGACTACTTCGCCGAGGACACACTCAAGCAGTTCACCGCAGAAACCGGTATCCAGGTGATCTACGACGTGATGGACGGCAGCGAGGTACTCGAAGCCAAGCTGATGTCCGGGCGCAGCGGCTATGACCTGGTGTTCCCCGGCGACACCGTGGCTGAACGGCTGATGCGTGCCGGCAGCCTGCAGCCACTCGACCACAGCCGCCTGGAAGCACTTGACGATATCGAACCTGGCCTGCGCAAGCTGCACGCCCAGTACCCCAAAGCCAGCCAGGCAACCGTGCCCTACACCTGGGGCACCATCGGCCTGACCGCGAATGCCGAGAAAGTCCGCCAGCGCATGCCCGATGCGCCACTGGACAACCTTGACCTATTGTTCAAGCCGGAGATGGCGGCCAAGTTCGCCGACTGCGGCATCTCGGTCATCGACTCGCCTGACGAAGTGCTGGCCGTGGTGCTCAATTACCTGGGCCGCGAACCGCGCAGCGCCAAGCGTGAAGATCTGGCCGCCGCCAGCGAACTGCTCAAGGCAGTGCGCCCGTACATCCGCAAGTTCCAGTCGCAACCGGTGACCGAACTGGTCAACGAGAACCTGTGCCTGTCGCTGGGCTACAGCGGCGACGTGATCCAGGCCCAACGCGCCGCCGAGTCTGCCGGCAAGCACCTTGATTTCCAATACCGCGTACCACGCCAAGGCACCACGGTGTGGATGGACACCATGGCCATCCCGGCCGATGCCCAGCACCCGGAATACGCCTATCGTTTCATCAACTTCGTCATGCGCCCGGCGAACATGGCCGCCATCAGCACCTTCACCGGCTACCCGACGGCCAGCGCCAAGGCGCGCGAAGCGGTAGACCCGCGCATGCGCGACAACCCCGACATCTACCTCGACGAAGCCACCTACGCCCGGCTGATCCCGGGCCGGGACATTCCACAAGCCGACATGCGTGCGCGCATGCGCGTGTGGACCCGCTTCAAGACTGCACAGGACTAAGCCATGCCCAGCCGTAGAACCTTCCTGCAACTGTCACTGGTCACGGGCCTCGGTGCCGGCCTCGGCCTGCCAATGGGCCTGGCCCGTGCCGAAGCGCCTGGGCGCTGGTTCATGCCCGACGAAGGCGAGCCGCAGCAGCGGGCGTTCATCGCCTTTGGTGCCCAGAAGGCGATCTGGGAAACCTTCACCGCCGACGTGCAAGCCGCCCTGGGCCGTATCGCCCAGGCCATCGCCCGCTATCAACCGGTAACCGTGTTCTGCCGCGCCAGTGAACGTGAGCTGGCCGAGCAGTACTGCGGTAACCCGAACACCCGCTTCGTCGAATGCGACCTGGACGACATCTGGATGCGCGACATCGGTGCCAACTTCGTCGTCGACGATGACGGTGCCCTGGCAGCGGTCGACTTCAACTTCAATGGCTGGGGCAACAAGCAACGCCACCAGAACGATGCGCAGCTGGCCAAGCGTGTGGCCACTCTGGCTGGCGCCCGCTACCAGCGCAGCGAGCTGGTGGGTGAAGGCGGTGCCATCGAAGTGGACGGCCACGGCACCGGCATCATGACCGAGAGCAGCTGGATCAATGCCAACCGCAACCCGGGCTGGAGCAAGGCCGACGTCGAGGCCGAACTCAAGGCGCGCCTGGGGTTGAGCAAGGTCATCTGGCTGCCGGGTATCGCCGGGGAAGACATCACCGACGGGCATGTGGATTTCTACGCCCGCTTCGTGCGCCCGGGGGTGGTGATCGCCAACCTGGACAACGACCCGGACGCCTACGACCACGCGGTGACCCGCAAGCACCTGGCGATTCTCAAGCAAGCCACCGATGCCGAAGGCAGGCGTTTGCAGGTACATGTGGTATCGCCACCCATGCGCGGGCGACGCAACAGGTTCAGCCAGGGCAATGACGACTTTGCGGCGGGGTACATCAACTACTTCGTGATCAACGGCGCGATCATCGCCCCGCAATTCGGGGATGCGCAGGCCGATGAAAAGGCCCGGGCACTATTGGCCGTGTTGTATCCGGGGCGGGATGTCGTGCAGCTGGATATCGATGCGATTGCGGCGGGCGGCGGCGGGATTCATTGCGTCACTCACCAGTGCCCCGCGGTTTGATCTGCGTTGCCTGCGGGATCGCTCTTGACCGCCTTGCCGGTGATTGATTGGCTTTTCGCATCAATCGCAAAGAAAAACAAACTTAACAAATCAACCGAACCCGTCGATGCTGGCTGCATTACGCCCATTGCACGGAGAACAACAACATGAACGACGTGGTCATCGTCGCCGCAACCCGTACCGCCATCGGCAGCTTCCAGGGCGCCTTGGCCACTGTGCCTGCCGTCGACCTCGGTGCGGCGGTGATCAAGCAACTGCTGGCACAGACCCAGCTGGACCCGGCGCAGGTCGATGAAGTGATCCTCGGCCAGGTACTCACCGCCGGTGCCGGGCAGAACCCCGCGCGCCAGGCGGCGATCAAGGCCGGCCTGCCCTACAGCGTGCCGGCATTGACCCTGAACAAAGTCTGCGGCTCGGGCCTGAAGGCCCTGCACCTGGCGGCCCAGGCGATCCGTTGCGGTGACGCCGAGGTGGTGATTGCCGGTGGCCAGGAGAACATGAGCCTGGCCCCGTACGTGATGCCTTCGGCACGGACCGGCCAGCGTATGGGCCATGGCCAGCTGATCGACAGCATGATCAGCGACGGCCTGTGGGATGCCTTCAACGACTACCACATGGGCATCACCGCCGAGAACCTGGTGGAAAAGTTCAGCCTCAGCCGTGAGCAGCAAGACGCCTTCGCCGCCGAGTCGCAGCGCAAGGCCGTGGCGGCGATCGAAGCAGGCCGCTTCCACGACGAGATCACCCCGATCGTGATGCCGCAGAAAAAGGGCGAGCCGAAAGTCTTCGATCGTGATGAACAACCACGCCCTGACACCACCGCCGAATCGCTGGCCAAACTGCGCCCGGCCTTCAAGAAGGACGGCAGCGTCACCGCCGGCAACGCCTCCAGCCTCAACGACGGTGCCGCCGCCGTGCTGCTGATGAGCGCCAGCAAGGCCCAGGCCCTGGGGTTGCCGGTGCTGGCGAAGATTGCCGGTTATGCCAGCGCGGGCGTGGACCCGGCGATCATGGGCATCGGCCCGGTGTCAGCCACCCAGCGCTGCCTGGACAAAGCCGGCTGGCAGCTGGCTGACCTTGACCTGATCGAAGCCAACGAAGCCTTTGCCGCGCAGGCACTGGCGGTGGGCAAGGCACTGGAGTGGGACGCCAGCAGGGTCAACGTCAACGGCGGCGCGATTGCCCTGGGGCATCCGATCGGTGCTTCCGGGTGCCGGGTGCTGGTGACCCTGCTGCACGAAATGATCAAGCGTGATGCCAAGAAGGGACTGGCCACTTTGTGCATCGGTGGTGGCCAGGGTGTCGCACTGGCGATCGAGCGTTGATCAGGCAGTAGCGCGCACCTCGCGGTCTGCCTCTTCATTGATGACCCTGGCCAGCAGCGCAACTTCCTGACACTTCTGCACGGCCTGGTCCACCGGGCTGTGCAGCAACGAACAGGCTGTCGCCACCCACAACCGCTCCCCCAGGCGATCGTGCGCATCGCGCAGCAGGTCCAAGGTCCTCTCCTGGTCGCAAGGCGAGGCGTTACCGGCGTCGACCAGGCCGAGCGACAGCACCTTGTAAGCCGGCAACCGGTCAAGGAGGGTCTGGTACTGGTCGGGGGCCTGCACCAGGTCGATGTGCAGGCCATCGACCGGCAGGTTGACGGCCAGGCCGAGGTTACCTTCCAGACCACCGTAATAGGTGGCGATCAGCTTCTTCAGCGGTGCACGCTGAAGAATGTTGTAGACACGTTCGAATGCGTTTTTCCAATCCTGTGGCAGCTCCTGGGCCAGGATCGGCTCGTCGATCTGCACCCACTCCGCCCCCAGGGCAGCCAGGCGGTTCAGGCCTTGGTCATACAGCGGCAGCAGGTGTTCGAGTTCGTCGAGGTCGGCGCTGTCTTGACTGGCCTGCCATAGGTAGGTCAACGGGCCGACCACCACCGGTTTGACTGCATGGCCCAAAGCCTTGGCTTCTGTCACTTCGTCGAACAGTTGCTCCCAGCCTTGGGCAAACGGCTGATCGCACCAGGCGAAATCGCCGACTGGCAGCAGCTCGATGCCGGCGTCTTTCTGCACTTGCCAATGGCGGGCACGCAACTCGCGGTCACTGCCAAAGCGTGGAAAGCCCAGGTTGTGTGCCAGTGCCATGTCTTGTCCCTCAGAGTCGAAAAAGAGTACCGAAATGAATAAGGGAATTTTCCAGTCAGCGCGCGCCTGAGACAAACTCATTAAATTTGAGATGAACTCAAGAAATACTCATGATGCCGACGAACCTGAATGTCTTGTTCAGAGCAGCAGCCTACGTATTCAGACATGAGCCCGACCGACAATCTGCCGCACAATGCCAACCTGAAAACGCCAGGTGCCCTCGAGCCATGAGCCTGCTGAAAGCCGCGCTGCGCGAAAACCACTTCGTCTGCGTCATGGAATTTGTCCCCAAGCCCTCGGCGGAACGCTTCGCCGCAATGGAGGCGATCATGGCCCGCGGGCAATTGTGCGGCTGGCCCATGACCGTCGCCATCGGCGACCGCGTGGGCAGCCCGCTGGACATGTCGCCGCTGGACGCCCTCGGCGCTTTCAGCACCCCGCTCCCTGCCCTGCCGCACTTCTCCGGCAAGGATCGCGAGCGCCACCACCTTTTGGCTCAGCTGCAGCGCATGGATGCCGCCGGCCACGACCAGTTGCTGCTGCTGACCGGCGACCGTTTGCCCGGCCACCAGCCCGGTGAACGCCCGGTGCGCTACCTGGAGTCGGTCGCGGCCTTGCTGATTGCGCGCCAGGCCTGCCCGCACTGGTTGCTCGGTGCGGCACTGAACCCGTTCAAGTACCACGAGGAAGAAGGCGGCGCACAGTACTTCAAGGCCGAGAAAAAGCTCGCCGCCGGCGCCGACTTTCTTACCCTGCAGCTAGGCTTCGACGCCAGCAAACACCAGGAAGCCATCCACTGGATGCAGCGCCAGGCAGCGCCCAAACCGATGCTGGCGTGCCTGATGAGCCTGACCCACGGCCGCGCGACGATGCTCGAGCATGTGGCGGGCGTCACCGTCACCCCCTCGATGCACGCGCTGCTCGAAGCCGAAAGCAAGGTGTCCAAGGCCTTTGCCCAGGCGCGCAGCGTCGATCGCCTGGCCCTGCAGATCATCGGTATAAAACTGATGGGTTACGCGGGCGTGCACCTGTCAGGGATTCACGAACTCAAGCCATTGCTTGCTCTGGAGGAGCGCTTGCAGCACTGGCAAGCGCAGATCCGCACCCTGGAGCATTGGGCGCCAGCCTGGGCCGACAGCTGGCAGATGCCGGGCCTGCCCCTCGTCACGTTCCATCCGCCACAGAGCAACTGGCGCCAGGGCGAATCGACCGTCAGTGCCTCAGGCAAGGAGAAAGCCCGCTACCACCTGCTGCACGCCGCCCATTCTTTGCTGTTCAGCCGCAGCAACTGGCTGAGCAAGGCGTTCGGGTGGGCCGTGCGCCAGCCACTTTGGGCAACAACGGGAGGAGCCCGTGTACTGCACGGACTGGAACGGGCGGTCAAACGTCCGCTGCTTGGCTGCGACACCTGCGGCCGCTGCCGTCTGGAAGACACCCTCTACACCTGCCCGGAAACCTGCCCCAAAGGCCTGGCCAACGGCCCTTGCGGTGGCACGTCGCTAAACCGCTGCGAGTTTGGCGACCGCGAGTGTATCCATAGCGTCAAATACCGCACCGCCAAGGCCGTGCGGCAGACCGCCGTGCTCAGCGAGCGACTGATCCCGTGCATCGAGGTCGAAACACGCCACCGCAGCTCTTGGCCGCAGTGGTTCGAGGCCCAGCCGCCACACCGGCTCAACCCGCAGCCAGCGCCTCGAACCCAGCCCGAATCTTAGCCTCGGGCAAGTCATCGGCAATGAACACCATCACGCTTTCACGGCGCTCGTCTGCCGCCCATTCGGCATCCCAGTCGAAGCCGTAAAGCTTGAGCACGCCCTGGAACACCAGGCGACGGTCCTCGCCGGCAATGTTGAGCACGCCCTTGTAGCGCAGCAATTGCTTGCCGTGCTCCTCCAGCAGCTCGTTCATGAAGTCGCTGAGCCGATCGATGTCCAGCGCGGTGTCGGTGCGCAGTACCAGGGTGGAAATGCGGTCCGGTGTGGCCGGCTTGAGCACCGGGCGCAGGCTCGGCTTGAGGTTGGCGCCCAAGTCCGGATTCAAGTTGAAGCCGCGCACATCGAGCAGCTCGGCCAGGTCGATGTGGCCATGCTCGACCACCCGGATGGCCGCCCGGCCATTGATCCGCGCCAAACGTTCTCGCAGGTCCTCAACCGCAGACGGCTCGACCAGGTCGGTCTTGCTCAGCAGTAGACGATCGGCAAAACCGACCTGTGCCTGGGCGATGGTCTGGGTCAGGTGCACCTCGGCGTGGGCGGCATCGACCAGGGTGATGATGCCGTCGAGGATATAGCGATCGCGCAATTCTTCGTCGACGAAAAAGGTCTGCGCTACGGGTGCCGGGTCGGCCAGGCCGGTGCATTCGATCACCAGGCGGTCGAAGGCGATCTCGCCGGCGTCCAGGCGCTCGAGCAGCAGGTACAGGGCACGGGTCAGGTCGCCGTGGATGCTGCAGCACACACAGCCGTTGGCCAGGGTCATGACCTGTACCGGCTCGTCGCCCAGCAGCTGGCTGTCGATACCGGCCTCGCTGAATTCGTTCTCGATCACGGCGATCTTCAGCCCGTGCTCGGCCTTGAGCATGTGCTTGAGCAGCGTGGTCTTGCCGGCACCGAGAAAGCCGGTGAGGACAGTAACGGGTATAGGCGTCTGCACGCAAAAATCTCCTGAAGCTGAAAATGATTGTGGGAGGCCGGTTGCCCGGCCTCCCACAGGTTCACGCACGTTGCAGGTTCAACAGCACTTGGGCCCGGACTTGCCACCGTATCGTGCTTCCTGACGTTCGCGGAAGAATGCCTCGTACGTCATCACCGGCTTGTCCGGGTGCTTGTTGCGCATGTGCTCGACGTAGTTGTCGTAGTCGGGCATGCCGACCATCAGGCGGGCTGCCTGCCCCAGGTATTTACCCAGTCGACCCAGGTCGTTGAACATCACTGCAGTCCTCTCAAGCGTCAGGCAGGGCCTGGAACGGGGTTTCCTTGTCGGTGCGCTCTTTGCGGCCGAGGGCGGCGTAGCCGACCTTGAGGGCGAAGAACAGCACGCTGAACACCACCAGCAGGAACAGAATGGTCAGGCCGGCGTTGGTGTAGGCGTTGAAGATCACGTGCTGCATCTGGTCGATGTTCTTGGCCGGGGCCAATACCTGGCCAGCGTCGAGCGCAGTGCTGTACTTTTTGGCCAGGGCCAGGAAGCCGACAGCCGGGTTCGGGTCGAACAGCTTGATCAGGCCCGCCGCGGTGGTGCAGATCAGCAGCCAGGCAGCCGGCAGCAGGGTGACCCAGATGTAGCGCTCGCGCTTCATCTTGATCAGTACCACGGTGCCGAGCATCAGGGCGATACCGGCCAGCATCTGGTTGGAGATACCGAACAGCGGCCACAGGGTGTTGATGCCGCCCAGCGGGTCGATCACGCCCTGGTACAGCAGGTAGCCCCACAGTGCCACGCAACCGGCGGTGCCGATCAGGTTGGCCGTCCACGACTCGGTGCGTTTGAGGGCCGGCACGAAGCTGCCCAGCAAGTCTTGCAGCATGAAGCGACCGGCACGGGTACCAGCGTCCACCGCAGTGAGGATGAACAGCGCCTCGAACAGGATCGCGAAGTGGTACCAGAAGGCCATGGTGTTCTCGCCCGGCAGCACCTGGTGCAGGATCTGCGCGATACCCACCGCCAGCGTCGGTGCACCACCGGCACGCGCGAGTACGGTGTGCTCGCCGATGTCGCGGGCCACCGCTTCAAGCTGCTCAGGGGTGATCATGAAGCCCCAGCTGCTGACCGTCTGCGCCACCGACGCTACGTCGGCGCCAACAACGGCGGCTGGGCTGTTCATGGCGAAGTACACGCCCGGCTCGATCACCGAGGCGGCAACCATGGCCATGATGGCAACGAACGACTCCATCAGCATGCCGCCGTAACCGATGTAGCGGGCGTTGGCTTCGTTGTCCAGCAGCTTCGGCGTGGTCCCCGAGGAGATCAGCGCATGGAAGCCGGACACCGCGCCGCAGGCGATGGTGATGAACAGGAATGGGAACAGAGTGCCCTTCCACACCGGACCGGTGCCGTCGGTGAACTGGGTCAGCGCCGGCATTTTCAGCTCGGGCATGGTCACCAGGATGCCGATGGCCAAGGCGATGATGGTACCGATCTTGAGGAAGGTCGACAGGTAGTCACGCGGCGCCAGTACCAGCCATACCGGCAGCACGGCTGCGACGAAGCCGTAACCCACCAGCATCCAGGTGATCTGCACGCCCGTGAAGGTGAACGCCGGGCCCCAGACCGGATCGGCAGCAATCTGGCCCCCCAGCCAGATCGACGCCAGCAGCAGCACCACGCCAACCACCGAGATCTCGCCGATGCGGCCCGGACGGATGTATCGCATGTAGACGCCCATGAACATCGCGATCGGGATGGTCGCCATCACCGTGAACATGCCCCATGGGCTCTCGGCCAGGGCCTTGACCACGATCAGCGCCAGCACCGCGAGGATGATGATCATGATCAGGAAGCAGCCAAACAGAGCGATGGTCCCCGGGATGCGGCCCATCTCCTCGCGCACCATGTCGCCCAGCGAGCGACCGTTACGGCGGGTGGAGAGGAACAGGACCATGAAGTCCTGCACCGCACCGGCCAGCACTACGCCGGCGATCAGCCACAGCGTGCCGGGCAGGTAGCCCATCTGCGCGGCGAGTACCGGGCCGACCAAGGGGCCGGCGCCAGCGATGGCGGCGAAGTGGTGACCGAAAAGGATGTGTTTGTTGGTCGGAACATAGTCCAGACCGTCGTTGTTGAGCACCGCTGGGGTGGCTCGGCGAGGATCGAGTTGCATCACCTTGGTGGCGATGAACAGGCTGTAGTAACGGTAGGCGACCAGGTAGATGGCCACCGCAGCGACCACGATCCACAAGGCATTGATCGCCTCGCCGCGACGCAGGGCAACCACACCCAGCGCGCAGGCTCCTATGACTGCCAGCGCCAGCCACGGAATGTGGCGTAGCAGGCTATTATTGTTGTTCATGGTTTGCTTCCAGCTGGTGGATTGGAAAAGACCGCCCATCGAGTCTAGGGCGAGTCATCGCGCATTGCCACACTTGCTTTGGTCTAGAGCCTCTGCGGCCAGATTGCAGTACCTGATGCACGTATCCCACTAACTATAGTCAGGATGTCACCCGAGGGCCCGCCCATGAGCGATCACGACGAACGCCGCCGCTTCCAGCGTATCGATTTCGATGCCCCCACCGAACTGCGCCAGGGCGACCGCCGCTGGCCGGTAAAACTATTGGATGTTTCGCTCAAGGGCATGCTGGTCGAATGCCCCGCCCCTTGGGACGCTGACCTGACCCAGGACTTCGATGCGGTCATCCACCTGAACCCCGGGGTGCGGGTACAGATGCAGGTGGAATTGCGTCACGAGGAGCCCACCCGCCTAGGCTTCATCTGCCTGTATATCGACGTCGAGTCGATGAGCCATTTGCACCGTCTTGTGGAACTGAACCTGGCTGATGGCACCGAAATGATGCGCGAACTGCGAGAACTCATCGAAGAATAGAATGTGTTAGCTCGCTAACAGCCTTCCCACCTTCTGTTTCTTGTCTACCCAGACAGCTTTCTGCCTGGGTAGCAGCGCTTTGTACACACCTCTCTAACACCGAATTTCCTGACTTGGTACGCGTTCTGCATTGAGGTTTTGCACACACCGCAAGGCCGGCTGTTCGCGCTCCAATCAAAAACTTGTATACAATTTATGTAGCAATGTTTTGTAGGAAATGTCTACAGTAGCGGCACAACAATAAACAGAGAGCCTGCTCCATGACTACGTCCCCTAGCACGTCTCCCGCCCAGCGCCCCGAGGACGAAAACCTCGGGCTGGGTGCCAACCTGGCCTATGGTCTGCAGCATGTGCTGACCATGTATGGCGGGATCGTCGCGGTACCGCTGATCCTGGGCCAGGCAGCCGGCCTCAATGGTGCAGAGATTGGCATGCTGATCGCCGCTTCGCTGTTTGCCGGTGGCCTGGCGACCTTGCTGCAAACGCTGGGTATCCCGTTCTTCGGTTGCCAGCTGCCGCTGGTGCAAGGCGTGTCGTTCGCCGGTGTGGCGACCATGGGCGCCATCCTCAGCAGCGAGGGCGGTGGTGGCCTGCCGGGCGTGCTGGGCGCGGTGATGGCAGCGTCGGTGATCGGCTTCCTGATCACCCCGGTGTTCTCGCGGATTACCAAGTTCTTCCCGCCGCTGGTGACCGGTATCGTCATCACCACCATCGGCCTGACCCTGATGCCGGTTGCCGCGCGCTGGGTGATGGGCGGCAACAGCGCTTCGCCGGAGTTCGGCAGCGTGGCCAACATCGGCCTGGCGGCACTGACCTTCGCCATCGTCCTGGTGCTGAGCAAACTCGGTAGCGCGACCATTTCGCGGCTGTCGATCCTGCTGGCCATGGTGGTCGGCACGCTGATCGCCTGGGCGCTGGGCATGACCGACTTCAGCAAGGTCAGCCAAGGCCCGATGTTCGCCTTCCCTACCCCTTTCCACTTCGGCATGCCGGAATTCCACATCGCCGCGATCCTGTCGATGTGCATCGTGATCATGGTGACCCTAGTGGAAACCTCGGCCGATATCCTCGCCGTGGGTGAGATCATCGACACCAAGGTCGACTCCAAGCGCCTGGGCAACGGCCTGCGCGCCGACATGGCGTCGAGCATCCTGGCGCCGATCTTCGGTTCGTTCACCCAGAGCGCCTTTGCCCAGAACGTCGGCCTTGTGGCCGTGACCGGGGTCAGGAGCCGCTACGTGGTGGCCACCGGTGGCGTGATCCTGGTGGTGCTCGGCCTGCTGCCAGTGATGGGCCGGGTCATTGCCGCAGTGCCTACCCCTGTGCTGGGCGGCGCAGGCATCGTGCTGTTCGGCACCGTGGCCGCCAGCGGTATCCGCACCCTGTCGAAGGTCAATTACAAGAACAACGTCAACCTGATCATCGTGGCGGCCTCGCTGGGCTTTGGCATGATCCCGATCGCTGCGCCGACCTTCTACCACAACTTCCCGAACTGGTTCGAGACCATCTTCCACTCGGGGATCAGCTCGGCGGCAATCATGGCCATCCTGCTGAACCTGCTGTTCAACCACTTCAAGACGGGCAACTCGGAGAACCAGTCGGTATTTGCCGCAGCCTACGAGCGCACCATCCAGTATTCGGACATCTCGTGCCTGCGTGATGGTGACTACTTCAAGGACGGCAAGCTGTTCGATGCCGATGGCAACGAAGTGCCGGTGATGGAGATGGACGAGCACGGCAACCAGGCGCCCAGGCGCAGTGCGGTTGCCGAACATTGACCGCTGACTGAGCGGTGAGGTGGGGGGAGTCGATGCGCATCATCGGCTCCCCTTTTTCGTTTACTCGAACAAGGCATCAAGGGCCTGCTCCAGGCGGGTCACGGCAATCACCTGCAACCCCGCTGGCGGCTCCTTCGGCGCATTGCCCTTGGGCACGATGGCGCGCTTGAAGCCATGCTTGGCCGCCTCTTTCAGACGCTCTTGCCCACTGGGCACAGGCCGCACCTCGCCCGACAAGCCGATCTCGCCAAACACCAGCAACCCATGGGCCAGCGGCCGGTTGCGCAGGCTCGACATCACCGCTGCCAGCAATGCCAGGTCCGAGGCTGTTTCGAGTACCTTCACCCCCCCCACCACGTTGAGGAACACGTCCTGGTCATGGGTGGGAATGCCACCATGCCGGTGCAGTACCGCCAGCAGCATGGCCAGGCGGTTCTGGTCCAGGCCCAGGGTGACCCGCCGCGGGTTGGCCAGGTGGCTGTCATCGACCAGCGCCTGCACCTCGACCAGCATCGGCCGGGTACCTTCCCAAGTGGCCATGACTACGCTGCCGGGCACTTCTTCCTGGGTACGGTTGAGGAAGATCGCCGACGGGTTGGACACCTCTTTCAGGCCACGGTCGGTCATGCCGAACACGCCCAGTTCGTTGACCGCGCCAAAGCGGTTCTTCACCGCCCGCAACAGGCGCAGGCGGCCATCGGATTCGCCCTCGAAATACAGCACGGTATCGACCATGTGCTCCAGCACCCGCGGCCCGGCCAGCGAGCCTTCCTTGGTGACGTGGCCGACCAGGAAGATCGCCGTGCCACTCTGCTTGGCATAACGCACCAGCAACGCCGTGCTCTCGCGCACCTGAGCCACGCCACCGGGGGCGGACTGCAACTGCTCGGTGAAGATGGTCTGGATCGAGTCGATCACCATGACCCGCGGCTTTTCCACCCGCGCCGTGGCAATGATGGTTTCGATACAGGTCTCGGTCATCACCTTGAGCTGGTCCTGGGGCAGGCCCAGGCGCCGCGAGCGCATGGCCACCTGCTGCTGCGACTCTTCGCCAGTGACGTACAACGCAGGCATTGCCGTGGCGATGTTGCACAGGGTCTGCAGCAGAATGGTCGACTTGCCAATCCCCGGGTCACCGCCGATCAGCACCACCGAGCCATCGACCAGACCACCACCAAGCACGCGGTCGAGTTCGGTGCTGCTGGTGGTGAAGCGCGGGATCTCTTCGACGCTGACCTCGGCCAGTGTCTTGATCTGCGCCTGCTGCCCGGTCCAGCCGGCGCGGCCGCTGGGGGCCGCCGCGCCGCCGCTTTCGATCATGGTTTCGACCAGGGTATTCCAGGCCCCGCAATCGGCGCACTGGCCGGCCCATTTGGGGAAGGTCGCGCCGCACTCGGTGCAGCCATACAAACGCTTGGCCTTGGCCATGTGCAGGGTCTCCTGGAAAAAAACCGCCATGATAGCTGAGGCCGACGTGTCTCGAACGCGTCGAGATGCGACAAAACTATTCGTTCTAACCGCAGTCACTACACCTTAAGCCAACGCATGAAGCGCTCGGGTGGCTTACACTGCGTTAACCTCACCATTTGTTACAAGGAATCAAACATGGGCATGCTCAGTGAGTTCAAGGCCTTCGCGGTCAAAGGTAATGTCGTCGACATGGCGGTCGGTATCATCATCGGCGCGGCCTTCGGCAAGATCGTCTCCTCGTTCGTCGGGGACGTGGTCATGCCACCACTGGGGCTGCTGATTGGCGGCGTCGACTTCAGCGACCTGGCAATCACCCTGAAGGCTGCCGAAGGCGATGTACCGGCCGTGGTGCTGGCCTACGGCAAGTTCATCCAGACCGTGATCGACTTCATCATCGTCGCCTTCGCCATCTTCATGGGCGTGAAAGCGATCAACAAGCTCAAGCGTGAAGAAGCAGTGGCGCCGAGCACGCCGCCGGTTCCAACGCCGCAGGAAACCCTGCTGACCGAGATCCGCGACCTGCTCAAGGCGCAGAGCCAGAACCGGTTGCCATGAAATAGCGGGGGCCGCATTGCGGCCCCTTGCATCACCAGTAGTTTTCCACCGCCACCTGCCCCGGCCGTTTGCTCAGGCTCAGCTGCAGGTCACGCGCCTTGAGCACCTTGCGCGTCTCGTCGATCATCTCGGGGTTGCCACACAGCATGATCCGCGAATGCTCAGGCGACAGCTCCAGCCCCGCCGTCTTTTCCAGCTCGCCGTTCTCGATGAGCGTAGTGATACGCGCATTCAATGCCCCTGGATGCTGCTCACGTGTCACCACAGGAATGAACTGCAACTTGCCAGCGAACTCAGCCAGGTAGTCACGCTGCTCCAGCCCGGCGATGTCATCTACATACGCCAGCTCTTTCGCCTCGCGCACCGAATACACCAGCTTGATGTTGTCGAAACGCTCCCAGGCTTCGAAGTCCTGCAGGATCGACATGAAGGGCGCAATGCCAGTACCGGTCGCCAGCAACCACAGGTCGCGGCCGCCGACAAAACGGTCGAGGGTCAGGAAGCCGAACGCCTGACGGTCGATCAACAAGGCATCGCCCTCGCCCAGGCGGCTCAACTCGCTGGTGAATTCGCCACCCGGCACCACAATTGAAAAGAAGTCGAGGTATTCATCGTGGGGGGCGCTGACCATCGAATAGGCACGCCACACCACGCTGCCATCGGCCTTGGTCACGCCCAGCCGGGCAAACTGGCCGGCCCGGAAGCGAAACCCTGGATCGCGCGTAACCCGCAGGCTGAACAGGTTCGGCGTCAGCGGCTGAACGTCTAGCAGGGTCTGGCGGGTAAATTTGTCGGCACTGGCGGTCATGACGGGCTCCGTGAATGGCGTGCGCCCAGTGTCGCGCAAAGCGGCCTGGATAAAAACCGCCGGAAAGTAGGGGCACAGCAAGACAAGCGTGTCGGGCTACATGAAAAATGCGGCCTCTATAACAAAAAATCCCAACATGACAGTCGGTCTTTTCCTACAATCATTCCGTTATGCAAACGGATTGGATCGGTAACCGCCGAGGGAGTGAGCCAGATGCTTCAATGGAATCATGAGCATCTCCATCAACTGATCAACGAAAGTACACCACAAAAGGTGTTCGACCTTGCAGTGCACCTGGCGCAAGACCTGGACATGGCGTTTCTCGGGTTGAAGCTTCGTATTCAACTGGCTGCACAGTCGCCCAGGCTGTATCTCTACAGCAACTATCCAGAGGCGTGGATCGAGCGCTACCAGCGCGACGAATTCTACAAACAGGACGCTGCCGCAACCCGCAGCCATAGCTCGACGATGCCGATACTGTGGACCGATGAGCTGTACAAAGAAGTGCCCGAGTTTCGTGAGCAGGCCTGCGCGCACGGCCTGCGCCATGGCTGGACACAGTCCCTGCACGACCTTCAGCACAATGAAAGCCAGGTCAGCGTGTGCAGGCCGAGCAATACGGTAGACATCACCGAGTTGTATGACAAAGCCGGCAAAGTCCAGTGGCTGTGCCACACCCTGCACGCAATTGTCAGCGAGCATCACCTGGCCCTGCTCAGCAAGCCCATGAAAATGAGCGACCGCGAAATCGAAGTGCTCAAATGGTCAGCCGCTGGCAAGACTGCAGCGGACGTGGCCTGCATCCTGTCGCTGTCGCAGAGCACGGTGAACTTTCATATCCGCAGCGTCATCACCAAGACCAACGCCGCCAACAAGGCAGGCGCCATCGCCATTGCCATGATGCGTGGCCTGATCGAAGAATAGCCAGGCCTGCGGCCTCGGGCAAAGCCCTGTAGAATCGCGCAGCTAAGCTCGTGGCGAACCGCCATGGGCAGATCCGTACCCGAGCCAGACGCCATGCCCCTGTTGACCACCCCCTACGCCGAACTCGACCTGATCCGCCAGCCGGACCAGGCCAACGACCCGCTGCAGGCCTTCGATGCCGCCGATGAATACCTGCTCGAGCAGCTGTATGCTCAGGGCCTGCAGCCAGGTAGCCGCGTGCTGGTGCTCAACGACAGCTTCGGCGCCCTGGCTGTCAGCCTGGCCGGGCACCTGCAGGTGGTCAGCAGTGGCGACTCGCACCTGGCGCGCATGGCCCTGGAGAAGAACCTTGCACGCAATGACATGGCCTTCGACAGCGTGCCGTTCGTGCCGGCCAGCGAACACTGGCAAGGCCCGTTCGACCGGGTATTGGTGCGCGTGCCTAAAACCCTGGCACTGCTCGAAGAACAACTGATCCGCCTGCAAGGCCACCTGGCACCTGGCGCCCAGGTGATTGCCGGCGCCATGATCAAACACCTGCCACGCGCGGCCGGCGATCTGCTGGAAAAGTACATCGGCCCGGTACACGCCTCACTGGCACAGAAAAAGGCACGCTTGCTGACCGCGACCGTTACCGAGCGCCCGGTCACTGTTTCGCCCTACCCTAGCCGCTACAAGCTCGATGCTCCAGCGCTCGAACTGGTCAACCATGCCAACGTGTTCTGCCGCGAAGGCCTGGACATCGGCACCCGCGCCTTCCTGCCCCACTTGCCCCGCGACCTGGGCAACGCCCGCGTAGCCGACCTGGGCTGCGGCAACGGGGTGCTGGCCATTGCCAGCGCGCTGGCCAACCCGGACGCGCAGTTCACCCTGGTCGATGAATCGTACATGGCGGTGCAGTCGGCGCTGGAGAACTGGCAGGCTGCCCTGGGGGATCGGCCGGTCACGGTCATGCCGGGGGATGGCTTGGCCGGGGTGGAAAAACAGTCGCTGGATGTGGTGCTGTGCAACCCACCCTTCCATCAACAGCAGGTGGTGGGTGACTTCCTCGCCTGGCGCATGTTCCAGCAGGCGCGCGAGGCGCTGGTGGTGGGCGGCGCACTGTATATCGTCGGCAACCGCCACCTGGGCTACCACAGCAAGCTGGCGCGATTGTTCCGTGGGGTGGAGCAGGTAGCCGCAACGCCGAAGTTCGTGATCCTCAAAGCCCGCAAGTAAAGAAAAGGGGGCGCCAGGCGCCCCCTTTCACTCAATGGGTGGTCAGGCCTGCGGCGCCCATGAACAGCCGCATTACCCAAGCGGCCACACCCAGGGCCGCCACGCTCATCGCCCAGATCAGCACCAGCCAACCCAGCCGCTGCCACAGCGGTTTCTTGTCCTCCAGGCCATGTTTACCGGTCATCATGCGGCCCTCCTAGTGATAGCCGTCTTCATGGGTCACCTTGCCCCGGAACACGTAGTAGCTCCAGAAGGTATACATGAGGATGAACGGCAGGATGAACAACGTGCCCACCAGCATGAAGCCCTGGCTCTGCGGCGGCGCAGCGGCGTCCCAGATCGAGATCGACGGCGGGATGATGTTCGGCCACAGGCTGATGCCCAGCCCGCTGTAACCCAGGAAGATTAGCACCAGGGTCAGCAGGAATGGCGTGTAGTGCGCATTGCGCGCCACCGCCTTGAACAAGCCGTAAAAGGTCACCAGCACCAGCAGCGGCACCGGCATGAACCAGATCAAGTTAGGCATGCTGAACCAGCGGTCGGCAATCTGTGGATAGGCAATCGGGGTCCACAGGCTGACGATGCCGATCACCGCCAGCAGCACCAGCGCCAAGGGCCGGGCGAGGTCGTGCATCCTCACTTGCAGATCGCCCTCGGTCTTCATGATCAACCAGGTACAGCCCAGCAACGTGTAGGCGACGATCAGCCCAAGGCCGCAGAACAGGCTGAACGGTGTCAACCAGTCGAGGGTGCCACCGGCAAAGTGCCGGTCAACGACCTTGAAGCCTTCGAGGAAGGCGCCCAGCGCCACGCCCTGGAAGAAGGTGGCGACCAACGAACCTCCGATGAACGCCTTGTCCCAGATATGACGCTTCTCGGCTGTGGCCTTGAAGCGAAACTCGAAGGCCACACCGCGAAAGATCAAACCGATCAGCATCAGGATCAATGGCAAGTACAGTGCCTCAAGCACCACCGCGTAGGCCATCGGGAATGCCCCGAACAAACCGGCACCGCCCAATACCAGCCAGGTTTCGTTGCCGTCCCACACGGGGGCCACGGTATTCATCATCACGTCACGGTCACGCTCGCCCTTGACGAAGGGGAAAAGCATCCCGATCCCTAGATCGAAGCCATCCATCACCACGTACATCATGACGCCGAAGATGATGATCACGGCCCAGATCAGCGGAAGGTCGATACCCATGGCTCAGTTCCCCTTGCTCAGGTTGGCGGAGATGGCATCACTGCCCTCGTCAGCGGCCGACAACGGCCGTGCCGGGGTACGTTTCTGGCCTGGGCCACCTGGCCGCTGATTATCGCCTTCGCCGGTATGTGGCCCTTTGCGGACCAGGCGCATCATGTAGGCAAAGCCGGTACCGAACAGCGCGAAGTACACCACCACGAACGCGATCAGGGTAAACCCGAGCTGGCTGTAACTGTGGTTGGAGACGCCGTCGGCCGTGCGCATCAGGCCGTAGACCACCCACGGTTGGCGGCCCACCTCAGTGGTGATCCATCCCGCCAGAATGGCCAGCAGGCCAGAGGGCCCCATCCACATCACGAAATACAGGAACGGGCGTGAACTGTAGAGTTTGCCGCCCTTGCGCAACAGCAGGCTCCAAAGCCCTGCGGCGATCATCAACAGCCCCATGGCGACCATGATCCTGAAGGACCAGAAGATAATGGTGGAATTAGGCCTGTCTTCGGCGGGGAATTCCTTCATGGCAGGGACCTGCTTGTCCAGGCTATGGGTGAGAATCAGGCTGCCGAGTACAGGGATCTCGACCTTGAAATGGGTAGTTTCGGCTTTCATGTCGGGAATACCGAACAGAATCAGCGGAGTCGGCTCACCCGGTTCGTTTTCCCAGTGGCCTTCAATGGCAGCGATCTTGACCGGCTGATGCTCGAGCGTGTTCAGGCCATGGAAGTCGCCAATCACAGCCTGGACCGGCGCGACGACCAGTGCCATCCACATGGCCATCGACAACATCTTGCGCACGGCAGGGTTGTCCCGCCCACGCAGCAAGTGCCAGGCCGCCGAGGCGCCGACGAAAAACGCCGTGGCCACGAAAGCGGCAGTGGCCATGTGCATCAGGCGGAAGGGGAATGACGGGTTGAACACAATCGCGAACCAGTCCATCGGCACCACCCTGCCGTCGATGATCGCGTGTCCCTGCGGGGTCTGCATCCAGCTATTGGAAGCGAGGATCCAGAAGGTCGACACCAGCGTGCCCAGCGCCACCATGCAGGTGGAAAAGAAATGCAAGCCACGACCAACACGGTTCCAGCCGAACAGCATCACGCCCAGGAAGCCCGCCTCCAGGAAGAACGCCGTCAGCACTTCGTACGTCAACAAGGGGCCGGTTACCGAACCTGCAAACTCCGAAAAGCGGCTCCAGTTGGTCCCGAACTGATAGGCCATGACCAGGCCAGAGACAACGCCCATGCCGAAGTTGACGGCGAAGATCTTCGACCAGAAGTGATAGAGATCACGGTAGACCTGCTTGTCAGTCCGCAGCCAGAGGCCTTCGAGGACAGCCAGGTAGCTGGCAAGGCCAATGGTGATGGCCGGGAACAGGATATGGAACGACACAGTAAAGGCAAACTGCATTCGGGCGAGCTCTAAGGCCTCTATTCCGAACATGGTGCTTCCTCTTCAGATAATCCGGCGTCCGGGCTTGTGGCCCTGTCGCCCACTGCCCCCACGGTAGTCGAGTGCGGCGTATTGGATTTGTTCTATTCGATCGCAGGGATTCCGGCCCGAGGGCCAATTCGTTGCCTGTTCGTTGCAAAAGCAACGATTGATCCAGATCAACGATTACCAAGAAGCATAGTCCCGAACAGCCCGCTGGGCCGTGTGGTTGTTTGCCGCGTGACCCGTTGCCCCACCCTCTTTCGCAGGCCGTGAAAAAGTGCCAATTACGGCAAACAGTAACCGTTTGTTACAAACAGATGATACGCTGCGGGCCCCTCTACTGCGCCGAGGCCAACAGGTTTCCGATGTCCGATTCCACACCGCAGTTGTTGCGCCACCACCGCCCATTCATCGCCTTCTGGCTGGCCCGGGTGTTCACCGCCAGCGGCTTCCAGATGCTCACCGTGGCCATTGGCTGGCACCTCTACCAGCTGACCGGCAATGTGCTCGACCTGGGCCTGGTCGGCCTGGTCGAATTCGCCCCGCGGGTGCTGTTCATGCTGCACACTGGGCACGTTGCCGACCGCTATGATCGGCGCAAGGTCGCGGCGCTGTGCCAGACCTTGCAAGGGCTGATCGCCCTGGCACTGGCCGTTGGCAGCGCCACCGACAACGTCAGCCGCGAACTGATTTTCGTCCTGGCCTTCCTGCTCGGTGCCACTCGTTCGTTCGAAATGCCGGCGACCCAGGCACTGCTGCCCAATGTGGTGCCGCCGGGGCTGTTCCCGCGGGCGGTGGCGGCCTCGGCTTCGGCGACCCAGGCGGCCACCATCGTCGCCCCGGCGGTGGGTGGCTTCCTGTACGCCTTCGGCAGCATTTGGGTGTACGGCCCAACCGTGGCCCTGTACGCCATCGCCTGCCTGTTGATGCTCAGCCTCGACTCGCGCCAGCAGGTGCCGCAAAAAGGCCGCGCCAGTATCGAATCGCTGATGGCCGGGATCCGCTTCATCCGCAGCCGGCCGGACATCCTGGGGGCTATCTCGCTAGACCTCTTCGCCGTGCTGCTCGGTGGTGCTACCGCCCTGCTGCCCGTGTTCGCCAAGGACATCCTGCTGACCGGCCCGTGGGGCCTGGGCCTGCTGCGCTCGGCGCCAGCAGTGGGAGCATTGCTGATGTCACTGTGGCTGGCCCGGTTCCCGGTCGAGCGCAAGGTTGGGCGGACCATGTTCACTGCCGTCGGGGTGTTCGGCGTGGCGACCATCGCCTTCGGCCTGTCGACCTCGTTCTGGTTCTCGCTGGCGGTGCTGGTGGTGCTTGGCGCGGCAGACATGATCAGCATGGTGATCCGCGGCGCCTTCGTGCAGTTGGAGACGCCGGACGAGATGCGCGGGCGGGTGAGCGCGGTGAACGGGTTGTTCATTGGCGCTTCGAACCAACTGGGTGAGTTCGAGTCCGGCGTCACAGCACACTGGTTTGGCACGGTGCCAGCCGTGGTGCTGGGGGGTGTGGGTACGTTGGTGGTGACCGGGGTGTGGATAAAGTTGTTCCCGACGCTGGCCAAACGCGACCGCTTGCACAACGGTTGATCGCAGGCCTGCTCCCAACGGCGATAGGCCCCCGCCGAGCATGCTGGTATGATGCGCGGCTTTTTTCCGCCCCACACAAACCACGGCATCCGCTACGGTCTGTGCTTTGCTGATGGGGTCGATACATTCACGGCGCGTGGGCGCCCTGGGAGCGGGCATGCTGGAAAGGCTGTTTCAACTGAAAGCACACAACACCAATGTGCGCACCGAGATTCTTGCGGGCGTCACCACCTTCCTGGCCATGGCCTACATCCTGTTCGTCAACCCGAGCATCCTCGGCGAGACCGGCATGGACAAAGGCGCGATCTTCGTCGCCACCTGCCTGGCAGCCGCCATCGGCTCGACCACCATGGGCCTGATCGCCAACTACCCGATCGCCCTGGCGCCGGGCATGGGCCTGAACGCGTTCTTCACCTACACGGTGGTCCTGCACATGGGCCACACCTGGCAGGTGGCACTGGGCGCGGTGTTCCTCTCGGCGGTGATGTTCTTCCTGCTGTCGATCTTCCGCATCCGCGAATGGATCGTGAACAGCATCCCGCTGCCGCTGCGTTCGGCGATTGCTGCAGGTATCGGCTTGTTCCTGGCATTCATCGCGCTCCATAACGCCGGCATCGTCGTCGATAACCCGGCAACCCTGGTGGGCCTGGGCGACCTCAAGCAGCCGGCACCGATCCTCGCCACCTTGGGCTTCTTCCTGATCGTCGGCCTCGAATCGCTGAAAGTCCGTGGCGCGGTGCTGATCGGTATTCTGGCGGTGACAATCGCCGCGATCCTGATGGGCGTGACGCCGTTCGGTGGCGTGGTCTCGATGCCGCCATCGCTGGCCCCGACCTTCCTGCAACTGGACATCAAAGGCGCCCTCGATGTAGGCCTGGTGAGCGTGATCTTCGCCTTCCTGTTCGTCGACCTGTTCGACAACTCCGGCACCCTGATCGGCGTGGCCAAGCGCGCCGGCCTGATGGGCAAGGACGGCCACATGCCGAAAATGGGCCGTGCCCTGATCGCCGACAGCACCGCGGCCATGGCCGGTTCCCTGCTAGGCACCTCGACTACCACCAGCTACATCGAATCCGCAGCTGGCGTGAGCGCCGGGGGCCGTACCGGCCTGACCGCCATCGTGGTTGCCATCCTGTTCCTGCTGGCCCTGTTCTTCGCCCCGCTGGCCGGTAGCGTGCCGGCCTTCGCCACTGCCCCGGCGCTGCTGTTCGTCGCCGTGCTGATGGCCTCGGGCCTGGCGGAAATCAACTGGGACGACGTCACCGAGGCCGCCCCGGTGGTGGTGACTGCCCTGGCCATGCCGCTGACCTACTCGATTGCCAACGGCATCGCCTTCGGCTTCATCTCCTGGACCGCCGTCAAGCTGATCTCTGGCCGCCACCGCGACCTGAACCCGGCCCTGGTGATCCTTTCCATCCTGTTCGTCATCAAGCTGGGCTGGTTCAACGCATGAGTGCTGTTTTCGATCGTTCCGCCTACGACACCCAGCTTGAAGGCAAAGTCGCCCGCTTGCGCGAGCTGTTGGCGCCCTTTGGCGCACCGGAACCGGCCGTGTTCGACTCGCCGCGCGAGCATTATCGCCTGCGCGCCGAGTTCCGCCTGTGGCGCGAAGACGGCCAGCGGCACTATGCGATGTTCGCACCAGGCGACAAGCACAAGGCGATCCTGATCGACGAATTCCCCATCGCCAGCCAGCGCATCAATGAACTGATGCCGCGTTTGAAGGCCGCCTGGCAGGCCAGCGAAGAACTGGGCAATCGCCTGTTCCAGGTCGAGTTCCTCACCACCCTGGCTGGCGACGCGATGGTCACCCTGTGTTACCACCGCCCGCTGGACGAAGCCTGGGAAGTGGCTGCACGCCAGCTCGCCGCCGATCTGGGCGTGAGCGTGATCGGCCGTTCGAAGGGCAAGCGCCTGGTGATCGGCCGCGACTACGCGGTGGAAAAACTTGATGTCGCCGGCCGAGTGTTCAGCTACCGCCAGCCGGAAGGCGCGTTCACCCAGCCCAACGGCGCAGTGAACCAAAAGATGCTGAGCTGGGCCTTCGAGGCCATCGGCGAGCGTGAGGATGATTTGCTGGAGCTGTATTGCGGCAACGGCAACTTCACCCTGCCGCTGGCCACCCGCGTGCGCCAGGTGCTGGCCACCGAGATCAGCAAGACCTCGGTCAATGCCGCGCTGAGCAACCTCGACGAAAACGCTGTGGATAACGTGCGGCTGGTGCGCCTGTCGGCGGAAGAGCTGACCCAGGCGCTGAACGAGGTGCGGCCGTTCCGCCGGCTGGAAGGGATCGACCTGAAAAGCTATGAGTTCGGCACGGTGTTCGTCGACCCGCCGCGTGCGGGGATGGACCCGGACACCTGCGAGCTGACCCGGCGTTTTGAAAGGATTTTGTATATCTCGTGCAATCCCGAAACGCTGGCGGCAAACATTGCCCAGCTGCAGGACACACACCGCATCGAGCGCTGTGCGCTGTTCGACCAGTTCCCCTATACCCACCACATGGAGAGCGGCGTCCTGCTGGTTCGCCGTTAAAGCATTCGCGGGGCAAGCCCGCTCCTACAGAATCTGCACGACTCTGTAGGAGCGGGCTTGCCCCGCGAATGGGCCGCAAAGCGGGCCCAGGGTTCAACTCAGAAGTCGAAGAAGACCGTCTCCCCTTCCCCCTGAATACGGATATCGAAACGATACGCCGTCTTCCCGTCCACCTCACAACGCTTGGCAATCAAGGTCTCGCGGCGCTGCGGCTGCTCGATCAGGTTGAGCACCGGGCACTTGGCGTTGGCCTCGGCCTCGTCATCGAAATACAGGCGCGTGTGCAGGTGGATGTTGATCCCCCGGGCAAACAGGCTGATGTTGATGTGCGGCGCCATCGGCACGCCCGCTGCATTGTTCACCACACCCGGCTTGACCGTGTGCGCGGTCCACTCGCCGGCATCGAAGGTAGTGGCAGTGCGGCCGAAGCTGTTGAAGGCGTTTTCCAGGTTGTAGGCATCCTGATACTGGCCGTTGGCGTCGGCCTGCCACAGTTCCAGGAATGAATCACGCACCAGGTGGCCGTTGCCGTCATACACGTGGCCGATCAGCAGGATGTGCTCGCCCGGGGCATCCGGCTTGGCCAGGCGGTTCCAGATTTCCTGGTCGCGGGTCGGGTTGCCGGCCGCTTCCAGGGCCAGGCCGATGTGCACGTAGGGGCCGGCGGTCTGCGAGGGGGTTTCCGGCAGCAGTTCGATTGGCATGGCGGGGTCCTCAGCAGTTTTCGAAGTGGGTCTTGCGCTGGCCGCGCAGCACGATGTCGAAGCGGTACGCCAGGCAGTCCATCGGGTTGGCGTTGCTCATGTCGAGCTTGGCGATCAACTGCTGCACGGCTTCGGGGTTGGCGATCGACTTGACGATCGGGCACATCGGGATCAGCGGGTCACCTTCGAAATACAGCTGGGTGATCAGCTTGGTGGCGATCGACGGGCCGCTGATGCCAAAGTGGATGTGCGCCGGGCGCCAGTCGTTCGGGCCGTTGCGCCAAGGGTACGGGCCCGGCTTGATGGTGCGGAAGCTGTAGTAACCGTCGCGGTCGGTCAGGCAACGGCCGACGCCACCGAAGTTCGGGTCCAGCGGTGCCAGGTAGCGGTCGTTCTTGTGGCGGTAGCGGCCGCCAGCGTTGGCTTGCCACATTTCCACCAGGGTGTTCGGCACAGGCTTGCCGTACTGGTCGACGACGCGGCCGGCAACGATGATGCGCTCGCCGATCGGCAGGCCACCGTTGTTGAAGTTCAGCAGCAGGTCATGGTCGTGGGCACCGAAGCCCAGGTGGGAAAAGTCCGGGCCGGTGGTTTCGCTGATCGACTGCGGAATGCTGACCAGTGCCTGGCGCGGCGAGCGGGCAATGGACGTCTTGTAGTCGGGCGTCAGGGCCTTGGGGTGCCAGTTGCGATCACGGATCACGAAGCGGCTGTTGTCCTGGGCGGGCATGCCGGATTCCTCTCTTGGAATTATGAAAACGCCTGTCACGGCAGGCGGACTTGCAGTTTCAGATAGGTCGCGTCAGCTGAATATTGAAATCAGCCGCCCCATCCATAACCAAATGGTTATGCATTAGTGCCTTTGCCCGGGGTGGACTAATATTTATCCCCATGTTTCACGCTTTGGAGAGCATTTCATGGAATGGCGAAAAGGCCGGCGCAGCGACAACGTGGTCGATGCCCGTGGCGAAGGTGGCGGTGGCGGCGGTATGCGCTTTGGCGGCGGCAAAGGCCTGGGGCTTGGCGCGATACTGCTGATCGTCGGCATTGGCTGGCTCACCGGGCAGGACCCCCTGCAGATCCTCGGCCAGCTCGCCGGGCAGATGGATCAGCAGCAACAGCAGGCTGCGCCGAGTGGCGCTGGTGGCAAGGCGCCGCCGGCCAATGACGAACAGGCGCAGTTCGTCGCCTCAATCCTGGGTGATACCGAAGACACCTGGAAGGCCCTGTTCGCCCAGGGTGGCAAGCAATACCGCGATCCCAAGCTGGTGCTGTTCAATGGCCAGGTGAATTCGGCCTGCGGCTTTGCCTCTGCGGCGGTCGGGCCGTTCTACTGCCCGGCGGACCAGCGGGTCTACCTGGACATGTCGTTCTTCCGCGAGATGGAAACCCGCTTTGCCGCAGCGGGTGATTTTGCCCAGGCCTACGTGATCGCACATGAGATCGGCCACCACGTGCAGACCTTGCTAGGTGTGTCGGCCAAGGTCGATGCCGCGCGGCGCAGCGGCCAGCGCATGGAAGGCGACAATGGCCTGCTGGTGCGCCAGGAGCTGCAGGCGGACTGCCTGGCCGGCGTGTGGGCCTATCAGGCGCAGAAGCGGCTGAACTGGCTTGAGCCTGGCGACGTTGAAGAGGCGCTGAATGCGGCCAATGCCATTGGTGACGACCGGCTGCAACAGCAAGGCCAGGGGCGCGTGGTGCCCGACTCGTTCACCCATGGCACCTCGGCGCAGCGAGTGCGCTGGTTCAAGGCTGGGTTTGCCCAAGGCAATGTGAACAGTTGCGATACCTTCAGCGCGCGTAGCCTTTGAGCGTTTGGGGCCGCTCTGCGGCCCCTGCAATTACAAATCAGTTGAAAAAGCGATTCAGCTTTCCCTCCTCGTGCCGATAACACCTGCACGAATCAGCAGGCCCCAGAACAACAACGCCCTGCGATCGACGATCAAGTGAGCGAATGAATTTCTGGAGAGCGTGCATGAACAGCTGGTTTGCCAATATCAGCGTCAACCTCAAACTCGGCCTGGGCTTCGGCCTGGTGCTGTTTCTAACCGGCCTGCTGGCCTTGACCGGCTGGACCAGCCTGGGCAGCCTGATTGACCGCAGCAACTGGATGGGCGACATCGGCCAGCTCAACAAGGACCTGACCGACCTGCGCATCGCGCGCCTGCAGTACATGATCGCCAACGGCGATGATGCCGCCGCTGCCAACACCCAGGCCAAGCTCGACGCTTTCGGCAAGCAGCAGGAATACCTGGTCACCACCTTCACCAGCCCGGCCAACGTCGTGCTGCTCAAGGAGCTGGGGCAGACCATCAGTGAGTACAAGGTGTCGCTGAACAAGATGCGCGCCGGCTACAAGAGCTCGCTGGCCGCCCGTGACGCCATGAATGTGTCAGCGGCCAAGGCCGATGACGCCATGGAGTCGCTCAGCCAGGACGTCATGTCCCGCCCCGAGACCGACAGCGTGCGCCTGGCTCAGTATCAGCTGATCAGCAAGGCGCGCCAGCAACTGCTGCAGGTACGCATCGATGTGCGCGGCTACATTGCCGACAACACTGCCGCTAACGAGCAGGCCGCCCTGCGCCAGCTGGAAGGTGCGCTGGGCGACATCGACAACCTCAAGCGCCAGCTGCCAGCCGAAGCCACCCGCGTGCAGCAGTTCGAGCAATCGGTCCAGGCCTACCGCGATGCCGTGCGCCAGTTCCGCGATGCAGTGGCTGCCATCACCGTGGCCCGTGCGGAAATGACCGTACAGGGTGCCGACATCGTCAAACGCAGCGACGCGCTGTACAACATCCAGATCGAGCGCCGCGACGCCGAGAGCGCCCAAGCGCGTAGCCTGCAAATCATCGCCACGCTGCTGGCGCTGCTCGCGGGCGTGATTGCCGCCGTGGTCATCACCCGGCAGATCACCCGCCCACTGCGCGAGACCCTGCAGGCCGTGGAGCGCATCGCCGCTGGCGACCTGACCCACGACCTGCGCGTGACCCGCCGCGACGAAATTGGCGTGCTGCAGCAAGGCATCGCGCGCATGGGCACCACCCTGCGCGAGCTGATCAGCGGCATCCGTGACGGCGTTACCCAGATCGCCAGCGCCGCCGAAGAACTGTCGGCAGTGACCGAGCAGACCAGCGCCGGCGCCAACAGCCAGAAGGTCGAAACCGACCAGGTGGCCACCGCCATGCACGAAATGGCCGCCACCGTTCAGGAAGTGGCGCGTAACGCCGAACAGGCTTCGCACGCGGCCACCGGAGCCGACGACGAGGCCCGTGCCGGTGACCGTGTGGTGGGTGAGGCGATCAGCCAGATCGAACGCCTGGCCGAGGAAGTGCACCGCTCCACCGAGGCCATGAACCTGCTGCAGCAGGAAAGCCAGAAGATCGGCAGCGTGATGGACGTGATCAAGTCGGTGGCCGAGCAGACCAACCTGCTGGCGCTCAACGCCGCGATCGAGGCGGCCCGCGCCGGTGAAGCCGGCCGTGGTTTTGCCGTGGTCGCAGACGAAGTGCGTGGCCTGGCCCAGCGTACGCAGAAGTCCACCGAAGAGATCGAAGAACTGGTGGCCAGCCTGCAGCACGGTACCCAGCAGGTGGCCAACGCCATGCAGGGCAGCCGCACGCTGACCGACAGCAGTGTCGAGTTGGCGCGCAAGGCCGGTGCTTCGCTGGAGAACATCACCGGTACGGTGTCGAGCATCCAGTCGATGAACCAGCAGATTGCTGCGGCGGCCGAGCAGCAGAGCGCGGTGGCTGAAGAGATCAGCCGCAGCATCCTGAATGTGCGGGATGTGTCGGAGCAGACGGCGGCAGCCAGTGATGAGACGGCGGCGTCCAGCGTAGAGCTGGCGCGCCTGGGTGGTCACTTGCAGATGCTGGTCAGCCAGTTCCGCGTCTGACCTCAAGATCGCTTTCGCGGGGCAAGCCCGCTCCTACAGATCAATGCGGGACCTGTAGGAGCGGGCTTGCCCCGCGAATGGAGGGCAACGCCCTCCTGCGGTTTACTTGACGATCATCCCCACCCCGCGCCCACGCGGATCCGAAGCGGTCTCCAGCTGCGCTCCGTTCACCCGGATCGCCTGGATATCGCCCATCTCCCAGCCCTGATCCTCCAGCACATAGCCCATCTTCTTCAGCTCATCGGCCACCGGCCCGGTCAGCGGCGCGTAGGCGTCAAAGAAGATGGTGTCCTTGGGCAGCAACTGATGGTGCACCCGTTGCGCCGCCACGGCCTTCTCCAGCGGCATGCCGTAGTCGTACAGGTTGTTCATCACCTGGAAGATCGAGGTGAAAATCCGCGAACCGCCCGGGGTACCGATCACCAGCTCCACCTTGCCATCGCGGGTCATCAGGCTCGGGCTCATCGACGACAGCATGCGCTTGCCCGGTTCGATCGCGTTGGCATCACCGCCGACCACACCGAATGCATTGGCGGCGCCCGGCTTGGCGCTGAAGTCGTCCATCTCGTCGTTGAGCAGGAAGCCCGCGCCCTTGACCACCACACCGCTGCCGTAATCGAGGTTGAGGGTGTAGGTGTTGCTGACCGCGTTACCCTGCTTGTCGACGATCGAGAAGTGCGTGGTCTGGTGCGGCTCCAGGCCTGGCTTGACTTTGTCGGTCGCGGAAATGGCTTTCGGGTTGACCTGGGCGGCGCGCTTGGCCAGGTAGTCCTTGGCCACCAGCTGGTCGACCGGCACCTTGGTGAACGCCGGGTCGCCGAGGTAGTCGGCACGGTCCGCGAATACGCGCTTTTCAATCTCTGCCAGCAGATGGATGTATTGCGCCGAGTTGTGCGCCACGCCCTTGAAGTCCGCCGCGCGATCCTCCTTGATGCCCAGCAGCTGGGCCAGGGCCACGCCACCGGAGCTTGGCGGCGGCGCGGTATAGACCACATTGCCGCGCCAGCTCAGGGCCATCGGCTCGCGCCACACGGCTTTGTAATCCTTGAGGTCCTCTTTGGTGATCAGGCCCTTGTCGGCCTGCATCTGCGCCACCAGCAGGTCGGCGGTCTTGCCCTGATAGAACTCGCTCACGCCCTTGTCGGCAATGCGTTCGAGGGTCTGGGCCATTTCCGGCTGCTTGAACAGTTCACCGACCTTCATGTTGCCGAAATAGTCGTTGAAGTTGGTCGCAGTCTTGAACATGCCCTGGGCATCGTTGCGGTACTGATACTGCTTCTCGGCGACCTTGAAGCCATTTTTCGCATAGCCGATGGCCGGGGTCAGCAATTCGCTCCAGGGCAACTTGCCGAACTTCTGGTGGGCTTCCCACAGGCCCATCACCGTGCCAGGTACGCCTGCGGCGCGCACGCCGACCAGGCTCAGGTTCTCGATGACCTCACCCTTGTCGTCCAGGTACATATTGCGCGAGGCAGCCTTGGGCGCCACTTCGCGGTAATCGAGGAAATACGGCTTGCCGTCGACGAACAGGGTCATGAAGCCACCGCCACCGATGTTGCCTGCCTCGGGGTAGGTCACCGCCAGCGTGAAGGCCGTGGCTACAGCTGCGTCCACCGCATTGCCGCCCTTCTTGAGAATGTCGGCCGCTACCTGTGCACCATATTGATCGGGGGCCGCTACAGCGCCGCCTTCCAACGTGGCGGCATATGTCGAGGAACAGCTCAGGAGCGCGGCTGCCAGAGCCAGGTACTGGAACGGGACAATACGCATGACACTTCCTTGGTGTTGTTTTTGTTGAGCAGTCAGTAAGGCCGAAGCGCTCTGACTGTGCAATCAAACCAAGGAAGTTTCGCCGCCTGTGGACAGGAACTGTCGCGTTCAGGCAACTCAGCAGGCGTACATGGCCAACTTGCGCTGGATGAAATCAAGGAAGCACTGGATACGCAGGGCCAGCTGCGTGTTGCGGTAGTACACCGCGTGGATCGGCTGGCGATAGCCGTTGTTGGCCTCGCTCAGCAGCACCTTGAGGCGGCCGGCGCGGATGTCTTCGTGGGTCATGAAGTGCGACAAGGCGACGATACCCTCCCCGGCCAGCGCCAGCTGACGCAGGGTCTCGCCGCTGGAGGCGATCAAGGCCGGGCGGATGCCCCAGCGGTCGCCCTGGGCGTGGCGCAACGGCCAATGGTTGAGCGACTCGGGTTGGCTGAAGCCGAGCAGGCAATGGTTGTTCAGGTCTTCGACCTTTTCCGGCGTGCCGTGTTGCGCCAGATAGTCGGGGCTGGCCAGTACCTGGACCGGGCTGCAGCCGAGCGATCGGGCATGCAGGCTGGAATCGGCAAGGTCACCGATGCGGATGGCCACGTCGGTGCTCTGCTCCAGCAGGTCGATGATCAGGTCGTCGGTGTTGAGTTCCAGCTCGATGCCAGGGTACTGACGGCGGAACTCGCCGATCCACGGCAGGATGGCATGCAGCATGAACGGCGCCGCGGCGTTGATGCGCAGGCGCCCGGACGGGGTCTGGCGGTTCATCGACAGGCGCTCTTCCATCTCGTCCATCTGCTCCAGCACCAGGCGCGCTCGTTCAAGGAAGAAGCGGCCTTCTTCGGTGAGGTCCATGCGCCGGGTGGTGCGGTTGACCAGAGTAGTACCGAGCTTGGCCTCCAGGCGCGACAGTGTGCGGCTGACGGCCGACGGGGTCTGGCCCATCTGCTCGGCAGCGGCGGAAATTGAGCCGCAGTCGATGACGGCAACGAATACCTGAAGTTCTTCGGATCGGGTTTTCACGTGAGCGCCTGTGCTTGGTCCGTGCAGTGATTAGATAGCCTTGCCGAACACCTTGTCCAGATGAGCTTCATAAGCCGCCAACGCCGCCGGTACATCCGGGCGCTTCATCACATCCACCGCGAGGAAGGTCGGCAGACCGGTCATGCCAAGGAACTGGTTGGCCTTGTGGAACGGGAAGTACACAGCATCCACACCTTTACCTTCGAAGAAGTCGCTCGGGTCATCGAACGCTTGCTGTGGCGCGTTCCAGGTCAACGACAGCATGTACTGCTTGCCGTGCACCAGGCCACCGCTGCCGTACTTCTGCGAGTGGTCGGAACGGGTACGGCCATCGTTGGCGTAGAGGCTGCCGTGGCCAGCAGTGAAGACATCGTCGATGTACTTTTTCACGGTCCACGGCGCGCCCATCCACCAGCCCGGCATCTGATAGATGATCACATCGGCCCAGAGGAATTTCTCGACCTCAGCCTGAGCATCGTAGCCACCGTCGATGAAGGTCTGCTGCACATCGAAACCGGCACGGTCCAGGTGGGCCAGGGCGGCATCGTGCAAGGTTTGGTTGAGACGGCCATCGGAGTGGGCGAACTGCTTGCCGCCATTGAGCAGAAGGATCTTTTTCATGCTGGGCCTCGGGTCATAATTGAATGACCGGCACAGTAATGGCTCGCGGGCGCGGGATACAGCAGCTACCGGGCAAAATACAATTGACCTGAAGTCACGAATTCGCACTGTATTATTGCCGTAGAATCGATTCACCCTTCATCTATGAGTAATGATCAATGAGCGAGCAGCACGCATTCATCCTCAAGGCCAAGACCCGTCCGGAAATGGCTGAAGCCTTCGAAACCCTGTTCCGCGCCTACGTTGAGCCAAGCCGCCAGGAACCGGGCTGCATCGAATACCACATGCTGCGCGACCAGCAAGACCCGAGCCTGTTCGTGTTCTACGAGGTGTGGGCCGACAAGGCAGCGCTGGACGTGCACTCGGCACTGCCGCACATGGTCGAGTTCTTCGAAAAGCGCATGGACTACCTGCAGCGCGACTTCGACATCCAGCCGATCGTGATGCTCAGCGCCTCGTCCGCTAACCGTTGATCAGCAGATGGCCGCCCAGCGCGGCCAGGCCGATGAAGAAGCAGCGCTTGAACAGCGCAGCACTGATGCGCTGGCGCAGCCACTGCCCGGCGAGCATGCCCAGCAGCGCCGGCGCCAGCATCAGCAACGAAGCACCCAAAGCTTGCCCACCCAGGGCATCCTGCCCGGCCAGGCCAACGGCCAGCGCCAGGGTCGAGACCGTGAACGACAGGCCCAGCGCCTGAATCATCTCGTCGCGGCCAAGGCCCAGGCTCTGCAGGTAAGGCACCGCTGGCATCACGAACACCCCAGTGGCCGCCGTGACCACACCGGTCACCAACCCGCAGACCGGCCCCAACCACCCTTCCCGCTCCGGCGCCACGCGCAAGGCAGGGCCTGCCAGCCCATACAGCGCATAGATCACCAACGCCGCCCCCAGCGCGTGCACTGCCCACTGCCCGCTGTTGATGCCCAACCAGGCACTGCCGAGCAAGGTCCCGAAAAAAATCATCGTCAGCATCGGCCCAAGCCTGCGCAGCAACGCCGGCAGATGCCCACCGGCTGCGAGCTGCCATAGGTTGGTGAGCGTCGAAGGCACGATCAATAGCGCCGCAGCCTGCGCTGGAGGCATAGCCAGCCCCAGCAGTCCCATGGCAATGGTTGGCAGGCCGAGGCCAATCACACCTTTGACGGCACCGGCCAGCAGAAAGGTGATGACCACCAGCAGCGTCAATGCCGGGCCGATGTTCTGGTAGAAAGCAATCAAGGTATTCATGGGCGCCATCATGGCGCGCAGCGGCTGGGCTGAAAATCTGCCATATACTCAGCCAGACTCTCGCCAGGACAGAGGCAGATGCATTTCGACCTGATCGACCTCAGGCTTTTCCAGCACACCGCCGATTGCGGCAACATCACCGCCGGCGCCCGCCGCAGCCATCTGTCGCTGCCAGCGGCCAGCGCACGTATCCGCGCCATGGAGGCCTCGCTTGGCACACCTTTGCTCGAGCGCAATCGCCGCGGCGTGCAGCTAACACTCGCCGGGCAGGCGCTGTTGCAGCATGCGCGGCTGATTGGCCAGCAGGTGGAACGGCTGCAATTCGACCTGGCCCTTTATGCACGTGGCCAACAAGGGCAGGTGCGGCTGCTGTGCAACACGGCGGCGCTGACCGAATACCTGCCGGAACTGCTGGCCAGTTACCTCGCCGACAACCCTGGCATCAGTGTCGATGTGCAGGAACTGCCGAGTCTGCGCATCGTGCAAGCGATCACCCAGGGCATGGCTGACCTGGGCATCATTTCCACCGCAGCGCCCAGCGCGCACCTGCAGACCCTGCCGTTTCGCGAAGACCCGCTGGTGCTGGTGACACCGCTGGATCATCCCCTCGCCACAGAACCCGCCCCGAGCTTTGTCGACTGCCTTGCCCATGGCCATGTCGGGCTGGGGCCGAACAGCGCCCTGGCGCTTTACCTGGAGGAACAGGCCCTGCGCGAAGGCCATCGCATGCAGGTAAGGGTGCGGGCCGAAGGGTTTGACGGGGTGATCCGCATGGTCGCCGGAGGCGCCGGTATCGGCGTGGTGCCGCTGGCGTCGGTGCAGCGCTGGAAGGGCGTGTTGCCGATGCACTGGGTGGCGCTGCGAGAGGATTGGGCCAACCGGCGTTTGCTGTTGTGCGCGCGGGACTTTGCCGGGTTACCCGGCTATGCGGCGGGGTTGGTTGAGCGGTTGATTCAGGCCTGAACGTTCATCGTTGCCTGAAGGACCGCACTGACCTTGAGCCTTGAATACTCAGTTCGCGAGCGCCAGTTCTCGCAGAGCGGCCGACGCGAGAAACCCGGAACGAGAGGCGTAACGATGGTCACGCTTCACTTTTTCGTCGATCCGCTGCAGCAGGTTTTCAGGCAGTGTTGCATTGAACCGCACGGCCTTCCCCAAATACGGTGTGACATCAAAATCTACGACAGCCCAGACCCCACCTGCATAATCGGGATTCGTCACATGGACGTCGACTTCCTGCGCTTGAGGAAGCGCTTCGTTATCAGCAACCAAGCCTTCGAAATGAAGCGCCAGCGCCTCCTGAACGTTCTCCAGCGCTTGAGCGACATTCGCACCGGCAGAGAAGCAACCTGGCACATCGGGAACGGTCACACCGTAGTCCGAATCGGCGTCCTTGTGCAATACGACCGGAAATTTCATTGTGCGTCTCCACTGATGTTCGAGCTGTCGAAGCCACTGGACTGCTTCAAGCCAGCTTGCTTCAGGATGCTGTGTAGGGTGCCTTTAGGCAGATCGCTCTTGGGGTGAGGAACTGTCACCCTCCCCTTCTTGAACGGATGCCTGAACTGGTGATGACTGCCCTTCACCTCAACTTCGTACCACCCATCCGCCTCAATGAGCTGGATCACTTCACGACTGCGCATTCACCTTTCCTTCGGCAGTCGATGTGTATGATACACACCGAATTAACCAAAACGAAGCGCAGTACACACTATGCACACTTCCGGCGACCAGCGGATGGTTCAGATCGCCATGTAGGATTTGACTTACAGCCCCGTGGGAAATCTACAGTCCCACAGCATACCCCCCGGGGGTATCACTTCAGATAGGACCGCAACAACGCCGCCACCTTGTCCGCCTCATCCTGCCGTTCTTCAGCGCTCAGCCCTTCTGCCACAAGGTGTTCGCGGATGTGCCCTTCCATCACCTCGGTCATCAGCCCGTTCACCGCGCCGCGCACGGCGGCGATCTGCTGGAGGATCGCCAGGCAGTCCTTGTCCTGCTCCAGCGCGGTTTCCAGGGCGGCGGCCTGGCCTTTGATCTTGCGCACGCGGGTGAGCAGTTGTTTCTTGCTCTTGATCGTATGTGCCATTCGCTTTCACACCATGCTAGGTATACTGGGGTATAGTATATTTCTCGACTTTCCGGGAGCATGATAAACCATGGCGACACAAACCTCAGGCCGCTGGCAGCACAGCCACCAGTTCCACACCAGCAACCTCGGCGCCGAGCGCAAGACACGCCTGGCCGTGTGGCTGACGGCGATCATGATGGTGGCGGAAATCGCCGGTGGCTGGTTCTTCAACTCCATGGCGCTGCTCGCTGACGGTTGGCACATGAGCTCGCATGCCCTGGCGCTGGGCCTGTCGCTGCTGGCCTACGCTGCCGCACGTCGTTATGCCAAGGACCAGCGTTTCGCCTTCGGCACCTGGAAGATCGAGATTCTCGGCGGCTACTCCAGCGCCTTGTTGCTGCTCGGCGTGGCCGGGCTGATGGCCTTCCAGTCGGCCGAGCGCCTGCTGACACCGGGGCCGATCCACTATGACGAGGCGATCTTCATTGCCGTGATCGGCCTGGCCGTGAACCTGGTCTGCGCCTGGCTGCTGCGCGATGATCACGACCATCATCACCATGACCATCATCACCATGACCATCATCACGACCACGGCCATCATCACCACGACTTGAACCTGCGCTCGGCCTACCTGCACGTGATCGCCGACGCTGCTACCTCGGTGCTGGCGATCGTCGCCCTGCTGGCCGGCAAGTTCTGGGGCGCAAGCTGGCTCGACCCGGTAATGGGCCTGGTCGGTGCGGTGCTGGTGGCGCTCTGGGCCCGCGGCCTGCTGCGCGATACCGGCCGCGTTTTGCTGGATGCCGAGATGGATGCGCCAGTGGTCGAGGAAATCCGCGAGGTAGTCGCTGAACTGCCGGTGCCCGCCACCATCACCGACCTGCACGTGTGGCGCGTGGGCAAGGACCAGTACGCCTGCATCCTCAGCCTGGCCACCCAGGCCGTATTGAGCGCCGACAGCGTGCGCCAGGCCTTGAGCGTGCACGAGGAGCTGGCCCACATCACCGTCGAGGTCAATGCCCTGGGATAGCGCGGGCAGGCACCTGGACGTCGAGCCCAGGCAACTGCAGCTTGGCGGATGGCCCTATGGTGACGGGTCATTCAGCCAGTCACCAGGAGTTGTGCCATGTCCGATTTCATCACCGTCCTGCGCGAAACCTGCCCGACGCCGGTCGTGGACGCCACCAAGTGGAAGCGCATCGGCGGCGATCCGCACACCGTCAACCTCAACGCCTACCTGTCGGCCGACGGCAGCAAGATCATGGGCACCTGGATCTGCACCCCGGGCAAGTTCGAGGTCAACTACGAGAAGTGGGAGTTCTGCCACTTCCTCGATGGCTACTGCATCATCACCCCGGAAGGCGAAGAGCCGAAGCACCTGAAAGCGGGTGATGTGTTCGTGATCGAACCGGGGATGAAAGGTACCTGGGAAGTGGTCGAGACAGTGCGCAAGTACTTCGTCTTCGCCTGATAAAAAACATCGCGGGGCAAGTGGCCCTCCCTCTGGTGCGCAGTTACAGAGGGAAGGCCGCCCGGCCCGCGATGAAGTCCTCGCTCGTCAATCCTTCTTGCGGTACCCCTCGACGATCGCCGAGAAGTCCTTTCCGCCTTCACCGCGCAGGCTCATCGCCTGATACAGCTGCTGGGCCACGGCACCGAGGATCACCGGCTGGTGCGCCTGGCGTGCGGCTTCAGTAGCCAGCCCTAGATCCTTGAGCATCAGTTCGGCGCCAAACCCCCCGGTATACCCCCGCGAGGCAGGTGCAGTCTCGATGATGCCCGGCCACGGGTTGTAGGTATCGGAGCTCCAGCAACGCCCGGTCGAGCTGTTGATGATCCCCGCCAGCACCTTGGTGTCGATGCCCAGCGCGTTGCCCAGAGCCATGGCCTCGGACACGCCGATCATCGAGATGCCCAGCAGCAGGTTGTTGCAGATCTTGGCGATCTGCCCGGTACCCACTTCACCGCAGTGCACGATGTTGCGGCCCATCTGCTCCAGCACCGGCTTGAAGGTGGCAAACAGCTCGTCGCTGGCACCGACCATGAAGGTCAGTGTGCCCGCCGCTGCGCCGCCGGTACCACCGGACACTGGCGCATCGCCCATGTCCACACCCTTGGCCGCAGCGGCCTTGGACACTTCACGCGCGGTCTGCGGGTCGATGGTGCTGCAGTCCAGTGTCGGCGTGCCTGGTCGGATACCGGCCAGCACACCCTCGTCTTCGTTGAGGTACACGGCGCGCACATGAGCCGCCGCCGGTAGCATGGTGATCACCAGTTCGCTACTGGCGGCCGCGTCCTTTGGCGAGGCGCTGACCTGGCCGCCCAGTTCGGCGAGCTCGGCCAGCACGGTCTTGTTCAGGTCGAACAGGTTCAGCTGGTGCCCGGCCTTGATCAGGTTGCGGGCCATGGGCGCGCCCATGTTGCCGAGACCGATGAATGCGATACGCATGATTTCTCCTTAGCGCAGGCTGATGGTGGTGTTCACACCGTCGTTGACGCTGTCGTCATCGAACCAACGGGCGGTGACGGTCTTGGTCTGAGTGTAGAACTGCACCACTTGCTTGCCGTACGGACCGAGGTCGCCGAGCTTGGAGCCGCGCGAGCCGGTGAAGCTGAAGAACGGTACCGGTACCGGGATCGGGATGTTGATGCCCACCTGGCCGACGTCGATCTCGCTCTGGAACTTGCGTGCCGCTGCGCCGCTCTGGGTGAACAGGCCAGTGCCGTTGCCGAACGGGTTGGCGTTGACCAAGGCAATGGCTTCGTCGAGGGTGTCGACTTCGAGGGTCACCAGCACCGGGCCGAAGATTTCCTGGGTGTACACCTGCATGTCGGTCTTTACCCCGGAGAACAGGGTCGGGCCGACGAAGTTGCCTTGCTCGTAGCCTGGCACCGTCACGCCACGGCCATCAAGTTCGAGTTTGGCGCCTTCCTTGATGCCGCTTTCGATCAGGCCCAGCACTCGCTCCTTGGCGCGCTTGGAAACCACCGGGCCGACATCGGTACCTGGCTCGCAACCGGCGTTGACCTTGAGCTTGCTGGCCGCCTCCTTGATGTCCGGCAGCCAGTCACGTGCCTTGCCCACCAGCACCGCCACCGAGGTGGCCATGCAGCGCTGGCCTGCCGCGCCGAAGGCAGCACCGACCAAGGCATTGACGGTTTGCGTGCGGTTGGCGTCAGGCAGCACCACGGCGTGGTTCTTGGCCCCCATCATCGACTGCACGCGCTTGCCGTGCTGGCTGGCCAGGTTGTACACGTGGGTGCCCACCTCAGTGGAGCCGACGAAGGAAATCGCCTTGATGTCCTGGTGGGTGCAGATCGCATCCACCACCTGCTTGCCGCCATGCACCACGTTGAGCACACCCGCCGGCACACCGGCTTCCAGCGCCAGCTCGACCAACAGCATGGTCGACAGCGGGTCCTGCTCGGAAGGCTTGAGGACGAAGGTGTTGCCGCAGACGATGGCCATCGGGAACATCCACAGCGGGATCATCGCCGGGAAGTTGAACGGGGTGATGCCGGCGCACACGCCGATCGGCTGACGCAGGGTATAGGTGTCCACCCCACCGGCGACGTTCTCGGCAAACTCGCCCATTTGCAGGGTACCGATGGAGGCCGCATGCTCGACCACTTCCAGGCCGCGGAAGATATCGCCTTCGGCGTCGGCAAGGGTCTTGCCCTGCTCAGCGCTGAGCACCTGGGCGATGCGCTTGGTGTGTTCGCGGATCAGCGCCTGCAGCTTGAGCATGATGCGCATGCGTGCACCGATCGGGGTGTCACGCCAGGTCTTGAAGGCGCGCTGGCCCGCAGCTACGGCGGCATCCACTTCTTCGACGGTAGCGAACGGTACCCGCGCCAGCACCTCTTGGGTGGCCGGGTTGACGATGTCGCGCCATTCGCTGGTTTTCGACTCGACCCACTGGCCGTCGATCAGCAGCTTGACCTGTTCGACCTTGGTCTTGTCAGGGGATTGTGGTGCGTTCATCTGCGTTCTCCTTGGAATTATTGTCAGGACGAGATCGCCAGCGCCGGGCAAACGCGGGGTGGCGCCTTGGGGCTTTTTTCGAGTATAGATGTGCAAACATCCAACAAGAACGCACAAAAAAACCGGATCAACATGCAAAAAGACCTGACCTCCCTCAGTTCGCTGAACTGGGACGACCTGAAGTTCTTCCTTGAAGTTGCGCGCACGCGCAAGGCCAGCAGCGCGGCCAAACGCCTGGCCGTCGACTACACCACGGTGTCGCGGCGCATCAGTTCGCTGGAGGGGGCACTGGGCACGCTGCTGTTCGAGAAGTCACGCACCAACGGCTTCGTCCTGACTGCCGAGGGGCAACGCCTGCTGGGCTACGCGGAGTCGATCGAGAGCACCTTGCACATGGCTTGCGAACAGGTCTCAGGCTCCGGCGTAGCGCTGTCGGGGCATGTGCGCATGGGTTGCACCGAGGGCTTTGGCAGCTTTTTCGTCACCCCGCAGCTGAGCCATTTCGTCGATGCCTACCCGGCGATTTCGGTGGATATCCTGCCGTTGCCGCACTTCATCAGCCTGTCCAAGCGCGAGGCAGACATCGTCATCGCCCTGGAGCGACCGGAGCATGGGCCTTACGTATGCTGCAAGCTGTGCGACTACCGGCTGCGGCTGTATGCGACCCAGGACTACCTCGACAGCCATGCGCCAATCCGCCAAGTCAGCGACCTGGTGAGCCACCCGTTTATCAGCTATGTGGACGACTTGGCATTCAGTTCGGAGCTGCTGTACCTGGCCAACCTGATACCCAATGCCAATGCGCATTTGCGCAGCACCAGCGTGATTGCGCAGTACACAGCGGCGTTGCAGGGGCGTGGGTTGGCGATACTGCCGTGCTTTCTGGCGGCGCAGGATGCGCGACTGGTGACGGTGCTGCCGGAGGAGATCGAAGTGACGCGGCAATTCTGGATGTATTGCCGGGAGGACTTGAGGAAGTTGAAGCGGATTACCCTGTTGTGGGACTACATCCGCGGAGTGACAGAGGCGAATGCGCCATTGTTGATGGGAGCGACGCGGGAGGTGCGCTTTACTCAGGATTGATGGGGGCGCATCGCGCCCCAAACGCATCACACTCAGTAAGACGCCACCACAATCGACACCCGCCGGTTTTCGGTCCGCCCAGCACTGGTGCGGTTGTCTGCGACCGGTTGCGTGCTGCCCAGCCCACGGGTACGAATGTTCTGCGCCAGCATGCCAACGTCCGTCAACGCCTTGGCCACACTCTGTGCACGCCGCTCGGACAACTGCTGGTTGTACGCCGCCTTGCCCGAAGCATCGGCATGGCCATCGATCCGCACGCCCTGAATGCCCACGCTCAGCAACGCCTTGCCGATCCGCTCGACAATCGCCTGGCTCTCGCCATTGAGGCTGTCCAGGTCGCTGCCGAACAGTACCTTGCCCGACAGGTCGAACGACCAACCCTCGTCGGTGGGGGCAAAGCCTTCACGCTCGAGCACGGCAATCTGCTCGGCGGTCAGCCCCTTGGGCGGTGTGCTCTGGCATCCTGCCAACGCCAGCAAGGCCAGCAATATCACGACGAATGAAAAACGCAAACGCTGTATCACGGTTCAACTCCTGTTCCTGAAATCGGCGGCGGACCGCTCCGTCTGCGCCGCTTGCCACTGGCCACGGCGCTTGCGCTTGGCCTGGTACATCGCCGCATCCGCGGCATTGAGGAGGCTGGCAGGGTCACTGCCGTCATCCGGGTAATAGGCAATGCCGACGCTCAACGACGTGGTGAGGCTCTCGCCGCCATCGAGCAACATCGGCAGCTGCATGCTGGCAATGATCTTCTCGGCGATGCGCTCGGCGTCTTCGCGCGAATGCAGCGGGGTCAGCAGCACGGCGAACTCGTCACCGCCCAGGCGGGCCACCAGGTCGTGCTCGCGCAGCTGCGCACGCACACGGTCGGCGACGTTGATCAGCACTTCGTCGCCCACGGCATGGCCGCGGCTGTCGTTGATCTGCTTGAAGTGGTCACTGTCGAGGAACAGCAACGCCAAGTGGTCCTGCTGCCGTGCGGCATTGCGCAGGCTGCGGCTGAGGCGGCCCTCGAAAAACGCGCGGTTGGGCAGGCCGGTGAGGCTGTCATGGCTGGCCTGGTGCGCCAGGGTGGCGTTCTCGCTCTGCAGGTGGCTGTGCCAGACCTCCAGTTCGTCGAGCAATGCGTTGAAGTCATTGCCCAACTCGTTGAGCTCGGCAATAGCTGCTTCCGGCACTCGGCGGTCGAAGCTGCGTTCGCGACGGGCAGCGTGGGCGACGCTGGCCAGGGCGCGCAGTGGGCGGACGATGTCGACGAGCAGGCGCCGCGACAGGTACAAGGCGACGAAGGCACTGAGGATCATGCAGAACAGGATGCCAGCCAAACCGCTGAGCAGGAACAGCAGCAGGCTGCGGCCCTGGCCGATCAGCTCGATATGCCCGACCTTCTGTTGCTGGTGCATGATCGGCAGATTGATCGGCTCATCCAGCAAGGCCGTCGCCACCTGTGACTCCAGGTGCCCAAGCACGCCCTCATCGTTGCGCCGCCAATGCGCCAGCTGTTCGCCATCGTTGTTGAAGACCTTGGCATCAGCCACTTCTTCGGTCCCGGCGATCAGCTCCAGCGCCTCATTGGCCGCAGCGCTGTCATCGAACACCACGGCGGCTTCCACGGTGTAGTTGATCGAGCGAGCAATCAGATGCAGGTTGTGGTTGGCATAGACGCGCAAGGCCAGCACGCCGAGCAGAGTCAGCGAGATACCGACCAGGCCCACCGCCAGCAGGGCCACGCTAAGGTGGCCGCGGCCTAGCACCGAGCGCAGGGTCGGGCGCACGTCGCGCTTCTTGCCGGCCTTCATGGCACCGCTCCGCGACGCCGTGACAGCTGCAACACGCTTGGGTGGATTCGCACGCCTGAGCGCGTCACCGAGTCCAGGTTGACCTCGAAGGCGACCTGCTGATCGCTAACACGCAGGCAGAACAGGCTACCGACCGTGCACGGGTCGTCTGCTTCGCTGATGCTCAGTACGGGGTGGCCACTGACAGCCTGAAACAGACGGTCACGCTGGGCGTCGTCGAGCTTGCCGATGTACACGGCGTCACAGGCTTGTGCGACGCGCCGGTCGTCGGCCAGCAGGCGACGTACCTGCAAGGGCTGCCCGGAATTCTGCATGTTGCCTTTGATCAGGTCGTCGGCGTATTCGGTGGGGCCTACCAGGCACAGGCGCAAAGGCACAGGCTCGGTCGGCCAGCGAGCATAGCTGAGGATACCCAGCACCACCTGGGTCACCGCCTTGGCGCGCTGCTGAGCCTGTGCGGAGGTGGCCGAACCGTCCGCCTGGGCAGGGCTGGCCAACAGCGACAGGGCAACTAGCAGCAGCGAAAGCGCAAAGCCTGTCAACCGCTCCCTGGCCGCTGTCATGTGAGAATTCTCTCAAAATCCTGTCTGAAGTCGGCGCAACGATAGCACAACGCTGGCTCTCTGTAGGAGCGGCCTTGCGTCGCGAAAGGGCTGCGAAGCGGCCCCAGGGTTTCAGCTTCGCAGCAGAAATTGCCGGGGCCGCCTTGCGGCCCTTTCGCGACGCAAGGCCGCTCCTACAACAACTGCGTCAGACCTGCTCGAGCATCAGGCCGGAAATACGCCGTACCTTGCGCAGCACCGCTTCCTCGAAAATCCCCTGGCGTGGCTCGACCAGGCTGAAGCAATGCTTGGCCCGGGTGATGCCGGTATACACCAGCTCCTTGGTCAGCACCGGGTTGAGCGCATCCGGCAGCACCAGCGCGGTGTGGCTGAACTCGGAGCCTTGGGACTTGTGCACGGTCATGGCGTAGACGGTTTGCACCTCGTTGAGACGGCTGGGCAGGACAAAGCGCACCCCACCACTGCCATCGTTACGCGGGAAGGCCACACGCAGCAGCGCTTCGCCGTGCTCGTCCGGTAGGCGCAGGGCGATGCCGATGTCGCCGTTCATCAAGCCAAGCCCGTAGTCGTTGCGCGTCACCAGCACCGGGCGACCTTCATACCAGGGCTGTTGGCTGTCGATCAGCCCGGCATTATGCAGCACACGCGCCACCCGCTCGTTTAGGCCTTCCACCCCCCAGGCCCCCTTGCGCACGGCGCACAGCAGCTGGAAGTCCTCAAAACTGTGCAGCACCTTGGCGGCCCACTGCTCCCAACGCGGATCGTCGAATGCGCTGCCCGGTGCCGGGCGATAGCGGCCAATGGCACGCAGGTAGCTGCGATACCCCTGAGGCCCTTCGTTACCACGGTTGAGGCCGTCGAGGATCAGGCGATCGAAGGCCCGGTCCTGTTCACCGCGCAGCGCCAGGCCAAACACGTCCGCTGGCGGCAGGCTCAGCAGGTCACGTGCCGCCTGGGCTTCCTGGCGGTTGACCAGGCGCGCCAGCTGGCCGATGCCGCTGCCTTCGCCAAAGCGCCGCGAGAAACGCAGCATCACCACCTGCTGGGCCAACGGATTGCGTTGCGCATCGCCGGGTTTCAGGCCGCTGGCCGCCAGCGACTGGCCGCCGATCTGCTCCAGCCAGGCTTGGGTCGCAGGCGAGTAGCAGCCTTCTTCAGCATCCCGGCACAGGTCGCCGAGCACCGCGCCGGCCTCGACCGAGGCCAGTTGGTCCTTGTCCCCCAGCAGAATCAGGCGCGCCTTGGGCGGCAAGGCCTCGAGCAGGTTGGCCATCATCTCCAGGTCGATCATCGATGCCTCGTCGACCACCAGCACATCCAGGGGCAGCGGATTGCCGGCGTGGTGGCGGAAGTGCCGCGAGCCCGGGCGACTGCCGAGCAGGCGGTGCACGGTGCTGACGTCGGTGGGGATCTGCGCGCGCACATCGGCGCTCACCTGCAACCGTTCAACCTGCTGGCCGATCGACTCGGTCAGCCGCGCGGCAGCCTTGCCGGTCGGTGCTGCCAGGCGAATGCGCAACGGCCTGCCCTGCTCCACCGCAGGCGCCTGCAGCAGCGCCAGCAAGCGCACCACGGTGGTGGTCTTGCCGGTACCAGGGCCACCAGTGATGATGCTGAAGCCTGCACGGGTGGCCAGGGCGCAGGCCAGTTTCTGCCAGTCCACTTGACCGGCCATGGCGCCTTCGTCGAACAGCTGCGCCAGGCGCGCCGGCAGGTCGGCGGGGGCCGCTTCGTGCTGGCTCAGGCGCTGGCGCAGGGTCTGGTCGATCTGCCGTTCGTAACTCCAGTAGCGGCGCAGGTACAGGCGCTGGCCGCTGAACACCAGTGGGCGTGATTCCTGGCCCGGCGTATTGCCTGCTGCCACCAGCGGGCTGGCGGCAATGCGTTGCAGCCAGGTCGGCAAGTCGAGGTTGGCCAGCAGTTGCGAGGGCAGGAGCAACGGGCCGGTCAGGGCATCGCCTTCCGGCGGCAGCGACAGCGCGAAATCCGGCTCGGCGAGGGTCTGTTGCAGATCGAGGCATACATGCCCGTGGCCCAGCTGGTGGCTGGCCAGTGCCGCCGCCAGCAATAGCAACGGGTCACTGCCTGGGGCACGCTCTTCTAGAAAGCTGACGAATGCCCGGTCGAGCGCACGCAGCCAGCCACGCTCCACCCAGCGATCGAGCAACTGCAGCAGGTCTGCACTGTTGTGCTGCGGGGCCAGGGCCAGCAGATGCTCGGCGTGCAGCGGCGTAGGCAAGAGATCGTCGAGGGTGCGGCTCATGTCACGGCTCCGGCAAACAGGTCCTGCTGCTCGGGTGCGTGCACGCCACGGAACAGCGCATCGAGGGCCTCGATCAGCTCGCGTGGCGGCTTGGCGAAGTACACACCGTGGCCACTGCTGCTGGCACCGCGCAGGAAGATGAACAAGGCACCGCCGACATGGCGGTCGTAATCGTAATCAGGCAGCCGTGCGCGCAGCTGGCGGTGCAGCGCCAGCAGGTAAAGCACGTACTGCAGGTCGTAGCGGTGCTCGAGGATGGCTTTTTCCATGGCCTGGGTGTCGTAGGCCTGGATATCCGGGCCAAGCCAGTTGGACTTGTAATCCGCCACGTAATAGCGCCCGTCGAGCTCGTAGGCCAGGTCGATGAAACCTTTGAACATGCCATTGAGCAAGGTCGGTTGCGCGGCCGGGCGACCAATGCCTGGGTGGGTATGCCGGGCCACCAGGCGGTCGAGTTGCTCGGCGTCGACATTGTGGCTGGCGAACCAGAACTCCATTTCGATCTGGTAATGCTGCAACTGCGCGAGCGTCAGCTGGGCAGCGCCGGCCGGCAGGGGCTCGTTGAGCAAACGCTGCAGCCACTGGCTGAGTGTCGGAATCCAGCCGGCCCAGTCGCGGCGGTTGCAACGCTGGCCGACGGTACGCTCGATGAGCTTGGCGTTGCCGGCAACTTCGCCAAAGCCTTCGCGACCGGCCCACTCCAGCAACCCGTGCAGGAAGGTGCCCGGGTTGGGGCCGCGGGGGAAGCGATGGATGTCGCCGCCGTCGGCGGGTACCTCACGGATCAGTTGGGTATCGGCCACTTCGTCATCGAACAGCTGCTGAGCTTGTGAACTGTCAGCGCCAAGGGTCTGCTCGCCGACGCGCAGGGCACTGTAGGACGCGATCCACCAATGCTCGGCGGCAGCCCGGCGTGGCTTGCGCGCGGGTAACAGCTCGCGCTCGGCCTGGGACGCACGATAGTGCTCATCGCCAGCTTCCGGCAGTGCCGGGCAGGCAATATCCGCGCAACCTTGCAGCAAACCCTGCAGCCACGCCTTCAAGTGCTCCGAGCTCGGCAGTGCCAGGCCGCCACCGAGCAGGTAGCCGAGCGCCGAGCGGTGCAGCTGCGAGCTCTTCTGATTGCCGCGTTTGAGGTCGGCGACCCCCAGCCAGCAGGCGTGCTGGGCACGGGTCAGGGCTACATAGAGCAGGCGCAGGTCTTCAGCCAACCGCTCTTCGTCAGCAAGGGCAATTTGCGCTGCGTCGGGGCTCAGTGTGAGTTGTGCGTTGCCCAGACTGTCGTGCCAGGCCAGCGGCAGGCGGCTGCCGTCCACTGGCTTGCTGGTGCAGATGAACGGCAGGTAGACCAAGGGGTATTCCAGGCCCTTGGACTTGTGGATCGTCACCACCTTGACTAACTGCTCATCGCTCTCCAGGCGCAGGATCTGCTCCTCACCCGCTTGCCCGGAGGTGGCCAGGTGCTCGGCCAGGTGGCGAATCAGCGCCTGTTCTCCGTCCAGCTCGGCGGCCGCCTGCTGCAGCAGCTCGGCCAGGTGCAGCAGGTTGGTCAGCACACGTTCGCCGTCGGTTCGGCCAAGCAGCGTGCGCGGCAGCTCGAAGTCATGCAACAGGTGCCGCAACATCGGCAGCACACCCTGACGCTGCCAGATTTCGCGGTAGCGACGAAAGCGCATGACCCAGCCTTCCCATACCCGCTCGTCCTGGTTCAGTTGATCAAGCGCTGGCAGCGACAGTTCCAGGGTCAGGCTGGCCAGTGCGGCCTTGAGCAAGCGCTCGGAGTCCGGTTCGGCGCAGGCTTTGAGCCAGGCCAGCAAGTCATGCGCCTCTTGGGCGGCGAAGACCGAATCCTTGTCGGAAAGGTACACGCTGCGCACATTGCGGGCGGCCAGCTCACTGCGCACCAGCTGCGCTTCATGGCCATCACGCACCAGGATGGCGATGTCAGAAGGCAGGCACGGGCGCAGCTCGCCTTGGCCATCACTGAAGCCGGTGACACCGCGCTGGCCACCATTCAACACGGCAACGATATGGCTCGCGCAACTGGCGGCCAACTGCTGCCGGTAGAGCGTGCTGGATACCGGTTCTTCGCTTTCCAGCTGCCAGCACTGCAGCGCCGCACACCCTTCACCATCAATCAACAGGCGTTCGCTGCGGCCCTTGGCGCGGACCTCGACGAACGGCAGCGGGTTATCGTCGGCCTCGCGGAACAGGAAGGCGCCCTTGCCCTGCTCACGGGCTTCAGCCTGCAGGAATACCCGGTTGACCGCGGCGACCATCGCCTCGCTGGAGCGGTAGTTGGTGTCCAGACTGTGCAGGCGCCCGGCGGTAGCGCGCCGGGCCGACAGGTAGGTGTAGATGTCGGCGCCTCGGAAGGCGTAGATCGCCTGCTTGGGGTCACCGATCATGAACAGGCCGGTTTCCCGGTTGTTCTCGCTGATGCGGTAGATGCTTTCGAAGATGCCGTACTGGACCGGGTCGGTGTCCTGGAATTCGTCGATCAACGCCACCGGGAACTGCTCGCGGATCAACCCGGCCAGGCGTTCACCGGACTCTGCGCCCAACGCATGTTGCAGGCGCAGCAGCATATCGTCGAAGCCCATTTCGGCACGTCGGCGTTTTTCCACTTCGAAGCGCGCCGCAACCCAGGCCGCTGCGTGCTCGAGCAAGCGCGCTTCCGGGCTGACCAGGGCTTGCAGCTGTTGCTGCAGCTTGTGCATGGCATGCAGGCCCGGATGCTCGGGCGGATCACCGGCTTTCCAGGCTTCGGCCATCCCGGCCGGGGTCAGGCGGGTAAAGCCGGTACCCAGGTCGAGCTCCATCTCTTGTTCATCACCGGCCCAGGTACGCAGCTTCTCGAACCAGGGCTCGAAGTAGCGTGCCTGCAGTTTGCGGCCATCGGCCTGCTTCGCGGCGACGGCGTCACGACAAATCTGCTGCAGCTCGTCCGCCCATTGCGCCCAGGGCGCCTTGAGTTGGCGCAACTGCTCGACCCGCTGTTGTAGCGCGGCATCGATCAGCGCTTGCGGTTCTGCGTCGTCTTGCGGTGCACGCACGCGGCCGAACAACGGTCGGATGCGCGGCAGCAGGGCGTCGGGGCTGACCCAATGGCTGCGCACCCAGTTCAGCGCTTCGCCGTGCATGCCATAGCAGAAGCGCCGCCAGTAATCGCGCATGACCTGGCCAAGCAGGTCGCTGTGGTCGGTTTCCAGGCTCTGGGTAAACAGGCTGCCGCTGTCGAAAGCATGCTCACGGAGCATGCGCTGGCACCAGCCATGGATGGTCGACACCGCCGCTTCGTCCATCCACTGCACCGCGACTTCCAGGCGATTGGCACAACGTGGCCAGTGTTCTTCGGCGTAGTCGTCACGCAGCTGGTGCAGCAGCGGGTCTCCACCTTCCAACTCGCGGCGGAAAAAGCGCGCGGCCTCGGCCAGGCGGGCGCGGATACGCTCACGCAGCTCTTTGGTGGCGGCATCGGTGAAGGTCACCACAAGGATCTGCGGCGGCAGCAGTTCGCGGCCAAAGCCTTGCTCCCCGCCATGGCCGAGGATCAGGCGCAGGTACAGCGCAGAAATAGTGAACGTCTTGCCCGTGCCGGCGCTGGCTTCGATCAGCTGGCTGCCATGCAGGGGAAAACTCAGTGCCAGGGGGCGGGCCTGGGTCATGCTTCACGCTCCGGATTGCTCTGAGCCTGCCAGGCGGCGCTGAACAGAGGGCGGTACAAGGTTTCACACCAACCTTCAAAGGTTTCGTCGGCGCTGAGCGCGGCGAAATCGCGGAACTGCCGGGCCAGGGCAACACTTTCGCTGCGTTCGCCGAAACTGGTACGGCCATCCCCCTCGTAGGCACGGGTAGCGGCAGCCAGGGCCTTGTCCGGATCGTCCTGAGCCAACCAGGCAAAGGCAGTCTTGGCGGCAACAGGCAGCGGAGCATTCATTGCGGCCTGACGCGCGACTAGCAGGTGCCCCAGTTGTTCACCCGCCTGAGCCTGCGGCAAGGGCCCGAGCAGCAAGGTGACGTCACTGGCCAGCAGTGCAGTGTGCAGTGGATAACCGGCGGCGCAGGCCGCCAAGTGCATCACCCAACTGGCGATCAGGCGGTGCCACTTGAGGTTGTTGCGCCCGGCACTGATAGTGTTGGGAACCGTAGTGATGCTTAGCAGGCTTTGATCATCGCCCTGATAGACGCGGCCCAGCCAGCCTTCTAGACGGTGGTTGCCGTGCTCGAAGTGAATGGGCAGCGCGCCGTCGACCACCGTGGGCCAGCGCTGCAGCAATTGACGATGACGTTGCAGCAGATCGGGCAATGGCTGGATCAGTTCGGCCTGCAACAACTCACCGAAACCTGCCAGGGGCAGCATGCCGCAGGCTTGCAGGCGGCGGGCCTGGGCCTGCAGCGCACGTTCGGCATTGTCAGGGTCGCCCAGGGCGGCACCCAGTAGGCTTTCGCTGGCGCTGTAGCGCTGCAAGGCATCAAGCACGAACGGCTCTTCGTCTGGTGTGGGCGCTTCCAAGGCTTCGAAGAACACTTTCAGTCGCTGGCTAAAGAAATGCCGGACGGGGTGACGCAAGAAGTCCTGCAGTTGGGTCAGCGTCAGCGCTTCATCACTGACATACGGTGGCAGGCCGAGGGCGGGCTGCTTCTCGTCAGTGGTCTGCTGGTGCAGCAATTGCCACTCATGGGCATAGCTGAACAATGCACTGCCCTTCTGGAAATAGCGCGCACTGAATGGCTGCAACGGGTGCTCCTGGGTCAAGGCGTGCAGCAGCTGCTGGCCGTCGGTATCGCCCTTCAGGCGCCAACCGGCAGCCAAGTGATCGCGCAACTGGCCGATCAATACCGAGGCCGGTCGCTCACTGTTGTCACGGATGCTGCGGCCAACCCAGCTGATGTAGAGCTGGTCTCGTGCCGACAGCAGCGCTTCGAGCAACAGGTAACGGTCGTCTTCGCGGCGTGAGCGGTCGCCGGGGCGGTAGTCGCTGGCCATCAGGTCGAAGTCCAGCGGCGGCTGGGCGCGCGGATAGTCGCCGTCGTTCATGCCCAGCAGGCACACCACACGGAAAGGAATCGCCCGCATGGGCATCAAGGTGCAGAAATTCACCGAGCCGGCGAGAAAACGCTGGGACAACTTGCCTTCGTCGAGGCCAGACAGCCACGCCTCGCGGATGACCGTAAGTGGTAATTGGTCTTGCAGGTTAACGGTCTCGCAGACTTCCAGCCAGCTGTCACGCAGCTCCTGCAATTGCATCAAAAGAAATTCGTCGTGCTCTTCCTCGGCCAGGAAAAACACTTGCAGCAACGCGTTGAGGCGTTCGCCCCACTCGCTGGCGGTGGCAGGTTGGGACAAGGCCTGATTGGCCACATCGAGGGCATCGAGCAACGCAACCAGCGGGCCGATCAAGGCAGCATCCAGACCGCCGATTTCATCATAGGGCTCGATGCCGTCACAGCCTTCTCCCACACCCACGGCGTAACCCAGCAGCATGCGCCGCAGGCCGAAGCGCCAACTGTTCTGCTCAAGGCCCTGGGGCAACCCAAGGGTGGCCCGCTGATCGGCGTTCAGCCCCCAACGGATGCCCGCGCCCTCAATCCAGCGGTGCAGGGTAGGCAGGTCACTTTCGCGGATACCGAAACGTGCGCGTACTGCAGGGACGTCGAGCAGGTCGAGCACTTCGCTGACGGCGAAGCGGCTATCCGGCAGTTTGAGCAGGTGTTCCAGGGCAATCAGCAGGGGATCGCGACCACGCTGGCCTTGGTCGGTCAGGGTGAACGGAATGTAGCGCGGGTCGTTGCGCTGCAGTTGGCCGAACACCGCACGGATATGGGGGGCGTAGGTATCGATTGCCGGGAGCATGACGATGACGTCACGCGGGCGCAGGGTGGAGTCGGCGCTGAAGCGAGCGAGAAGCTGGTCATGCAGGATTTCCACTTCGCGCTGTGGGCTGTGTGCCACGTGACAGCGCACGGACCGGTCCTTGACCAGGTCGACCTCCGGCCAGCGTTCGCGGGTTTCTGCCAGTGGACGCAACTCAAGGATATCGTCCTGCAGCTGGTTCAGTAGCGTAGTGGGCTGGCCGTCACTGAACAGGTCAATTCGGCCGTCGCTGAATACGCCTTGATAGCTGCCAGGGTCGTCGTAACTGTCCAGCAGGTTGATGTAATCGCGGCCTTGTTTGCCCCATGCAGCCAACAGCGGGTGGGCGTGCTGATGCAGTGACTCGTCGTCTAACTGCAGGGGCATGCCTTGCTTGCGCTGCTGGCGCTTGTACTGGTGACGCAGCAGGTCCTTGTCGGCAACGATGTCAGCCCAATGGTGACGGCAAGGATTGTGAACGCAGAGCAGCACCTGGCTGAAACGGGACAACCCCGCCAGTGCCTCTAATGCTTGGGCAGGCAGTGAAGAAATACCGAACACGATCACCCGCGCAGGCAGCCCGTGAGGTGCTGTTTCCAGGCTATTGATGCGTTCGATGAAGCGCTGGTGCACCCCTGCCCGGCTCTGCGCCATGCCTTGTTCACCCACATCTTCGAGCAACGCTCGCCACAGTTCAGCCTGCCAGCGGTTGCTCGGAGCGAGCGGCTTGCGCTCGCCACGGGCGGTACGGAGGATGTGCTCGCCGGCGGCCCAATCCTTGAGCCAGTCAGCGCGATAAACCTGGTATTGGTCGAACAGGTCGGCCAGACGTTCGGCCAGCTGATAGCGCTTGCGCAGGTCACTGTCATCGGTCAGAAAGCGGCGCAACGGTTCGAAATGCGGGCGCTCGATCAAAGCAGGCAGCAGGCGCATCAGACGCCAGGTCAGCGGTGCCTTGTCGAGCAGGGAAACTTCAGGGATCTCGTCGCGCCCTAGCACCTTGCGATACAGCTGCCACATGAAGCTGCCGGGCAGTTGCACATCGATGGCGGCAGCAATACCGCAGCCTCCCATGTCATCGTCCAGCGGGTCCTCGGCAAGGGCCAGTTTGAGCCACTGGGCAATGCCATTGCTCTGTACCAGGGCAATTTCGTTTTCCAGCGGTGCCAGCGGATAGCGGCGCATCCAACTCACTACCAGGCTGCGCAGGTCGTCCAGACGGTTGCCGTGGACGATCATGAAACCAGGTTGCAAGGAGAGGGTGCTGGGCATGGAAAAGTCCCTGGGAGAAGAATGTGGAACGATATCACGGCTGGCTGCCAGGCCTGGCCAATGTAAACGCCAG
>NZ_BCBA01000019.1 GCF_001320245.1 Pseudomonas sp. NBRC 111124
CGCCCGCGAAGAGGCCGGTTCAGACAACAACAATCAGTACGCCATGCTCCAGGTCAGGGTGTAAGTACGGCCCCGGCCTTGGTAGTCATACAGGTAGGCCGGGCCATAAGTCGGCGAATAGAACAGCGTCGCCCGCTGCCCCCACACGGTGCTGTACTGCTTGTCCAGCAGGTTCTGGATCCCCGCACTGAAGGTGCCGAAGCCGGTGTCCTGGCTGCCCAGCAGGTCGAAGGTGGTGTAGCCGTCGATCTCATGGTCGGCATCGTCCTTCAGGCTGAAGGCATGGTTGGCCTGTAGCCGCGCACTGCGACCATCGCCTTTCCAGCCAACGAACGCGGTGGCCTTGGACAGTGAGGCATAGCGCGCATCACGCTTGATCCAGTCGCCGTCGGCGTCTTCTTCCTCGGAACGGGTCAGGTGCACGGTACCGCCCGCTTCCCAGCCTGTCTGGAAGTGCCGGGTCAGCGCGCCCTCGAAGCCGAAGTCACGGCTCTTCTGGTCTTCGACGTTGATCGTCAGGGTTTGCGAGTCGACGTTGATGATTTTGTCCGACCAGATGTAGTACAGCGCTGCCTGCGCGTCCCAATCCAGATCGGCATAGCGCCAGCCCAGCTCCACCTGGCGGCTCTTGATACCGGCCAGCGGGTTATCCGCCACGCTCAGGCCAGGCTTGCCGTAGTACTTGGCCGGATCCGGCAGGTCGAAGCCTTCGCCATAGTTGGTCCATACCTGGTGGCCGTTCTTGAAGTCGTAGATGGCGCCGACGTTGTACAGGTTGACCTCGTAGTCATTGCTGCCACCGGGCACGCCCTTGAAATCGCTGACATCCACGTCCATCTGCTGGCGCCGGGCACCGCCGGACAGCGTCAGGTTGTCGGTGGCGTGCCAGTCGAGCTGGGCGTAGACCGAAATGCCATCGACCCGATAGCTGGGGTAGCGCGCCGCTTTGCTCTCACGCTCCAGGTCCAGCCCGCCGCTCTGGGATGATGTCAGGGCATTGAAGGTGGTCTGGTCAGCATTGAAGCGTTCGCGATCCAGGTCTACACCGTAGGTCAGCTTGAGCGTGTCCCACTGCTTGGCGAACAGCCCCTTGAGGCTGGTGACCTCGAAGTTCTGCTGCGAGGCAGCGAAGTAAACGCCGCGCGAGCCGGTCGGCGTGGCACGGTTGTAGTACGGGAACGGGTAGAAGTTGTCGTCTTCCTTGCGGTACGAGGCCTGCAGGTAGAAGTCCTGGCCCAGCACGTCGGTGTGGTGGTAGTTGGCGTTGAGCAGCAGGCGCCGGGTACGGGGCTCCAGATCGGAGGAATAGCCGCTGCGCAGTTCGGCGTCTTCCAGGTCGGAGGGGGCGTTGTAGTTCAAGTTGGGAAAGTAGATACCGGTGCTGCCATGGTTGCCGGAATCGTAGTATTGGGCCAGCAGGTCGAGGCTCTGTTCATCGGTGAGTTTCAGGCCCAGGGTGCCCAGCACATCAACCGTGCGGTTGTATTGCAGGTCGGTCTGGGTGTTGTCGATGAAGATCTGATCGCCGGCGCCATCGTAGAAGGCTTCATTCTGCTCGCCAGAAATCCCCAGACGCCCGCTGACCCGGTCGTTGCCGCCACTGATCGACTGGGAGAAGCGGGTGGCCAGGTCGTCACTGTTGTTGAAGCCACTGCTGGCGCCGAGCTGGGTCTCGAAGCGGGCCGGGCCTGGCTCGCCCTTCTTGGTGACGATGTTGATGATGCCGCCAGTAGCGCCGCCGCCGTAGATGGCGCTGGCGCCGGACAGTACCTCGACGCGTTCGACGTTGAACGGTGAGATGCTGTCGAACTGGCGCGACAGTCCGCGCGAACTGTTCTGGCTGACACCGTCGATCATCACCAGCACATTGCGCCCACGCATGTTCTGGCCATAGTTGGTACGCCCTTCGGGCGCCAGGTCCAGGCCTGGCACCAGCTTGCCGATGGCTTCCTTGAGGCTGACACCGCTGTCGATCTGTTCACGCAGCTGCTGTTGGTCCACCACCCACACCGTACCGGGGATTTCGCTGATCGCCGTGCTGGTACGCGAAGCAACGCTGACTTCGATGGGCTTGAGGTTGACCGCCTGCAGTGCAGGCTCGGCCTTGCGCAGGGTGATGGTACGGGCATCGTTGAATTGCCAGGCCATGTCACTACCGGCCAGCAGCAATTGCAGCGCCTGTTCGATGCTGTAGCTGCCTTGCAGGGCCGGGCCGCTCAGCCCAGCCACATCCCCCGTGGTATACAGCAGGTGCAGGCCGGCCTGATCGGCAAATGCCGTCAAGGCCTGGTCCAGGGGTTGTGCCGGCAAGTCCAGTTGAACCTGGCGGGCCTGCACCTGTGCTTGCACGTCGGTGACGGCCCATACCTGCAAAGGCCCGGCGAGCATGGCCAGGGCGCTGCAGGAGATCAAGGCATGGTGTAGGGGACCGCCGCGACGGTGGGTGGGCTTGGGCAATAGAGGCACGAATGAGCTTCCAGACAAGTCGTGATTGAGAATGGGTTGCTGATCAGTCCCACTACGACGACCTGGCTTGCACGAACTTGCAGTGCCAAATGAAAAAAATTTAGATTATTTTTACAAACTCAGTGCACCACGGCCAGCCACGGCAGATAGGTGACCTTAAGGCCGTAGCGCTGCTCCAGGGTGCGCAGCAGGGCCTGCGGCTCGTTCAAGTCGAACACACCGCTGACCTCGAGAGCCGAGAGTTTGCGGTCGGACAGCAGGATGCGGCCATGCTGATAACGCTCAAGCTCGGCCAGTACCTGCCCCAGCGGTTTGCCATTGAAGATCAGCTTGCCGCGCTGCCAGGCCGTCTGCGCGCTGGCATCCGCTGCAATGGTCAGGCGGTGGCCACCGACCTGCGCGTCGCCTTTGGCCAGCACCACATGGCCGTCACGGCGCACGCTGAAGGTTGCCGCACTGCCCTGCACGGGCTCACCGGCGGTTTCGACCACGAAGGGCCGTGGATCATCGGCAGCTTCGAACAGTGCCTCACCCGCCTGCAGCGTCACCCTGCGCTCGCTGGCGCTGAAGGCCACATTGAGGGCGCTGCCGCTGTTGAGTACAACCCGCGAACCGTCCGCCAGGGAAATACTCTGCTGTTCGCCAATGCCCGTTTGATAGTCTGCCAGCCATACCGGCATCTGTTGCCAACCACTGTAGCCTGCCGCCAGCAGCACCAGGGATGCAGCGATGCCCGTTGCCCAGTGGCGCCTGCTGCGGCGCACCGGCACCGCCTCGAACACTTGGGCAGTCGGCGTGTGGCCAAGGTCCTGCCAGAGCGCTTCAGCCTCACCCGCCGCCTCGGCATGCGCCGGGCTCAGCTGGCACCAGCGCTGGTAACGTGCCCGGTCGCTTGCGCTGGCATTGCCCGAGTGCAACAGCACCTGCCAGTCGAGGGCATCGTCGGACAAGTCGCTGATCGGCTGGGGAACGTGCATGGTCGAGGTATCAGTCATGGTTGTGCTTGAGCCAGTCGCGGCAATGGCGCAGGGCCTGGCCGATGTATTTTGCCACCATGCTCTCGGAAACGCCCAGCCGTTGTGCGATCTGCGCTTGGGTCAGGCCTTCGACCCGATTGAGCAGCAGCGCCTGTCGAGCATTGCTGGACAACTGCAGCAGGGCTTCGTCGAGTATCTGCAGCCGCTCGCGGGCCAGCAAGGTCGCCTCCGGTGCCGGCGCCGGGCAGGCCACCTCCGCTGCTCCGTCGCTGCCCTCATGGCTGGCGGCGATTCGCTGTTCACGGCGCAGCGCATCGATAGCCAGGTTGCCGGCCACGCGGAAGATGAAACTGCGCGCATGCAGCACCGGCACCGCCTGCTCGTCGATCTTGACCAGCTTGAGGTAAGTCTCCTGGGCCACGTCGGCGGCACGCTGACGGTCGCTCATGCGCCGAGTGAGAAACTGCAGCAGGTCGTCGTAGTGCTCCTGGAAACTTGCCAGCAGACCGGACACGGGAGACGTCAGCATTGACTATAAACACTGCCAGTAGGAGGAATTATCGGGCGTTAATGAGAAACAGTATCTTTCATAAGCCCTGATACTTTCAACGCTGGCGTGCATTTGCCACACTGCAGGCACTACTCTTCGGCAAGGACCTCACCCATGGCTGCCCGTTTGCGCCGCTCCTTTCGTCTGCTGCTGGTCTTGGTAATGGCCGGCGGGCTCAACGCCTGCGCGCTGTTCCAGCCCAGCGACCCGATCAATATCAGCGTTATCGGCATCGAACCGCTGCCAGGGCAGGAACTGGAAATGCGCATGGCGGTGAAGATGAGGGTGCTGAACCCCAACGAGTCGGCCATCGACTACAAGGGCATTGCGCTGAACCTGGAGGTCAACGGCCAGCCACTGGCCGCTGGGGTCAGTGACCAGCAAGGGCACATCGGCCGTTACGACGAAGCGGTGATTGTGGTGCCAGTAAGCATCACGGCGTTCGCCTTCCTGCGCCAGGCCTATGGCCTGGGCAAGCTCGATGCGCTGCAAGGGATGCCCTACAAACTGCGTGGCAAGCTGGCTGGCGGGCCCTTTGGCACCGTGCGCTTCAGCGACGAGGGCAAGCTCGACCTGCCCAAGCAGGGCAGCCTGTATTGGTGAGGAAGCAAATCAGCGATTGGCGCTGGCCGCAGCCATCATCTTGTTGACCTCGCTGCGGACCATGCTGGCGTACTCCGGCGGCGACATGCCGTCCAGTTCCGCGCGCACCCATTCGGCCCACTTGCCTTTGCGCCGTGATTTTTCGGAGATCAGCCGGGCGGCTTCGCCCTTGGCCTTACCCAGGTTGTTCTTCCACATCTCGAACAGCCGGGCCTTTTCCGCCTCGATCTGCGCCCGTTCCTCGAAGCTCATGTTGGCCAGATTGAAACTCATGAAGGTACCTGCCTGTTGAAAATGGCCGCTATCTTACACTGTGGCGTTGCATCGTCGGCAAAGCCGTCGCAACTTTCCCGGCGCGCTGACATCCATTGTACAAACCACCCATCGACGAGGACGTGTTCATGGCCCGAAAAACCGCCGCACTGGCCGACAGTGATCAGATCAAAGACCAAGTGTTCAGTGAACTGCAGGCATTGATCGAAGAGTCGGAAAAGCTGCTCAGTCAAAGCGCCGCGCTGGTTGGCGAAGAAGCCGAGACCTTACGTGCGCAGGTAAGCCTGAAACTGCGCCAGGCACGTGAGGCCGCCGGCCAGGTGCGCGCCAAGGCGCAACCGGTGGTCGACGCCACCCAGGACTATATCGGTGGCCATCCATGGCAGACGGTGGCGGTATCCGCGGGCTTCGGCCTGGTGATCGGGTTACTGCTGGGGCGCCGCAACTGAATGTCAGGCCGCCTGCACCATCGGGATGCCGCTGTGGAAACGCAGCTCCTGGTCCGGTGACTGGATCAGTTCGGCTTCAGCTTCACGCACCAGGGTGACGCGGCGGGTGATGTCCGCCTCGTCACCGTATTGGTGGGCCAGTTTCAGGTAGCCCTGATAGTGACGTGCCTCGCTTTTCAGCAGGCCGTGATAGAAGGTGCCAAGCTCTTCATCGAGGTGTGGCACCAAGGCCGCAAAGCGCTCGCAGCTGCGGGCTTCGATAAATGCCCCCACTACCAGCGTATCCACCAGTTTCACCGGTTCATGAGACCGCACCAGGCGACGTAGACCCGAGGCATAGCGCCCCGCCGACACCGGCCGCAGCGGCACGCCACGACGTTTCATCAGGCGCAGTACCTGCTCGTGATGTACCAGCTCTTCACGGGCCAGGCGCGACATCATGTTGATCAGGTCCAGGTGGGTGTTGTACTTGGCGATCAGGCTGAGGGCGGTGCTGGCTGCCTTGAACTCGCAGTTCTTGTGATCGATCAGCAGGGTTTCCTGGTCGGCGAGTGCCGCCTCGATCCAGGCATCTGGGGTCGGGCAGCCGAGGAAGGCATCAATTTCTGGGATCAGCGACATAAGCGAACACAACCACACTGGACAGGCAAGACCGGCGATTATACCGACGGTGGCCGGTAGCACCAGTGACTATGCTTGATGTAAATCAAGCGGCGACAAGGGAGGCGCCGACTATAGTCAGGCATTGGTCGCAACCTTTGAAGGGAGTTTACGCCATGCAAGCCGTGCGCAGCATTCTCGTCGTCCTTGACCCTGAACATGCCCACAGCCGTGCACTGACGCGGGCCAAGCTGATTGCCAGCGTGACCGGTGCCCGCCTGCACCTGCTGATGTGTGACAAGAAACATGACCACAGTGCGTTGCTCAGCTTGCTTAGCAGCCGATTGCATGATGATGGCTTTGACAATGTCAGCCATGAACAGAACTGGCACGAGAGCTTGCACGAATCGATCATCGCTGTGCAGCAGGCCGAAGGTTGCGAGCTGGTGATCAAGGAGCACCGGCCCGATAACCCGCTGAAAAAGGCTCTGCTGACGCCTACTGACTGGAAGCTGCTGCGCCAGTGCCCTTGTGCGGTTTTGATGGTCAAGAGCGAACGCGTTTGGGCCGGTGGCGTGATCCTTGCGGCGGTGGATGTGGGTAACCATGACGAAGACCACCGTCGGCTGCATGCCAGCATCATCGACCATGGCTATGCCATTGCCGGATTGGCCAAAGGCGATCTGCACGTGGTCAGCGCGCACCCCTCCCCCATGCTGTCAGCGTCTGACCCGGTGTACCAGCTGAGCGAGACCATCGAAAAACGCTACCGGGAAGCTTGCAGCGCGTTCCAGGCCGAATTCGATATCAGCGAAGAGCAGCTGCATGTCGCAGAGGGGCCGGCAGATGTGCTGATCCCGCATTTCGAGAAACAGCTCGATGCCGTGGTCACGGTCATAGGTACGGTCGCCCGCACTGGGATTTCCGGCGCCCTGATCGGCAATACCTCAGAAGTTGTGCTCGATTCATTGGAAGGCGATGTGCTGGTGCTCAAGAGCGAAGAAGCGACGGCGCACTTGGCTGAACTGGCCCGGGGCTGAAGATTTTCTGGTTCAG
>NZ_BCBA01000020.1 GCF_001320245.1 Pseudomonas sp. NBRC 111124
ACGCCGAGCAAAAAACCGGGACTGGAAAGCACTGCCCCTGTCTTGATCGAACGATACACCTACGCTCTGTACGACGCGTTGCCCGACGCCACACGCCCGCATGGCGTTACCGATCAATGGCTTGTGCTGACCCAGCAGACGTTGCATGAACAAACCAGCGAGGGAGAACGCTTACTGCACAGCACCGACAAGGACATCTACAAGGACAAAAATTCGCCCTATCTGTATGGTCGCCAGGCCTACGAAGAACAAACGTTCTACCCAGTCGACGCGCCTGCGGGCACCTTGCGCAACCTGCTCAAGCAACTGACCACCCGCACGGATTGGTCTTACCTGCCACGCGATGCAAGAAAGCCGTACGCCGATTACGGCGTCACCGAGACGATCAAAGGTTTCGAGCTTAGCGAACGCAAACAGACGCGCTACCTGTCCGCAGTGTCCGGCGCTGTCAGCTCGAGCGAAGATCTGCATCACACGCAGACGATCTACGAATATGACGGCCTGAACCGCCCGACGAAGGCAACCGTGGCCCCCACGGGCAACACGGCCGTGCGCAGCTATGACTACCATTTTGCACAAACTGCCGGCGCAGGCTTGACCCAGACCACCACGGACGCCAAGGGCGTGGTCATTCGCACGGTGTTCAATGGCGCCAACCAGGTCGTGGAACAATGGCGCGAAACCAGCGACCCAGAAAACCCGACGCGACGTCTACCCCAGTTGCAAACCTACCGGGCGAGTTACAACGCACTGGGCCAACGGATTGAGGAAACCTCCTTCGACCATGGCGATGGCTTTGAAGGGCAGCAGTTGTCACTGACCACTCTGTTCGACTACGGCCCCTGGGGTGAACTGACAAAAACTACCTACACTGACGAGACTTGCCAGCACAGTGCTTACCTCCCGCTGAGCAAGGTCGATGACAACGATCGTTTCCTTTACGACTACACCGCAACCTGGCAGACCAGCCCAGACGCCCCCGACTTACGGCTCAATCACCAGGTCAGTCAGGAAAACCTGTTCAACAAACCCGTTCAGGTGAAGTACCTGGGGCCAGCCAAGGAAGCGCTCGATCGTTACGATTTCTTCTATGACGGCATTGGCCGCTGCACGCGCGAGGAGAGCCGGGTACGTGAACCCGACGCGGCCAGCAAGGCCGAGTTGCTGCGCACCACACGCTTTGAATATGACGCCTATAACCGTATCACCAGAACCGTACGGCCGAACCAGACCGCCCTGAGCCGCAAGTTTGCCGCCCATGCCGCCGAGGAGTTGACCGAGGAACTGCGCCTGCACGCCGCAGGCGACAAGCAAGGTACGGTAGTCTGCCAGCGCGAATACGACGACCTCAGTCGCCTGAAAAGCCTGGTGGCTGGGCCGCGCAGCGAGCGTTACACTTACGGCGATAAAGATGATCAGATGGTGCCTTCCCGGCGCACGACCAGACTGCGGACATTTGACTACGAGTACTTGCTGGACCTGACCAGCACGCCAAGCGCCGTCACTGCGGGTGGGAAGCGCAGCGCATTCAAATTCGATCCCACCAGTGCTGCACTCAACAACGCCGTCAACGATCAAGGCAAACGCAAGTACGACTACACCGACCAGGGCTACCTGCTCCGCGAGGAATGGGCGGACGACCAGACGACGGACACCTACCACCGCGATTATCGCAATTCGCTGCAAGGCCGCACCTTCGCGCTGGACGACAGCAATGGCATGCAGACGCGCCACGGCTATGACCGTCACGGACGCCTGGCATGGACTACCCAGGGCCGACTGCGCGCCGATTTCACCTACGACAACAACGGCCGCGTGCAATTTACCTGTACGCGCGACCTTGACAGCGACTACAAGCTGCAGTGCGAGCAGCAGTATGACAGCCGCGGCCGGGAAGAAACTCGAATTCTAACGCTGTTCAAGAGCGAAACACCCGGCGAACTGAAGATCCTCAAGCAACACTGGCGTGACGACGGCGTGCTGCACAGCCGGTCCCTCTGGCGTGAGGACCAGCGACTGCTGCTGGAGACGTTTAGCTATGACGAGCTGGACCGGCTTATCGGCTATGTCTGCGAAAGCGAAACGGGTGACTACCCACGCAATGCCAAAGGCAGCCAGATCACGCAACAGTCCTATATTTATGACGATGTCGACAACCTGATCTACAGCCGTACCGACTTCGCTGACGGCACTGCGGACAAGGCGCACTTCATCTGTGAAGGGTTCCAGCTGAAGAACGCCACCCATTCCCATGCCGACTACCTGCCTTCGATGGATTTCGCCTACGACGATGATGGCCACATGCTCAACGATGAGTGGGGGCACAGGCTGCGTTATGACGAATCTGGCCGCTTGCAGGAAGTGCGTAGCCAGGACGACAAGCAATTGCTGCTGACCTACCGCTACGATGGCCATGGCCACCTGATCGGCGTGAAAGCGACCGACGAGGATGAAGTGCTGCGGCGCTATCAGGGCAACCGGCTGGTCTGTACCCGGGCAGGTGCAACCGACCTCTATTACCTGCACGATGGCGAGCGCCCACTGGGCCTGCAACACGGCAAGGCACCTGCCTCGCCGCGCCTGTTCTGGACCAACATGACGAACAGCGTGATCGCCGAGAGTGCACAGGGCGACCTGGAGAATGCCCAGTACACCGCTTTTGGCGAAACCCCGGAGTCGCTTGCATTGACCGGGCTGCTGGCCTTCAACGGTGAAGCCCGCGAACGGGCGATGGGCTGGTACCTGCTGGGCCGCGGTTATCGGGCCTACAACCCTGGCCTGATGCGCTTCCACAGCCCTGATGGGCTTGATCCGGAAGACGTCGGCATCAACCCGTACCTGTACTGCAACGGCAACCCGGTCATGTGGCGTGACCCTACCGGGCATGCCGCCAGCCCCATGGCGCCTCCCGATCAATCGGCAAGCAAGCGCAAAAAGCCGAGCAAGACAGCTGCCTGGATCACGCTTGGTGTGTCAGTAGCCTTCGCCATCATTGCCGTTGCCTCTTTCGGGGTATTCGCGGTCGGGGCAGCCGCCACAGTGAATGCAGGGATCGCCCTGAGCGCTAAAACCACCGCGTGGCTGGTGGTGGGAACTGCCGGCTCTGTCACGACGATCGGTGGCCTGGGTACTCAGGTTGCAGGGGTGCTGGAGGACGATCCGGAAAAGAGCACATTACTGACGGCAATTGGTGGTGGGCTGGCGAACTTAGGGTCTTTGATGGCGGGTGTGGCTGCGTTTAATGGCGCCGCTAGCTTGACCAGAGATATTGTCAAGTTCGCATCAGATAATCCCGCAAACTACCTTATTGTAAAGTTCGTAAATGGGCTCGGCTTTGGCCGATATAAGGCAATGGCAATGAAAGGAATGGCAGCGGACGCGCCAGGGGCAACTGGCCCTCAAGGACCACCTGGTCAGCCTGGAGCACCAGGGGTACCTGGTCAACCTGGAGCACCAGGGGTACCTGGTCAACCTGGAGCACCAGGGGTACCTGGTCAGCCTGGAGTCCCTGGGGAGCGAGGGGCCAGAGGAAGAAGTGGCGTCGTCGACTACAACGCTATCAATACGCAAATCCACAACGAAGTGCGAAAGCAATTGGCCTCACAAAATCCAACGGAAACACCAAACAACGACCCCCAAGGCAGTGGAAGATTCCCCAAGGCACACTTGGAATGGAGCATAAGTGGAGGGAGATTTAATCCAGGTTTGGCCTCGCACATGTACACCGAGAAATAAAGTTCCATAGCCCAATTACTCTCGCTGCCCGGCGAGAGTAATTGGTTGCCATGTTACCCTTCCCAACACCTCTTACCTATCGAGATATCGTACAAGCCTCCAGATATCTCCTACATCCCCTCCTCCATCTTCTCCTTAATCTCACGCGCTCACCGCTCATATCCCCGGCCCTCCCGGCCCCGGCCTTGAGCCAACACCTGCGCGCGGTGGCCCGCCACCCAGTAGATAATCGAGAATCCCTATGTGTCCTCTCCCCCGGCGCTGGCGGGGCATCACGCCCTTGCTCGCCCTCGGTGGCAGCTACCTGGCAGCGCCTGCCTGCCTGGCACTGGCCAACGAGCCCCCGCTGCAATTCCAATCCGGCTTCCTGCACCAGTCCAGCGGCCACGCCGCCGGCAGCGCCGCCCCTGCCCTGCGCGCGCTGGCAAACGAGCAACGCCTGGCCCCCGGGCGTTATCGCGTGGAGGTCCGCGTCAACCTGGCCCCCGCTGGCGAACACGACATCGAATTCCTGCAACGCAAAGGCCAGCCAACACTGAGCCCGTGCCTGGCGCCGAGCCTGCTGTTCAGCCTGGGGTTGCGCGAGCGCAGCCTGGCCGAACCGGCAATGGCCAAGGCACCGTGCATTGACCTGCCCGCCCTGGTGGAGGGCGCCCAGGTGGAGTTCGATTCGAGCCGCCTGCGACTGGACCTGTCCATTCCACAGGCCGCGCTGCAGCGGGACAAGGCCGGCAGTGTCGCCCCGGACCAGTGGGAGCGCGGCATCGATGCCGCATTCGTCAATTACCAGGCTTCGGCCATGCACAGCAGCCAGCGCGACGGGCGCAGCCGTAGCCAGCACGACCTGCTGCTCAACAGCGGCCTTAACCTGGCCGGCTGGCGTCTGCGCAGCAGCCAGAGCCTGCGCGAGGATGGCCAGGGGCATCAGCGCTGGCGCCACAGCAATACCTACGCCCAGACCGACCTGCCCGCCGCCTGGGGCACGCTAACCCTGGGCGAGACCTTCAGCAATGGCGAGGTGTTTCGCAGCCAGCCCATCAAAGGCCTGCAACTGGCCTCCGACCTCGGCATGCTGCCCGACACCCTGCAAAGCTATGCCCCGGTGATCCGCGGCGTGGCCCAGAGCCGTGCCAAGCTCGAGGTGCTGCAGAACGGCTTCCCCATCTACAGCACCTACGTCGCCGCCGGCCCCTATGAAATCGACGACCTTAGTGTCGGTGGCGGCAGCGGCGAACTGGAAGTGGTGTTGACCGAGGCCGATGGCCAGGTACGCCGCTTCACCCAACCCTATTCGACCCTGAGCAACCTGCTGCGCGACGGCATCTGGCGCTACAACCTCGCAGCCGGGCGCTACAACAGCGCCAACGGTGACGAAACGCCCCAGCTGCTGCAGGGCACCTTGGCGCGCGGCATCGGCTGGAGCAGCACGCTCTATGGCGGCGTACTGACCAGCGACGATTACCGCGCCAATGCCCTGGGGCTGGGCAAGGACTTTGGCGCGGCCGGCGCATTGTCGTTCGATGTCACCCATGCCCGTAGCGACCTGGGCGCGGCACTTGGCCAGGTCAGCGGCAACAGTTACGCCGCCCGTTATGGCAAGGCATTCCCTACCCGAACCCACCTGCGTTTTGCCGGCTATCGCTACTCCACCGAGGGCTTTCGCGACTTTGACGAAGCCGTGGCGCAACGGCAAAACGACGACCACTGGCAAGGCAGCCGGCGCAGCCGCCTGGAAGCCTCGATCTACCAGCAAGTAGGCCGCAGCAGCTCGCTCAGCTTCAACCTGAGCCAGGATGACTACTGGCAAAGCCAGCGTCAGCGCCGTCAATACCAGTTCTACTTCAGCACCCATCACAAAGGTATCAGCTACAGCCTGTTCGCCTCGCAGTCGCTGAACAAGACCCACGAAAACGACCGCATGCTCGGCCTCAGTGTGTCCTTCCCCCTGGATTTCGGCCTGGGCAGCAGCGTCACCCTCGACGCCCAGCAACAGGCAGGGCGATTCAGTCAGCGCGCCAGCCTCAGCGGCGGCGCATTGGACAACCGCCTCAATTATCGGGCGGCTGTGGCCCACGATGGCCAGCAGAACAAGAGCGCCGAGCTATCGGCCGGCTACCTGACCGCACACGCCAACTTCGGTGCCGGCTATTTTGAAGGCAACGAGCACCGCAGCCTGTCGGTCAACGCCAGCGGCTCTGCATTGGCGCACCGTGATGGCCTGGTGTTCAGCCCCAGTTTCGGCGAGACCAACGCGTTGGTCCATGTGCCCGACACCCCCGGCGTGGGCATGGAAAACGCAACCGCAGCACGCACCAACGCGAAGGGTTATGCCCTGGCACCGCACCTGCAGCCCTATCGGGTCAACCGCCTGACACTCACCACCGACCAGCTCGAACCGGACGTGGAAATCGACAACGGCACGGCCCAGGCGATACCGCGACGAGGCGCGATCGTGCAGCGCACGTTCACCGCACGTCGCGTTGCGCGGCTGGTACTGACCCTGCTGAACACCGATGGCAAGCCATTGCCTTTCGGCACCCAGGTCAAGGACACCCAGGGCAAGACGCTGGCGGTGGTGGGACAAGGCGGTCAGGCGTTGGTGGCTACCGATGCAACCAGCCAAGTGCTGAGCGTGCGATGGGGCGAGCAACCGGCCGAGCAATGCCAGTTGCCGATCAAGCCTGCCGCCATGCGTCAGCAGCAGGGCTTCTACCTGCAAACCCTGACCTGCCCCGCCACTGAGGCCTGACGGCTCAATCCTGCCCAACAACGGAACCTATACATGCGACCTCAACGATACCTGCCAAGCCTGTTGGCCTTGGGCCTGGCCCTTGGCGTACAGCTCATCAGCCCATCGCAGGCCCATGCCATTACAGGCTGTACCTGGCAAGGGGCGAGCGGCCCGGTGAGCCACAGTGTCAACCTAGGCGATTTCTGGGTGCCCAGGGACGCCGCGGTCGGCACTATCATCGGCTCCCGCGACCGCCTGGTCAGCAAAGACCCTTTGAACCGCGAAATCCGCTGCGACAACGACGGCATCGGCGTACTGACGTTCCAGATGGCCGCCACCTTACCCGTGCATGGGGCACCGCTGCCGCCGATCAACGGCTGGGACGTCACTGGCAAAGTAATGGAAACCGGCATTCATGGGGTCGGCCTGTACATCCGCCTCAACCACCCTTACACCGGTGCCAACAACGGCTTTCGCCCCGTCGACGATGTGGCCATTCCCTATGAAGGGCGCAATACGGTAAACATCTCGCCAACACCGCTGCTGGTAAACGACTTGAATGCCAATTACTACCTGATCAAGACCGGCCCCATACCGGCAGGCCACACCCGATTCAACACGCAAGCGGCAACAGGCACCATCACCGACCTGGGTTCGGCACTGCGATTGAGCGTGGGGGCAGGGGTGAACCAGGCGCAATGCACCCTGAAGGCCGATGCGGTGAGCGACAACCCCGTTCTTTTGGGCAGCCACGATGCAGCCATCTTCACCAAGCCCGGTGATACCTCGCCGCCGGTCAACTTCCATATCACGCTGAGCGACTGCGAAGATGACCCGGCGGGCAGCGTGGCGCGCGCGCACATTCGCCTCGAAGGTGCACTGGGTTCAACTGTGATCGACCCCAGCCTGGGGCTGTTCAGCCTCAGCGACAGCACTCCGGCACCCGGCATTGCCATCCAGCTACTGCGCAGTGACAGCTCACCCATGACCCTTGAGCAGGACGAGCCGGTAACTTGGCTGACTATTGGCAACACCCGCCTGGACTTCAAGGCTCGTTACTACCAGATTGGCCCAAAGGTGTCGGCAGGGACTGCCAGCGGGGCACTGAATTTCACCATCAGCTACCGCTGATGCCCCTTGCCACGGGCGCAGGACGCGCCCGCTGAGGCCTGGAAAAGCCAAACGACGAAAACGCAAAAAGGAACCCTAAGGTCCCTTTTTGCGTTACATGTTTGGAGCGGGAAACGAGACTCGAACTCGCGACCCCGACCTTGGCAAGGTCGTGCTCTACCAACTGAGCTATTCCCGCAATTTGAAGCTTTACCGCTAATCGGCGTGAAGCGCCTTGACGACCCTCACCACCACTGCACCGTGCGAACGCCACAGTATTTAAACTGGAGCGGGAAACGAGACTCGAACTCGCGACCCCGACCTTGGCAAGGTCGTGCTCTACCAACTGAGCTATTCCCGCATTTGGCGTCCCCTAGGGGACTCGAACCCCTGTTACCGCCGTGAAAGGGCGGTGTCCTAGGCCACTAGACGAAGGGGACACACAACACTTTTCAGTGCACCAGCACCCGAACCTCACGATTCAGACTGGATTTTTATTTCCTGCCCCGCCGTTAAGCGTTGCCGGAGAATTTGGAGCGGGAAACGAGACTCGAACTCGCGACCCCGACCTTGGCAAGGTCGTGCTCTACCAACTGAGCTATTCCCGCAATTTGGCGTCCCCTAGGGGACTCGAACCCCTGTTACCGCCGTGAAAGGGCGGTGTCCTAGGCCACTAGACGAAGGGGACACGCTGCTGGCATTGCTGCCTGCTTTCACTCCCTGCCGCGTTTCGCTGTGTGCTTTACGCTGCAAGTGGCGCGCATTCTATGGATGCTTCGAAGGGTCGTCAACCCCTTTGTAGAAATTTATTTAAATCAATGACTTCGGCTCATATGGGAGGCGCCGCCAGGCGACGCCGAAGGATTGGCGTTGATTTCCTGACGCAGTCGTCGCAAAGTGCCATCACTTGAGGAAAGCGGCAATCGGCCGACAAAGTGCAGCAAGGTGCCACGTCGGTCCCTTCGCGGGTAGCGGCCGCTACCACTACACTCTATTAAGCAAAACTTATTGATGAGGCGTTAACGGTGACACCACTTCTGATCACTCTACTCATCGTGGCCGGTATCGCGTTGCTGATCGTGATCGGCTACCTCAACAACGTGGTCGAAAACAGTAAGCTCGAACGCGCGCGGCTGAAAGTCGAACTCGCCGACCGGGTACGCCGTTGTGGCGAAATCACCGAGACCTTCCCGGGCCAGTTCATGACCCCGGCCCTCAAACTGTTGCTGGCGCGCCTGGAGCTGAACCTCAACCAGCGGCAACTGGCGCTGGACAAGAACAGCGCCCAACTCAAGGCGCGCATCGCCGAACTTCAGGGGCTGATCGCTCAGGGCGAACGCATTCCGGTGAACAACCCGCCCTCCCCGATCCATACCGAGGCCAAGGCCAAGGATGTGCGCTTCCTGCTCGAAGCGCTGCATACCCAGGTCGTCAAGGGCAGCCAGGAAAACGTGTTGCAGACCAGCGAAGCCAAGCAGTGGGTCAAGGAGATCCGCCACATTCTGGTGCTGCTTCACATCGAGTTCTTCAACAACCTCGGCCAGCAGGCTCTGCAGCAGGAGCAGCCCGGCCAGGCGCGACTGGCCTTCGAGCGCGGCGTGCAGTACCTGCGCAAGCAGCCGGAGCCGAAGATGTATGAAGAGCAGCTTACCTATCTGGAGAAACTGCTGGCGCGGGCCAATGCCCAGGTGCTGGACAAGATGGAGCCGGCGGAAGGGGAGCAGAACGAACTGACCGAGGGCCTCAAGACCGATGAGGACGAGACCTGGAAGAAGCGGGTGATCTACGATTGAGTTTTTAGCCTGTACCGGCCTCTTCGCGGCTAAAGCCGCTCCCACAGGGTTTGCACCAGGCCTGAGGGCAGTGCACTACCTGTGGGAGCGGCTTCAGCCGCGAAGAGGCCGGTACAAGCGACACAACATCTAGCAGTCGGTCAGCTCCAGAAAGATCGCCGCCAACCTTTCCAGCCCCGCCTGATCCGCCTCACTGAAACGCGCCAGTTTCGGGCTGTCCAGGTCGAGCACACCAATCAATCGCCCTTCTTTGACCAGCGGAATCACCAACTCGCTGTTGGACGCACTGTCGCAGGCGATATGCCCCGGGAACGCGTGGACATCCTCGACCCGCTGGGTCTCCCGCGTGGCCGCTGCCGCGCCACACACGCCTTTACTGAACGGAATGCGCACACAGGCCACCTGGCCTTGGAACGGGCCGAGCACCAGCTCTTCGTTGCGGTTGAGGTAGAACCCCGCCCAGTTCAGGTCGTCGACCTGGTTATAGAGAAACGCCGAAAACTGCGCGGCATTGGCGATGAAGTCGCGCTCGTCGGCGAACAGCGCCTGTACTTGCGCCGCCAGCAGGTTATAGCCGTCGAGGCCGGTGCCACTGGCATTGAGGTCGATCATGTTTACTTTTGCTCCAGCAATTGCAGCCCGACCCAGTAGCGGGCGAACTGATAGGCACAACGGCCATTACGATTGCCGCGACCGGTTGCCCAGCGCACGGCGAGAATTTCCAGGGCTTCGTCACGCTGCCAGGCCAGGCCTGCAGGGCGGGCCAACTGGCCGATCCAGTGTTCGACCACGTCGAGGAAGTGTTCCTGGGTGAACGGGTAGAACGACAGCCACAGGCCGAAACGGTCGGACAGGGCGATCTTGTCCTCCACCGCCTCGTTAGGGTGCAGTTCGCCGTCGACCCTCTTCCAGTTTTCGTTGTCGCTCTGCTTTTCCGGCACCAGGTGGCGGCGGTTGGAGGTGGCGTACAGCAGCACGTTGTCCGGGGCCTGCTCGAGCGAGCCGTCAAGCACGCTTTTCAGCACCCGGTAGTCGCCCTCCCCGGCTTCGAACGACAGGTCATCGCAGAACAGGATGAAGCGTTGCGGCAGCTTCTGCAGCTGCTCGACGACGCGTGGCAGCTCGGCCAGGTGGTCGCGCTCGATTTCGATCAGCCGCAGCCCGGCGCCCGCGTGCTCGGCCAGCAGGGCGCGTACCAGCGACGACTTGCCGGTGCCGCGCGAGCCCCACAATAAAGCGTGGTTGGCCGGCATGCCACTGATGAACTGGTGGGTGTTGCGGCCCAGCTGGTCACGCTGTTTGTCAACGCCGATCAGGTCAGTCAGGCGAATGTCCAGGCTGACGTCCAGCGGCATCAGGTAGCCCGTGCGGCCATCGCGCTGCCAGCGCGCAGCCAGGGTGGTGTTCCAGTCGATGTGCGGGCGCGGCGCCGGCAGCAGGGGTTCGAGACGCGCCAGCACCGATTCGGCGCGCTCCAGGAAAGCATTCAAGCGAGCGTCCATGACGACTCCTAGCAAGACAGGTGAGATTTAAAGCTGAATGTGTGACAGGCCCGCCAGCAGCCGGGGCTGATCGGCTATGCTTGCGCAGCGCAAGGGATGTGAAACCGGCTCGGGACTCATGGATATCAAGTTCACCAATCGCCTGTCATACAAGCAAGCCCGGTTGACAGTCCTGGTCGGCTTCATCCTGGGAACATTGCTCAGTCTCATCCAGATCGGCATCGATTATGCCAGCGAAGACGCATCCATCAACCGCGAAGTGCGGGCGTTGCTGCAAATCAGCCACAATCCGGCATCGCGCATCGCCTACAACATCGATTCGGAGCTGGCACTGGAGCTCACCCGCGGCCTGCTGCAATCGCCAGCGGTCATCCGGGCGCGGCTGATCGACAACAACGAAACGGTGCTGGCCGATGTTGAACGGCCACCGGTTGAGGACCACTACCGGCCGCTGAGCGACTTTCTGTTCGGCGAGAAGCGCCAGTTCAAGGAACGCCTGTACCTGACCCATATGCCCGAGGAATACCTCGGCACCCTGTATCTGGACGTCGACACTTACACCTTTGGAAGGCGCTTCCTCGACCGCGCCGGGGTTACCCTGCTCAATGGCTTCGCCCGCAGCCTGGTGCTCACCGGCATCCTCCTGGCGCTGTTCTACATGATGCTGACCAAGCCGCTGGTGACGGTGATCGGCGCCCTCACCGGCCGCGACCCGCGCCAGCCCGGGCAAACTCGGGTGGACTGCCCGCCCGGCCACGAGCTCGACGAGATCGGCGTACTGGTCAAAGTCGCCAACCAGCAGTTCGTCAGCATGGCCACCGAGATCCAGCAGCGGCGCACCGCGGAAAACCGCCTGACCCAGTACCTCAACGAGCTGGAAGACATCGTCTCGGCCCGTACCGAGGAGCTCAAGGCCAGCAACAGCCGCCTCAGCCAGTCCAATCAGGAGCTGGAAGAGGCGCGCCAGCGCGCCCTCGACATGGCCCAGGCGCGCGCGGCCTTCCTGGCCAACATGAGCCATGAGATCCGCACCCCGCTCAACGGCATGCTCGGCATGATCGCCCTGGCCCTGGACAGCCCGTTGGCCGGCGAACAGCGCCAGCAGCTGTCGATCGCCCACGACTCGGGCAAGGTGCTGGTGGAACTGCTCAACGATATCCTCGACCTGTCCAAGTTCGATGCCGGGCAGCTGGAGCTGGAGCGCATTCCTTTCGACATGGGCGCCATGGTCGAGGACACCGCCAACTTGCTGTCGCAGAATGCCGCACAGAACGTGGAACTGACCTGCCTGATCGCTGGCGACTTCCCGAGCTCGGTGCTGGGCGACCCCACGCGGGTGCGCCAGGTGGTCAGCAACCTGCTGTCCAACGCCCTCAAGTTCACCCGCTTCGGCCGTGTCGACGTGCGCCTGGTGCGCATTATTGGCGGTGTACGTCTCGAAGTGCGCGACACCGGCATCGGCATCCCCGAGGACGCCCAGGCGCGCATCTTCCAGCCATTCACCCAAGCCGGCGCGGGCATTACCCGCCAATACGGCGGCACCGGGCTGGGCCTGGCCCTGACCCGTAACCTGTGCAAGGCCATGCAGGGCCACTTGCACATCCAGTCCGAGCCGGGTTTTGGCAGCCGCTTCAGCGCCGAGCTACCCCTGACCGCCCATACCGAAGCCATCGCTGCGGCGCCCTTGCAAGGCAAGGTCGTTGCCCTGAGTGATGCGGGCAGTGGCCTGAGCGAACTGTTGCAAAACCTGCTGCCCGGCTGGGGGCTCGATTACCAGCGGCACGACAGCCCTGCTGCATTCGACGGCAACCTCGACTTGCTGATCACCGACGACCTGGAGCACCTGTTCCAGCTGCGCCCGGCACTCAAGGTCCCGATCCTGCTGGTGACCGCCTATGGCAACTTCCTGCCCAGCGAGCAATCAGCGCAACTGGCGCCGCTGCACCAGCTGGCCCGGCCGCTGGCGCGCAATGCCCTGTACCAGACGCTGCGCCGCACCTTGCAGGGCCATGCTCCGGAGCACCCACTGGCCACCCCGCCGCTCACCACCGCCGACGGCCGCGCACGCATTTTGCTGGTGGAGGACAACCCGGTGAACCAGCTGGTGGCCAAGGGCATGCTGGCCAAGCTCGGCTGCCAGGTGCAAGTCGCCACCCAGGGCGTCGAGGCCTTGGAATGGCTGGAACGAGAAAGCTTCGACATGGTGCTGATGGACTGCAACATGCCGGTGATGGACGGCTATGAAGCCAGCCGGCGCATTCGCCAGAGCGGGCGCTGGCCGGAACTGCCGATCGTCGCCCTGACCGCCAACGCCATGCCCGAAGAGCGTGAGCGCTGCCGCGCGGCAGGCATGAGCGACTACCTGGCCAAGCCGTTCCGCCGCGAGGAGCTACTGGCGCTGATCGACCACTGGGTGCCGCTCAGCGGCTGAGCAGGCGCTCGATGTCGGCTTCCAGTGCTTGCGGCTTGGTGCTCGGCGCATAGCGGGTGACCTTGCCGCTGGCCGGGTCGACCAGGAACTTGGTGAAGTTCCACTTGATCTTCTGCGTGCCGAACAGGCCCGGCGCGCTTTGCTTGAGTGCGGCGAACAGTGGATGGGCGCCAGGGCCATTGACCTCGACCTTGCGGAACAGCGGGAAACTCACGCCAAAATTGGCTTCGCAGAACTGCGCGATTTCCCGTGCATCCCCTGGCTCTTGCTTACCGAACTGGTTGCAAGGAAAGCCCAGCACCACCAGGCCGCGCGCGCGGTAGTCACGCCACAGCTGCTCCAGGCCCTTGTACTGCGGGGTGAAGCCGCACTGGCTGGCGGTGTTGACCACCAGCAGCGCCTTGCCGGCAAAGTCGCCGAGCGTCTTCTGCTCGCCGCCCAGGGTCACGCAGGGGATGTCCAGCATCGATCCGGCCATTTTCAGGCTCCGTCGCGGGGTTTGAAGTCCAGGCACACCGAGTTGATGCAGTAACGCAAGCCAGTCGGTGGCGGGCCGTCGGGGAATACATGGCCCAGGTGGGCGTCGCACTGGGCGCAGGTGACCTCGGTGCGGATCATGCCGTGGGAGGTGTCGCGTATCTCGACCATCGCGCTTTCTTCGATCGGCGCGTAAAAACTTGGCCAGCCGCAGCCGGAATCGAACTTGGTCTGCGCGTCGAATAACGCCAGGTCGCAGCAGATGCAATGGTAAATGCCGGCCCGGCGCTCACTGTTGTACTTGCCGCTGAACGGCCGCTCGGTGCCCTTGAGGCGGCACACCTGATACTGCGCGGGGTCGAGCATTTCGCGCCATTCTTCAAGTGTCTTGTCGATCTTTTGCATAACTGGACCTCGGCAGGCTGAATTTCACCTCGCGCCGTCTTTTCCGTAACGCGGGTGGCACGTATATTAGTTGGCTTCGTGTGCAAGGCCTCCAGTCTGGCACCCGCTTCCTGCCCTTTCAAACCTTTAGACTGTTTTGAAGAGGGCCGCGGCGCGTATTCTCAATCGGGACCACATCATGCAGTTCAGCAAATCGAACAAGCTCGCCAATGTCTGCTACGACATTCGCGGCCCGGTGCTCAAGCACGCCAAACGCCTGGAAGAGGAAGGCCACCGCATCCTCAAGCTGAACATCGGCAACCCGGCACCGTTTGGCTTCGAAGCGCCGGACGAAATCCTCCAGGATGTGATCCGCAACCTGCCCACCGCTCAAGGTTACAGTGACTCCAAGGGCCTGTTCAGCGCACGCAAGGCCGTGATGCAGTACTGCCAGCAGAAGGAAATCGAAGGCGTCACCATCGAGGACATCTACCTCGGCAACGGTGTGTCCGAGCTGATCGTGATGTCGATGCAGGCACTGCTGAACAACGGCGACGAAGTACTGATCCCGGCCCCCGACTATCCGCTGTGGACCGCTGCCGTGAGCCTGGCCGGCGGCAAGCCGGTGCACTACCTGTGCGACGAGCAAGCTGACTGGTTCCCCGACCTGGAAGACATCAAGGCCAAGATCACCCCGAATACCAAGGCCCTGGTGATCATCAACCCGAACAACCCGACCGGCGCGGTGTATTCCAAAGCGCTGCTGCTGGGCATGCTGGAGCTGGCGCGCCAGCACAACCTGGTGGTGTTCTCCGACGAGATCTACGACAAGATCCTTTACGACGAAGCCGTGCACATCAGCACTGCCTCGCTGGCCCCGGACCTGCTGTGCCTGACCTTCAACGGTTTGTCCAAGTCGTACCGTGTGGCGGGCTTCCGCTCCGGCTGGCTGATCATCTCCGGGCCCAAGCACCACGCCCAGAGCTACATCGAAGGCATCGACATGCTGGCCAACATGCGCCTGTGCGCCAACGTGCCAGCACAGCATGCGATCCAGACCGCACTGGGCGGCTACCAGAGCATCAACGACCTGGTGCTGCCGCCAGGGCGCCTGCTGGAGCAGCGCAACCGCACCTACGAGCTGCTCAACGACATCCCGGGCGTGAGCTGCGTCAAGCCAATGGGCGCCCTGTATGCGTTCCCGCGCATTGATCCGAAGGTGTGCCCGATTCTCAACGACGAGAAGTTCGCCCTCGACCTGCTGCTGTCGGAGAAGCTGCTGATCGTTCAGGGTACGGCGTTCAACTGGCCGTGGCCGGACCACTTCCGCGTGGTGACCTTGCCGCGGGTGGATGACCTTGAGGCCGCGATTGGGCGGATTGGTAACTTCCTGCGGACTTATTCGCAGTAAGTGATGGCCCCGGGGGGGCGCTTTGCGCCCCTTTCGCGACACAAGGCCGCTCCTACAAGCAGCCGCTGCAATCTCACAGGATGTTTCTTACATCCTGCAACGCTCTACCTCACAGCCCGTGCTTAATCCTCTGCCATACTCCGCCGTACACAGTTTGAAATAGTCGCCCGATTGAATCTGTGCGACCGGCACCTTATATACCCCGCAGTAAGCAACAACTCATCCGTCAGGAGAACGTAACAACCATGATGCGCATTCTGTTGTTTGTAGCCACCAACCTCGCGGTGGTGCTGGTTGCAAGCATTACCCTGAGCCTGTTCGGCTTCAACGGGTTCATGGCCGCCAACGGGGTTGACCTCAACCTCAGCAGCCTGCTGGTCTTCTGCGCCGTGTTCGGCTTCGCTGGCTCCCTGGTCTCGCTGTTCATCTCCAAGTGGATGGCGAAGATGACCACCGGCACCCAGATCATCAGCCAGCCGCGCACCCGCCACGAGCAGTGGCTGCTGCAAACGGTCGAGGAGCTGTCACGTGAAGCCGGCATCAAGATGCCCGAAGTGGGTATTTTCCCGGCTTACGAGGCCAACGCCTTCGCCACCGGCTGGAACCGCAACGACGCACTGGTAGCCGTGTCCCAGGGCCTGCTGGAGCGCTTCTCGCCCGATGAAGTGCGCGCCGTGCTGGCCCACGAAATCGGCCACGTGGCCAACGGTGACATGGTCACCCTGGCCCTGGTGCAGGGCGTGGTGAACACCTTCGTGATGTTCTTTGCCCGCATTATCGGCAACTTCGTCGACAAGGTAATCTTCAAGAACGAAGAAGGCCAAGGTATTGCCTACTATGTGGCGACCATCGTTGCCGAGCTGATCCTAGGCATCCTCGCCAGCATGATCGTCATGTGGTTCTCGCGCCGCCGCGAGTACCGTGCCGACGAAGCCGGTGCACAATTGGCCGGTACCGCCGCCATGATCGGCGCCCTGCAGCGCCTGCGCGTGGAGCAAGGCCTGCCGGTGCACATGCCCGACACCCTGAAGGCCTTCGGCATCAACGGCGGCCTGAAGCACGGCCTGGCTGGCCTGCTGATGAGCCACCCGCCACTGGAAGACCGCATCGAGGCCCTGCGCCGCCGCGGTTGATTCGACCGGTAAAAAAAAGGGCGACTGCAGTCGCCCTTTTTCGTTTTCGCTCAGAACTGCACGCGGTACACCCGTTCGACCAGGCTCTGGACCCCGGCCTCCTGGAACTTCGGGCTCTCGCCGATCACCTCCTGCTCTTCAAGCGCTTCAACCTGCCAACCGGCGAACCCGAGCCTCACCTCATCGTCAGCCACCGAAAACGGCGGTCCGGCCAGCAGTTCCTGCTGGTAATCCAGTGTCAGCAGCAGCCCGTCACCGGCCGGCAATGCCTGTAAAAGCAAGCGCATGTACTGCGCACGCATGTGCGGTGGCAGGGCAATCAGTGCGGCGCGATCATAGAGCGCCACGCAATCCGCCAGGTCTTCAACGCGCAAGGCGAAGAAGTCGCCACACCAAAGCTCCACATCACCGCTGCGCCAGACTTCGAAGGCACCCTGCTGCACAACCTGTGGTTCCAGCCCATGCTCATGGAAGAAGGCCTCCACAGCCTGGCGTGACAACTCTACCCCTAAAACACGGTGCCCCTGCCCCGCCAGCCAGGCAAGGTCCAGGCTCTTGCCGCACAGCGGCACCAGCACACGGCTGCCCGGTGCCAGTTGCAACCGCGGCCAATACTTTTGCAGAAAAGGGTTCACCCGCGCTTGATGAAAACCGATCTGGTTATCGGCCCATCGTTTTTGCCAGAACGCTGGCTCCATGATCACTCCCGATTTTTAGATGGATTGACGGCAAAACTTGATTTGGATTTCGATCAGTAGTTGATCGAAGATGATTGCATCTTAACCCTCAGGACCCCGCCATGCTGCCCAGCCTGTTTATTTCCCATGGTTCTCCCATGCTCGCCTTGCAACCTGGCGCCAGCGGGCCGGCTTTGGCGGGACTTGCCAATAGCCTGCCTCGGCCGAAAGCGATCGTGGTGGTGTCGGCACACTGGGAGAGCCGCGAGCTGCTGGTAACCAGCAGCGCACAGCCAGAGACCTGGCACGACTTCTACGGCTTCCCGCCGGCACTGTATGCGGTGCAATACCCGGCGCCGGGCGAGCCAGCCCTGGCCAGCCGGGTTGCTGAACTGCTGCAGGCCCGCCTGGACCCACAGCGGCCGTTCGATCACGGCGCCTGGGTACCGCTGTCGTTGATGTACCCGGATGCGAGCATCCCGGTGATTCAGATCTCCTTGCCCAGCCAGATGGGGCCTGCCTTGCAGATCAAGGTCGGCCAGGCGCTGGCCGGGCTGCGCAAGGAAGGCATCTTGCTGATGGGCTCCGGCAGCATTACCCATAACCTCGGTGAACTGGACTGGCACGCCGGGCCAGACGTGATCGAGCCTTGGGCGCTGGCGTTCCGGGATTGGGTGGTGGAGCGGTTGAAGGCAGATGACCAGGCCGCGCTGCTCGATTACCGGCAACAGGCGCCGTTTGCGGTGCGCAATCACCCCAGTGATGAGCATTTGCTGCCGTTGTTCTTTGCCCTAGGGGCTGGAGGCAGCTTCGGGGTTGTGCACCAAGGCTTTACCCTGGGGGCACTGGGGATGGACATCTATCGGTTCGACTGAAAAACCCCGCGAAGAGGCAAAAAAAATCCCCGACCTAGGCCGGGGATTTTTTCATTGCATCAGGATCAATCTTCGCGATAACGGCGCAGCTTCAGCTGCTTGCCGGCAACGCGGGTGTCCTTCAGCTTGGTCAGCAGCTTCTCGAGGCCATCTTCCGGCAGCTCGATCAGGCTGAAGCTGTCGCGTACCTGGATGCGGCCGATGGCGTCACGGGCCAGGCCACCTTCGTTGAGAATCGCGCCCAGCAGGTTCTTGGCGGCGATGCCGTCACGGGCACCCAGGGCGGTACGGCAACGCACGCGGCCTTCAGCCAGCGGCATTGGCGCACGACGCTCGCGGTCACCACCACGGTCGCCACGATCACCGCGGTCGCTGCGCTCACCACGCTCGGTACGCTCGCCACGTGGGGCGAAGCTTGGTACCAGCGGCTGCTCGCGCTCTACCGCGGCCAGGTCCAGCGCCTGGCCGTTGGTGGCCTTGCGCAGCAGGGCCGAAGCCAAGGCACGTGCGCTGCAGCCGAGGTCGGCGGTCAGGCGGTCGAACAGCTCGCCATGGGTGGCTTCAGCTTCTGCAACCAGCGGCGCCAGGCTGTTGGTCAGCTTCTTGATGCGGGCGTCCAGGACAGCCTGGGCGTTCGGCAGACGGGCTTCGGCAACCTTCTGCCCGGTCACGCGCTCGATCACCTGCAGCATGCGGCGCTCACGCGGGGTGACCAGCAACAGCGCACGGCCATCGCGACCGGCACGGCCGGTACGGCCGATACGGTGCACGTAGGATTCCGGGTCGTACGGCATGTCGACGTTGAACACGTGAGTGATGCGCGGTACGTCCAGACCACGGGCAGCGACGTCGGTGGCGACGACGATGTCCAGGCGGCCATCCTTCAGCGAGTCGATCACGCGCTCACGCTGGTTCTGGGCGATGTCACCGTTCAGCGCGGCAGCCTTGTAGCCCTTGGCTTCCAGCGCGGCGGCCAGGTCCAGGGTGGCTTGCTTGGTGCGCACGAAGGCGATCAGCGCGTCGAACTCTTCGACTTCCAGCAGACGCAACACAGCCGGGATCTTCTGGTCGGCGTGGACCATCAGGTGGGCCTGGTCGATTGCGGTGACGGTCTGGGTCTTGCTCTGGATCTTGACGTGCTTGGGCTCGCGCAGGTGGCGTTCGGCGATCGAGCGGATCGACGACGGCAGGGTTGCGGAGAACAGAACGGTCTGGCGGCTGGCCGGGATGGCATCGAAGATCACTTCGAGGTCGTCCATGAAGCCCAGCTTGAGCATTTCGTCGGCTTCGTCCAGTACCAGGTACTGCACGGTCGACAGGACTTTCTCGTCACGACGCAGGTGGTCGCACAGGCGGCCCGGGGTAGCGACGACGATTTGCGCACCGTTGCGAATGGCACGCAGCTGTGGGCCCATTGGGGCACCACCGTAAACGGCCACTACATTAACGCCTGGCATCTGCTTGGCGTAGGTTTCGAAAGCGGTGGCTACTTGCAGCGCCAACTCACGGGTTGGCGCCAGGATCAGGGCTTGCGGTTCGCGCTTGCTCACATCGATCTTGTTGAGGATCGGCAGTGCGAAGGCAGCGGTCTTGCCGGTGCCAGTCTGCGCCTGGCCGATCATGTCGTGACCGGCGAGGATGATCGGGATCGATTGTTGCTGAATGGCGGACGGCTCTTCGTAGCCGGTAGCCAGAACGGCAGCAACAATGTTCGGATTAAGATCGAGAGCGGCGAAGCCGCCGGTTTCCTGGGTCATGGGTCTGCCTCTAAGTGCATCCGCAAAGACCCATGCTGCAAAGCTGCACATGCCTTGAAAGACCGGAACGGTCACCCAGGCAGCTTTGTCGGCGGGGATTTGCGAAAACGATTGAAAAAGAAAACTTTGGGAAGGTCCGCCTAGCGGACGTGCAGCCGAAGCTGGACTCGGAGGATTTGCACCACCTGATTTTGAGGCCCGCTAAAAGACCGGCGCGTACTATACCCGAAATAACGGTGGGGAGTGAGGAAATTTTTCTGGCCCAACGGCCAGTGTCTGGCCATCAACCTTGGCCTGCTGAATCGATTTCTTCTGAGGGTTCCGAGTTGCCCTTTTCGCGGGCTCGCCCGCTCCCACAGGTACCGCTCAGATCCTGAGGGCAGGGATATTCCTGTGGGGGCGGGCAAGCCCGCGAAAAGGGCGACGCGGTCTTCAGGTGGCAGGGCGAATTTCGCCAATCAGCCCTTCCAGGCTATACCCCAAGCGCGGCGCCAGCGCCTCGGCCCGCGCCCGCAGGCCGTCGAGGTCCAGTTGCTGCTCCAGGTCCGCCGGCACTAACAGGATCACATTGCCCTCCTTCACCGGCAATTCCCAGTAATGCCGGTGGTACAACCCGCGCAGCAACGCCGCGCCCAGCGGCTTGCCGTCATCGTTGGCCCACTGGTTGATCACCAGCCAACCCCCTGGGTTGAGCTGCTTCTGGCAGTTCTCGAGGAAATTCCACGCCAGGTGCCCGACACCCGGCCCGTGGTCGGTATAAAGGTCGACGAACAGCAGGTCGGTCTGCTCGGCCGTGGGCAGCAACTCGAGGGCGTCGCCAATGCGCACGTACAGCCGTGGGTCATCGTCCAGCCCCATGTATTCCATGGCCAGGCGTGGCACGTCCGCGCGCAGTTCGATGGCCTCGATGTCTTCCAGCGGCAGGAACTTCATGCACGCCTGGGTCAGAGTACCGGCGCCCAGGCCAAGAAACAGCGCACTCTCCGGCTGCTCATGGCACAGCGCACCGACCAGCATGGCGCGGGTGTAGTCGTATTCCAGCCAGCTGGGGTCGGCGGTGAACACGCAGCTCTGCTCAATGGCATCGCCAAACTCGAGGAAGCGGTAATCCTCCACCTCATACACGCTGATCACGCCAAAGGCATCCTCGACCCGGGCCAACAGCTTCTCTTCCCGCTCCGTCGCCATCTAACTGCCACCCACCCGCGCAAAACGCGCATTGTCCGTCAACGCCCCGGATGCAACAAGCGTGGCGCCAACTGTTAACATGGCAGGCAGCCTAAACAGACAATGACCGAGCCTGTGATGAACCGACCGTGGAGCCCTGACAGCTGGCGTGCCCTGCCGATCCAGCAGCAACCGACCTACCCCGATGCCGCGCACCTGCTCAAGGTCGAGCAGACCCTGGCCAGCTACCCGCCACTGGTGTTCGCTGGCGAAGCGCGCGAGCTGCGCCGGCAGTTCGCCGAGGTGACCGAGGGCCGTGCCTTCCTGCTGCAGGGTGGTGACTGCGCCGAAAGCTTTGCCGAGTTCTCGGCAGCGAAGATCCGCGACACCTTCAAGGTGCTGCTGCAGATGGCCATTGTCATGACCTTTGCCGCCGGCTGCCCGGTGGTGAAGGTCGGGCGCATGGCCGGGCAATTCGCCAAGCCGCGCTCAGCAAACGACGAAACCATCGGCAACGTCACCCTGCCGGCCTACCGTGGCGACATCGTCAATGGCATCGGTTTTGACGAAAAAAGCCGCATGCCGGACCCGGAACGCCTGCTGCAGGCCTATCACCAGGCCACCGCCAGCCTCAACTTGCTGCGCGCCTTCGCCCAGGGCGGTTTCGCCGACCTGCACCAGGTGCACAAGTGGAACCTCGACTTCATTGCCAACTCGGCGCTGGCCGACAAGTACCACCAACTGGCCAACCGCATCGACGAAACCCTGGCCTTCATGCGCGCCTGCGGGCTGGACAGCGCACCGCAACTGCGCGAGACCAGCTTCTTCACCGCCCATGAAGCGCTGCTACTCAATTACGAAGAAGCCTTCGTCCGCCAGGACAGCCTGACCGGCGACTACTACGACTGCTCGGCGCACATGCTGTGGATCGGCGACCGCACCCGGCAGCTCGACGGCGCCCACGTCGAATTCCTGCGCGGGGTGCACAACCCGATCGGGGTCAAGGTCGGCCCAAGCATGAACCCCGAACAGCTGATCCGCCTGATCGACACACTCAACCCAGCTAACGACCCCGGCCGCCTCAACCTGATCGTGCGCATGGGTGCCGGCAAGGTTGGCGCGCACCTGCCTGGGCTGATCCGCACCGTCGAGCGCGAGGGGCGCAAGGTGCTGTGGAGTTCCGACCCGATGCACGGCAACACCATCAAGGCCAGCAGCGGCTACAAAACCCGCGACTTCGCGCAGATCCTCGACGAGGTGAAGCAGTTCTTCCAGGTGCACCAGGCCGAGGGCAGCCATGCTGGCGGCATCCATATCGAGATGACCGGGCAGAACGTTACCGAGTGCATCGGTGGCGCCCGGCCGATCACCGAGGATGCCCTGTCCGACCGCTACCACACCCACTGTGACCCACGGATGAACGCCGATCAGTCGCTGGAGCTGGCCTTCATGATCGCCGAAACCCTCAAGCAGGTGCGGCGCTGAGTAAAGCCTGACGCAACTGGCTGCCCTCTGCCCGAGGGCAGTTCAGTTGCACGCGCGCCAGGCCCAACCACTTGGCCAGGCGCAGCAGATTACCCGCCAGGGCCTTATAGCCCTCCTCGTCCAACGCTATCGATTCTGCGTGCACGGCATGCACCGCCAGTTGCCCAGCGGCGCGCTCGGCGCGCAGGTCCAGGCGCGCGGCGATACGCTCTTGGTAAAGGAAAGGCAGTACGTAGTAGCCGTAGACTCGCTTGTGCAGCGGGGTGTAGATCTCCAGTCGGTAGTGGAAGTCGAACAGCCGTTCGGTGCGGTTGCGCTCCCAGACCAGTGAATCGAACGGCGACAGCAGCGCGCTGGCCTCGATGCGCCGAGGGATGCGCGGTGTGCCGGCACAGAAGGCGAGCTGCTTCCAGCCCTGCACCTCGACCGGCTGCAACCGGCCATCGGCAACCAGCTCATCGAGCGCCGCCTTGCCCTGGCCAGGTTCAAGGCGGAAGTAGTCACGCAGGTCGCGCTCGGTAGCCACGCCCAAGGCCGTGGCGGCGCGCAGCATCAGGCTTTGATGGGCTTCGGCTTCGCCCGGCGGCGCTTGATCGAGGATCGCCTTGGGCAGCACCTTTTCCGGTACGTCGTAGAGCCGTTCGAAACCGCGGCGCCCCGCCACCGTCACTTCACCGGCAGCGAACAGCCATTCCAGTGCGTGCTTTTCTTCGCTCCAGTCCCACCACGGGCCGGCCCGCTCCTGACGGGTGGACAGGCTGCCTGCGCCGAGGGCGCCGTGTTCGCGGACGGCGGCCAGCACACGGGCGATCACGTCCTGGCGCTCGCGGCCAAACTGGGCAAGCTGGCGGTAGATGCCGCGGCCATCGGCGGCATGGGCCATGCGCCAGCGCAGCAATGGGTAGAGGTTCAGGGGTAATAGTGAGGCTTCATGGCCCCAGTACTCGAACAGCTGGCGCTGGCGCCCCCCGCCCCAGGCGAGTTGGTCGAGCATCGCCGGCGGATAGTCACCGAGGCGGGAGAACAGCGGTAGGTAATGGGAGCGGACCACGGCGTTGACCGAGTCGATCTGCACCACGCCCAGGCGGTGCAGCATGCGCTTGAGTGCGGTCAGGGTCGGTGGGGAGTCAGGCTGTTTGCCGAATCCTTGGGCAGACAGGGCCAGACGGCGGGCCTGGTTGATGGATAGCTTGAGGGGCAAACCTGATCTCCTTGTGCGGGCAGTACCGGCCCTTTCGCGGGGCAAGCCCGCTCCTACAGGGATATGCGTAGCCTTTGTAGGAGCGGGCTTGCCCCGCGAAAGGGCCCTTACAGGTTTAGCCTATTTACGCAGCGGATCATCCCAGAAATGCCGCTCGGCCTCTTGCTGGATATCCGCCCGGCTCAAGCCCAGGTCATGCAGGGTCGCATCACTCAGGCTGGCCAGTTCCTGGCGCTGGCGGTACAGCTGCAGCCACCGGGCCGGGCGGTCCAGGGCTACATGCCACAGGTGGTTCAGGGAAAAGGCAGGTTGCTGGATGCTGCTGACATGACCTTTCATCGTGAAGCCCTCCGTGTTGATGGCTCCAGTCTCTGCCCAGGCTTAAGATCAATCCAACGAATGTTTCTGATGCCATGCATCTCGGAGATTGATGCAATGTCCCAGTACCAGAGCCTCGATGCCGACGTGCTGCGCACCTTCGTCGCCATCGCCGAACAAGGCGGTTTCACCCGTGCCGGCGAAGTGGTCAACCGTACCCAGTCGGCGGTGAGCATGCAGATGAAACGCCTGGAGGAAGACATCCTGCAGCGCCAGCTGTTCGAGCGCGATGGCCGCCAGGTCCGGCTTACCGCCGAAGGCCAAGTGTTGCTTGGCTATGCACGGCGCATCCTCAAGCTGCATGGCGAAGTGTTCAACACCCTGCGCATGCCGCACATGGTCGGCATGGTGCGCATCGGCACGCCAGATGACTACGCCATGCGCTTTCTGCCGACCATTCTCTCCAGCTTCGCCCAAGCCTATCCGCTGGTGCAGGTGGAGGTGCATTGCGACTCGTCAAAGCAGCTGATGCTGCGCCAGGACCTGGACCTGACCATCGTTACCCGCGAGCCGGGCAACGAGGTTGGCCAGCTGCTGCGCCAGGAGCGCCTGGTCTGGGCCGCCGCCGAAGGTTTTTGCCCGCAGGAGCAACGGCCAATGCCGCTGGCGCTATTCAACACCGACTGCTTCTGCCGGGCCTGGACCTGCAATGCCCTGGAGGCCCAGGGCATCGACTACCGCATCGCCTACACCAGTCCCAGCCTGGCGGCGATATTTGCCATCGTCACTGCGGGGCTGGCGGTGACGGCGCAATTGCAGAGCTTGATAGCTGGCAACATCCGCATTCTCGGCGAGAACGAAGGCTTGCCGCAGTTGCCGGTGGCCAACGTAATGTTGCTGCGCAACAGCCAGAGCCAGTCGCCGATCACCGACTGCATGGCCGATTACATCGTCGAGGGGTTCCTGTGACGCTTACAACTCGAAGCCCAGCATCACCGCACATACCACCAGGAACACACAGAACATCGCCCGCAGTACTTTTTCAGGCAGGGCATGGGCCAGTTTCACCCCCCAGCTGATGCTCAGCAGCCCACCGACCGCCAACGCAATGCCCATACTCCAGTCAACGCTGTGGTGCACCCCATAGGTCACCAACGTCACCAAGGTACTCGGCGCCGCCAGCGCCAGCGACAGCCCCTGCGCCACCACCTGGGTGGTGCCGAACACACTGCTCAGGATCGGCGTGGCCACCACCGCCCCGCCCACACCGAACAGGCCGCCCATGGTCCCGGCAAAGCTGCCCAGCACACCCAGCCACGGCCAGGCATAGCGCATCTGGGCGCTGGGCGGGGAAACCTTGAGGAACATCCGCACCACGTTCCACACCGCCAGCGCCACCAGGAAGCCGACAAAGCCCAGGCGCATGGCGTGGGCATCGATCCCCACCGCCCAGATCGACCCCAGCCAGGCGAACAGGAAACTGCACAGTGACAGTGGCAAGGCGTGGCGCAGCTCGATGCGGTTGCGCTGGTGATAGCGCCACAGTGCCAGCAACACGTTCGGCACCACCATCACCAGCGCCGTGCCTTGGGCCAGTTGCTGATCGAGGCCGAACAGCACCCCCAGCGCCGGGATGGCGATCAGCCCGCCGCCGATGCCGAACAACCCGCCCATGGTACCCAGGGCGGCGCCCAGCACGCTAAACAACAACCACTCGATCATCAGGGTTTCACTCGCCTGCGTTTTGAAAGCGAGCATGCTAACGATTGTGCGCTGCCAGGGAAACGCGAAATGCATGCACGGCACCTTGAACTCCAACCGAACTCTCGCAGCCGTTTGCTGCTCGAATTTCTCATCAGCGTGCTAGATTCCTCCATTGATGACATTCAAGGACCTGCATGAACGCCAACACCCAAGCTTCCTGTGACGAGCTGCTGCTGGACAACCAGGTCTGCTTCGCCCTGCACTCCACCTCGTTGCTGATGACCAAGGTCTACAAACCCCTGCTGCAAGCGCTGGGCCTGACCTACCCGCAGTACCTGGCCATGCTCGTGCTGTGGGAGCAGGACGGCCTCACGGTAGGCGAAATCAGCCAGCACCTGCTAACCGACCCTGGCTCCCTCACACCACTGCTCAAGCGCCTGGAAAGCGAAGGCCTGCTGCAGCGCAACCGCAGCCGCGAAGATGAGCGGGTGGTGCTGGTGCAACTGACGGACAAAGGCCGCGCCTTGCAGCAGCAGGCCCGAGAGGTGCCGCATTGCATCCTCAAGGCCAGCGGCCGCAGCCTCGAACGCCTGCAGCAGTTGCAGGCCGACCTGCTCGAGCTGCGCGACAGCCTGCAAAAAAACCTCTGACGGCTACGCTGTGTGATGCCCGTTCGGATGAACGGTGAAGATTTATCTTGCGCGCTAACTAATTGCGCGCTAATTTAAATCCCGTCTTCACATGACGCCACCTGATCACCAGGGGCGCACAGCACATTAACGAGGCTCAAGATGCAAAAGGTCACTCCGCTGTACATCGCAGAAGCCACCTCCACCGGCGGTCGCGACGGCACATCCCGCTCCAGCGACGGCAAGCTGGAAGTCAAGCTGAGCACCCCCAAGGAACTCGGCGGCGCCGGCGGTGACGGTACCAACCCAGAGCAGATGTTCGCGGCCGGCTACTCGGCCTGCTTCATCGGTGCGCTGAAATTCGTCGCCGGCCAGGAAAAGAAAGCCCTGCCAGCCGATGCCTCGATCACCGCCAAGGTCGGCATCGGCCAGATCCCGGGTGGTTTCGGCCTGGATATCGACCTGAACATAAACTTGCCAGGACTGGCCCAGGCCGACGCCGAAGCGCTGGTGGAAAAGGCCCACAAGGTCTGCCCGTATTCCAACGCCACCCGCGGCAATGTGGATGTGCGCCTGCACGTGACCGTTTAAATCATAGGCAGAAAAAAACCCGGCCGAGGCCGGGTTTTTTGCGTTCGCAAGAAGGATTACTTCTTGGAGCGGCCTTTGAAGCTGTTGTCGCGAGTGTCGATGTCGATCCACTCGTCGATCTGGATGAAGTCGGCAACCTGGATCTCGGTACCGTTCTTCAGTTTGGCAGGCTTCATGACCTTGCCCGAGGTGTCGCCGCGAGCAGCGTTCTCGGTGTAGACAACCTGACGGCTGATGGTGGTCGGCAGTTCAACCGATACCAGACGGCCTTCGAAGAACACGGCTTCGCAGACGTCTTCCATGCCTTCTTCGATGTACGGCAGAACGGCGTCGATGTCTTCGGCGTTCAGTTCGTACATGGTGTAGTCGGTGGTGTCCATGAAGGTGTACGAGTCACCGCTGATGAACGACAGGGTCGCTTCTTTGCGATCCAGGATCACGTCATCCAGCTTGTCGTCTGCACCGTAGACGGTTTCAGTCTTGTAGCCGGTCAGCAGGTTTTTCAGCTTGGTTTTCATGATCGCGCTGTTGCGACCCGACTTGGTGAACTCGGCTTTCTGAACCAGCCACGGGTCGTTGTCGATCCGCAGTACGGTACCGGGTTTCAGTTCTTTACCAGTTTTCATTACGAAGTATCCGAATCTGGATGGATTTATAAAAATCGAGGCCGCATATCATAGCCAATTTCGGTAAAACTGTACCAGCGCCTTGGCAAGGTCCGGCCGAGCGGCCTGAGTCGCCGCCCACTGAGCGGCGTGCTGCTGCAGTTCTGCCCAGTGTTTGCGGGCACCTTGCCAGGCCGCATGCATGTCGCGGTCCATGTTCCAGGCGCGCCACAAGGCCATCAGTGCCTCGCTGGCAGCGCCGGACAGGCCTTGACGATAATGGGCGAGGAAGGCTTCGAGCTTTTCCCAGTGCGCATTTTCGTCCTGCACATAGATGTGCCACAACATCGGCCGACCGGCCCACTGGGCGCGCACGAACGAGTCCTCCCCGCGCACCGCGTTGAAATCGCAGCTCCACAGCAGGCGGTCATAATCGTCCTGGCTGACGAACGGCAGGATCTGCACCGTCAAAGTACCGCGCTGGCGCACATCGCCGGCTTGCAGCTGCTGCTCGCCCAGCCAGGCGCTGAGATCGCCGAGAATGCGCCCTTGCGGGACCAGCAGGTGCACCGGGTCGGGATCCTCGACCAGCGCATCGAGCCAACGGCCCAGTTGCCCGTTTTCGTAGGCGAACAACGACATCAACAGTGCACCCGGCTGCACCTGCACGCCAATCCCCTGGAGAAACGCCGCGCGCGCCTCGGCCGATTGCGCGAAGGCCTGCCGCCGCGGCAGCAGGCTGGCCTCACGTAACAGCCCGCCGGTCTTGTCCGTGAACCCGGGAAAGAAAAACACCTTGCGCAGGCCATTGGGCTGGGGCGATGGCAAACCGTGGCAGCCTTCCACCCAGTCCTCGGCGCTCAGGTACTCCAGGTTAAGCCACAGCACCGGCGTCGTACGTGCGCGCATCGCTTCGACGTAAGCTGCCGGCAGCTGGCAGGCAAAGGCACCGATCACCACATCCGCAGGCACCGCGGGCTGCCACTCGGCGGGCCAGGCACGCACATCGACACCCTGCTGCCATTGCTGCGCAGCACTGGCATCGGCACCCGGGCACAGCGGCACGAAGGCGTTCAGGTCGTCCACCCACAGGCGCACCGCCAGGTCGTGCTCGGCCACCAGTTGCCGGGCCAGACGCCAGGTCACACCGATATCGCCATAGTTGTCGACGACGCTGCAGAAAATGTCCCAGGTGGTTTTCATGTGCCCTGCCTCGCCCTGCATAAAAACCGCGAATTCTGCGGATAAAGTGTCGCCGACAAAAGCACCGCGCGGAAAAAAGCCTGATGCCATGCGACAATGGCCCCCTCGCCCGCCCTGCCAGGAGGCCGCCATGCCCCGCCACCGTGAACTGAAGATCACCCTCAAACCGCTGCAACTGATTTTCTGTGTAGCCTTTGGCCTGTGGCTTGGCGCCGTGGCCATCGCCCTGAGCCTGTGGCTGGCCCTGCAGTTTTGGCCAGAACAGGTAGAGCCCGTTGCCCAGGCGGTGGCACCTGTCTACAGCAAGCCGGCACCAGCACCGGCACAGCCGGTGGATGCGCAGAGCGAAATGTTCGAGCACTACAAGGACATCCTGCACAAGCAGGAAATCCAGCAGGCCGCCGAGGCCGCCCAAGGCAACCCGCGTAACCTCAACAGCCCCAAGTGCCAGTTCTGGCTTGCGCAGAACCGCACCGCGCCGACCGAAAAGAGCCAGGCCAACGTGCTGGAGTTCTGTTACTGACCATGGACAAGGCCACCCTGCTCAGCCGCATCGTCACCGCCCTGGAAACCAACATGGAGGTATTACGCCGCGCGGCACAAACCGCCTACGAAGCGGCCACTGCCGAAGAGAACATCGCCGAGAACAAGTACGACACCCTCGGGCTGGAGGCCTCGTACCTGGCCACCGGGCAGGCGCGGCGCACGGCCGAGATACGCCAGGCGCTACTGACTTATCAGCAGCTGCTATTGCGCGAGTATGACCCGGCGCGAGGGGTGCAGGTGAGCAACCTGGTGACTTTGGAGGATGAGGATGGCGAGCAGCGCTTGCTGTTCCTTGGGCCTGAGGCGGCGGGTTTGAAGATTGGCGAGGGGGGTGAGTCGGTGACCGTGATTACCCCCCGCTCGCCGCTTGGGCAGCAATTGGCGGGGAAAAAGGTCGATGATGAGGTGAGCCTTGGGGCTCAGTCCTTCTACATCATTGATGTTGCCTGAACCGGCCTCTTCGCGGGCAGAGGGCAGCGCCGTCCCTGTGGGAGCGGGCGTGCCCGCGAAGAGGCCCGCAAAAGCAACACAGCTCTAGGCCAAAGCATCAAACCGCCCCGCCACCCCCCGCTCGGCAAACTGCTCCACCACAAAGTCAATGAACGCCCGGGTCTTGCCCGGCAACAGCTTGTGCTCGGCGTAATACAGGCTGATATGCCCATCATCCACATACCAGTCCGGCAACACCCGCTGCAGCTGCCCTGCTTCCAGATAAGGCACGGCAAACGGCAAGCTCACCAGGGCAATCCCCAACCCTTGCTGCGCCACCGCACAGGCCGCATCCGAATCGCTCATGGTCATTGCCTGGCGCAATAGCAACGGCTGCTGCTCTTGCCAGCGGCTGGTCAAGGGCCAGGAACGCACCCGCCCGGTCTGCGGCGAGCGGATCAGAATCCCGTCATGGCGCTGCAGCACCTGCGGATCTTCGATAGCAGCATGCCGGCCCAGGTACGCAGGCGCCGCCACCAGCACACGATGCGCCGGGGTCAGCTTACGCGCTACCACCCCCAGCGGCAGCTCGAACCCGCCGCCAATGGCCGCATCGAAGCCCTGGCCGATCAGGTCGACCTGGCGGTTGTCGAAATGCCAGTCCGGGGTGATCGCCGGGTAGCGGCGCAAAAATTCACTCAGCAGCGGCAGCACATACAGGCGGCCGAATACCGTGCCCATGCTCACCCGCAGCAGCCCGGCCGGCTGGCCCTCGGCGCTGGCCAGGTTGGCCACGGCGTACTGGATGGTGCGGAAGCTGTCGCTGACCTCGCCGAGAAAACGCTGCCCCGCCTCAGTCAAGGTCAGCTTGCGCGTACTACGCTGGAACAGCCGTACCCCGAGCCGTGCTTCCAGCTGGGCGACATGCTTGCCCACTGCCGCCGGGGTGATGCTCAGGCGCCGGGCCGCCTCGGCAAAACTGCCCACCTCGGCGCTTCGAATGAAGCACTCAAGGGCGTTGAAAGACTCCATGGCCATGATTACCAACCAAAGGTTTACTCTGCTGATAGTGATTGCCATCTTATCAGCAGGTAATCATCGGTCGATACTGCGCCCATCCAAGGCATTTGGCCTTGCTTCCAGCAGGAGATCAGCATGTCCAAGCAACTTACCCTCGAAGGCAAAGTCGCCTTCGTCCAAGGCGGCTCGCGCGGTATTGGCGCAGCCATCGTGCGGCGCCTGGCCCGCGAAGGTGCACAGGTGGCCTTCACCTACGTCAGCTCTGCCGGCCCTGCCGAAGCGCTGGTTGAAGAGGTCAAGGCCGCCGGTGGCCAGGCCCTGGCCCTGCGCGCCGACAGCGCCGACGCCGCCGCACTGCAACTGGCCATTGACGACGCCGTGAAGGCCTTCGGCCGCCTCGATATCCTGGTCAACAACGCCGGCGTGCTGGCGGTTGCGCCGCTGGCCGAGTTCGACCTGGCGGACTTCGACCGCACCCTCGCGGTCAACGTGCGCAGCGTGTTCGTCGCCAGCCAGGCAGCTGCCCGCTACATGGGCCAAGGCGGGCGCATCATCAACATCGGCAGCACCAATGCCGAGCGTATGCCATTCGCCGGTGGCGCTCCGTATGCCATGAGCAAGTCGGCGCTGGTCGGCCTGACCAAGGGCATGGCCCGTGACCTGGGGCCGCAGGGAATCACCGTGAACAACGTACAGCCGGGGCCGGTGGACACCGACATGAACCCAGCCAGCGGCGAGTTTGCCGAGAGCCTGATCCCGCTGATGGCGATCGGGCGGTATGGGCAGGCGGATGAGATTGCCAGCTTCGTGGCGTACCTTGCCGGGCCTGAGGCGGGTTACATCACCGGTGCCAGCTTGTTGGCCGATGGTGGGTTTGCCGCCTGATAGACTGGGGGCTTCACGCCCCCAGATTGCCATCGAACACGAGAGACACATGAAATCCCCAACCCTCAGCCGAGCGCTGATCTTGCTGATGGCCACCGCCACCGGCCTGGCCGTGGCCAGCAACTACTACGCCCAACCCCTGCTGCACAGCATCGCCCAACAGTTCGGCCTGAGTACCGCCAGCGCCGGCAGCATCGTTATCGCCGCCCAGCTCAGCTACGGCGCCGGCCTGCTGCTGCTGGCACCGCTCGGCGATCTCTTCGAACAGCGTCGGCTGATCGTAGTGATGACAGCCATCTCCACCCTGGGCCTGGTCATCAGCGCCTGTGCCCCGAGCCTTCCCTGGTTGCTGCTCGGCACTGCGCTCACCGGCCTGTTCTCGGTGGTGGCGCAGATCCTCGTGCCGATGGCCGCCACCCTGAGCGAGCCCCATCAGCGCGGCCGAGCAGTAGGCACGTTGATGAGCGGTCTGCTGCTGGGCATCTTGCTGGCGCGCACTGCGGCCGGCTTCATGGCCGAATTGGGCGGCTGGCGCAGCATCTATGTGCTGGCCGCCGCGCTGATGGCGCTCGCGGCGCTGGCGCTGTACCGCAACCTGCCCGAGTACAACAGCCACGCCGGCCTGAAGTACCCGGCGCTGATCGGCTCGGTGTTCCGCCTGTTTCTCGAAGAACCGGTGCTGCGCCTGCGCTCGCTGCTCGGCTTGCTGGCGTTCAGCCTGTTCGCGCTGTTCTGGACGCCGCTGGCCTTCCTGCTGGCGCGCGAGCCCTACCACTACTCCGACGCCGCCATCGGGCTGTTCGGCCTGGCCGGCGCCGCCGGTGCACTGGCGGCCAACTGGGCTGGGCGCCTGGCCGACCGTGGCAAAGGCGCGCTGGGCACCACGGTTGGCCTGGTGGCGCTGCTGTTGTCGTGGGTCCCGCTGGGCTTTGCCGAAAACTCGCTGTTGGCATTGCTGGCGGGCGTGCTGGTGTTGGACCTGGCCGTGCAACTGGTGCACGTGAGCAACCAGAATGCGGTGATCGCCTTGCGGCCTGAAGCACGTACGCGGCTGAATGCCGGCTACATCACCTGTTACTTCATCGGCGGTGCGCTAGGCTCGTTGCTGGGCACACAGCTGTTCCAGCGCCAAGGGTGGATGGGCATCGTGGTGGCAGGCCTGGCGATCGGCACGCTGGCCTTGGTGGTATGGGGCCTGGCGCAGCGCAAAACCGCGGCGCAGCTAGCCTGAAGCCATCATTGAGCGTGACAACCCGCCGCATTACCCTCCGTCGCCTGGTCGTTGACTTGCCTGCCCTGGCGGCGCTCAGTAGGCGCTGGTCAAAGACCTTTCACTGACAGGATGAATCAATGACAAGACTCACGGTGCAATCCGGCGATCTCTTGCAAGGTGAAGGCGAGTTTCGCAATGGATCGCTCACACTCAAGACCCCGCGCAGCCCTTCTCCCGGCGAGCGAATTTCACTGGCCCGCATCGCTGACCTGCGCCTGGCCAGCCTCGAATCAAGCCGCAGCCTGGGTACCGCCCTCGGCTGGGGCGTTGCCGGGGCGCTGGTGGCCGGCCCGGTGGGCCTGTTGGCCGGGCTGTGGCTCGGTGGCAAAGAAGAAGAAGCCACCTTTCTGGCCACCTTCAAGGATGGCCGCAAACTGATGGCCATCACCGACGGCAAGACGTGGTCGAAGATCGACGATACCTGGCGCCAGCATCGCCGGCCGACAACTGTCGACTGAAGACCCGCTGGACTGGGGCCTGATAAGATAGCGCCCCTTTTTCTGCCTGTTCCGGCCCTTTCGCGGGCTTGCCCGCTCCCACAAGTTATGCGCCGTCCTCAAAGGCGGTGCAGTACCTGTGGGAGCGGGCGAGCCCGCGAAAAGGCCTGCGCGGTCTTCGCCCCAAGGACGTCCCTGCATGCCCCTGCTTCGCCCTCACCTGCCCCTGAGCCTGCTCAGCCTGGGCCTGGCCCTGCACAGCCCCCATGGTTTGGCCGAAAACAGCCTGGAACTAGCCCCGGTGCAAGTGTCCGATACCTACGGCGATGAGGGCTACCAGGTGCGCGAGGCCTCGGTCAGCGGCTTCCAGCCCGCCCCGCTGCTCGACACCCCCGCCTCGGTCAGCGTGTTCAGCCAGCAGTTGCTGGAAGACCGCCAGGTCCGCCTGCTCAGCGAAGTCCTGCAAAGCGATGCCTCAGTGGGCGAGAGTTACGCCCCGATCGGCTATTACGAGAATTTCAACGTGCGCGGCTTCGAGCTCAACGCCGCCAGCAGCTATCGCATCAATGGCCAGACCATCGCCGGCGAGCAGAACGTGGCACTGGAGAACAAGCAGCAGGTCGAGCTGCTCAAGGGCCTGTCTGGGTTGCAGAGCGGCGTATCGGAGCCTGGCGGCCTCATCAACTACGTGACCAAGCGCGCCGCCGACGTGCGCAGCGTGACGGTTTCGACCAACGCACAAGGCGAGCGCTACCTGGCCGCCGACCTCGGCGGCTGGTTCGGTAGCGAGCGGCAGTTCGGCCTGCGCGCCAACCTGGCCCACGAGGACATCCGTTCCTACGTCGACCATGCCGATGGCAAACGCGACTTCGCCTCGCTGGCCTTCGACTGGCAGATCAGCCCCGATGCCACTTTGCAGCTGGATGCCGAGTACCAACACCGTGAGCAGCGCTCAGTGCCGGGCTACCAACTGCTGGGCGGCAACGAACTGCCCCACGGCATCGACCCGAGCGACCGCCTGGCCTACCAGCACTGGGCCAAACCGGTGCAGAACGATTCGCTGAACCTCGGCGGGCGCTTCGAGTACCGCTTCAGCGAAGCCTGGTCCGGCACCCTGAGCGCGTCGCGCAGCAAAGTGGTGATCGATGACTACAGCGCGTTCGCCTGGGGCAGCGAGGGCGGCTGGCAGTCGCATTTCAGCCCCGAAGGCGACTACGACATCTACGACTTCCGCAGCCCCGACGATACCCGCCGCACCGATGAGGCCCAGGCCATGCTCAATGGCCACTTCGACGCGCTGGGTGTGCAGCACGACCTGACCGTGGGCGGTAGCGCTCAACGCCGCACGCTCGATCAACGCCCCTATTACAACGAGCTGGTCGGCAGCGGCAACATCTATACCGGCGCGCCTGGCGTGGCGCCGTCGGACAAGCCCGTCGGTGCCAGTGAAAAGCGCCTGGACAGCCGCCAGTACGGCCTGTTCTTCAGCGATCGCATCAGCTTCAACGAGCAATGGCAGACCATACTTGGCGCCCGCGAAGTGCGGCTGGACGAAAAAACCTGGGACGAGAACGGCGTGGCCGGGCGCCATACCCGGCAATACCAGCTGCTGCCCAATGCCGCGCTGATCTACAAGCCACGCCCCGATACGACTGTGTATGCCAGCTACGCCAAGGGGTTGTCGGCTGGCGGCACAGCACCCTGGTACGCCAGTAACGCAGCGGAGATCCTCGCCCCCACCCTTTCGCACCAGCTGGAGCTGGGCATCAAGCGCGACTGGCAAGGCATGAGCTTCAGCGCCGCGCTGTTCCAGATCCGACAGGCGTACCAGTACGCACGCCCGGAAGGCGACGGCAGTTTTACGTATGTGCAGCAGGGCCAGCAGAAGAACATCGGCCTGGAATTGGGGGCCAGCGGCTGGGCAACCTCGAACCTGCAACTTCAGGCCAGCGCCGCCGCGATTCGCGCCCGGGTGCAGGGAAGCGGCACCGGTGCCTATGAAGGCCACCAGGCAATCAACGTGCCGCGGCTGCGCGCCGCCCTTCAGGCCGAGTACAGCCTGCCCGTGCCGGGCCTGGCATTGCTTGGCGGGGCGCGCTACAGCGTCAGCAAGTATGCGAGCCAGGCGGGGAATGTGGAGGTGGGTGGGTATACCGTGTTCGATCTTGGCAGCCGCTACCGCACGCGTATCGGTGGCTACGACACGACGCTGCGGCTGACCGTGGACAACGTCTTCGACAAGCGTTACTGGCGCGATGTGGGGGATTACCTGGGGGACAACTACCTGTTCCAGGGCGCACCGCGGACAGCGCGGTTGTCGGCATCGGTTAACTTCTGATAATGCCGGGGCTGCTCTGCAGCCCTTTCCGACCGGTCCGGCGCCCCGGCAAGGCCGCACCCGCAAGGCCCCAGAATGCAAAAGCCCCCGAACTTTTCAGTTCGGGGGCTTTTGCGAATGTGGCGGTGAAGAAGGGATTTGAACCCTTGATACGATTTCTCGTATACACACTTTCCAGGCGTGCTCCTTCGACCACTCGGACACTTCACCGTTTTCTCTTCAAGGCTTTCACCCCGTCGAGGCGCGCTAATTTAGTAGAAGCGCTTTTCTTTGGCAAGCATTTTTTTCAAATTTTTCATGCATTTAAGCCAACCCACTGAAAAACCGAGGTCGCCAGGGCAATGCTGCCAATCTCGCCTGCGCTTTTACCCGCTGCAAACCCCCTGCCCTCGCCGTGCAAGGCATCGCGGCCCGACGCTGACTGGCCGGTCAGTCTTGCTCCTTTACCTGGCCCGCCGTGCTGGGTAACGTCATCGCCACGTCACCCTAAGGATTGCGCCATGAGCGAGCTGATTACCTACCACGCCGAAGACGGCATCGCCACCCTGACCCTGAACAACGGCAAGGTCAACGCCATCTCGCCGGATGTCATCGCGGCCTTCAATGCCGCCCTCGACCGCGCCACACAGGAGCGTGCCGTGGTGATCATCACCGGCCAGCCGGGCATCCTCTCCGGCGGTTACGACCTCAAGGTGATGACCTCCGGCCCTAAAGAAGCCGTCGCCCTGGTCACCGCCGGCTCCACCCTGGCCCGCCGCCTGCTGTCGCACCCGTTCCCGGTGATCGTCGCCTGCCCCGGCCATGCCGTGGCCAAGGGCGCGTTCCTGCTGTTATCGGCGGATTACCGCATCGGCGTTGAAGGCCCGTACAAGATCGGCCTGAACGAAGTGCAGATCGGCATGACCATGCACCACGCCGGCATCGAACTGGCCCGCGACCGCCTGCGTCGCTCGGCCTTCCACCGCTCGGTGATCAATGCCGAAATGTTCGAGCCCAAGGATGCACTGGATGCTGGTTTCCTCGACAAGGTCGTGCCGGCCGAGCAGTTGCTTGAGGTGGCCAAGGGTGTTGCCGGGGAGCTGAAAAAGCTGAATATGCTCGCCCACAAGAACACCAAACTGAAGGTACGCAAGGAGCTGCTGGAAACACTGGACGAGGCCATTCTGCTCGACCAGGGCCACATGGGCTGATAACACCGGCTCACACCAAGGTTTGCTCCGGCCAGTGCACAGCCGTACACTGCGCCGCGACTGTCTGGTGTGAGCCATACCATGCTTTACTCGCTTCGCATGCTCCTGCTGGCGCTGCACTTCCTGATAGTGGGTGCCGTTGGCCTGCTGATCGGCCTGCTGCGCCCCTTCAACCGCGACAATAGCCGCCTCTTCGCCCGCCTCTACAGCCTGCCGGCCACCTGGCTGATGCGCATCAAGGTCAAGGCCGAAGTCGGCCCGCTGTGGGACCAGCCGCCTGGCTGCGTGATCGTCGCCAATCACCAGTCCAACTTCGACCTGTTCATTCTCGGCCATGTGGTGCCGCAACGCACCGTCGCCATCGGCAAGAAAAGCCTCGGCTGGATTCCACTGTTCGGCCAGCTGTTCTGGCTCGGTGGCAATGTGCTGATCGACCGCAAAAACGCCTACCAGGCGCGCAAGGCCATGCAGACCACCACACGCATCCTGCAGGACGACACCTCGATCTGGATCTTCCCCGAAGGCACGCGCAACCCTGAAGATCAGTTGCTGGCGTTCAAGAAAGGTGCGTTCCACATGGCCATCGACGCCGGTGTCCCCATCGTGCCGGTGTGCGTCAGCCGCTATGCCCGGCGCCTGAGCCTGAACAGCTGGCGGCGGCGTACCGTGATCGTGCGCTCGCTGCCACCGATCGCCACCAACGGCCTCGGCCACCAGGACCTGCCGGCGCTGATCGAGCAGTGCCGCACCCAGATGCAGCAGTGCATCGACCGCATGGAAGATGAACTCGCCCACCATTAGGTTGCTCTGCGCGCCACGACGGCCCAAGCTGTTACCCGTGTGCAACCTGAGAAGTGGATAACCATGGGTCGAGTCGTGGCATCGGCGGTGTATGCCGCAGGCAGAAAGGTCACCAACATCAGCATCGACGAAGGCAGCGAGTGGGCGCGCAAGCCGGGGCACTTCGTGTGGATCGGCCTGGAAGAGCCCAATGCCGAAGAGCTGGCCAACCTGCAATGCCAGTTCAACCTGCACGAGCTGGCCATCGAGGATGCACTGGAAAAGCACAGCCGGCCCAAGCTGGAAACCTTCGGTGACGCGCTGTTCATCGTCACCTACTCGCCGGTACGCCATGAGGGCAAGCTGGAGTTCATCGAAACCCACATCTTCGCCGGCAACGGCTACATCATCACCTGCCGCAACGGCCACTCGAAATCCTACGCCCTGGTGCGCCAACGCTGCGAAGCGCGCCCGCTGCTGCTCGAACACGGCGAGGACTTCGTGCTGTATGCCCTGCTCGACTTCGTTACCGAGAACTACCAGCCGGTCAGCGAAGCCATTCATGGCGAGATCGAGGAGCTGGAACAGAGCGTGCTGAGCACGACGCTGCAGGAAGAGGACATCCAGCGCCTGCACAGCTTGCGACGCGACATCCTGCGCCTGCGCCGCTACGTGGCGCCGATGGTGGAAGTGAGCGAGGAACTGCAGCGCCTGAGCTTCCCGTTCATCGACAAGAACATGCGCCCGTACTTCCGCGATGTGCAGATCCACGTCACACGGCAGATGGAAGACCTGGCCGGGATCCGCGACATTGCCAGCCAGACCATCGAGATTGGCATGCTGCTGGAATCGTCACGGCAGAGCATCGTGCAACGCAAGTTCGCCGCCTGGGCGGCGATCCTCGCCTTCCCCACAGCGATTGCCGGGGTTTACGGGATGAACTTCCAGAATATGCCGGAGTTGAGCTGGCACTACGGCTACTTCGCGGTGCTGGGGCTGATCGGCGTGGGCTGTACGGCGTTGTATGCCAGCTTCAAAAAATCTGGCTGGCTTTAGAACGCAGGGGGCGCTTTGCGCCCCTTTCGCGACACAAGGCCGCTCCTGCAGGGGTACGCGATCTGCTGTAGGAGCGGCCTTGTGTCGCCCAGCAATCTGTCACGCAGCGCTGTCGCTGGCCTTGGTCGGCTGCTGAATGAAGCGCATCATCCACTCGCCAACCAGGTCGCCCTGGTGCTCGGTGGCCAGGCTGGCAATGGCCTTGTGGTACACCTCGTCCCCCAGGTACTCCTGACGCGCATCGAGCAGCGCCCGCGAGTAGTCATGAACGAACTCCGGGTGGCCCTGGAAGCACAGCACCTGGTCACGGATGTGGTACGCCGCATTCGGGCAGAAATCGCTGGAGGCAATCACCGTGGCGCCTTCCGGCAGCTCGGTGACCTGGTCCTGGTGGCTGATCAGCAAGGTCAGCTCGGAAACCTCCGGGTCCATCCACGGCGCATGCGCCGCCAACGAGTATCGGTGAACGCCCACGCCCCAGCCCTGGCCAGCGCGCTCGGCCTTGCCACCCAGGGTCAGCGCCAGCAACTGATGACCGAAGCACACGCCCAGCAGCTTCTCGCCACGCTCGTAGAGCTTGAGCAGGTAGGCCTTGAGCGTCTGGATCCAGGGGTCGCTCCCGAACGAATCGGCCTTGCTGCCCGTCACCAGATAGGCATCGAAGCGTTCGCCTTCGGGCGGGTAGTGGCCGTTCATCACGTTGTACACACGAAACTCGGCTGCGATCGGCTGACGCGAGAAAAGCTGCTCGAACATCCTTCCGTAGCCCTGGTACTGCGCGGTCAACTCCGGTCGCAGGACATCGGTTTCAAGGATGCAGATGCGTAACGACATAGGGATAGTCCTGAACGACATGGGTGGGAATCTGGTGTAGAGACTGACGCGAAAGCCACGTACAAGCAAGTAGGCTGCACTGACGAACGGTCACATTTTGTCGGGGAAGCGCCAGTGGATACGCGGCTGTCTAGGCAGAGCGTGCCAGCGCGATAGCCAATGGCCTCATAGCCATTCGATATCGCACAACTGCTACTTAGAACAAAGGGTTCTCGACGATGGATGACGCACACCCTGCGCGTGGTTTATATCCACTTACATGAGACAAGCAGACCCGACAAGGAAGCCACCGGGTATTCAGGAATAACAACAAGAAGGCGGTCCGCCATGTTCAGACAATCGAAACTTCGCCAAGCCGGGCTCATTCTTTTCGCCACGACTTTGCTGCTCATACTTCCCAACCTTACGCGGTTGTTCGGCTGACAGCGCCCATGCTGCGCTTGGGTTAATCTTCTGGCTTTACGGTCGGAGGTTATCCATGCGCCACTGCCTTGCCGCGCTAGCCCTGTTGTTGAGCCTGCCGCTATCGGCGGCGCAGTTGCATCTGGAGCTGGGCGACAGCGCCCGGCAATGGTCCAGCGACGAACTGTTGAAGCACCCTCAGGCGCAAGACATCGACATCGATCAGGACGTTTCCTACAAACGGCCCATGCATTATCGCGCCGTACCTTTGGCAACGCTGCTGCAAGGGGTCAAAGCCGATGACCACCTGCAGGCGGTGGCCATGGACGGATTTGCTGCAGAAATGCCGGCTGGGCCGTTGCTGCAGGAGGGTCCGGCACGGGCCTGGCTGGCCGTCGAGGACCCGGCCAAACCGTGGCCAGCGCTGGGTGACGGCAAGCCGAGCGCCGGGCCGTTCTACCTGGTATGGACCAACCCGCAGGCAAGCAGCATTCGCCCTGAGCAATGGCCCTTCCAAGTCGCCACGATTCGCCGCCTGGCGTCAGTTGAGCAACGTTTTCCGGCGCTGCTACCGGACCCAAAACTGGCGGCCAACGACCCGGTGCGTCAGGGGTTTGCGCTGTTCCAGCAGAACTGCCTGGCCTGCCATCGGCTCAATGGTGCCGGGGACGCCCAATTCGGCCCGGATCTGAACGTGCCACACAACCCGACCGAGTATTTCCGGCCTGAGTATTTACGTATGTATATTCGCGACCCGCAGAGCTTGCGGCAATGGCCTCACTCGCGGATGCCGGGGTTTGCCGAAAGTGTGTTGAGTGAACGGGAGCTTGATGCGCTATTGGCTTATCTGGCGCATATGGCTGGGCGCAGGCCTTGAAATTGGGGGGAGCATCTTCGCGGGCACGCCCGCGAAGAAGGCAACACATTCCCGTTCAGGCAATCAGCCTTTCCTGCTTGACGCCCCACCCTTCGACTTCGCCGCCATAGGGTGAAACGACCTGCTCGAAGGCCTCCTCGAAGTCACCGATCCCACCGTAGGTGGCATACATGACCTTGCTCAGTTCCAGGTGCCACGCGCCATCGTCCAGTTCACGCACCTGAGCATTCAATGATTCGCCACGAAATTGCCCGGCTGCCCGTCGCGCGCCGGCTTCATCTGGAAATACCGCGTAGAACTCGATGGGGTGGATGCGGGTGAAGTCGAAACCGCCAGCTTTCATCTGGCGCAGGACATTACTGCTGATATCGTCGTTCAGGCTGCTCATGAATCGTCCTCCCGAATAATGCGATGGATAGACTTTCCGTGCACTACGCACCTGCCAGCACTGCCGGCAGATCGAGCTGATGCAAGACGCGAATTGAATGGGTGCAGGCCCGCAGAAAAGGCCAGCACCTCCCACCAGCGTAGTGCCTGTGCAGGCACCACGCCAACCCGTGATTCAGGGCGCTTCTTGAATGCTGGTGATGATCACGCCACTCTGCTCCTTGAGCCAGCGTGCAGTAGGGGATGGGGCGCGGTCCTGGAAGTCGTTGAGGTCCAGCTCATCCATGACCGGAAACAGATGCGAACGGATGGCGCGGGCCGCCTCCTCCTCGCTGGGGCAATGTTCACCGTGCAGCAATAACGTGGTCGGCTCGCCTTTCTGGTCGGCAAAGATGACTTCCCACTCTTTCATTGAATTGCCCTCTCATTCAAAGAACACCCGGTGAGTGACGCCTGTAAATGCAGACCTTGGGGGTTGGAATTCGTTCATGCCAGCGCCAGCCACAAAAACAGAAAGGGCCGCTAAGCGGCCCTTTCCGTTTACTGCCTGATGCTTACTTCTTTGGCGTACCGTGGACAACACCGGCGGTATTGTCCAGCAAGCTCTTGGTGGCCGTCTGGATGAAGGCCTCAAGCTGCTGCAGCATCATCGGCTGCTCCGGGCTTTCGATCAGCTCGGCCTTGAACTCGCTGCCCAGCTGGTAGCGGTACATGCGCGGGCTCATGTCCTTGGACTCGATGAGCAGGTGATCGCCCTTGACCATGCCGACGATCTGCTCGCTGCCCGACGGCTTGATCATGCCCATGCCCGGGTCGCCCTCAGGCAGGTTGAGCAGGTCACGGCCCCAGCACTGGTGACGGGTTTCGCCACCCAGGCGGCCCATGATGGTCGGCACGATGTCGACCTGGGTACCCACGGTGTGGCTGACCGCACCGAACTTCTCCTGGATGCCCGGCGCGATCAGCAGCAGCGGCACGTTGAAGCGGCCCAGGTCCAGCTCGGTGACCTGCTGCTGGTTGCCGAAGCCATGGTCGCCGACGATGACGAACAGGGTGTCCTTGAAGTACGGCTCTTTACGCGCCTTCTCGAAGAACTGGCCCAGCGCCCAGTCGGAGTAGCGCATGGCGGTCAGGTGCTCGTCCAGGCGGCCTTGGCCGGTGACCTTCTCGACCGGCAGGTTGGCCGGCAGCGCGTACGGGGTGTGGTTGGACAGGGTCTGCAGCAGCGCGTAGATCGGCTTCTTCTGGTCGTGTTTGGCCAGTTCCTCGTTGCCGCGGTCGAACATGTCCTGGTCGGACACGCCCCAGGTCGGGTCGGAGAACACCGGATTGACGAAGTCGTTACGGCCGATGAAGGTGGTCATGCCCTGGTTGCCGAAGAACCCGGACTGGTTGTCCCAGGCGAAATCGCCGTTGTAGACGTAGACGTCGTCGTAGTCACGGGCACTGAGCAGCGCCGGCAGGCCCGACAGCTTGTGGCCGCCCTCTGGGGTCTGCATCAGGTATTCGAAACCTGGCAGGTTGGGGAAGCAGGCCATGGTGGCGAACATGCCCTGGTGGGTATGGGTGCCGTTGGAGAAGAAGCGGTCGAACAGCAGGCCCTCTTTGGCCAGCTTGTCGAAGTACGGTGTGATGTTGTTCGGGCTGCCCAAGGCGCCTACCGAGTGGCCGGCGAAGCTCTCCATGAGGATAACGACGACGTTCTTGATCGGCAGGGTACGGTCGGCCGGCGGCACGAAGTCACGGCGCACGGCAGCCTCGTCGGCATCGACCAGGGTGTCGTTGGCAGTCAGCAGCTGCTTGCGCACGGTCTCGGTGGCCAGGTCCTGCTTCAGCACCGGCTTCCAGATATTGGCGCGGTCTTCGCCGAAGCGGCTCTTGGCGGCGTCGATCAGGGTCAGGGTGCCGTTCAGGCCCAGCTGGTTGACGAAGTTGGAGTCGGTGGTGAAGGCATCACCCCAGCGCATCGGCGGGCCCTGCCGCAGGGTGCCACGGGCGGCGACCACGGCTACCAAGAGGATCACCATGAACACCGCCACGCGGGCGTACCATGGCGCCACGCGCTGTTCGCCGGTACCGCGGGTCAGGCGGTCGATGCCCTTGAACAGCAGGCTCAGCAGCCAGGTGCCGAAGGCCCAGGCCAGCAGGTAGCGGACCACCGGGAAGCCGTACCAGAGCATGCTCAGCACGGTCTTCGGGTCTTCCTTGATGTACTGGAAGACCAGGCCGTTGAGGCGCTGGTGGAACTCACGGTAGAAGTCCATCTCCATCAGGCCGAGGAACATCACCACGCTCGAAGCGAGGGTCAGCCAGAAGCGGAACAGCCCGCGCCGGGCCATGAGCCAGGGGCTGAGCATCGCCAGCAGCAGAGGAATGCTCAGGTACACCACCACCCGCAGGTCGAAGCGCAAACCGTTGAGGAAGCCTTCGGCGACCGTCGAGTATGGGGTGTCGCCGATCATGTCGCTGTTGTAGACCAGCAGCGCCAGGCGCACCAGGCTGAGCATCAACATGATCACCAGGCCGCTGAGCAGCGTATAGGCCAGGTGCGATTTCAAGGTCGGCGTGAACGCTCGCGCGCCCTGTTGCCTCAAGGCATCCGTGTTAGCCATGAATGGGAAGGTCCTAGGATTGCGGTTTGCGGAGGTGGCGCTGGGGCTGGCCCAACGCAAGCATTATGCGGGAGCGGATTCTGTTTAATCCAATGTGAAAATTTTGTCACGTCACTATTGCTGATTTTGTCTGGGACGCGGCTTTCATATCCGCACATTACCCCGTGGCCCGGCAATCGCCCAGATCACCAGGCCGAGCACCGGCAACAGGGCTATCAGAAGAATCCACAGCACCTTGATCCCGACTTCGCTGCCGCTCTTGATCACATTGAGGATTGCCCAGATGTCCAGGGCGAGGATGATCAGGCCGACCAGGCCATTGAAGGTAGAGCCCATTGCCACGTTCTCCTTGAAAGGCTGTTGCTGAGCATAGTCCTCTATTGGGGTCATAGAAGGGAATCCTTGGCCTGCGACGCTGGTCACTGCATAAACTGCAAGCATTCATGGATTCGAGGTTCGTATGCCCCCCGCCCACAGCCACAGCGCCACCCCACCTTCCCTGCTCAGCGCCTGGCGCCAGCAAGTGCTCAGCACACCATGGCTAAGCGCGGGCCTGGGCGTGAGCTTGCTGGCGGTCATCGTGCTGCTGGCGGCCAGCTTCTGGAATGCCATCAACGGCGACCATGCCGACAACCTGCACCTGGCCGCACTGGGCGGGCTTTCCGGTTTCGCCGCCACGGCCTTGGGCGCGGTGCTGGCCGTGGTGTTGCGCGATGTCAGCGCGCGCAGCCAGGATGTGATGCTCGGCTTTGCCGCCGGCATGATGCTCGCCGCCAGTTCGTTCTCACTGATCCTGCCGGGCCTGGATGCCGCGCGCGCAATCACCGGCAACGGCCCGGCGGCAGCGCTCACCGTGGTACTGGGCATGGGTTTGGGCGTGCTGCTGATGCTTGGCCTTGACCGCTTCACCCCGCACGAGCATGAAAGCACCGGCCCCTGCGGCCCGGAGGCCGAGCGCATCAACCGGGTGTGGCTGTTCGTGCTGGCGATCACCTTGCACAACCTGCCCGAGGGCATGGCGATCGGGGTGAGTTTCGCCAATGGCGACATGAACATCGGCTTGCCACTGACCAGCGCCATCGCCATTCAGGACATCCCCGAAGGCCTGGCCGTAGCCCTGGCCTTGCGGGCAACCGGGCTGTCCAACCTCAAGGCTGCACTGGTGGCGATCGGTTCGGGGCTGATGGAGCCCTTGGGCGCGGTGATCGGCCTGGGCATTTCCACCGGGTTTGCCCTGGCCTACCCGATCAGCATGGGGCTGGCGGCGGGGGCGATGATCTTCGTGGTGTCCCACGAGGTGATTCCCGAGACCCACCGCAACGGGCACCAGACTTCGGCGACATTGGGGTTGATGGGTGGGTTTGCGGTGATGATGTTTCTCGATACTGCGCTGGGCTGACGCTGTTGGTTGACTGTGCTGGCCTCTACGCGGGCGCGCCCGCTCTCACAGGTTCCTCACACAACTGAAGACTTGTAGAGGTCCTGTGGGAGCGGGCATGCCCGCGAAGAAGCAGAAGATGCATTCAGACGTGAACCGCGACCTTCAGGGCCTCCAGCGCCGGCTCAACCTTGATCCCCACCTCTGCCCCCAGCTCCAGCACCCGCGCCAGGTCCTGCTGGCCAACCATCACCATCTGCAATTCATCATCGAGCAGTTGGCTGAAGTTCAACAGTACATAACCACCGGCTTCCTTGTTCAACGCCCCCATTTGCACCTGGATGCGGTTGAGCGCAGTCAGCGGCTCGGTGCGCGCCAGTTGCTTGGGCTTGAGGGTGAACGGCACGCTCTGGTCGAACGAGTCGCTGATGTGCTGGAACAGTTCCTGGTAGCTGTCAGCTTGGAACAGCACGGTGTCAGGCAGGCTGCCGAGCACGACCCATTCACCCAACGGGATGGGAAAGCTGTCGTCGTAGTTGATATCGGGGTTGGCGGCCAGGAAGGCGGCGGGGTCGGCGTAGGCCTGGGCAGCCTCGTCGGCAATGCGCTCGATGTCCTCATCGCGCATGCAGCCGGCGCCGATGAGACTGATGAATTCGAGCAACTGGTTTTTCATGAAGGGGGCCTGCGACGGGTGAAAAGTCACCAAGGATAGCCGCAAATGCCCCCAGGCAGTTAGCCGGCCAGCACTTGCAGGCGTGCAGCAGTGTCCACCGCGCCCATGGTCTGCGCCGCCATCAGCGCCGTGGCACCGCGGGCGTCCTGGCGCGCCGGGTCGGCACCCTGGGCCAGCAAATACTCGAGAATCTCGCTGCGGTTGAACATCGCCGCCAGCATCAGCGCGGTCCGCCCGTCCTGCGCGGCAGCATCCACCGGAACGCCGCTTTCCAGCAGCAGGCGGATCATCGCCAGGTCACCCTTGAATGCCGCACCGGCGATAGGCAGCTGGCCATTATCGTTGGCGATCAGCGGGTCGGCCCCGTGGGCCAACAACACCCGTACGGCTTCATGCTGGCCGTGGTAGCTGGCCAACATCAGCAGCGTATCGCCCTTGTGGTTGCGCAAGTTCGCGGGCAGGCCGCTGGCCAGCAGACGCTCCAGCATCTCGGCGTCGCCCTGACGGGCACGCTCGAAGACCTGCTCGGCGAAGGCGGCTGTTTCGTCATCGGTCATGGCGGTAGCGGTGGGTTGAGCGGACATCGGGAACCTCCTGGCATAAATGATTGCCTAAGTTTTTGTCAGGCACGCCATTGCGGTCAAAGGTTCAGATTCTATGGGCCCGATAGGCGAAGCCTGATCCGTGCAAAATGCACTGTGCAAAATGCACGACCTTGCAGCCTGCACGACCCCGTCTCTGAAAAATCCTCGTAACACCCTGTATTTGCTGGATTTTCCCCACCTCCAAATTCTGGCACGGTCACTGCAACCATCAACTCACGTCTGCCCACACAACAGTCAGGAGTTGATATGGACCTCATCCAGGAAAAATTCGTCTCGGTGTTCTCGGCCTACCAGGTTGCCACCCAGCCTCGCCCTGACGGTGGCGTGCTGCTGACCCTGCGCGCCGCTGACGGTAAGGTCACCCGCCGCGTGCTGACCTACGGCCAGTTGCACAGTGCCGAGCAACTGTCCTGGGCGATCAGTGCCATTCGCCGTGACCTGGCCGAGCAGGCCAGTGAGTTGCCGGTGATTTCCATGCTGCAGAGCCAGCAGCGTTTTGCGCTGCCGACCTACCGCTAAGGTTTATCTGTACCGGCCCTTTCGCGGCTAAAGCCGCTCCCACAGGTACTGCATTGCCCTTAGGGATGGCGGGGTTCATGTGGGAGCGGCTTTAGCCGCGAAGAGGCCGGCACAGTCATTACAACTCGTCGATCCCAAGAAACGACCGAGCTGTAGCATCGCCGGTAAACCGAGGCTCCACGCCCTGCTCACTGCCAAACAGGCGCAACGCCAGGCAGAACGGATTGTCCCCCAGCTCCACCCAGCGCCGCGCCCCCGCCGGCACCACCAGCTGGTCACCCTTCTCGCACAACACCGCATACACGTAATCGCCCAGGCGCAGGCCGACTTGCGCGCGGCCGCTCACAACGGCAAACACTTCATCGCTATCGTGCACATGCTCGTCACGCACATCGGCCTGCGTCGGGTCCAGGCCATCGCGGTTGAGCAGCGTGAACGCCGCACTGCCCTGGGCGGTCATCAGCTGGTCGAGGTGGTCACGGCAGGCTTCCAGCACATCAGCCTGGCTGCTGCCCGGGCGCACGCGCAGTTCAAGCGAGCTGTGGCTGAAGCGCACGCCCTGCTCGGCCAGGGTCGCGGCGATATCGTCGTGGTGGGTCAGCACCTTGTTCGGCAGGGCCGGGCTGGACGGGTGAAAAACACAAAGGATACTCATCGGCTGCTGGTCCTGGTCGATTTCGAACGGGTGGCAATGATAACGGCTGCCGTCAGCGCTGCGGCACTGGCCATACCAAAGGTGAAGGTCGGCCCCAGCAGTTTCCAGCTGTAACCCGAATACAAGGCGCCCAATGCACCGCCGGTACCCGAAAGCGCCGCGTAGAGCGCCTGGCCCTGGCCTTGCTGGCGGGCGCCGAAGCTGGACTGGACGAAGGCAATGGAAGCTGCATGGAAGCAGCCGAAGGTGGCTGCATGCAGCAATTGGGCAAAAATCAGCACGGCCGGCTCATCGGCGAGGTTGCCCAGCAAAAGCCAGCGCAGCGCCGCCAGCAGGAAGCTGACCAGCAGCACCCGCTGCACGCTGAAACGGGCAAACAGGCGGCTCATGGCCATGAACATCAGTACTTCGGCGACCACCCCCAGCGCCCACAGCAAGCCGATGGCGCCGCGGCTGTAGCCCAGGTGTTCCAGGTGCAGGGTGAGGAAGGTGTAATACGGCCCGTGGCTGAGCTGCATCAACGCCACGCAGATGTAGAAGGCAATCACCCCCGGCGCCGTCAGCTGGCGCAGGAAACCGCCCGCCTCACGGCGCTCACCCTGCTCCACCGGCTGGGCGTTGGGCACCCACAGGCTGGCGGCGACGATGCCGGCCATGATGGTCACCAGGGCCACCGGGTAGATGTCCAGGCTCAGCCATTCGAACAGCCGCCCAAGGCCGACCACGGTGAGGATGAAGCCGATCGAGCCCCACAGGCGCACCTGGCTGTAGCGCGAGGTCTGCCCATGCAGGTGGGCCAGGGTAATGACTTCGAATTGCGGCAGCACCGCGTGCCAGAAAAACGCGTGCAGTGCCATGACCAACGCCAGCCAGGCGTAGCTCTTGCCGAAAAAGATCAGCGAGAAGGTGGCCAGGGTCGACAAGGCGCCCAGGCGCACGATCAGCAGGCGCTGGCCACTGCGGTCGCCCAGCCAGCCCCACAGGTTGGGGGCGATGCAGCGCATCAGCATAGGGATCGCCACCAGCTCGCCGATGCGTGCCGGGGAGAAGCCCAGGTGATCGAAGTACAGGGCCAGGAACGGCGCGGTGGAGCCCAGCAAGGCGAAATAGAACAGGTAGAAGCTGGACAGGCGCCAGTAGGGGATCGGGGGCATGGGTGGGGCCTTGGGTTTGCCTGTGCCGGCCTATTCGCGGGGCGAGCCCGCTCCTACAGGGTGAGTGGGTATCCTTGTAGGAGCGGGCTTGCCCCGCGAACAGGCCGGCCCTGCTTGAGTCAGAGCTGGCCCAGCACCGGGGTGTCGACCTTCACATCAGCATTCTGCGCACGGTGGCGCAGCAGGTGGTCCATCAGCACGATGGCCATCATCGCTTCGGCGATCGGCGTGGCACGGATGCCGACACACGGGTCATGGCGGCCCTTGGTGATGACGTCGACCGGGTTGCCATCGACGTCGATCGAACGGCCCGGGGTGGTAATGCTCGAGGTCGGCTTCAGCGCCAGGTGAGCGACGATCGGCTGGCCCGAACTGATGCCGCCGAGGATGCCGCCGGCGTTGTTGCTGAGGAAGCCTTCCGGGGTCAGTTCGTCACGGTGCTCGGTGCCACGCTGGGCAACGCTGGCGAAACCGGCGCCGATTTCCACGCCCTTGACTGCGTTGATGCTCATCAGCGCATGGGCCAGTTCCGCGTCGAGGCGGTCGAAAATAGGCTCACCCAGGCCCGGCATCACGCCTTCGGCGACCACGGTGATCTTCGCCCCGACCGAGTCCTGGTCACGACGCAGCTGGTCCATGTAGGCCTCGAGCGCCGGCACCTTGCTCGGGTCGGGGCTGAAGAAGGCGTTCTCCTCCACCGAATCCCAGCTTTTGAACGGGATTTCGATCGGGCCCAGCTGGCTCATGTAGCCACGCACCTGGATGCCCTGGGTGGCCAGGTACTTCTTGGCGATGGCGCCAGCAGCCACGCGCATGGCGGTTTCCCGGGCCGAGCTGCGGCCACCGCCGCGGTAGTCACGGATGCCGTATTTGTGGTGGTAGGTGTAGTCGGCGTGGGCCGGGCGGAACAGGTCCTTGATCGCCGAGTAATCCTTGGACTTCTGGTCGGTGTTGCGGATCAGCAGGCCGATCGAGCAGCCGGTGGTGCGGCCTTCGAACACGCCGGAGAGGATCTCCACTTCATCGGCTTCCTGGCGCTGGGTGGTGTGCCGGCTGGTGCCGGGCTTGCGCCGGTCGAGGTCGTGCTGCAGGTCGGCGAGGGAGATTTCCAGGCCAGGTGGGCAACCATCGACAATGGCGACCAACGCCGGCCCATGGCTTTCGCCAGCGGTGGTGACAGTGAACAGCTTGCCGTAGGTATTGCCGGACATGGACGCTCCGCGAAATCTGCCTGAGATGAACGAAAGCCGGCAGTATACAGATGGAATGGCTGTCTGTGCGCTGCGCAGGCCATGCCGGCGAACCTTCCCGCAAACATTGGGTCAAACCGTCATCTTCCCACTGTAGTACCGCATGATGTCGCGCCTCGTCGCCTTCCTCCTCCTGCTGTGCACCGGCCTGGCCCAGGCCGCCGCCCCCACCGTGCTGCAACGCCCCATCGATCTGGACACCGGCCAGGGTGTGCTGCACGGCAGCCTGCTGTTGCCGCAACAGGCCACACCGCCGCCGGTGGTGTTGATCATCGCTGGCTCCGGGCCCACTGACCGCGACGGCAACAACCCCGCCTCGGGGCGCGTCGACAACCTCAAGCGCCTGGCGCTGGTGCTGGCCAACGAGCACATCGCCAGCGTGCGCTACGACAAGCGCGGGGTCGCCGCCAGCCAGCCGGCGACGCCCGATGAGCGTGACCTCAGCGTGCAACGCTATGTAGACGACGTGGTGGCCTGGAGCCGCAAGCTCAAGGCCGACCCACGCTTCGGTCCGCTGATCCTGGTCGGCCACAGCGAAGGGGCGCTGATTGCCAGCCTGGCCGCCGAGCGTGCCGGTGCCAGCGCAGTGATTACCTTGGCCGGCATGGGCCGCCCCCTGGCAGACGTGCTGCGCGAGCAGTTGGCCCAGCGCATGTCGCCGGCGCAGCTGGCCGGTGGCAGCGCCCTGCTCGACCGCCTGCAGGCCGGGCAGACCAGCCTGGACGTGCCGGCACCGCTGCGCCAGGTGTTCCGGCCCAGCGTGCAGCCGTACCTGATCACCCTGCTGCAGCAGGACCCTGCGCAGGCCTTCGCCCGCTTGCCGATGCCGGCGCTGATCGTGCAGGGCCGCAACGACGTGCAGGTCGACGTGGCCGACGCCGAACGCCTCAAGGCGGCCAAGCCGGACGCCCAGCTGGTGCTGATCGACGGCATGAACCACATGTTGCGCATCAGCCCCAAGGACATGCACCAGCAGCGTGAAAGCTACCTGAACCCGGAACTGCCCCTGGCACGGGAGCTCGGCGAGCGGGTGGTCAGCTTCATTCACCAGTTGCCTTCGGCCTGACCCTCAAACATCAGCAAAACCTGCCGATAACGCGGTATTGGTGCTGAACGTGGCCGCTTTGCGGCGTCGGTCAGCGCCCGCCCGTATCTGAGGAAATGCCTTGATGACCGATGCCCCCGCCGCCGTAGAGCCGGCCGAAGAGCCGCACGCCCCGGAACCCGCCGCCCTGCCCTGGTCCGACCTGGCCGTCGAACACTTCCAGCTACTGCGCCTGGCACCCATGCCCACCGACCGCAACAGCGGAGCACGGCCATTGCGCTTCGTCGAGTTCGCCTACGCCGAGCGCCATGACAAGGCCCACAGCCTGCTGCGCATGGAAATCCGCCTGCCTGGGCAAAAAGTGCGCAAGGAGCAGAACCAGCTGGATGTGCGGGTGGATCACACCGAGCGCCTGGTGACCCTGGGCAGTGACAGCGGCCTGCAACTGGAGCCGCTGAACCGCGGCGTCGGCCGCTTCATGCTGGGCCAGGCTGTGCAGTGGCTGCAGCGCCGCTGGTCGAACTACCGGGTCGAAGGCATGGCGCTGCCGAACAAGGATGCGCTGAACGAAGACACCCGCCTGCGCCGCGACCGCTTCATCACCGCCACTGGCCTGGAGGTGGAATACGCCGACCCGCAGCACCTCAAGGGCCGCACCCTCGACACCACGGTGAGCCAGCTCAAGGGCGGCTGGAATACCGAGAAGGTGCAGCAGGTGAGCATGCTCGATGCGGCGGGCATGCTGCAGCAGGCCGAACAGCAGTTGCTGGAAAAAGAGGGGCAGCTGCGCGAGCGCGATGAGCGGGTGGCCAAATACCGGCGCGAGGACGGCGGGTTGCGCTTTACCATCACCTGCCTGGTGGCATTTGCCGTGTTCCAGGCGGGGTTGCTGATCTGGATCGCTACCCGCTGAACATCCGGGGGCCGCTTTGCGGCCCTTTCGCGACACAAGGCCGCTCCTACAGGGATCGCGGTCTCCTGTAGGAGCGGCCTTGTGTCGCGAATGGGCTGCAAAGCAGCCCCGGCAGGCAGGCGTCAGACGCGGGCCTTGAACAGCTCCTGGTGCTGACGGCACTGCTCGGCGGTGAGCATGAACACGCCATGCCCGCCACGCTCGAAGTCCAGCCAGGCGAAGTCCACTTCCGGGTACAACGCCTCGACATGCACCTGGCTGTTGCCGACCTCGACGATCAGCAAGCCCTTCTCGGTCAGGTGATCGCCCGCCTCGGCCAGCATCCGCCGCACCAGGTCCAGGCCGTCATTGCCGCAGGCCAGGCCCATTTCCGGCTCGTGGTGATACTCGGCCGGCATGTCGCCGAAGTCCTCGGCATCGACGTACGGCGGGTTGGACAGGATCAGGTCGAAACGCTGCCCCGGCAGGCCGGCAAAGCCGTCACCCTGCACGGTGAACACACGCTCGTCGAGACCGTGGCGCTCGATGTTCTGGTTGGCCACTTCCAGCGCGTCGAACGACAGGTCGGCCAGCACCACCTCGGCCTCCGGAAATACTTCGGCGGCCACGATGCCGATGCAACCAGAGCCGGTGCACAGGTCAAGGATACGGGCCGGCTCCTGCGCCAACCACGGCTCGAAGCGCTTTTCGATCAGCTCACCGATCGGCGAACGGGGCACCAGCACACGCTCGTCGACGATGAACGACATGCCGCAGAACCACGCTTCGCCCAGCAGGTAGGCGGTCGGCACGCGGTCTTCGATGCGGCGCTTGAGCAGGTGCTGCAGGCGTACCCGCTCGTCGTCCTCGAGCTGGCAATCCAGGTAGCTGTCGGCAATTTCCCATGGCAGGTGCACGGCGCCCAGCACCAGCAGGCGAGCTTCGTCCCAGGCGTTGTCGGCACCGTGGCCGAAGAACAGCTCGTGCTCATGGAAGCGGCTGACCGCCCAGCGGATATGGTCGCGCAACGTGCGCAGACGAGATGTGATCACGGGGTACTCCTAATTCAGACCGTACAAAAGTCTAACAGCCCAACCCGCACATTTGTTCCTCGCAATGCCCCAGCGGCAAGCCACAGGCCAGTAACCACGCCGCTTTCGATGTCAACCATTCCCATTGGCGCCAAGGCAGGGGAGAATAGGTATACAAAAGCCCTACCGAAGGAGCCCTTGATGTCTGTTCCAACCACGATGTTCCGCCTCACTGGCCGCGACTATCCGCCGGCCAAGCTGAGCCAAGCCAGCCTGATCATCATCGATGCGCAGAAGGAATACCTGAGCGGTCCTCTGCAACTGTCGGGCATGGACGAGGCCGTGGCTAACATCGCCCGGTTGCTCGACGCCGCCCGCAAGGCTGGCCGTCCGATCATCCACGTTCGTCACCTCGGCACCGTCGGCGGGCGCTTCGACCCGCAGGGCCCGGCGGGCCAGTTCATCCCGGGCCTGGAGCCGCACGAAGGTGAAATCGTCATCGAAAAGCGCATGCCCAACGCCTTCAAGAACACCAAGCTGCACGACACCCTGCAGGCGCTGGGGCACCTGGACCTGATCGTGTGCGGCTTCATGAGCCACTCCAGTGTCAGCACCACCGTGCGCCGCGCCAAGGACTATGGTTACCGTTGCACGCTGGTGGAAGACGCCTCGGCAACGCGCGACCTGGCGCTCAAGGATCAAGTGATCCCCGCCGCGCAGATCCACGCGTGCGAGATGGCCGTGATGGCCGATAACTTCGCCTGTGTCGCCCCAACTGCCAGCCTGATCTGAGGCGGACGGTGCGATGACCGCCCGGCAGCCGGGCGGAACCCGGGACCCGGGCCCAGGTCGAATTCCGGATGTCCACAGAGGAAACTGGAATGAAGCTCAAAGGCAGTTTCGACGCCAAGCGTCTGCGCCCGCGGGAACCGCGTAACTGGGGTGCGCGCATTGCCGCCGGCCTGTCGGCCCTGATCGCCACGCTCGGCGTGTTGCTGGCCATGGCCGGCATCGCCGGGCTGCTCGGCAACTACACCGCCCTGGCCGAACTCAATGCCAACCGCCCGCTGGCCGCCATCCTGGCGGTAGCCGGGTTGTTACTGCTGTATTTTGGCGTGCGCTTCTGGCGGCGCAGCCGCATCCGCCTGCGCCGCGGGCGGGAGCTGAACCTGTCGCCGCACTTGATGAAAAAGCATGATTAGTGGTTTGTGCTGCTGGCCTCTTCGCGGGTGAACCCGCTCCCACAAGGCCGGTACTGACGACACTGGGTTGATCGCGTAAACTACGCCGCCCACGTGGAGGCACCATGCAAGACGACGATTTTTCCCTGTTCAGCGCCGAAGTGCGCGGCGTCAAGCCGATCAAGCATGACCGCGCCGACGTGGGCAAGCCGAAAACCGACCGCAAGCAGCTGGCCGGCCTGCGCCAGGCGGCGACCATCCGCAGCGGCCAGGCCTTGGTGATCGACGGCCTGTCTGACCAGTTCGTCATCGACGTGGGTGCCGAAGACGAGCTGATGTGGCGCCGTGACGGCGTGCAGGAAAGCCAGATCCGCAAGCTCAAGCTCGGCCAGATCGCCTTCGAGGGCAGCCTCGACCTGCATGGCATGAGCGTGGAGAAGGCCCGTGAAACCCTGTGGGCCTTCATCGCCGAAGCCACCCAGCTGGAAGTGCGCTGCGTACGGGTGACCCACGGCAAGGCCGCACGCCTGGATGGCAAGCGCCCTATGATCAAGAGCCACGTCAACACCTGGCTGCGCCAGCACCCGCAAGTGCTCGGTTTCACCTCGTGCCAGGCCCGCCATGGCGGTACCGGTGCGGTGTATGTGATGCTCAAGCGAACCATGATGGAAGGCCGCGACGAGTAACGCCGTGCTTGCAGCGCCGCGCGCGCCGCCGTACCCTTCCTTTTTGCGATTTTTACCCACAGGTAGATACATGTCCCTGGAACAGAACTACACCGAGATCCTCAGCCAACTTGGCGAGGACGTCTCCCGTGAGGGCCTGCTCGACACGCCCAAGCGGGCTGCAAAGGCCATGAAGTACCTTTGCCGCGGTTACGAGCAGACGCTGGAAGAAGTCACCAACGGCGCGCTGTTCACCTCCGACAACAGTGAGATGGTGCTGGTCCGGGACATCGAGCTGTATTCGATGTGCGAACACCACATGCTGCCTTTCATCGGCAAGGCCCACGTGGCCTACCTGCCCAAGGGCAAGGTCCTGGGCCTGTCGAAGGTCGCGCGCATCGTCGACATGTTCGCCCGTCGCCTGCAGATCCAGGAAAACCTCAGCCGCCAGATCGCCGAGGCGGTGCAGCAGGTGACTGGCGCCGCTGGTGTGGCGGTGGTCGTCGAAGCCAAGCACATGTGCATGATGATGCGCGGCGTGGAAAAGCAGAATTCGACCATGCTCACCTCGGTGATGCTGGGTGAGTTCCGTGAAAACGCCGCGACTCGCAGCGAGTTCCTCAGCCTGATCAAGTGATCGGCGCATGTCCAGAGCCGGCCCTCAGGGGTCGGCTTTTTCATTTCAGGAGTAGCCCATGATCGTCAAAGCCCTGCGGGTCGGCCTCGGCCAGCTCATCGTGTTCGGCGACTGGATCAGCCGCCCGGCCAAGCAGAAGCGTGATGCAGCAGCCCAGGCGCGTGTCGAGCAGGAGGCCAAGGGCCTCGCGCTGTACCAGTTCCATGCTTGCCCGTTCTGCGTAAAGACCCGCCGTACCCTGCACCGCCTGAACGTGCCGGTGGCCTTGCGTGATGCCAAGAACGACGACGTGCATCGCCAGGCGTTGCTTGAAGGCGGTGGCCGGGTCAAAGTGCCGTGCCTGCGCATCGAAGAAGCCGGCAAGGTGACCTGGATGTATGAATCCAAGGCCATCATTGCCTATCTGGACAAGCGCTTCGCGTAAGCGCTGCGCCCCCACAGGGGCCAGCCCTGCCCTACTCGACCATCGGCACATGCCGCGGATGGCTGGCCACCCGCTCCAGCCAGGCGCGCACTGCCGGGTAGTCCGTCAGGTCGAACCCACCCTGGTGCGCCACATGGGTATAGGCATATAGCGCCACATCGGCGATCGAGTACTGGTCCCCGACCAGATACGGCGTCATCTGCAACTGGCGCTCCATCACCTTCAACGCCTTGTAACCGCCCTTGTGCAGCTTGCGGTATTCCTCCACGCGCTCGTCCGGCAGCCCCAGGTAGAACTGGATGAACCGCGCCACGGCAATGTATGGCTCATGGCTGTATTGCTCGAAGAACTGCCATTGCAACACCTGGGTGCGCAGGCGCGGCTCGTTGGGCAGGAATTCGCTGCCATCGGCCAGATAGTTGAGGATGGCGTTCGATTCCCACAGGCAAGTACCGTCCTCGAGCTTGAGCACCGGTACCTTGCCGTTGGGGTTCATGGCCAGGAACTCGGGCGTTTCGGTCTCGCCCTTGAGGATATCCACCGCCTGCCATTCATACGGGCGGTCGAGCAGGCTGAGCATCAGCTTGACCTTGTAGCAGTTGCCTGACTGGTAATCACCATACACCTTGAACATCGCCCGTCCCCTCCCATGCAGTTACGCTGAATTGCCCAATAGTTGGCGACTGTACGGCTAAAAGCAATGCCTGCTGTATGGCAAAGATCAATCCGGCCCGCGTTAGTCTGAAAAAACTGCTTACACATGGACAAGGACCCACCCAATGACCGATGCCACCTCCGCACGCCTGCGGCCCCTGGCAGACAGCTCGCCGTCGGCGGTAGTCGCCGGCTTCATCGCCATGCTCACCGGCTATACCAGTTCGCTGGTGCTGATGTTCCAGGCAGGCCAAGCGGCCGGGCTGACCAGCGCACAGATTTCTTCGTGGATTTGGGCGTTGTCGATCGGCATGGCGGTGTGCAGCATCGGCCTGTCGTTGCGCTACCGCACGCCGATCACCGTGGCCTGGTCGACCCCGGGCGCGGCGCTGCTGATCACCAGCCTGGGCGGGGTCAGCTACGGCGAAGCCATCGGTGCCTACATCACCTGTGCTGTGCTGGTGGTGATCTGCGGCCTGACCGGCAGCTTCGAGCGCTTGGTCAAACGCATCCCGGCATCGCTGGCGTCGGCCTTGCTGGCCGGCATCCTGTTCAAGATCGGCAGCGAAATCTTCGTTGCTGCCCAGCATCGCACCCTGCTGGTACTGGGCATGTTTTTCAGCTACCTGCTGGTCAAGCGCCTGTCGCCACGCTACTGCGTACTGGCCGCCTTGCTGGTGGGCACGGCACTGTCCGGCGCCCTCGGTTTGCTGGATTTCAGCGGCTTCAAGCTTGAGGTGGCCACCCCGGTCTGGACCACGCCAAGCTTCTCGCTGGCCGCCACCATCAGCATCGGCATTCCGCTGTTCGTGGTAGCCATGACCTCGCAGAACATGCCTGGCGTGGCCGTGCTGCGCGCCGACGGCTATCAGGTGCCCGCCTCGCCGCTGATTTCGGCGACCGGGTTCGCCTCGCTGCTGCTGGCACCGTTCGGCTCGCACGGGGTCAACCTGGCAGCGATCAGTGCGGCGATCTGCACTGGGCCACATGCCCATGAAGACTCGAGCAAGCGCTATACCGCGGCGGTGTGGTGCGGGATTTTCTATGGGATTGCCGGCACGTTCGGCGCCACCTTGGCGGCCTTGTTCGCGGCGCTGCCGAAAGAGCTGGTGCTGTCGATCGCGGCGCTGGCCTTGTTCGGTTCGATCATGAACGGGTTGACCGTGGCCATGAGTGAGGCACGGGAGCGCGAGGCGGCGCTGATTACCTTCATGGTCACGGCCTCGGGGTTGACCCTGTTCTCGATTGGTTCGGCGTTCTGGGGAATTGTGGCGGGGGTTTTGACCTTGCTGATCCTCAATCCGCGCAAGGCCTGAAGTCTCTCATTGCCTGTACCGTCCCTTTCGCGGGCACGCCCGCTCCCACAGGAATTTCACTGCTCTCGGGCCTTGTGATATCCCTGTGGGAGCGGGCGTGCCCGCGAAGAGGCCAGTACAGGCAATCACAACCTGAAGTGGCCGACCATGCCCTTGAGGTCATTGCCCAACTGAGCCAGTTCGATACTGGACCGGGCATTGTCCTGCATCGCCAGCGCCGCCTGATCGGCACTGCCGCGGATATGCGTGACGCTGCGGCTGATCTCTTCGGCCACCGAACTCTGCTGCTCGGCCGCCGCCGCAATCTGCTGGTTCATCTGCTGGATCAACGACACCGCCACCGCGATACTGCCCAGCGCGCTTTCGGTCTGCAGCGCATCGGCAACGGCCAGGCGCACCAGCTCGGTACTGCCGCGGATCTGCGTCACCGACTGCTGAGCATTGCCGCGCAGGCTGGCCACCAGGCGCTCGATTTCCTCGGTCGACTGCCGAGTACGCCGGGCCAGTGCCCGTACCTCGTCGGCCACCACCGCAAAACCACGCCCCTGCTCCCCCGCCCGGGCCGCCTCGATAGCGGCGTTGAGCGCCAGCAGGTTGGTCTGCTCGGCGACGCTCTTGATCACCTCCAGCACATCGCCAATGGTGTGGATCTCGGCACTCAGGCTGTCGATGCCGGCGCTGGCGGTGTCCGCTGCCGTCGCCAACTGCTCGATGCGCTGCATGCTTTCGCGCACCACGCGCTGGCCGGCGTCGACCTTGTCATCGGCTGCCTGGGCCGCCTGTGCGGCTTCTTCGGCATTGCGCGCCACGTCGTGCACAGTAGCGGTCATCTGCTGCATGGCGGTGGCGACCTGCTCGGTTTCTTCCTTCTGGCTGCCCACTTCACGGTTGGTCTGCTCGGTCACCGCTGACAGCGCCTGGGCACTGCCCGCCAACTGCTCGATACCTTGCTGCAGGCCACTGACCACGCCGGACAACCCGGCAGCCATCTGCTGCATGGCCTGCATCAATTGGCCAACCTCATCGCTGCGCGGCGCTTCGTGCTCCAGGCTCAACTCGCCAGCGGCAATGCGCTGGGCACGGCCGATCACGCGCTTGAGCGGGCCGACCACGGCGCGGGTAATCAGCCAGGCAGCGAGGATACCCACCAGCAACGCCAGCCCGGTGGCCAGGGCGATGGCCACGCTGTTGCGCGCCAGCTCCGCCTGCATGGCTTGCTGATCGACGGCATAGGCTTGGTCGACACGGCCCGTGGCCTGCTCGGCACGCGCCTGCAACTGCGCCTTGATGCCTTGCTCCCTGCCGAGCAGGTCGGTGTACTCGTTGAGCTTCTCGGAGAAGCTGGTGATGTGGCCGGCCACTTCGCCGAGCACGCTCTGGTAGCCTGCGTCACTGACGGCGGCCTTGAGTTGCTCGACCAACTGCGCCGCCTCGACCGTCTGGGCGATACGGCCTTGCTCTCCCTCCTCGCCCTTGCGGCTCTTGTCCAGGCGCACCCGTGCTTCGTCCATGGCTTGCAGCATCAGCCGCGACACCTGGGCAACCTGCCCGGCTTGCTCCAGGAACTCGCCACCCTGCTGGCCTTGGGATTGCTTGAGGGTATAGCTGGCGTCGTCGGCCAGGCCGGCCTGCAGCACATCGAGGTTGTTGGCTACGCTGGACACCGACCAGCTGGCCATGTCCAGTGCCAGCTCCTTGGCCTGCACCGCCTCGACGAAGGCTTCGAACGCCTGGCCGTAGGCCGCCAGGTCAGCCTCGGCCGCCGCCAGCGCCGGCAGGCTGCGGGCGCGCTCGGCAAGGTTCTGCATGCCGCTACGCAAGGCCTCGGCCTCCTTCACGTCGGAGCGCAGGGCAAAGGCTTGCTCGTGCTGGCGCAGCCGCAGCAGGTCGGTATTGAACTGGCCCAGCTGGCGCAGGCCGTCGAAGCGCTGGCCGACGCCGTGCAGCGCCGCGATGCCAATGGCGGCTACCGCTACGGTCAGTAACAGCACCAAGGCAAAGCCCAGGCCCAGTTTGCGGGCCATGCCCAGGTTGGCCAGAACACCATGCCTGCTCGCCGCCATCGCCGATCCCCCTTCACCGTGCAAGGTTTTGCCGAGGGCCAAGCGTGGCAACGTTGTCGGCCCGCTAACAAGGGGTTGGCCGCAAAATGGTGTCAAATGGCTATGAAGCTGTCGCGATCAGCTAGCTGAAGGTCGCCCTGCGTGCTGAAGAAAGGTTTGCGCGCGGGTGTCCTGCCCGTAGGCGACATTGATGCGCAGCCAGTCGCTGCCAGCGCCCTGATAGTCGAAGGCGCTGCCGGGGGTGAGCAACACCGCATGCTCCAACGCCAGGCGTTCGAGGCTGGCGAAGTCACGCCCCGGCACCCGCGCCCAGACGAACATGCCGCCGTAGGGCTCGCAGAACACTTGCCAACCGTACTGTTCCAGTTGCCCGAGCATCTTGGCCATGTGCTGCCCCAGCCGCAGCCGCAAGCGCTGCACGCTCTTGCGGTAGCTGCCGTTGGCCAGCATCTGCCCGACCACCTGCTCGGCGAAGCGCGAAGTGCCGATGCCGCTGACCATCTTCAACTCGGCCAGGCGCGCCAGCAGGAGTGCATCGGCCACCAGGTAACCGACGCGCAGCGAGCTGCTCAGGGTCTTGGAGAAACTGGCCAGGTAAATCACCCGCTGCTCGCCGTCGAGCGTGGCCAGGCGGGTGGCCGGTCCTTCCTGGAAGTCGGCGTAGATATCGTCCTCGACGATGCGCAAGTCGTATTCGCGGGCCAGTTCCAGCAGGCGATAGGCAACCTTGGGCGTGAGGCTGGTGCCCGTGGGGTTCTGGTACAGGCTGTTGGTGAACAGGCAGCGTGGGCGGTGCTCGGCCAGGAGGCGTTCGAGCACTGCCAGGTCCGGGCCGGTTACCGTGCGCGGCACCGGCAGCATGCGAACCTGTTGCTGGCGCAGCAGGTTGTACAGGTTGTAGTAACCCGGGTTCTCCACCAGCACGGTATCGCCGGGGCGCAACAGGGTCCGCACCAGCAGGTCGAGGCCATGGCTGGCCCCTTGGGTGGTGAGAATGCGCTCGGGGCCGGCAGCGATGTCCAACCCTGCCAGGCGCTTGTGCAGCTGCTGGCGCAGGCTTGCCAGGCCCAGCGGCGGGCAGTAGTCGAACAGGTCCTGGGGGTTGCCGCGGCTGACCTGGCGGATCGCCTGGGCCAGCTCTACGTCTGCGCGCCAACTGTTCGGCAACCAACCGCAGCCCAGCTTGAGCAGTCCGTCATGGCCTTCACGGAACTGGCGCCAGCTGCCATCGCCCGCCTCGCCCCACACTGGCTGAAGATCGGCCGTGAGGCTGGCTTTGCGCTCGGCGACGAAGAAGCCGGTGCCGTGCCGCGCCTCTAGCCAGCCGCTGGCGACCAGGCGGTCGTACGCCTCGATCACGCAGGACGCACTGACCGACTGGTCCCGGGCCAGGCTGCGAATCGACGGCAAGCGGGCACCGGGGCGCAGGCGCTGCTGTTCGACCCAGGCTTGCAGGTGGTCGGTGAGTTGCTGCACCAACGGAGTGGGGCTTTGGCGGTCGAGGGTGAAATGCATGTCGGTAGGTGTTTGCTTGTTTTGAGCGAACAGTTAAGCATAAATGGGGCTTGGGTGTGCCTTGTCGGGTGTTTGGTCTGAGGGCAATGTCTCCTGCACTGGCCCTTTCGCGGGCACGCCCC
>NZ_BCBA01000021.1 GCF_001320245.1 Pseudomonas sp. NBRC 111124
AGCCTGCTGGCCTTTGCCCTGTGCCTGATCACCCTGGCGGTCAACCTGCAGGCCCCGCTCTACATCACCTACGCCGACCTTTCCGGCCAGGGCGCCGCCGCCACTGCGGTGGCCTTTTCCGGTTACGTGCTGGGCGTGCTGCCGGTGCTGCTGGCCTTGGGCGGGCTGGCCGACCGAGTCGGGAGGCGGCCACTGATCCTCGCCGCACTCGCGCTGTCGATGGTTGCCACCCTGCTCATGCTGTTCGCCCCGAGCCTGCAAACCCTCGGTGTGGCGCGCTTGTTCCTGGGCCTCGGCACGGGCCTGGCCTCGGCCACGGCAACGGCGTACATGGCCGAGTTGATGGGTGCCGGCGGCAGCGCCCGTGCCGCCAACTGGGTCACCGCCAGCACCTCGCTGGGGTTTGGCCTGGGCGCCGCGCTGACCAGCCTGTTCTTGCTGCGCGGCCCGAGCCTGACACCCGGCAGCTTCCACGTGCAGTTGCTGCTGGGAGCACTAGCGATGTTACTGGTATGGCGCCTGCCCGACCCTCGCCCGGTACAACGCAGCGCCATGCTGCGCCTGCCCTGCTACCCCCGCGGCAGCGTGGTGTATGGCCTGGCGATTCTGCTGGCCTGGGCCTGCGTCGGGCTAGTGATCGCCCTGCTGCCTGGGATCCTGCGGCAACACGGCTTAAGCGACTGGTCGGGGTTCTCGACCTTCTGCGTGATCAGCTGCGGTCTGCTGTTCCAGCCGTTGGCCAGGCGCATGTCCAGCCGCACTGCCACCTTGCTGGGCATGGCGATCCTGCCGTGCAGCTATGCCCTGCTGGCCTGGGGCGCTGACAGCGGCCGACTGTGGGCGGTGCTGGCCGGCGCGGTGGTGGCCAGCAGTGCCTGTTATGGCTTCATCTACCTTGGCGGGCTGGCGGCGGTGAATGAACTGGCCGGCGCCGAGAAGACACGCGCCAGCGCGGGGTTCTTTCTGCTGGCCTACCTGGGCTTCAGCGTGCCGGTGATCCTGACCGGGGTACTGAGCGACCGCCTGGGCTCGGGCGCGGCCTTGCTGGGGTTTGGTGGGGTATTGCTGGCGGGGTGCATTGCAGTAGCCGGGGCCTTGCAAAGCTTGAGGCCAAGCATGCAACAGGCCAGCAATCCGTAAGCCGTTGCACCGCCGTGTCAGGCTGGGTGGCTACACAGCAAGCCCTGAGGCGCGTGGCCGAGGATCAGGGCCTGGGCCTGATCGAGGGTGATCTTGGGAATGACCGACGCCGGGATTTTCGAGGTGGCAGACAGGTTGTAGACGGCGAATTGCTCGTTCACGACCCGGTCGGCCATCAGTTTCAGCGAAGGCAAGATGCGCCGCTCATACGATTCATCGAGGTGGCAGCGCGAAACCGCCTGGCCTGGGGTTTCATAAAAGCGCCCTACGGACTGATCGAGGTCCACACCCACCAGGAAAACCTTGTTGAACCCCAGATGAAAGGCAAGCTGCAGCGCCGCATAAGCCACCGTACGGGCATCGAAGAAACCTTGCGACAGGTTTTTGCTGAAGCCTACCGAGCGCGAACGGCTGCCCCATACTGCACGGCTGCGTACCAACATCGGGTCAGTGTTGAACAGCGGGGCCAGCAAGCTTGAGCGGGCTGCCTTGGCCAACGGAAAAACCTGCGCTCGGGTCGCTACCGGCAATGCGCTGACTTCACTCGGCCAAATCGCCAGGCGTTGGCTTAGCCTCACCGCCTTGGCGTAGAGCTCGGGCTGCTGCTGGGCGAAACCGGTGTCGGTGCACACATAGAAATAGGGGCGCACGCCGTGCTCCGCGAACATCGAGATCGCGCCATTGACCGTGATCATCGGCACACCGGCAAAATGCTGCAGTGGGAAGCCCTTGGCGGAAGCGCCTGAGGCAACGATGAACACGGGCCCATCGGCTATGCCCCGGCAGGCCGCGAAATCCATTATCGAGGCGCGGCAGGCGGGCTGGTTGGCGCTGACTCTCTCCATGTCGTTATCCAAACGCTGAAGAGCGAGAGTATACACGGCGGATCAGCAAGTTACCTATGCACAGTGGAGGCAGCCTGCCCCGGGCGATGTTCAGATCGCAGTCGCACCGCCGTCCACCGCCAAGCTGTGCCCCGTGGTAAACGCCGCCCCGTCACTGCACAAGTACAGCACCGCACTGGCAATTTCCTCGACCTTGCCGATACGCCCCACCGGGTGCATCGCAGCGGCAAATTCGGCCTTGCGCGGGTCGGCCTCGTAGGCGCGGCGGAACATGTCGGTGTCGATCACCGCCGGGCACACGGCATTCACCCGGATACCCTTCTTGGCATATTCAATGGCGGCTGATTTGGTCAGGCCAATCACCGCGTGCTTGGAGGCGGCGTAGATGCTCATCTTTGGCGCCGCCCCCAGGCCTGCCACCGAAGCAGTGTTGACGATCGCCCCACCCCCTTGGGCCAGCAGCAGTGGCAGCTGGTACTTCATGCACAGCCATACGCCTTTGACATTGACGCCCATGATGGCGTCATATTCCGCCTCGCTGCCCTCGGCCAGGCGCCCCTTTTCGATCTCGATACCGGCGTTGTTGAACGCATAGTCCAGGCGGCCGTAAGCCTCGATGATACGTTCGTGCAGCTGGCGCACCTGGGCGTCCTGGGTCACGTCACAGGCCACGAACAGTGCCTCGCCACCGGCCTGGCGAATCAAGGCCACCGTGGCCTCTCCACTCACCGGATCCAGGTCGGCCACCACCACCTTCTGGCCCTCTCGGGCAAAGGCCAGTGCCGTCGCCCGGCCAATACCCGCCGCGCCACCGGTGACCAGGGCTACCTGGCCAGAAAAGGTCATGCTCATCGTCTACTCCAGAGGGTGAAGGTTGGGCCATGAGTCTAGTCAGCCCACCGCCCGGCTGGGCAGCATCATCAGGGCAACGGTTGGGCTACCATGCTTACCAGTGATTTTGCCGACCAACGTGCATCAGCGGGTTAAATTGACCGCTGTACCTCATCGCCCACAAGGACCTGCCATGACCCAGACCAACCGCCGCTTCCTGCTCGCCAAACGCCCGGTCGGCGCCGTGCGCCGTGACGATTTCACCTTCGAGACGGTACCTGCCGAGGCCCCGGCCAACGGCCAGATCCAGGTGCGCAACCTGTACCTGTCGCTGGACCCAGCCATGCGCGGGTGGATGAACGAAGGCAAGTCATACATCCCGCCCGTCGCCCTCGGCCAGGTGATGCGCGCCCTGGGTGTCGGCGAAGTGGTCGCCTCGAGCCACCCCGACTACAAACCCGGCGATCACGTCAGCGGCGCCCTTGGGGTGCAGGACTACTTCACCGGCGAGCCCCAGGGCCTGCACAAGATCGACCCCAGCCTGGCCCCGCTACCGCGCTACCTGTCTGCCCTGGGCATGACCGGCATGACCGCCTACTTCGCCCTGCTCGAGGTCGGCCAGCCCAAGGCCGGCGACACCGTGGTCATCTCCGGCGCGGCCGGCGCGGTGGGCAGCATCGTCGGCCAGATCGCCAAGCTCAAGGGCTGCCATGTGGTCGGCATCGCCGGTGGCGCGCAAAAATGCCAGTACCTCAAAGACGAACTGGGCTTCGACGGCGTGATCGACTACAAGGCCGAAGACGTGCTGGCCGGCTTGAAGCGCGAATGCCCCAAAGGCGTCGACGTGTACTTCGATAACGTCGGCGGCGACATCCTCGACGCCGTACTGACTCGCATCAATTTCAAGGCACGCATCGTCATTTGCGGCGCCATCAGCCAGTACAACAACAAGGAAGCCGTCAAAGGCCCGGCCAACTACCTGGCGCTGCTGGTGAACCGCGCGCGCATGGAAGGCTTCGTGGTGATGGACCACGCCAAGGACTATGGCAAGGCCGCGCAAGAGATGGCCGGCTGGCTGGCCACGGGCAAGGTCAAGAGCAAGGAGGACGTGGTCGAGGGGCTGGAGACCTTCCCCGAGACGCTGCTCAAGCTATTCAACGGTGAGAACTTCGGCAAGTTGGTGTTGAAGGTTTGAAGTAGCGGGGGCTGCTCAAGCGGCCCTACCGTTCTCCCTATACCCTTGAATGTGAAGGATTTGTTGGAAAATTGTGAAAAACTAGTAATATTGGATCCATTAAAAATGGCATTTTGACACCACAAGGATGAGTGCGTGGTACGCAATACTCAGTTTTGGCAAAACGAATATCCACACACTCTTCGTTATCGCGGCACCACCTTGCATCTGCAGGCCCCCATTGCTCCCCATACCCGGCAAGCCTTTGAGAGATTGATCGATCAGAGCACCAACGCCAGGCGGGTCAGCGCCCCGCTCGGTTGCGCCAGAAGCAAGCTGTTCACCAAACGGGAAAAACTCGACTCATTGCGCAAGAAATGGCGCATGCAGCGCGGCAGTCCCAAGCGTAACGGTCTGTATGACTGGTCGTTGGAGGAACTGATCAACACCCGCGAGGCCAATCGCCGCGGCGCACGAGTACCCGACCTGGTCGGCTATGGCTACACCCGCTCCCGATTAGGCCTGATGCAGGACTTCTTCCTCGTTACCGAACAACTGACCGGCCATGTCGATGGGCTCACAGTGCTGCGAGGAAGCGCTGATGCGGTCCACCGGGTTATCACGGCAACCTTCGAATTGCTGCATGCCCTGCACTGTAGCGGCATCAGCCATATGGACTTGTGGGTGGCGAATGTGATGCTGCCACAACAAGGCAAAGCCCTGGCCATCGACCTGGAGAACAGCTTCGCCGAGCCGACGGCCTTCTCCAGTGAAACGCTCGGTTTTCAGTTCGGCTTTTTCTACTACCGAGAAATTTACCGCTACATAACCGAAGCAGACTATGATGCTGCGGTAGAATGCGCACTGGCCGAGTACTTCCCCGATGTGCAACGCGCTGCTTTCAACCGGGTGTATGCGATTGCCAAACATGAAGAAATCGGGCGTCTGAAACGTCGCGATATCTTCACCAGCGGTGTACTCGAAAGTCGTTGGTAGAGCGCCATCGCTACCCCAGGACTTCATAGAGTAGAAAATGATCAAGATTACCCAGAACATCGAATGTTCCAATACCGCCCCGTTCGTCCTGTTCGGCGGTATCAACGTCCTCGAGTCCGAGGACCTGGCCCTGACCGCGTGCGCCGAGTACGTTCGGGTTACCGAGAAACTGGGCATTCCTTACGTGTTCAAGGCCAGCTTCGACAAAGCCAACCGCTCCTCGATCCATTCCTACCGTGGTCCGGGCATGGAAGAAGGCCTGCGTATCTTCGAGAAGGTCAAGGCCGAGTTCGGCGTGCCGATCATCACCGACGTGCACGAAATCTACCAGTGCGCACCGGTTGCCGAAGTGGTCGACGTGCTGCAGCTGCCGGCCTTCCTCGCCCGCCAGACCGACCTGGTCGTGGCCCTGGCCAAGACCGGCAAGCCGGTCAACATCAAGAAGCCGCAGTTCCTCAGCCCGTCGCAGATGCAGAACATCGTGCACAAGTTCAAGGAAGCCGGTAACGACCAGCTGATCCTCTGTGACCGCGGCACCTGTATGGGCTACGACAACCTGGTCGTGGACATGCTGGGCTTTGGCGTGATGAAGCGCACCTGCGACAACCTGCCGATCATCTTCGACGTGACCCACGCCCTGCAGAACCGCGATCCGTCTGGCGCTGCCTCCGGAGGCCGTCGCGAGCAGGTGGTCGATCTGGCGCGTGCTGGCATGGCGGTTGGTCTGGCCGGGCTGTTCCTCGAGGCTCACCCGAATCCAGACCAGGCCAAGTGCGATGGCCCGAGTGCACTGCCGCTGGACAAGCTGGAGCCGTTTTTGGCGCAGATCAAGGCGCTGGATGATCTGGTGAAAGGGTTCTCGCCACTGGTCATTGCCTGATTCAAGTCTGCGCAATGCAATAGGGCTGGCATGCACTGCATACCAGCCCTTTTTTCAGCCTCTGGACTGCCGCTTCATTGCGCCATGCCCAGCTCAGCATCATCCATCAGGGCCTTGGCCATCGCGCTCAGGTAGTGCGAGGCCCAGATCATCATGGGCTTTTCATCCATCAGGCCGATGATGGTCAGTTCACGGACATAGCCCATCAATTCCGACGCCTGCTCGCGGGCATCCCGGCAGGGAATGCCTGGCTCGATGCGGAACAGTGGATGAGTCTGCTGTTCGCCCTGGCAAAAGGTGGTTTTGCCGACAGTGAATTGGGTGTCGTCTGTGCTCATCGATTGCTCTCCTGAAGTTGGCTTGCCTGTCAGGGCTTCAATGCAGGCTGGTAGACCGCTCCAAGGCCAGTGACAGTGCATCCGCCTGGCCCCAAGCAAGCTGCATGGCGCGCAGCCCATTCACCAACGATTCCCGGGTGCTGTCATCTTCGATGGCATCGAGGGTTCGGTGGCAATGGTTATAGGCGAGCATCAGGTAGTGGGTGACGTTCATCACCACGTGGTCGATGGGGACGATGCCCTCACTGACGGCGTTGGTGAGCGTCTTGTCGGAGGGAAGGTCGAAGTGATGGGGTGGGTCGGGGACGAGCTTTTTCATGAAGACTCCTGAACGCTTGGGACTGCCGCTTCCGTTTCCACAGGAAGGGTGGCAGCTGTACACGGAGTGGAAACCCGAGTGCATTCAGGAAAACTCGGTAGGCACAGGCCTTCCGGGTACAGCCGCCATTAACGACAAACCCAAAATGCTTGATGCGGGTTTCCACACCCGATCGCTGAACTGCCAGCGACCCAGAGAGGCTAAAGGGCAGCGTATTCAGGAACAATCAGACGCGAGTCGACAGGGCTTGTAGGATATTTCCAGCCAGCTGATGCCGCCAGCCTATACGTGTAGGACTCTTCTGAAAATAGAGTAGGAACAGCTATACAGACCCACGCTCATACCGCTACATCCCTTCTGAAGCCTCAAACCTACAGAAACGAAAAAGGGCCGCATCGCAGCCCTTTTTTCGTTGAGTCGGTTTAGCCGCGTATTTCAGCGACCACAGCGGCCAGCGCTTGAGCCGGGTCCGCTGCTTTGCTGATCGGACGGCCGATCACCAGGTAGTCCGAACCAGCATCCAGTGCCTGGCGCGGCGTCAGGATGCGGCGTTGGTCGTCCAGAGCGCTACCCGCCGGGCGAATGCCTGGGGTCACCAGCTGCAGGCCAGGGTGCGCGGCTTTCAACGCCGGTGCTTCCAACGCCGAGCAGACCAGGCCGTCCATGCCGGCCTTTTCCGCCAGCGCCGCCAGGCGCAGCACCTGCTCCTGCGGGTCGACGTCCAGACCAATACCCGCCAGGTCTTCACGCTCCATGCTGGTCAGCACGGTAACACCGATCAGCAACGGCTGCGGGCCGCTACGTTTGGCCAGCTCTTCACGGCAGGCCGCCATCATGCGCAGGCCGCCGGAGCAGTGGACGTTGACCATCCACACACCCATTTCCGCCGCAGCCTTCACGGCCATGGCGGTGGTGTTCGGGATATCGTGGAACTTGAGGTCGAGGAACACCTCGAAGCCCTTCTCGCACAGGGTCTCGACGATGCCTGCAGCACTGCTGGTAAACAGCTCCTTGCCCACCTTCACCCGGCACAGAGCAGGATCGAGCTGGTCGGCCAGCTTGAGGGCGGCATCACGGGTGGGGAAATCCAGGGCGACGATCAGGGGCGTCTGGCAGGCGGACATGGTCAAGGTCTCTTTGGTAATTCGTAAACGGCGCGCATTGTAAACGAAGTGAGCGTGCCTTGGGGGCCAGGGCGCCATCAGAATTGGCCCAGGCAGGTACGGCTCCTATAATTGAACCAACAGACAAGGCTATCGCTCAAATTTTGTACAAGCGAAGCCTTCAACGTGCATAGGAGAACGACAATGCCCTGGTATGCCTGGCTGATACTCATCATAGCCCTCGGCTCGATCGTGGGCGGGTTGATGATGTTGCGCGATACGGCGAAGAAACTGCCGTTGACGGAAGAACAGCTGCGCAAGGTGCATGAACGCAATGCCGAGGCGGATGCCAAGGATGCGCAGGATCGATAGGTTGCAAGCGATGACGCCGGGGCAGACAATTGCCAGCCCCGGCCAGCTAACCTACTCCACCACCAACTTGCCCCGGTTACGCTCCAGCAGCGCGTTGCCTATCCCTTTGATCTCCAGCAGCTCATCTACCGAAGCGAATGGCCCATTGGCGTCCCGATAGGCCACGATCGCTTCGGCCTTCGCTTTGCCAATGCCATTGAGCTCTTTTTGCAACGTCGGCGCATCTGCGGTGTTCAGGTTCAACATGCCGGATGGCGCTTGTATTTGGCTGACCATAGGCACCGGTTCCTTCGGTGCAGTGTCAGTGACAGGCGCGGCGCTGAGTGAAAAAGACAAGCCGGCAAACAGCGGCAACAGCAGGTAATTGAGGACGGTATTACGCATGAAGGTCACTCCTGTGAGTTGAGTTAGAAAGCAGCAAGATCCTTGGCTGCCCACTCAACCTAGCGGCTCACAGGCCATTCTCCCAGCGTTTGTCGCAAAGGAATGGTAACCAGATTAGACGTCACAGCATGTTGCACGCCCGCCAGGTAAAACGTCCCACAGCGAGCGCGCACAGTCCCTTCAGCGTCAGAAGATTGTGTCGCGCAACACCCGTTGCAGGTACAGACCATAGCCGTTCTTCATCAGCGGCGCGGCCAGCCTCTCCAGTTGCTCAGCGTCGATCCAGCGCTGACGGTAGGCAACTTCTTCAGGGCAAGCGACCTTCAGGCCCTGCCGGCGCTCGATGGTGGCGATAAAGCCGCTGGCTTCGAGCAGCGAATCGTGGGTACCGGTATCCAACCAGGCATAGCCGCGCCCCATCACCTCGACGGACAGTTGCTCGCGCTCAAGGTAGAGGCGGTTGAGGTCGGTGATCTCCAACTCACCGCGTGGCGAAGGCTTGAGCCCTTTGGCCATCTCGATCACGTCCTGGTCGTAGAAATACAACCCGGTGACCGCATAGTTGGACTTGGGTTTGAGCGGCTTCTCTTCCAGGCTGATGGCCTTGCCGCGGCTGTCGAACTCGACCACACCGTAACGCTCTGGGTCGGTCACGTGGTAGGCGAACACACTTGCTCCCTCGTTGCGACCCATGGCATCGAGCAGCAGCGACTGGAAGTCATGGCCGTAGTAGATATTGTCTCCCAATACCAGTGCCGACAGGTCGTTACCGATAAAGTCCTCACCGATAATGAAGGCCTGGGCCAGGCCATCGGGTGACGCTTGCACGGCATAGGTGATGTTGATGCCCCACTTGTGGCCATCGCCGAGCAACTGCTCGAAACGCGGCGTGTCCTGCGGGGTGGAGATGATCAGGATGTCACGAATGCCCGCCAGCATCAGCGTGGTCAGCGGGTAGTAGATCATCGGTTTGTCATACACCGGCAGCAATTGCTTGGAAACTGCCAGTGTGGCCGGGTGCAGGCGCGTGCCCGAGCCGCCGGCGAGAATGATGCCTTTGCGTTGCTTGAGTGTGCTCATTTGTCGTGCTTCCCTGAACGGCAGCTGTAGTTCTTTTCTACCCATTCCCGATAACTGCCCGACTGCACGCCCTCGACCCATGCCGCATTGTCCAGGTACCACTGCACCGTCTTGCGAATACCGGTTTCGAACGTTTCACTCGGTTTCCAGCCCAGCTCACGCTCGAGCTTGCGGGCATCGATGGCATAGCGTCGATCATGTCCGGGCCGGTCGGCAACGTAGCTGATCTGCGCCGCATAGGGCTTGCCGTCTGCCCGGGGGCGCAACTCATCGAGCAGGGCACAGACGTGCTCGACGATCTCCAGATTCGGTTTTTCGTTCCAGCCACCGACGTTGTACACCTCGCCCACCGTGCCAGCCTCAAGCACTCGGCGGATGGCGCTGCAATGGTCCTTGACGTACAGCCAGTCGCGAATCTGCTGACCATCGCCGTACACTGGCAGCGCTTTTCCAGCCAGCGCGTTGACGATCATCAGCGGAATGAGCTTTTCCGGAAAGTGCAGCGGCCCGTAGTTGTTCGAGCAGTTGGTGGTCAGCACAGGCAAGCCGTAAGTGTGGTGGTAGGAGCGCACCAGATGATCGCTGGCCGCCTTGCTCGCCGAATAGGGGCTGTTGGGTTGGTACTGATGGGTTTCAGTGAACGCCGGCTCGCCGGCCTTGAGCGAGCCGTACACCTCATCGGTGGACACATGCAGAAACCGAAACGCATTCTGCGTCGCACCATCCAGCCCCTGCCAATAGCTGCGTACCGCTTCGAGCAACTGGAAGGTACCGACCACATTGGTTTCGACGAACGCCTGCGGACCGTGAATGGAGCGGTCGACATGCGACTCGGCGGCAAAGTTGAGTACCGCGCGCGGTTGATGCTCGGCCAGTAGCCGCTGCAACAGCGGACCGTCACCGATGTCCCCGTGCACGAACACATGCTGCGGATTACCCTGCAGACTGGCCAGACTCTGCAGATTGCCAGCATAGGTCAATTTGTCGAGGTTGATGAGGGTTTCGCCCGATTGGTTCATCCAATCCAGTACGAAGTTCGCACCGATAAAGCCGGCGCCGCCGGTAACCAGGATAGTCATGGATTCAGGTCGGCCTCATGCGGGTCGGTAGGAAAGATGCCGTAAGTGTAAACGAGATCGTTGAAAGCGTATCGGCTGGGGCGGGGTTTGGCTTGAGGGGCTAGGCAGCGGACGCACGGACGATGTGAGGCTCATCCTACTGACAACACGTGGAGCAGCGCGTAAAGTGCCTCCATTTTTAAACCAGTGTCTGATCCGTCTTCAACTGTCAGATTCGATAAGGTATTCAACGCCGTGAATGCACTGTTTCGCCGAATATCGATCGTAGCGTGCGCATTCGGTACATTGATGTTGCTGGGATGGCTGCTCAAGTTCAGCGCATACGGAATCGATTTCACTGACGAAAGTTTCTATCTGGTCTGGATCTCCACACCGTATCTCTACAGTGTCTCCACTACCCAGTTCGGCTTTGTTTACCACCCGCTTTATCAACTGCTAGGAGGGGACATCACTGCCTTGCGGCAAGCGAACATACTCATCTGCTTTGCCCTCGCGTGGGGTATGTCGCAAGCGTTTATCAACTCAATTTTGCCAAAGCAATCAGGGGAGCTCCTACTCCGAGCGACATTGAGTGCTGGCCTGGCAACAGCCGTATTACTGATCTTCGATACCTGGCTTGTAACTCCGAGCTACAACAGCCTGACATTGCAAGCGCTGCTGATCACGACAACCGGTTTGCTGATGGCGGCAGCGCGCAGAGATCATTCGTGAAAAAAGGCACCGACCTCAGTCGTTTCTTCCGCGGCGAGGTAGATAAATACACCTAGCAAGAAGTGGGGTCGTCGTTCCTGCCCGGTGAGCTGATCGCAGCGTTTCTCTGGGCGCAACTGGAGGAAGCCGAGCAGATCACCGAAGACCGCCTGGCGATCTGGCAACGCTACCATGACCTGTTACAACCGATGGAACAACAGGGACGCTTGCGGCGGCCAATCATCCCCGCAGACTGCCAGCACAACGCCCATATGTACTACCTACTGCTGGCGCCCGAGATTGACCGCCGACACCTGCTGGCTGAATTGAAGAAAAACGACATCAACGCTGTATTCCACTATGTTCCGCTGCATTCATCACCGGCTGGGCAACGCTACGGGCGTACCCATGGTGGCCTGACGGTGACCGAGGGGCACTCGGAGCGCCTATTGCGCCTACCGCTGTGGCACGGCTTGTCACTGCAACAGCAGGAGCGAATTGTGCGGACAATGCACAACGCCATGGCCTGATTGTCTGCCCGTGCCATTCGCAGAACGACATCTGGCGAGTGGCACGGAGCTCAGATTTTTCTATGCGTCAGGGTGTTGGCTTAGGGTTCAAGCCGGCGCTGCTGGTAGATCCAGTCGACGATCTCCCCCTCAGGGGTATAGCCAATCACGGTTTCACGCAGCAACTGACGCACCCGCACAAAGTCATCATGCGATGCTGCGTCCAGCAACTGCGCCAACGCATCCTTGAGTATCTCCCACTGGATGAAGTCTTCGTTGGCACTCATGATCATCGGGTGCCGCGTGGCAAGCACGTTGTCGCCAATCAGGAGCTCTTCGTACAACTTCTCTCCCGGGCGCAAACCGGTGAACTCGATGGCAATGTCACCCATGGGGTTGCGCTCGGAACGAACACTGAAGCCTGACAAGTGAATCATCTTCTCGGCCAGTTCAACGATGCGAACCGGCTCGCCCATGTCCAGGACGAATACATCCCCGCCCTTGCCCATCGACCCAGCCTGGATGACAAGCTGCGCAGCTTCCGGAATGGTCATGAAGTAGCGGGTAATCTTCGGATGCGTGACCGTGAGGGGGCCGCCAGTCTTCAACTGCTTGTGGAACAGCGGAATCACCGACCCTGACGAGCCCAGCACGTTACCGAAGCGCACCATGGTGAAACGGGTCTTGTTGACTTGCGAGACATTCCCGACATCACCAAACAGTACCGGTGCCAGCTCCCGACTGAGCGCTTGCAGGGTCATTTCGGCGAGACGCTTGGTGCTGCCCATCACGTTGGTCGGACGCACAGCCTTGTCAGTGGAAATAAGCACGAAGTTGGCAACACCAGCCTGCAAAGCAGCCTGAGCGGTATGCAAAGTGCCGATCACGTTGTTAAGCAAACCTTCAGCAATGTTGTGCTCAACCATCGGCACATGCTTATAAGCCGCGGCGTGATAAACCGTGTCGACGTGCCAGGCCTTCATGATGTCCAGCAGCTGCGTCTGGTTGCGCACAGACCCAAGAATCGGGATAAGGCGAATTGCCAGGGATTCACGAGAAATCCGCTGCTCCAGCTCCGACAGGATGTTGTACAGGTTGAACTCACTGTGGTCGAACAGTAGCAAGGTACGCGGCTTCTGGCCGAGTATCTGCCGGCACAGTTCCGAACCGATCGAGCCCCCAGCCCCTGTCACCAGCACTGTCTGTTCCACAATGCAACGCTGCAGCAGGTCTGGCTGTGCAGGTACCGCATCGCGGCCGAGCAGATCGGCAATATCGACTTCGCGAATATCATCGACCTTGACCCTGCCACTGGCCAGATCCATGAATCCGGGGATCGTCCGGACATGCAACGGGAAGCCTTCAAGGAGATTGAGGATCTCCCGCCGACGCGTGCGAGTGGACGATGGAATTGCCAGCAGAATCTCTTGAGCGCCCGTTACGTCGATCAGCCGCTGCAGCTGTTCCGGGTGGTACACCTGCAGGCCGGCAATCACACGGTCGGTAAGGCTAGCGTCATCATCAATGAAGGCAACCGGACGCATGACTTTATCCATGCGCAACGCAGCCACCAACTGGTTGCCTGCTGCACCGGCGCCATAAATAGCGACTTTAGGAAGGCCATCGTCACGGCTGGCGAACGGCACGTGCTGCACTGCAGCACTGAACCAGTCACCCAAGAAGTACTGACGCATGGCCAAACGCAACCCGCCCACCATGATCAAGCTCAACCACCAGTAATTGAAGGTGATCGAGCGGGGTACGACGGCATGGTGGTCGCCCATCCAGTAGATGACCACACCCAGGATCAACGCTGAGAGGGTAACCGCCTTGATGATTGCGATAAGGGCATCGTTGCCGAAATACCTCATTACAGCCCGATAGAGTCCAAACCGTATGAACAACGGGATGGCCACAACGGGAGCACACAAGAACAGCCATGTATGGTTGAGGAGCGGGTTTATCAGATCGCCTATCCCCAGCCTGACCACGAAAGCCATCCACAAAGCGCACCAGACCAGAACGACGTCAGTTACTACCTGAAGCAAGCGCTTGTGCCCGCGCGGCAGCTTCTGCAAGCGTTCTCGAATGCCGTTGCCGACCCTGTTCCCCATGCCGCCCCCAATGCTGTCGAAATTTTAGACGCGGTATTCAGTACTGCTCGACCAGATTGCCTATACGCAAAAAGCGCTGCGTCCGTTTCTACTCCGGCAGCCAGTGCACTGGTATGTTAGGGATTTAGACGATTTTGAAGATGCTTGAAATCCACAATGTCACCTTGAGGGGTATAGCCGGCCACGGTTTCACGCAGGATTTGTCGGATTGTCACGTAGTCGTCCGTTTCGATCGCTGCGAGTAACGCCGTTAGCCGTTGCTTCATGATGTCCCAAGACAGGCGGTCTTCTTGCGCACTCATAATCATCGGATGACGTGTGGCGATCACATTGTCACCAATCAGCAGTTCCTCATAGAGTTTCTCACCCGGCCGCAGGCCACTGAATTCGATCGTGATATCGCCATGGGGGTTGCGTTCGGACCGAACACTAAGGCCCGACAGATGAATCATCTTCTCGGCGAGTTCGAATATTTTGACCGGCTCACCCATGTCCAATACGAATACATCGCCGCCCTGCCCCATGGAACCGGCCTGGATCACCAACTGGGCAGCCTCAGGAATCGTCATAAAGTAACGCGTGATCTTTGGGTGCGTGACCGTAACCGGACCACCGTCCTGGATCTGTTTATGGAACAGCGGGATTACAGAACCCGAAGAACCCAACACATTTCCGAACCGTACCATGGTAAAACGCGTGCGATTGACCTGAGAAACATTATTTTCTTCGCCAAAAAGCACAGGCGCTGCTTCATCGCTCAAGGCTTGCAGCGCAAGTTCGGCCAGTCGCTTGGTACTACCCATCACGTTGGTCGGGCGTACTGCCTTGTCTGTCGAGATAAGCACAAAATTGGCAACACCAGCCTGCAATGCAGCTTGAGCCGTATTGAGGGTGCCGATAACATTGTTCAGCACGCCCTCGGCGATATTATGCTCGACCATGGGTACATGCTTGTAGGCAGCGGCGTGATATACCGTATCGACCTTCCAGCTGCGCAACACATCCAGCAGTAACTTGGGATTACGTACCGAACCCAGTATTGGCAACAACCGCGTGGGCAAGCCTTCGCGAATGATGCGCTGCTCCAGTTCCGACTGAATACTGTAGAGGTTGAACTCACTGTGCTCGAACATCAGCAAGGTCGTCGGCGACAGGCTCAGGATCTGCCTGCACAACTCGGACCCTATCGAGCCGCCTGCCCCGGTGACCAACACCGTCAGCCCTGCGATGCAGCGCTCCAGCAAGTCTTCCTGTGCTGGCACTGTATCTCGACCCAGCAAATCAGCAATATCAACTTCCTGGATATCATCCACCTTGACCCTGCCACTGGCCAAGTCCATGAAACCTGGGATACTACGCACATGCAGCGGAAATGACTCAAGACAGGTCAGGATTTCCCGGCGACGGGCCCTGCTGGCAGAAGGAATTGCCAGCAAAATCTCTTGCGCCCCGGTAACGTCCAGCATTTTTTCGATATGCTCAGGCCTGTAGACCTGCAAACCCGAAATCACTCGGTCGGCAATGCTTTCGTCATCGTCTATAAATGCCACCGGGCGCATCACCTTGCCCATCCGTAGCGCCGCCACGAGCTGGTTGCCGGCAGCACCAGCGCCGTAGACGGCGACCCGGGGCAGACCGTCCTGCCGGTTGGTGAATGGTACATGTTGCGCAGCAGTGAACCAGTCGCCGAGAAAGTACTGACGCATTGCGAGGCGTAGTCCGCCCACCATGATCAGGCTGAGCCACCAGTAGTTGAAAATGACCGACCTTGGCACCAGGTGTTCATGGTTGCTGTACCAATACACCACAAGCCCCAGAATCAACGCAGACAAGCTGACAGCTTTGATGATTGCTATCAGGGCTTCGTTGCCAAAGTAGCGCATGACCGCCCGGTACATGCCAAAGCGAATAAACAGCGGAATGGAAACGGCAGGCGCCGCCACAAACAGCCATGCATGTTCCGCAACCGGGTCGGCCAGCTCATCGATACCCAACCTGACCAGGAAAGCCAGCCACAGGGCGGCCCACACCAGCAGAATATCTGCTACCAACTGCACAAGGCGCTTGTGACGCCTTGGCAACGCCAGCAACCAAGCGCGCAGTCTATCAATCATGCTTGCACTTCCATGCCATTCTTCACAAAGCTCCTACAGTTGCAGAGTGTCACGCTGCTGCCAATGCCATTACGTCTTTCAGTGCCTGGCAGGTTTTTTCTATTTCTGCAGCACTCAAGGTCGGGTGCACCAGGAACATCAGGCTGGTTTCCCCCAACTCCCTGGCAACACTCAGGTGCGGCTCTGGGCGCCAGTTGGTGCCATCAAATGCTTTTTCCAGGTAGACCTCCGAACAGGAACCGGAGAAGCAAGGCACACCGCGTTCCATGATCGCCCCCAATATACGGTCACGCGACCATTCCGGGCGTAATGCACCAGGCTCGACAAAAACGTAACACTTGTAAGCTGCATGGCCGATTTCATGCCCCGGAACAGGCACGCGCAAGCCCTTGAGCCCCTTCGCACAGTTCCAGATAGCGCTGGAATTTTGCATACGTGCCTTGCTCCAATCAGGCATGCGGCGCAGCTGAATTCGCCCAATAACCCCTTGCATCTCCATCATGCGCCAGTTAGTGCCGAAGCTCTCGTGCAACCAGCGGAAACCGGGTGCATGCTCGCGCTGATAAACCGCCTCCCAGCTTTTCCCATGATCCTTGAACGCCCACATCCTTGCCCAAAGCTCACGGTCGTTGGTAGTGACCATACCACCTTCACCACCGGTGGTCATGATCTTGTCCTGGCAGAACGACCAAGCGCCGACATGGCCAATTGAGCCAACAGAACGCCCCTTATAGCTTGCACCGTGCGCCTGTGCACAATCCTCGATCACTTTCAGGTCATGCTGTGCCGCCAATGCCATAATCGGATCCATGTCGCATGGCCAACCGGCAAGGTGCACGCAGATCACGGCACGGGTACGCGGCGTCAATACCGCGCGGATGGTTTCGACAGTGATATTTTGCGTATCCCTGTCGACTTCTGCAAAAACCGGTACCGCCCCGGCGTTGACAATGCTGGACACCGAGGCGAGGAAAGTACGCGGAGTGACGACAACCTCGTCTCCCTTGCCAATGCCCAACGCATTTAATGCCAAGTCCAACGCGACGGTGCCGTTGGCCAGGGCTACAGCATGCGCGGTACCGGCCCAAGCAGCGAACTCCTGCTCGAACTGGCGGCATTCCTGGCCTGTCCAGTAATTGACCTTGTTGGACAGCACAACATCACGAACTGCATTGGCCTCTTCATCGGTGAATGATGGCCAAGGGGCAAAAGAAGTATTCAACACAGTGATCTACTCGCTATCCACAATTTTCGACAAGGCTGGCGACTTGCCGCGCCAGCCACAAATGCTTGGTTCATTAATGCTGATCGCGGTCATTTGCCGACTGCTCGTGCAGGAACCCCAATAACAGTCTGGTCATCTGCAACAGCCGAAACCACAGCTGCACCAGCGCCAACCGTGACACGCGCGCCAATGGTGGTCAGTTGACGCACGCTCGCACCAATGCCAACCCAACTTTCGTCGCCTACCTGCACCTGACCTGCCAGACGCGCACCAGGGCTGACATGAACAAAAGCCCCAAGGCTGCAATCATGGTCCACACTGCAGCCCGTATTGAGGATGGCACCGTCACCTATCTCGCAAAACGGGTTAATCACAGCAGTGGCAAACACTACGCTGCCTGCCCCCATGTGCGCATGCTTGCTGACTACGGCAGTTGGGTGGACGATGGTCGCCATCACGGCGCCAGCCTGCACAAGCTGCTGCTGCTTAGCTCGGCGGATGACATTATTGCCGATCGCCACGACCACACCCTCATAAGTATCAACTGCTGCGAGCAACTGCGCACTACCCCCAACAACCGACCACACGCCACAAGCGGTACGCTCAGGCCAGGCATCGTCAAAGAAGTCGATGTGCCCCCAACCGCACAACGCTGCAGCATCGGCCACTACCTTTCCGTGGCCACTGGCCCCTAGAATCGCCAGCCGGATCATTTTCGCGAACCGGTAAATTTGGGCATGGTGACCTCGCCTTGCGCACTGATGCCGTCACGTACAATCACTTTTTTCACCGTCAGGAAGATGATTCCAAGGTCAAGCCAGAACGAGCGTTTATCTACATACCAGACGTCCAGCTTGAACTTCTCCTCCCAGCTCAATGCATTGCGGCCATTGATCTGCGCCCATCCGGTAACGCCCGGGCGTACATCGTGACGCCGCCGCTGCTCGGTGTCGTACAACGGCAGGTACTCCATCAGTAACGGGCGTGGGCCGACCAGGCTCATATCTCCTTTTACGACATTCCACAACTCGGGCAGCTCATCGAGACTGCTCGAACGCAAGAAGCTACCGAAGCGGGTCATGCGCTGGTCGTCAGGGAGCGGGTTGCCCCGGCAATCGACCGCATCGCGCATCGTCCGGAACTTGACCATCTGGAAAGGCTTGCCATGCATACCCGGGCGTACTTGACGGAACAATACCGGTGAGCCGAGCTTGCGCCTGATCATCATCGCCACAATGACGAATACTGGCGACAGCACTATCAGGCCTGCCGTCGCAGCAACAACATCGAACAATCTTTTCAACATCTCAATACCTAACCCAATTCATCGGCCCGACCCTGGTTTCACCATTATTTGCCCAAGCGCCTGAAATGTTCGCCAAAGCGTTGTACACCCACTTTCAAAGAGAGCTCCTGACTATAGTACTCCGCACCTCTCTGGCCCATCTGAGCCCTGGCCTGCTCAGTCAGCACACTGAGTTCGATACAGGCATCCGCCAGCGCTTGAGGGTTTTGCGGCTCGGCAATCACTCCGCAGCCTGCATCGCGCACCAGCTGCGCCCCATCACCTTCCACTGCCATGATCAGCGGCTTTCCGGCAGCCATATAAGCTTGTGTCTTCGAGGGTATGGTTATGGTGAAGAGCGGGTCCTTCTTCAGGTGCACTATCAACGCATCAGCACTCGCCAGATACGCCCCAACCTGTGCCATAGGTACGCCCGGTAAAAAAACGACGTTGTCAAGCTGCCTTTGCTGTGCAATGGCTTGCAAGCGCGAAACCTCAACGCCGCCACCGAGAAAGACCAGCGATACATTAGCCTCCCGTTGCTTGAGAATCACAGCCGCCTCGATCAGCGCATCAAGCGCTTGCGCCTTGCCCATGTTGCCGGCGAACAACACCCGGAAGGTGTCGGCAGTCGGGAAGTTGCCAGGCTTGGCTGCATCCACGGTACAGACCATCTCCTCGGCGCACCAGTTGTAGATCACATCGATCTTTGCCGCCGGGACACCGCGTTCGATCAACAACCGCCTGAACCCAGGCGAAAGCACCACGATCTGGTCGACACGGCGATACACCCAGTCGCATACCCGGCTGACCAGCCGAAGAGCCTTCTCGTTGGAAAACATGCCGGTAGCCTTCAAAGTATCCGGCCACATGTCCTGAATGTCATACACCACCGGTACTCTACGAAACATCCGTATGAGTGCAGCCGACATGCCGACCGTCAACGGGGGGTGGTAGGCATAGATGACATGCGGCTTGCGCGCACCAAACAGCCCGTAGAGCAGGCTGGTCGCCGCAAAACTTGCATAATTCAGTACGCGCCCGATGCCACTTTGCCCATGGCTGGGATAGAGCGGCACGCGTGTTACCTTGATGCCATCGATCACTTCACGCTGAATGAGCTTGACCTTGTATCCCGAGTACAATTTGCCACCCGGGTAGTTGGGGAAGCCGGTAACAACTTCCACTTCAAAGCCTTGGGCCACCAGTTCGCGGGCAAACACCAGTCCCTTGAACGTCGGCTCCGGGTCAAACCATTGAGTTAGCAGTAGAATGCGCGTGGCCATGGCAGATCAGTACCTTCTCCAGACGGTACGCATTACATAGTCACGGTAGCTGTGGATAATTCGCACCACCTTCTCCGACACATTCGGCATGCTGTAGTCTTCTACCAGGCGTAGGCCTCGGTTCTCGCCACGTGGCTGTGTCTGCAGCAGCGCCAGCCCCTGCAGCACGCGCGTCACATCCAGGCCGGTCATCATGACTGCGGCCTCCTCCATACCCTCAGGACGCTCATGTGCTTCACGCAAGTTCAGTGCCGGGAAATTGAGGATCGACGATTCTTCGTTGATGGTGCCACTGTCTGACAAGACCGCCTTGGAAGCCAACTGCAGCTTGTTATAGTCAGTGAAGCCCAACGGCTTGAGCAGGCGAACGTTGGCGTGAAACTTGACACCCAGCGCATCGACACGTTTCTGCGTGCGGGGATGGGTTGAAACAATCACCGGCAGTTTGAACTCGGCGGCCACGGTATTGAGCACGTCCACCAGCTTCAGGAAGTTCTTGTCCGACTCAATATTCTCTTCGCGGTGTGCGCTGACGACAAAAAACTGCCCCTCTACCAATCCAAGACGCTGCAATACGTCGGAAACCTCGATCGACGGACGATAATGGTTTAGCACCTCGAACATCGGGCTACCGGTCTTGATCACCATGTCTGGCGGAAGACCCTCGCGGAGCAGGTAGTCACGTGCAATGGTGCTGTAAGTGAGGTTGATGTCAGCCGTATGGTCGACGATGCGTCGGTTGATCTCTTCAGGGACACGCATGTCGAAGCAACGGTTGCCTGCCTCCATGTGAAAGGTCGGGATCTTTCGGCGCTTGGCCGGGATCACCGCCATGCAGCTATTGGTATCGCCCAGAACCAGCAGCGCTTCAGGCTGCACCTCGGCCAGCACGCGATCCACCGCAATGATCACATTGCCGATGGTCTCTGCCCCGGAGGCTCCGGCCGCATTGAGGAAATGGTCAGGTTTGCGGATACCCAAGTCCTGAAAAAAGATTTCGTTCAGTTCGTAGTCATAATTCTGACCCGTATGCACCAGCACCTGTTCACAATGCTGATCGAGCGCGCTCATGACCCGCGACAGGCGAATAATTTCCGGACGGGTTCCAACAACAGTAACAATTTTCAGCTTTTTCATACTGTCCTCATTTCACGCGACACCCGGGTCACGGGCATACCGGCAACGCATAAGTATCAGGGTGTTCGCGATCGAAAATTTCATTGGCCCACAACATGACGATCATTTCGTCATTTCCGATGTTGGTAATGTCATGGGTCCAACCTGGGACTGTCTCGACGATGGTCGGAGACTCGCCACTGGTCTGAAGTTCGTAGAATTCTTCGGTGACGACATGGCGAAAACGGAAGTTTGCCTTGCCTTTGATCACCAGGAACTTCTCGGTTTTGGAATGGTGATAATGGCCACCACGCGTTATGCCTGGATGAGCCGTAAAGTACGAAAACTGGCCGGCTTCAGGCGTTTTCAGCATTTCAACGAAAACACCGCGTGGGTCGCCGTACTTGGGTACTTCATAGGCAAATGTTGCAGGCGGTAGGTAGCTCAGGTAGGTGGAATACAGTGCACGCACAAGGCCCACACCTACGTTTTCGGTAATCAGCGTCGAGCGGCTTTCACGGAAATTGCGCAGTTGCACAGCCAATGCGCCCACCGTGGTGCTATAGACCGGTTCCACTTCGACCCTGCCACTGCCCACGCTCTCGCCATCCATGACAGCCAGGAACTTGCTGACTACGTCGTCCACATAGACCAAGCTCACGACTGCAGAGGCATCATGAATCTGGATCGGCAGATCATTAGCAATATTGTGGCAGAAGGTCGCTACCGCCGAATTGTAATTGGGGCGTGCCCACTTACCAAACACGTTAGGCAAACGGAAGATATAAACATCATTGCCATGCACCCGAGTCAGCGCAGTCAACGCCTGTTCGGCTGCCAATTTGCTGTGCCCGTAAGGGTTGTCTCGTTCTGCCTGGATAGACGAAGTATAAAGTACCGGAATGTTCCGCCCGGACGCTTTCACAGCCTCGCACAACCGCTGAGTCAGTTCGCTGTTGCCACTGCCAAACTCAGCTGGATCCTGAGGGCGATTTACACCGGCCAGGTGAAAGATGAATTCGGCTTGCGCCACCTTGGCTTCCAACGCCTGCAGGTCGTCGCCACGCGCGTAGAGAATGACTTCAATGTCCTTGCGTTCGCGCAAATGAACAAGCAGGTTACGGGCGATGAAGCCGTTGCTTCCAGTGACCAGAACCTTCATGGGTCACTCCTCCGGCGCGGCATGCTCGCCACGCTGGATGGACTTGATGAATTCAAGTTTCAACAGCAAAGCCTGCATCTGCTCTACATCAAGGCGGTGAGTATTATGTGAGTTGTAATCTTCCGTATGAGAAATCTTCTCTTCACCCTGCTCGACAAACTTGCTGTAATTCAGATCACGCAGGTCTGGCGGCACACGATAGTAAGCGCCCATGTCCTCGGCACATGCCATTTCTTCTCGGCTAAGCAGCGCTTCGTAGAGTTTTTCACCATGACGCGTACCGATAACCTGAATAGGGTGCTCTGGTCGACCAAGCAAAGCGGTCAGTGCCGATGCCAAGGTTTGCACCGTGGCGGCCGGTGCCTTCTGCACGAACAGGTCACCATTGTTGCCATGCTCGAAGGCATACAATACGAGGTCTACCGCGTCAGCCAAGGTCATCATGAAGCGGGTCATGTTGGGGTCGGTAATGGACAGCGGCTTGCCCGCGCGTATCTGATCGATGAACAACGGGATCACCGAACCACGCGAAGCCATAACGTTGCCGTAGCGCGTGCCGCATATTACTGTCTTGGCCTCATTGAGGTTACGTGACTTGGCAACCATGACCTTCTCCATCATGGCCTTGGAAATACCCATCGCATTGATCGGGTAAACCGCCTTGTCGGTACTGAGGCAGACGACGCGTCGCACTTCGTTCTGAATGGCCGCCTCTAGGACGTTCTCGGTACCGATGACATTGGTCTTGACTGCTTCCATCGGGTGAAACTCGCAAGACGGCACCTGTTTCAACGCTGCAGCATGGTAGATGAAGTCCACACCCCGGGTGGCATTCAACACACTCTGATAGTCGCGAACATCGCCAATATAGAACTTGAGCTTGGCGCTGTCGTAACGCTTGCGCATGTCGTCCTGTTTCTTCTCATCGCGGCTGAAAATTCGCACTTCCGCGATGTCGCTATCGAGAAACCGCTTGAGGACCGCGTTGCCGAAAGATCCGGTGCCGCCCGTGATGAGAAGCTTTTTACCTTTGAACATATGATTTGACCCTTGCGTCATGCCCAAGTGATTATCGAGCACGTAGAGCTGAATAAATGATGTCGTCTTTCTGCTGGGCACTTGGATAGCTGATCAGCACCGCTCGATAGGCACCCTTGAAGACGAAGAAACTGCCCGCCGCCACGCCAACCACGCCGCACGCCTTCACCACGCTGGCCATGTCCTCAAGCGAACCGCCGCCACCAAGAATGGTGATCGGGATGTGCACTGCCGCGCGAAGCTTGGTCGCCAGGTCCAGATCGTAGCCCTTCATCTTTCCGTCATTTTCGATAGAGTTGAGGACAATTTCCCCTGCACCAAGCTTTTCCAGCTCCTGGGCCATTTCCAGCACACTGCGCTTGGTGTTGCGGGTGCCATTGTGGGTCCACACTTCCTGATGCTTGCTCAGCAAACGTGTCTTGTGGTCTAGGACCACGACCACGCTCTGACTGCCAATTTCTTCAGCGATCTGGGTGACGAGCCGGGGGTTTTCCAGGGCGGCCGAGCTGATGGCTACCTTCTCCACCCCCAACTGGATGATCTTCTTGGCTTGCGTTGCAGTGCGAATGCCACCACCGTAACACAGCGGCATACGGCATTCAGCGGCAAGCTTGGCAATCTGCGTATAATTGGGTTCGACGCCATGTGCCGTGGCGTCAATGTCGATAACGATCAGTTCATCGGCTTCCTTTTCGTTGAAAATCTTCACCGCATTGATGGGATCTCCGACGTATTTCGGATCTTTGAATTTGACCGTCTTGACCAGCCCACCATCTTGAATGAGCAGGCATGGAATGATCCGGGGTCTTAGCATTGTCAGTATCCGCTCACAGTTCCGCGAAGTTTTTCAGCAGGCCGACACCAAAATGGTGGCTCTTCTCAGGGTGGAACTGAACGCCATAGACGTTTCCAGCCTGAACAGCACAACTGAACTCAAGACCGTATGAAGACATAGCCGCACGGTGCTGTTCCTGCTCGCAATCGAAGAAGAACGAATGCAGGAAGTAGAACCGCGCCTCTTCTTCGAAACCTTTGAACAACGGGTTGTCGTTTAGGGCTGCCACGTCATTCCACCCCATGTGAGGCAACGGCAGGTCTGCAAGGTTGGGGACTGACTTGAAGGAGCGAACGCACCCGGGAACCCAGCCCAGGCCAGCCAGGAGCCCTTCTTCGCTGCTATTGGCAAGAATTTGCATGCCCACACAGATACCAAGCACAGGCACCTTGTGCTGCTGCACCAGTTCTTCTAGGGCAGGCCGCATACCCGACGCATCCAGCCGTTCAATTGCATGGTCGAAGGCGCCGACACCGGGAAGGATCAGCTTGGTTGCACCATCCAGTTGCGCCGTGGTCTGCGCAACTGCCACCGGGATGTGCAAGCGTCGATAGACGTTAACGAAGGCCTGGATGTTGCCCAAGCCGTAATCAATGATGGTGATCATCTGAACAGCCTTCTTTCCAATCCGATCGCACTGAGCACTCTTGCACCAATGCCGATCACGAAACGTTTGTTCTTGTAGTCACGGAAGGTCTTATTCTGACCGTCAAAAATGCCTTGTAGCTCGGGTACAGTCAAGTCCAGCTTGTGCGCCACGTATTCGAACTCGGATTTCAGGAAGTTTTCATCCATTTCAGGCCGGGCGATGCGCTCAAGCGCTGCTTCACGCGTCAACTGACCGGTCATGATCAGGCTGGAGAAGTGCGCGCGGCGCTTTTCATAGCCGAATTTGCGCGGCATCCAGTAGTCTTCGTAAAAACGCGTGAAGCGCGACTCGTGATGTTTATGCTTGAACCGCTTCCAGCCAAATAGGCGCTCCAAAGTGGCCTCTGCATCCGCTTTGACGTAGGGCACGAGATTCAGCGGCTTGACAATCTGCATGCCGAGGATACGCTGGTAATAAATCTTGTAAGTCAAAATATCAACGAGCGGAAAGCTCTTCAGCGACCGCTTGCCGAATTGGCCATGAATGTCATTGAACAGTGTTTTATCAATCCCAGGGTAGCCGCCCCATTCTTCGGGCTCACGGCAGCACTCCGTCGAGTAATTGGCGCCCGTCAAGACATATTTGATCTTGTGCTTGTGTGCGAACTTGTAGAGCGAAGAGAAGAAGGCAGCATCCTGCGGTAAATCCTGATCGGAAATTTGCGAGCGCAGGAAGGCCACTTGAAGGTCCTTCATTTCTTCCCAGTTGATGACATCGGTGTAGAGATCCAGGCCGAGCCCGTCAACTAGCCGCTCGATATTGCCAACTGCTTGGTCAGTGTTCCAGCCCGCGTCCACATGGAAAAGCAAAGGCCTCAGTCCCATGACATTCTTGGCTATATATGCAGCATACGAGCTATCCAGACCGCCACTCAAACCAATAATGCAGTCGAAGTCCTTGCCTTTGCCATGCTGCTTGATTTTTTCTGCCAGCGCCATCAATTCGGACTCGCCGCGGTCGCCAGTGTCCCAATTGGGCTTGATTTCACTGTCGAAATTGGCGCAGTACTCGCAAACGCCATGCTGATCAAAGCGAATGTTCGGGTCGCTGGTGTCCATGATGCAACGCGTACAAATTCTGTAATTTTTCATATTAGCTTCCAGCAATTAGGTCAACAGGCGCTTTGCCATACGGCGATAATCCAACAGACTCGTAGCAATTTCGTAAGATCGCCTCGAGTAAGTATCCAGTATTCCAGGGTCTGCCTCAATCTGTTCAAAGGCGCGGAGCAGATCGCTTTCGTCACGAACGGCCCATCCATTCCCCTGCACAAACGGAACATGGCTAGGCACGTCGGCAACGATAACAGGTCGACGAGCGCAGAGGCTCATCTGCATCGTCGCTGACTGGCTTCCCGGCTGGACATAGACGTCAGCCGCGCACAACAAGCCGTACAACTCATCGGCAGGCTTCCAGCCCAAAAAGGTGACACGCGGATCCTTGGCAATGAGCGCACGCGCCTCCTGGGCAATCGCGTCATGCAATTGGCCGACGATCAAGAATCGGAAATCTTCAGAACGCAATTGCGAGAAGGCCTGAAGACTTTGAACCAGCTTCTTCTTGGCATCGAATTTTCCAGACTGTATAAACACTGTCTGGCCCGGCCCAACACCCAATTCCGCACGCGCCGCCGAACGAATTTTCGCATAGCTCGCATCATCGGCAATTTTCCCTCCCAAGGGAAAAAACTCCATGGCCGAATCGTCAATCCCATATTGCTCGCGACAAAAATCGAGCGTTTCCTGAGAAATACAAAGCACTTTATCTATATCAGGCAGTGCCGCCCTGATAATGGGACGATAGTAAAAATTGTGCAGCAGCTTTGAAAATTTGCTCACTGCACTGTTATTTGCGTCCTCGTGGCTATCGACATAAAGTTTCACTTCCGGATGCTTGCGCTTATACCGTGCTGCGGTGCGCAACTCCCAGCCACACAGACCATGAAACATGATCACATCTGGCGCGAACGTCTCAAGAATTCGTTCCAGGCCATTATGAATCCTGAGCTTCTTTTTAAAAAAGAACGGGGCGGGCCCACTGTAAGGCAAGCGTATAACCCGAGCGCCGTCCGAACCCATATAATCTCCTGGCGCGGTGTAGCCGAGGGTCAAATTATCCAGATAGGTTTCCGTGGACGCCACTACTAATACATCGTGGCCGGTATCTACGTGCTCTCGAACCAGTTCGTTTTCCTGATACCGATAACCATCGATATAAAAACATGAAACACACAGATGAATAATCTTCATAGCAACTTCTGACTTTTCAAAAAAGCTTCTGGATCGGTGAAATGTACGGCCGCCGCGGTCAACTGTTCATCCGACAGTTCCCACCAACGGCTCTTCATAAGCCCCACGATTATAGCCTCGCTAAATCTGAAACGTATCAGCCGTGCCGGGTTGCCGCCGTAGATTGCATAAGGAGGAACGTCCTTGGTGACCACACTGCCCATACCTATCACCGCCCCGGTTCCGATCGTAACCCCTCCCTTGATCAAAACGCCCTCGCCAATCCACACATCGTGCCCTATTGTCGTGGAGGGCTCCCAACGATAATCATGCCGGGAAAACTTTTTCTTGATACTCTCTTTATGGGCCAAGAATACTGGACTGGTCGAAACGTATTCGATTGGATGGCGGGCGCCGCCTACCACAACATTATTTGCCACTGAGCAAAATGATCCAACATTAGTTCTTATGAACGTACAATCATAACCGCAGAAGCTATGCCGACCAAAGCGGGTAGAAATTAACGTACTGCCCGACTCCACTTTCGAACTACGAGGAATTTGTGAGTCAACCAGCGCAGCGCCTCGTGATTTTTTAAGTATTCGCGAAATAACATATCCAATCACAGCCGATGCCCCCATAGCTTTATTCTGAATTTGTCAAACCATAGCATGGCTATCCACAGCCCACCGCCAAAGGAAGCCAACATGGTTGAAAACGGACCATTTGTACTAATAAATGCGAGCGGAAAAAGCGCCGTCAGCAGCAGCACCTTGCTCCATCCTTGGGAGACCCAATCCAGTGCAATCAGCCAAGCGGTGTAGAACAGGAAGATGACCAACACGCCTGGACCGCCAGCAGCAGCGATACCGTCGGTTGCGACAAAGCTGGCATTGGACTGACTCTCCACGCCCAGCACCCGTTCAGCGAGAATTTTACCCAGAGCAGGCCATTTTTCATCCATTGCGTACGCTGCTGGAACCTCAGCAAGCTGACCGATACCCGAAACGTGAGCCCAATATGTAAAGCCTTGCGTAGAGAACAAATCATAATACTGGGTAACAAACAAACCAGGGCAAGCGATTAAACGCGTATAAAAATAGAAACCCAACTCCCGAAAAACTCCAACTTGATCATGAAGCGTCGCAATCAGGAATACCATCACTCCCCCACCCGCAAACAAGTACACCGGAGCATTGGGATTTGCGTAACGCGCTCTAAAAATCAGCGTCATCAAGAGCATTGCGAACGGCAAAAGCAGCACTGTTCGCTCGGCAGTTATCATGAACACAAAAATAAAGCCGGCAAAACCTAGTAGCGTGACCAGGACACGCCTCGACGTCAAACCGGCAGCAAACACTATCGGTGAGAAAAAGTAAGCCAGATAAACCTGGCAATACCCTATGAACAGGGATGTGGCTGCCCCCTTTTCTCGTTGCGCATAAATATCATTCACGCCGGAAAAAGACAGAATATCTCTGTACGTCAGAAACAAGACGACGAAGCAGATTAGGAAGCCCAGTATGCAAGCGAGCAACAACGGCCTCGAGAAGGACCTTGAGGCGTTATTGCGCGAGGGAACGCAGCGAACAGCCAAGCAACAAGCAACTATGCCTATGCAAAAACATAAGAACACCCAAAAGTAGCGCTCTATGGAGTCCTCATAATTAAGCATCCCCGTGACGACCGCTGGTAAGTAGACGCAAAACACCAAGGCATAGATAAACAGAGTGGAAGGCCTGACGAAGTATAACGGCATAACGAAAACAGGAATCATCGCCAACACGATGATAAGCAGCATACTGCTCAAATTAAAATGAGGCGCATTGAATCCCCAAAACGCCTGCTCCAGAGAGAGGTATTTGTCGTGCCCATAAACCAGGGCAAAAACATAAAAAACAACAGCCGCCAAAAGCTTTATCCGGGCCACTTTTACCATTGCCAGCGAGCTTGGCAACTCTGAGGCATCCTGCTCCCTGATACGATTCGCAACTTCACTGCCCATTATGACCTCTCTTCCGGTTAGCTCGCGCATGTCATTTCGGGCGGTACCCCTTTACGTGCCAATCACGCCAGGCCCATATCAAAGGCTTTGACGGTTCCAACACCCAATCAAAAATCTTCCATTATGTCGCCCGCTTGCTGGCCGCATATCCGATCAAGAAATGAGCAAATAAAATATCTAGAAGATAGACCGCCGACATCTGCACGACATAAAATAGCAAGAAATTTTTGAAATCAAGGACCATGTGAATGGCGAGCGAGAGTAGGATACCTGTGGCCATTAACCTGAACACATGCAATGAAGGCAAATACCAGTTGTAGCGAAGCACCAATGAAACGCGATCCAACGGCGTACTGACAAAAGCACTGAGCGCGGCAACCATCAGCACTTGCGCGTACAACCCCGCATCATGCCATTGCCCGCCCAAGACAAACGGATAAATCCAGGGGGACAAAACACCAGCGCACAAATAGATGGGCATACCGAATAGCGCCAGTTTTCGCAGGGTCATAAGCCAAAGTCCTTTAAGAACATGGGGGTCCTCCGCGTGCAACGCCGCACGCTGGTAGAACACCTGACCAATGGCCGCACCAACCAAACCAGAAGGAAGGAAGATAGTTGCCATGACCATCGAAAATTGCCCAAGTATTTCCGTGCCGTACATGGCTGATATATAGAAAATAGGTGCCGCACTGCTCACAGTAACCAAAATATGCGACAAGACCAGGGCGTTCGCACCACTCGCATGCTTTTTTAAAGGACTCACTGCATCAGGTGCACGTGCACAAGATCCAAAGATGAGATTGTTAGAGTAAGGCAAAAGGGCGCCAATCTTGCCTAACGCGCTAAACAATGTTGTAAAAAGCAGGCCGCTCGTCGTTACCGCAGCCAACAGCGCCCCCGACGCCACATAGGCCGACTTGCCAAATACTTCCGACAATGCAGAAATTTTGTAAGCGCCTGAGCGCTGGGCATTATGTTGAAACGCCAGCGCTAACGACACTAGCAATGCGCTAAGCGGTGCAACAACCAGTAAGTTAACACCTTGTTCCAGTGACAACAACTGAGCGATTTGCGCCGAAAAGGCGTACAGCGCCACCGTCAGCACAAAACCTGTAACAATACCAAGTTTAATTATACCTGAGAACAACCAACGCGCTTGCTGGTCATCTTTAAGCATCTGGAAAAAGTATTCATATCGCCAAGTCATAATACCCGCAAAAAACATCACAAGCTGCAGGAAAATATTTTGCACTGCAAACTCCTGAGGCGCGTACAGCCTCGACAACAACGGAATACCTAACACTCCAACAATCTGCGCAATTGTATTCCCTGAAGCTTGCAAGAAAATGTCTCGCCAATACGACGAGACATATTTCAAAACCTTCATTTAATCGTACCGCACGCGGAAATTAAAGCGCTTACTACAGTTTCAATATCGGCCTCACTCAAGTAGGGATGCATTGGCAAGCTCAAAACCTTGGTCGCTAGCGAATCCCCTACAGGAAGGTAAGCGTTAGAAGCAACTGCAGCTTGCTTGTTAAGCGGGATCGGATAGTGAACCACACTCGGCACGCCGCTCGCTTTCAGCTCAGCCTGGACTTTCTCACGCCCCTCTAACTGAACAGTAAATTGTGCAAAGACGGAGGTATTCTCCTCTGCGATGTGAGGGAGCTTGATTGAGTCCTGCCCACTCAGCAGTTCGCTATAGCGTTTCGCCACCTGCTGGCGAAGCACTATTTCGCTATCAAAAATATCGAGCTTTGCCAGCAGCACTGCGGCCTGTAGAGTATCGAGCCGACTGTTCACGCCCACCCTTACATGGTGATAGCGCTTTTCCTGTCCGTGCCGGGCAATCTGGCGAATAACCAGAGCCAGCGCTGGATCATTAGTAAAGATCGCACCACCGTCGCCATAACAGCCAAGCGGTTTACTTGGAAAGAAACTGGTGCATGCTACGGTGGTCAACCCACAGGATCGTCGCCCCTTGTAAGTTGCGCCGAAGCTCTGAGCAGCGTCCTCAATAACCGGTATGCTATATTTATCGGCAATTTGGTTAATCGCATCAAAATCAGCGCACTGCCCATATAACGACACGGGCACTATGGCTTTCGTACGCGGCGTGATGGCGGCTTCGAGTTTCTTGACATCCAAGTTTCCGGTGCGCTCATCAACATCCACATACACAGGCTTGGCGCCGAGCAGCGCGACAGTTTCCGCCGTCGCAATATAGGTAAAACCTGGTGTGATCACTTCGTCACCGGGGCGGATACCAAGTGCCATTTGAACAATTTGTAAGGCATCAGTACCGTTGGCACAGGTGATGCAATGATCTACCCCTACGTAAGCTGCCAGACGCGCCTCCAACTCGGCCACTTCGGGGCCCAAAATGTATTGGCCATGACTCAATACGCGCTGAATAGCGCCGTTGATAGAAGCCTTGATGCGTGTTTGTTGCTGCTTCAGGTCAATGAATTCAATCATGGTCAAACATCCAGTTTTTCAAGGAAATTGCCGCGCACTACATACGTTGCCCCTGTGTGCGAGCAAATGGCTTGGCCATTTGCACTTACATCCAGTTGCTCACCAAACTCACTCATCCAGCCGATCTGTTTGGCCGGCACCCCGACCATCAGCGCATAGGCTGGCACATCCTTGTTGATCACCGCGCCCGCACCTACAAAAGCAAATTCGCCAATTGTAACTCCGCAAACAATCGTACAGTTCGCGCCCAGTGTCGCGCCCTTCTTCACCAGCGTGTCTCGATATTGGTCTTTGCGCTCTATCAGCGAGCGCGGGTTGTACACGTTGGTAAAGACCATGCTCGGCCCGCAGAACACCCCTTCCTCCAGCGTGACGTTGTCGTACACCGACACGTTGTTCTGAATTTTGCAGCGGTCACCGATCACAACCCTATTGCCGACAAATACGTTTTGACCGAGGGAAACGCCCGCACCAATCCGCGCGCCGCTACAGACATGGACGAAATGCCATACGCGCGAATCCTTGCCAATCTGCGCGCCTTCATCGACTATTGCACTGGGGTGCTGATAATGGTTCATTGCTTTAGACTCACGCTGGATTGAGTTGGGTCGAACAACTGCTGTAGCTGCCCACCGGCAAAATGCCCGTAACGACGCGCCCCGATTTCATTGAGGTGATGATTATCCTGATAGATAAGATCACCTTCTTCGTAGGGTGCGTCAGCGAAGAAGCTTGAACTGGAGAAATCCACATAATGTACGCCCGGGATGCCAATCGTGAGTTCTGCGACCTGGTGGTTCGCTGCCCTCCACTCGTCATTGAACGCCAGGCTAGCTGGCAACCCGAGCTCCCTGAAGCGTCGAACCCGTTGCACATCCGTACGGAACATCGGAATCTGCCCTAAAACCACAACCTGTTTATGGGCTGCAGACGCATCATTCAAAAATGCCTGTAGTGCTTTGACGAATGCCGCACTCGGCATCTGATATTGCCACATACCTGCAATGATCACTTTATCCATTGTCAGCAGTGCCTGTTTCACAGCGATTATTTGTGATCGGCAAGGCTGCTGGGCATAGTCAGGCAAACGCTCAACGTCGAAACCAGAAATGGGCACGCAACTGCTCGCGGTAAGCACGCGATACGCTACACCGTGTTCGCTACCCGCCTGATCCAGAAAGTAATTGAGCTGAGCAGCATGACTATCGCCGATTACCAGAACCGACGGTATAGCGCTAGCTTGGCCGCGCTTGCACTCCCCTACCTGTTGCCCGTGGCAGATCAGCTCTGGCGCCGCATAACGAGCTTGCTCCTGCGGTACTGGCAAAACGATCTGGGGATTCAACCTGATACTCAGCAATACCATCAAGCCAATCCCAACTCCTGGGAGCGCAAGTCTGGTAATCAAACGTCGCCCCCCCGACAACTTGCGTGCCGGTTGCTCGATGAGTCGATAGGAAAGCCACGCCAGGACAAACGAAGCGATCAATGCAGCGAGAAGCCATCCCAAACTCAACTCGTACTGCCCGGTGTAATATCGGATGAATGCCAAAACCGGCCAGTGCCACAAATAAAGGGAATAAGAAATACCACCGACCCATACCAGAACAGAGGAGGACAATAGCCTGTTGACTGGTCCGCGCCGCGCCGCAATCACCAGTGCCGCCCCGACGCAGGGCAGGATCGACCAATAGCCCGGAAACTGCGTACTATCAATCATGACAAAACTGATCGTAAGCAAGGTAACTCCAAGCAAGCCGAGCACAGCAGAAATCTGAACAGGCATTTCTCGATGCCGCAGACCAAGCGCGACTACCCCACCGAGCAGGAATTCGGGCATACGGGTGAGCAGCGAAAAATATGCGCGAGCGTGATCACCGCCCGAGACTTTGATGCCACTCCACAAGAACAGACCCGCGGTGAGCAATGACAGGACCATTAATCGCCAGGAGCGCGGCAAGCCCAGCAGCACCAAAGGAAAGAACAAATAAAACTGCATCTCAATCGCGAGCGACCAAGTATGCAGCAAGGGCAATTCCTCTGCGCGAGGAGCAAAATAGCTGCCGAAACTCGAAAAATACTGGTTACTGGTAAACAGCGCTGCTGATTTCAAGCTCTGACGAAAGAACTCGAAATCAGTGCTTAAAAATAGAATGGCCGATAATACACTGGCAACCGCCAGCATGATGGCGTACGCAGGAACAATTCGTTTGATGCGGTTTACGTAAAATGACGGTAAATGGATCTTGCTGCCCGGCTCAGTTAGCAACGCTGTGATGATGAACCCTGAGATGACGAAAAAGACATCAACACCAACATAACCTGACTGGAGCCAGGAATTGTTTATATGGTAAGCCAGCACAGCAAGAACTGCTACCGCTCGCAGGCCTTGGACATCCAGGCGGATGCCTTTGCTCGGTGACTGCAAACTCGATGCTTTCAGCGATGATTCGTTATTGTTAGACACGCTACCCAGGACCTTTAAAACATTGCTCCGCGAAAAAATGGGCGGTCTCAAGACCGCCAGTACCACGATATATCAGCGAGCGAGGCTGAGCACAAAGGGATGCGCCTCGTTGTCTTTGGCCTGAACCACAGGGGCGCTGCGGATAACGTTGACGGTTTCCACACAATGACGTGCGTCTTCAATGCCGTAACCCCGTCCAGCAAGGATTTCTTCATAGCTGGCAGTATGAAGGTCGGTAAAGCCTTCGGAAAACTCCATCTCTTCACCATCCACGGTAATCGAACGGTAGGTTGGCTTTTTGCCTTTCACAGACATCGGCAGATCATCTGCATCAACGGAGAGGAACCAACGCACCCTCGCTTTTTCGTACTCGAGGTAGCCGGCTGCCTTGTGCTCCGACGAGAAGTGCACGATGTTGCGCTGTAGCTTCCCGAAAATGAAATGCAGCATGTCGTAGAAATGCACACCGATATTGGTTGCCACTCCAAAAGACTTGCGAGGGTCACCCTTCCAGCTCTTCAGGTACCATTTGCCGCGCGAAGTGATATAGGTGAGGTCGACTTCGTACTTGTGGGCACGGTTCTCGGACGCCACCTTGTTCTTCAGGTTGATGATTGCCTGGTGATGGCGCAGCTGCAGGATATTGTACAGACGCTTGCCGGTTTCCTGCTCGATGAGTGAAAGCTGATCGAGCATCTCAGGGGTTGGCACCAGTGGTTTTTCGCAGATGACATCGCACCCCAGGCGCAGGCCTGCGGCAATATGTGGATAGTGCAAGTAGTTTGGCGAGCAAATGGCAACATAATCCAACGCGGTCGCTGCGTCGCGCGTCAGGGCATGAGCATGTTCGAGGAAAAACTCGAACTCGGTGAAAAATTCGCTTTGCGGCGAGATGCTATCGATGATCCCGACCGAGTCATTGATGTCGTAGGCGGAAACCAGACGATTACCCGTATCCTTGATGGCGCGCATGTGTCGGGGGGCAATGTAGCCAGCTGCGCCGATCAGAGCGAAATTTTTCATGGTGCTTCCTTCGAAAAAAGTGAATCCGCCCGACACATGATCGGGCGGAGCGTCAGAGCTATCCGCAATTCAGGCCTTGATAATATGGGCCATGGGAGCACGGTACTTGCCTCGGCTATCGATGATCAGTTTCGCCTGTGCCTCGATCAATGCGTAGTCGAACTTGTCATGATCCGTGGCCAGTACCACGGCATCAAAGCTGGCGACATTGTCTGCGGTCAGCGGCTCGCTGCTGAGGTCGAAATGATGCTCGCGCATACGAGGGAAAACAGGCACATGAGGGTCACTGTAAGCCACGACCCCTCCCTTCGCCTGGATCAGCTCCATAATCTCCACTGAAGGCGATTCGCGCATATCGTCCACGTTCTTCTTGTACGCAATGCCCAATACAAGGACCCGGCTGCCTTTCAAGGCCTTGCCAGCGTTGTTCAAACCATCCACCAGCTTGCTCAATACATACTCTGGCATGGCTTGGTTGACTTCCCCCGAGAGCTCGATGAAACGGGTATTGACTCCATATTCACGGGCCTTCCAAGTCAGATAGAAGGGATCAATGGGAATGCAATGGCCGCCCAGACCTGGACCGGGGTAGTAAGGCGTAAAGCCAAAAGGCTTGGTAGCTGCGGCATCAACCACTTCAAAGATGTCGATACCCATGCGGTCCGCGACGATCTTCATTTCGTTGACTAGGCCGATGTTCACCGCGCGATGTATGTTTTCCAGTAGCTTGGTCATTTCAGCGGCTTTGGTGGAGCTGACTGGAATCACTTGGTCGATAGCCTGCTCATATAGAGCGATACCCACTTCCAGGCATTTCGGGGTATGCCCACCGATGACCTTTGGTATAGTGCGGGTTTCGAAGTTCGGATTGCCGGGATCTTCACGCTCTGGGGAGTAAACCAGATAGATGTTCTCGCCTACTATCAAGCCGCCCTCTTGAACACGCGGCAACAGCTCTTCTTCAGTGGTCCCCGGGTAAGTTGTACTCTCCAACGAGACCACTTGACCGGCACGCAAATAAGGCTTGAGCGCATCGGTAGTATTAATCACGAAGCTCATGTCTGGCTCGCGATACTTATTCAACGGTGTTGGCACGCAAAGAATCAGCGCGTCGCACTCACTGGCACGCCTAAAATCTACAGTCGCTTCAAAACCGGTTTTGCGTGCCTTGCCAATACTGGATCCTGGTATATGCTCAATGTAACTCTCGCCACGATTGAGCTTTTCTACCTTATCCCGATCAATATCTATGCCCAATACGTTGAAACCAATCGCATTATAACGAAGCATTAAGGGCAAGCCAACATAACCGAGGCCGACAATACCAATCAACGCCTGTCGGTCTTTGAACTTTTCAACCACCGCATTCTTATCTGTCATGCTTTACAACTCACCTTGAATTTAGCCGCCCGTCGCCTTTTTTGCATAACGGGTCAAAGAGCCTACAGTGATCCATTCGTCAGTCGAGTGAACCCATCCACCGGCGGCACGCACTTGCCTTGCCGCCCCGCCGCACAGCGCCCGCCCGACATGCCAAGAGGACCAACCGAGGCCGTCGAAAATGAAAGGCGCCACAATCATAGGCTGTTCAGCTGCCGCATTCCATCGGTGTTTTACCCCGAAATCGACAAGCAGAAGGCCGTCAAAATACCATCATCCATTCGAAGGTCTACTCTGAGCCTCCGACAACAATGTTCCGCCCTGACGCGAAAGGTCCTTAGGCAATACGGGCGCGACAGCGTCACCTAGTCTCAGTGTACGCATTTGACGCATATGACTCTTGAAAGATGCTCGCACCAAAGCAATGACCATCCCTAGAAGGAGACCACCTATCAATGCAATCCCCACAACAAATGCCTTACGTGGTTTTATCGGTTTAGCAGAAGCCACCGCTCGCTGGTCGATACTAACCAGATGCAAGCCAAGCATTTGAGTGTCAATGGACTGCAGGCGAGCACGCTCAACCCGCAATGCTTCAACGCCCTGGAGGAAATCTCGCTCATTTGCGCGCGCCTTAATAGCCTCCACACTGCGATTATTGGAGAGCAGGATGAGTTCTTTACGAATCTGGCCGATTCTCGGCTCAACAAAATCGTCAGACGTACGCTTGAGCAAGGCTGCTCGCTCGGCCACTAGCACCTCGGTGCCCATGAAGTACAATGGAACCGGTCGACCATTAACTTCGGTACGGATGATATTACCACTGGCGGAGACTTCATCAGCCATCTGTGATGGTGTAGATGGCTTCTTCAATCCCAGGCTACCGGCAATAGATATAGCCTCATCAAGCTCTGCCAAACGTGCTTGGCGCTGCAGCTTCAATTGCACACGCAATGCCTTGAGCTCATCATCCAGTTGTGCACGCCTGATCGCGTCATCTTCCTCGAGCCGAGCGATACGCCCCTCGTTTCCAGCCCGGTATTCAGAAAGTGCGGAGTTCAGCTTTGCATCTACCTCGAGCAAGCGATTGGACAAAATGACCTGCATATCCCTGGACAGCTGGATCCGCTCCTGCTCAATGGCATAATCTACGAAATCATTGAGGACTGCCGCGCCATTAATATCTTTCCCATAATGCATCTTCAAGCCAATGAATTCGCTTAACAAATCGGTCTTTTTTGGGTCAGCCAGAACCACACTAAGCGTGGAACTATTAAACTCCTGAAAGGCCTGCTCAATACTTTGCCCCTCACCCTGGAAGACTTTGATCAGATCAGGCCTGGCTCGAAAAAAATTTAACCTTGCACTGTAGGAGTCCAGCCTTGCACCAACCCTTTTCAACGCTTCTGCCGGAGGCAGCGAGTAAATTTTCGAGCGATTTAACGCATCCAGTTGATTGAGTTCAACTGGACGCAAGGTGGTAGAGGCTTCATATACGGGAGGAATAACATAGGCCAGTGCGACTCCAATGATCGCAAAAACCATCCCCATTGCGAGGATGAACACGCGCCTATGCCAGATAGTACGGAAAAGACCAAAGAGGTCTACTTCGCGAGAAGCGGCCACGTAAGGGTCACGAGGATCAATACTCAAAATGATGTGCCTGCAAGCTAATGGTGGTATTACCCAAGACAGGCAGGGCAGTCAAGCGCTTCGTGCACCCTCTTCCAGCTATCCATGTCATCGGCGGCGAGGGTGCATTGTTGCACCTTCTGTGGTTAACAACAACGCCACGCGACCTGCTTTAGCTAGCCAAGTTCAATCACTCGATATGTCGCCGCCTGAGCCACAGCTCGCGACCGGTCGCTACACACACACCCATACCGATACCTACCAGCGCGGCAAGCAGCAGGATGGTTGCCTTGCGCGGCTTTACAGGCTTATCCGGCGGAGACACTGCGCCATCCTGCTGATACATAGCGACCAACGAAGGGTCAATTTTCAGGTTGCGCATAAAATTAAGCTTTTCTTGCCTCTCGCGCAGACCTGGAATGTAGGGATCATTCGATAACCGAGCTTCGAGGTTGGCAATTTCAGCCTCCAGCGCCTTTGCACCACGCATGTACATGAGAGCGCCCCCCATGCCAGCAGAGACCTCGCCGGACAAGGTGTTTGAGATGATCGGGGGCTTTTCCAAACCTATAGATTTCGCAATCCTCAAGGCTTCTTTAAGCTGCGCAATCTGGTCGTTGCGTTGATTACCCGCACTGGCACGCGAAGCCCGAATCTGTTGCTCAAGGTTATCGGCCATGATTGATATGTCGCTGCGAGTACCGCTTAACAGCTCATCCTTCGCCCGCTCTGCGGCCATTTCGGCATAGTTGGACACCCATATCGCAGCTAGCCGCGGATCCTCAAGACTAGCGGTAATAACATACCGATCAGGCATGTCCCTCGCCGCCAAAGCTACCGTCAACATGCCGTTGAATTGGGCGTACAACGCATCACGCGACCCCTGACGCTCATCTTGGGTTAGCGTGGGAAGAAAGGCATTTCGGAAGAACTTGTCGCGCACCGCTTCAGATTGAAGCGCCTTCATGTAAATGCTGTATACATCCTTGGCGCTCATCGGGGCCAGCCCCGTACCCTCCCCTCGGCCGAAATTCAGCTGTGCAATCTCATTTTGAGTAGGGGGCCGAATGTAAAGCTTCGCCTCATACACCGGAGACGCAAGCATCACATAAGCCAAAGCCAAACCAATCACCGGCACCGCAACTATCGCCACCCAAAGCTTTTGCCGCCAAACCCCCTGCACAAGCTCAACCAGGTCAATCTCATCACCACCACTTAGGCGCTCGCGTTCATTGCGCATTTAGTCTTTTTTTCCTTGGGTCCGTCTGATTGCGTCAACAGAGGGGGTCACCACCAAGCCGCAAGGCCCTCCCCCCTCTCGGGTCCAGCGTAGCGGCAATTTGCCAACCTGCCTGCGATATTTCAATGCCTTCGCATTAATCAGTAGTAGAGAGACCCGACCTAAGGAAGTTCCTCACTTTTTTGTCAGAATACCCGCTTCCTGCCCAATGGTCATTCGGCAATCGTGACGCTCAGCTCACTTCCCGCCGCTGCAAACGCTTCCCTCAACACTCGTGCCAGCGTCTGCTTCGCCCGCCCCTCCCCATGCACCAACACTACCTGCCGTGCATTACAACCCTGCGCAAATTCAACCAACCCCGCCTGATCCGCATGCCCTGAATAGCCTCCCAGCGAAGCCACCTTGGCCCGGATCTCATAGAGCTCACCATCCAGATCAATCTGCACAAACCCTTCCGCACCTTCACTAGCCTGGATCACAGCCCCAGGAGTGCCCTTGGCCTGGTAGCCAACAAATACAATCTCATGCCGCGGATCCGCCAGCATTGCCTTGAGATAGGCGACAATCCGCCCACCCGAGCACATCCCATTCCCAGCAATGACAATCGCCGGCCGCCCGGTGCTCTTCAGGTAATTCACCACCTGCCGGTGGCGGGCGTGCGTATCGATACACACCAGCTGACCGAACCCAAGCGGGTCGCGCCCCTGACTCACCCGCGCACTGGCCTCGTCATTCCAGTAGTGATGCAACTGCCGATAGACACTCGTAATACGCTGGCTCAGTGGCGAGTCGAGAATAATGGGTAGCTGCGACCATGCATAGGTGTCATCGCCCTGCACCACAGCAGGGTCGCCAAGCAATGCCTTGCGGTGGAGGATATCTTCGAGTTCGAACAACAACTCCTGGGTGCGTCCCAGGCTGAACGCGGGAATGAGGATGGTGCCACGGTCCTGCAGCGCGCGATCGATAACCCGCTCGAGCTGCTGCTGGCGATCACTGCGATCCGGATGAAGGCGGTCACCGTAGGTGCTTTCCAGCACCAGTACATCAGCTCGCTCCGGTGGTTGTACCTGGCGTAACAGGGGATTACCTTCGTGGCCAAGGTCGCCGGAGAAGACGATACGTTGATTGTTGCCGGCCACCTGGACATCGCACTCCACATAAGCGGAGCCCAGCAAATGCCCGGCACGCTGTAAGCGGATCATGCACTTGAGCTCGGATTTTTCGACTACCGAGTGCCAACGACCAAAAGCCACAGGCACTACCAGGCTATCGATAATCTCAAGGTATCGCGCCACCTGAGCAGGCTCGCTGCTGATGGTCAGCTTGTAGGCATCCTCCAGGACAAGCGGCAGCAACTTTGCCGATGGTTCACTGCAAAGGATCGGGCCACGATAGCCAGCGGCGAGCAGTGCCGGGATTCGCCCGACATGGTCGAGGTGCACATGGGTGATCACCAGGGCCTGGATACCCTGTACTGTAAAGTCGGGAGGCAGCGAACCCGCCCCCGCGGGCGCCTCCGCGCCCTGCTCCAGACCACAATCCACTAGCAGACTAGTAGTCGAATCCAGATGGAGCCGGTGGCAAGACCCGGTTACGCCACGGGCGCCACCGTGATGGAAAATGCTGGGGAATTGCATGGTGCCGCACGCTCGCCGGGCTGCTGAATGGATGCGTATTACTCCATTTCACCGGCTGCGTGCATAGGTGATGCATTCCTACAAAGCTGTAGGCATTTTCATCAATTGCCGTTGAGCACCGCTTGGCGTGCCGACGCGCGAATCTTCCGCTTGCTGCGCTGGACGCCGTAAGCGCCGAGCAGCGGACCGACAGCCAAGCCCACCACCAGGGCGGCAAGTACAGGCACAGCCACCGGCAATGCCGGCGCCGACCAACCGAAGAGTACTAGGGATACGGCCTGCTGATTCTCCAGCACGAAGAACAGCACCACAGCCGCCAACAGCAGAACGAACAGCGCCGCCAGGGCGCGCTTCAGGTTACGCATCAGACTGCTCCTCCGGCCTCAAGTGTGCTCGTGCTCTTCTTCATTGACCCGATCGCGCAGCTCTTTGCCAGGTTTGAAATGCGGCACGAACTTGCCTTCGAGCTCAACCGACTGTCCGGTTTTCGGGTTGCGACCCACCCGTGGCGCGCGATAGTGCAGGGAAAAACTGCCGAAACCTCGGATCTCGATGCGATCTCCGGTGGCCAGGCACTGGGACATCTGTTCAAGCATGGTCTTGATGGCCAACTCTACGTCCTTGGACGAGAGCAGCCCCTGATGGGTGACAATACGTTCGATCAGCTCCGACTTCGTCATATTTTTCCCTTCGTTATCAAGCAGCTAGATCATTGCTTAATCAGTTTGTAGCACGCTCGGAGGGATTTGAACAGGGTGGTTCTTGACTTAATAAAAAAATTCAAGATTGGAAGGATAAGAAATAAGAGCCGCCCCCCCCCCCCCCGCTTCTAGCTGCCAGGCCAGCTCTTGCCGCAGACAGTATTCATGTCACAAACCGGAAAGGTCGCCAGCGTATACATGAAAATCGTCAGCGCGACCCACCTAAGCCTTGTAGGATTTGTCATAATCGCGAGTAGGACGTATCTGCTTTGATCTGACTTAAAGCGGATTGCAAAACACCTAACTTACCTTGCTCGTTGAGTCGTACTCACAAGGATCGTTTATGCGGATCTCCCCCTTTTCGCTCGCACTTGCGACCCTCTTAAGCACCCCTGTCAGCTTTGCTCAATCCGGCGGCCAGCCACAACCTTGGGACGATGAGCCATCAGCGTTTCTCGGCGTTCCGTTTCAGGGCGACTTCAAAACCCAGGTCCCTGAATGCCCTGACAGCAGTCCCCGCCAAGCGACGCTATGCCGGACAAGCACCACGGATCCTGACAAGTATGAGATTCACGGATTACCCTACCTTCCGATCAGTTCTGGATACCAGCTTTTCGCAGCCGTGAAAGATGGCGCTGTCAGCCAGCTGATGCTGACTGGCAACTCCAGCAGCCTCGAATTGGTCAATGATTTTCTGACCGATACCCTGGGGCAACCTAGCTCAAGCCTAAGCCGTCGGATCCAGTTAAGCTCGGGCGCCTCCTATGAAATGAAGACCATCTCATGGCAAGGCAAGCGAGTCGCCGTGCATTTCCAGCGAAACGAAAGCGACCTGAGTCGCTATACCGTCACGTTCACACCTTCGGCGGCAGACCTCAAAACCTTGGGGGCTAACTCGGCAGCCGGCGCACCACGCGAACAAACAGCGGTTCGCTGACCTCAACGGGCACGGGCTTCGCCCGTGTTCTCGATGGCTTGACGCAGCGTTAAACCGGCCCACAGCAAACGAACCTGACGAAATAGCAGGCAAAAAAAAGGGTGGCCCGAAGGCCACCCCTTTTTACCGATCAAACAGAACTCAGTTCTGCTTGGCCATAGCTTCGCGCAGCAGCGCGGCCATGGTGGTGTCGGCAGCCGCTTCCGGAGCGTTTTTCAGGCTCTGGATGGCTTCACGCTCTTCAGCGTCGTCTTTCGACTTGATCGACAGGCTGATGACACGCGATTTGCGGTCAACGCTGATGATCTTGGCTTCGATCTCTTCGCCTTCCTTCAGGACGTTACGCGCGTCTTCAACGCGGTCACGGCTGATTTCGGAAGCTTTCAGAGTGGCTTCGATGTCGTCGGCCAGGGTGATGATGGCGCCTTTGGCGTCAACTTCTTTCACGATGCCCTTGACGATAGCGCCCTTGTCGTTGACAGCAACGAAGTTGGAGAACGGATCGTCTTCCAGCTGCTTGATGCCCAGGGAGATGCGCTCGCGCTCTGGGTCAACCGACAGGATGACGGTTTCCAGCTCGTCGCCCTTCTTGAAACGACGTACGGCTTCTTCGCCGGTTTCGTTCCAGGAGATGTCGGACAGGTGAACCAGACCGTCGATGCCGCCGTCCAGACCGATGAAGATACCGAAGTCGGTGATCGACTTGATGGTACCGGTGATCTTGTCACCCTTGTTGAACTGGCCGGAGAAGTCTTCCCATGGGTTGGACTTGCACTGCTTGATGCCCAGGGAAATACGACGACGCTCTTCGTCGATGTCCAGAACCATGACTTCCACTTCGTCGCCAACCTGAACGACTTTCGACGGGTGGATGTTCTTGTTGGTCCAGTCCATTTCGGAAACGTGTACCAGACCTTCAACGCCTTCTTCCAGCTCAGCGAAGCAGCCGTAGTCGGTCAGGTTGGTAACGCGAGCCTGTACACGGGTACCTTCTGGGTAACGTGCAGTGATAGCGACCCACGGATCTTCGCCCATCTGCTTCAGACCCAGCGAAACGCGGTTGCGCTCACGGTCGAACTTCAGAACGCGTACGTCGACTTCGTCGCCAACGTTAACGATTTCCGATGGGTGCTTGATGCGCTTCCAAGCCATGTCGGTGATGTGCAGCAGACCGTCGATACCGCCCAGGTCCACGAATGCGCCGTAGTCGGTGAGGTTCTTGACGATACCTTTGACTTGCTGGCCTTCCTGCAGGGTTTCCAGCAGGGCTTCGCGCTCGGCGGAGTTCTCGGCTTCCAGCACGCTGCGACGGGAAACGACAACGTTGTTGCGCTTCTGGTCCAGCTTGATGACCTTGAATTCCAGCTCTTTGCCTTCCAGGTGGGTGGTGTCGCGCACTGGGCGGACATCTACCAGGGAGCCCGGCAGGAACGCACGGATGCCGTTAACGTCGACAGTGAAGCCGCCCTTAACCTTACCGTTGATAACGCCCTTGACCACTTCTTCGGCGGCGAAAGCTGCTTCCAGAACAATCCAGCACTCGGCGCGCTTGGCTTTTTCACGGGACAGCTTGGTTTCGCCAAAGCCGTCTTCGACCGCGTCCAGCGCAACGTGAACTTCGTCACCGACCTTGATGGTCAGCTCGCCAGCTTCGTTGTAGAACTGCTCGAGCGGGATGACGCCCTCGGACTTCAGGCCAGCGTGTACGGTAACCCAGTCGCCGTCGATGTCGACAACGATACCGGAGATGATGGCACCCGGCTGAAGATTGAGGGTTTTCAGGCTTTCTTCAAAGAGTTCTGCAAAGCTTTCGCTCATTTTAATTCCTGTAGATTCGGGCGAAACATACGCCCCTCGCCACATTCCAGACAATGTGGGTTTGTTTTAAGTAAAGGAAAGCCGGCAGGACGTTGACTGGTGCCCCTGCCTGCTCTCCTGGCTATCAGACCAAGTCGCGCTGGGCGAGCTCGCTTCTGATACGTTGCAGCACCTGCTCGATGGACAACTCGGTAGAGTCCAGCTGAATGGCATCGGCCGCTGGTTTCAGCGGGGCCACTGCACGCTGGGTGTCACGCTCATCGCGCGCACGAATGTCATCTAGCAGACTCGACAGACTAACATCTTCACCTTTGCCCTTCAACTGCAGGTAGCGGCGACGGGCACGCTCCTCGGCACTGGCGGTGAGGAAGACCTTCAGCGGCGCGTCCGGAAACACCACAGTGCCCATGTCGCGACCGTCTGCGATCAGGCCTGGCATTTCCCGGAATGCCCGCTGACGCTCCAGCAGCGCGTCACGCACTGCCGGCAGCGAAGCGACCATCGAAGCACCGGCACCGACGGTTTCGGTACGGATGACCTGGCTGACGTCCTCACCTTCAAGGATGGTCTGCTGAAGCTTACCGGGCTGGGCGGCAATGAATTGCACGTCCAGATGGGCGGCAAGCTTGGTCAGCAGCTCTTCGTTGGTCAGGTCGACGCCGTGGTTGCTGGCATTGAAGGCCAACAACCGGTAAAGCGCGCCCGAGTCCAGCAGGTGCCAACCGAGCTCGCGGGCCAGCAATCCGGCGACCGTGCCTTTACCGGAGCCGCTTGGGCCGTCGATGGTGATGACCGGTACCTGGGTATTCACGCTTTGCCCTCTTCGGCGACGCGGATACCGACATCGGCGCACAGTTTGAGGAAGTTCGGGAACGAGGTGGCGACGTTGGCGCAGTCATGGATGCGGATCGGCGCGCTGGCACGCAGCGAAGCGACGCTGAAGGCCATGGCGATACGGTGGTCGCCGTGACCGTGCACTTCGCCACCGCCAAGCTGGCCACCCTCGATGATGATGCCGTCCGGGGTCGGCTCGCATTTGATGCCCAGGGTAATCAGGCCGTCGGCCATGACCTGGATGCGGTCGGATTCTTTCACCCGCAGTTCTTCGGCGCCACGCAGCACGGTACGCCCTTCGGCGCAGGCGGCGGCAACGAACAGCACCGGGAATTCGTCGATGGCCAGCGGGACCAGCTCTTCAGGGATGTCGATGCCCTTCAGCCTGGCGCCACGCACGCGCAGGTCGGCCACTGGCTCGCCGCCGACTTCACGCTGGTTCTCCAGGGTGATGTCGCCGCCCATCAGGCGCAGGATGTCGATCACGCCGGTACGGGTCGGGTTGATGCCGACGTGTTCGAGCACCAGCTCGGAGCCTTCGGCAATCGATGCAGCGACCAGGAAGAACGCCGCCGACGAGATGTCAGCCGGCACTTCGATACGGGTGGCGGTGAGTTTGCCACCGGACTGCAGTGAGGCGACCGGGCCGTTGCTTTCGACCGAGTAGCCGAAACCGCGCAGCATGCGCTCGGTATGGTCACGGGTCGGCGCAGGCTCAGTAACGGTGGTCTTGCCATCGGCGTACAGGCCGGCCAGCAAGATGCAGGATTTGACCTGGGCGCTGGCCATCGGCAGCGTGTAGGTCAGCCCCTTGAGCTTGCTGCCACCGCGAATGGTCAGCGGCGGACGGCCGTCAGGGCCGGTTTCGACCACAGCGCCCATTTCCCGCAGCGGGTTGGCCACACGGTTCATCGGGCGCTTGGACAGCGAGGCATCGCCGGTCATGGTGACGTCGAACGGCTGGCCGGCCAGCAGGCCGGAGAGCAGGCGCATCGAGGTGCCGGAGTTGCCGACATACAGCGGACCAGGCGGCGGCTTGAGACCGTGCAGGCCAACGCCATGGATGGTCACGCGGCCGTGGTTCGGGCCTTCAATGACGACACCCATGTCGCGGAATGCCTGCAGGGTCGCCAGGGCGTCCTCGCCTTCGAGGAAACCTTCGACTTCGGTCGTGCCTTCGGCCAGCGAGCCGAGCATGATCGAACGGTGGGAAATCGACTTGTCGCCCGGTACGCGGATTCGCCCGGTCAGGCGGCCACCCGGTTGGGCCAGGAAAATCAGATCGTTGGCGTTCATAGCGTCCACATAGGCCCGGCGGGCCAGGATTTTACTGAAATGCTCGCGGGCAACGCGTGCACGGGTGAAAACACCCAGCAGCTGGTGCCCGTCCCCAGCATCGACCGCGTCGCGCAAGGCGTCGAGGTCGCTGCGAAATGTGTCCAGGGTGCGCAGGACAGCCTCGCGGTTGGCGAGGAAGATGTCGTGCCACATGGTCGGGTCGCTGCCGGCGATTCGTGTGAAATCGCGGAAACCTCCCGCAGCGTACCGGAAGATGTCGAGGTTTTCATTGCGCTTGGCCAGCGAATCGACCAAGCCGAAGGCCAGCAGGTGGGGCAAGTGGCTGGTGGCGGCCAGCACTTGGTCATGGCGCTCCACCGGCATGTGCTCGACATCGGCATCCAGTGCGCGCCACAGGCGATCGACCAACGCCAGGGCGGCCGGGTCGGTTTCTTCCAGGGGCGTGAGGATGACTTTGTGACGACGGAACAGGGTGGCGTTGGCGGCCTCTACCCCACTCTGCTCGGAGCCGGCGATCGGGTGGCCGGGCACGAAGCGCGGCAGGCGCTGGCTGCTCTCGTTTACAAAAACGGCACGAGCCTCGCGCACGACATTGCCCTTGGCGCTGCCGACGTCGGTGATGATCGCGTCGCCGAGGTCGAGCCGGGCCAGGCGAGCCAATACCTTTTCCATGGCCAGGATCGGCACGGCGAGCTGGATGACATCGGCGCCGACACAGGCGGTGGCGAGGTCGGCTTCGCAGCGGTCGACTACGCCCAGGTCCACGGCCAGCTTGCGCGACGGAGCGTCAAGGTCGACGCCGACCACTTCACGGCACAGGCCGCTTTCACGCAGGCCCTTGGCGAAGGAACCGCCGATCAGGCCGAGGCCGACCACGACCAGGCGATTGATGATTGGCGCGGGTTTGGTGTTTGCTGCATTTACCACTGGTGCGAACCCTGTTCAGAAATCTTGGCAGTCTGTGAGGCCGACTGGGGCCGCTGCGCGCCCCTTCGCGGGGCAAGCCCGCTCCTACAAGGGGTTGCGAATCATTGTAGGAGCGGGCTTGCCCCGCGAAGGGCTGCGCAGCAGCCCCAAAGCCCCTGAATCAAAGCACTGCCTTTGGATAGGAACCCAGCACCTTGAGCGCCACGGCCTCCTGGCTGATCTTCTCCAGCACCGCCTTGATCAGCGGGTCGCGGTGGTGGCCGACGAAGTCGATGAAGAACACGTACGTCCACTTGCCGCTGCGCGATGGGCGGGTTTCGATACGGGTCAGGTCGATGCCGTTCTCGTGAAACGGCACCAGCAGCTCATGCAGCGCACCTGGCTTGTTGCTCATCGAGACGATGATCGAGGTCTTGTCGTCGCCGGTCGGCGGCACTTCCTGCTGACCGATCATCAGGAAGCGCGTGGAGTTGTCCGGGCGGTCTTCGATCTTTTCAGCCAGACGGGTCAGCCCATACAGGTTGGCCGCCATGTCGCCGGCGATCGCCGCCGAGTTCCACTCGCCCTTGACCCGCTTGGCCGCCTCAGCATTGCTCGACACAGCCACGCGCTCGACGTTCGGGTAATGCGCGTCCAGCCACTTGCGGCATTGGGCCAGCGACTGGGCGTGGGAGTAGATGCGGGTGATGCTGTTGGTCTTGGTGTTCTCGCCCACCAGCAGATGGTGGTGGATGCGCAGCTCGACTTCGCCGCAGATCACCATGTCGTGCTCGAGGAAGCTGTCCAGGGTGTGACTGACCGCGCCCTCGGTGGAGTTTTCCACCGGCACCACGCCGAAGTTGACGGCACCGGCCGCCACTTCACGGAACACTTCGTCGATGGCCGCCATCGGGCGGCTGACCACGGCGTGGCCGAAGTGCTTCATCGCCGCCGCCTGGGTGAAGGTACCCTCAGGGCCGAGGTAGGCAACCTTGAGTGGCTCCTCCAGGGCCAGGCAGGACGACATGATTTCGCGGAAAAGCCGCGCCATCTCTTCGTTGCCCAGCGGCCCCTTGTTGCGCTCCATCACGCGCTTGAGCACGGCGGCTTCACGCTCTGGGCGGTAGAACACCGGCTTTTCGCCCTCAGGCAGCGAAGCCGTCTTGACCCGCGCCACTTCTTCAGCGCAGCGGGCGCGGTCGCTGATCAGCTCGAGGATCTTCTCGTCGAGGCTGTCGATGCGAACGCGCAGGGCTTTGAGTTCCTGTTCGGACATCAGCCGTGCTCCTTCTCGAATTCGGCCATGTAGGCCACCAGGCCTTCTACTGCTTCAAGGCCCAGGGCGTTGTAGATCGAGGCGCGCATGCCGCCGACCGAACGGTGGCCCTTGAGGTTGAGCAGGCCACGGGCGTCGGCGCCAGCCAGGAAGGCCTTGTCCAGGCGCTCGTCAGCCAGGCGGAACGGCACGTTCATCCACGACCGGGCGTTGTGCGCGATCGGGTTGGTGTAGAACTCGCTGGCGTCGATGAAGCCGTACAGGCGGTCTTTCTTGGCGCGGTTGCGCTGCTCCATGGCTTCGACGCCACCTTGCGCCTTGAGCCACTCGAACACCAGGCCCGAGAGATACCAGGAATAGGTGGCCGGGGTGTTGTACATCGAGCCATTGTCAGCCGCGACCTTGTAATCGAGCATGGTCGGGCAGCTGCTGCGGGCTCGACCGAGCAGGTCTTCACGGACGATCACCACCACCAGGCCGCTCGGGCCGATGTTCTTCTGTGCACCGGCGTAGATCATGCCGTACTGCGAGACGTCGATCGGGCGCGAGAGGATGTCGGAGGACATGTCGACCACCAGCGGGACGTCGCCGGTTTCAGGAACCCAGTCGAACTGCAGGCCACCAATGGTCTCGTTGGACGCATAGTGGACGTAGGCAGCGTTCTTGGTCAGCTTCCACTCGTTCTGGCCAGGGATGGCCAGGTAATCGTAAGGCTTGGCGCTGGCGGCAACGTTGACGGTGCCGAAGCGGCGCGCTTCTTCGATGGCCTTTTTCGACCAGATACCGGTTTCGACGTAGTCGGCAGTGCCGTTTTCCGGCAGCAGGTTCAGCGGGATTTCGGCGAACTGCTGGCTGGCACCGCCCTGCAGGAACAGGACCTTGTAGTTGGAGGGGACGGACAGCAGGTCACGCAGGTCCTGCTCGGCCTTTTCGGCGATGGCCACGTAGTCGTCGCTGCGATGGCTCATTTCCATCACCGACAAGCCCTTGCCGTTCCAGTCCAGCATCTCGGCCTGGGCACGCTGCAACACAGCGTCAGGAAGCGCGGCAGGGCCTGCGCAGAAGTTAAAGGCTCGTTTGCTCACATCCACTCTCGCTCTGCTCTTATCAGTCAAACGGGGCGACCTTGGTCGCCCCGCTCGGGTTTACGCTTGCTTATTCCTGCGGAGCCTCTTCGGCGCCTGCAGCTTCATCGTCTGCCGCATCCGGCGCGCCGGCATCGACGCCCTCCTCGTCCGTCTCGATCACTTCATCGAGCTCTTCCTCGGAGGGCTCCTGGATACGCTCCAGCCCCACCAGTGTCTCATCGGCAGCCAGCTTGATCAGGGTCACGCCCTGAGTATTACGGCTGAGGCTGGACACCTCGCCAACCCGGGTACGCACCAGCGTGCCCTGGTCGGAAATCAGCATGATCTCTTCGCCTTCCTGCACCTGGATGGCGCCGATCAGCAGACCATTGCGCCCTTTGGTACCCATGGCGATCACACCCTGGCCACCGCGGCCGCGGCGCGGGAACTTGGACAGCGGCGTGCGCTTGCCAAAACCACGCTCGGAAGCGGTGAGGATCTGCGAGCCGGACTCGGGGATCAGCATCGAGATGATCTGCTGACCTTTACCCAGCCTCATACCGCGCACACCGCGAGCAGTACGGCCCATTTCACGGACCACGCTCTCGGCGAAGCGGATGACCTTGCCGGCGTCGGAGAACATCATGACTTCCTTGGCGCCGTCAGTGATGGCGGCGGCAATCAGGGTGTCGCCTTCCTTGAGCTTCAGGGCGATCAGGCCGTTGGAGCGCGGACGGGCGAACTGCACCAGCGGGGTCTTCTTGACGGTACCCGAGGCAGTGGCCATGAAGATGTACGCGCCGGTCGGCTCTGCAACCCATTCAGGGGTGTCGCCGTCTTCTTCGTCGACTTCTTCGGCTTCTACCAGCTCCCCTTCGAGCACGGTGTCGTCAGCCTCTTCCAGCTCTTCGTCGAGGTCGGCGTTCTGCTGCAGCGCTTCGAGGTCAATCTGCAGCATGGCGGTGATGCGCTCACCCTCCTCCAGCGGCAGCAGGTTGACCAGCGGGCGGCCGCGGGCAGCACGGGATGCTTCAGGGATCTCGTAGGTCTTCTTCCAGTACACCTTGCCCTTGCTGGAGAACAGCAGCAGCGTGGCGTGGCTGTTGGCGACCAGCAGGTGCTCGATGTAGTCCTCGTCCTTCACACCGGTCGCCGACTTGCCTTTGCCGCCGCGGCGCTGGGCCTGGTAAGCGGACAATGGCTGGGTCTTGGCATAACCACCATGGGAAATGGTCACCACGCGCTCTTCTTCCGGGATCATGTCGCCGTAGTTGAGGTCGTGGCTGGCATTGAGGATTTCGGTGCGACGGGCATCGCCGTACTCGGAACGGATCGCTTCCAGTTCCTCGCGGATCACTTCCATCAGGCGCTGGGCGCTGCTGAGGATGCGGATCAGCTCGCCGATCTGCTCCAGGATCTCCTGGTACTCGGCCAGCAGCTTCTCGTGCTCCAGGCCGGTCAGGCGGTGCAGGCGCAGATCGAGGATGGCCTGGGCCTGTTCCGGCGACAGGAAGTACTTGCCATCATGCAGGCCATACTGCTCCGGCAGGTCTTCAGGACGGCAGGAATCGGCGCCGGCGCGCTCGACCATGACCTGCACGGCGCTGGATTCCCATGGCGTGGACACCAGGGCTTCCTTGGCTTCGGACGGCGTCGGCGAGGCCTTGATCAGGGCGATGACCGGGTCGATGTTGGACAGCGCGACTGCCTGACCTTCAAGGATATGGCCACGTTCACGGGCCTTGCGCAGCTCGAACACGGTACGGCGGGTCACCACTTCACGGCGGTGACGGACGAACGCTTCGAGCAGGTCCTTGAGGTTGAGCAGGCGTGGACGACCGTCGACCAGGGCAACCACGTTGATGCCGAACACGCTCTGCAGCTGGGTCTGCTGGTAGAGGTTGTTGAGCACCACCTCCGGCACCTCGCCGCGGCGCAGCTCGATGACGATGCGCATGCCGTCCTTGTCGGACTCGTCGCGCAGCTCGGTGATGCCTTCGATTTTCTTCTCTTTGACCAGCTCGGCGATCTTCTCGATCAGGCGGGCCTTGTTCAGCTGGTACGGCAGCTCGGTGATGACGATCTGCTGGCGGCCACCGACCTTGTCGATGTCTTCGATCTCGGAGCGGGCGCGCATGTAGATGCGGCCACGGCCGGTGCGGTAGGCCTCGATGATGCCCTGGCGGCCGTTGATGATGCCGGCAGTCGGGAAATCAGGGCCCGGGATGAACTGCATCAGCTCATCGATGGTGACTTCCGGGTTGTCGATCAGCGCCAGGCAACCGTCGATGACTTCACCGAGGTTGTGTGGCGGGATGTTGGTCGCCATGCCCACGGCGATACCGCTGGAACCGTTGACCAGCAGGTTCGGGATGCGGGTCGGCATGACCGCCGGGATCTGCTCGGTGCCGTCATAGTTGGGCACCCAGTCAACAGTCTCTTTGTGCAGGTCGGCCAGCAGTTCGTGGGCCAGCTTGGTCATGCGCACTTCGGTGTATCGCATCGCCGCGGCGTTGTCGCCGTCGACCGAACCGAAGTTGCCCTGACCGTCGACCAGCAAATAGCGCAGCGAGAACGGCTGGGCCATACGCACGATGGTGTCGTAGACCGCAGTGTCGCCGTGCGGGTGGTACTTACCGATCACGTCACCGACCACACGGGCGGATTTCTTGTACGGTTTGTTCCAGTCGTTGCCCAGTTCGCTCATCGCATAGAGGACGCGACGATGCACGGGCTTCAAGCCATCACGCGCATCGGGCAGCGCTCGCCCGACAATCACGCTCATCGCGTAGTCGAGGTAAGACTGTCTCAGTTCGTCTTCGATATTGACCGGGAGGATTTCTTTGGCCAGTTCGCCCATGAGAAGCCTGATTCCTTTTTCTGGTGAAACTTCGCAGCTCCATCAAGGGCCGAACGAAGCTCGCCGCCGCAACGCATAGGGGTGCGACGACTTACGACAAATCAATGAGTTGTTGCATGGATCTGCGCAATGAAGGCCGCCTTCGTGGGCGGTCTTGGAAACTGCCGGATGTTATCACAAAGGCGGGGCGGTGGGGAGATGTGGCAGGTTGCTGCAAGCCGGTGTGAATCTTCAGAATTTCATCACCTGCGCCGGCCTCTTCGCGGCGGTTCGACGCCCCGAAAGGGCCGGCGCAAGAAAAGATCAATGCAACCGCTTGCGACACATCAACTGGGCTAGCTTGGCGGTATCCGGCCGCTCGACGATGCCGCGCTCGGTCACGATCACGTCGATCAGGTCGGCCGGGGTCACGTCGAACACCGGATTGAAGGCCTCGACCTGCGGCGCCACACGGGTACCGGCGTAATCCAGCAACTCATCGGCCTCGCGTTCTTCCAGCGGGATATCCTCACCGGTGGCCAGGTTCAGGTCAATGCTGGTGCTCGGCGCCACCACCATGAAGCGCACGCCGTGGTGCATGGCACTGACGGCCAGCTGGTAAGTGCCGATCTTGCTCGCCACATCGCCATTGGCGGCGATGCAGTCGGCGCCGACCACCACCCAGGTGATGCCTTTGGTCTTCATCAGGTGGGCCAGCGCCGAATCAGCGCACAGGGTCACCGGGATGCCTTCGTTGGCCAGCTCCCAGGCCGTCAGGCGCGAGCCTTGCAGCCAGGGGCGGGTTTCGCCGGCATACACCCGCTCCACCATGCCCTCCAGATAACCGGCGCGAATCACCCCAAGCGCCGTGCCGATCCCGCCACTGGCCAGGGCGCCGGCGTTGCCGTAGGTCAGCAAGGTCTGCGCATTGCCCTGGTGGCGACGGATCAGCTCGATGCCGTGCTGGGCCATGGTCAGGTTGGCTTCGCGATCGCTTTCATGGATGGCAATCGCTTCGGCCTCCAGCACTGCCAGCACGTTTTCTTCGCCGCGTACCCGCAGCAGGCGCTCACGCATGCGGTTCAGCGCCCAGAACAGGTTGGCTGCGGTCGGCCGGGCTTCGGCCAGGCTGAGGAAGTCCTCTTCCAGGTCCATTTCCCAGTCGCCGCCCTGGGCCAGGCGCTCTTCCAGAGCCAGGACCAGGCCGTAGGCCGCAGCAATGCCAATGGCTGCAGCGCCGCGCACGGCCATGTCGCGGATTGCCGCCACCACCTGCGCGACATTGTCGCAGGTCAGCCAGCGTTCTTCCGACGGCAGCAGGCGCTGGTCGAGCAGGTGCAGGGCGCCGCCGTGCCAGCGCATCCCGGTCACCTTCTCCGCCGCCAAAAGTCGCTCGCGCATCGCCTCTCCCCGTCGTTCGGATATCAAAAGCCGGCGATTATAGCGACCCTCGGCCGCAGACGCTCGGGTATACTGCGCCCCATTTGAAGTGCAAGTTCCAGAGGATTGTTCAATGAGCAACGTCGACCACGCCGAAATCGCCAAGTTTGAAGCCTTGGCCCACCGCTGGTGGGACCGTGAAAGCGAGTTCAAGCCGCTGCACGACATCAACCCGCTGCGCGTCAACTGGATCGACGAGCGCGTCGGCCTGGCGGGCAAGAAGGTGCTGGACGTCGGCTGCGGCGGGGGCATCCTCAGCGAGGCCATGGCCTTGCGTGGCGCTACCGTCACCGGCATCGACATGGGCGAAGCACCACTGGCCGTTGCCCAGCTGCACCAACTGGAATCGGGCGTCGAGGTCGAATACCGGCAGATCACCGCCGAAGCCCTGGCCGAAGAGATGCCCGAGCAGTTCGACGTGGTCACCTGCCTGGAGATGCTCGAGCACGTGCCTGACCCGTCCTCGGTCATCCGCGCCTGCTACCGCATGGTCAAGCCCGGCGGCCAGGTGTTCTTCTCGACCATCAACCGCAACCCCAAGGCCTATCTGCTGGCCATCGTCGGCGCCGAGTACATCCTCAAGATGCTGCCGCGCGGCACCCACGACTTCAAGAAGTTCATCCGCCCGTCCGAGCTCGGCGCCTGGAGCCGCGTCGCCGGCCTCGAGGTCAAGGACATCATCGGCCTGACCTACAACCCGCTGACCAAGCACTACAAGCTGAGCAGCGACGTTGACGTCAACTACATGATCCAGACACTGCGCGAGGAATGAGCATGCGTTTGCGAGCAGTACTCTTCGACATGGACGGCACCCTGCTGGACACGGCGCCGGACTTCATCGCCATCTGCCAGGCCATGCTCGCCGAGCGCGGCCTGCCGGCCATCGATGACCAGCTGATCCGCGACGTGATCTCCGGCGGCGCCCGCGCCATGGTGGCAGCAACCTTCGCCATGAACCCCGAGGCCGAAGGCTTCGAGGCCCTGCGCCTGGAGTTCCTCGAGCGCTACCAGCGTGACTGCGCGGTGCACAGCAAGCTATTCGACGGCATGGGCGAGCTGCTGGCCGACATCGAAAAAGGCAACCTGCTGTGGGGCGTGGTGACCAACAAGCCGGTGCGCTTCGCCGAGCCGATCATGCAGCAGTTGGGCCTGGCCGAGCGTTCGGCCCTGCTGATCTGCCCGGACCACGTGAAGAACAGCAAGCCCGACCCTGAGCCGCTGATCCTCGCCTGCAAAACCCTGGACCTGGATCCGGCCAGCGTGCTGTTCGTCGGTGACGACCTGCGCGACATCGAATCCGGCCGCGACGCTGGCACCCGCACGGCCGCGGTGCGCTACGGCTATATTCATCCAGAGGACAACCCGAACAACTGGGGCGCCGATGTGGTGGTGGACCACCCACTGGAGCTGCGCAAGGTGATCGACAGCGCCCTGTGCGGCTGCTGATCCATAACGACTGACGGCTGACCCTGTGGGAGCGGGCAAGCCCGCGAAGCAGACACCTCGGTGGCTGGCACGGGCTGCGCCCGTGTTCGCGGGCTCGCCCGCTCCCACAGGGATCGCATTCGCCCTCACGAACACAGGGAAATTTCAATGTTCGACTACACCGCCCGCCCCGGCCTGCTCGCCGGCCGCGTCATCCTGGTCACCGGTGCCGGCCGCGGCATCGGCGCCGCCGCCGCCAAGGCCTATGCCGCGCTAGGCGCCACCGTGCTGCTGCTGGGCAAGACCGAGGCCAACCTCAACGAGGTCTACGACCAGATCGAGGCCGCCGGCCACCCGCAGCCGGTGGTGATCCCGTTCAACCTGGAAACCGCCTTGCCCCACCAGTACGACGAGCTGGCGGTGATGATCGAGGAGCAGTTCGGCCGCCTCGACGGCCTGCTCAACAATGCTTCGATCATCGGCCCGCGCACGCCGCTGGAACAACTGTCGGGCGACAACTTCATGCGCGTGATGCACATCAACGTCGACGCCACCTTCATGCTCACCAGCACCCTGCTGCCGCTGCTCAAGTTGTCTGAGGACGCTTCGGTGGTGTTCACCTCCAGCAGCGTCGGGCGCAAGGGCCGGGCCTACTGGGGTGCCTACGGGGTCTCGAAGTTCGCCACCGAAGGGCTGATGCAGACCTTGGCCGATGAGCTGGAAGGTGTGGCGCCGGTGCGCTCCAACAGCATCAACCCAGGCGCCACGCGCACGGCAATGCGGGCGCAGGCTTACCCGAGCGAGAACCCGCAGAACAACCCGCTGCCGGAAGAAATCATGCCGGTCTATCTGTACCTGATGGGGCCGGATAGCAAAGCGGTGAACGGGCAGGCGCTCAACGCTCAGTAAGGCTCGAAATTGCCGGGGCTGCTTTGCAGCCCTATCGCGACACAAGGCCGCTCCTACAGGGATATGCAACCTCCTGTAGGAGCGGCCTTGTGTCGTGATAGGGCCGCAAAGCGGCCCCAGAAATGTCAGCCCGCAGCCAATGCCGGGCGCATGCGCCCTTGCTGCCGGCCTTCCAGCTGCATGCACCGCTCCAAGAACAGGTACATGCAGTCGTAACTCTTGCAGATCGCCTTGCGCAGCTCGTTGCGCAGCCCCAGGGTCGGGTTCTCGCCCGCCAGCGTGCAGATGATCTCCAGCGCCTCCCACGGGTGCGCATCATCGTACTGGGCATGCATCTTCAGCCACTTCATCGCCCGCTTGCGCTGGTCTTCCGGGAAGCCCATGGCATAGGTGTCCTCGGCGCACACCACCGCCGACCACTCACCGGTCGCACCCTCGATCGCATAGTTGGTCGCCGCCATGGCAATCGCCAGTGACTCGGTGGTGCACACGCGCCAGCACCAGTCGTTCAGGCCATTGAGCTCCGGCGGAACATCCTGGGCCTGCAGGTCGTGCAGGTGCACGCCATGGGCATGGCACCAGTTCACCCAGTAGTCGGCATGGTTGAGCTCGACGCGGATGTTGCGCATCAGCCAGCGCCGCGCCATGTCCTCGCCGGGGTGGCGGGCATAGCGGGTCTTGGTCAGGTTATGGGCCATGTACAGGGAAAACTGCTCGACCACCGGCCAGCCACCGATCAGGTACTGGCGGATGGTCGACTGGCGCAGCTCGCCGTCGCGCAGGCGCTGATAGAACTCATGCTCAACTACCCGCCGCTTGCTTTCACGGCAGTCCTCTATCAGCTGCTGGGCCCACTGAGGGTAACTGGCGGGGTCCATCAAGGGCCCGATACGTACGAATGCATCAATCACTTTCAGCTCCTTGATCCTTGTGATTTTGCGGACGTGTTTTCAGCGAAAAGTACCTGGCGCCCGATGCAGCAAGGGCCGCGCAGCAATCCGTTGGCGCTGCAGACTGTCGCAAGTGAACACCTGCGGTCGTTCAATCAGATAGCCCTGGGCGTAATCCACGCCGATCTCCTGCAAGGCCTGCTCGATCAACGGTGTTTCGACGAACTCGGCAATGGTCCGCTTGCCCATGACATGCCCGATGTGATTGATCACCTCGACCATGGCACGGTTGACCGGGTCGTCGAGCATATCTTTGACAAAACTTCCGTCGATCTTCAAGAAGTCGACGGGTAAATGTTTTAAATAGGCAAATGACGACATCCCGGCACAGAAGTCGTCCAGGGAGAACTTGCAACCCAGCCCCTTCAATTCATTGATGAAGCGGATGGCGCTGCCCAGGTTGGCAATGGCACTGGTCTCGGTGATTTCGAAGCAGATCATCCGCGGCGGAATGGCATATTCGACGAACAACCGCTGCAGGTAGTCGAGAAACTTGTCGTCGCCGATACTGGTGCCCGAAAGGTTGATCGCGCACATCGCCAGTGGCCCATCGCGGCCCTCGTCCAGGCATTGGCGGATGACCTGGAACACGCTGCGCACCACCCAACGGTCCAGGGCCGTCATCAGGCCATAGCGCTCGGCGGCCGGGATGAAACTGTCCGGAAGGATGGTGCGGCCGCTTTCGTCGTGCAAGCGCAGCAGGATCTCGATGTGGCCCGGGCCTTCAATGGCCTTCAGGGCGGCGATTTCCTGGCAATACAGGCAGAAGCGGTTTTCCTCCAGGGCCACATGCAGCCGCTGGATCCAGGCCATCTCGCCAAAGCGCATGGACAGCTCGCTGTCGTCAGCGTGGTACACCTGCACCCGGTTACGGCCCTTTTCCTTGGCCATGTAGCAGGCCATGTCGGCAGCCCGCAACGAGGCCTCCAGCGTGGCCGGCGCCTGGGCCATGTGCACCAGGCCAATACTCACGGTGGTCACAAACGGCCTGCCCTTCCACACGAAATGCAGGCTCTGCACGGCTTGGCGCAGGTTTTCGCCGATGCGCTCGGCTTGTTCGGCCGGGCAGTTTTCCAGCAGCACGCCGAATTCGTCGCCCCCCAGGCGGGCCAGGGTATCGCCTTCGCGCAGCCCCGACTGCAGCACCGCACAGATGTGCCTGAGCAACTCGTCACCGGCCGCATGGCCACTGGTGTCGTTGACCAGCTTGAACTGGTCGAGGTCGAGGAACATCAGCGAGTGCCGCCCGGCCTGGCGCACAAGGCCGTTGAGTGCCTGTTCCAGGCGGTATTCGAATTCGCGGCGGTTGGCCAGGCCAGTCAAGGCGTCATGGGTGGCCTGCCACGACAGGTTGGCGATGTACTGCCGCTCCTGGGTCATGTCGTGCAGCACCAGCACGATACCGGCCACCTGGTCGTTATTGATGATCGGCGAGCCGACCAGGTTGACCGACACCGTGCTGCCATCCAGGCGCTGAATCAGCCGAGCATGCTCGGCGCCGCCCTTGAGGCTGCCACTAAGCACCTGCTCGACCAGCGAGCACCCTTCGCCCTCCTCCTGCTCGTCGAGCAGGCTGAACAGCGCCCCCAGCGGCAGGCCAAGCGCCTGGCCGGACTGCCAGTGGGTCAACTGCTCGGCCGCAGGGTTCATGTAGCCGATATTGCCCTCGACATCGGCGGTGATCACCGCGTCACCAATCGCCTCGAGGGTGATCTGCGCCCGCTCTTTCTCCGCCCGCAGGGCATTGGCAAAGGCCTGGCGCTGAGCCAGCAGCTTGCTCGAACGGCGCCAGGCTATCGTGATGAGAAACAGTGCGGTCAGCAGGTTGGTGACCAGCAGCACCCGCAGCAGCATCCGCGAGCCTTCGCCCAAGGCATCACTGAAGGCCTTGGCAGCCGGCGTCACGCCTTCGTTAATCGCAACGATGCGACCCTTCCACTCGTTGAGCTGGGCGGCGCTGGCCTGCCCTGAGGCGAAACCATCGTGCATCTCACCGGCCAGCACATCGAGCTTGCGCAGGTAGTCGTCGCCGATGTTCCAGTATTCGATTGCCGTCTGCATGTAGCTGATCTGGCGGAAGTTGCGGTAGAACCAGATGATGCGGTCGACATCGTCCGGGTGGTTGCCGCCCTGCAGCACGGCCAGGCGGGCGCCTTCCAGGTCCGGGCTGGCCTGGTCCAGCAGTTCGCGCAGCTCGTGATCGCCCTGGGGCACGGCCATTACCTGGCGGTAGCGCTGATAGGTGCGCTCGTCGCGGTCATCGGCATACAGGTTGAGGTAATAGATGGCGTCTTTCTGCGCCTTGGACCAAAGGCTTTCGCCGGCCACGTAAGCGCGGACCGCCGACAATGCATAAAGGCTGAGGCTACCCAGCAATACCTGGAACACGACAACGGCGATGAAGGGCCAGATGATACCTACCAACCTTGGCGCTTCTTGAGTGCGATTTCCCTTCATTTAGTCCCTGTCGCAGAGCAGATAAGGCTTGGATCAACCCAGACAAGCACAGCGTAGGCCATTTGCCATCTGAGTGGAGGGGAATTTCATACCTTCATGGACGGCGCTGAATTCTTCGCGGGCACGCCCGCTCCCACAGGTACAGCAGTGGATCTGAAATCAGTGCGGCATCTGTGGGAGCGGGCGTGCCCGCGAAGAGGCCGGCATAGGCAACATGAAGCCGTCAGGTTTGCTGCAGATGCCCATACAATTTGGCATACAGCCCACCCTCGGCAATCAGCTGCTGGTGATCGCCATCCTCGGCCACATGCCCGCCGTCGAACACCAGCACGCGGTCGGCTTGCTTCACCGCCGACAAGCGGTGGGCAATGATCAGCGTGGTCCGGCCACTGAGGAAACGCGCCAATGCCTGGTGCAGGTTGTACTCGGTGGCCGCATCCAGCGCCGAGGTGGCCTCGTCGAGGATCACCACCTTGGGCTCGGCCAGGACCATGCGGGCAATCGCCAGGCGCTGGCGCTGGCCGCCAGACAGGCGCACCCCCGAGCGGCCGACCACGCTGTCCAGCCCTTGCGGCAAGGCCGCGATGGTGGCGTCCAGCTGGGCGATGCGCAGCGCCTGCCAGCAGGCCTCGTCGGTGCAGTCGCGGCCCATGGTCAGGTTGGCGCGCACGCTGTCGTTGAACAGCGACGGGTGCTGCAGCACCACTGCAACGTTCTCGCGCAGGGTCTCAAGGCCTATCTCCTGCAAGCTGGCACCGCCAAAGCGAATGGTCCCGGCCTGGGCGCTGTACAGGCCCAGCAGCAATTGCACCAGGGTGCTCTTGCCGCCACCACTGGCACCCACGATGGCGACCTTTTCACCGGGGGCGATGGCCAGGTTCAACTGGTCGAGCACCGGTTCGTCGGCATAGGCGAAGCGCAGGTCGCGTACCTCGATGCCCACCGTCTCACGGCCGGCGAACGGGTCGCTGGCCGCCGGGTACTGCGGCTCGTCGGCTCGCGACAGCAGCTCGTTGAGCCGACTCAGCGCGCCGCCGGCGGCGTAGTAGGCATATTGCAGGTTGAGCAGCTGCTCCACCGGGCCGATCATGAACCACAGGTAACTGAACACCGCCAGCATCTGACCAATCGACAGGTCGGAGAACAGCACAGTCAGCATCGCCGCCGCGCGGAAGATATCGATACCGAACTGGAACAGCAGGCCGCTGGCCCGGCCACTGGCATCGCTCTTCCATTGCGACTCCACGGCATAGTCGCGCACTTCACGGGCACGCAAGCCAAGGCGCCCGAGGAAGTAGCCCTGGCGGTTGCCAGCGCGGATTTCCTGGATGGCATCCAGGGTTTCCGACAGCGCCTGGGTAAAGCGCGAGGTGCTGTCGTTCTCGAGCTTCTTCAGATGTTTGACGCGCTTGCCCAGCTGCACGGTGAAGTAAATCACCAGCGGGTTGAACAGCAGGATCAGCAACGCCAGCTTCCAGTGCATCCAGATCAGGATCGCCGCCGTGCCGGTGAGGGTCAGCATGGCCACCAGGAAGCGGCTGAGGGTCTCGCCGACGAACTTGTCGAGGGTATCCAGGTCGGTGACCAGGTGCGTCGTCACGGTGCCACTGCCAAGGCTTTCGTATTCCTTGAGCGAGATGCGCTTGAGGCGCTCGATCAGGCGAATGCGCAGGCGATAGACGATGTCCTTGGCCAGTCCGGCGAACAGCTTGGCCTGCACCACGTTGAAGGCCAGCGCTGCCAGGCGCAGGCACAGTGTGGCCGCCAGCATCAGGCCGATGTAGCCGGCCGCCACTTGCCAACCACTCGGCAGCAGCTGGTTCATCCACTTCAGCGCCGCATCGCCGTTGCCCAGCAGCACTTCGTCGACCAGCAACGGCAGCAGCAACGGGATCGGCACGCTGCAGCAGGCTGCCAGCACAGCAACCAGGTTGGCGGTCCAGAGGTTTTTCTTGTGGTGCAGGGCCAGGCGGCGGATTTCCGCCCAGCTCAGGCGATCAGGCACAGCAGCGGGCTTCCCTGGCACAGGGTCTGGCGACCCTGGCAGGTCAAGCACAGACGGCCTGCTGCAGCCAGCGGCCAAGCAGCGGTTGCAGGCTGTCCAGCGGCTGGTAGCCGTTGGTCAGCAGGGCCAGTTGGCCATTGCGCTCGGCCAGCAGGGTCGGGAAGCCGGCGATGCCCAGGTCCTGTACCCAGCTGAAGTCCGCGCTGGTGGCGGCGCGGATGTCATGGCTGGCGAACTGCTGGGCAAAGCGCTCGCGATCAAAGCCGACCTGCTCGGCCAGCTCGACCAGTTGCGGGGCGCGAGTGACATCCATGCCCTGCTCGTAGAAGGCACGCTGGATCAGCGCCAGCAGCGGCCAGACACGCTCGGCGTCCAACTCACGGGCAGTGACCAAGGCGCGGCAGGCGGGCTCGGTATCGTAGACGAAGCCGTCCGGCATGGCGCCATCGAAACGGAACGGCTGCCCGGTGGCTTCGGCCACTGCCTGCCAGTGCTCAAGGATGTACTTGCGGGTGGAGCTGTCCAGCGCACTGCCGCCCGTGCGCAGGCCGCCTGGCACTAGCCGGGTGCTGACGCCCGCCTCGGCGGCCTGTGCGATCAGGGCCGCGGCCACCGGCGCAAAACCCCAGCACCAGGAGCACATCGGGTCCATCACATAGATCAGGCGGGCGGTCATGGCTCAAGCCTCGGCTTTGTAGTTGTAACCAATCGGGTGCGGCTGGTTGCGGGCCTTGGCCAGCTCGATCTGCTTCTGCCGGTCGATGGCGCTGCGGCGGGTCTTTTCGCTCAGGGTGTCCCAGCAATGCGGGCAGCTCACGCCTGGCGAATAGTGCTCCGACTCGCGGTCCTTGGCATCGACCGGGTGGCGGCAGGCATGGCACTGGTCGTACTCGCCCTCGCTCAGGTCATGGCGCACCGTGACGCGGTTGTCGAAGACGAAGCAGTCGCCGTCCCAGAGGCTTTCTTCCTGAGGCACTTCCTCGAAGTATTTTAGGACGCCACCTTTAAGATGATAGACCTCCTCGAAGCCTTCACCGAGCATATAGCTCGACGCTTTTTCGCAACGGATGCCGCCGGTGCAGAACATCGCAACCTTCTTGTGCTTGCTCGGGTCGAAATTGGCCTTGATGTACTCGGGGAACTCGCGGAAGGTCTCGGTCTTCGGGTCGATGGCGCCCTTGAAGGTACCGATGGCCACTTCGTAGTCGTTGCGGGTGTCGATCAGCAGCACTTCAGGGTCGCTGATCAGGGCGTTCCAGTCCTTGGGATCGACATAGGTGCCAACGGCCTGGTTCGGGTCGACGCCCGGCACGCCGAGGGTGACGATCTCTTTCTTGAGCTTGACCTTGGTGCGATAGAAGGGCTGCTCGTCGCAGTAGGATTCCTTGTGGTCGATATCGACCAGGCGCGGGTCGCTGCGCAGCCAGGCGAGCAGGCCGTCGATGCCTTCGCGGGTGGCCGAAACGGTGCCGTTGATGCCTTCGTGAGCCAGCAGCAAGGTGCCTTTGACGCCGTTGTCGAGCATGGCCTTGAGCAGCGGCTCACGCAGCTCGACGTAGTCTTCCAGGGTAACGAACTTGTACAGCGCCGCCACGACGATAGCTTGGGACATGAAATCGGTTCTCCAGGTGGTCACCCTCGTAAGGGGCGGACCGGAATGACAAATAAAAACGCGCCGACAAGCGGCGCGTTGTGCAGTCTACCAGAATGCCGGAAAGGATTCAGTGCCCGCCGCCAGCACACACCGGCGAGGCCGGTGCCACACCTGCCTTGGCCCACTCCTCGGCGGTGTAGGTGTGGATCGCCAGGGCGTGGATCTCGCCCATCAGCTCACCCATGGTGGCGTAGACCTTCTGGTGGCGCTTGACGCTGTTGAGCCCGGCGAACTGCTCGCTGACGATCACGGCCTTGTAGTGGGTTTCCTGGCCACGGCTGTGCATGTGGCTTTCGTTGAGCACTTCAAGGTGTTGTGCGGCCAGTGTGGCCAGTTGCTGCTCGATGCGTTGCTGCATGCTCATCGGCTGTGACTCACTTCTTGGCTGGAGCGGCGGCCTTGCCTGCGTTCGGGTCCAGCTCCTTGGTCATGTCGTCGAGCAGCTTGTTGACCACAGGTACTGCGGGCTCCAGGCTGGTCTGGGTCAGCTGGGCCGACTGCTGGGTCACCTTGGGCATTTCGCGCAGCACTTTCTTGCCCAGCGGCGACTCGTAGAATTTGACCAGGTCCTTGAGTTCCTGCTCGGTGAAGGTCTGGGTGTACAGGTCGACCATCTTCGGCTTCAGCTTGTTCCAGCCGATGGCGTTGTCCAGCGCGGCGTTGGCCTTGGCCTGGTAGCTCTCGAGCACCGGTTGCTTGGAGGCCGGGGCCTTGGTCTGGGCAAAGCGCTGGGCGAACATCTGCTGGACCTGCATGTACACCGGGGTGCCCAGCTTGTCGGCATTGGCCAGGGTCAGGAATTTCTCGGCGGCAGCATTGTGGCTGGCGGTGGCAGCGAGTACCTGGCCGCTGGCACAGACCAGGGCGACGGCAGCACAGAGGACACGGAGACGGGTCATTGCATTTCCTTCAGGAGGGGGAGGCGGTACCTCAGAGTAGAGCATTCTGCTCCCGCAGGGGCGCAGCGCTCAAGTGGCACGACAAGCGAATGAACCGCTCGATCGCATGAGGGCCTAAACTGCTGATTCTGACTGACAAAGGAGTGAACGCAGCATGAGCCGTATCGAGACAGACAGCCTGGGCCCGGTCGAAGTTCCTGAGGACGCCTACTGGGGCGCCCAGACCCAGCGCTCGCTGATCAACTTTGCCATTGGCAAGGAACGCATGCCGCTCGCGGTGCTGCACGCCCTGGCACTCATCAAGAAAGCCGCCGCGCGGGTCAATGACCGCAACGGCGACCTGCCTGCCGACATCGCCCGGCTGATCGAACAGGCCGCCAACGAAGTGCTCGACGGCGAACACGACGATCAGTTCCCGCTGGTGGTGTGGCAGACCGGCAGCGGCACCCAGAGCAACATGAACGTCAACGAAGTGATCGCCGGGCGCGCCAACGAACTGGCCGGCAAGGGCCGCGGTGGCAAGGCGCCGGTGCACCCCAACGACCACGTCAACCGCTCGCAGAGCTCCAACGACTGCTTCCCTACCGCCATGCACATCGCCGCCGCCCAGGCGGTACACGACAAGCTGCTGCCGGCGATTGCCGAGCTGTCGTCGGGCCTGGCCGAGCTGTCGGCGCGCCACAGCAAGCTGGTCAAGACCGGCCGCACGCACATGATGGATGCCACGCCGATCACTTTCGGCCAGGAGGTGTCGGCCTTCGTCGCCCAGCTCGACTACGCCCAGCGCGCCATCCGCGCCACCTTGCCTGCAGTGTGCGAGCTGGCTCAGGGCGGCACGGCCGTGGGCACCGGGCTGAACGCCCCGCATGGTTTTGCCGAAGCCGTGGCCGCCGAGCTGGCCGCCCTCTCTGGCCTACCCTTCGTCACGGCCCCGAACAAGTTCGCCGCCCTCGCCGGCCATGAGCCGCTGACTAGCTTGGCCGGTGCGCTGAAGACCTTGGCAGTGGCGCTGATGAAGATCGCCAACGACCTACGCCTGCTCGGCTCCGGCCCCCGTGCGGGGCTGGCCGAAGTGCGTCTGCCGGCCAATGAACCGGGCAGCTCGATCATGCCTGGCAAGGTCAACCCAACCCAGTGCGAAGCGCTGTCGATGCTGGCCTGCCAGGTATTGGGCAATGACGCGGCGATCGGCTTTGCCGCCAGCCAGGGGCACCTGCAGCTGAACGTGTTCAAGCCGGTGATCATCCACAACCTGCTGCAGTCGGTCGAACTGCTGGCCGATGGCTGTCGCAACTTCCAGCAGCACTGCGTGGCCGGGATCGAACCGGATGCCGAGCAGATGGCGGCGCACCTGGAGCGCGGTCTGATGCTGGTGACGGCGTTGAACCCGCACATTGGCTATGACAAAGCGGCGGAGATTGCCAAGAAAGCCTATGGCGAGGGCAAGACCTTGCGTGAAGCGGCGCTGGAGTTGAAGTACCTGACCAATGAACAGTTCGACCAGTGGGTAAGGCCAGAGAACATGCTTGCGCCCGGCGGCAAGGGCTGAGCAGCCGATTCCGAGGCCGGCGCGAAACCTGTAGGAGCGGCCTTGTGTCGCGAAAGGGCCGCAGGGCGGCCCCGGCAATATCAGCGCAAATGCAGAAAACCTGGGGCCGCTTCGCGGCCCTTTCGCGACACAAGGCCGCTCCTACAGGTGTGCCAATCGTGCCCTTCTGGCCTTCCACCCGGCCACCAGCGATGGCCCCAGGGCCACCAGGGTCGACCCTGCCACCACCGTCACTGCACCGACATACCCCAGGGTATTGATGTCTTCGGCGTGCACATAGTCCGGCCACACCATGGCCGCCAGCGCCACCGCAACAAAGGTCACCAATGGTGTCAGCGCCAGCGTGGCGCTCACCCGAGATGCCTCCCAATGCGCCAACGCCTCGGCAAACGCGCCATAGGCCACCAGGGTATTCAGGCAACAGGCCAGCAACAGCCACCCCTGCACCGGCGTCAGTTGCAGCGCCTCCAGCGGATGCACCCAAGGCGTCAGCAGTGCCGCACAGCTCAGATAGATGACCATCATCACCTGCTGCGAATGCCACACCGTCAGCAGCTGCTTTTGGCTAAGGGCATAGAACACCCAGATGCTGGTGGCCAGCAGAATAGTCAGCACACCGGTGGTGTAAGTGCCCAGAGAGGTCAGCAGTTCTTCCAGGCGCTGATTGAAAAACAGGCCGAAACCGCCCAGCAGCACCAGCAGGCCAATACCCTGCCCCAGACTGAAGCGTTCCTTGAACACGAACACGCTGGCCACCAGCAACAGCACCGGGCCGATCTGTACCACCAGCTGGGCGGTGCCTGGGCTCAGCAGGTTCAGGCCGATCAGGTAGAGCACATAGTTGCCCATCAAGCCGAACACGGCCACTGCCACCAGGCCTTTTCCTCTGGGCGCAAGCTTGCGCAGCGAAGGCAGGCGCCGCTGGGCGGCCAGCCAGGCGAACAGCACCCCGCCGGAGACCAGCAGGCGATACCAGGTGACTGTCACCGGGTCGACCACCTGCAATACCTGCTTGAGTTTGATCGGCAGGATGCCCCAGAGCAGCGCGGTCAGCAGTGCCAGAAACAGGCCGTAGCCCCAACGGCCAGAAGTTGTGTGCATACAGTCCTCGAATTAGCCCTTGGTGGGGGTAACCGAATTCTAAGGGCTTGAAGCTCCGGGCCGGAGGAAAATGCCCGGAAATAAATTCACCGGGTCATTCCCTAATGGCATGCCTGGTCATTTCTTGTGCTTGGCAAATGCCGCCTCGATGGCCTCGTTGATGGTGCGCAGCACCTTCACCCGCGCCCAGCGCTTGTCGTTGGCTTCGACCAGGGTCCAGGGCGCGATCTCGCTGCTGGTGCGGTCGACCATGTCGCCCACGGCCTGGGTGTAGTCGTCCCACTTGTCGCGGTTGCGCCAGTCGTCTTCGGTGATCTTGTAGCGCTTGAACGGGATCTGCTCACGCTCTTCAAAGCGCTCCAGCTGGGTCTGCTGGTCGATCGCCAGCCAGAACTTGACCACCACCACACCGGCATTCACCAGCTGCTCTTCGAAATCGTTGATTTCGCTGTAGGCGCGCATCCAGTCGGCCGGGCTGCAGAAGCCCTCCACCCGCTCCACCAGCACCCGGCCGTACCAAGAGCGGTCGAAGATGGTGAATTTGCCGCGTGCCGGGATGTGCCGCCAGAAGCGCCACAGGTAAGGCTGCGCGCGTTCCTCTTCGGTGGGCGCGGCAATCGGCACAATGCGGTACTGGCGCGGGTCCAGCGCGGCCGCCACGCGGCGGATGGCTCCGCCCTTGCCGGCAGCGTCGTTGCCCTCGAACACCGCCACCAGGGCATGCCGACGCATGCGCTTGTCACGCAGCAGGCCGGCCAGGCGGGCTTGCTCGGTGACCAGTTGTTCCTGATAGTCGCGCTTGTCCAGGCTCAAGGTCATGTCCAGGGCGCCGAGCAGGCTGCGCTGGTCGATGCTCCGGCCCAGCGGGGCGACGTTGCCCTGGTGCTTGCCCTTGGGGTTGTTGGCCAGCGCCGCCTGCAGGCTCTCCAGCAGGATGCGCCCCACCGCCAGGCTGCGGTAGTTCGGGTCAACGCCTTCGACGATATGCCAAGGCGCGTAGTCGCGGCTGGTGCGGCGCAGCACGCGTTCGCCGAAACGCACGAAACGGTCGTAGGTTTCCGATTGCTGCCAGTCCAGGGGGCTGATCTTCCAGCTGTGCAATGGGTCGTCCTTGAGCGATTTCAGGCGCGCCTTCATCTGCTTCTTGGACAGGTGGAACCAGAACTTGATGATCAGTGCGCCTTCGTCGCAGAGCATCTGCTCAAGCCGTTCGGCGCCGGTGATGGCTTGGTCGAGCACAGCGTCCTTGAACTGGCCATGGACCCGCCCCTGAAGCATCTGGCTGTACCAGTTGCCGAAGAACACACCCATCCGCCCTTTGGGCGGCAGCGCCCGCCAGTAGCGCCAGGCCGGTGGCCGGGCCAGCTCTTCGTCGGTCTGATGGTCGAAGGTGAGCACGTCGATCATGCGCGGGTCCATCCACTCGTTGAGCAGCTTGACCGTCTCGCCCTTGCCGGCGCCTTCGATGCCATTGATCAGCACGATCACCGGGAACCGCGCCTGCTGCTTGAGTTCGTACTGAGCCTCCAGCAGGGCCTCGCGCAACGCGGGGACTTCTGCGTCATAGGTTTCCTTGTCGATGCTGTGACCGATTTCTGCGGATTCGAACATGCACTGGCTCCTTCATTGGATAAGCAAGACTAGCGGATTTGCGTTGTGCCTGTGCAAACCCAACAGATGACATAAAATCCGCACATCCGCTGCAACCGAGCCAACCATGTCCACCCTCCTTCAGCACGCCCAGATCGACTGGGACGACCAGGGCCGCCCCCACTCGCGGCAGTACGACGACGTCTACTTTTCAAAAAACGAAGGCACCGACGAAACCCGCTACGTATTCCTTGAGCAGACCCGCCTGGCGCAGCGCTTCGCCGACCTGGCGCCAAACGGCTGCCTGGTGATCGGCGAGACCGGCTTCGGCACCGGCATGAACTTCTTCTGCGCCTGGCAGCTGTTCGCCGAACAGGCCCATGCCGATGCGCGCCTGCATTTCATCAGTGTCGAGAAATACCCGCTCGGCCATGCCGACATGGCCCGCGCCATGCGCCTGTGGCCGGAGATGGCGGCCTTCACCGAGCCGTTCCTTGCGCAGTACGTGGCGGTTCACCCCGGCTTCCAGCAGTTCAGCTTCGACAACGGCCGGGTCACCCTGACTCTGCTGATCGGTGACGTACTGGAGCAGCTGCCGCAGCTCGACGCCAGCATCGACGTGTGGTTCCTCGACGGCTTCGCCCCCGCGAAGAACCCCGACATGTGGACCCCCGAGCTGTTCGCACAACTGGCTCGGCTGGCACACCCCGGTACCGCACTGGGCACCTTCACTACCACCGGCTGGGTCCGTCGTGGCCTGATCGATGCCGGATTCACCATGAAAAAGATCCCAGGCATCGGCAAGAAGTGGGAGGTGATGAGCGGCGAATACACCGGGCATTCATCGGCAACCATCGCCGCGCCCTGGTACGCTCGCCCTGCTCCCGTGGCCGGCCCGCGTCAGGCACTGGTGATCGGTGCCGGCCTGGCGGGCAGCGCCAGTGCTGCCAGCTTGGCCGCACGCGGCTGGCAGGTGACGGTACTGGAGCGTCACGCGGCCCCCGCGCAGGAAGCTTCGGGCAATCCGCAAGGCGTGCTGTACCTGAAGTTGTCAGCCCATGGCACCGCCCTGTCGCAGATGATTCTGGCCGGTTTCGGTTACACCCGACGCCAGCTCGAACGGTTGCAGCGTGGCCGCGATTGGGACGCTTGCGGCGTGCTCCAGCTGGCCTTCGACAGCAAAGAAGGCGAGCGCCAGGCCAAGCTTGCCGGAGCCTTCGACAGCAGCCTGCTACAGGTGCTGGAGCAGGCCGAAGCCGAAGCGATTGCCGGGGTGGCGCTGCCAGCGGGCGGCCTGTTCTACCCGGAAGGTGGCTGGGTGCACCCGCCCGCCCTGTGCCAGGCGCAGCTGCAGCACCCGAACATTCGCGTTCAGCTGCACCAGAATGTGGCCGAACTGCGCAAGGCCGACGGCCTGTGGCAGGCCTGGGATGGCGAGCGCTTGCTGGCCAGTGCGCCACTGGTGGTACTGGCCGGGGCCGCCGATGTGCGCCGTTTCGAGCCTTGCACGCAGCTACCGCTCAAGCGCATTCGCGGGCAGATCACCCGGCTGCCAGCCACCGACGCCAGCCGTGCATTGCGCACCGTGGTCTGTGCCGATGGCTACGTCGCACCACCCCGGGGTGATGAGCACACCTTGGGCGCCAGTTTCGACTTCAACAGCGACGACCTGACACCGACGACGGCCGAACACCAGGGCAACCTGGCGTTGCTGGACGAGATTTCCACCGACTTGGCCTCGCGCCTGGGGGCACAGGCACTCGACGCCGGGCAGCTGCAGGGGCGAGCGGCGTTTCGTTGCACCAGCCCGGATTACCTGCCGATTGTCGGCCCGGTGGCTGACCCTGCGTTGTTTGCCGGGGCTTATGCCGTGCTTGGCAAGGATGCGCGGCAGGTGCCGGAGGTGGAGTGCCCGTGGCTGGACGGGTTGTATGTGAACAGTGGGCATGGCTCGCGCGGGCTGATCACGGCGCCATTGAGTGGCGAGCTGATTGCCGCCTGGGCCAGTGGCGAACCGTTGCCGTTGCCACGAGCAGTGACCGAGGCCTGCCACCCGAATCGCTTCATGCTGCGCAGGCTGATTCGAGGGAAGTGAAAGGCTGGGGCGAATGCGCGATCCCGTTGCATATAACAGATCGATCTAAAACTCCCACAAACCACACAGGTCAGTTCCTTACAGGGTGCCCTAATCCGGGGCACTCATTCCCCAACGGAAAAACCGGTAAGGACCTATGTGCGGATTAGCTGGAGAGTTGCGATTCACCCCCATCAACCAGGCCCCTCGCCCAGCCGACCTGGCTGCGGTAGAGCGTATCACCCATCACCTGGCGCCCCGCGGCCCAGATGCGTGGGGCTTCCATAGCCAGGGCCCGATCGCCCTCGGCCATCGGCGGCTGAAGATCATGGACCTGTCCGACGGTTCGGCGCAGCCGATGGTCGACAACACCCTAGGCCTGTCGCTGGCCTTCAACGGCGCCATCTACAACTTCCCCGAACTGCGCCAGGAACTGCAGGACCTGGGCTACAGCTTCTGGTCCGACGGCGACACCGAAGTGTTGCTCAAGGGCTACCACGCCTGGGGCGCAGCCTTGCTGCCCAAGCTCAACGGCATGTTCGCCCTGGCCATCTGGGAGCGCGACAACCAGCGCCTGTTCCTGGCCCGCGATCGCCTGGGCGTCAAGCCGCTGTATCTGTCGCGCAACGGCGAGCGCCTGCGCTTCGCCTCGACCCTGCCGGCGCTGCTCAAGGGTGGCGACATCGACCCGATGATCGACCCTGTGGCGCTCAACCACTACCTGAACTTCCATGCCGTGGTGCCGGCGCCACGCACGTTGCTGGCCAATGTGCAGAAGCTCGAGCCTGGCACCTGGATGCGCGTCGACCGCCACGGTGAAGTCGAGCGCCAGACCTGGTGGCAGCTGCACTACGGCCCCAACCCGGACGAGCGCGAACTCGACCTGGAAGGCTGGACCACCCGCGTGCTCGACGCCACCCGCGATGCTGTGGCGATCCGCCAGCGCGCCGCCGTGGACGTCGGTGTACTGCTGTCTGGCGGTGTCGACTCCAGCCTGCTGGTCGGCCTGCTGCGCGACGTCGGCGTCGACGACCTGTCGACCTTCTCCATCGGCTTCGAGGATGCCGGGGGCGAGCGCGGTGACGAGTTCCAATATTCCGACCTGATCGCCAAGCACTACGGCACCCGCCACCATCAGCTGCGCATCGCCGAGCACGAGATCATCGAGCAGTTGCCAGCGGCGTTCCGCGCCATGAGCGAGCCGATGGTCAGCCACGACTGCATCGCCTTCTACCTGCTGTCGCGTGAAGTGGCCAAGCATTGCAAGGGCGTGCAGAGCGGCCAAGGCGCTGACGAACTGTTCGCCGGTTACCACTGGTACCCGAAGGTGGACGGCGCCGACGATGCCTTCGCCGCCTACCGCGAGGCCTTCTTCGACCGCAGCCATGACGAGTACCGCGACACGGTCCAGGCCCCCTGGCTGCTGGAGACCGACGCCGCCGGAGATTTCGTCCGCGAGCACTTCGCCCGGCCCGGCGCTCCCGATGCCGTGGACAAGGCCTTGCGCCTGGACAGCACGGTGATGCTGGTCGATGACCCGGTCAAACGGGTCGACAACATGACCATGGCCTGGGGGCTGGAGGCGCGCACGCCGTTCCTCGACTACCGCCTGGTCGAGCTGTCGGCACGCATCCCGGCACGTTTCAAGCTGCCCGACGGTGGCAAGCAGGTGCTCAAGCAGGCCGCACGGCGCGTGATTCCCCACGAGGTGATCGACCGCAAGAAAGGCTACTTCCCGGTGCCCGGCCTCAAGCACCTGGAAGGCGCGACCCTGGGCTGGGTACGCGACCTGCTGACCGACCCGAGCCAGGACCGTGGCCTGTTCAACCCGGCCATGCTCGACCGCTTGCTGAGCAATCCGCACGGCCAGCTCACCCCGCTGCGCGGCTCCAAGCTGTGGCAGCTGGCGGCCCTTAACCTGTGGCTCAGCGAACAAGGACTCTGACCGATGAAAGCCCACGAAATCGCTTACGGTCAGCGCCTGCTGCGCGGCCAGGCGCCGTCCTATGAGCGCCTGCAGGCGCGCCTGGCCGGCGACGGCAGCGAACCCCACGACCAGCCGCGGGCCTTGCACTGTGGCTGGGGCCGCCTGCTGATCGGCCACACTTACCCGGACCCCGCCAGCCTGGCCGCTGCCCTGCAAGACGAGCACCCCGGCGAACGCGACATCGCCCTGTACGTAGCGGCACCCCAGCAATTGCTGGCGCAGGCCCCGCAGCAACTGTTTCTCGACCCCTCCGACACTTTGCGCCTGTGGTTCACCGACTACCGCCCGGCGCAACGGGTGTTCCGCGGCTTCCGCGTGCGGCGGGCGCAGAACCCTGGCGACTGGCAGGCAATCAACACCCTGTACCAGGCCCGTGGCATGCTGCCGGTCGACCCCGATCTGGTCACCCCGCGCCATCTTGGCGGCCCGGTGTACTGGCTGGCCGAGGATGAAGACAGCGGCGCGGTGATCGGCAGCGTCATGGGCCTGAACCACAGCAAGGCGTTCGACGACCCGGAACACGGCAGCAGCCTGTGGTGCCTGGCGGTGGACCCGCAGTGCACCCGCCCGGGCGTTGGCGAAGTGCTAGTGCGCCACCTGGTCGAGCACTTCATGAGCCGAGGCCTGGCGTACCTGGACCTGTCGGTGCTGCATGACAACCGCCAAGCCAAGCGCCTGTACGAGAAACTCGGTTTCCGCAACCTGCCGACCTTCGCGGTCAAGCGCAAGAACGGCATCAATCAACAGCTGTTTCTCGGCCCGGGGCCTGAAGCCAAGCTCAACCCGTACGCCCGCATCATCGTCGATGAGGCTTTGCGCCGAGGTATCGAGGTCCAGGTCGAGGATGCTGCTGCCGGCCTGTTCACCCTCAGCCTGGGCGGGCGCCGCATCCGTTGCCGCGAGTCGCTGAGCGACCTGACCAGCGCCGTGACCATGACCCTGTGCCAGGACAAGCGCCTGACCCAGCAAGCCCTGCAAAACGCCGGGCTACAAGTGCCAGCGCAGCAGCTGGCCGGCAATGCCGACGACAACCTGGCGTTCCTCGACGAGCATGGCGCCGTGGTGGTCAAGCCGGTGGACGGCGAGCAAGGTCAGGGCGTCGCAGTCAATCTCACCACCATCGAGGAAGTGACGCAGGCCGTGGAAAACGCCCGCCGCTTCGACAGCCGCGTGCTGCTGGAGAGTTTCCATGCCGGGAGCGATCTGCGCATCCTGGTGATCGGCTATGAGGTGGTAGCGGCGGCGATTCGACACCCTGCTCAGGTGATCGGAGATGGCAAGCACAGCATTCGGCAACTGATCGAGGCGCAGAGCCGGCGGCGCCAGGCGGCCACCGGTGGCGAAAGCCGCATACCCCTGGACGACGAAACCGAACGCACCCTGCATGACGAGGGCCTGGGCTACGACGATGTGCTGCCGGCCGGCCAGCGCCTGGCGGTACGGCGCACGGCCAACCTGCATACCGGCGGTATCCTGGAAGACGTCACCGAGCGCCTGCACCCGGTGCTGGCCGACGCTGCAGTACGGGCGGCGCGCGCGCTGGAGATCCCGGTGGTAGGCCTGGACTTCATGGTTCGCGATGCCGAGCAGCCGGACTACGTGATCATTGAAGCCAACGAGCGCGCCGGGTTGGCCAACCACGAACCGCAGCCGACGGCTGAGCGGTTTGTCGACCTGCTGTTCCCGCATAGCCGGGCTTTGGCGTAACACAGTGATGGCCCTTTCGCGGGGCAAGCCCGCTCCTACAGGGGCATGCGATCTCCTGTAGAAGCGGGCTAGCCCCGCGAAAGGGCCATCACAGGAAAGAGAGGACCCCATGACCGACCGACTCCCCGAACCCGATCTTGATTACATGAAGCGCGTCCTGCTGGAGATGCTCGCCATCCCCAGCCCGACCGGTTTCACGGACACCATCGTGCGCTACGTGGCCGAACGCCTGGATGAACTGGGCATTCCCTATGAACTGACCCGTCGCGGCACCATCCGCGCCACCCTCAAGGGCCGGCAGAGTTCGCCCGACCGCGCCGTCTCGGCTCACCTCGACACCATCGGCGCCAGCGTGCGCCAGTTGCAGGACAACGGCCGCCTGGCGCTGGCCCCGGTGGGCTGCTGGTCGAGCCGCTTCGCCGAGGGCAGCCGGGTCAGCGTGTTCACCGACACCGGCGTTTTTCGCGGCAGCGTGCTGCCGCTGATGGCCAGCGGCCACGCCTTCAACACTGCGATCGACCAGATGCCGATCAGCTGGGAACACGTCGAGGTGCGCCTGGACGCCTACTGCACCACCCGCGCCGATTGTGAGGCGCTAGGGGTTGCCATCGGTGACTTCGTGGCCTTCGACCCGCTGCCGGAGTTCACCGAAAGCGGCCACATCAGCGCCCGCCACCTGGACGACAAGGCCGGCGTGGCAGCCCTGCTGGCGGCACTCAAGGCCGTGGTAGAAAGCGGCCGCCAGCCGCTGATCGACTGCCACCCGCTGTTCACCATCACCGAAGAAACCGGCTCTGGCGCTGCTGGCGCGCTACCCTGGGATGTCAGCGAATTCGTCGGCATCGACATCGCCCCCGTCGCCCCTGGCCAGGCCTCCAGCGAGCATACGGTCAGCGTGGCCATGCAGGACTCTTCCGGGCCGTATGACTACCACCTGTCACGCCACCTGCTGAAGCTGGCCGGCGATCAGGATGTGCCGGTGCGCCGTGACCTGTTCCGCTACTACTTCAGCGACGCGCACTCGGCCGTGACCGCCGGGCATGACATCCGCACCGCACTGGTTGCCTTCGGCTGCGATGCCACCCATGGCTATGAGCGTACCCATATCGACAGCCTGGCCGCACTCAGCCGCCTGCTCTCGGCCTACCTGCTCAGCCCGCCGGTGTTCGCCAGCGACTCGCAACCGGCCAATGCCTCACTGGAGCGCTTCAGTCACCAGCTGGAGCACGATGCGCAGATGGAAAGCGAAACTCGGGTGCCAGCGGTTGACAGCCTGGTAGGAAACAAAAGCTGAGCGCGGTGGAATCGCGTAGCATGCAGGTATTCATGAACAAGACTGTGCGCCGCCCATGCTGATCCCCTACGACCAACTGCAAGCCGAAACCCTGACCCGCCTGATCGAGGACTTCGTCACCCGCGACGGCACCGACAACGGCGACGACACCCCGCTGGAAACCCGGGTACTGCGGGTGCGTCAGGCGTTGGCCAAGGGCCAGGCGCTCATCCTGTTCGACCCGGAAAGCCAGCAATGCCAGTTGCTGGCCAAGCATGATGTGCCGCGCGAGCTGCGCGACTGACAGGTCCGGCCTCTTCGCGGCTATAGTCGCGAAGAGGCCGGCACAGGCCGATCAGGGCTGTTCAGCCTTGCGCGCCTGCGCTGCCCTGATGCGCCGATAGACCTCGGCACGGTGCACCGGCACCTTGCGCGGCGCATCCACGCCAAACCGCACCACGCCATTGCGCGTTTCCACGACCTTGACCCGAATATCGTCACCAATGGTGATGACTTCACCGATTTCACGCGTGATCACCAACATGCTCCGGCCCTCTCGCTACAGGAAAAGACCGCAGAGTGCTTGGGGATATTCCTCTGGACAATACTTCACCTGCAATTCAGAACGAGCCTACAGGGGCGGGTAACTTCTCCTACAGACAGCTCCTACAATCAACGCGGCTGCGCCTTGGCCCGCATCTTTACCGCCATGTCCGCCATCTCGTCGTAGAGCCGCTCCGGCGCCTGCCGTTTGAGCTGCCAGGCCTGGCGCCCGGCCTCATGGGGCAGGATCAGGAACTCACCTGCCGCAACGTGCTGGTGGATGTAGTCGGCGATATCTGCCGCGCTGATTGGCGAGCCTTCCAGCAGCTTGCCGACCTGGGCCTTCATCGCCGGGTTCGGGCCGCGGAACGAGTCGAGCAGGTTGGTCTGGAAGAACGACGGACACACACAGTGCACCGCCACTTCAAGCTGGCGCAGCTCCACCAGCAGGCTCTCCGACAGCGCCAGCACCCCGGCCTTGGCCACGTTGTAGTTGCTCATGCCCGGCCCCTGCATCAGCGCCGCCATGGAGGCGACATTGATGATGCGCCCCTTGCTGCGCTCGAGCTGCGGCAGGAAGGCCTTGCAGCCCTTGACCACGCCCATCAGGTTGACCGCGATCTGCCAGTCCCAGTCTTCCAGCGACAACTCGGCGAAGAAGCCGCCCGAGGCGACGCCGGCATTATTGACGATCACATCGATGCCGCCGAACTTCTCTTCACAGGCCTGGGCCAGGGCGGTGAGCTGGCTGTAGTCGCGCACGTCGCAGCGCTGGACAAAGCCCTCGCCACCTGCCGCCTGTACCAAAACCAAGGTTTCGCGCAGGCCCACTTCGTTGACATCGGCCAGTGCCAGGCGCCAGCCCTCGCGCGCCCAGCGCAGGGCGATCTCGCGGCCAAGGCCGGAACCGGCGCCAGTGATCATGATGCGGTTTTGCATGGTGGCACGCCTTGTTCTGACAGGTTGTGCAACGAGTCTAATCAAGGCCTCGATGGCCGGCAGGGTTCATCAGGATAGTGAATGGGCAGGCATGACCGAGTGGTCGGTACTCAAATGGAATCTTTTGCAAGCGGCACCGGTCCGATTTTACAAGAGGCCAGCAGTCCGAGGCCCTTTGACCCTCAACCACGCAAGGACTCCTTCATGACCACGATTCTCATCATCATCCTGATCCTTCTGCTGATTGGTGGCTTACCGGTCTTCCCGCACTCGCGCAGCTGGGGCTATGGCCCATCCGGCATCGTCGGCGTGGTGCTAGTGATTTTGTTGGTGCTATTGCTGCTAGGCATGATCTAGCCGCCGTAAATGAAAAAACCGCGCCAAGGCGCGGTTTTTTCATTTACGGTCGGATCAGTGCGAAACCGCCCCGCTAGCCCCCAGACCAGTCTGCGAACGGACAAACTGCGGGAAGAACTTGGCGCGTTCGTCATCCGCTGCCTTGGACTTGTCGGTGATCGAGAAGAACCAGATGCCGACGAAGGCGATGATCATCGAGAACAGCGCGGGGTATTCGTACGGGTAGATGGCTTTTTCGTGACCGAGGATCTGCACCCAGATGGTCGGGCCGAGGATCATCAGCGTCACCGCACTGATCAGGCCCAGCCAGCCGCCAATCATGGCGCCACGGGTGGTCAGCTTCTTCCAGTACATCGAGAGCAGCAGCACCGGGAAGTTGCAGCTGGCGGCGATGGAGAACGCCAGGCCGACCATGAAGGCGATGTTCTGCTTCTCGAACAGGATACCCAGGCCGATCGCCAACACGCCGAGGGCGATGGTGGTGATCTTCGACACGCGGATCTCATCCTTGTCGTTGGCCTTGCCCTTGCGCCAGACGCTGGCGTACAGGTCATGGGACACCGCCGAGGCACCGGCCAGGGTCAAGCCGGCTACCACCGCCAGGATGGTGGCGAAGGCGACGGCCGAGATGAAGCCGAGGAACACGCTGCCACCCACAGCATCGGCCAGGTGCACCGCCGCCATGTTGTTGCCACCGATCAGGGCGCCAGCGGCATCCTTGAACTCAGGGTTGGTGCTGACCAGCAGGATCGCGCCGAAGCCGATGATGAACGTCAGGATGTAGAAGTAGCCGATGAAGCCGGTGGCGTACAGCACGCTTTTGCGGGCTTCTTTGGCGTCACTGACGGTGAAGAAGCGCATCAGGATGTGTGGCAGGCCAGCGGTACCGAACATCAGCGCCAGGCCCAGGGAAAACGCCGAGATCGGGTCTTTCACCAGGCCGCCCGGGCTCATGATCGCCTCGCCTTTGGCGTGCACCTTGATCGCTTCGGCAAACAGCGTATTGAAGTCGAAGCCGACGTGCTTCATCACCATCAGCGCCATGAAGCTGGCACCGGACAGCAGCAGCACCGCCTTGATGATCTGTACCCAGGTGGTAGCCAGCATGCCGCCGAACAACACGTACAGGCACATCAGGATACCCACCAGGATCACCGCGACGTGGTAGTCCAGGCCGAACAGCAGCTCGATCAGCTTGCCCGCGCCAACCATCTGCGCGATCAGGTAGAACGCCACCACCACCAGCGAACCGGAGGCCGACAGGGTGCGGATTTCCTTTTGCCCGAGGCGGTAGGAGGCGACGTCGGCAAAGGTGTACTTGCCGAGGTTGCGCAGGCGTTCGGCAATCAGGAAGAGGATGATCGGCCAGCCGACCAGGAAGCCGATCGAGTAGATCAGGCCATCGTAGCCGGAGGTGAACACCAGCGCGGAAATGCCCAGGAACGAGGCCGCCGACATGTAGTCGCCGGCAATCGCCAGGCCATTTTGAAAGCCCGTGATCTTGCCGCCGGCAGCGTAGTAGTCCGCCGCCGACTTGTTGCGCTTGGAGGCCCAATAGGTGATGCCAAGGGTGAAGGCGACGAAGGCCACGAACATGGCGATCGCCGGGACGTTCAGCGGTTGTTTCTGCACCTCGCCGGTCAGGGCATCGGCGGCCCACACGGCGGGTGCGAAGGCTCCGCAGGCCAGTATGGCCAGGGCTTTGGCGTGGCGAATCATTGTTGCGCCTCCTTCAGGATGGCCTTGTTCAGCTCATCGAACTCGCCGTTGGCGCGGCGCACGTAGATGGCGGTCAGGACGAATGCCGAAACGATCAGGCCGACGCCCAGGGGAATGCCCCAGGTTATCGACGAGCCAGGGCTGAGCTTGGTGCCCAGCAGCTGAGGACCGTAGGCGATCAGGAGGATGAAGGCGCAGTAGAGGCCGAGCATGATCGCCGAGAGAATCCAGGCGAACCGTTCACGTTTGCTGACCAGCTCCTTGAAGCGCGGGCTGTTTTGTATCGAGAGGTAAATGCTGTCGTTCATTGTTTTTGTCCTAGCAGCACGAGTAGGGGATGGAACCCACACCCTTACTTTATGCAGCTGTTGGACGGCAACCAGACGACCTTAGTCTTAGATGCAACGGTGTTTTACCGATTGCGTAACAAACCTTGCGGTCCATTCGCGGGCACGCCCGCTCCCAGAGGGACATCACAAGGCCTGAGGGCAGTGACATACCTGTGGGAGCGGGCGCGCCCGCGAAGCAGCAAAACTGGCCCTAGAAGGGTGGTTACTTGCCAGTCCACTCCTTCACCCGGTCCGGGTGCTTGGCCACCCAGTCCTTGGCCGCCGCCTCAGGCTTGGCACCTTCCTGGATCGCCAGCATCACCTCACCGATCTCATCTTTCGACTGCCACTGGAATTTCTTCAGGAACTCGGCCACTTCCGGCGCCTTGGTGCCCAGTTCCTTGCTGCCGATGCTGTTGACGGTTTCAGCCGCGCCGTACACGCCTTTCGGGTCTTCGAGGAACTTCAGCTTCCACTTGGCGAACATCCAGTGCGGCACCCAGCCAGTCACTGCAATCGACTGCTGCTTCGCATAGGCACGGCCCAGCTCGGCGGTCATTGCCGCGCCGGAACTGGCCTGCAGCTTGTAGCCGGTCAGGTCGTAGTCCTTGATCGCCTGGTCGGTCTTGAGCATCACCCCGGAGCCGGCATCGATACCCACGATCTTCTGCTTGAAACTGCTGTCGGTCTTGAGGTCGGCAATGCTCACGGCCTTGACGTACTCGGGGACGATCAGGCCGATCTTGGCATCCTTGAAGTTCGGGCCGTAGTCGACCACGTTGTCCTTGTTCTTGGTCCAGTATTCACCGTGGGTGACCGGCAGCCAGGCCGAGAGCATGGCGTCGAGCTTGCCGGTGGCCACACCCTGCCACATGATGCCGGTGGCCACGGCCTGCAGCTTCACGTCATAGCCGAGCTTCTGCTTGATCACTTCGGCGGCGACGTTGGTGGTCGCCACACTGTCGGCCCAACCATCCACGTAACCAATGCTGACTTCTTTAGCCATGGCCTGTGCAGCGCCCATGGCCAATACCAGGGCAGTGCCCACACCCAGGAAACGGCGCATTCTTGTAAAAGTTGCCATCAAAGCATCCCCTCGTCAGGTCTTGGAGTTTGCATCATCTTCCTGCAACAAAGCGCGACCTGCTCCCACTGCGACCTGTATCGCGCCATGGGCGACAGCACTGTGCCATTAGCGGCATCGACCTACGCCGGCCTGCGCGATCCTTGCATGCCAAAGGTTTGGCGCCGGGCTACTATCTAACCCTTTGCGCCTGACGATGGACCGCCCGATGCCTGATGCTTCCCGCTTGCTGCCGTTGTACCTGCTCGCCTGCCTGCTCGCCCTGCTCGGGCTGGGGGCGCTCTGGTACGGGCTGGGCAAGCCCGTCGTGCTGCCCGACGCGGCCAGCCCCACCCATAAACTGCAGTGCGCGTCTTACACGCCGTTCGACAAGGATCAGTCACCCTTCGACCAGCCTTTCCGCTTGCGCCCGGCACGCATGGATGCCGACCTGGCGTTGCTGGCCGAGCGGTTCCAGTGCATCCGCACCTATTCGATGACCGGCCTTGAGGCAATCCCGGCGCTGGCGCGCAAGCATGGCCTGAAGGTGATGCTTGGCGCCTGGGTCAACGCAAACCCGGTTGACACCAAGAAGGAAGTGGATGCGCTGATCGCCGCCGCTAACGCCAACCCGGACGTGGTCAGCGCGGTGATCGTCGGCAACGAGGCGCTGTTGCGCAAGGAAGTCACTGGCGAGCAGCTGGCCACGCTGATCAACACCGTAAAAAGCCAGGTCAAGGTACCGGTGACCTATGCCGATGTCTGGGAGTTCTGGCTGCAGCACCCGCAGGTGGCGCCAGCGGTGGACTTTCTGACCATCCACCTGCTGCCCTACTGGGAAGACGAACCGCGCGGCATCGACGATGCCCTGGCCCATGTCGCCGAGGTGCGCCAGGTGTTCGGCAACCGTTTCGCGCCCAAGGATATTTTCATCGGCGAAACCGGCTGGCCCAGCGAAGGCCGCCAGCGCGAAACCGCCGTGCCCAGCCGGGCCAACGAGGCGCGCTTCATTCGCGGCTTCGTCAGCTTGGCCGAGGCCAATGGCTGGCACTACAACCTGATTGAAGCGTTCGACCAGCCGTGGAAGCGTGCCAGCGAGGGCGCTGTGGGTGGCTATTGGGGGCTGTACGATGCCGACCGGCAGGACAAGGGCGTGCTCGAAGGGCCGGTCAGCAACCTGCACTACTGGCCGCAGTGGTTGCTGGCGAGCGTGCTGTTGATGGCGGCCACGCTGCTCATGGCCGGGCGCCCCGCTACACCGCTGACGGCCATGCTGCTGCCGCTGCTGGCCGCATTCGGCGCGGGATGCCTGGGGTTGTGGGGCGAGTTGATGCGCACCCATGCGCGGTTTGCCGGGGAATGGGTGTGGGCGGTGGTGCTGGCCGGGTTGAACCTGCTGGTGCTGATGCATGCAGCCCTTGCCCTGGCCCGGCGTAATGGCTGGCGTGAACGGCTGTTCGGTTATTTGCAGGCTCGGGCGGGTTGGCTGTTGCTCGCGGCCGGTTTTGCAGCGGCGGTGAGCATGCTGGCGATGGTGTTCGACCCGCGCTACCGCAGCTTCCCTAGCGTGGCGCTGGCCTTGCCGGCGGTGGTGTACTTGCTGAGGCCAGTGGCTGCACGGCGAGCGGAGGTGGCGTTGCTGGCCTTCATCGTCGGGGCCGGGGTGTTGCCGCAGCTGTATCGGGAAGGGTTGGAAAACCAGCAGGCTTGGGGGTGGGCGGTGGTCAGTGTGCTGATGACCGCAGCTCTGTGGCGCAGCTTGCGATTGCGTCAGGCTTGAAATACCAGGGCCGCTTTGCGGCCCGTCAGCCCCGGTGCGGTTGCCGAACCAGGCGCAACCCCGCCAGCACCACCACAAACACCGCAATGCTGGCGGTATACAAAACCAGGGCAGGAATGCCGAACACCAGCGCCAATACCGCCAGCCACCAGCCGGCGCGCCCGGCAACCAGCTGCGCGAGCAACGCCAGCGCCAATCCGGCCCAGGCCATGATCTGAAAGTGAATGCCCAACCCCAGCAGCGCACGTGCCTGGCACTGCCAGTGGTCGCCTGGCACTGTGCACAGCCCGACCCACTGTCCGTCTTCCATCAACCCATAGCGCACGCCATAACTGGCCGCGAGCCAAAGCCCCAGAAACATCAGCAGTAGAGCGGCTGGCAATGATCGAGACATCCCATTCTCCAATAGCGGTAATCGAAATCATCCATGATCGCCCAAGCCATGTTGTAAGGCAAAATCACAACCCTGCAGCTATGTTGCAGATAACAAGCACACCAAAGGCCACCGCACCTGGCAACTTTGCCCAGGCAACTGTGGTCCTAGCCTGCGTACTGCACGACCTTGATCCTTCTGGGGGACTACATGCTTCGATCTTGGCGCCTTGCCGCCCTTCTTGGCGGCCTGCTCATGGCTGCGGCCGCTTCGGCGCGGGATATCGACGCCGCGAGCTACGGCTACCCCTTGACCAACCCGTTCGAGGCGACCATCGCCACCACGCCGCCGGATCAACGCCCGACCCTGCTCAGCGACGACGAAATCGACCAGTCCGACTACAGCCTGAACCTGCGCCCGGAGCGCGAGTTCACCCTGCCCGACAACTTCTGGGCCGTGAAGAAGCTCAAGTACCGCCTGGCGCGCCAGGACCACGCGGCACCGCTGATCTTCCTCATCGCCGGTACCGGTGCGCCCTACTCCAGCAGCATCAACGAATACCTCAAAAAGCTGTTCTACCAGGCCGGCTTCCACGTGGTTCAGCTGTCATCGCCGACCAGCTACGACTTCATGAGCGCCGCCTCACGCTTCGCCACCCCCGGCGTCAGCCAGGAAGACGCCGAAGACATGTACCGGGTGATGCAGGCCGTGCGTGCCCAGCACCCGCGCCTGCCGGTTAGTGAGTACTACCTCACTGGCTACAGCCTGGGTGCGCTGGACGCGGCCTTCGTCAGCCACCTCGACGAAACCCGCCGCAGTTTCAACTTCAAGCGCGTGTTGCTGCTCAACCCGCCGGTGAACCTGTACACCTCGATCAACAACCTCGACAAACTGGTGCAGACCCAGGTCAAGGGCATCGACCGCAGCACCACCTTCTATGAGCTGATGCTGGAAAAGCTCACCCGCTACTTCCAGGACAAGGGCTACATCGACCTCAACGACGCCCTGCTGTATGACTTCCAGCAGTCCAAACAGCACCTGTCCAACGAACAGATGGCCATGCTCATCGGCACCTCGTTCCGCTTCTCGGCGGCCGACATCGCCTTCACCTCCGACCTGATCAACCGCCGCGGCCTGATCATTCCGCCGAAATTCCCGATCACCGAAGGCAGCAGCCTGACGCCGTTCTTCAAGCGGGCCCTGCAGTGCGACTTCGATTGCTACATGACCGAGCAGGTGATCCCGATGTGGCGCGCCCGCACCGATGGCAACAGCATCCTGCAACTGGTCAACCAGGTCAGCCTGTATGCCTTGGAAGACTACCTGCACAACAGCGACAAGATCGCCGTGATGCACAACGCCGACGACGTCATCCTCGGCCCCGGTGATATCGGCTTCCTGCGCAAGGTGTTCGGCGATCGCCTGACCCTTTACCCCCATGGAGGCCATTGCGGCAACCTCAATTACCGCGTCAACAGCGACGCCATGCTGGAGTTCTTCCGTGGCTAACCCCTACCTCCTCGCAACCGCGCTGCTAGTCGTCGCCGGCAATGCCCTGGCCGCGGAAACCGCGCCACGGGCCAGCGTGATCGAAGCCGACCCGCAGGTCACTCAAGCGCCGCTGTCACCCGAGGCCGACGGCTTCATCGACCCGCTGCGCGAACTGAAATTCAACCCTGGGCTCGACCAGCGCGAGTTCGAGCGCTCGACCCTCGAAGCGCTGAACGTGTACGACCCGCTGGAGTCGATGAACCGGCGCATCTACCACTTCAACTACCGCCTCGACCAATGGGTGCTGCTGCCACTGGTCAACGGCTACCAGTACGTCACCCCTAGCTTCGTGCGCACTGGAGTGAGCAACTTCTTCAACAACCTGGGTGACGTGCCAAACCTGTTCAACAGCGTGCTGCAGCTCAAGGCCAAGCGCTCGGCGGAAATCACCGCCCGGCTGATGTTCAACACCATCATCGGTGTGGGTGGTTTGTGGGACCCGGCTACCAGCATGGGCCTGCCGCGCCAGAGCGAGGACTTTGGCCAGACATTGGGCTTCTATGGCGTGCCAGAAGGGCCGTACCTGATGCTGCCGGTGCTCGGCCCATCGAACCTGCGCGACACCACCGGGCTGGTGGTGGACTATGCCGGCGAGCAAGCGGTCAATTACCTGAACGTGGCCGAGGCCAGCGAGCATCACCCGGAGATCTTCGCCTTGCGCGTGGTGGACAAGCGCTACACCACCAAATTCCGCTATGGGCAGCTCAACTCGCCGTTCGAGTATGAAAAGGTGCGGTATGTGTATACCCAGGCGCGCAAGCTGCAAATTGCCGAGTAAGCAGGCCCGGCCTTAAATGCCCAGGAACTGGCACAGCTCGCGCTTCTTGGCCAGGGCATCGCGCCGCCCCAGTTCGATCAGCTCGCTGCAATAGCCGGCCTCGAACAGTAAATAGCTCAACACCCCTGCCCCGCTGGTCCGGGTCGCCCCCGGCCCACGCAGGAACAGGCGCAACGCCGCCGGCAACTCGCGCCGGTGCCGCGCGGCGATCTCGTCCAGCGGTTGGCTGGGCGCTACCACCAGCACTTCGATCGGCGCCAACCCCAGGCGCCGTGCATCGAGGTGCGCCGGCAACAGCCGGCTGAGGTGGTTGAGCCGCTGCAACAGTTCGATATCGTCTTCGAGGCTGTCGATGAAAGTGCTGTTGAGCATGTGCGCGCCGATCTGCGCCAGGCTGGGCTGCTGGCCGCTGAACACACGCTGGGTTGGCAACGGCGCCGCCGGGCGCTGCGGGTTGCCGCTGACCCCGACCACCAGCACCCGGCTGGCACCCAGGTGCAGGGCCGGGCTGATCGGTGCCGACTGGCGCACTGCGCCGTCACCGTAGTACTCATCGCCCAGACGCACCGGGGCGAACAGCAGCGGGATCGCCGCGCTGGCCAGCAGGTGGTCGATGGTCAACGGCGTGGGCACGCCGATGCGCCGGTGGCGCAGCCAGGCATCGATGGTGCCGCGGCCCTGGTAGAAGGTCACCGCCTGGCCGCTTTCGTAGCCGAATGCGGTCACGGCGACTGCCCGCAGTTGCTCGGCAGCAATGGAGTGGCCGATGCCATCCAGGTCCAGGTGCGACTGCAGCAGGCCGCGCAGGGGGCTGCTGTCGAGCAAGGCCACCGGCACCTGGCCGCCCAGGCCCAGCAGGCTGTGGCCGACGAAACGGCTGGCCTGGCGCATTACCCCGGGCCAGTCGCTGCGGATGACCAGGCGGCTGCGAAAATTCTGCCAGAAGGTGGTGAGGCGCTGCACGGCGTCGTTGAAGCGGGTGGCGCCACTGGCCAGGGTCACGGCGTTGATGGCGCCCGCCGAAGTACCGACGATGACCGGGAACGGGTTGTGCGCACCGGGCGGCAGCAGCTCGGCGATGCCCGCGAGGACGCCGACCTGATAGGCAGCACGGGCGCCACCGCCAGAGAGGATCAGACCGGTTACCGGGGGTGGTGCCATGGATTGCTTCCTGGATCAGCTGTTTTCAGGCCCGGCCTCTTCGCGGGCACAGGCAACAAACGGCTTAGCGTTTTTTCTTGTCGTACAGCCGAGGCGCACCTTCTGGCCGCGACTTGAAGCGCCGGTGTGCCCACAGGTACTGCTCGGGGCACTCGCGCAACACGCCTTCGACCCACTGGTTGATGCGCAGGCAATCGGCTTCTTCGCTCTCACCAGGGAAGCCCTCCAGCGGCGGGTGGATCACCAGACGATAGCCGCTGCCGTCCTCCAGGCGCTTCTGGGTGAACGGAATCACCTGCGCCTTGCCCAGCCGGGCGAACTTGGTGGTTGCGGTGACCGTGGCCGCCGGGATACCGAACAACGGCACGAAGATGCTCTGCTTGGCGCCGTAGTCCTGGTCCGGTGCGTACCAGATCGCGCGGCCCGAGCGCAGCAGCTTCAGCATGCCGCGCACATCATCACGCTCCACGGCCAGCGAATCCAGGTTGTGCCGCTCACGGCCACTGCGCTGGATGAAGTCGAAAAGCGGGTTGCCATGCTCGCGGTACATGCCGTCGATGGTGTGGGCCTGGCCCAGCAGCGCGGCGCCGATTTCCAGGGTGGTGAAGTGCACCGCCATCAGGATGGCGCCCTGCCCGGCCTGCTGCGCAGCCTGCAGGTGCTCGATGCCCTCGATATGGGCCAGGCGCGCCAGGCGGGCCTTGGGCCACCACCAGCTCATGGCCATTTCGAAAAAGGCGATACCGGTGGAGGCGAAGTTGGCCTTGAGCAGCCGCCGCCGTTCGTCGTCGGACAGCTCCGGGAAACACAGTTCAAGGTTGCGCGCGGCAATGCGCCGGCGCTCGCCGGCCACACGGTACATCAGCGCGCCCAGGGCACTGCCGAGCCACAGCAGGGCACGGTACGGCAACTGCACCACCAGCCACAGCAGGCCCAGGCCCAGCCACAGGCCCCAGAATCGCGGGTGGAGGAAGTAGGGTCGAAAACGCGGGCGTTCCATTGAAGCTTCCGGCAAGACAAAGGCCGAGCATTCTACAACGGATCGGCACCGGTTGCGGCCAACCGGTCTTATCGCTATAAGTCAGGGCACTTTTTTCGCAACAAGCCGTCTATGCAGACCATGAGCCCAAACCACACACCCGATACCGCCTCCGTGTTCCAGCTCAAGGGCAGCATGCTCGCCATCACTGTGCTGGAACTGGGGCGTAACGACCTGGAAGCCCTCGACCGCCAGCTGGCGGCGAAAGTGGCCCAGGCCCCGAATTTCTTCAGCAATACGCCGCTGGTGCTGGCGCTGGACAAGCTGCCGGCCAACGAAGGGGCGATCGACCTGCCTGGGCTGATGCGTATCTGCCGCCACCATGGCCTGCGGACCTTGGCGATCCGTGCCAACCGCATCGAGGACATCGCCGCGGCGATCGCCATCGACCTGCCGGTGCTGCCGCCGTCCGGCGCCCGCGAGCGGCCGCTGGAACCCGAACCCGAGGTAAAGAAGGCCGAGCCCGTCCCTGAGCCGGCCCCGGCTCCGGCGCCAGCCCCCGAACCAGAGGTGCGCCCTACCCGGATCATCACTTCGCCCGTGCGCGGCGGCCAGCAGATCTACGCCCAGGGTGGCGACCTGATCGTCACCGCCTCGGTCAGCCCGGGTGCGGAACTTCTCGCCGATGGCAACATCCATGTGTACGGCGCCATGCGCGGCCGCGCCCTGGCCGGGATCAAAGGCAATACCAAGGCGCGTATCTTCTGCCAGCAGATGACCGCCGAAATGGTCTCGATCGCTGGCCAGTACAAGGTGTGCGAAGACCTGCGCCGCGACCCGCTGTGGGGCGCCGGCGTGCAAGTCAGCCTGTCCGGTGACGTGTTGAACATCACCCGTCTTTAACGGATACTTGCCGTCATTTTTAGAGCAACTTTTTTATCTGTTGCCGTTTTTTTGCATTTTGCTGGGACACGTGTCCCGACTTATTTAGGGGTGAAACACCTTGGCCAAGATTCTCGTCGTTACTTCCGGCAAAGGGGGTGTGGGCAAGACCACCACCAGCGCCGCCATCGGCACCGGCCTCGCACTGCGCGGCCACAAGACTGTCATCGTCGACTTCGACGTGGGCCTGCGTAACCTCGACCTGATCATGGGCTGCGAGCGCCGCGTGGTGTACGACTTCGTCAACGTGGTCAACGGCGAAGCCAACCTGCAACAGGCCCTGATCAAGGACAAGCGCCTCGAGAACCTGTTCGTGCTGGCCGCCAGCCAGACCCGCGACAAGGACGCGCTGACCCAGGAAGGCGTCGAAAAGGTGCTGATGGAGCTGAAAGAACAGTTCGATTACGTCATCTGCGACTCGCCGGCCGGTATCGAGAAAGGCGCGCACCTGGCGATGTACTTCGCCGACGAAGCCATTGTCGTGACCAACCCTGAAGTGTCTTCGGTACGTGACTCGGACCGCATGCTGGGCATCCTGTCGAGCAAGTCGCGCCGTTCCGAGAACGGTGAAGAGCCGATCAAGGAACACCTGCTGATCACCCGTTACCACCCGGAGCGCGTCGAAAAAGGCGAAATGCTCAGCATCGCCGACGTCGAAGAGATCCTGGCGATCAAACTCAAGGGTGTGATCCCCGAGTCGCAGGCCGTGCTCAAGGCCTCCAACCAGGGTATCCCGGTCATCCTCGACGACCAGAGCGATGCCGGCCAGGCGTACAGCGACACGGTCGACCGCCTCCTGGGCAAAGAGAAACCCCTGCGTTTCATCGAAGTGCCGAAGCAAGGATTCTTCGCGCGCCTGTTTGGAGGCAAGTAAACCATGAACCTTTTTGACTTCTTTCGTGGCAGACAGAAACAGACCAGCGCGTCGGTAGCGAAAGAGCGTCTACAGATCATCGTGGCGCATGAGCGCGGCCAGCGCAGCGAACCGGACTACCTGCCGGCGCTGCAGAAAGAACTGCTGGAAGTGATCCGCAAGTATGTGAACATCGGCAACGATGATGTGCATATCGAGCTGGAGAACCAGGGCAGCTGCTCGATTCTGGAGCTGAACATCACCTTGCCTGATCGCTGATCCGGCTAAAAGCTGGGGCTGCGTTGCAGCCCATTCGCGGCACAAGGCCGCTCCTACAGGGGTTACGCGATCCCTGTAGGAGCGGCCTTGTGCCGCGAATGGGCCGCAAAGCGGCCCCCGCTGTTTTCCCCCGATATAACCGAGATCAAGCAATGCCGCTGTCGAATATCCAGATCCTCCATGAAGACGCCGCTGTCCTGGTGATCAACAAACCGACCCTGCTGCTGTCGGTACCCGGCCGCGCCGAGGACAACAAGGACTGCCTGATCACCCGCCTGCAGGAAAACGGCTACCCGGACGCGCTGATCGTGCACCGCCTGGACTGGGAAACCTCCGGCATCATCCTCCTGGCCCGCGATGCCGACAGCCACCGCGAGCTGTCGCGCCAGTTCCACGACCGCGAAACCGAAAAGGCCTACACTGCCTTGTGCTGGGGCCAGCCGGCGCTGGACAGCGGCAGCATCGACCTGCCCCTGCGCTACGACCCGCCAACCAAGCCACGGCACGTGGTGGACCATGAGCAAGGCAAGCATGCACTGACCTTCTGGCGCATCGTCGAGCGCTGCGGGGACCACTGCCGGGTCGAGCTGACGCCGATCACCGGGCGCTCGCACCAGTTGCGCGTGCACATGCTGTCGATCGGCCATCCGCTGCTGGGCGACCGCCTGTATGCCAACCCAGAGGCGCTGGCAGCCCATGAGCGGCTGTGCCTGCATGCCTCGATGTTGAGCTTCACTCACCCGGTCAGCGGCGAGCGTTTGAAGTTCGAGTGCCCTGCCCCCTTCTGAAGGTATCTGCGCTAAACTCGCGCCACTGCTGTCTGGAGTGAGTTATGCGCGAAGCACTGAATACCGGCCTGATCGAATTCCTCAAGGCCTCACCGACGCCTTTCCATGCCACCGCCAGCCTGGCCCAGCGCCTGGAGGCGGCCGGCTACCAGCGCCTGGACGAGCGTGACAGCTGGGCCACGGTGCCGGGCGGGCGCTACTACGTCACCCGCAACGACTCCTCGATCATCGCCATCAAGCTGGGCAAGCAGCCACCGCTGCTCAATGGCATCCGCATGGTCGGCGCGCACACCGACAGCCCGTGCCTGCGGGTCAAGCCGCAGCCCGAGCTGCAGCGCCAGGGCTTCCTGCAACTGGGCGTGGAAGTGTACGGCGGCGCGCTGCTGGCGCCGTGGTTCGACCGTGACCTGTCGCTGGCCGGGCGGGTCACCTTCCGCCGTGACGGCAAGGTCGAAAGCCAGCTGATCGACTTCAAGCTGCCGATCGCGATCATCCCCAACCTGGCGATCCACCTGAACCGTACCGCCAATGAAGGCTGGCAGATCAACCCGCAGAACGAACTGCCGCCGGTTCTGGCCCAGGTGGCCGGTGACGAGCGTATCGACTTCCGCGCCGTGCTCACCGAGCAGCTGGCCCGCGAGCACGACCTCAACGCTGACGTGGTGCTGGATTACGAGCTGAGCTTCTACGATACCCAGGATGCTGCATTGATCGGCCTCAATGGCGACTTCATCGCCGGCGCCCGCCTGGACAACCTGCTGTCGTGCTATGCCGGCCTGCAGGCGCTGCTGGGTGCCGACAGCGACGAGACCTGCGTGCTGGTGTGCAATGACCATGAAGAAGTCGGCAGCTGCTCGGCCTGCGGTGCCGACGGCCCGATGCTTGAACAGACTCTGCAGCGCCTGCTGCCGGACGGCGACGCCTATGTGCGCACCATCCAGCGCTCGCTGATGGTCTCCGCCGACAACGCCCACGGCGTGCACCCCAACTACGCCGACAAGCACGACGGCAACCACGGGCCCAAGCTCAACGCCGGGCCGGTGATCAAGGTCAACAACAACCAGCGCTACGCCACCAACAGCGAAACCGCAGGCTTCTTCCGCCACCTGTGCATGGCCGAGGAAGTGCCGGTGCAGAGCTTCGTGGTACGCAGCGACATGGGCTGTGGCTCGACCATCGGGCCCATTGCCGCCAGTCATCTGGGGGTGCGTACGGTAGACATTGGCTTGCCGACCTTCGCCATGCATTCGATCCGCGAGCTGTGTGGCAGCCATGACCTGGCGCACCTGGTGAAGGTGCTGAGCGCGTTCTACCGCAGCCGCGAGCTGCCGTAAGATCGGGTTAAGCAGGTCCGGCCTCTTCGCGGGTGAACCCGCTCCCACAAGGTCTCCACACGACTCAAATCCTGTGCGGTCCCTGTGGGAGCGGGTTCACCCGCGAAAGGGCCGGACCTGCAAACAACTGCCCGGGATCAATCCCCGTTCTGCCCAACCCGCTATGCTTGTTGTATGGCCCCCCAAAGCAGAAGGATCGCTGCCCATGTCCCCCTTCCTCTCACTGTTCGTGCCGGTGTTCCTGTTCCTGATGCTGCTGACCATCGGCTTCAGCCTGCGCGAACGTAATATCGGCGTGGTAATGATGTGGATCGGCACGCTGGGCATCTTTGGCCTCACCTGCTGGACGATCCTGGAGAAACTGCCGACATAAACCTCTACACTCGGTCCATCGTTTGACCTGAGGTAGATTTCCCGGTGCCAGCCTTTCTGCGTTGCCTAGCCCTGCTGCTGTTCATCTTCATGTCCCCGGTCCAGGCGGCGGGCTTGCCCAGCCTGCTGGGTTCCAGCGCCCCCGCCCAACCCGAAGCCACCGAGCCCTTGGGCAAATCGCTGGATGAGGTGATCAAGAACCTCGAGAACGACCAGCAACGCGCCAAACTGCTGGCCGACCTGAAGAAACTGCGCGACGCCACCAAACAATCGCAACCCACCGTCGAACAAGGTGTTCTAGGCCTGATCGGCGGCGCCCTGCACGACTTCGAACAACAATTCAGCGGTGATTCCAGCCCGTTTTACCGTTGGTCAAAGGAAATCGAACAGGCCCAGGCCGAACTGACCGAACTGATCGTACCGGTGCATCAGTGGCCGGCGATCCTGTTCGGCTTCGCCGCGGTCATCGCGGTGTGGAGCCTGCTGGCCTATGCCTTCAACTGGGTCGGCCACCGCGTGCGGCTGCGCTTCGGCCTGAGCGAGGAACTGCCACAACACCCGCGCACCTGGGACCTGGTGCGCTTTGCCCTGCGCAAGCTCGGGCCGTGGTTGGTGGCATTGATCTTCACCGTCTACCTGAGCTTCGCCCTGCCGCCGTCGCTGGGCAAATCGCTGGCCATGGTGCTGGCCTATGCGCTGGTGGTCGGGACCTGCTTCTCGGCCATCTGCGTGATCGCCTTCTCACTGCTCGACGGCCCTCATCGCCACCGCGCCCTGCACATCCTGCGCCACCAGGCGTTCCGCCCGCTGTGGCTGATCGGCAGCTTCGCCGCCTTTGGCGAGGCCATGAGCGACCCGCGCATGCTGGTGGCCCTGGGTACTCACCTGGCCCATGCCCTGGCGACCCTGGCCAATGTCATCGCGGCGCTGTCGTCCGGGCTGTTCATCCTGCGCTTCCGCCGGCCGATTGCTCACCTGATCCGCAACCAGCCGCTGGCCCGGCGCCTGACCCGGCGCACCCTGAGCGACACCATCGAGATTCTCGGCAGCTTCTGGTTCGTGCCGGCGCTGATCCTGGTGGCCGTGTCGCTGTTCGCCACTTTCATTTCCGCCGGTGACACCAGCACCGCCCTGCGCCAATCACTGATGTGCACCGTGCTGGTGGTGTTGAGCATGGTACTCAATGGCCTGGTACGCCGCCATGCGGCCAACCCCAAACGCGCCAGCAAGCGCCAGGCGGTTTACGCCGAGCGCCTGCGCAACTTCGGCTACCTGCTGGTGCACTTGTTCATCTGGCTGGTGTTCATCGAACTGGGGCTGCGCGTGTGGGGCCTGTCGATGATCAGCTTCGCCGAAGGCGACGGCCATGAAGTGAGCCTGCGCCTGCTGGGCCTGGCCGGCACGCTGATCGTCGCCTGGCTGGTGTGGATCCTCGCCGACACTGCCGTGCACCATGCCCTGGTGCGTTCGCGCCGGGGCCTGGCCAACGCCCGCGCGCAGACCATGATGCCGCTGATCCGCAACGTGATGTTCGTGGTGATCTTCATCATTGCGGTGATCGTCGCCCTGGCCAACATGGGCATGAACGTCACGCCGCTGCTGGCCGGTGCCGGTGTGATCGGCCTGGCCATCGGTTTTGGCGCGCAGTCGCTGGTGGCCGACCTGATCACCGGTTTGTTCATCATCATCGAAGACTCACTGGCCATCGACGACTATGTCGATGTCGGCGGCCACCTGGGCACGGTCGAGGGCCTGACCATCCGTACTGTGCGCCTGCGTGACATCGACGGCATCGTGCATACCATCCCGTTCAGCGAGATCAAGAGCATCAAGAACTACTCCCGCGAGTTCGGCTATGCGATCTTCCGCGTGGCGATTCCGCACAGCATGAACATCGACCAGGCCATCACGCTGATCCGCGAAGTGGGGCAGAAGCTGCGCAACGACCCGCTGATGCGCCGCAACATCTGGTCGCCGCTGGAGTTGCAGGGGGTGGAGAGTTTCGAGTCTGGCTCGGCGATTCTGCGGGCGCGGTTCAAGACCGCACCGATCAAGCAGTGGGAAGTGTCACGGGCATTCAACCTGGCGTTGAAGCGCCAGCTCGATGAGGCCGGGCTGGACCTGGCAACACCGCGCCTGTCGGTGCAGGTGGTGACTGCAGGTGGGGGTGGCATGACAGAGACCGGGGCCTCCCGCTAGGGCCCTAACCCGCTTGGGCACGAATGCGGATGGCATCGTGCCGCCAATATTCCAGGTCACAGTCGATCAGGTGCCCATGCTGATCGCTGTTGACCCGGGTGATATGCAGGCCCGGGCTACCCACCGATACCTTCAACGCCCCCGCAGCCTCCACCGGCAAGGCGGTCGGCAGGATCTCGAAGCACACCTGCCCATATTGGATGCCATACACCCGCCCGTAGATCTCGGTCAGCGACTGCGCCAGGTCTTGGTCGAGGATACCGGGAAAATACTTCGGGTTCAGGTAGTGCTCTGCATACAACACCGCCCGCCCATCGATGCGCCGCAAGCGGCAGATGCACACCACACTGGACAGCGCCGGCAGTTGCAGGCGTGCACAGATGGCTGCCGAAGCCGGCTGCAGGCGCGCCGAGAGCAGCTCGGTGCTGGCATCCCGCCCCTGGTTCCGCACCATCGCATGGAAATGGCTACGCTCGATCAGGTCATAGGTCAGCCGCTGCGGTGCGACGAACCAGCCACGCCGTTCTTCGCGGTAGATCAACCCTTGGGCTTCCAGCTGCACCAGCGCTTCGCGCAGGGTGATGCGCGTGGTAGCGAACACTTCGCTGAGCTTGCGTTCGGCCGGCAGCTTGCCGCCCGGCGCCAGCAGGCCGTGCTCGATCTGCTCCTGCAGCGCATGGCAGATGGCTGTTACCGCGCGCGGTGGCGTCGACTGCATCAAAAGGTTACCTATCTGGACTAGTCCAGCCCCATTCCAGGGCCTTTGGAGAATAGTGCAAGCCTAGGCAGGGCTGATGAACATCCTGTGACAAAGGCCTTGACCAGCCGCTGCCAGAAACGCGCCAGGCCAGCAGGGCCGGGGCGATTGCGTGGTCTACGCTGTAGCTTCAAGGCCGCTGCGCGCCCTGCCCTACATCAAACTGTCACGCAAGCGGCCTACCTTGGCTCAAGCTTTGCTGACCTAGACCAAGGGTCAGCAAAAACAGCTTCACTCATAACAACGATCGCTAAAGGCACCCACTCAAGGAGCTTCGGATGAAAAAGTTGTTCATGGCGTCACTGCTCGGCTCGGCCATTGCCCTCTGCACCTCGGCGATGGCCGCAGGCCCCGACCTCAAGGCCCTGGAGGACGCCGCCCGCAAGGAAGGCACCGTCAACAGCGTCGGCATGCCCGATGCCTGGGCCAACTGGAAAGGCACCTGGGAAGACTTGGCCAGCAAGTACGGACTCAAACACAGCGATACCGACATGAGTTCGGCCCAGGAGATCGCCAAGTTCGAAGCCGAGAAGGACAACGCCAGTGCCGACATCGGCGACGTGGGTGCCGCCTTCGGCCCGATCGCCGCCAGCAAGGGCGTCACCCTGCCGTACAAGCCGAGCACCTGGGACCAGGTGCCTGAGTGGGCCAAGGACCAGGACGGCCACTGGGCGCTGGCCTATACCGGCACCATCGCCTTCATCATCAACAAGGACCTGGTCAAGGAAGGCGATCGCCCGACCAGCTGGCACGACCTGGAAAAAGGCAAGTACAAGGTCGCCATCGGTGACGTCAGCACCGCAGCCCAGGCCGCCAATGGCGTGCTGGCTGCAGCCATTGCCTACAAGGGTGACGAAAAGAACATTGAACCTGGCCTGCAGCTGTTCACCAAGCTGGCCCAGCAGAAGCGCCTGTCGCTGGCCAACCCGACCATCCAGACCATCGAAAAGGGTGAGGTCGAGGTCGGTGTGGTGTGGGACTTCAACGGCTTGAGCTACCGCGAGCAGATCGACCCCAAGCGCTTCGAAGTGCTGATCCCGTCGGACGGCTCGGTGATTTCCGGCTATACCACCGTGATCAACAAATACGCCAAGCACCCGAACGCGGCCAAGCTTGCGCGTGAATACATTTTCAGCGATGCCGGGCAGATCAACCTGGCCAAAGGGCATGCGCGGCCGATCCGTGCCGAGCACCTGAAGCTGCCTGAAGACGTGCAGGCCAAGCTGCTGCCGAACGAGCAATACAAGGCAGCGCAGCCGATCAAGGATGCTGCGGCATGGGAAGCGACCTCCAAGGCCTTGCCGCAGAAGTGGCAGGAGCAAGTGATCATCGAGATGGAGTAACGGCGAGGGCTACGCCCTCGTTCGCGGGGCAAGCCCGCTCCTACAGGAACACCCCATGCCTCAACGCCTGTGAATGACCTGTAGGAGCGGGCTTGCCCCGCGAAAGGCCGCAAAGCGGCCGCTCTTGAAACCCCGCGGAGCTTCACATGAACCACAACGTCATCCTGGTCCTGCTAGACGGCCTCAACTACCAGGTCGCCCACCACGCCATGGGCCACCTGCACGCCTACGTCGAGGCCGACCGCGCCGCGCTATACCGCATGGAATGCGAACTGCCGTCGCTGTCCCGGCCGCTGTACGAGTGCATCCTCACGGGCGTGGCCCCTATCGACAGCGGCATCGTGCACAACAACATCAACCGCCTGTCCAACCAGCGCAGCGTGTTCCACTACGCCCGCGAGGCCAACCTGGGCACTGCAGCAGCGGCTTATCACTGGATGAGCGAGCTGTACAACCGCTCCCCCTTCGACCCCCAGCGGGACCGCCACACCCATGCGCCAAAGCTGCCGATCCAGCATGGCCTGTTCTACTGGGACGATCGCTACCCTGATTCGCACTTGCTGGCCGATGGCGAGTACCTGCGTCGCCGCCACGCACCGAACTTCCTCCTGTTGCATCCGATGAGCATCGACGATATCGGCCACCGCCACGGTCTCGACAGCAGCCAGTACCGCAACGCTGCGCGCAGTGTCGATATTCTGCTGGCCGATTACCTGCCGGGCTGGCTGGAAGAGGGCTACCAAGTGCTGGTCACCGCCGACCACGGCATGAACAACGACCGGTCGCACAACGGCCTGCTGGCCGAGGAGCGTGAAGTGCCGCTGTTCGTGTTCGGCGATGCCTTCAGCCTCGATCCGGCCGCCAAGCCGCTGCAGACCGAACTGTGCGGGACCATCTGTGAACTGCTGGGGGCTGCCCACGACAAGACGGTTTGCCGGGAGTTGCTCAAGTGAACCGCGGCCGCTACCTGGCCCTGCTCTGCCTGCTGCCGTTCGCCGTGTTCTTCGTGATCTTCCAGATTGCCCCGCTGGCCTGGGTGGCCATCAACAGCCTGCAATCGGAAGCGGGTTGGGGCATGGCCAACTTCAGCAAGGTGTTCGCCTCGAAGTTCTACCTGCAGGCGCTGCAACGCAGCCTGGAGATCAGCTTCTGGTCGAGCCTGTTCGGCATCGTCATCGCCACCCTCGGCGCCTACTCGCTGCGCCAGGTTGATTCGAAGCTGCGCGACTTCGTCAGCGCCTTCGCCAACATGACCAGCAACTTCGCCGGGGTGCCGCTGGCCTTCGCCTTCATCATCCTGCTCGGTTTCAACGGCGCACTGACTCTGCTGCTGAAACAGATCGGCCTGCTGGAGGACTTCAGCATCTACTCCAAGAGCGGCCTGATCCTGGTGTACACCTACTTCCAGATACCGCTCGGCGTGCTGCTGCTTTACCCCGCCTTCGACGCCCTGCGCGAAGACTGGCGTGAATCGGCCGCGCTGCTCGGGGCCAGCCACTGGCAGTTCTGGCGGCATATCGGCCTGCCGGTGCTGACGCCGGCATTGCTCGGCACCTTCGTCATCCTGCTGGCCAACGCCCTTGGCGCCTACGCCACTGTGTACGCCTTGACCACCGGCAACTTCAACGTGCTGCCGATCCGCATCGCCGGCCTGGTGGCCGGTGACATCAGCCTCGACCCGAACCTGGCAAGCGCCCTGGCGATGGTGCTGGTGGGGTTGATGACGCTGGTCACGGTGGTCCACCAATGGCTGCTCAAGAGGAGCTACCATGCGCGCTGAAACGCCTTCTGCCGGGCTCTACCACCGTGTGGTGGTGTACCTGCTGTTCCTGATCCTGCTGCTGCCGCTGGCCGGCACCCTGCTCTACTCGCTGGCCACCAGCTGGTCGGCGAGCCTGCTGCCCAGCGGCCTGACTTTCAAGTGGTACATCGCACTGTGGAGCGAGCCACGCTTCCTGGCCGCGTTCGGCCAATCGCTGCTGGTGTGCGTGGGCGCGCTGCTGCTGTCGGTGCTACTGATCCTGCCGCTGCTGTTCGTGGTGCACTACCATTTCCCGAAACTCGATGCACTGATGAACATCCTTATCTTGCTGCCGTTCGCGGTACCGCCGGTGGTGTCATCAGTGGGCCTGCTGCAGCTGTATGGCAGCGGCCCGATGGCGATGGTCGGCACGCCGTGGATCCTGATCGGCTGCTACTTCACCATTGCCCTGCCATTCATGTACCGGGCGATCACCAACAACCTGCAGGCGATCAACTTGCGCGACCTGATGGACGCCGCCCAGCTGCTCGGCGCCAGCACCTGGCAGGCCGCACTGCTGGTGGTACTGCCAAACCTGCGCAAGGGCCTGATGGTGGCGCTGCTGCTGTCGTTCTCGTTCCTGTTCGGCGAGTTCGTGTTCGCCAACCTGCTGGTCGGCACCCGCTACGAAACCCTGCAGGTGTACCTGAACAACATGCGCAACAGCAGCGGCCACTTCAACAGCGCGCTGGTGATCTCGTACTTCGCCTTCGTGCTGGTGCTGACCTGGGTCGCCAACCGCCTGAACAAGGACAAACCCTGACATGAGCTTCGTCAGCGTACAGAACCTGCAAAAAAGCTATGCCGGCAGCCCGGTGTTCGAGAACATCGACTGCCAGATCGAGCGCGGCGAGTTCGTCACCCTGCTCGGCCCCTCCGGCTGCGGCAAGTCCACCCTGCTGCGCTGCATCGCCGGGCTGACCCCGGTGGACGGCGGCAAGATCCTCCTCGACGGCCACGACATCGTGCCGGTCAGCCCGCAGAAGCGTGGCATCGGCATGGTGTTCCAGAGCTACGCGCTGTTCCCTAACATGACCGTGGAACAGAACGTCGCCTTCGGCCTGCGCATGCAGAAGGTCAAGGCGGATGAAAGCCAGCAGCGCGTGCGCGAAGCTTTGGACCTGGTGGAGCTGGGCAACTTTGCCGGGCGCTACCCGCACCAGCTGTCCGGCGGCCAGTGCCAGCGCGTGGCCCTGGCCCGCTCGCTGGTCACCCGCCCGCGCCTGCTGCTGCTCGACGAGCCGCTGTCGGCGCTGGATGCCCGCATCCGCAAGCACCTGCGTGAGCAGATCCGCGCGATCCAGCGCGAGCTGGGGTTGACCACCATCTTCGTCACCCATGATCAGGAGGAGGCGCTGACGATGTCCGACCGCATCTTCCTGATGAACCAGGGGCGCATCGTCCAGAGCGGCGATGCCGAAACCCTCTACACCGCGCCCGTGGACCTGTTCGCCGCCGGGTTTATCGGCAACTACAACCTGCTTGACGCCGAAAGCGCCAGCCGCCTGCTGCAACGCCCGGTGGCCGGCCGCCTGGCGATCCGCCCGGAGTCAATCACCTTGGGCGTCAACGGCGAACTGGATGCCGAGGTACGCAGTCACAGTCTGCTTGGCAACGTCATCCGCTACCGGGTAAAAGTGCGTGAGGTGGAACTGGTGGTCGACGTGCTCAACCGTTCGCCTGGCGACCTGCATGCCGATGGCCAGCGGGTGTCGCTGTCGATCGACCCCACTGCGCTGCGCGAAGTGGCCTAAGGAGAATCAACACCATGGCATTGGCAATTTTCGATCTGGACGAAACCCTGATCCACGGCGACTGCGCGTCGCTGTGGAGCGAACAGATGGCCCGGCTGGGCTGGGTCGACGGCAAGGCGTTCCTGCGCCGCGACCATGAACTGATGGAAGCTTACGGCAAGGGCCACCTGCAGATGGAAGACTACATGGCCTTCAGCCTGGAGCCGATTGCCGGGCGCACGCTGGAGGAAGTCGAGCACCTGGTGGCGCCGTGGGTCGAGGACGTGATCGAGCCGATCATCTACGGTGACGCCTGCCGCTGCATTGCCGAGCATCGCCAGCGGGGCGATCGCATCCTCATCATTTCTGCTTCAGGCACGCACCTGGTCGGGCCGATTGCGGCGCGGCTGGGGGTGGATGAGTACCTGGCGATCGAGCTGGAGGCAGTGAACGGGGTGTATACCGGCAGGACCCACGGGGTGCTGACCTACCGCGAGGGCAAGATCACCCGGTTGCTGGAATGGCTGGACCAGGAGCAGGAGAATCTGGAGGGAGCGAGTTTCTATTCCGACTCGCGCAATGACTTGCCGTTGTTGCTAAAGGTCGATTATCCGCACGCAGTGAACCCGGATGCGGTGTTGCGCGAGCATGCCGAGAAGAATGGCTGGCCGATTCTGAGCTGGTCCTGAAGATTAGTGTGGACCTCTTCGCGGG
>NZ_BCBA01000022.1 GCF_001320245.1 Pseudomonas sp. NBRC 111124
TTGCGCAGGGTCGAACCAGTGATTTCCAGGCGCTTGCCCAGCACCTGGGCCAAGTCCACCTCGAACTTGCGGCCGCCCATCAGGCCAATGATCACCCAACGCCCGTCGCGGGCCAGCAGTTTCAGGTTGAGCTCGCCGTAACCGGCACCCACCGGGTCCAGGATCACGTCGAATGGCCCGAAGCCTTCCAGCGCTTCGAGGTTCTCGTTACGCACCACGCCACCCGTAGCGCCGAGCGCTTTACAGTAGTCCAGGCGGTCCTGGGAGCCGACGCTGACCCATACCGGGCTGCCAAAGGCCTTGCACAGCTGTATCGCCGCCGAACCCACACCACTGGCCCCAGCATGCACCAGCACTTTCTCTCCAGCCTTCACCTTGCCAAGCTGGAAGATGTTCAACCACGCCGTGGCATACACCTCCGGCAGCGCTGCGGCTTCATGCAGGCTCAGGCCCTCTGGCACCGGTAATACATGGCGGGCATCGACCACCACTTCTTCAGCCATGGCACCGCTGGCCAGGAGCGCGCAGACGCGGTCGCCCACACGCCAGTCAGCGCCGGCGCCGACCTCCTCGATCACCCCGGCGCACTCCAGGCCCATGTACGGGCTGGCGCCAGGCGGCGGTGGATACAGGCCCTTCATCTGCAGCAGATCGGCGCGGTTCAGCCCCGCAGCAGCCACGCGAATGCGCACTTGGCCCGCGTCACAGGCCGGGCGTTCGGCCTCGACCCAGGCCACATGTCCGTCAACGCCTTGCAATGCCTTCACAGTGCCTCCATAGTTGATTCACAGACTGAGCCTGAGGAGCCCGCTCCTCAGGCTTTTTTGCAGTATTTGCCCGGCTCTGATGGAACCGGCGAACGGAAAAGACGGCCTACTATGCGTGATCAATTGCCTCCACGTCGAATCAGCATGAAGCATTTCCTCCCAAGCACCGCCCTGGCCCTCATGGTTGGCCTGGGCAGCCTCACGCTCGGCGGCAATGCGGCGGCCGCCAACAAGTGGGACAGCCTGCAGCCGGACCGCGACGAAATCGTCGCCAGCCTCAACGTGGTAGAGCTGCTCAAGCGTCACCACTACAGCAAGCCGCCGCTCGATGACGCCCGCTCGGTGATCATCTACGACAGCTACATCAAGCTGCTCGACCCGGCACGCAGCTACTTCACCGCGGCCGACATCGCCGAATTCGACAAGTGGAAGACGCAGTTCGACGACTTCCTCAAAAGCGGCAACCTCGACCCCGGCTTCACCATCTACAAGCGCTACCTCGACCGCGTCAAACAGCGCCTGGACTTCGCCCTGGGCGAACTGGCCAAGGGCGTCGACAAGATGGACTTCACCACCAAGGAAACCTTGCTGATCGACCGCAAGGATGCCCCGTGGGAGAAGGACCAGGCCGCACTCGATGAGCTGTGGCGCAAACGCGTCAAGGACGAGGTGCTGCGCCAGAAGATCGCCGGCAAAGAGCCAAAGCAGATCCAGGAAACCCTGACCAAGCGCTACAAGAACCAGCTGGCTCGCCTGGACCAGACCCGTGCCGAGGACATCTTCCAGGCCTATATCAACACCTTCGCCCAATCCTACGACCCGCACACCAACTACTTGTCGCCGGACAACGCGGAAAACTTCGACATCAACATGAGCCTGTCGCTCGAAGGCATCGGCGCGGTGCTGCAGAGCGACAACGACCAGGTCAAGATCGTGCGCCTGGTTCCGGCTGGCCCGGCCGCCAAGACCAAGCAGGTGGCACCGGCCGACAAGATCATCGGCGTCGCTCAGGGCAACAAGGAAATGGTCGACGTGGTCGGCTGGCGCCTGGACGAAGTGGTCAAGCTGATTCGCGGCCCGAAAGGCTCGGTGGTGCGCCTGGAGGTCATCCCGGCCACCAATGCACCCAGCGACCAGACCAGCAAAATCGTCTCGATCACCCGCGAAGCCGTGAAACTCGAAGAGCAGGCGGCGAAGAAGTCGGTGCTCAAGCTCAAGCAGGACGGGCGTGACTACAAGCTCGGCATCATCGAAATTCCGGCCTTCTACCTGGACTTCAAGGCTTACCGCGCCGGCGACCCTGAATACAAGAGCACCACGCGCGACGTGAAAAAGTTGCTCACCGAGCTGCAAAAGGAAAAAGTCGACGGCGTGGTCATCGACCTGCGCAACAACGGCGGCGGCTCCCTGCAGGAAGCCACCGAGCTGACCAGCCTGTTCATCGACAAAGGCCCGACCGTGCTGGTACGCAACAGCGATGGCCGTGTCGACGTGCTCGAAGATGAAAACCCGGGCGCCTTCTACAAAGGCCCGATGGCGCTGCTGGTCAACCGCCTGTCGGCCTCGGCTTCGGAGATCTTCGCCGGCGCCATGCAGGACTACCACCGTGCACTGATCATCGGTGGCCAGACCTTCGGCAAAGGCACCGTGCAGACCATCCAGCCCCTCAACCATGGCGAACTGAAGCTGACCCTGGCCAAGTTCTACCGGGTTTCCGGGCAGAGCACCCAGCACCAGGGCGTGCTGCCGGACATCGATTACCCGTCGATCATCGACACCAAGGAAATCGGTGAAAGCGCCCTGCCAGAGGCCATGCCGTGGGACACCATCCGCCCGGTAGTCAAGCCGGCGTCCGACCCGTTCAAGCCGTTCCTGGCCGACCTCAAGACCAAGCATGACGCACGCAGCGCCAAGGACGCCGAGTTCACCTACATCCGCGACCGCCTGGCCCTGACCCAGAAGCTGATGGACGAGAAGACCGTCAGCCTCAACGAGCAGGAACGCCGTGCCCGCCACGATGACGTCGAAGCCAAGCAACTGGCCATGGAGAACATCCGTCGCAAGGCCAAGGGCGAAGAGCCGCTCAAGGAACTGAAGAAAGTCGACGAGGACGCCTTGCCGGACGAGGATGACAAGACCAAGCCGGAAGATGACGCCTACCTGGCCGAGACTGGCCGCATCCTCATCGACTACCTCAGCGAAAGCAACAAGATGGCCAAGAAGTAAGCTGACCGATGATGGCAGATTAACGTGACCTGTCATCAAACAGTCATTGCGCTGTCGTGAAATAGACGGGCCGGGCATGCAAATGCCCGGCCCTTTCTTTTTCAGGATATTGTCATGACCGTTGCCGAACAGCTCAGTGCCTTGAGCGCCATTCTGGCTCAGCGCAGCATTCACAGCCTGTTCCAGCCCATCCTCTGCCTCAGCGAACGGCGTGTCTTCGGCCATGAAGCCTTGAGCCGTGGCCCGTCCAACAGCCCGCTGCACTCGCCGTTGAACCTGTTCGCCATCGCCCGCGAGGCCGGTCACCTGACGGAACTGGAGGCCGCGTGCCGGGAAAGCGCCTGCCGCCGCTTCAGCGAGCAGGGGCTCGACGGTAAGCTGTTTCTCAACATCTCGCCCGAGTCGCTGCTTGAACCCCACTACCCTTCCGGGCGCACGCTCAAGCTGCTGGAACAGGTGGGGCTGGCCCCCAGCCGGGTGGTGATCGAACTGACCGAACAGACCCCTACCGACGATTTTCAGCTGCTGTCCAATGCCTTGCATCACTACCGCGACATGGGCTTTTCCATTGCCCTGGACGACCTGGGTGCTGGTTACTCAAGCCTGCGCCTGTGGTCGGAGCTGCGCCCGGAATACGTGAAGATCGACCGCCACTTCATCGATGGCATCCACCGCGACCCGCTCAAGCGCGAGTTCGTCGGCTCCATTCTGCAAATTGCCCGGGCGTCTAAAGCGCAGGTGATTGCCGAAGGGATTGAATTGCCGCAAGAGCTGGCGGTATTGACCGAGATGGGCGTGGACCTGGTGCAGGGATACCTGCTGGGGCGGCCGAAGGAGGTGGGGGTGCGGGATAATCAGCAGCTATTTGCGCAGGTGCTGCCTGTGGCTCTGGTCGAGCCGCCGACGGTAGGGCTCAATGCCACGCTTGGCCAGGTCATGGATTTGTTTGGCCGCTATGGTGACCTTAAGGAACTGCATGTACTGGATGCCAATGGCAACCCCTGCGGCGCGATCCACAGAGATGCATTGCTTGCACTGACCTCTTCGCGGGCACGCCCGCTCCCACAGGAAATTCGCAGATTTCGTAGCAGTGGAGATTCTGTGGGAGCGGGCGCGCCCGCGAAAGGGCCGGTGCAGCCCCTCCAAATTGTTCAGGCATGCTCGGGATAACTGTACTCAAACACCCGAACTACCTCGGAAGCATGCCAGGATGCCGCCTCCATGCCATCCACCGGCCCCGAAAAGCGCCCCAGGCGCTCCACGCATTCGAAAAAACCGGTGCGCGGCAAACGGCTGGCGCCCTGGCTGATCACCAGCGAGCTGCGCAATGGCTGCTCGGCACGGGCATCGAGCACCGCAAGGTACTCCAGCGCGGCAGTCAGTGTCTGCATCGCCGGGCTGGGCAGCTGCAGGCGCTCGATCAGCGCACGGTAGGTGAGCAAGTGGCGTTGACGGCGGGCCAGGTCAAGCTCGTCCAGCAGGTTTTGCCAATGCTGTCGGCTGATCCTGACCTGGCTCATGACGGCTCGCTCCAACCGGCCACGCCTAGGTGCCAGGCCAGTGCACGGCGGATCGCTGCATCCGGCTGGCGCTCGCCCGATTCGATCATGGCCAGGTATGCCGGGCTGACCCCGACATTACGCGCCAACTGCTCAGGGGCGATGCCTTTGGCCTGGCGCAGTTGCGCCACTTCACTGAACGCTGGCAGGCTGGGTGCCGGCGCGCTCTGGTGCGCGGCTTCTTCAGCCACCTCGGCGGGTGCCTGCCCGGCGGCCTTGAGCAGCGCCTGATACTGCTCCCAGGGCACGACGGCGTACTCGGGCTGACCGTCCCGGCTAATAACCTGAATACCCATTACAACCCCCTTACGTAAGGATTACCGCATGTAATCCGTAGGCATAACGCTTATGCCAATTATATTACCAAGCGCGGGAGTGTGTGGGGACTTGCTCGATTTCAGTGCGTATTGCGCTCCAGGCGCAGTGCTTCCGGGGTGTCGGGCAGGCGTTCGACCACTCGCAGGCGCTCGGGCGCCTGGCTGTCGCGCCAGGCTTTGAAGCGCGCCAGTTCATCGGCCACGGTCTTCAGCACCCAGCCGAGCACGGCGATGTCATCGAGAAAACCGACACCCAGGATCCAGTCGGGGATGGCGTCGATGGGGCTGACGAAGTACAGCAAGCCAGCGACGATAGTCACCAGCGCCTTGGGGCTGATGGCCCGGTATTCACCACGCCACCAAGCCAGGCACAGCGACTGCAGCAGCTTGACGTCGTCGCGCAACTGGCCGATGCGTGGGCCTTTGCGGGCCACGGCGAACAGCAAGGCCGGCAACCGGCCACGGCTAAGCAGACGCTCAGCCAGCGGCAGGAAGCGGGCGAAATTCCAGGGTGCGCTCATGGAGCCTCCAGCAGGGAAAGGTTATCCACATTTATTGTGGATAACCTTGTGAACAGGGCGAAGTTTGTGACGGCGGGCGCCCACAAGGCAAGGGTCCCGGTCAGATCGGGCGTTTTTTACACAGTCGTTTCAGATCCGCAAACGATTTGCGTCAGAAGCTTCCGGCTTCTTCACACTGCCCTTGTTCGGACAGTGCCAGCCGCATGAGGTTCGCCGAACGATCCCGCACAAACGACAACGCCCCGTCTAGACGGGGCGTTGTGCAGTTACCAGCCGCTCTCTTACTTGGCAGGAGCTTCGGCAGGTGCTTCGGCCGGGGCTTCGGCTTCCGGCGCTTCGCCGCCCTGCAGCTGGGCAGGGTCTTTGATGGCGATCAGTTCCAGGTCGAACACCAGCACCGAGTTGGCCGGGATCAGCGGGCTCGGGCTCTGGGCGCCGTAGGCCAGCTCAGCCGGGATGAACAGCTTGTACTTCTCGCCAACGTGCATCAGCTGGAGGCCTTCGACCCAGCCTGGAATTACACCGCTGACAGGCAGGTCGATCGGGCTGCCACGCTCCACCGAGCTGTCGAACACCTTGCCATCGATCAGCTTGCCTTCGTAGTGAACGGTAACCACGTCGGTCGGCTTCGGCTGCGGGCCGTCGGCTTTCTTCACGACTTCGTACTGCAGGCCCGAGGCGGTGGTCACCACGCCAGGCTTCTTGGCGTTCTCTTCGAGGAATTTCTTGCCGGCGCCGGCGGCTTCTTCGCTGGCCTTGGCCAGGCGCTCTTCGGCGCGCTTCTGCAGCGCGGTGAAGGCTTCTACCAGCTCTTCGTCCTTGAGGCGTTGCTCTTTCTTGCCGACGGCGTCTTCGATGCCGAGGGCGACCGCTTTCGAATCAAGGTCTTCCATGCCTTCCTGAGCCAGGCTCTTGCCCATGTTCAGGCCGATACCGTAGGAGGCTTTCTGTGCCGGAGTCTTCAGCTCGGGGCTGCTGGCTTGTTGATCACAGCCAGCCAGTACCAGGCCTACCAGGGCAACCGCAGCCGCCAGACGATGCTGTTTCATGCTATTTCCTTGTTCATGCGCCATAAGGGCAATCAGGGTAAAGCCGCGAGCTTATCAGGCGGCCATCACCAATGGCTACCGGCATAGGAGCGGGTTTTCGTAAGGAAGTTCAGTAGGTAAAGGCTTCTTCATGGAAGCTTTACAGCCATTGGCCAGTATTGACCGTTTGTGCCGGGTTTTCCTGGTTTTCGTGGCTTTTTATTTCTGGCAGTTCTGATCAGGGATGTCGGGATCGGGTGAGGGCTGACAGGTGCCTGCCGCAAGAGATTCAGCGCCTGTGAGATCGAGCGCCGCCCGC
>NZ_BCBA01000023.1 GCF_001320245.1 Pseudomonas sp. NBRC 111124
GCGGCGCTCGATCTCATAGACGCTGAATCTCTTGCGGCAGGCACCTCAAGGATACCGCCCCTCCCGATACTGCTCCGCAAGCTCGCGCAACACCTCACAAACCCACTGCCCGGGCAAGCTCAACGGCAAAGCAGCATTGCGGCAAATCCCCACCGACCCACCCGGCTCACGCACACCAAGGTCGAGTTCGGCCAGCTCGCCCCGGCGCAAATCCAGCAGCACCGCATCCCGCGGCGCCACCCACAATGCATCACTCCCCAGCAGATAACGCCGGCTCAACGCCAACGACAACGTCTCCAGGCGCTGCGCTGGCATCTGGATGCCGCACTGCACGAACAGGCTGTCTGCATGTTGGCGGATGGTGGTGCCCGGCGGTGGCAGCACCAACGGATACTGCCCGACCCGCTGCCGCTCCACGGGTGCGCTCGCCAGCAAGGGATGACCAGGGCGCACCACCAGAGCCATCGACTCGCTGTACAGGTGCTCGAATGACAGCCCCTGGATCTGTGGACTGTCGGTCATGCGCCCGACCACCAGCTCAAGCTCGCCCAGATGCAGTTGCCCGAGCAACTGGGCACTGACCCCGGTCACCACGCTGATCACCAAAGCCTCGTGACGTTGATGCAGGCGGCACAGCACTTCAGGCATCAACAACCCTTCAACCGTCGACAGCACGCCAATGCGCACCTGCGAAGGCGCCCGCGCTTCACCGCGCAGGCTGCTGACACCATCACGCAGCGCCTGCACGCTAGGCCCGGCGTAACGCATGAAGCGCGTGCCCGCCGGGGTCAGCTCGACGCCCTGACGGCTGCGCTCGAACAAGCGCGCCTCGAGCAGGTCTTCAAGCTCCTTGAGGGTTTTGGAAATCGCTGGCTGGCTGATCGCCAGAATATCGGCCGCCCTGGCCAGGCTGCCCTGCCGGGCAATCTCCAGGAAACACAGCAGGTGGCGGTACTTGATGCGGGTGTCGAGGTTCATGCCGGCAAGCTTACCGCATCGCCACCTGCGGCGTATCCGGGTCGCGCTGCTGACGGCGGAACTGCCCCGGCGGCAGGCCGTGAATCTGCCGGAAGCGCCGGGAAAAGTAGGCCTCGTCGGCGAATCCACACAGCCGCGCCACCTCGCCCACCGGGCGGCTGCCATTGAGCAGGTAATTGCGCGCGGTATGCATGCGCCGCTCCAGCACCAGCTCGCTGAAGGTCTTGCCGATCTCCTTGCGCAGCCAGTGGGTCAGGTAGGTCGGCGACAGGTAGGTGGCCGCGGCGACTTTCTGCAGGTTCAAGTCGGGGTCGTCGATATGCCGGCGCAGGTATTCGCTCATGCGGCCCAGCGCAGCGCGGCGGCTGAGCTGGGCGGCATTGCTGTCGGCCAGCTCGCGCAGCGGCTCGGCGTACAGGCCGCAGACCTGTCCGATCAGCTGCAGCAACAGGCCCTTGAGCATTTCGCGGCTACCGAAGCGGCGCTTGGCGTCCAGCCCGCGCATGCGATCAAGGATCTGCCGTACCTCGGCAAACTCGGCCTCGTCGAGGCAGAAGTCGAGATGCTCCTGGAAGCGGAACGGTGACAGCTCCGGCGCCTGCAGGATCGACACTTCCTCCAGGTCCATCGGGTCGCAGGCCAGGTGCGGCAGCAGGAACGTCTGGGAAAAATTGATCACCACGAAGTCGCTGTCGGCCGGGTGCGGGATCACATGCACCCGGTGCGGCAGGATGAAGGCCAGGGTGTTGCGCTTGAAGGGGCGTTGCACACTGCCGATGTGCTGCACCGTATCGCCGCCGAAGTTGACCTGGATCTGAAAGTACTCGTGACGATGCGGCGCGGTCTCGGCGGGGCGGCCGCGCTGGTCGCGGATGTAGAAATCCATCAGCTCGCTGCGCTGCTGCATGACGTAGGTCGGGACCTCGCGCTTGGGGGGCATGGGCAATCTCCGGGTTGCGGGTCGTATAGTTGTACGATGTCCAAACTCTTTAATTTAACCCCGTCTGCAAAAACCTGCGCAACCTCATTTCGACACAGCCCTCTGAAAACGCGATATCCAGCGATAAACCCGAGCAAAACCCGGCTGTGGATTTTCTTGGACAGCACAGCCCTGCCCCGCCCCCTATGAAAAAAACGGTCTAAAACCGTCGTTGCATTCAACTCGTTGTACGACCACCTTAGAAAAGGGACTGCAGCCCAACCTCTACCAACAACAACAAACGAGGTCGACTCATGTCGAGCACGCCTACCCCCCGCGCCGCGTCGTCGTACGCGCTGGACGCGGCCCCTGCCCAGCGCCTGCCCACCCGCCGCCGCTGGTTCATGCTGTCGCTGCTGCTGGTGGCGACCATCATCAACTACGCCGACCGGGTGAACATCTCCATCGCAGCGCCCTTCATGGCCAAGGACCTGGGCCTGGACAAGGTCGAGATGGGCCTGATTTTCTCCGCCTTCGCTTGGACTTACGCCTTGGCGCTGGTGCCCGCTGGTTTCATCGCCGATCGCTTCGGCTCGCGCCTGACCTATGGCGTATCGCTGATCAGCTGGTCGGCAGTCACGGTCGCCCAGGGCCTGGCCAGCGGCTTCGCCTCACTGTTCGGCCTGCGCCTGGCGGTCGGCGCCATGGAAGCCCCGGCCTTCCCGGCCAACAGCCGCGCAGTCACGGTATGGTTCCCCGCCCGCGAACGCGGCATGGCCAGCAGCATCTACGTGTGCGGCCAGTATCTGGGCACCGCGCTGTTCACCGGTGCCCTGCTGTGGCTGGCCACCACCTATGACTGGCGCCATGTGTTCTACAGCACCGGCCTGGTCGGCATCCTGTTCGGCGTCGTGTGGTTGTGGCTGTACCGCGACCCTTTGAACTGCAAGAAAGTCAGCAAGGAAGAACTGGCCTACATCGAAGACGGCGGTGGCCTGGTGAAAAGCAGCCAGCAGCGCACCCGCTTCGACTGGCGCCAAGTGGCTGAGCTGTTCCGCTATCGCCAGGTCTGGGCCATCTGCCTGGGCAAGTTCGCCAGCACCTCGGCGCTGTACTTCTTCCTCACCTGGTTCCCCACCTACCTGATCGAAGAGCGCCAGCTGACCCTGATCAAGGTCGGCATCTTTGCGGTCATGCCGTTCATTGGCGCGACAGTTGGCATCCTGCTCGCGGGGATCGTTTCCGACCTGCTGATCCGCAAGGGCTACTCGCTGTCGTTCGCCCGCAAGCTGCCGCTGGTGGTGGGCTCGATGCTAGGTATGTCGATCGTGCTGGTGAATTTCACCAACTCCAATGTGCTGTGCATCGCCATCCTCACCCTGGCGTTCTTCGCCCAGGGCATCGCCTCGGCGTCGTGGGCAGCGGTGTCGGAAGTGGCGCCCAAGGAACTGATCGGCCTGACCGGCGGCGTCACCAGCTTGGCGGCGAACATCGGCGGCATCGTCACGCCGATCGTGATTGGCGCGATCGTGCATGCCAGCGGCTCGTTCGCCATGGCGTTCTGGTTCATCGGTGGGGTGGCGTTGATGGGCACCCTGTCCTACTCGTTGCTGCTCGGCAAGCTGTATCGCATCGAACTGAAGACCGCAGCATGAGCCCCGAATAGTCCAAGCCGCCCCCGCTTTCGTCCAACTTTGCCGGCCAGCCCCTGACTTACGCTGGCCACTCCAGTACGGAGGATCCACCATGACCTACCTGTTCAACCCGCCGGCCATCGTCAGCCTGCCGATCCGCGGCAGCGCTGCGCGCTTCCCGGTCGGCCGGGTGTTCTGCCTGGGCCGCAACTACCCCTGGCCAGAGTCCTACGGACCGGCGCCACTAGAGCCGGTGTTCTTCATGAAGCCGGCGAGCAATGTGGTCGAGGCGCAAGGCGAGTTGCCCTTCCCGCCGCAGACTGACGAGTTCTGCCACGAGATCGAACTGGTCGCGGCTATCGCCAAAGGCGGCGCCGATATCACGCCGGAGCAGGCTCTGGAGCACGTGTTCGGCTTTGCCGCTGGCCTGGACCTGACCCGCCGCGACCACCAACGCAAGGCCAAGGCCGAGGGCCTGCCCTGGGAAGGCGCCAAGGTGTTCGACGCCTCGGCACCGATGACCGCCATCGTCCCCGCCAGCGAATGCGCCTGGCCGCTGGATGCGTCGCTGTGGCTGCAGGTCAATGGCCAGGAACGCCAGCGTGCCCGCCTGAGCCAGCAGACCTGGGCCCTGGCCGAGGTGATCAGCCGGCTGTCCCGCCAGCTGCCCCTGCGCCCCGGCGACCTCATCATGACCGGCAGCCCCCCTGGCGTAGCGCCGCTGAACCCGGGCGACACGATCCACGCCGGCATCGATGGCATCGGCGAACTGCAACTGCGCGTCGGCCCTCGCCCTGCCGGGCATGCCGCTAACGCCGCCTGAATCTACTGGAGCCCACATGAGCCAACACAAGAAAATCGCCCTGGTCACCGGTGCCGGCAGCGGCATCGGCCGCGCCGTCGCCCTCGCCCTGCTGGAGGACGGCTTCAGCCTGGTCCTCGCCGGGCGCCGCGCAGAACCGCTGCAGGCCGTTGTCGAACAGGCGCAGGCAGCGGGCGGTGAAGCCTTGGCTGTGCCCACCGACGTACGTGACGAACAGAGCGTCGCACAGCTGTTCGCCACCATCGAAGAGGTGCACGGCCGCCTCGATGTGATCTTCAACAATGCTGGCATCAACGCCCCCGCGGTACCGGTCGACGAGCTGCCGCTGGAGAACTGGCGCAACGTCATCGCCACCAACGTCGACGGCGTGTTCCTGTGCGCCCGCGCCGCCTTCGGTCTGATGCGCCGCCAGCAACCACAAGGCGGGCGAATCATCAACAACGGCTCGATCTCGGCGCACACCCCGCGCCCGTTCACCGCCCCCTACACCGCCAGCAAACATGCGGTGCTGGGCCTGTCCAAGGCGCTGGCGCTGGATGGTCGGCCGTACAACATCGTCTGCAGCCAGGTGGACATCGGCAACGCCCTGACCGAGCTGTCCGAGCGCATGACCCGTGGAGTGCGCCAGGCCAATGGCGAGATCGCCGCCGAACCGATGCTCGACGTGCGCCACGTAGCCGATGCGGTGCGCTACATCGCCGCGCTGCCGCTGGACGCCAACGTACTGAACATGACCGTGATGGCCAGCAACATGCCGTTCGTTGGCCGTGGCTGATCCCTGTTCCTGATGGAGTGACCGATGAAACCTGAAGTCCTGCAACTGAGCCCGATCCTTATTCCGCAAATCCGCGAGCGCCTGGAACAGCTGTTCACCGTGCACCGCTACTATGAACAGGCCGACAAGGACGCCTATGTCAGCCAGCATGCCGACAACATCCGCGGCGTGATCACCGGTGGCCACACCGGCATCAGCCAGGCGCTGATGGCGCGCCTGCCCAACCTCGAAGTGGTCGCAGTCAATGGCGTCGGTACCGACGCGGTGGATCTGGCCTATGCCCGCGATCGTGGCATTCAGGTAACCGCGACCATCGGCGCCCTCACCGAGGATGTCGCCGACCTCGCCATCGGCCTGTTGATCGGCTTGTGCCGTGGCATCTGCACCGGTGACCGTTTCGTGCGCGCCGGCCACTGGGCCACCAGCGCCACACCGCTGGCTCCGCTGCCGCTGGCCCGCCAGGTGTCGGGCATGCGCGTGGGCATCGTCGGCATGGGCCGGGTTGGCCGCGCGGTGGCGCAACGGGCGGCGGCGTTCGGCTGCCCGATTCGCTACACCGATTTGCAGGCGCTGGAGGTGCCTTATGGTTTCGAGGCGGATCTGCTGCAACTGGCAAAGGACAGCGATGCGCTGATTCTTGCGGCAGCCGCCGACAAGGGCGAGGCGCTGATCAATCGCGAAGTGCTGCAGGCGTTGGGGGCCGAGGGGTATCTGGTCAACATCGCCCGCGGCAAGCTGGTGGATGAGCCGGCGCTGATCGCGGCGCTGGAGGCTGGCGAGATCGCTGGCGCGGCGCTGGATGTGTTTGCCGATGAACCAAGGGCGCCAGAGGCCTTGTTCGAACGTGAAGATGTGGTGCTGCAGCCGCATCGCGCCAGCGCCACCGTGCAAACCCGCACGCGCATGGGGGAAATGGTGGTGGCCAGCCTGGTGGACGTGTTTGCCGGGCGCAAACCGCAGGGGTTGGTGATCTAAGCAGCCTGTCCCGGCCTGTTCGCGGGCATGCCCGCGAAGAGGCCGATAACAGAACGTCAGACCACCGCCAGCTCTACCGTCCCACCATGCATCCGCACCGGCCACACCCGCAAGCGCTGCCCGGCATCTTCCAGGCACGCCCCGCTCCGCAAGCTGAAATGCTGCTTGTACAAGGGTGCCGCCACCACCAGTTCCCCCTGCAAGCTACCGACCAGACCACGCCCGATGATATTGGCCCCCGACCGCGGATCGCGGTTGTCCACCGCATACAGGCTCTGCTCCCGTTCGGGCAGGTAGAACAGCGCCACTTGCGCGCCATCCAGCCACACCACCACGCCCGAATCGGCCACCAGGTCATCGGCCTGGCACACCGCCTGCCAGTTCGCCTGGGGCTTCACAGCAGCATTGGACAGTTTCATCAGACAGCCTCCTCGACGGTTGGGATCAGGTGCAGCGGTGCAGCCGGCCGGCGTTGTTCGCGTTCGCGCACGAAGTGCACGTCCGGGTCGGCGCGCTGGTCATTGACGAAGGTGCGGAAGCGCTTGAGCTTCTCGGGGTCATTCAGGGCGTTGGCCCATTCGCATTCATACTGGTCGACCACATGCTGCATCTGCGCCTCCAGCTCGGCGGCCAGGCCCAGGCTGTCGTCGAGAATCACCTGCTTGAGGTAGTCCAGACCACCTTCCAGGCCTTCGCGCCAGACCGAGGTGCGCTGCAGCTTGTCGGCGGTACGGATGTAGAACATCAGCACGCGGTCGATCAGGCGTACCAAGGTTTCGTCGTCCAGGTCGGTGGCGAACAGCTCGGCGTGGCGCGGGCGCATGCCGCCATTGCCGCAGACGTACAGGTTCCAGCCCTTGTCGGTGGCGATCACGCCAATGTCCTTGCTCTGCGCCTCGGCGCATTCGCGGGTGCAGCCGGAGACGGCGAACTTGAGCTTGTGCGGGCTGCGCAGGCCCTTGTAGCGGTCTTCCAGGCGCAGGGCCATGGCAACGCTATCCTGTACGCCGTAGCGGCACCAGGTGCTGCCTACGCACGATTTCACCGTGCGCGTCGACTTGCCGTAGGCGTGGCCGGTCTCGAAGCCGGCTTCGATCAGCTCGCCCCAGATCAGCGGCAGCTCGTGCAGCTGGGCGCCGAACAGGTCGATGCGCTGGCCGCCGGTGATCTTGGTGTAGAGGTCGTACTTTTTCGCCACCTGGCCGATCACGATCAGTTTGTCGGGGGTGATCTCGCCGCCTGGGATGCGTGGCACCACCGAGTAGGTGCCGTTCTTCTGCATGTTGGCCATGAAGGTGTCGTTGGTGTCCTGCAGCGGCACCAGCGTCGGGTCCATGATCGGCTGGTTCCAGCACGAGGCGAGGATCGAGCCCACTGCCGGCTTGCAGATGTCACAGCCGACATGGCCCTTGCCGTGGCGTTCGAGCAGTTCGTTGAAGGTGCGGATGCCCTCGACCCGCACCAGGCCGTAGAGCGCCTGGCGGGTGTAGGCGAAGTGCTCGCACAGGCTCTTGTCAACGGTGACGCCACGGGCGGTGAGTTCGTGCTCGAACACCTGCTTGAGCAACGCCGCACAGCCGCCACAGCCGGTAGCGGCCTTGGTGCAACCCTTGACCGCGGCAAGGTCGCCGCAGCCGCTGTCGATGGCGGCGCACACGGCGCCCTTGCTGACGTTGTGGCACGAGCAGATGGTCGCAGTGTCGGGCAGCGCGTCGGCGCCGAGTGCAGGCGTACCGCCGCTCTGCGGCAAGATCAGCGCTGCCGGGTCGGCCGGCAGGGCAATGCCGTTCTGGGCGTATTGCAGCAGGGTGTCGTAGTAGCGGTTGTCGCCCACCAGCACCGCACCGAGCACGTGCTTGCCGCTGGCATCCACCACCAACCGGCGGTAGGCGTTGTTGGCCTCGTCGATGAAGCGGTAGCTGCGCGAACCTGGCGTGGCACCGTGGGCGTCGCCGATGGAGCCGACATCCACACCCAGCAGCTTGAGCTTGGTCGACAGGTCGGCGCCGGTGAATGCGCTGGCGGCTTCACCCATCAGCAGCGCGGCCAGGTTACGCGCCATGCTGTAGCCCGGGGCGACCAGGCCGAACACGCTGCCGTTCCAGGATGCGCACTCGCCGATGGCGAAGATGCGTGGGTCGCTGCTGCGGCAGTGGTTGTCGATCACCACGCCGCCGCGTGCGGCGACTTCCAGGCCGCTGGCACGGCCGAGGGCATCCTGCGGGCGGATACCGGCGGAGAACACGATCAAGTCGGTTTCCAGGTGTTCGCCGCCGTCGAAATTCATGCGGTAGCGGTAGGTTTCACCTGCGCTGATCGACTGGGTGGCGCGCGACAGGTGCACACCGACACCCAAGGCCTCGATCTGCGCCTTGAGCGCGGCGCCGCCCTCGCCGTCCAGCTGCACCGGCATCAGCCGAGGGGCAAACTCCACCACGTGCGCTTCCAGGCCGAGGGACTTCAGCGCGTTGGCGGCTTCAAGGCCCAGCAGGCCGCCACCGACCACCACGCCACGGCGCGCTTGGCCGGCAGCGGCGCGAATGGCATCGAGGTCATCGAGGGTGCGGTAGACCAGGCGGGCATTGCCGCTGGAACCTTCGATCGGTGGCACGAACGGATAGGAGCCGGTAGCGAGGACCAACTGGCCGTAGCCGTAGCGGCCCTCGGCAGTCACCACCTCGCAGCGTTCGCGGTCGATTTCCAGCACCGCTTCGCCCAGGTGCAGGTGCACGCCGCTGTTGCCGTAGTAGTCGTGCCCGCACAGGGCCAAGGTTTCGGCACAGCTGCCGGCGAAGTACTCCGACAGGTGCACGCGGTCGTAGGCACGTTGGCGTTCCTCGCCGAACACATGCAGCTCGAAGCGCGCGAGGGCGCCGCGTTCGACCAGTTTCTCGACGCAATGGTGGCCGACCATGCCGTTGCCGACGATGATCAATCGCTCCCGATGCCCGCTCGCAGTTGCCTTCATAAGCCGATCCTCGATCAAAAAAAAGGCGCCTGGAGCCGAAGCTCCAGGCGCCTTTGCCTGTATTCATCACGGTGGGTGGCCCGGGTTGATCGCCGTTGATCAGTGGGCTTTGTTGTATAAGCGGTAAAGCAGGGACTGTGCCAATCCTGCTTCCTGTGCCGGCCTCCTCGCGGGTAAACCCGCTTCCACAGGCGTCCACTGCCCTCAACCTTTGCACAGCACCTGTGGAAGCGGGTTCACCCGCGAAGAGGCCGGCACAGCAAATGCACATTTCAAGTGCAGCGCTCACCATCCTGGAGCACATCAATACACATCACGCCGATACCGCTTGGCCTTGTTCAACGTCTCGACATAAGCCTCGGCATCCACGCCGCCATGCACCGCAATGATTTCACGCAACGCCGCATCCACATCCTTGGCCATGCGCTGGGCATCGCCACAGACATAGAAATACGCCCCCGCCTCCAGCCACTGCCACAACTGCGCGCCTTGCTCGAGCATCCGCTGCTGCACGTAAATCTTCTCGGCCTGGTCCCGCGAGAACGCCGTGTCCAGACGCAGGTGCCCGCTCGCCTGCCAAGCCTGGAGCTGCTCTTGGTAGTAGAAGTCCGTGGCTGCATACTGCTCGCCGAAGAACAGCCAGTTACCGCCTCTGGCACCGCGCGCTTCGCGCTCTTCAAGGAAGGCACGGAACGGCGCGATACCCGTGCCGGGGCCGACCATGATCACAGGCACGTCATTGTCCTCGGGCAGACGAAAGTGCTTCGACACCTGCGGGAAGATCGCCACCTTCAGTGCTTGGACCCGGTCGGCAAGGAAGGTGGAACACACGCCCTTGCGCTCGCCATAACGCACGGTGGAAACGGTCAGGTGCACCTCGTCCGGATGGGCCAATGGGCTGGAGCTGATCGAATACAGGCGCGGCTGCAGCGGCTTGAGCAGGTCGAGCCAGGTCGCCAACGGCAACTGCTGAGGGAACGCTCGCAGCACATCGACCAGCTGCCGGCCCCACAGCCAGTTCCGCAGTTCGGCCTTGCACTCGGGTTGCAGCAGGCGCTGCAGGTCAGCGCAATGCGCGCTGAACACTTGCAGTTGGTGCGGCGTGACCTTGGCAATTTCCAGATGGGTTTCCAGGGTCTCGGCCAGTGGCATCGCCGGCTGCCCCTTCAATTTCACCGCTGCCTGACCATCGAGTTGCATCTGCGCCAGCAGTTCCTCGACCAACGCCGGGCAGTTGCGTGGCCATACGCCCAAGGCATCACCGGCGGCATAGGTGAAACCGCTGCCAGACAGGTCGAACACCAACTGGCGGGTTTCCTTGCTCGCCCCCGGGCCGTTGAGCAGTTGATTGGCAAGCAGTGGGGCCGACCACGGCCGCTGCTTGCTGTAGCCCGCGGCAGATGCAGCTTTACTGACCGGTGCCGGTGAGCTGGCGCTGCCGAGTTCCGGCAGCAGCGCTTCGAGCCAGGCGGCGAACGCCTCATCGAAATCCGGCTCGCAATCGACCCGCGGCAGCAAGCGGCGCCCACCCAGTTCCGCCAGGCGCTGGTCGAGCTTGCGGCCAAAGCCGCAGAACTGGTCGTAGCTGGAGTCACCCAAGGCCAGCACGGCATAGGGCAGCTGCGCGCAGCAAGCGCCCTGCTCGCCTTGCAGGGCCTGCCAGAATGCCGTGGCGCTGTCGGGCGCGTCGCCGTCACCGAAGGTGCTGGTAATTAGCACCGCACTGGCGGCACCTTGCAGCTGGCTGGGGCTGACCGCTTCCAGGCAACTGAGCTGTACCTCCAGACCCGCACCCCGCAGGCGCTCGGTACAGCGCTCGGCAAGCGCCTCGCTATTGCCCGTCTGTGAAGCCCACAGCACTTGGTGGCGCGGCGCTGCGAGCATTGGCGTGGCGCCTGGCTGCACGCGCTGCGCAACAGGGGGGTTCAGCTCAAGGGCATCGATACGCTCACCCGCGACCCGCTCCAGGGCCACGGCGCAATGCTTGAACGCCGGTTGCAGCGACAGCGGGTCGACCGCATCGCAGGTCACGGCATTGATCGCCAGCTGCTCGCCGATCACGTCGTTCCAATGGAACGGGGCAAAGCAGTTGCCAGGCATGACCCGGTCGCTGATGCGGGCCGGCAGCACGGCCTGGCCGCGACGTGAGCGAATGGCGACCTGATCCTTGTCGGCGACGCCCAGGCGGGCAGCATCCTCCGGGTGGATTTCAACGAAGGGGCCAGGCTCCAGCTTGTTCAGCGCCGGCACTTTGCCGGTCTTGGTCAGGGTGTGCCACTGGTGCTGCACGCGGCCGGTGTTGAGCACCAACGGGTAGTCGGCGTCCGGCAATTCGGGCGCCGGTAGCCAGGGCCGGGCGAAGAAGCGTGCCTTGCCGCTTGCGGTGGGGAACGCCAAGGCAGGCGCATTGCCCTCGGTATCGCGCAGCAGCTGCTGGCTGCGGCCGTCGTTCAGGTAACGCAGCGGGCTGCGGTCGTCTTCGCAACCCGGCGCGCAGGGCCATTGCCGTGGGCTGTCGCGCAACTGCTCATAGCCGATGCCGCGCAAGTCATAGCCGGTGGCCGGATTCCAGAAGCGCCGGATCTCGTCGTACACCGCCTCGGCGTCGGGGTAATCGAAGGCCTCGGCGTAGCCCATGGCACAGGCGACCCGGGCGATGATCTGCCAGTCCGCCAAGCTTTGACCGGGCGCCTGCACCGCCCGTGGCATCAGCGTCAGGTTGCGCTCGCTGTTGATCATCACGCCCTCGCCTTCGGCCCACAACGCGGCGGGCAAAAGGATATCGGCGTAGCGGTTGGTCTCGGTATCGAGGAAGGCGTCCTGGGTGATCACCAGCTCGGCCTGGCGCAGGCCGTCGATCACCTGCTGGCGGTTCGCGACGCTGGCCACCGGGTTGCTGCAGATCACCCAGCAGGCTTTCACTACGCCGGCCTTCATCTGCTCGAACAGCGCGATGGTGCCCTCGCCACCTTCGCTGCGCAGGCTGCCCGGTGGCAGGCGCCATCGCTCCTCGACGAAGGCGCGGTCCGCCGCCACCAGCGCCGAACGTTGGCCCGGCAGGCCCGGGCCCATGTAACCCATTTCGCGGCCGCCCATGGCATTGGGTTGGCCGGTCAGCGAAAACGGCCCGCTGCCGGGGCGGCAAATGGTGCCGGTGGCCAGGTGCAGGTTGCACAGGGCGTTGCTGTGCCAGGTGCCATGGACGCTCTGGTTGAGCCCCATGGTCCAGCAGCTCATCCACTCCCCAGCGGTGCCGATCCATTCGGCGGCCTGGCGGATATCGGCTTCGCTCAGGCCGGTGATGGCGGCCACGCGCTCCGGGGTGTAATCGTCGAGGAAGGTCGGCAGCTCGTCCCAGCCTTCGGTATGGCAGGCGATGAAGTCAGGGTCGCTGTGGCCATTGTGATGCAGCAGGTGCAGCAGGCCGTTGAGCAGGGCCATGTCACTGCCGGGGCGCACCTGCAGGAACAGGTCGGCCTTGTCGGCCGTGGCGGTGCGCCGCGGATCGACGACGATCAGCTTGGCGCCGGCCTTGACCCGGTCGAGCAGGCGCAGGAACAGGATCGGATGGCAGTCGGCCATGTTCGCGCCAATCACCAGGAACACATCGGCGCGCTCGAAATCCTGGTAACTGCCGGGCGGGCCGTCGGCGCCGAGCGACAGTTTGTAGCCACTGCCGGCGCTGGCCATGCACAGCCGCGAGTTGGATTCGATATGGCGGGTGCGGATGAAGCCCTTGGCCAGCTTGTTGGCCAGGTACTGGGCTTCCAGCGACATCTGCCCGGACACATAGAGCGCTACGGCGTCAGGGCCATGCTGGTCAATGATGCCACGCAGGCGCTCGCCGGCCTGGGCAATGGCCTGGTCCATGCTGCTACGCGCAGGCGGCTGGCTGCGTTGCTGGCGCACGTAAGCGTGCTCCATGCGCCCGGTAGCGGTCAGTGGCAGGTGGGCGGTGAGGCCTTTGGTGCACAGGCGGCCGAAATTGCTCGGGTGCTGCTTGTCGCCGCTGATCTTGCTGACCTTGCCATCCTGGATGTTCATGACAATGCCGCAACCGACGCCACAGTAGGGGCAGACGCTGCGTACTTCGCTTGTGGCCATGGGCGGTCTCCCCTGTCAGGAACGCAAAAAGGCGCCGGTTGCCCGGGCTTGCAAAGCAAGCGGGGCAACACGGCGCCTTTGTCGTGAGGTGTTTGGGCTGTCGACGTTGATAGCCCTGGATAGAGGTCATTCAGCAATTAGTGGGCCAGCTGTGCCGGCCTCTTCGCGGGCACGCCCGCTCCCACAGGATCGCCACAGGTTTGAAGACTGCGCAGTACCTGTGGGAGCGGGCGTGCCCGCGAAGAGGCCGGTACAGGCAACGCACCACGCGGTGGCAAGCGAGCTACCCATGGCGCTATGCTGGAGCAATTTCCAGCAAGAGCTACAGCCCGCATTCCATGTCCAAGGTGATCCTCAAGACCCCCGCCCAACTCGAACTGATGCGCAACGCCGGCCAGCTGTTGGCCCAGGTGTTCGCCGAACTCGACAGCTTCGTCCGCCCCGGCGTGACCACGATGCAGATCAACGACCGCGCCGAGGCATTCATCATCGATACCCTCAAGGCCCGCCCGGCCAGCAAGGGCCAGTACGGTTTTCCCTACTCGCTCAACACCTCGGTGGACCATGTGGTCTGCCACGGCATCCCGAAGGTTGATGAAGTGCTGAAGGAAGGCTCGATCATCAACGTCGACATCACCCTTGAACAGGGCGGCTACATTGCCGACTCGTCGAAGATGTACAGCATCGGGCCGATCAGCGATGAGGCCCAGCGGTTGGTCGACACTACGTACGATGCGCTGTGGAAAGGCATCGAACAGGTACGCCCCGGAGCGACGCTGGGGGACATCGGCCATGCCATCCAGGCCCATGCCGAGGCCGCTGGCTACAGCGTGGTACGCGAATACTGCGGCCATGGCATCGGCCAGCAGATGCACGAAGGGCCGGAGGTGTTGCACGTTGGCGCGCGGGGCATGGGCATGAAGCTGCAGCCGGGGATGGTGTTCACCATCGAACCGATGATCAACCAGGGCGGGCGCGGGACGCGGACGCTCAAGGATGGCTGGACGGTGATTACCCGGGACCACTGCCTGTCGGCGCAGTGGGAGCATACGGTGGCGGTGACCGAGGATGGGGTCGAGGTGCTGACGTTGCGGGAAGAGGAGCGTAATCGCTGAGATTGCCGCGGGCGCTTTGCGCCCCTTTCCGACCGGTCTGGCGCCCCGGCAAGGCCACTCCCACACGGAGCGCGCATGCTGCAGAAACAAAAAAAGCGACCCTAAGGTCGCTTTTTTTGTGGCTTCCGGGTGTTCAGTGGGCCCTGGAAGCGGAATATGGCGCAGCGGACGGGACTCGAACCCGCGACCCCCGGCGTGACAGGCCGGTATTCTAACCGACTGAACTACCGCTGCGCTATTCAACGAGTGGTGGGTGATGACGGGATCGAACCGCCGACCCTCTGCTTGTAAGGCAGATGCTCTCCCGGCTGAGCTAATCACCCATTCGTCTCGGTGAGGCGCGCATTCTACGGACGATCCAGCAGCCTGGCAAGCCATTGCTGCAACTTTTTCGCAAAAAATATCAACCGCAAAATTCAGGCACAAAAAAAGCGACCCTAAGGTCGCTTTCTCTGTTACTTCCGGGTGTTCAGTGGGCCCTGGAAGTGGAATATGGCGCAGCGGACGGGACTCGAACCCGCGACCCCCGGCGTGACAGGCCGGTATTCTAACCGACTGAACTACCGCTGCGCTATACATCGAGTGGTGGGTGATGACGGGATCGAACCGCCGACCCTCTGCTTGTAAGGCAGATGCTCTCCCGGCTGAGCTAATCACCCTTCGTCTCGGTGTGGCGCGCATTCTACGGAGGGGCCGCCACCCTGGCAAGCACTTTTTAAACTTTTTCCAAAAAAAATCCCTGACCTTTCAAAGACCTAGCGCAGCCGCTGGTTTTCTTTAGCGATATGACACTGCTGGCCCTCTGACAGGGTTGGCCTTGGAGCACTGCTCGGAGAATAATGCCCGCCTTATGCATTAAGGAGAGATTGCCCCCCATGTGGTTCAAGAACCTGCTGTCCTACCGCCTGACCCAGGAAGTACCGTTCGAGGCTGAAGCGCTGGAAGCCGCACTGGCCACCAAGCCGGCCCGCCCCTGCGCCAGCCAGGAGCTGACCACCTACGGTTTCGTCGCGCCGTTCGGCAAGGGCGAAGACGCTCCCCTGGTGCACGTCAGCGGCGAATTTATGCTGATTGCCGCGCGCAAGGAAGAACGCATCCTGCCGAGCAGCGTGGTCAACGATGCGGTGAAGGAAAAGGTCGAAGAGATCGAGACCGAGCAAATGCGCAAGGTCTATAAAAAGGAACGCGACCAGATCAAGGACGAGATCATCCAAGCCTTCCTGCCGCGCGCGTTCATCCGCCGCTCGATGATCTTTGCCGCCATCGCCCCGCGCCTGGGGATGATTCTGGTCAACTCGGCCAGCGCCAAGCGCGCCGAAGACCTGCTGTCGACCCTGCGTGAAGTGATGGGCTCGCTGCCGGTGCGCCCAGCCACCGTGAAGATCGCACCGACCGCGACCATGACCGACTGGGTCAAGTCGCAACAGGCTGCCGAAGGCTTCTATGTGCTGGACGAGTGCGAGCTGCGTGACACCGCCGAAGATGGCGGCATCGTCCGTTGCAAGCGCCAGGACCTGACCAGCGAGGAAATCCAGCTGCACCTGAGCACCGGCAAGGTGGTCACCCAGCTGGCCCTGGCTTGGCAGGACAAGCTGTCGTTCGTGCTCGACGACAAAATGGTGATCAAGCGCCTGAAATTTGAAGAGCTGCTGCAGGAACAGGCCGAACAGGACGGTGGCGACGAAGCCGCGCAGCAGTTCGATGCCAGCTTCCAGCTGATGATGATGACCTTTGCCGAGTTCCTGCCGGTGCTGTTCGAAGCGCTCGGTGGCGAGGAGATTCCGCAAGGGGTCTGATTCGGGTTGAAATGCCGGTGCTGGCTGAGTTTGTTGTAGCCAGGACCGGCCCTTTCGCGGGGCAAGCCCGCTCCTACAAGGACATCACAGCTCTCGGGCATGTGGTGTTCTTGTAGGAGCGGGCTTGTCCCGCGAAAGGGCCAGTGAAATTCATAAAGCTATAAATAGAAAAGGAATTGCCCCATGCGCGCCCTCGCCGCCCTCAGCCGCTTCGTCGGCAACACCTTCGCCCTGTGGGTGCTGGTGTTCGCCGTACTGGCCTTCCTGATGCCCCAGTGGTTCATCGCTCTGAAGGTCGCCATCGTGCCGCTGCTGGGCCTGGTGATGTTCGGCATGGGCCTGACCCTCAAGCTCGACGACTTCGCCGCCCTCGCCCGCCAGCCATGGCGTGTGGCCCTCGGCGTGGTCGCGCACTTCGTGATCATGCCGGGCATGGCCTGGCTGCTGTGCCAGCTGTTCCACCTGCCGGCAGAGATCGCCGTGGGCGTGATCCTGGTCGGCTGCTGCCCGAGCGGCACGGCGTCGAACGTGATGGTCTGGCTGTCCAAGGGCGACCTGGCACTGGCGGTAGCGATCGCTGCGGTGACCACCCTGCTCGCGCCACTGCTGACGCCGGCATTGATCTGGTTCCTGGCTTCCGCCTGGCTGCCGGTGTCCTTCATGGACATGTTCTGGTCGATCCTGCAGCTGGTGATGCTGCCGATCGTGCTCGGCGTGCTGGCCCAACGCGTGCTGGGGGCACGGGTGCAGACGGCGGTGCAGGTGCTGCCGCTGGTGTCGGTGGTGAGCATCGTGATGATCGTCTGCGCGGTGGTGGCGGCCAGCCAGGCCAAGATCGCCGAGTCGGGGCTGCTGATCATGGCGGTGGTGGTGCTGCACAACACCTTCGGCTATCTGCTGGGCTACCTCACTGGCCGGCTCTGCAACCTGCCGCTGGCCCAGCGCAAGTCGCTGGCGCTGGAGGTGGGCATGCAGAACTCGGGGCTGGGGGCGGCACTGGCGGCGGCGCATTTCTCGCCGCTGGCGGCGGTGCCGAGCGCGCTGTTCAGCGTCTGGCACAACATCTCCGGGGCGCTGCTGTCGACCTGGTTCCGCCGAATGGAAGACCCAACGGCCGCCTTCGAAGAGGTTGAGCCGACCAGGCATTGATGTGTACCCTAAAGGCCACTGTGAGGACGACCTCACGACGCACCGCGTGACCATCCTGGGGACGGCCCCATCATTCGCAACGATGGAGACGCATCATGTCCTGGATCATCCTGTTCTTCGCCGGCCTGTTCGAGGTCGGCTGGGCCGTCGGCCTGAAGTACACCGACGGCTTCAGCAAACCCCTGCCTACCGCACTCACCGTCGCCGCCATGGCCGTCAGCCTTGGCCTGCTGGGCCTGGCCATGAAGGAACTGCCGCTGGGCACCGCCTATGCCATCTGGACCGGCGTCGGCGCCGTCGGCACGGTGATCGCCGGGATCATCCTGTTCGGCGAGTCGATGGCCCTGGTGCGGCTGGTCAGCGTGGCGCTGATCATTACCGGCCTGATCGGCCTGAAAGTCAGCGCCAGCTGATCCCACTCCTTAGCGCAGGGCGCCGCGCAAGCGGCTGACCTGCTCGCGCAAGGCGTCTGGCTGCGCCGCCTCCACCGGGATGGCGGCGCCTGCCACGATGGTCACCCTCGACCACAAGCGCTTGAAGAAGCCCTTGGCCGGGTCGCGGCTGAAGAAGCTCCCCCACAGGCCCTGCAGCGCCAGCGGAATCACCGGCACCGGGGATTCTTCGAGAATGCGGCTGACGCCCCCCTTGAACACATCGATCTCGCCGTCGCCGGTCAGCTTGCCTTCCGGGAAGATGCACACCAGTTCACCGTCAGCCAGGTACTCGGCGATACGCGCGAAGGCACGTTCGTAGGTGGCCTGGTCTTCGTTGCGCCCCGCAATCGGTATGGCGCCTGCCGTGCGGAACACGAAGTTGAGCACCGGCAGGTTGTAGATCTTGTAGTACATGACGAAGCGGATCGGCCGGCGGATCGCCCCGCCCAGCAGCAGCGCGTCGACGAACGAAACGTGATTGCACACCAGCAGTGCCGCGCCCTCATCGGGGATGCGCTCGAGGTCACGGTGCTGCACGCGGTACATCGAGTGGCTGAGCAGCCAGATCAGGAAGCGCATGGTGAACTCGGGCACGATCTTGAAGATGTAGGCATTCACCAGCACGTTGAGCAGCGACACCACCAGGAACAGCTGCGGAATACTCAGTTTGAGCACGCTCAGCAGGACAATGGTGAAAATCGCCGAGACCACCATGAACAAGGCATTGAGAATGTTGTTGGAAGCGATCACCCGAGCCCGCTGGTCTTCAGCGGTGCGCGCCTGGATCAGGGCGTACAGCGGCACGATGTAGAAGCCGCCGAACACACCGAGGCCGACAATCGACACCAGGATCCACCAGGCCTGATGCATGCCCAGCAGCGCCAGCCAGTCGTGCGGCTGCGCACCGGCCGGTACGTCACCGGAGTGCCACCACCAGAGCAGGCCGAACAGGGTCAGGCCGAACGAGCCGAACGGCACCAGGCCGATTTCCACCTTGCGCCCGCTAAGGCGTTCGCACAGCAGCGAACCGAGGGCGATGCCCACCGAGAACAGGGTCAGCACCAAGGTCACTGCGGTCTCGTCGCCGTGCAGCCATTCCTGGGCGTAGGTCGGGATCTGGGTCAGGTAGATGGCGCCGACGAACCAGAACCACGAGTTGCCGACAATCGAGCGCGACACGGCAGGGGTCTGCCCCAGGCCCATGCGCAGGATCACCCACGACTGCTTGAAGATGTTCCAGTCCAGCGCCATCTGCGGCGAGGCGGCTGCGGCCCGGGGGATCCAGCGGCTGGCCAGGTAGCCCAGCACGGCAGTGCCGACCACGCCTGCGGCCACCAGCATGGCATAGCTGTCGGTGGCCATCATCACACCGGCGCCGATGGTGCCGACCAGAATGGCGAGGAAGGTACCCATCTCCACCAGGCCGTTGCCGCCGACCAGCTCTTCTTCGCGCAGGGCCTGGGGCAGGATCGAGTACTTCACCGGGCCGAACAGCGCCGAGTGAGTGCCCATGCCAAACAATGCCACCAACATCAGCGTGAGGTGGTTGGTGATGAAGCCGATGGCGCCAACCGCCATGATGGCGATTTCGGCCAGCTTGATTGCTCGGATCAACGCGTCCTTGGCGAACTTCTCGCCAAACTGCCCGCCCAGTGCCGAGAACAGGAAGAACGGCAGGATGAACAGCAGCGCGCAGAGGTTGACCCAGATGGAACGGTCACCGTCGCCCAAGCTGAGCTTGAACAGGATCGCCAGGATCAGCGACTGCTTGAACAGGTTGTCGTTGAAGGCACCCAGCAGCTGGGTGACGAAGAACGGCAGGAAACGCCGCTTGCCGAGCAAGGTGAATTGCGAGGGGTGACTCATCGTCCTTGTTCCTGAGTGTCTTTTGTCATTGGAGGCACGCAGAGCGTTGCGAGCCACAATCTGCACGGGAAAGCCTGCGCTTGGCAAGGAACACGGGACAACACAGGAACTCGCTCACAATTTGATATCACAGTGACATTAATTTCAGCCAAACCACTGTTCAGAATTTGTTACATATGCCGATAATTCATATAGATGACTATATCTGACAGAAGGTACAGACCTCAGGTCTCCTCCAACGCACAAGAAAAGGAGCTCGGCAGTAATGTTTACCTGGTTTGGCGACCTCAAGATCGCCCACAAACTCTTCCTCGGTTTCGGCCTGGTGCTGTGCCTGACACTCGTGCAGTCGATGATCAGCTGGGACGGACTGGGCAGTCTGGTCCGGCGCAGCGAGGTGGTCAGCGATGTTTCGCGGCTCAACGACGCCCTCGGTGACCTGCGCGAAGCGCGCTTGCGGCATGCCATGGCCAACGGCGCGGCAGCCGAGAGCAAGCAGCTGCAAACTGCACTGGACGCCTTCAAGCCGACACTGGAAAAGCTGCGCGAAGTGATGAACAAGGCGCAGACCCATGCGCTGATCAATGCCGCCGACCAGGCGCTGCAGGGCTACAGCAGCTGTCAGGCTGCCAGTTTCCGTTCCTACGAACAGATGCGCGCCGCGCAGAAGGAAATGGGCGTGCTGGCCACCCAGTCATTCGCCAGCATCGAGCAGATCCGCAATCAGGTGCGGGCCTTGCCTGATGCCGAACAGCGTTTCGTGCGCATCGAGGCGATCAATCAGATTCGCGAAAACCTCATCCTGCTGCGCTACCACGTTCGCGGTTACACCGGTAACACCAACGCCGAGACCGAGAACTTGATGAACAACCAGATCGCCACCACAGTGAACGACTTGCCTGGGCTGGTGGCGCGCTTCAATGGCAACTTCCCGCAGCAGTTCCAGCAATTGCAGCAGCAGGTGCAGGCCTATGCCGCCGCTGTCGAGGCGTTCCGTGGCGAAGTCAGCAACCTGGTCGGTTACCGCGCAGCCATGGCCAAGGACATCGAACGCCTCAACGGCGTCATTGGCCAGCTGCTGGATGACCAGGCCGTGCTGGTTGCCAAGGACAGCCATTTCGCCCGTACCTTGCAGATTGCCACCACCCTGCTCGCCTTGCTGATCGGTGCATTGGCTGCCGTGGTCATTGCCCGGCAGATCAGCCAGCCGTTGCGCCAGGCATTGAGCGCCATGGAGCAGGTGGCCGCCGGCGACCTCAGCGAACAACCGGCCAGCCGCCGCCGCGATGAAGTCGGCCAACTGCAGAACGCCCTGCAGGGCATGACCCGCAACCTGCGCGAGCTGATTGCCCAGGTGCGCGATGGCATTTCGCAGATTGCCAGCGCCACCGAAGAGCTCTCGGCGATCACCGAGCAGACCAGCGCCGGTGCCAACAACCAGAAGGTTGAAACCGACCAGGTGGCCACGGCCATGCAGGAAATGGCCGCCACCGTGCACGAGGTGGCGCGCAATGCCGGCGAAGCCTCCGAGGCTGCCAGCGCCACCGACGAAGAAGCCCGTGAAGGTGACAGCGTGGTCAACCGCGCCGTGGTACAGATCAGCCGCCTGGCCAGCCAGGTGGATGCCACTGGCGAAGCCATGGGCGCGCTGCGCAGCGAAAGCCAGCGTATCGGCAAGGTCATGGATGTGATCAAGGCCGTGGCCGAGCAGACCAACCTGCTCGCGCTAAACGCCGCCATCGAAGCGGCGCGGGCCGGTGAAGCGGGCCGTGGCTTTGCCGTGGTGGCCGATGAAGTGCGCAGCCTGGCACAACGTACCCAGGCGTCGACACTGGAGATCGAGTCGGCGATTGGCAGCCTTGAGGAAGGCACCCGCTCGGTGAGCGAACTGATGGAGCAGAGCCAGAGCCTGACCGAAAGCAGCGTGGCGCTGGTGCGCGAGGCTGGGGTGGCGCTGGAGGGGATTACCCAGCGCGTGTCGGGGATTCAGCTGATGAACCAGCAGATTGCCGCGGCTTCGGAGCAGCAGAGCGCGGTGGCTGAAGAGATCAGCCGCAGTGTGGTGACGGTGCGGGATATTTCCGAACAGACGGCAGAAGCCAGTCAGCAGACTTCGGCCTCCAGCGTGGAGCTGGCGCGACTGGGCGGGCAGCTGCAGCAGATGATCAGCCGATTCCGGTTCTGATTCAGTGGTCTGACAGCTGCACCGACTGTAGGAGCGGCCTTGCGTCGCGAAAGGGCCGCAACGCGGCCCCAGGATTCAAAGTCAACGCTGCAATTGCTGGGGCTGCTACGCAGCCCTTTCGCGACGCAAGGCCGCTCCTACAGCTAACGCAGCGCCAGATTACTCGAACCCGAACAGCGCCTGTGCAGTCTCCACCACCAGCGCCCGGCGCAATTCAGCCGAGCAGCCCAGCGCCTCGAACTGCTCGACCGCCGTGGTAAAGCTCACCGATGACTCATGCTGGGTGTGCGGCCAGTCACTGCCCCACATCAACCGTTCAGCACCGTAGTGGGCCTCAAGCGCGCACAGGGCCTGACGTGCAAACGCCAGGTTCTGCTCCGGCGTGCCCTCAAAACGATAGATCCCGGACACCTTGACCCACACCTTGCCCTTGCCGCCCAGCGTCAACAGCTCGGCAAACCCCGGCTGCCCCAGGCCCAGGCGGGCATCGGGCCGGCCGAAATGGTCGACCACGATGTTCAGGCCGTAAGGTTCCAGTGCCCGTACCAGCGCAGGAATATCCGCGACATGACGGTGCAGCTCCAGGTGCCAGCCCTGTTCGCCGATGCGCTCCAGCATCGGCCGCCATTGGGCATCTGTGAGGTCTGGCAGGCCCTGCCCCATGAGGTTCAGGCGCACGCCCCTGACCCCCAGCCGATCCATCTCCTGCAACGTCTCGCGCTCGACGTCCCGGTCAAGCATCACCACCCCGCGCAGTTGCTCCGGCACGGTCTGCAGGGCACTGAGCAGGTAGCGGTTGTCGGTACCCAGGAAGCTGGGCTGAACCAGTACACCACGGCCGAAGCCGTGGGCTAGCAACTGGCCCAGGTAATCGTCCAGCGGCGCATCGTAGCTGGGCGCGTAACGCCGCTCGCTGGCCAGGTTCAGCCCACGGCTGAACACGTGGGCATGGCTGTCGATGGCGGTCAGGTATGAGGCAGGAACGTCGGGCATGGTTTTCACAGGACAGTCAGGTTACTTGGCGACAGCGCCAGCCATTGCCGGCGCTGGCGTGGCCTCAAGGTTGCGGCCACGGGTTTCCGGCAGGCACAGCGCGGCGAGCATGGCCACGCCGTAGGCGATGCCGGCATCGATACCGATCGCGCTGCCCAGCGACATGGATTCACTCATGTGGCCGACCAGGAACGGGAACACCGCCGACAGCACACGGCCGAAGTTGTAGCAGAAGCCGACCCCGGCACCGCGCACGTCGGCCGGGTACAGCTCGTTGAAGAACGCCCCCAGGCTGGCCGGGATGCCGGCGGCGAAGAAGCCCAGCGGGAAACCGAGGAACAACATCTGGATATTGCTCAGCGGGAAGAACACATAGGCTTGCACGGTCAGCACGCAGCACAGGGCGAACAGCAGAATGTTCTTGCGCCGGCCGATGCGGTCGATCAGCAGGCCACTGACCACGCAACCACACCAGAAGGCGAAGATGATCACCGCCAGGTAGCCACCGGAGTTGAGTACCGACAGGTTGCGTTCGGTCTTGAGGAAGGTCGGCAGCCAGGTCATTACCGCGTGGTAGCCACCATGGGCACCCAGGCCCAGCAGGCCGCCCAGCAGGGTCACGCGCAGCAGCTCCGGGCGGAAGATGCCGGCCATGGATTTGAAGAAGCTGCCAGGAATGGCCTTCTCCTTCTGCAGGCGCTGGAAGCTGTCTGGCTCCGGCACGTTGCGGCGCACCCAGATGATCAGCAGCGATGGCAGCAGGCCGACGAAGAACATCACCCGCCAGGCGTACTCCGCCGGCACCAGCGAATAGATCAAGGTGAACAGCCCCACCGCCAGGCCCCAGCCCACGGCCCAGGCGCTCTGCACCGTGCCCATGACCTTGCCGCGGTATTTCGGGTTGATGGTCTCGGCCATCAGCACTGCGCCGGCCGCCCACTCGCCACCGATGCCGAAGCCCTGCATGGCCTTGACGAACAGCAGCGGGTAGAAGCCGGTGACGAACGCCGAGAGGAAGGTGAAGAAGGAGAACCAGAGGATCATCCACTGCAGGGTGCGCACGCGGCCATAACGGTCCGACAGGGTGCCGCCGAGCCAGCCACCGATGGCCGAGGTGACCAGGGTCAGGCCGCTGATCAGGCCGGCATCACCCTTGGTCAGGGAGAACGCGGCGATCAGCGCGGGGATGGCCAGGCCGAACATCTGCACTTCCAGCGCATCGAGCGACCAGCCACCGAAACAGGCCCAGAACGTCTTGCGTTCCCGTGAAGTGATCTGGCGATACCAGCTGAACATGATTGTTATCCTTCTTAGTCGTGTGTGTTACGGGCAGGCGAAGCCACTGCGCCGTGGCAGAACGGCGCAGACGGGTAAAAGGTGAAGCGGCCGGCTTAACGGCTCAGCGAATGTCGACGCGGTAGCGGAAGTGCTGCGCGTGGCCGCGCGAGCGGCGCCATTCCAGCGGTTTGCCGGCGTAATCGCGGGCCAGGCGCTCGATCACCACCACCGGGCTGTTGGCCGGCAGTTGCAACAGGCGGCCATGGGCTGCGTCGACCGCTTCGGCGGTCAGGGTCTCTTCGGCGTAGGCGACCACCTGGCCGCACAGCTCCTCGTAGATCGGGTAGAGCAGCGGGCCTTTGCTTTGCAGTTCGACATCGAGCAACGGCTGGAAGGTCTGGCGTGGCAACCAGATCTCCTCGGCGAGCACCGGCTGGGCGCCAAGCAGACGAGTACGGACAATGCGAATGACCTCGGCCTCGGCGGCCAGGCCCAAGGCTTGGGCAACGGCCGAAGGTGCCGGTACCGGCTCGATGGTGAGAATGCGGCTTTCCGGTACCACCCGCTCGCCGGTGGCGGTCTCGAAGCGGAAGAAGCGGAACAGCGAAGACTGGAACTGCGGGCGACGGATGAAGGTGCCGCGGCCCTGCTGACGCTCCAGCACGCCCTCGGCGACCAGCACGTCGACAGCCTTGCGTACGGTGCCGACAGACATATCGAATTCGGTGGCCAAGGCAGCTTCGGTCGGAATGGCCTCGCCTGGGCGCCAGCGGTTGTTGGCAATCTGCTCGATCAGGTGATCGCGCAGCTGTTGATAGCGTGGCAGTCGAGCATCACCGGACAATGGGTGCATGGGTCGGCTCTCGTCTTGTTATGCAAACATATATATGAATTTTGCGAGAGTATTCCCGGTGGGTGCAGGGCTGTCAATCCTCCGCTGGTCGCCGCTGTCAGCCTCCCTTATCCTCAGGTATCGGAAAACCCACAAAACAAGGACGTGGCAATGCTCGCCGCCTTGAAAGGCTACCCCGCCAGCGTCCGCCTGCTGCTGGCCACCACCTTCACACTCACCGTGGCCCGGGCCCTCACCCTGCCCTATCTGGTGGTCTACCTGGCCGACAACTTCCAGTTGGCGGTCGGTCAGATCGGCCTGCTGATCGGCGGCGCGCTGATCGTCGCATCACTGCTGAGCCTGTACGGCGGGCACCTGGTCGACACCGTGCGCAACCACACCCTGGTCAGCGCCAGCACACTGGTCTTTGCCCTGGCCTTCGTGGCGGCCATCGCCAGCCGCTCGGCGTTGCTGTTCTTTTTCTGCCTGGTGCTGATCAACCTGGCCCTGGCCGTGGTCGATATCGCTGCCAAGGCCGGCTTCTGCGCGCTGCTGCCCGTCGCGCAGCGGGCTGAGGTGTTCGCCATCAAGTACACCTTGAGCAACGTCGGCTACGCCGTCGGCCCACTGCTCGGCGTGGCCATGCTGGAACTGGACGACCACCTGCCCTTCATTGCCTCGGCACTGACCGGCCTGGGCATGTGCCTGGCCTACTGGCGCCTCGGCGACCGAGGGCTGCAGGCCAGCGCACCGGAGCAGCCGAGCGCCGGGTTCGGCCAGGTGGCCCTGGGGCTGGCGCGTGACCGCCGGCTGGTGTGCTTCACCCTCGGCGGCGTGCTGAGCGCGGTGGTGTTCGGCCAGTTCACCGCCTACCTGTCGCAGTACCTGGTGGAGACCAGCAGCGCCAGCGAGGCAGCGCGGCTGGTCGGCTACCTGGTGACCACCAACGCGGTCACGGTGATCGCCCTGCAGTACCTGATCGGCCGGCGTATCGGCCGCCAGCAGCTGATGCCCTGGTTGCTGGCCGGCATGGCGCTGTTCATTGCCGGGTTGCTCGGCTTTGCCATGGCCGGTTCGGTACTGGCCTGGTGCCTGGCGATGCTGGTGTTCACCCTGGGTGAGATCATCGTCATACCGGCCGAGTACATGTTCATCGACCTGATTGCTCCTGAGCACCTGCGCGGGGTGTATTACGGGGCGCAGAACCTGTCCAACCTCGGGGCGGCCTTGGGCCCGGTGATGGTGGGGTTCGCCTTGGGGCAGTGGTGGCCGGGGATGATCTTCTACCTGCTGGTGATGTCGGTGATACTGGCAGGGGTGTTCTACTGGCTGGGCACCCGCAGCGCTTGATGTGGCCTGCGACGACACGCCGCTGCGACCATCGTCGGCGCTGACGAACCGCTGCCTGCGTGCCAGACTGATTGATCGGGACCGCGTTATCTTTTTTGCTCCGGAGTTTTCATGTCGTTGTCCAGCGGGCTGATCGCCGTGGTCGCCCTGGCCTATATGGCCATCATGTTCGCCATCGCCTTCTACGGCGACCGCCGCAGCACGCCATTGCCGCCGCGCCTGCGTGCGTGGGTGTACAGCCTGTCGCTGGCGGTGTACTGCACCAGCTGGACATTCTTCGGCGCGGTCGGCCAGGCCGCCGAACAGCTCTGGGCGTTCCTGCCCATCTACCTTGGGCCGATCCTGCTGCTGATCTTCGCGCCCTGGGTGCTACAGAAGATGGTGCTGATCAGCAAGCAGCAGAACATCACCTCGATTGCCGACTTCATCGCTGCGCGCTACGGCAAGTCACAGTCCCTGGCGGTGGTGGTGGCGCTGATCTGCCTGGTCGGCGTGCTGCCTTACATCGCCTTGCAGCTCAAGGGCATCGTGCTTGGCGTCAACCTGCTGATCGGCGCCAACGCCGACGCCACCGGCACCCGCGTGCAGGACACCGCGCTGGTGGTGTCGCTGGTGCTGGCGCTGTTCGCCATTGTCTTCGGCACACGTAGCCTGGACGTCACCGAGCACCACCGCGGCATGGTCCTGGCCATCGCCTTCGAGTCGCTGATCAAACTGCTGGCATTCCTTGCCGTGGGCGTATTCGTGGTGTTCAACCTGTACGACGGCTTCGACGACCTGTTCACCCAGGCGCGCCAGTCGGTGCAGCTGGACAGCTACTGGCAGGAAACCATCAACTGGCCGTCGATGGTGGTGCAAACTGCCGTGGCGATGATGGCGATCATCTGCTTGCCACGGCAGTTCCACGTCACCGTGGTGGAGAACATCGAACCGCAGGACATGCGCCTGGCGCGCTGGGTGTTTCCGCTTTACCTGGCCCTGGCTGCGCTGTTCGTGGTGCCGATCGCCCTGGCCGGGCAGATGCTGCTGCCGGGCACGGTGATTTCCGATTCCTTCGTCATCAGCCTGCCACTGGCCGAAGCGCACCCGAGCCTGGCCCTGCTGGCCTTCATCGGCGGTGCTTCGGCCGCCACCGGCATGGTCATCGTCGAGGCCGTGGCGCTGTCGACCATGGTGTCCAACGACATGCTGCTGCCCTGGCTGCTGCGCCGCAACAACGCCGAGCGGCCGTTCGAGGCCTTCCGCCACTGGATGCTGTCGGTGCGCCGGGTGACCATCGTGGTGATCCTGCTGCTGGCCTACGTCAGCTACCGTCTGCTTGGCTCCACCGCGAGCCTGGCGACCATCGGCCAGATTGCCTTTGCCGCCGTGACCCAGCTGACCCCAGCCATGCTCGGCGCGCTGTACTGGAAGCAGGCCAACCGTCGTGGCGTGTTTGCAGGCCTCGCGGCGGGTATCTTCCTGTGGTTCTACACCCTGGTGCTGCCGATCATTGCCCACAGCCTGGGCTTGCCACTCGGGCTGTTCCCGGGCCTGGCCTGGCTGCACGGCAACCCGCTCGACCTGCCGATCAGCCCGTTGACCCAGGGCGTGGTGCTGTCGCTGGCAGGCAACTTCACCCTGTTCGTGTGGGTGTCGATGCTGTCGCGCACCCGCGTGTCGGAACACTGGCAGGCAGGCCGCTTCATCGGCCAGCAAACCAGCGCCCGCCCCAGCAGCAAGCCGCTGCTGGCGGTGCAGATCGACGACCTGCTCACCCTCGCCTCGCGCTTCGTCGGAGAGGAGCGCGCGCGGCAAAGTTTCATCCGCTTCGCCTACCGCCAGGGCAAGGGCTTCAACCCCAACCAGAACGCCGACGGCGACTGGATCGAACACACCGAACGCCTGCTCGCCGGCGTGCTCGGCAGCTCCTCGACCCGCGCCGTGGTCAAGGCCGCCATCGAGGGCCGCGACATGCAGCTCGAGGATGTGGTGCGCATCGCCGACGAAGCCAGCGAAGTGCTGCAGTTCAACCGTGCACTGCTGCAGGGCGCCATCGAGAACATCAACCAGGGCATCAGCGTGGTCGACCAGAACCTGCACCTGGTGGCCTGGAACCGCCGCTACCTGGAGCTGTTCAACTACCCCGACGGGCTGATCAGCGTCGGCCGGCCGATCGCCGACATCATCCGCTACAACGCCGAGCGCGGCCTATGCGGCCCGGGCGAGGCGCAAGTCCATGTGGCGCGGCGCCTGCACTGGATGCGTCAGGGGCGTGCGCACTCCTCCGAACGGCTGTTCCCCAACGGCCGGGTGATCGAACTGATCGGCAACCCGATGCCCGGTGGCGGCTTCGTCATGAGTTTTACCGACATCACCCCATTCCGCGAGGCCGAACAGGCGCTGCGTGACGCCAACGAGCGGCTGGAGCAGCGCGTGGCCGAACGTACCCATGAGTTGTCGCAACTCAATCAGGCACTATCGGAAGCCAAGAGCCAGGCCGAAGCGGTGAGCAAGTCCAAGACCCGCTTCCTCGCTGCGGTCAGCCACGACCTGATGCAGCCGCTGAACGCCGCACGGCTGTTCTCCGCGGCCCTGTCGCAGCAGGCCGAGGGCATGAACGAAGAGGCCCAGCAGCTGGTGCAGCACATGGACAGCTCGCTACGCTCGGCCGAGGAATTGATCAGCGACCTGCTGGATATCTCGCGCCTGGAAAACGGCAAGATCACCCCCGACGCCAAACCCTTCGCCCTCAATGAACTGTTCGACACCCTGGGCGCCGAGTTCAAGGTGCTGGCTGCCGAAAAGGGCCTGGAGTTCCGCCTGCGCGGCAGCCGCCTGCGGGTCGACAGCGACATGAAACTGCTGCGCCGGGTGCTGCAGAACTTCCTCACCAATGCCCTGCGCTACGGCAAGAGCCCGATCCTGCTGGGCGTACGCCGCCAGGGCGAGCACCTGTGGCTGGAGGTGTGGGACCGTGGCCCGGGTATTGCCGACGACAAGTTGCAGGTGATTTTCCAGGAGTTCAAGCGCCTGGACAGCCACCAGACCCGTGCCGAAAAAGGCCTGGGCCTGGGCTTGGCGATCGCCGACGGCCTGTGCCGGGTGCTTGGCCACAAGCTGGAAGTGCGCTCCTGGCCCGGCAGGGGCACGGTGTTTCGGGTCAATGTACCGATTGCACACCAGGCTGCGGTGGCGCCGAGCGCCCCGGTGGAAACCGCGAGCCAGCCGCTGGCCGGCTTGCAGGTGCTGTGCGTGGACAACGAAGACAGCATCCTGATCGGCATGAACAGCCTGCTCAGCCGCTGGGGCTGCCAAGTGTGGACCGCACGCAATCGTGCCGAATGCGAAGCGTTGCTGGCAAAGGGCATGCGCCCGCACCTGGCACTGGTGGACTTCCACCTGGACGACGGCGAAACCGGTACCGGGCTGATGGGCTGGTTACGTGCGCGCCTCGGCGAGCCGGTGCCCGGTGTGGTGATCAGTGCCGACGGCAGCAAGGAAACCTTGGCCACCGTGCATGCCGCGGGCTTGGACTATCTGGCCAAACCCGTCAAGCCGGCAGCCTTGCGTGCCCTGCTCAATCGCCATCTGAGCCTGGTTCAGTAACCGGCTCGTCGGCCAGCGCTTCGTCCGAGAGCGCCCGCTCCAGCAGTTCGGCCGGCAGGCTCTTGCTGGCGCGGGCACCGAGCAGCTTGAGCTGTTCACTGCGGCTGACCAGGTTGCCGCGCCCTTCGCACAGTTTGTTGCGTGCTGCGGCGTAGGCCTTGTCGACCTGTTGCAGGCGATTGCCCAGTTCGTCCAGGTCCTGGATGAACAGCACGAACTTGTCGTACAGCCAACCGGCGCGCTCGGCGATCTCGCGGGCATTCTGGCCCTGGCGCTCTTGCTTCCACAGGCTGTCGATGACCCGCAGGGTGGCCAGCAAGGTGGTCGGGCTGACGATCACGATCTGCCGGTCGAACGCTTCCTGGAACAGGTTCGGCTCGGCCTGCAGCGCTGCCGAGAAGGCTGCCTCGATCGGTACGAACAGGAGCACGAAGTCCAGACTGTGCAGGCCTTCGAGGCGGTTATAGTCCTTGCTCGACAGGCCCCTGACGTGGTTGCGCAGCGATTGCACGTGCTGCTTGAGTGCCGCTTCGTCATTGCTGCCGACAAATTGCTGGTAGGCGGTGAGGCTGACCTTGGCATCGACCACCACCTGTTTGTCACCGGGCAGCATGATCAGCACGTCAGGCTGGAAGCGCTCGCCATCGGCGCTTTTCAGGCTGACCTGGGTCTGGTATTCGCGGCCTTTCTCCAGGCCGGCATGTTCCAGCACCCGCTCCAGAATCAGCTCGCCCCAGTTACCCTGGGTTTTCTGGCCCTTGAGTGCCTGGGTAAGGTTGGTGGCTTCGTCAGACAGGCGCAGGTTCAGCTGCTGCAGGCGCTCCAGTTCCTTGCCCAGCGAGAAGCGCTCGCGGGCTTCCTGCTGGTAGCTTTCTTCGACACGTTTTTCGAAAGCCTGGATGCGCTCCTTGAGCGGGTCGAGCAATTGACCCAGGTGCTGCTGGCTCGTCTGGGCGAAACGCTGCTCGCGTTCGTCAAAGATTTTCGTGGCCAGGTCAGCGAATTGCGCGCGCAGGGTGTCGCGGGCCTCCTGCAGATCCTCCAGGCGCTGCTGGTGACTGTCCTGCTGTTCCCGCAGCTCGGCCTCCAGGCGTGCGGTCTGGGCCTCGAGGCGACGCAGTTCGCCTTCGCGCGTGGCGCGTTCGAGGTGCCAGGCGTGGGCCGCATCACGGGCGTTGTCGCGGTCGATCTGCAGCAGCTCCAGTTCACGGCCCTGGGCGGCCAGTTGGGTCTGCTTGACGGTGTTGGCTTCGCTGAGGTCGCTGACCTCATCACGGCTGGCGTCCAGTTGCGCCTGCAGGCCGGCCTGAGCCAGCTGCGCACTGCCCAAGCGCTCCTCGAGCAGGGCCAGCTCGCTCTGACGCGCGCCCTGGCGGCGCTGCACCTGCATGACCCAACCCAGGCAAGGTAATGCCCCTGCCACCAAGCCCAGCAAAATGCTGGTCAGATCCACTGCCATGCTTACCCCGATCACACTGTTGCGAATTGAGTGCAGCTTATCAGTCCGCTGGGGCAGGCGCCTGTTCCGGCGTATCGGCCTGGAACAGCCGCGCATACTCCAGCTGTGCAGGCCGGTCCCCGGCCCGCGCCGCCTGGCGTAGCAGTTCATGGCCGATGCGTCGGTCCCGGGCATTGCCGCATTCACGGCAGAGCATCTGCCCCAGGCGGCTCTGCGCCACCACCACGCCTTCGCGCGCGGGCTGTTTGAGCAGGCGCCCAGCGATGTGCTTGACCTGCTGCTTGTCTCCCAGGCGCGGGCTGTCGAGCAGCCAAAGGGCCACCTTCAGGGAAAAGCGCTTGGGTGAAGGGGCTGATGGGGCAACAGCGGGGCTGACGAGGGGTTTACTGCGAAACTTCATGACCGACAGGCGTGACAGCTTGAAAGGCGCGCCACTTTACTCCTTTTTTTTGTGCATGACCTGTCGATTTCTGGAGCATTGCAATTTTTTTCGATGATTTTTTCTTGACGTTTCCGGGTGGATGACCGGCTGGTCGACTGATGCCTGTCGATTGTCAGACAGTTCTGTAATTTGCTGGCACGCCCGTCCTAGAGCAAGCGCTCGGGACAATCCACAGTTCCTGTGGATAACTCGGTGGACAACCCCTTCAACGAGCCCGCAAACCCCCGTGAAATGGGGCCTACAGTCAAACTGACGATTTTTTCACCAGCAAAAATTAGTGTTTTTTTTCATTGACTTAAGGTGCCAGTCAAGTCATTGGCGAGCTTGAATGGTGCTGTTGCCGGGGCGCTACAAGTCACGCCTCGAATGTGCACAACTGCACCGAAAGCCTGCGTTTGGATGCACGAAATTGGCCCGTGGGGCCGGTTGAGGGCTAGCTGCTCCCTCTTCCCAGCAGGCGAAATACGCGCCATACTGCGCGGCTCACCTGAAGAAACGTGAAAAGCTTGCAAAGGCTAAACATTTTCGGTAAGGTGCGCCCCGTTAGTACCCAAGCTGAAAGTCAATTCTGGCCAGAAGCGTCCTTGCAGCCCATCGCTCTCCCGAACGATCGCTGCTGAAACCAGGACCGGCCCACTCGATGATTCACTCGCCAGCCCAGCGCTGTCCAAGCACGAATCAACCGGAAGATTGATCAGGATTCCACCCCGACGGCCTAGAACCTTGGCCCCGATGTGCTGCCTGCCTTCTGAAGTACCTACCAGTCAGCCCAAGCGCCCACACTTTGATTGCGCTCTCTCTGGCTGCTTTGTTCCAGTCAGGTTCGTTCGCCCCTTAATAAAGGCGTCACTGGAACGTTTCTATCATGCACGGATCATATCTCCCGTGTTTAAAGCAGGAACCTCCTAACAACATGCAAACTCATCATCAAATTCAGGCTGCCATTGGCACCCTCTCCCAGGCCTTCTCGCCGTTGAAGTGCCTTATCGTTGCCCCACGCAAGGGCAGTTTCAGCTTCACTCTGGTGGACGAGCACGGCATCGCCTGCCACACCGAACGCCTGTACCCCGAACAGTACAGCCGCTCGGAACCGCTGCAGGCAGTGATCGACCGCACCCGTCAATCGCTCACCGCGTGAGTGGCGAATATCGGGGTATTCAAGGGCTGAATGGCATACACCGCGAGCTGCCTGATCGTTCTGCGTGTAATTGCCGTAAGGCATATAGCATCGGTCGACAGGCAGCAATCGATTTAAAAACAGCCCTTTACACCACGATTATCACACTACACTTCAACTCGAGCGGTCCTAACCGCTTCCGGCGGGCCTGACCAATTTCCAGCTGCCAAGCTCCAGCGCCCGTCGGCCCTTTACTGCTCGAGGGCATCATGGGTATCGCGGCGAATGAATTGTGTCAGTATGTGATCCGACCAACCCTGGTCTATCTGAATCGTCACTGCGCCAGCGCCGAGGCCCTCCTGCTCGGTATCGCGGCCAGCCAATCGGCTCTTGGTTCAGCTTTGCACGACCGACGTGGCCACGGCCTCTACCGCATAGGCGAAAGCCGTCACCAGGCGGTCTGGGACCACTTTCTTGCCCGTGACCCGGACCTGGCCAGCCTGGTACGCGGCCTGGCCAGCCAACACGCCTTCCTCGGCGGGCCTCACCTGGAACTCACGGTGAACCTGCGCTACTCCACCGCCATCGCCTGGATGCTTATCGAAGAGCAGTCCACGCCTCTGCCTGCAGCGGACGACCTGCTCGGCCTGGCCCGTATCTGGCGTCAGATTTTCCATCCCCAAGGTCGCTTGCGCGATTTCACCTTGGCTTGGCATTCGTGCGTTGAACAGAAATTTCCACAAGTATCTTAAGAAGCGTCCTACATCGTTACCGGAAAAAAAGGAATTTTGGTCGGATTGTCCTACAAAACCGCTCTATCTCCTGTGATTGAGGCTATAGCGCGGCGCGTCATTTGTTGGTAGCTTTTCGCCCCGGAGATCACAAGGAGTTTCTAATAATGAAAAAAGCAATGCTCAAAACCTCCCTCGGCGTAGCCGTGGCCCTGGCATCCAGCCAACTGTTCGCTGCCGGCTTCGCACTTAACGAACAGAGCATCAGCGGCATGGGTACCGGGTTTGCTGGTCGTTCCTCTTCTGCCGATGATGCCAGCACCGTGTATGGCAACCCGGCCGGCATGTCCCGCCTGAAACGCCAGGAAGTGGTCGTGGGGGGAGCAGCTGTTATCGCCAAGACCGATATCTCGGGCCGGGGCAGCAGCCCACTGCCAGGCGAAACCGACGGCGACATGGTGCCTACCGTTGGCGTACCCATGGGCTACTACGTGAAACCGATCGATGAGCACTGGAGCGTGGGCTTTGGTGTTTACGTCCCGTACGGCCTGGTGACCGATTACGGCAGCGGCGACGCTGCACGCTACTGGGGCAAGAAGAGCCACGTCGAGGTCATCACCTTCCAGCCTACCGTCAGCTACGCCTTCAACGACAAGGTATCGATCGGTTTCGGCCCGACCATCAACCGCATCAAGGGCGAGCTGGGTTCGAATACCATCAACCCGCGCTCTCCAGGCTTCAACGATGGCGAGGTGAAGATCAAGGGTGACGACACCGCCGTGGGTTACAACATCGGCATTCTGGTACAGGCCACCGACCGCACTCGCGTCGGCCTGACCTACCACTCGATGGTCGACTACAAGCTCGAAGGCGACACCAAGATCAATAACGCCCTGATCGGGCCTTTCAGCGGCAGCAAGTTCGACGCCACCCTGAAGATCAAGACGCCTGAGTCGGTGGACTTCTCGGTCACCCACGAGCTGGACGACCAGTGGACCCTGTATGCGGGCAGCACCTGGACCCGCTGGAGCCGCCTGAAGGACATCACTGTCAACAACGAAGTCCCAGCACCGCTGGCAGCCCAGTTCGGCACCATTACCGAAGAGCAGAACTGGCACGACACCTGGGCTCACGCCATTGGCGCCTCCTACAAGGTGAACAAGGAGTGGGTGCTGCGCACGGGCTTCTCCGTCGACCAGTCGCCAACCAACAACACCGACCGCTCGCCGCGCATTCCTACGGGTGATCGCAAGGCCATCAGTATTGGTGCTGGCTGGAGCCCGAACGACGATATGACCATCGACGTTGCCTACTCCTACCTGTGGGAAGAGGACACCAAGGTCAACCTGGCAAGCCCTACCAAAGGCCGCTACCAAGCCAAGTACGAGAACAGCGCGCACGGCCTGGGCGCCTCGCTCACCTACCGCTTCTGACTCGTACCGCAGCATGGAAAACCGCCCTCGTGGCGGTTTTTTTATTGCTGGACTTGCCAGCTATCGCCCAGCGCAGCGCGCAGGTAATCCATGAATGCGCGCACTTTCGCAGTCATGGCGAAACGGTCTGCCACACACAGGTAGATATCCATCGGCTCGGTCTGGGCATAGGCTTGGCCGCTCTGGCTGTATTCGAACAGCGGCACCAGCGCCCCCGAGGCCAGATGCGGCCGGACGATGAACTCGGCCAACCGGGTGATGCCGCCATTGTGGAGGGCCATCTGGGTCAGGGCATCGATATCGTCACTGATCAACACATTGCCAAAATCCGCTTCGAAGCGCATGCCGTCGCGCACGAACCCCCAACGCAGGAAACGGCCGTCTACCGGATAACGAAATACCAGACAGCGATGATCACGCAACACCTCGGGTGTGGTCGGCAGACCGGCGCTGGCGAGGTAACCCGGTGATGCGCAGCAGATGAACGGGATACGGGCGATATGCCGCGCCAGCAGCTGGTCTTCCAATTGCGGGGAGATGCGCAGGCTGACATCGACATCTTCGCGAGCGTGGTTGACCTTGCGATCAGTCGTTACCAACTCTATCGAAAGCAGTGGGTAGCGGGCGCTGAAGGCCGGAATCAACGGCGCCAGCACGTGACGCCCGAATGCGGAAGTCGAGGCGATACACAGCCGCCCCTGGGGTTCGCTGTCGGGAGTAGTGACCGCTAGTTCGGCCAGGGTCAGGTCGCGTTCGATGTGCCTGACACGTTCGTAATATTGGCTCCCTACAGGCGTTAACGCCATGCTGCGGGTGGTTCGGCTGAGCAGACGCACCTGCAGGTGCCCTTCCAGGCGCGCCAGATTCTGGCTGACCGCCGCCGGGCTGAGGCCGAGGTTGCGGGCGCCGGCGGCGATGCTGCCGGCTTCGACCACCTTGATGAAGCTACGGATGGCATTGAGCAAATCCATGGCGAACTCTTCGATTCGTAAGAATTTCTTTATAAAGAACTCAATCGCGCTGGTCTACAGCCGCTGACGGCGGCATTGCTAACCTGCGCCCTCAGCCAACCTTCAGGAGATCGCATGAACAATCTGTCCCACACCCGCAGTCGGCGCAAACTGCGCCCGAGCGCTACGCCGTACGTTTTCGCGTTCTACATGTCTTCGATCATGGCGCTGCTGATGTGCTTCGTGATCACAGCGGCGAATGCCGGGGTAAACCCGGCGTATCTGGGCAATGTGCTGAGGGCTTACCAATTGGCGATGCCGGTGGCATTTGTGTGCGTGCTGATGGTGAGGCCGGTGGTGTTGAAATTGGTGGCGATTACAGTACACGCGCACTGACAAGCATTGGCCGTAACGCAATAGCGTGAGAGCTGACAGGTGTGCGCTGAAAAATTACCGGCGAACACCTGCAAGCCTCTCCGCGCCCCCCTACGGATGCGAGGCTATCGCCTTCTCGATCGCAGCCCTGAAGGCAGGATCATCAGGCTTGGTCAGGCTGGAGAAATTGCCGATCACCTTGCCCTGACGATCGACCACGTACTTGTAGAAATTCCACTTCGGCGCGCTGCTCTGGTGCGCCAGCTCGGCAAACAGCGGTATCGCATCCTGGCCACGAACCGCTTGGGTCTTGGTCATGGTGAAGGTCACACCGTAGTTGGCGTAACAGACCTTGGCCGTCTTCTCGCTATCGGCATCTTCCTGCTTGAAGTCGTTCGACGGCACACCCAACATTTCCAGCCCCTGCTCGTGGTACTCCTTGTAAGTCGCCTCCAGCCCCTCGAACTGCGGCGCGAAACCGCAATAGCTGGCCGTGTTGACCACCACCAGCGGCTTGCCGCCGAAGCGCTGGCAGAGGTCGACCTGCTCCTTGCCGCGCAATTCAGGCAAGCTGCCCTGCAACAGCGCCGGGCAATCGGCAGCCCAGCTGGAACTGGCGGCCAGCAGCGCCAGCAACGGCATCGTCAACCAATGGGCACGCATCATTCATTCCTCCTGCAAGACAATCCTTGAACTTGCAGGGTAGCGCTTAACAAACGCTCGTGCCCAACTGCATCAACGCCAACCCGCCCCGCTGCCAACCCCACCACACCAGCGCCAGCAGCAACGCCGCAGCCGCCAGCAGTAGCCCACGGGCCAGATAGCGGTTCATGCCGCTTGCGCCTGCAAACGGGCGACCGGCCATTCACGCACCGGCCAGTTGAGCGCAGCAGCCAACAGGCTGAGCAGAATCGAAATCTGCCAGACCAGGTCATAGTTGCCGGTCTGGTCATACACCACACCACCCAACCAGCCACCCAGAAAGGCGCCCAGCTGGTGGAACAGGAAAACGATGCCACCGAGCATCGAAAGGTTGCGCACGCCGAATACAGTCGCCACGGTGCCGTTGGTCAAAGGCACGGTGGAAAGCCACAGCAGGCCCATGGCAATACCGAACAGGTAGGCACTGACTTGCGTCACCGGCGCCCAAAGGAACAGCGCGATCACCACGGCACGCAGCAAATACAGCGCCGTCAGCAAGCGTGGCTTGGACATGCGCCCACCCAACCAGCCAGCAGTATAGGTACCGACGATGTTGAACAACCCGACCAGCGCCAGCACCGTGGTGCCGGTGGTCGCTGGCAGGTGCTGGTCGACCAGGTAAGCCGGCAGGTGCACGCCAATGAATACCACCTGGAAACCACAGACAAAGAACCCCAAGGCAAGCAGCCAGAAGCCGGTGTGCGAGCACGCCTCACGCAGGGCCTCAGCCAGCGTCTGCTCTGCACCCTGGCTGGGCAGCGGGCGGTCTCGCAGCAGGCCGACAAAAGGCACGATCAGCGCCACCAGCAAGCCAAGCACCAGCAGTGCCGAGGACCAACCCAGCCATTCGATCAGACCGAGGGTACCGGGGAGCATGGCGAACTGGCCAAAGGAACCGGCAGCGCTGGCGATGCCCATGGCCATGCTGCGTTTTTCCGCCGGGACGGCGCGGCCAACCACACCGAGGATGACCGAAAACGAAGTGCCTGACAGGCCGATACCAATCAACAGACCGGCGCTCAGCGACAGTGACCAGGCCGAATCGGCGGTACTCATCAACAGCAAGCCAGCGGTATAGAGAATGCCGCCGATGATCACTACCCGCGCCGCACCGAGGCGGTCGGCCAGCGCACCGGCAAACGGCTGCGCCAGGCCCCAGATCAGGTTCTGCAGGGCGATGGCAAAGGCGAACACTTCACGCCCCCAGCCAAAATCGGCGCTCATCGGCGCCAAAAACAGACCGAAGCCGTGCCGCACACCCAAGGAGAGCGCCAGGATCAATGCCGCCCCCACAAGTACCCACCCGCTGGATCGCCACACCGAAGTCATTGTCGTTATCTCCAGCACATCGCAAGGTTGTGCGGGTATATACCCGCTTCTAGTTGTAATGATTCAGGCAAGCCGCTCCAGCAAGTGCACAAGCGCGTCACGCTGCCCTTCGCCCAACCGCTCGACCAGCGTCAACTGCGCTTGCTCCCAGGCTGGGTGGGCCGCTTGCAAACGTGCCGTGCCCGCCTCGGTCAGCAATACCACACGATTTCGCTGGTCATCGCCGTCAGCCAGGGCCACCAGGCCTTCTGCCTCCAGGACTTTCAGGTTACGGCCCAAGGTACTGCGCTCAAGGCCCATGGCTTCGGCAAGCGTGGTGATACTGGGTCGATCGAGTCGCTGCAGGTGGCGTAACAGGGAAAATTGCGCGACGTTGATGCCGAAGCCGGCCAGGGCCTCGTCGTAATGCCGGCTCACCCCTCGGGCGGCGCGACGCAGGTGGGTGCAGATGCATTCACTGGTCAACATGGATACGTGTATATACCCGCACCAAGGCTGTTGCAAGAAGTTTCAATCTGCCAAGCGTCGTCGAATCGGCTCGAATTCCGCTGTAGCCCTGCGCTCCATGGGGTCGGGAGTCCCTTGCTCGATCGCTTGCCAGTAACGCCATGGCACCTTTGCCGAACCCAGTTCGTAGTCCATGCCATCCCAATTGTCTTCACGAAAGCTGTAAAACGCCCAGTGCAGACGATGACGATCCATGACCGAGAGAACATCCTCCAGGTATTCGGTGCAACCGGGCAGTCGTCGCATACAACCGAACTCCCCTACGACCAGACGGGAATGCGGCAGCCTCATTCGCGCCATCCAGGCCAATGGCAGGTCCAAATACTGACTAACCCGCTCGGCATTCCATTGTTGGCTTTTACCGCCAAACGGCGCCGGACCGGGATAGCTGATCGGGTCCTTGCGCAGCAGGTTAGGCGCACTGGTGGCCGCATAAGGTTCGTACATGTGCACGCTGTAAAGCACGCGGTCATCCTGCAACGGCGCTTGCCAGTAACCGAAGGCATCGGCACTGGCGAACCAGCCCGCATCGACCATGACCGGGGTATTGGGGTCCACCTCGCGAATCGCCGCTATCAATTGCGTGTAGAGCGCTGGCAGGTCACGCGCCCCACCCCGCTCCCGCGCGTACCACTGCTGCATGCGTTCAGCCGAAGCATGCTCCGCCAGGCCGCCATATTTCTCGGGTGCAGGCTCGTTGACCAGGTTGTAGGCAGCGATGGCAGGGTGGTCTCTCAGTTCCCGGGCCAAGTCCCGCCAAAAGCGGGCGGCTTGTTGGGCGTAATCGGCGTCTTGCCACAGACGGTCATCGAACTGCCCATGGTTGTTTTGCGACCAGCGCATGCCAGGGAGTGATAACGGAGCGATGACTACCTTGAGGCCTGCCGTATGGGCGCGGTCCAGGGTATCGCGCAGTTGCTTCAGATCTGAGGTGGGCAGCGCCTCATATCGGTCCGCGTTGCCCAACAGGAAGTCACGCTGCGCCGGTTTCCACTTATCGTAGGAAAGGCGTACCCAGCTCGCGCCATACCCACTCAAGGCGTGGAAGTACGCCTGGTCCGGCGGCAAGCGGTTGAAGCTGTTACCGCCATGTTGCGGGCTGTCCCAGAAGTCGATCAGATCAGCTGCCGTCGCGCAGACGCTGGCAGTGGCCAACAGAAAAGCCAGCAGGAATCGTCGCATTTTTGTACGCCCCTCGCTTACGAAAAGACGCGAGCATAGAAAGATGCAAGTAGATCGTCATTTACTGAATTTTTTCAGGAATTTTCCGCACTTTAGCAGCACGATTTAGCCTGAAAGAGGATTCACCAAATGCTGTAGGAGTATTCCTAAATTGCCCACCCCAGCAGCACGGTAAGCTCAAGAATCTCCAGCATCGCACCTGCCGTATCACCGGTGGTTCCACCCAGACGCTTACACATCAACCGGCGTAACCAGATGAACGCAGCGAATGCGCCCAGCATGGGCACGATCGCGCTCTCACCGCCCAACAGTAGACACAGCAACAGGCTCGCCAGCAAAACCCACCCGGCCGCCCGCCGCGGCAGGTGGTCAGCAAGCGCCTGCCCAAGGCCCCCTCGGCGCACGTAGGGGGTGCAGAGAAACAAACCAAGCATCGCCGCCCGCCCCACAACCGGTGCCAACAGCAATGCCATGCCCGTGCCCTGTTCGACCAGCACCCATAAGGCACAGAACTTCAGCAGCAATACCAGCACCAAGGTCACCACGGCTATCGGCCCGCTACGCGGATCTTTCATGATTTGCAGCGTGCGTTCGCGGTCACCGAAGCCTCCCAGCCACGCATCGGCAGTGTCGGCCAGGCCATCCAGATGCAGCGCACCACTGAGCAGCACCCACAGCGTCAGTAGCAAGGCCGCGTGCAAAGGCGCTGCGACACCTTGCAGCAGATGGCTGGCCAGCCACAGCAGCAGGCCAAACAACACGCCCACCAGCGGATAGCACAACAGCGAACGGCCCATCTCGCGAGGCGCAGGCATCCCCGGCAAACGCACTGGCAGGCTGCTGAGAAACTGCAAGGCAATCCAGAACGGCAGCACGTTAAAGCACCTCGGTCATTGCGCCATGTTCATCCACTGCCAGGCGCATCAGGGCGCCATGGCCGACTTCGACCTGCAGCAGCTGCTCCCTCGGCAGACCACGGGCGCGCGCCAGCAGCAGGCGCATGACCCCACCATGGGTAACCAGCAACACACGCTCGCCGGCGTACTGTTGGTGCAAGCGCCCGACGGCAGACAGGACACGCTCGGCAAAGGTCGCGACAGGCTCCCCTGCGGGCGGTGTGTAACTGTAGGGGTCGGCCCAGAAACGCCCAAGCTCCTCGGCTTGCGTTTCCATGATCTGCAGAGCACTGCGGCCTTCCCACTCGCCGAAATGCAACTCTTGCAGATCGGCCTCGAACTGCACCGGCATGCCCAGTTGCTCGGCGAAACGCGCACATCGCTGCAACGGCGAACTGACCAGTGCATCCCAGGGGCCAGCAGCCGCCAGCGCGTCACGCATCTGGCGCCAGCCCTGGTCGGTCAGGGCATCGTCCAGACTGCCACGCAGGCCGCCGCCCAGCTCGGTTTCACCGTGGCGCAGCACGTCGAGGATCATACCGGGCGGTCCGCCACTGCAGCCTCGGCGAAGGTCGCCATCTGCCCGTGCAGGGCGCACGCCAGGCGCATCAGCGGCACGGCCAAAGCGGCGCCACTGCCCTCACCCAGGCGCAACCCCAAGGCCAGTAGCGGCTCGGCCTGCAGCGCAGCGAGCAGGGTTTTGTGCCCAGGCTCGGCGCCCTGATGAGCGAACACTAGCCAATCACGGCTCTGCGGATTAAGGCGCACCGCCAGCAATGCCGCAACGCTGCAGATGAAGCCATCCACCAGCACGGCGATACCTTGCTGGGCGCAGGCCAGGTAGGCACCGGTCAGCGCGGCGATCTCGAAGCCGCCGACACAGGCCAGCGCCTGCAGCGGCTCATCGGCACGCAGGCCATGCAGCACAAGGGCGCGCTCGATCACTTCGGCCTTGTGGCGAACACCTGCGCTGTCCAGGCCGGTACCTGGCCCGCTCAACTCACGTGCCGGACAGGCCAGCAAAGTGCTGGCCAGCGCGGCCGCGGCAGAGGTGTTGCCGATGCCCATCTCGCCGCCAATGAACAGTTGCGCCCCCTTGGCCGCTGCACGCAAGGCGCTGTCACGACCCGCCTGCAAGGCAGCCTGCAGTTGGGCATCAGTCATGGCCGGCTGGCGGGCGAAGTTGGCGGTGCCGGCGCCCAGGCGCAGATGCAGCACCCCAGGCAGTTCCAGCTCAGGGTCGATGGTGCCCAGATCGACCACTTCGAGGCTGGCCTGCAGTTGACGCGCCAGCACGCTGATCGCCGCGCCGCCGCCGACAAAGTTGCGCAGCATCTGCCCGGTCACGGCCTGCGGATAGGCCGAGATGCCCTCTTCGACCACACCATGGTCGCCGGCAAAAATAGTGATGGCAACCTTGTCCAGGGTTGGCCGCTCACGCCCCTGCAAACCGGCCAATTGCACGGCCAGGCCTTCCAGTTGGCCGAGCGAGCCGGCAGGTTTGGTCAGCTGTTGCTGACGGGCGCGGGCCTGGTCCATGGCGGCGTTGTCGAGGGGTTGGCAGGCATCACGCCACCAGGCTGGGTTCATAGAGCGGGTCCTTTGAGCATGAGAGGTAGGCCGGCTACGGTCAGCACCACACGCTGGCAGCGTTCGGCAACAGCCTGGTGCAGCCAGCCGGCCAGGTCGACGTAACGGCGGGTCAGCTCGCCCATGGGCACCACGCCCAAGCCGGTTTCGTTGCTGACCAGAATGATTGTGCCGGGCAGTCGCTCCAGGCAGTCGAGCAGTGCATCGCGCTCTGCGGCCAGCCGCTGCGGATCTTCGAGCATCAGCAGGTTGGTCAGCCACAAGGTCAGGCAGTCCACCAGCAGGCAGCGGCCTTCAGCGGCCTCTGCACGCAATACAGCAGCCAACGCCAACGGCTCTTCGATCAGCCCCCAGTCGGCTGGCCGACGTTGACGGTGCAGCCGCACGCGCTCGTTCATCTCACCGTCAAGCGGCTCGCTGGTGGCGATGTAGGTGACCGGCAGACCGCTGTCGCTGGCCAGTTGTTCGGCCAGGCGGCTCTTGCCCGAACGAGCGCCGCCGAGGATCAGGTTGCGCATGTCAGGCAACTCCACAAAGCGTGCGCAGGTGCGCGGTATCGAGGTGCGCTTCCACCAGGTCGGCCAGGCGCTCGATGTCACGCTCGCGCAGGGCCTCGTAGTCGATGGCCTGCACATGCTCCAGCCCCGCCCAGCGCAGCAGCGCGGCACAGGACTGGCTGCCCTCGAACAGGCCGTGAAGGTAGGTGGCGAGGATCTGGCCATCGGCACTGACAGCGCCGTCGCAGCGGCCATCGGCGAGCTGCACGGCGGGCTGTTCCAACGCAGGGCCTGTGGTAACGCCGGCATGAATTTCATAACCGGCGACCGGCGCGGCTTCCAGGTTCAGGGTCCCGGCAACGTTGCGCAGTTGCTTGTCGGCTTCGAGCACCGTCTGGTAATCGAACAGGCCAAGCCCTGGGCTGGAACCGGCAGCGCCCTCCAGGCCAAGCGGGTCATGCACTTCACGGCCGAGCATCTGCAGGCCACCGCAGATGCCGATCAACTTGCCGCCATAGCGCAGATGCCGCTCGATGGCCTTGTCCCAGCCACGCTCGCGCAGTTGCGCCAGGTCGCCGCGCACGCTCTTCGAGCCGGGCAGGATGATCAGGTCGGCGGCTGGAATGGGCTGGCCCGGGCCGATGAACTGCAGGTCGACCTGCGGGTGCAGGCGCAGCGGGTCGAAATCGGTGTGGTTGCTGATGCGCGGCAACACCGGGACGATCACCTTGAGCACGCGCTCCTGCTTGGCGCCCTGGCGGATGTCGATGCCATCCTCGGCTTCCAGGTGCAGGTCGGTGACGTAGGGCAGCACGCCCAGCACGGGTTTGCCGGTGCGCTGCTCCAGCCAGTCCAGGCCCGGCTGCAGCAGCGCGATGTCACCGCGGAAGCGATTGATGACGAAGCCCTTGACCCGCGCCTGCTCGCTCGGCGAGAGCAGCTCCAGGGTGCCGACCAGATGGGCAAACACCCCACCGCGGTTAATGTCGGCCACCAGGATCACCGGGCAGTCGACCGCCTCGGCGAAGCCCATGTTGGCGATGTCGCCGGCGCGCAGGTTGATCTCGGCCGGCGAGCCGGCGCCTTCGACCATCACCACCGGGTAGGCCGCACTGAGGCGCTGGTGCGAGGCCAGTACCGCCTGCATGGCGACAGCCTTGTAGTCGTGATAGGCCACCGCGTTCATGCTGGTGACTGCGCGACCGTGGATGATCACCTGGGCGCCCGTGTCGCTGTTGGGCTTGAGCAGCACCGGGTTCATGTCGGTGTGCGGCGCCAGTCGGCAGGCCTGGGCCTGTACCGCCTGGGCGCGACCGATTTCGCCACCGTCGGCGGTGACGGCGCTGTTGAGCGCCATGTTCTGTGGTTTGAACGGCACTACGCCAACACCCTGGCGCAACAGCCAGCGGCACAAGGCGGTGACCAGCGTGCTCTTGCCGGCATCGGAGGTGGTGCCTTGCACCATGAGGGTAGTCATGCCGTTTCCTTCTGGTAATCAGTCAGGGCCTGGGCCAGGCGCTGCTCGTGCGCGGCATTTGCCGGCAGGCCCAGGCGCACAGCGGCTGGCTGCTCGAACAGGCGTACGAGGATGCCGCGGTGGGCGAGAAAGTCATGCAGCTGGGCAGCACGCTCGCTGCGCACATACTGGAACAGGTCGCAGCCGCCAGTGGGCGCCATACCGCAACCCTGCAGCAGCGCCGCCAGGCGTTGACTGGCCTGGGCGCAGCGTTCTATTTGGGCGTGATGTGCAGCGTGGTCGGCAAAGCAGGCTTGCGCCAGCACCCGCGTCGGGCCACTGACGGTCCAGGGCCCGAGCAGCTCGGCAAGGCGCTGCAACAACGGTGGTTCAGCCACTACGCAGCCTAAGCGCACGCCGGCCAGGCCAAAGAACTTGCCAAACGAGCGCAGCACGATCAGGCCCGGCCGCTCGGCGCAATGCGCCACGCTGTGTTCGGGCGTGTTGTCCATGAAGGCCTCATCGACCAGTAGCCAGCCGCCGCGCTCGGCGAGACGCGCATGCCAGGCCAGTAGCCGCTCAGGCGACACACGCCGCCCGGTCGGGTTGTTCGGATTGACCAGCACCAACACGTCGAGCTGATCAAGCTCCGCTTCAACCTGGTTTTCATCCAGCTCGATCAGCGGGTGCCCTGCCCGCTGCCAGGCATGCGTGTGCTCGGCGTAACACGGCGTCAGCACGCCAACGCGCCCAACGGGGCGCAGCAGGGGCAAGGCCTGGATTGCCGCCTGCGAGCCTGCCACCGGCAGCAGGTGCTGCACACCGTAATAGCGCCGCGCAGCGTCTTCGAGACCGTCGTCGGTTTCTGGCAGGCGCGCCCAGGCATCCAGCGGGATGGGAGGAATCGGGTAGGGCCAAGGGGCAATGCCGCTGGACAGGTCCAGCCAGTCTTCGCGGGCGATACCGTATTGCCGCACCGCTCGCAGCAGGCGGCCACCGTGTTCAAGCATTCAGATAGGCTCCCACGCAGATCAACAGCACCCACAACCAGACGCCACGCTGCACCAGGCTCCAGCCGCGCTCGATGGCATCGGCATCGGCCACCGGCCCTTCACCCAGGCGCGGGCGCTCGTGCAATTCGCCGTGGTACACCGCCGGGCCGCCAAGCTCAACGCCCAGCGCACCGGCACCGGAAGCCATCACCGGCCCGGCGTTGGGGCTGTCCCACAGCGGCGCCTGCCTGCGCCAGCAGGCCAGAGCCAGGCGCGTCTTGCCAAGCAGCGCGTAGGTCAACGCCACCAGCCTGGCGGGAATATAGTTCAGCACATCGTCGATGCGCGCCGCGCACCAGCCGAAGCGCTCGAAGCGTTCGTTACGGTAGCCCCACATGGCGTCCAGGGTATTGCTCAGGCGGTACAGCACCACACCCGGCGCACCGGCCACGACGAACCAGAACAGCGCAGCGAACACCGCATCGCTGCCGTTCTCCAGCACCGATTCGGTGGCTGCGCGAGCCACCGCAGGCTCGTCCAGCTCGCGGGTTTCGCGGCTGACCAGGTAGCCAACACGGCGCCGCGCTTCTTCCAGATCGCCCTGGCGCAAGGCGTTGGCCACCGGCAGCACATGCTCGCCGAGGCTGCGCAAGCCGAGGGCGCAATACAGCGCCAGCACATCCACCAGCCAGCCGACAAAGGGCAGCCAGGACAGGATCAGCGCCACCAGGGTCAGCGGTACCACGGCCAGGAACCAAGCGCTCACGCCATGGCTGCGCCAGCCGCGTCCGCCGGCATTCAAGCGCCGCTCCAGGCTCGATGCCAGGTTGCCGAAGCCCACCAGCGGGTGCCGACGTTGCGGCTCACCCAGCAGCGCATCCAGGGCCACACCGGCCACGGTCAGCAAGGCGACACTCATGGGCGCTCTCCCCATTGGTTCTCGAACAACATGTCACTCAAAGGGCGTTCCTCGGCCCAGTTTTCCTGGACCAGCATGGGCTGCGCGTAGAACTCGGTGACCGGTCCCAGGCACAGCACCGCCACCGGTTTGGCCCCGGCGGGCATGCCCAGCAGCGCACCCAGGGCCTGCGGGTCGAACAGCGAGACCCAGCCCAGCCCCAGGCCTTCGGCACGGGCCGCCAGCCACATGTTCTGGATCGCGCAGGCCAATGAAGCCAGGTCCATCTCCGGCAAGGTGCGGCGGCCGAAGATGTGCGGCTCGCGGTTGTCCATCAACGCCGCGACCAGCACTTCGGCGCAGTCGCTGATGCCCTCGACCTTGAGCTTCATGAACTCATCGGCACGTTCGCCCAGCGCTTCGGCAGTGCGCACCCGCTCCTCTTCGACCAGGGCCTGAATACGCCCGCGCAGCTCGCGCCGAGTGATGCGGATGAAGCGCCAGGGTTGCATCAGACCGACACTGGGCGCCTGGTGCGCAGCAGCCAGCAGGCGGCCGAGCAGCTCCGGCGCGACCGTACCCCCGGCAAAGTGGCGCATGTCGCGGCGCTCACCGATCGCGCGGTAGATCGCAGTGCGCTCGGCAGCGCTGTAGGCGTGATCGCTCATGGTCGCAACAGCGCCGCCGCCGCATCAGGGTTGGACGGGAAATAGAAATGCACGTAGGAGGCGGTCAGCCGGCCCAGTCGATACACCGCCTCGTTGCCACGCCCGCCGTTGGGGCTCAGGCCCCGGGCGATCGGCTCCAGCTCGGTGCTGGTCAGCGAGTGGTGGTAGGTGTGCCCGCGCAAGGTGCCTTCCGGCAGTTCCACGGCCTGCAATGCCAGGGCGGCCAAGCGCTTCTGCATGGTCGCCTCGCCCGGCAGCAGGCCGAGCAGTTCGGCACGCTCGCCAGCGACATCGGTCAGTGCATCGAGCAGGTACAGCATGCCGCCGCACTCGGCCAGCACCGGTTTGCCCTGGGTGTGATGGGCACGAATCGCTTCGCACATCGGCGTATTGGCAGCCAGTGCGTGGTGATGCAGTTCCGGGTAACCGCCTGGCAGATACAGGCTGTCCACTGCCGGCAGCTCGCGATCGTGCAGCGGCGAGAAGAACACTAGCTGCGCACCTTGGTCGCGCAGCAGGTCGATGTTGGCGCCATAGGTGAAGGCGAACGCCTCGTCAAGGGCCACACCAATGCGCACTCCGCTCAGCGATGCTGCACACGGCTGTGGTTCAGGTGCGGCAAAGGCCACCGGTGGTGGCAAGGCGGCGTCGCAGCTGGCGCCGAGGGCTTCGGCGGCAGCATCCAGACGTGCGTCCAGGTCGTTCAGTTCACTGGCCTGGACCAGCCCCAAGTGGCGACTGGGCAACTCGATGCCGCGCTCGCGCGACAGGCCGCCGTACCAGCGCAGGCCCTCGGTCAGGCTGCCTTCGAGCAGTTGCGCGTGGCGCAGGCTGCCAACCCGGTTGGCCAGTACCCCGGCGAACGGCAGGTCGGGCTGATAACGCGCCAGGCCCAGGGCCAGAGCGCCGAAGGTCTGGGCCATGGCCGTGCCGTCGATCACCGCCAGCACCGGCACGCCGAAGTGACGGGCCAGATCGGCGCTCGACGGGGTGCCGTCGAACAGGCCCATCACCCCTTCGATCAGAATCAGGTCAGCCTCTTCGGCGGCTTGCCACAACAGCCGACGGCTTTCTTCGGCACCGATCATCCACAGATCGAGCTGGTACACCGGCGCGCCACTGGCCCGCTCCAGGATCATCGGGTCGAGGAAATCGGGACCGCACTTGAACACCCGGACCTTACGCCCAAGGTTGCGGTGCAGGCGGGCCAAGGCTGCCGTCACGGTGGTCTTGCCTTGGCCCGAAGCTGGTGCTGCGATCAGCACCGCCGGGCAGCTGCGCGTTGCACTCACAGCTCAACGCCCTTCTGCGCGCGGATACCGGCCTGGAAGGCGTGCTTGAGCATGCCCATCTCGGTGACGGTATCGGCCAGCTCGATCATTTCAGGCTTGGCTGCGCGACCGGTGACGATCACATGCTGCATCGGTGGTCGGCCCTGAATGTCACTCAGTACCTGATCGAGGTCGAGGTAGCCGTGCTTGAGGGCGATATTCAACTCGTCGAGCACCACGAACTGCACGCTCGGGTCTTGCAGCAACTGGCGCGAGACCGCCCAGGCCGCTTCGGCTGCAGCGATATCGCGCTGGCGGTCCTGGGTCTCCCAGGTGAAGCCCTCGCCCATCACGTGGTAGCGCACCTGCTCGGGGAAACGGCGAAAGAACAGCTCCTCGCCGGTGCTGTTGCGGCCCTTGATGAACTGCACCACACCGCACTGCATGCCGTGGCCCAGGGCCCGGGCAAGCATGCCAAAGGCCGAGCTGCTCTTGCCCTTGCCGTTACCGGTGAGCACCAGCAGCAGGCCGCATTCATTGGGGGAGTTGGCAATGCGCTCGTCGATGACCGCCTTCTTGCGCTGCATGCGCGCCAAGTGGCGTTCGTCGCGGTCGGTGGGTTCGCTCATGAAGGTTCTCCGCAGGCTGACGCCACGTGAACAGGGGCGACAGGTAATAGGCGGGCAGACGGAGAACGCGCAGGAGCCATGGCCGCAGCCACGGTGCACCGCGCATCACCCTCCGTGATGCCGTTGGCAGTATCAGGCCGGTCTCCGGGCTCGTGAGCGGGCAATCGGCCCTGGCCTGCGCGCCTTCCCGGGTAACTGTACCCAGTGGCCCTGCGCGGCCGCTACTCACCTACCGTTGCGGGGGCAGCGCCGGAATCGCGCCATGCTGGCGACCACCGGCTTCCCAGTTTCACCCTGCCCAGTGGGGGCTGGCAGGGCACCTGAAACACGCCGCGAAGGTTAGAGGGTTGCACCGGGAGCGTCAATCGAACGGGGCCTTTTACTTCGGCAGAACTGGCCTGGGACAATGGCCGATCCGTCAGGTTGTGCCACACTGACATCAGTGATATCACATAGCCATCACTTTGCACTGAACGCGATCACAACGATAACAGGAGTGCGCAGTATGCAAGGCCAGATCATCAACAACCCGAACCTGGAATTTCTGCAGCCAGTACTGGAGCGCTGGGTCGATTGCATCGACCGCTTCAACCAGTTCAATGGCGATGCCGAGGCCCCGTACTGGCATGGCAGCGCCGCCAACATCGGCATGCTCGCCGCAGCCGCCTGGCAGGCCGAGCTGACGGCACTGCCTCAGTTTGCCAGCAAGAAGCAGCGTGACGAGGGCGACCAGGAGGGGCGCTGCGATCTGTCGATCTGCAGCGCCGATGAGGCACTCTACCTGAGCGTGAGCCAGCGCTGGCCAACAATCGCCCGGCTGGACATGGCAACGGCCCTGCAGGAAACCGCCACCCTCGCCCGCCAGGTGGCCTACCCCAGCCAGCTGAAAGCCGGGGCGCTGTTCGTCACCCCCTGGAAGGCGGGCCAGCATGCCAGCCCGGAAGAACTGCAGGACCTGGTCGATGACCTGCAAAAGCATACGGCCTGCGCCATCGCCTGGTACTTTCCCTACGCTTATCGCAAGTTGCACAACGAGCTGGGCCAGTATTTCCCGGGGGTGGCGCTGCTATTGAAGCAGGCCTGAGCTCAGCGACGAATCAGCGCCAGTACCGCATCGGTGACTTCGCGAGTAGTCGCTTTGCCACCCAAGTCTGGCGTGTGCAGGCCACTTTCTGTCACCGCTTCGATGGCTGCCATCAGCTCGCGCGCGGCGGCGGCTTCACCCAAGTGTTCAAGCATCATCACCGCAGTCCAGAAGGTCGCGATCGGGTTGGCCACGCCCTTGCCGGTGATATCGAAGGCCGATCCGTGGATCGGTTCGAACATCGACGGGAATTCGCGGCTCGGGTTGAGGTTGGCGGTGGGTGCAATGCCCAGGCTGCCGGACAGCGCGGCGGCCAGGTCCGAGAGAATGTCGGCATGCAGGTTGGTTGCCACCACCACATCCAGCTGCTCGGGCTTGAGCACCATGGTGGTGGTCACGGCATCCACCAGTTCACGGGTGGTGCGCACATCCGGATAATCCTTGGCCACTTCGGCGAACACCTCGTCCCACAGCACCATGCCGTGGCGCTGGGCATTGGACTTGGTCACCAGCGTCAGGTGCTTGGCCGGACGCGTGCGGGCCAGTTCGAAGGCGAAGCGGTGGATGCGCTCCACGCCCACGCGGGTGAAGGTCGAGACCTCGGTTGCCACCTCGATGGGCAGGCCCTGATGCACCCGGCCACCGCTGCCGGCGTACTCGCCTTCCGAGTTTTCGCGCACGATCACCCAGTCGATTGCCTTGCCCTTGGCCAGCGGGCTGGTAACGCCAGGCAGCACGCGTGCCGGGCGCACGTTGGCGTACTGGTCGAAGCCTTGGCAGATCGGCAGGCGCAGGCCCCACAAAGACACATGATCGGGCACCTCCTGGCTGCCCACCGCGCCGAAGAAGATGGCATCAAACGCCTTGAGCGATGCCAGGCCACCCTCGGGAATGTACTGGCCCTCACGCAGGTAACGTTCTGAACCCCAGTCGAAGTGAGCGAACTCGAGACCGAAGGTGCCGCACTTGGCAGCCAGCGCCTGCAGCACTTCCACGCCTGCAGCAATCACTTCGACGCCGATGCCGTCACCCGGGATGGCGGCGATCTTGTAGTTGTTCATGTCTCGACTCCCATGCTTGTGGTGGCCCGCCGGGCTTGTATCGGCGGGGATGGGGCGAGTATATGTAGTGAACACAGGGCAGCAGTTAACCCTGGATCATGTCTTAAGTAACCATGGGTTAATGATGAATCCGACACAGGACTTGGGCTTCTTTCACCTGCTGGCCAAGCAAGGCAGCCTGGCCGCCACCGCACGCGAGCTGGGCGTGACCCCGCCTGCGGTGAGCAAGCGCCTGGCCGCACTGGAGGCACGCCTGGGTATACGCCTGGTCAACCGCACCACCCGCTCCATGAGCCTGACCGCCGAGGGCGAGCTGTATTTCGCCCATGCCGCGCGGATCCTCGCTCAGGTCGACGAAGTGGAGCAGTTGATCGGCCAGCACCGTGCCGAGCCCAAGGGGCTGATCCGGGTCAACGCTTCGCTGGGCTTCGGCCGCCGCTACATCGGCCCGGCACTGGCCGACTTCTATGCCCGTCACCCCGACATCGAAGTCCAGCTGGAAATCAGCGACCATCCGCTGGACCTGGCCAGCCACGGCTTCGACTTGGGCATTCGTTTCGGCAGCCTGCCGGATGCATCCTTCCACGCGCGCAAGATCGCCTCCAACCGCCGCCTGCTGTGTGCCTCGCCGCTGTATCTGGAGAAGCACGGCACACCCCAGAGGCTGGCGGACCTGTCCCAGCACAACTGCATTTTCCTGCGGCAGAACGAATCGCCCTGTGGCGTGTGGACCTTCACCAATGGCGGTCGCACCCAGAACATCAAGGTGCGCGGCGCACTGAGCTGCAATGACGGTGAGGTGGCGTTGAATTGGGCATTGCAGGGCCACGGCATCCTGCTTCGGGCTGAATGGGACATTGCCCGCTACGTGCGCAGCGGGCGCCTGCGCCTGCTGCTGGAAGACCAGACGCCAACCCGTGCCGATGTCTACGCGGTGTATCCGCAACAGCTGCACCTGTCGGCACGGGTACGGCGCCTGATCGACTTTCTCATCGAGCGTTTCGAGCGTATCGACCATCTGGACCTGGAGGACATCTACTGAACGGCATCCGCGAACTCCCGCCGGGAAAAAGCACCGGCGACAGCGCCGGCCGGCTCAGTTCACGGGTATTGCGCGAGGTTGCCCTGCGGGATGACCCGCTTGGCCTGCAGATAGGCTTTGGACCAATAGCTGTTGGACAGATAATCCAGGCGTACCGTACCGCCTGTGCGGGGCGCGTGCACGAAGCGCCCCTCGCCGACGTAGATACCGGCATGGCTGACCTGCGAGCCACCCCCGGTGGCAAAGAACACCAGGTCACCCGACTGCAGAGAATTGATGTCCACGGTAGGTGCGCGCATGACGATCATCTCGCGCGTCGAACGCGGCAAGCTGATGCCCGCCGCATCGCGGTACACGTAACCGATCAAGCCGCTGCAATCGAACCCGGAATCCGGTGTGTTACCGCCCCAGCGATACGGCGTACCGACCAGGCCGATGGCGCGCATCAGCACGTCGTCAGCGAGTGGCGAGCCTTCAGGCTGGCTGTAGGTAATCCGTGGTTGCACCACCGGGGCCGGTGCCGGAGCACGGCTGGAGCAGGCGGCAAGCAATGCCACCAGAGAAAGGAGTGCGAAGCGCGCCATCATCGCCATGGCCAGAACTTCCTGTCTGAGACCGACCGGCCGCAGCCGAAAAGAGTTGAGAAATTAGATTAGACGCTTTCTGTAAATGCGCACGGCGGCGAGCTTTTTTTCAAGCTACGCCGCCGTGGCAGGATATATCATTTTGATATCAGTTGCGCGCGATATTGGTGGTCGGCGCCATGGCCAAGGCACGCTTGGCTTCAATGAAGGTCTTGCTCCAGTAGCGATCACCGAGGCTGTCGATGCGCACACCACCGCTGCGGCGGCTGCTGGAGTGGATGAACTGGTTGTCACCCAGGTAGATGCCCGCATGGCTGACACGGCCACGGCCATTGGTGCTGAAGAACAGCAGGTCGCCTGGCTTGAGCTTGTTGCGCGCTACCTTGGGTGCATCGACGTTGATCATTTCGCGGGTCGAGCGCGGCAGGGTCATGCCGGCTTCTTCGCGGAACAGGTAGCCGATGAAACCGCTGCAGTCGAAACCCGAGGCTTCCGAGGTACCGCCGAAGCGGTAGCGGGTGCCAATCAGCGACATGCCGCGCTCGAGGATGCTGTCTGCCAGCACCGGGAGCTGATAAGGCTTGCTGCTGGAGAAGGCCTCCAGGTCATCTTCAGTGGCCTGTTCTTCTTCGCCGAAAACGGACGAAGGCGAAGCTTTGGCCTTGTTGACCGATTGCGAGGCAACCGGGGTGTGATCCTGAGGCTGGGAAATCGGGCCTTGGGCCGCGCAGCCAAAAAGCAGGGTCACGAGTGCGAGTGGCACGAGGGGTGCGAAGCGCTTCAGCATGGGCACGACCGTGTCTGTAATCCTTTGGAAGGGGGAAACTATGCCCTCTATCATGGCCATTTGCAAATTTTATCGAAAAAGATGTGACTTTTTCGTTTTGCACCTCAAAGCCCAGTGTTTACAGGGCTACCAGCCGAGGGTCTCCTTCAGGAAAGGGATGGTCAGCTTGCGCTGGGCCTGCAGGGAGGCTTGGTCCAGGCGCTCGAGCAGGTCGAACAGCGCGCTCATGCTGCGCGTGCCACGGGTCAGGATGAAATGACCGACTTCGTCAGTCAGATGCAGGCCGCGACGCGAAGCACGCAGCTGCAGGGCACGCAGCTTGTCCTCATCGGACAGGCCGCGCATCTGGAACACCAGCGCCAGGGTCAGGCGTGACTTGAGGTCGGGCAGCTTGATCGGCAGTTCACGGGGCGAAGCGGAGGCCGCCAGCAGCAGGCGGCGGCCGCTGTCTCGCAGGCGGTTGAACAGGTGGAACATCGCCTCTTCCCAGTCCGCCTTGCCGGCAATCACGTGCAGGTCGTCGATGCACACCAGTTCGTACTGAGCCAGATAGTCGAGCAGCTCCACACCGCGATCGAGCAACTGCGCCAGGGGCAGGTACACAGCGGCTTCGCCGCGCTGCTGGAAGCGATGGGTAGCCGCCTGTAGCAGGTGGCTGCGCCCGACGCCCTGCTTGCCCCACAGGTAGATGAGGCTCTCGGTCCAGCCGGCGTCGGCTTCGCACAGCCGCTCGACATAGCCCAACGCCGCAGCATTGGCGCCCGGATAGTAGTTGATGAAGGTGGCGTCATCGCGCAGGCGCACACCCAGGGGCAACTGGATCGGTGGTTTCATGCTCGCGGGCGGTCTACAGGACCGCAGGGGGCCTTTGGTGAACAATGTGCAAAGTCTATACCCGCATTGCCAGGCGCACAATCATGCAGGCGGATAGCGCAAGCAAAATCAACGAGTTGCGCTGTTACGGGGCTGCATGGCAGCCCCTTTGCTCACAGATCCGGGTCGACATCCCCGGCATACATGTCCGATTCCTTGTACAGGTCATGCACATGCCGCAGCAGTACCATGATCACCGCCGCCACCGGCAACGCCAGCAACACGCCGGTGAAACCAAACAACTCACCGCCAGCGAGAATGGCGAAGATCACCGCTACCGGATGCAAACCGATGCGGTCGCCGACTAGCAGCGGCGTAAGTACCATGCCCTCCAGCGCCTGCCCGACCATGAATACGGCGACGATGCCGAGCATCGGATACAGGTCACCGCCAAACTGGAAGAGCCCGGCCACCAACGCTGCCCCGATGCCAATGATAAAGCCCATGTATGGCACGATGGCCGCCAATCCTGCGAGCATGCCGATCAGCAACCCCAGTTCGAGCCCGACCAGCATCAGGCCGGCGGAATAGATGACGCCAAGCGCGAGCATCACCATCAACTGCCCGCGCACGAACGCCCCCAGTACCTCATGGCATTCGCCAGCCAGGCTCACCACCTGCGGCTCGCGTTGGCGCGGCAGCAGACCGCGCAGCTTGGCCATCATCAGGTCCCAATCGCGCAGCAGGTAGAAGCCCACCACCGGGATCAGCACCATGTTGGCCAGCCAGGCAATCAGTGCCAGGCTCGAGGCGGTGGCATGGGACAACAGCATGCCGACGATGTCGGTGGTCTGGCCCATGTGCTCGCCGATGGCAGCCTTGATCTTGTCGAACTTCCAGAAGCCATCGGCCAGGCCCAGGCGGCCCTGCACCCAGGGCAGCGCCACATGCTCGAGCCAGTCGAGCATCTGCGGCGCCAGTTCGTACAGACGCAGCAGCTGCTTGGCCAGCAACGGCACCAGTACCAACAGCAGGGCCATCAGCACCAGGGTGAAGAGGCCGAACACCACCACCACGCCCCAGGTACGCGACAGGCCCAGGCGTTCAAGGCGGTCGACCAGCGGGTCGGCCAGGTAGGCCAGCAGGATGCCGACCAGGAACGGCGTAAGAATGTTGTGCAGGCTATAGAGAAGCACGGCGATCAGCAGTGCAGCGCCCCAGCCGATCCAGCGACGCATGTCAGTCATCGATAGCGCCCCTTACCAACGGAATCGCAGGCCGTCGAACGGCTTGGCAGTGGCAGGTGCAGGCGCGGCTGGCTGGCTTGGTGCAGCACTTGGGTTGGGCGCAGGGGTGACCGGGGCAGACGGCACCTGCTCGACCGGCACCTCCTGCAGCTTGGCCAGGCCCAGCTGGGCACGCAGTTGCTCGCGATTGCCGGTGACCGCATAGGTCAAGGTACCGCCTTCGGCCATCTGCAGGCGTGGGCCATAGGGTTCCAGCACTCGGCTCAGCTCGGCGTAGCGCTGCAGGTTCATGCCTTGCACCTGCAACTGCAACTGGCTGCTGGCACCGGCCTTGACCACGTAGCGTGGCGCCAGGCGGCTACTGACCGCTAGCATGACTGCGTCCGCCAGGGCAGCTTGGTCAGCGCCCTCGGCGTTGCCCTGTTCACGCTGGTCGCCCAGCCACAGCTGCCATTTACCTTGCCATTTGCCATCGGCTTCATGGGCGTGCACGGCCAGCAAGGCATCGGCACCATAGCGCTCGGCAGCCTGACGCAATGGCGCAGGGTCGTTGCTTTCGAGCTGCTTGGCGTTGGCGACCAGTTGCTCCTGCAGATCGGCCAGCGGCAGGCGCAACGGCAAGCCTCGGTGCTGGGCAGCGCGGCGCAGCGGCTGGGCGCTTGACTGACCATCACCGACCAGGTTGCTGCCTTCGACACTGTCGTTGAGCCACCAGCCGAGGATGGATGGCCGGTTACTGCCCCACAGCGCCAGGCCGGCTTTGCGCAAGACACTGTCGGTGCTACCGGGATCGAATTCGACCTGCACCGACTCTGGCGGCCCGGCCTCGGTGCCGACCTGATTGATGATCTTTTGCGGGTCTTTGCGCAATTCGGCCAACGCCGGGCTCTGCGCCGCCTTGGGGTCGCCGGTCAGGCGCAGCACCAAGGTTTCGAAGGCCTTGGCAGTAGCTGCGGCACGGGCTTCGGCGCCCTGCCCTTCGACTGGCTCGCGCACTTGATAGAGCCCGGAGACGGTTTCGGCCTGCGCGGTAATGCTGGCCAGTGCCAGGCACCCTGCTGCCAGATAATTGAGTAGTCGCATGGGGGGATTCCTGTCCGGTTGCGCTTGAAGCATGTGGTTTGCAGCTTATACAGAAGGTGGCCTATCAACCACCCGCACACCTTTTTCAGCAATTAACCGCCCTGCCCGTCGGCCTGAGGATGGCCGCTGCACGGCAACCCTGATAAAATCGCGCGCCTTCACAGACCACTGACGTTTCAGGCAGCCGCCGCTTCCCAGCCGGCCTTGGCCGTCATGGTCGTTTCTACGAATCCCTCCCTCTTAAAGGCCTGGATCAATGAGCAAGCAACCCTCCCTGAGCTACAAGGACGCCGGTGTAGACATCGACGCCGGCGAAGCACTGGTCGAACGCATCAAGGGCGTGGCAAAACGCACCGCACGCCCTGAAGTCATGGGTGGCCTGGGTGGCTTCGGCGCCCTCTGCGAGATCCCGGCCGGCTACAAGCAGCCGGTGCTGGTCTCCGGCACCGACGGCGTCGGCACCAAGCTGCGCCTGGCGCTGAACCTGAACAAGCACGACAGCATCGGCCAGGACCTGGTCGCCATGTGCGTCAACGACCTGGTGGTCTGCGGCGCCGAGCCGCTGTTCTTCCTCGACTACTACGCCACCGGCAAGCTGAATGTCGACGTCGCCGCCACCGTGGTCACCGGCATCGGCGCCGGCTGTGAACTGGCTGGCTGCTCCCTGGTCGGCGGCGAAACCGCCGAAATGCCAGGCATGTACGAAGGCGAAGACTACGACCTGGCCGGCTTCTGCGTCGGCGTGGTGGAAAAGGCCGAGATCATCGATGGCTCCAAGGTTGCCACCGGTGACGCACTGATCGCCCTGCCATCCTCCGGCCCGCACTCCAACGGCTACTCGCTGATCCGCAAGATCCTCGAAGTGTCCGGCACCGACATCGGGAACACCCAGCTCGACGGCAAGCCGCTGACCGACCTGCTGATGGCGCCGACCCGCATCTACGTCAAGCCATTGCTGCAGCTGATCAAGAACACCGGCGCAGTCAAGGCCATGGCCCACATCACCGGTGGTGGCCTGCTGGACAACATCCCGCGCGTACTGCCGAAGAATGCCCAGGCCGTGGTTGACGTGGCCAGCTGGCAGCGCCCGGCGGTGTTCGACTTCCTGCAGGCAAAAGGCAACGTCGACGAGCACGAAATGCACCGTGTCCTGAACTGCGGCGTCGGCATGGTCATCTGCGTAGCCCAGGATCAGGTCGAAGCGGCCCTGAACGAACTGCGCGCCGCCGGTGAGCAGCCTTGGGTCATCGGCCACATCGCCGAAGCCGCCGAAGGCGCCGCCCAGGTCGAACTGCAGAACCTCAAGGCACACTGATGCCGAGCAAGCCCTGCAATGTAGTGGTACTGCTGTCGGGTTCCGGCAGCAACCTGCAAGCCTTGATCGACAGTTGTCACGCGCAGGACAGCCCGGTGCGCATCGCCGCGGTGGTCTCCAACCGCGCCGATGCCTATGGCCTGCAACGGGCCCAGGCGGCCGGTATCGACACCGTGGTGCTCGACCACACCCAGTTCGACGGCCGTGAAGCCTTCGATGCCGCGCTGATAGCGCGCATCGACGGCTTTGCCCCGGACCTGGTCGTGCTGGCCGGCTTCATGCGTATCCTCAGTGGCGGCTTCGTGCGCCACTATGAGGGCCGCCTGCTCAACATTCATCCGTCGCTGCTGCCCCGCTACAAGGGCCTGCATACCCACCGTCGGGCGCTGGAGGCAGGTGACGCCGAGCATGGCTGCAGTGTGCACTTCGTCACCGAGGAACTCGATGGCGGGCCTCTGGTCGTACAGGCTGTAATACCGGTACTGTCTGATGACACGGTGGAAAGCCTGGCCCAACGGGTCCACCATCAGGAACACCAAATCTACCCGCTGGCGGTGCACTGGTTTGCCCAAGGGCGCTTGCGCCTGGGCGAACAGGGTGCATTACTGGATGACAAACCGCTGCCGGCCAGTGGTCACTTGATCCGACCCTAGGAGAATTTATGCGTCGCGCCCTGCTATTGGCTCTCGCCGTGCTCGCCCTGCCGCTCCAGGCAGCTGACCTCAAGCCGTTCTCGGCCAGCTACACCGCCGACTGGAAGCAACTGCCCATGAGCGGCACCGCCGAGCGCAGCCTGGTGAAGAACAAGGACGGCAGCTGGAACCTTGATTTCAAGGCCTCCATGATGATCGCCAGCCTGACCGAGCAAAGCACCCTGCGCATGGACAACGACACCCTGCTGCCGCAGAAGTACCACTTCGAGCGTGGCGGTTTGGGCAAGGCCAAGACCGTCGACCTGACCTTCGACTGGAACAGCAAGAAAATCACTGGCACCGACCGCAAGGACCCCATCAGCCTGCCGCTCAACCGCGGCGTGCTGGACAAGTCCTCTTACCAGCTTGCCCTGCAGCACGATGTGGCAGCAGGCAAGAAGAGCATGACCTACCAGGTGGTCGATGGCGACGAGATCGACAATTACGACTTCCGCGTGCTCGGCACAGAGAAGATCACGACCAAGACCGGCCAGGTCGAGGCGGTGAAGGTCGAGCGCGTGCGCGCCCCAAGCCAGAACAAGCGCGTCACCGAGCTGTGGTTCGCCAAGGACTGGGACTACTTGCTGGTGCAGCTGCGCCAGGTCGAAACCGATGGCAAAGAGTACGTGATCGTGCTGCAGGAAGGCACGGTCGATGGCAAGACGGTCAAGGGTAACTGATCCACTGCAGCCCTTGATATCTGGAGCCCCGCCCTGTGCGGGGCTTCTTTTTGCCCGGCTTTCATGAAACTTGTTTCATGGCTGTTTTATTTACTTAGCCTGCTAACAAACTCTATAAAGGGGTTGTGCGACACAGTGTCGCAGCCAACTCAAGCAGTGGAGTTTACCGATGACAGTCCAAGTAACCGAACGCGACGAATCGAAAATGTCCCACGAAGGCCTGGCCGCTGGCGTGCGGATCTGGGACGTGCACCAACAAGGCCAGCTGGTAGGCATGTTCCACCAGGAACATGAAGCGCACCAGTACCGGGCAGAGCTCGAAGCGCTGGAAAGCCAGCGCACCACGCAATAACACCCTCTTCCAATAAAAAACCCCGCCTTGGCGGGGTTTTTCGTGCTTACCACATCAGGTCGTCTGGGATTTTGTAGGCCGCGTACGGATCGTCCTCGTCCGCCTCCTCGACATGGGTATTGAGCAGCAGGATACGGCTCGGGTCGCGTTCCTGAATCTTCACTGCCGCCTCGCGCGGGATCACTTCGTAGCCACCGGCATGCGACACAACGGCCAGCGCGCCGTTGCTCAGGCGGGTGCGCATCAGGGCGTTGACGGCAATACGCTTGACCTTCTTGTCGTCGACGAAGTTGTAATAGTCCTCGGTATTGAGCTTGGGCAGTCGGGTGGCTTCGATCAACTGCTTGATCTGCGCCACACGGGCCTTCTGCTCGGCCTTTTCCTGCTGCTGGCGATTCAGCTCCTGGTCGCGCTTGGCTTTCTCGGCCATGGCTTCCTTGGCAATGCGCTGCTGGCTGTCGTCGACTTCGACCTGGCCTTTGTGCTCCATGCGCTTCTGTTTCTTTTCAGCTTTGTTGGTCTGCGAGACCTGTTTCTGGTTGACCAGACCGGCTTTGAGCAATTGGTCGCGAAGGGAAAGGCTCATGAATATTCACTCACTTATGCATCAGCTCAGCCGCAGCTGGGCAGGTTCTTTTCCTGACGCTTGGCTTCGCCCCACAGGGCGTCCAGCTCGTCAAGGTTACAGTGTTCAATCGGCCTGCCGCTGTTGCGCAATGCCTGTTCGATGAAGCGGAAACGTCGCTCGAACTTGCGGTTGGCGCGGCGCAGGGCGTTTTCCGGGTCTTGCTTGAGGTGGCGGGCGAGGTTCACAGCAGCGAACAGCAGGTCGCCGACTTCATCTTCAAGGGCGTCGGCATCGTTGTCGGCCATGGCCTGCAACACTTCGTCGAGTTCCTCGCGCACCTTGTCCAGCACCGGCAGTGCCGCTGGCCAGTCGAAGCCGACGGTGGCCGCGCGCTTCTGCAGTTTGGCTGCACGCGACAGCGCCGGCAATGCCGCCGGTACGTCATCGAGCAGCGACAGCTGTTCAGGGGTGCTTTTCTCGGCGCGCTCCTCGGCCTTGATCTCCTCCCAGCGTGACTTGACCTGGGCCTCGTTCAGGCTAGGGGTGTCCAGTGGCGCATACAATTCGCCAGTCGGGAATACATGGGGGTGACGACGGATCAGCTTGCGGGTGATGCTGTCGACCACGCCATCGAACTCGAAGCGCCCTTCTTCCCGGGCCAGTTGGCTGTAGTAGACCACCTGAAACAACAGGTCGCCAAGCTCGCCCTGCAGGTGCTCGAAATCACCGCGCTCGATAGTGTCGGCGACTTCGTAAGCTTCTTCGATGGTGTGCTGGACGATGCTCGCATAGTTCTGCTTCAGGTCCCACGGGCAGCCGTACTGCGGATCGCGCAACCGGGCCATGAGGTGCAGCAGGTCTTCGAGGGTGTAGGTCATTTAAGCAGGTCCTTCGGTGGAGACTCTTCGCGGGTAAACCCGCGAAGGCCGCGCCGCGGTCTCAAGGGGTACGATTACGCCGCGTTTCGATGATGTTCGGCAGCTGCGAAATCCGCCCCAACAAGCGCCCCAGCGCATCCAGGCCCGGAATCTCGATGGTCAGCGACATCAGCGCGGTGTTGTCTTCCTTGTTCGAGCGAGTATTGACCGCCAGCACGTTGATTTTCTCGTTCAGCAGCACCTGCGACACGTCGCGCAGCAAACCTGGGCGGTCGTAGGCACGGATGACGATATCGACCGGGTAGGTCTGCACCGGGATCGGCCCCCAGCTCACCTGGATCATCCGCTCCGGCTCGCGCCCGGCCAGCTGCAGCGCCGAGGCGCAGTCCTGGCGGTGAATGCTGACGCCACGGCCTTGGGTAATGTAGCCGACGATGGCATCGCCCGGCAGCGGCTGACAGCAGCCGGCCATCTGCGTGAGCAGGTTGCCGACGCCCTGGATCTGGATGTCGCCACGCTTGCCGGTACGCGAGCCTGTAGGCTTGCGCGGCACCAGTTCGATCTGCTCGATACGTTCCGGCTCTAGCAGCTGCTGGGCAGCGTTGACCAGGTGCGCCAGGCGCAGGTCGCCGGCACCGAGCGAGGCGAACATGTCCTCGGCGGTCTTGACGTTGGTCTTCTCGGCCAGGCGTTCGAAGTCCACCTGCGGCAGGCCCAGGCGGCTGAGTTCGCGCTCGAGCAAGGTCTTGCCGGCGGCGACGTTCTGGTCACGCGCCTGCAGCTTGAACCAGTGGACGATCTTGGCCCGGGCCCGCGAGGTGGTGACGTAGCCCAGGTTGGAGTTCAGCCAGTCACGGCTCGGGTTGCCGTGCTTGCTGGTGATGATCTCCACCTGCTCGCCGGTCTGCAGGCTGTAGTTGAGCGGCACGATGCGCCCGTTGATCTTGGCGCCACGGCAGTTGTGGCCGATCTCGGTGTGTACCCGGTAGGCAAAGTCCAGCGGTGTGGCACCCTTGGGCAGGTCGATGGCGTGGCCATCCGGGGTGAACACGTAAACCCGGTCGGGTTCGATATCGACCCGCAGCTGCTCGGCCAGGCCACCGATGTCGCCCAGTTCTTCATGCCATTCGAGCACCTGGCGCAGCCACGAGATCTTTTCTTCGTAGTGGTTGGAGCTTGGCTTGACGTCGGTGCCCTTGTAACGCCAGTGGGCGCAGACGCCGAGCTCGGCTTCCTCGTGCATGCCGTGGGTACGGATCTGCACTTCCAGCACCTTGCCCTCGGGGCCGATTACTGCAGTGTGCAGCGAGCGATAGCCGTTTTCCTTGGGGTTGGCGATGTAGTCGTCGAATTCCTTGGGGATGTGCCGCCACAGGGTGTGCACGATGCCCAGCGCGGTATAGCAGTCACGCACCTCCGGCACCAGCACGCGCACAGCGCGCACATCATAGATCTGGCTGAACTCCAGGCCCTTGCGCTGCATCTTGCGCCAGATCGAATAGATGTGTTTTGCCCGGCCGCTGATGTCAGCCTTGACGCCGGTGGCCAGCAGCTCGTTCTGCAGCTGGTTCATGACATCGCTGATAAAGCGCTCACGGTCCAGCCGGCGCTCGTGCAACAGCTTGGCGATCTGCTTGTACTGGTCGGGTTCCAGGTAGCGGAAAGACAGGTCTTCCAGCTCCCACTTGATGTGGCCGATGCCCAGCCGGTGGGCCAGCGGCGCATAGATGTCGAACACCTCGCGCGCCACGCGCAGGCGTTTTTCGTCATCGGCGGACTTCACTGCCCGGATCGCACAGGTACGCTCGGCCAGCTTGATCAGCGCCACGCGCACGTCGTCGACCATGGCCACGAGCATCTTGCGCAGGTTCTCGACCTGCGCCTGCGAGCCCAGCACCAGCGACTGGCGCGGGCTCAGGCTGGCGCTGATGGCGGCCATGCGCAGCACGCCGTCAATCAGCTTGGACACCACCGGGCCAAAGCGCTGGCCGACTTCGGCCACGGTCACCTTGCCCTCACGTACCGAGCGATAGATCACCGCGGCGACCAGCGAATCCTGGTCGAGCTTGAGGTCCGCGAGGATTTCGGCGATTTCCAGGCCGGCCTGATAACTGGACGTACCATCGGCCCACGAATGCTTGGCCGGGTTGCCCTTCTTTTCGATTTCCTGGGTGAACTCGCAGGCTTCTTTCAGCGCCACGCGATCCAGAGCCGAATCGACGCTCACCACGTGATCCAGCCATGCTTCGAGATTGATACTGCCGTCTGTGTTGACCGGCTGGTGCACTCTCACCTGTACCATCTTTGTTTTACCTTTCCATACAGCGCACCACACGGGTGCACTGGCAATCACCGTGCAGCTTCGCTTCCGTGGAAGCCGCACCAAGGGGCCAGTTCGCTAGCCCGCTTCGAATAACGCCATGGCTTCGACATGCGCCGTCTGAGGAAACATGTCGAGAATCCCGGCCCTTTTTAACCGGTACCCCTGGCCGACCAGCACCTGGGCGTCTCGCGCCAGCGTGGCCGGGTTGCACGATACATACACCAAGCGCTTGGCGTTGAGGCGGGCGATGCCTTGCACCACCTCGTATGCACCGTCGCGCGGTGGATCCAAGAGTACCGCAGAAAAGCCCTCGGCGGCCCATCCGGCGCCTGCCAAAGGCTGCGATAAATCGGCCTGAAAAAACGCGGCGTTATGCACATCGTTGTTCCGGGCATTGGCTGCGGCCCGATCGACCATGGCCTGTACACCCTCCACCGCCACCACTTCACGTGCCTGTCGCGCCAGCGGCAAGGCGAAGTTGCCCAGGCCGCAGAACAGGTCCAGCACACGCTCGTCAGCTTGCGGCGCGAGCCAGGCCAGGGCCTGCTCGATCATCGCCGTGTTGACCTGAGCGTTGACCTGGACGAAATCGCCCGGGCGCCAGGCCAGTTCCAGCTGCCAAGGCGCAAGGGTAAAGCCCAGTTTCGCCTCGGCGTCCACAGGTGCCGGCTCACCTTCACCCTGCAGCCAGAGTTGCGCATTGGCCTCGTCGCAGAACGCCTGCAGGCGCGCCAGGTCATCCGCCGGCAGCGGCGCCACATGGCGCACCAGCACGGCTTCGGCGGTGCCGCTGAACAGCTCCACGTGGCCGATCGCCTGCGGCTTGCTCAGCGAGCGCAGCACGGTCGGCAAGTGGCGAAGAATAGATTGCAAAGGCTGTACCAGTACGGCGCAGTCATCTATAGAGACAATTTCCTGGCTGGCTTCAGCACGGAAACCGACATCCAGGTGCTTAGCCTTCACATCCCAGCGCACCGCCACCCGCGCCCGGCGCCGGTAGCCGAATTCCGGCCCGCTCAGGGGCGCGGCCCATTCCTCGGGCTGCACGCCGGCCACCCGTTGCAGCTGCTCGGCCAGGGTGCGCTGCTTGAGCGCCAGTTGGGCTTCGTGTGGCAGGTGTTGCAGGTTGCAGCCGCCGCAACGCGCGTAGTGGCGGCACGGCGCCTGGCGGCGCTCGGGGCTGGCTTGCAGTACCCGCTCCAGGCGCGCCTCGACCACCTTGCCGCGGGCATTGAGCACGCGAGCTTCGACCGCTTCACCGGCCAAGGCGCCGCTGACGAACCAGGTGCGCCCCTCGAGGAAGGCGATGCCGCGGCCGTCACCGGCCAAGCGCTCGATCTCCAGGCGCTGCTTCTTGCCCACGGGGACCTGGGGCGTACGGTTGCCGCCGGCCGGCTGAAAGCGCAGGCCGCTGTTGCTTTTTTTCTTGGACATTTAGCTCGGGTCGAACAGGCCGGTGGACAGGTAACGGTCGCCGCGATCACAGATGATCGCGACCATCACGGCGTTTTCAACTTCGCGGGACAGACGCAGCATGGCTGCCACCGCACCACCGGAAGACACGCCACAGAAAATGCCCTCTTCGCGGGCGAGGCGGCGCATGGTGTCTTCGGCTTCCTGCTGGGACATGTCCACCACACGGTCGACGCGGGTGGCATCGAAGATCTTCGGCAGGTACTCCTCGGGCCAACGGCGGATACCGGGGATGGCCGCGCCTTCCATCGGCTGCAGGCCGACGATCTGCACGTTGGGGTTCTGCTCCTTGAGGTACTGGGAGCAGCCCATGATGGTACCGGTGGTGCCCATGGAGCTGACGAAATGGGTAATGGTGCCCTGGGTCTGCTGCCAGATCTCCGGGCCGGTGCTGCTGTAGTGGGCGATCGGGTTATCACCGTTGGCAAACTGGTCGAGCACCAGGCCGCGGCCTTCGGCCTGCAGTTTTTCGGCGAGGTCGCGCGCCCCTTCCATGCCTTCTTCCTTGCTCACCAAAATCAACTCGGCGCCGTAGGCGGTCATCGCTGCCTTGCGTTCGGCGGTGGAGTTGTCGGGCATGATCAGGATCATCTTGTAACCCTTGATCGCTGCCGCCATTGCCAAGGCGATGCCGGTGTTGCCGGAGGTGGCCTCGATCAGGGTGTCGCCTGGCTTGATCTGGCCGCGCAGTTCGGCGCGGGTGATCATCGACAGCGCCGGGCGGTCTTTCACCGAGCCGGCGGGATTGTTACCTTCGAGCTTGAGCAGGAGGGTATTGCTGGTTTCGCCAGCGATGCGCTGCAGGCGAACCAGGGGCGTATTGCCGACGCAATCGGCGATGGTTGGGTACTGCAAGGTCATGGCGTATTTCACAATCCGGACGGCAGGGGTGCCTATCATACCGGCAAACCCTTCCCGGCCATATCACGCAATCTGTGGTCGATATAGCTACAGGCTATAACGGTGCCGCATGCTTCCCAGCCACGCTCACACCTTCCCAGGGACCGCGCCACCCTGTGGGAGCGGGCGTGCCCGCGAAGTGGCCGGCACATGAATCGGCAGCCGCATGCACAGCCTGAGCCCTGATGTGCCATTCTCAGCCCATAAAGTCCCACCCTGGCGCTGGATCGCGCTACGGGCAATGCTCAGCCCCAGGCCAAAACCGCCATCCCCCGGACGCGAACCATCAAGCCGGGAGAACGGCGCAAAGATCCGCTCCAGATCGTCTTCGGCCACACCCCCGCCTTCATCTTCCAGCCACAATCGCCAATACCCGCCCTCGCGCTGCCCACCCAACCGCACCAGGCCGTTTTCCGGCGAATGGCGGATGGCATTGCGCAGCATGTTCTCCACGGCCTGGGCCAGGTGGTTGAGGTTGCCCTGCACCCAGCAATTGCCCGGCAGCTCGCAGCGCAACCGCTCGACCGGCCAGCCGCTTTCATAGCTGGCATCCTCGGCCAGCAGGTCCCACAGCGCCTGAACCTGAATCGGCTCGAGGTTCATCGGCGTACGCTCGGCATCCTGCCAAGCCAGCTGCAACGTGTTCTCGACCAGTTGCTGCATACAGTCCACCTCACGCTCCAGGCGTTCACGCAGGCGCGCAAGGTCGGTCTCGCCGTCGCAGGCCACGCGCAGGCGACTGAGCGGAGTGCGCATCTCATGGGACAGGTCGCGCAGCAGTTGCTGTTGCAGCACCACAGTGCCTTGCAGTCGCTCGGCCATTTGATCGAACGCGCGGGCCAGCTCGCCCAGCTCGTCATGCCGGGAAGTGGTGCGTGAGTCCAGGCGTGCCGAGAGCTGATCAGCGCGCCAGGCATTGGCCTGCTCGCGTAACTGGTTTAGCGGGACGATCAGCATGCGGTAGAGGCCGACGCACAGCAGCAAGGTGAACAGACCGGGAATGATGCCGTTGGTGACGATCTGCCAGAGGAACCGATAATGACCAGGGTTGAGCCGCTGCGGCAGCTCGATCACCAGCATGCCCTGCTCCGGTGCGTTGGGAAACGGAATGCGCAACCAGGGCTGGTCGACGCTGCGCCGGCTCATGGGCCAGTCGACGCCTCGCAGGCGGGTGAGCCGCTGCATGATCTCGGGGCCGAGAACGGCGCTGTCCAAAGGCCGCAGGTTGAGGTCGAGCACCCCGATCCAGCCGTGCTCGCGCTGGTGCATCGCCGCCACCCAGCGGTCCAGCCCTGCTCGCCCGCCGTCGCGCCAGGCCTTTTCCGCTTCACTGGCATAGTCGCGCAGCACCTGACGGGCCGGCGGGTCGAGAAAGGCGTTCCGGTTTTCCATGTGGCGCCCCCAGGTGTAGCTGAGGCCGATCATCAACAGGCAAAAGCCCACCAGCAGGATGGCCAGCTTCCAGAACAGCGAATGGCGATCGAGCATGGCTTACTCCGCTTCGCCGACGCTGAGCACGTAGCCTTTGCCCCACACCGTGCGGATCTGCCGCTCGTGGTAGCCGACCCCTTTTAACTTGCGGCGGATCTGGCTGACGTGCATGTCGAGGCTGCGGTCGTGCCGCGAGTAGCCACGCTGCAGTACCTGCTGATAAAGGAAGGGCTTGCTCAGCACCTCGTCGACATTGCGGTAAAGGATGTCGAACAGACGATACTCGCTGGGGGTCATGCCGGCGGGCTGCCCCCCCAGGCTGACGTCGCACAGGCCATCGTCGAACTGCAACACACCTTCGGCAGCCTCCAGCGGCGGCTGATGACGGCGCTCAAGGGCAACCCGGCGCAGGATCGCTTCGATCCGCACCTGCAGTTCGGCCATGCTGAAGGGCTTGGGCAGGTAATCGTCTGCACCGCGCTGGAAGCCGCTGATGCGGTCGGCCTCTGCGCCCAGCGCCGACATCAGGATCACCGGCGTGGCGCTGCGCTGACGCAGGCGGGACAGGGCGTCCAGCCCGTTCAGGCCAGGCAGCAGGATGTCCATCAGCACCACGTCGAAGGCTTGCCGCCCCGCCACCTCCAGGCCATCCAGGCCATTGCGGCACCAGGTGACTTTGAAGCCGCCTCGCTGCAATTCTTCATGCAGGTAGGCACCCAGGACCGGATCGTCCTCGATGGCCAGGATGCGGGAGGTGTAATTAGTTACAGGATTCATTGGCAACTGCCATCCATTCTCAGTTGCGCAATTATTGTGCATGCTCACCGTCCAGGCAACCGCCCAGCGACCAACGCTTGGGCCAGACAATGAAATGACAGACAAAGGGTGCATTAGCGCAGCCAGCGGAGTAACTTTCCGCTTTGTTCCGTCGCGATGACGACGGCACCCAGGCACATCACAGGAGGCGAGTGTGCTCGATCGTTTGGGAATCAGAAGCCGGGTGCTGCTGCTGGCACTGTTGCCCGCCAGCCTGATGGCGCTGGTACTGGGCAGCTATTTCACCTGGCTGCAGCAAGACCAGTTGCGCACCCAGCTGCTGCAGCGCGGCAAGATGCTCGCCGAGCAGCTGGCTCCGCTGGCCGCACCGGCCTTGGCACGGCAGACGCCTGCCCAGCTGGAGCGCATCGCCGCGCAAACCCTTGAGCAAACCGATGTGCGTGCTGTGGCCTTCCTCGCCCCTGACCGCAGCCGCCTGGCCCATGCTGGCCCGAGCATGATCAACCAGGCCCCCAGTGGCGGTACCGGCACGCAGTTGTTGCAGCGCACTGGCAACGACGCTACACGCTACCTGATGCCAGTATTCGGCCACCACCGCGACCTGGCCACCGATGCCGTACCGGCTGAGACCGAGCGCCTGCTTGGCTGGGTCGAGATCGAACTGTCCCACGACGGCACGCTGCTGCGTGGCTACCGCAACCTGTTCACCAGCGTGCTGCTGATCCTTGCCTGCCTGGCCCTTACTGCCCTGCTGGCGATGCGCATGAGCCGCACCATCAATGACCCGATCGCACGCATCAAGCATGCGGTCAACCAGCTCAAGGACGGCCACCTCGACGAACGCCTGCCGGCCATGGGCAGCCACGAACTTGACGAACTGGCCCACGGCATCAACCGCATGGCCGAGACCCTGCATGGGGCCCACGAGGAGCTGCAGCACAGCATCGACCAGGCCACCGAGGACGTTCGCCAGAACCTGGAAACCATCGAGATCCAGAACATCGAGCTGGACATGGCGCGCAAGGAGGCCCTGGAGGCCAGCCGCATCAAGTCGGAGTTCCTGGCCAACATGAGCCACGAAATCCGCACCCCGCTCAATGGCATCCTTGGCTTCACCCATCTGCTGCAGAAAAGCGAGATGACCCCGCGGCAGCTGGATTACCTGAACACCATCGAGAAGTCCGCCGACAACCTGCTGGGGATCATCAACGAGATCCTCGACTTCTCCAAGATCGAAGCCGGCAAGCTGGTGCTCGACAGCATCCCGTTCAACTTGCGCGACCTGGTCCAGGACACGCTGACCATCCTCGCCCCCGCCGCCCACGCCAAACAGCTCGAGCTGCTCAGCCTGATCTACCGCGATACGGCGTCGTCGCTGATCGGCGACCCGTTGCGGCTGAAGCAGATCCTCACCAACCTGGTGAGCAATGCGATCAAGTTCACCCGCGAAGGCACCATCGTTGTCCGGGCCATGCTTGATGACGAACAGGAAGACAGCGCCCAGCTGCGCATCAGCGTGCAGGACACTGGCATCGGTCTGTCGCCGCAGGATGTGCGCACCTTGTTCCAGGCCTTCAGCCAGGCCGACAATTCGCTGGCCCGCCAGCCCGGCGGTACTGGCCTGGGGCTGGTGATTTCCAAGCGTCTGATCGAGCAGATGGGCGGTGAGATCGGCGTCGACAGCACGCCGGGCGAAGGCTCGCAGTTCTGGATCAGCCTAAGCCTGCCCAAGGCCCATGACGACCTCGAGGAGCAGCCGCTGCAACCGCTGCTCGGCCGCAGGGCGGCTATTGTCGATGGCCATGAGCTGGCACGCCAGGCCCTGGAGCACCAACTCGAAGATTGCGGCCTGAGCGTCAGCCTGTTCGCCTCCTACGACCAGTTGCTGCAGGGTGTGCAGGCGGGCTTCCAGGCAGGCATGCCCTTCGAATTCGCGGTGCTCGGCGCCAACCTCGGCACGCTTTCGCCAGAGCAGCTCGGCCAGTACAACCAGCAGCTGGAGCGCTTGCACTGCCAATGCGTGGTGCTGTGCCCAACCACCGAACAGGGGCTGTACCACCCCTACCTGCCTAATGGCCATGGTCAGTTGCTGTCCAAACCGACCTGCACGCGCAAGTTGCGCCGCCTGCTGCTGGAGCTGGTGCAACCGCGCCGGCCGCTGGCCGAGCCGGGGCTGGCCAGCAACGGCCAGCCGCGGGCGAAGATACTCTGCGTCGACGACAACGCCGCCAACCTGCTGCTGGTACAGACGCTGCTCGAAGACCTGGGCGCCGAAGTGCTGGCAGTCGACAATGGCTATGCCGCCGTAAAGGCAGTCCAGGCCGAACCCTTCGATATGGTGCTGATGGACGTGCAGATGCCAGGCATGGACGGCCGCGCGTGCACCGAGCAGATCCGCCTGTGGGAAAAGACCCAGAGCGGCAGCCCGCTGCCAATCGTCGCCTTGACTGCCCATGCCATGGCCAACGAGAAGCGCGCCCTGTTGCACAGCGGCATGGACGATTACCTGACCAAACCGATCAGCGAGCGGCAGCTGGCCCAGGTGGTGATGAAGTGGACCGGGCTGAGCCTGGGCGCACCACCGCTGGAGCAGGCCAGCGAGCCGCATGGCGACGGCCATGAGCTGCCGGTGCTTGACCCGGACGAAGGTTTGCGCCTGGCCGCCGGCAAGCCGGACCTGGCTGCCGACATGCTGGCCATGCTGCTGGCGTCGCTGGAAAGCGACCGCCAGGCGATTCGCGCCGCACGCGAAACGGATGACCAGGCGACGCTGATCGAGCAGGTGCACCGGCTCAACGGTGCCTCGCGTTATTGCGGCGTGCCCCAGCTGCGCGCGGCCTGCCAGCGCAGCGAGACGTTGCTCAAGCAGGACAGCCCACAGGCACAGCAGGCGCTGGATGAGCTGGATGCGGCGATCAACCGCCTCGCTGCCCAGGCCAGGTTGAGCGCATGACACCTACCTGTAGGAGCGGGTTTACCCGCGGACACGGGCGAAGCCCGTGCGATTCACCGCGTTGCCTGCTTCGCGGGTAAACCCGCTCCCACAGGGATCGCACCTGCCATAAGCTTCGAGCAAGACAGTTGCTCCCAGAGAGGACCTGACCATGCGCGTTCTGTTGTTCAGCAGCCAGCACTACGACCAGGAAAGCTTCACCCAGGCCACCGGCCACAGCGCCCTGGACCTGCACTTCCAGCCCGCCCGCCTGACCCTCGACACTGCCCCGCTGGCCCAGGGTTACGAAGTGGTCTGCGCCTTCATCAACGATGAACTGGACGCTCAGGTACTGCAGCGCCTGGCCGCCGGCGGCACACGGTTGATCGCCCTGCGCTCGGCCGGTTACAACCACGTCGACCTGGCCGCCGCGCAGCATCTTGGCCTGGCAGTGGTGCGTGTGCCGGCCTACTCGCCGCATGCCGTGGCAGAGCACGCCGTGGCCCTGATCCTGGCGCTCAACCGCCGCCTCCATCGCGCCTACAACCGCACCCGCGAAGGGGACTTCACCTTGCATGGGCTGACCGGCTTCGACCTGCATGGCAAAACCGTCGGCGTGGTCGGCACTGGCCAGATTGGCGCGGCCTTCGCCCGCATCATGGCCGGTTTCGGCTGCGAGCTGCTGGCGTACGACCCCTACCCCAACCCGGAACTGCTGGCCTTGGGGGCCCGCTACCTGGAACTGCCCGACCTGCTGCGCGAGGCGCGGATCATCAGCCTGCATTGCCCGCTGACCGAGCACACCCGGCACCTGATCAATGCGCAAAGCCTGAGCCAGCTGCAGCCGGGCGCGATGCTGATCAACACCGGCCGCGGTGCACTGGTCGACACGCCGGCGCTGATCGATGCCCTGAAAAGCGGCCAGCTCGGCTACCTGGGCCTGGACGTCTATGAAGAGGAAGCCCAGCTGTTCTTCGAAGACCGTTCCGACCTGCCGCTGCAAGATGATGTGCTGGCGCGGCTGCTGACCTTCCCTAATGTGATCATCACCGCCCACCAGGCCTTCCTGACCCGCGAGGCACTGGATGCAATCGCCGCCACCACCCTGGACAACATCATCCGCTGGGCGGCGGGTAATCCGCAGAATCTGGTCAGCGGTTGATGCTAGGATACGCGGCATTTCTGGAGGACCCATGGTCGAGCACGATTTCCGCTACACCCTTTTCAACCCGCAACACACCTTGATCGAGTGCCGTGCCCTGGCTCCGGGCCGTTACCAGGTGACCGGCAACGGTGGCTCGATGCACAAGGGCGACGTCTTGATCGTGACCCTCAAGGGCAGCAAGGACCTGGCCATGCGCCTGACCGTGGACAGCGTGCGTCACCTGATCAACCCGCGCGGCCAGTGGGTGGCCGTGGCCAGCGGCCCAGTGTTCAACGAACTGGAAATTCTCACCTGGAAGGTCGAGTGCGACAGCTGCGACGCAGTGCTGGACTTCGAGTTCGCCGTCGACGCCAAACTCGGCAAGGCGGCCCGTCAGCCGGCTGCCAGCGCCCGTATCGCCGAACTGGGCTGGGCCAGCCGTGGCGCCAAGCACCTGTGCCCGCGTTGCCAGGAGAGCGCCGAGTGAAGAATCTGCTGACCGGCGCGCTGATTGCCACCGGCCTGCTCGGCTGTGCCGCCGAACCTTCGAAGCTGCAGCAGGAACGCAGCTACGTGCTGGAGTGGATCGGCGAGCGTCCGCTGATCGACTACAGTCACCTGACCCTGACCCTGGCCAGCGATGGCCGGGCCTACGGCAATGCCGGCTGCAACCACTGGTTTGCGCCGTACACGCTGGAAGGCGAGCACTTGAGCTTCGGTAAGGTCGGCAAAACCCGCAAGCTGTGCGCCCCGGCACTGATGGAGCAGGAAAAGCACTTCCTGCAGGCGTTGGAGACCGTGCAGCGCTGGGATGTATCGCCCATCGAGCAGATGCGCTTCTGGCCGGCCGAAGGCAAACCGCTGCGCTTCTGGCCTGAAGAAGGCTGAAGATCCTTGGGGCCGCACACAGCGGCCCTAATTGCATCAGGCGCCTTTGAGCGCCTTGATCTTGGCCTGCAACCCTTCCAGGGTCTGCTCGCCCATCAACTGTTCACGCACCTTGCCCTTGTCATCGATGATGTAGGTCACCGGCAGCGCCTCGCTACGTGGCAGGTCATAGCGCTCGGCCGGGTCCTGGGCGAGCACGGTGAAGTCGATGCCCAAGGCTTGCGCCGCCTGCTTCAGCTCCGGGCCCTGCAGGCCATCGAAGTTCACCCCGACCACCCTGACGCCGTCGGCCGCCCACTGCTTGGCTGCCTGGTTCAGCTCTGGTACCTCGGTGCGGCACGGGCCACACCATTCGGCCCAGTAATTGAGCACTACCCAGTGCCCGTCGATCTGTTCCGCCTTTACCGTCTTGCCATCTTGGTCCACGCCGTAATCGGCACCGCAACCACCGAGCAAAAGGCTCGCGGTGATGGCCAGTACTGCTGCCAGACGCCTTGCCATGGGTCAATCCTTCTCGAAGTTTCAAGCAAATAGGTCAGTCGCTGCGGTTAGAATAGCCGCCACACCCAGCTGGATGCGACCCGACATGACTGACTTGACGCTCTATCATAACCCGCGCTGCTCGAAATCCCGCGGCGCGCTGGAACTGCTCGAACAACGCGGCCTGGCACCGACCATCGTGCGCTACCTGGAAACGCCGCCCGACGCGGCTACTCTCAAGGCTCTGCTCGGCAAGCTGGGCATCGCCCCGCGTCAGTTGCTGCGCAGCGGCGAAGACGAATACAAGGCCCTCGACCTCGGTAACCCGGCCCTGAGCGACGCGCAGCTGATCGACGCGATGGTCCAGCACCCCAAGCTGATCGAACGGCCAATCTTGATCGCCGATGACAAGGCCGTCATCGGTCGCCCTCCCGAGAAGGTGCTGGAGATCCTGCCGTGAGCGCGCCGTTCATCCTGGTGCTGTATTACAGCCGCCACGGCTCGACCAGCGAGATGGCCCGACACATCGCCCGTGGCATCGAGCTGGCCGGCATGGAAGCACGCCTGCGCACGGTACCGGCGATTTCCACCGAATGCGAAGCGGTGGCCCCGGACATCCCGGCCAGCGGCGCGCTGTACGCCACCCTCGACGACCTGCGCCACTGCGCCGGCCTGGTGCTGGGCAGCCCGACCCGCTTCGGCAACATGGCCGCACCGCTGAAGTACTTCCTCGATGGCACCAGCAGCCTGTGGCTGGGTGGCGAACTGGTCGGCAAGCCGGCTGGCGTGTTCACCTCCACCGCCAGCCTGCACGGCGGCCAGGAGACCACCCTGCTGTCGATGATGCTGCCGCTGATGCACCACGGCATGCTGGTGATGGGCCTGCCGTACAGTGAATCGGCACTGCTCGAAACCCGTGGCGGTGGCACCCCTTACGGCGCTAGCCATCATGCCGGTGCCGATGGCAAGCGCGAGCTGGATCAACACGAAATCGCTTTGTGCCGCGCCCTGGGCCAACGCCTGGCGACCACGGCCAAGGCCCTGGAGGCCACGCGTGGCTAAAAGGCCCAAGGTGTTGCCGTCACTCGAATGGCTGGCGCCGCGCCTGCGCCTGGCGCGGGCGTTGAGCCTGGCATGCTTCTTTGGCCTGATCGCGCTGCTGGTGGTGAACAACCTGTGGTTCGCCAACCTGCATGGGGCACGGGTCGAAGTGATCCTGGCGATCGAGCTGGTGCCGCTGCTGTTGCTGCTACCGGGCATGCTGATGGGCAGCGCCCGCGCGCATGCCTGGACCTGCTTCGTGGTGAATATCTATTTCATCAAGGGCGTGCTGGCGGCATTCGACCCGGCGCGGGCGGTGTTTGGCTGGGTCGAGGTGCTGGTCAGCCTGGGGCTGTTCATTGCCGGGCTTTTGTATGTGCGCTGGAAGTTTCAGTTCGAACGGCGCATGGCGGGCGAAGGCAGTTGAGTTTGGGGGCCGCTTTGCGGCCCCAAGAACCTTAATGGTTGACGGTATGCGCCAGCATGACCGACAACTGGCACAGCGGCCGACCGCTCTCTTCGTGCCACTGATTGAAGGCCTGCTGCACCAGGGCCAGGTCGCGCTGGCTGGTCGGTTGCTTGTCGATCACCTTCTGCGCGATCAACGCGGCCGCCATGTCCTCGGTAGGGATGAAGGTGTCCTTGCCGACCATGCGCAAGAACCGCGGTGCTGACAACCCACCCAGCTGGTTACCGTGCTTGGCCAGGTACTTCCACAACCCGACGATATCGGTCACCGGCCAGTCGGCGATGAACGCGCCGAAGCTGCCCTTCTCCTTCGCGACATCGAGGACCATCTGCGCATTGCGCGGCACGCTCTTGAGCTTGCCCAGGTGGCGGATGATGCGTGCGTCTTGCATCAGCCGCTCGAGGTGCTCGGCGCCCATCAGCACCACCTTCTCCGGGTCGAAACCGAAGAATACCTGCTCGAACGCCGGCCACTTGGCATCCACCAGGCTGTGCTTGAGCCCGGCACGGAACACGCGCAGGGCCAAGGTCGACAGGTAGCGGTCGTCAGCGATTTCGCGCAACTGCGCCGGCGTGCGCGGCTGCGGCAGGAAGGCCTCCAGTGCCTGGGCCGAGCCGAAGCGGTTCAGGCAGTACGCGTGCAGCCACTGGTAATCGCGCATGGTCTCAGATGTTCACCACGTCGAGGAAACGCGGGGTGGCGTTCTCGTCGATCTTCAGGCTGGTGAAGTCGAACAGGTTGCGGTCGGCGAGCTGCGACGGCGCCACGTTCTGCATGGCGCGGAAGATGCTTTCGGTACGGCCCGGGTGCTTGCGCTCCCACTCCACCAGCATGTCCTTGACCACCTGACGCTGCAGGTTCTCTTGCGAGCCGCAGAGGTTGCACGGGATGATCGGGAATTCCTTCATGTCCGAGTAGGCCTGGATGTCCTTCTCGCTGCAGTAGGCCAGTGGGCGGATCACCACGTTGCGTCCATCGTCGGCGCGCAGCTTCGGCGGCATGCCCTTGAGCGCGCCGTTGAAGAACATGTTGAGGAAGAAGGTTTCGACGATGTCGTCGCGGTGATGCCCCAGGGCCATCTTGGTCGCACCGATTTCATCGGCGAAGGTGTACAAGGTGCCACGACGCAGGCGCGAGCACAGCGAGCAGGTGGTCTTGCCTTCGGGTACCAGCTCCTTGACCACCGAGTAGGTGTCCTTCTCGACGATGTGGTACTCGACGCCCAATTCCTTGAGGTATGCCGGCAGCACATGCTCGGGGAAGCCCGGCTGCTTCTGGTCCATGTTCACCGCGACAATCTCGAACTTGATCGGTGCCACCTTCTGCAGGTGCAACAGAACGTCGAGCATGGTGTAGCTGTCCTTGCCGCCGGACAGGCAGACCATGACCTTGTCGCCATCCTCGATCATGTTGTAGTCGGTGATGGCTTCGCCGGCGAGACGACGCAGGCGTTTTTGCAGTTTGTTCTGGTTGACCGAGAGGGTGCCCATAGCGCTTGGATCCGCGAGGTGTGACAAAAGCCGGCTATTTTACGCACAAACCACGCGCACCTGTAGGGATTCCGATAAAGACTTCAAGGGAATCAACAACGGCCGTGACAGCGCAATTTGCTCTAAAACGCCGGGTTTGTGCAGGGATTGGCTTCCTATACTGCGACATAAGGCCACATTACCGTTCTGCTTCGGTGTCCTGGCCTCGGGCCGCTTGCGCTCCACGTGGGGGGCGATTGGCAACATTGAGAGGAGTGACCGGCATGATTCATCACGTTGTGGGGCTGTTTACCCATCCCGACCAGGAATGGCGGGAGATTCGTGGCGAAGAAGAAAGCATCAGCCACATGTACCTTACTCATACCCTCATTCTGGCGGCAATCCCCGCCGTTTCGGCCTTTATTGGCACAACCCAGGTGGGCTGGGTGATCGGTGGCCGGCCAGCCGTGATGCTGACCATGGAAAGTGCCATTTGGATGAGCATCATGTCCTACGTGGCGATGCTCGCCGGGGTCGCGGTGATGGGGGCATTCATACACTGGATGGCCCGCACCTACGACGCCAACCCATCCATGGCGCAATGCATCGCCTTTGCCACCTACACCGCTACCCCGCTGTTCCTCGGCGGCCTGGCGGCGCTCTATCCGCACCTATGGCTGGGCATGCTGGTGGGGACCGCTGCCATTTGCTACACCGTGTATCTGCTGTACGTCGGCTTGCCGACCTTCATGAACATACCATCAGATGAAGGCTTCCTGTTCTCAAGCTCGGTGCTTGCGGTGGGCCTCGTGGTGCTGGTGGCGATCATGGCCGCAACCGTGATCATCTGGGGTTTGGGCGTGGGGCCCATGTACACCAACTAGATCAGATCCAGCCAACATAGGGCATCAAGCCAGGGGCCGCCGCAAGGCGGCCTTTGTCTGCCCAGCCGATGCCTGCCTGCTGACCGGTGGCTCGGCACCGGCGCCACGCTTGCGGCATAATGCCCGGTCAGGAGAACCACCCCGCCATGCCCGAGCTGCTCAAAGAACGCGTCGAAACCTGTTACCAGCAAGCCGAAGCCTTCTTCAAACGCCCCTTCCCACGCCCGGAAGTCAGCTTCAAGCTGCGCGGCCAGAAGGCCGGTGTCGCCCACCTGCACGAGAACCTGCTGCGCTTCAACCTGCAACTGTATCGCGAGAACCAGGACGACTTCCTGCGCCAGACCGTGGCCCATGAAGTGGCGCACCTGGTGGCCCACCAACTGTTTGGTGACCGCATCCAGGCCCACGGCGAGGAGTGGCAGCTGATCATGCGCGGGGTCTATGAACTGCCGCCCAATCGCTGCCACAACTATGAAGTGCAGCGGCGCGTGGTAACCCGCTACATCTACCGCTGCCCGTGCCCCGAGGCTGACTTCCCGTTTACCGCGCAGCGGCACAAGCTGGTGCGCCAGGGGCGGCGCTACCTGTGCCGGCGCTGCCGGGAGATTCTGGTGTACAGCGGTGAAACCCGTGTCGAATAGCCAGGCACAAGAAAGGCGACCCGAGGGTCGCCTTCTTTATTACAGCACCAGGATCAACGAACCGGGGTTTCTGCGACACCCAGGTCATCGGTAGGAACCGACAACTCCAGCGGCGCGCCACCGGACGCCAGCTCGGAGGCCAGCTTGTCGTCGTCCATCTCCTTCACCCACTTGGCCACGACCACGGTGGCCACGGCGTTGCCGACCAGGTTGGTCAGGGCGCGGGCCTCGGACATGAAGCGGTCGATGCCGAGGATCAGCGCCAGGCCGGCAACCGGCAGGTGGCCGACGGCCGACAGGGTGGCAGCCAGGACGATAAAGCCCGAACCGGTCACGCCGGCAGCCCCTTTGGACGCGACCAGCAGCACCAGCAGCAGGGTGATCTGGTGGGTGATGTCCATGTGGGTGTCGGTGGCCTGGGCGATGAACACCGCAGCCATGGTCAGGTAGATCGAGGTACCATCGAGGTTGAACGAGTAGCCGGTCGGGATCACCAGGCCAACCACCGATTTCTTCGCGCCCAGGCGCTCCATCTTGGCCAGCATGCGTGGCAGGGCCGATTCCGAGGAGGAAGTACCCAGCACGATCATCAGCTCTTCACGGATGTAGCGGATCAGTTTGAGGACACTGAAGCCGTGAGCGCGGCAGATACCGCCCAGCACCACCAGCACGAACAGCAGGCAGGTGATGTAGAAGCACGCCATCAGGTAGCCCAGCTGCACCAGCGAACCCACGCCGTACTGGCCGATGGTGAAGGCCATGGCGCCGAAGGCACCGACTGGCGCCAGCTTCATGATCATGTTGATGATGTTGAACATGACATGGGCGAAGCGATCGATCAGGTCCAGCACCGGCTTGCCGTAGCTGCCCAGGCGGTGCAGGGCGAAGCCGAAGATCACCGAGAACATCAGCACTTGCAGGATGTCGCCGTTGGCGAAGGCGCCGACCACGGTGTTGGGGATGATGTTGAGCAGGAAGCCGACGGTGGTCTGCTGCGCGCCGGCGGCGGCATAGGCGGCCACGCTGCTGGCGTTCAGGGTGCTGACGTCGATGTGCATGCCAGCGCCCGGCTGGACCACGTTGACGACCACGAGGCCGATGATCAGGGCGATGGTGGAGACGATTTCAAAGTACAGCAGCGCGTAGCCGCCGGTCTTGCCGACCGACTTCATGCTCTGCATGCCGGCGATGCCGCTGACCACGGTACAGAAGATGATGGGCGCGATGACCATCTTGATCAGTTTGACGAAACCATCTCCCAAGGGCTTAAGGGCGACGCCGGTTTCGGGGTAGAAGTGGCCGAGCAGGATACCGATGGTGATGGCGACCAACACCTGGACATACAGGGATTTGTACAGCGGCTGACGTGTCGTCATGGCTCATTTTCCTCAAGTGTGCCAGCTTCACCCTTCCCAGGGTGTGCAAGCACCTGAATCGCTAACCCTCCTGCACCTGGAGGGATTTGTCGTTGTGTTCGAGCTGCCTGGGCAGGCCTCTGCCAAGTGAGATAGCAAGGGCGATGCCAAAATGCCCATCTTGGGTGCAGAGGCAATGTTTACGGGTTTCAAATGCACAACGACGGGGCAAGTTTTCCGAGGAGAGGTGGCGGATTTCCGCCCGATGGCGGGAAATGTACAAAGGATGTGGCGGGAATCCGCCCGAGCTACAGGTCAATCAAGAGTCAAGGTGATACAGAAGGCGGCTCCGCCCAACGCCGATTCAACCAAGGTCAGTTCGGCGTCATAGCTGTCGACGATGTCCTTGACCACCGCCAGGCCGATGCCCTGACCCGGATGCTGCCGGTCCAGCCGTTCGCCACGCTCGAGAATCCGCTCACGCTGGTCGGCCGGCACCCCTGGGCCATCGTCCTCGATGCACAGCGTCAGCTTGCCGGGTGATTGCCGCAGGCTGACCCGTATATGCCCCAGGCTTAGCCGGTAGGCGTTTTCCAGCAGATTACCCAGCAACTCCAGCAACGCGCCCTGCTCCATTGGCACATGCGACTGCGCCGGCACATCCAGGTCAACCTCGACCCGCTTGTCGCGGTAGACCTTGGCTAACGTGCTGCACAGGCTTTCCAGCACCGGCAGCAACAGCACGCGGTGACGCACCAGGCCGCTCTTGCGCAGGCTGGCACGCTGTAACTGGTAGTCGATCTGCTGACTCATGCGCTCGATCTGGCTCTGCAACACCTGGGCCTGTTCGCGTTCGCCAGCACGCTGCTGCATGCTCTCGCCCACACCCTGCAGCACCGCCAAGGGTGTCTTCAGGCTGTGCGCCAGATCGCCCAGTGAGTCGCGATAGCGGGTGCGCTGCTCGCGTTCACTGCTCAGCAGCCGGTTCAGCGATCGGGTCAGGCGCAGCAGTTCGCGCGGGTGCTCGCCGCTGAGGCCATCGCGAGCGCCGGACTCCACCTCATCCAGTTCGATGCTCAACCGACGCAATGAGCGCAGCCCCCAGGTCAGGCCGGCCCAGAGTAGTACCAGCAAGGCCAGCAGGGCCGCGCCAAAGCCCAGGTAGAGCTTTTCGCGCAGGCCAGTGAGCGTGGCCTTGTACTCGCTCACTGGCTGCAGGGCGACGATGCTGTAAGCCGCGCTCTGGCCACCGAGCAGCTTGACCTCGACGTCGTAGACGAAGAACTCTTCGCCGTCGTCCTGATGAATGCGGGCGAACTCATTGCCTCGCCCGTCGTAGCGCGGGTGGTAATTGATGTGCCGGTCGGAAGTGGCACGTGAGCGCCAGACCAGGTTGCCGTCGCGGTCGAAGATGTACCCCAGCAGGCCGGTGTACGGCAGGTTGTAGCGCTCGTCCGGCAGCAGGTCGGGCATTTTCAGCTGGCCATGCTCGATGCGCGCGGCGGAGATCAGTGTGGTCACGTCCGAGGCAAGGCGCTGCTCGATCGATTCCTGCAGGGCCAGGCTGAAGGCTTTCTGCAAGGCCGGCAACAGCGCCAGCATGAACAGCAACGCCAGCACTGCCGCCGCGAGCATCAGGCGCACCCGCAGCGAACGGATCATCGGCAGCGCTCGGTAAACAGGTAGCCCAGGCCGCGTACCGTATCAATCGGCTTGAAACCATTCACGCCTTCCAGCTTGCGGCGCAGGCGGCCGACCAGCACTTCGATGACATTGGGGTCGCGCTCCTCGTCACCGGGATAGAGCTGCTCCATCAGGCGATCCTTGGCTACCACCTGCTGGTGATGACGCATAAGGTATTCGAGGATGCGGTACTCGTAGGCGGTCAGCGCCAGCGGCTGCTGATCCAGGGTCGCCTGCTTACGGTTGAGGTCCAGAACCAGGGGGCCGGCGGCAATGGTCGACTGGGTGAAACCACTGGAACGGCGCAGCAAGGCGTTCAGCCGCGCTTCAAGCTCCTCGAACTGGAACGGCTTGACCAGATAGTCGTCGGCACCGGCGGCCAGGCCTTCGACCTTGTCCTGCCAGTTGCCGCGAGCGGTAAGAATGAGGATGGGGAAGGTCTTGCCCTGGCTGCGCAGGCGGCCGATCAGTTCCAGCCCGCTGATGCCGGGCAGGCCGAGATCGACGATGGCCAGGTCGAAATGGAAGTGTTCGGCCTGGTACAGGGCCTCTTCGGCATCGGCCACGGCTTCGGCCACATGGCCGCTTTCGCCCAGGCGTGTATGGAGGTGGTGCCGCAGCAGGGCTTCATCCTCGACCACCAGCAGTTTCATTCAAGGCTCCTATTATGTGTTGCCTGTACCGGCGCTTTCGCGGGACAAGCCCGCTCCTACAGAAGCGGGCTTGTCCCGCGAGAGGGCCGGTACAGAATAACCCGGCTCGCGGGTCAGAACTTGTAGGTTGCGGCCAAGTAGGTCTGTGCACTGCTGGTCAGGCGCAAGGTACCTTCCTTCGGTCCGCCACTGGCGCCTACTTCGGTTGCGGCGTTGGTGCGCAGATAACGGTACCCCAACTCCATCGAAGCCTTGTCGGTGATTTCCTGAATCACACCGGCCTGCAAGCCCACTGCATAACCGTAGTCGGTATCACGGCTTGCCCCCGGCGAATCCTGGGTCAGCTTGGTCATGCCCAGGCTGCCACCGCCAAACAGCTTGGTGGTGTCACCCACCGGCAGGAACAGGTCGTAGCTGCCGAGCAGGTTTTCCTGGCGCAGCTTGTAGCCGCTGTGGTCACCGGAAACGTTATCGTAGGTCATGTAGTAACGGCTCTGGTCATTGACCTTGCCCAGGCGCACGCCCCAGGTATCGTCCTTGCCGATGATGCCGTCGGCGTTCAGGTGGTCGGTATTGCTCTGCAGCAAGCCAGACTTGCGTACCTTGTCGCTGGTCTGGCCGTAGGTCAGGCTGGCGAAGTTCTCGTCCGCAGCCTGGACGTTGGTGATGCCAGCGGCGCATACAGCCATGGCGGCGAGCAGGGAGTTGAAGGTTTTCATGGCACGGTACTCCAGATGAAGGCAGTGTTGCGGTCTGGAAGCTAGAGTAAGCAGGGTGCCCTGAACCGCGGCTGAACCCTGGCTGAACTGCGGCTGAACGATCTGTTGGCAAACAAGGAGTAGTGAACATGCGTGCCCTGCTGGCCCTGACCCTGATGTGCAGCGCCGCCCTCGCCCAAGCGGCGGTGCAAACCCGCGAGATCCGTTACCAAGATGCCGACGGCACAGCGCTGATCGGCTACTACGCCTACGACGACGCCGTGAAGGGCGAGCGCCCGGGGGTGCTGGTGGTGCACGAGTGGTGGGGGCTGAACGACTACGCCAAACGCCGTGCGCGCGATCTGGCAGGGCTGGGCTACAGCGCCTTGGCCATCGACATGTATGGCGAAGGCAAGCACACCGAACATCCGCAGGACGCCCAGGCGTTCATGACCGAGGCGATGAAAGACCCGGAGGCGTCGGCCAAGCGCTTTGACGCCGGGTTGGACCTGCTGAAGAAGCAGCCTTACACCGACAAGCACAAGCTCGGCGCGGTAGGGTACTGCTTCGGTGGCAAGGTGGTGCTGGATGCCGCACGCCGGGGCGCACACCTGGATGGCGTGGTGAGTTTCCACGGCGCGCTGGCCACCCAGACACCAGCCAAGCCGGGCGTTGTGCGGGCATACTTGCTGGTCGAGCACGGTGCGGCAGACAGCATGGTCACCCCGCAGCAGGTTGACGCGTTCAAGAAAGAGATGGATGCGGCCAAGGTCAATTACCAGTTCGTCAGCATCCCCGGGGCCAAGCATGGGTTCACCAACCCGGATGCGGACCGACTGAGCCATGGCGACCATGGTGGTCCGGACATTGGCTACAACGAGGCCGCGGACAAGAGCTCCTGGGCGGACATGCAGGCGTTCTTCAAGCAGGTGTTCAAGTAAAAATCGCTGGGGGCCGCTGTGCGGCCCCGGCTCCCACGCAAGCCTCGCGGCTGGCACAATACCCACCATGAACACACTCCCCGCCTGCTGCGCCCCGCTCCAGCACCACTGGCCCCTGCCCCGCCCACTGCCCGGCGCGGTGCTGGTCAGTTGCACCTTCGACCCCGCCCACCTGGCCACCGACGACTTCCAGCGCGCCGGCATCGTGCCCAGCGCCAGCCTGCAACGCTCTGTGGCCAAGCGCCAGGCCGAGTACCTGGCCGGCCGTGTCTGCGCCCGGGCCGCGCTGCAGCGCCTGGATGGCCGCGACTACATCCCCGGCACCCATGAGGACCGCTCGCCGATCTGGCCCGCCGGCATCCATGGCTCGATCACCCATGGCAAAGGTTGGGCCGCCGCCGTGGTGGCTGCCGATGGCGCTTGCCGCAGCCTGGGCCTGGATCAAGAGGCACTGCTCGACGACGCGCGTGCCGAACGGCTGATGAACGAGATCCTGACGCCCGCCGAACGCGAGCGTCTGGACCGTAGCCAGCTGGGCCTGACGGTCACCCTGACCTTCTCGCTCAAGGAAAGCCTGTTCAAGGCGCTTTACCCGCTGACCCGGCAGCGCTTCTATTTCGAGCACGCCGAGGTGTTGGCGTGGTCCGCCGACGGTTTGGCCCGTTTACGCCTGCTCACCGATCTGTCGCCCGAATGGCAACATGGCGCCGCAGTCGAAGGTCAGTTCTGCCTGCAGGACGGCCACCTGCTCAGCCTGGTAAGCGTCTGAGCCTTACTGCGGGGCCTGCTCACGCGGCCAGTTGAGGCTGAAGCAGGCGCCGCCCAGCGCTTCACTGCGCCCCACCGTGGCGCGGCCAGCGTGCCAATAGATGATCCGCCGCACGATCGACAGGCCCAGGCCATGCCCACCCGAAGCGCGGGTGCGGCTGTCGTCGAGCCGGGTGAAAGGTGTGAAGATGCGATCCCAGACTCCTTCGGGGATGCCCGGGCCATCATCTTCCACATCGATGCGGCAACGCTGCTGGCCCAGCTGGTAGCTCAAGCGCACCTCGCTGCCGGCATGACGCAGGGCATTGCTCACCAGGTTCTGCAGCGCACGGTGCAGGTAACGCGGCTCGGCCTCGACCCAACAGCCGTCGTTGGCCTGGCACGCCCCACGCAGCAAGCGGACCTTGCTGTTGAGTGGCGCCAGCTCTTCGATCACCCGATCGAACAAGGCATCCAGCTCGACCCGCTGGAACTTCAGCGCCGGTGCACCTTGCTCCAGGCGTGCGTAGGTCAGCATCTCGTCAACCAGCTTGTCCAGGTCCTGGATGTCGCCATCCATGCCGGCCAGGTGCTTGGCGCGGGCCTGCTCGGTGGCCGCGCTTTCGAGCATTTCCAGGCCGAAGCGCAGGCGTGCCACAGGGGTGCGCAGTTCGTGGGACACCGCCCGCACCAGTTCGCGCTGCATGTTCAGCGAGCGCTGCAGGTGCTCGGCCATGCCATTGAAGGCCGCGGCCAGGCGCCCCACCGAGTCGGCATCACCCGCTGGCACCCGCGTGTCCAGGCTGCCCTGGGCGATGCGCGTGGCGGCGATTTGCATGCCCGCCACGCGCCGCTCCAGCTGGCGCACCAGCAGATACACCACCAGGCCGATCAGACACAGACCAAGGAAGGCGATGAGGATCAGCAACTGCGGCGGATAAGGGTTGAGCTGATACAGCGGGCCGATCTCCAGCACCAGCGGCGAACCTGGCAGGCCGGCGAACACACGGATCGAATCGCCGTCACGGCCCAGGGCCATCACCGTGTCACCCTCCTCCACCCGGCGCCGCTGGTCGTCGTCCAGGCCGACCCGCTCGATACGCTGCAGGGCGACGCCGAAGCCGAAGCCCTTGCTCTGGGTTATGTCTGCCAGGCGCTGCTGCTGCTCGGTCACCGGGTAGCGCACCAGCTCATCGGCCAACAGATAGAGGGTAGCGCGCGCCAGCTGCTCGCTGACCTGCTTGACCTGGGCCACCAGCAGCAGGTCCTCCTGGCCGACCTTGCGCAGTACCTGGGCGGAGTGCGGCCCGGTCTTCTCCACCACCACCAGGCCACGGTACAGGCGAGCACGCTGGCCGCCATCAAGGGTGCGCGCCGACATCGGCTGCAGCTCCAACGGCACGCCCAGCAAGCGCTCCCACATCAACAGCGAGCGCTTGCGCTCGGTTTCGTTCTGCTGCGCCAGGTTGTCGGCCATCAGGCTGAACGTGCCTTGGGCCAGACGCTCGCGGTGCTGGGCCGCACGCACTTCGTTGACCAGGTGCAGGCTGAGCACGCCGAGCAGCGCCACCAGCACCAGTACAGCGAGCATGCCGCCATAGATGCGCAGGAAGATGGAGTGGTTCATGGGGCATCGCCGACGAACAGGTAGCCCTTGCTGCGCAGCGTCTTGATCAGCCGCGGGTGGATCGGATCGTCGCCGATTTTGGGGCGAATCCTGGAAATGCGCACGTCGATGGAGCGGTCCTGGCCGTCGTAGCCGACCCCGCGCAAGGCAGTGAAGATCTGTTCGCGCGACAGCACCCGCCCGGCATTGCTGGCCAGCAGCCAGAGCAGGTCGAATTCAGCGCCGGTGAGGTCAATCTGCTGCGCCCCAAGCCAGGCTTCGCGCAGGCGATTGTCGATGCGCAACGGGCCGAAGGCCAGGTCGTGGCGCTTGGTGTCGGGGCTTTCACTGCGCCGCAGCAGGGCCTGGATCCGCGCCAGCAGCAAACGTGGGCGCACCGGTTTGCACACGTAGTCGTCGGCGCCCAGGTCCAGGCCCTGAACCTGATCGAGTTCGTCGCTGCGGGCCGTCAGCATCAGAATCGGGCCGGGGTACTGGCCGCGCACCCGGCGGCAGATGCTCAGGCCATCTTCACCGGGCAGCATCAGGTCGAGGATCACCAGGTCCGGCTGGCTGTCGACGATACGCCGGGCGGCGCGGGCGCCATCGCCCTCCACGGCGACTTCATAACCGTTGGCCTGCAAGTATTCGGCGGTAAGCTCGGCCAGACGTTGGTCGTCTTCGACGATGAGGATGCGGTTGCTGGGTTGGTCCATGGCCTTTGCCTTTGAATTGTTGTTTTTCTGTCGTACCGGCCTTTAACCAAAAGGCAACATCACCCCCGGATACTACGTGCCGCCCGGCGGCACTGCCAACCGGCCCGGCGGCAGGCTCGACTGAACCGTTTTTTGTGGTAGGGTGCGCGCCCGAAAAATTCTCCTTGGCGGCAGCAGCCCTGTGAAAAATAGTGCAAACCTCTTGGCACAAGGCCTACAGGGAATACCCACTATTCACTCACAAAGTACGCACAACTTATCCACAGGCGATTGCCTTGCAAAGCCCCCAAGACCGCATTATCTTGTATCCCTATCGCGACAAACCACTAGATGTTGGGTTTGACCTCTCGTCACCAACACCAGTCAGCGCAGAAATTCAAGCGATTTTTCTCGCAGAACTTTAGGTGGTTTCATCAGCCAAACCGCTCCAGCGGAAGCATTGAGAGCAACAGCTTTCGGGGTCATCCCGGTAAGCATTTGACTTCGGCCAGGGAGCGGCAGGTTATTGCCCCTTATTCCTGATCTGTCCCGAAGTCGGTACGCCCGAGCGGGTGGATGCGCGTGCATGACGCATCCTCGCCAGGGCCATCGAGCAAGTGGACGGAACGGTGGGCGCCCAAAAGGCGCCTGAACACTATAGAAACTGTGGAGACACCCACCCATGCAAACCGACACAACTCGCGAGAACCCGCAGGCCAAGGTGCCGCAGGCCGCCGATGCCAACCAGGATCTGGCCGCCACCGCTCCGGGCCAACTGCGCGTGATCAAGCGCAACGGCACTGTCGTCCCCTACACCGACGACAAGATCACCGTGGCCATCACCAAGGCGTTCCTCGCAGTTGAAGGCGGCACCGCCGCTGCCTCGTCGCGCATCCACGACACCGTCGCGCGCCTGACCGAGCAGGTCACCGCCACGTTCAAGCGTCGCATGCCATCGGGTGGCACCATCCACATCGAAGAAATCCAGGACCAGGTCGAACTGGCCCTGATGCGCGCCGGCGAGCAGAAAGTCGCCCGTGACTACGTGATCTACCGCGACCAGCGCGCCAAAGAGCGTGCTACACGCAGCAACGCCGATTCCGTGGTCGAACCGCACCCGAGCATCCGCATCACCCTGGCCGACGGCAGCCTGGCGCCGCTGGACATGGCGCGCCTGAACACCATCATCAGTGAGGCCTGCGAAGGCCTGGCCGAAGTCGATGGCGACCTGATCCAGCGCGAAACCCTGAAGAACCTGTACGACGGCGTGGCCATCAAGGACGTCAACACCGCCCTGGTGATGACCGCCCGTACCCTGGTCGAGCGTGAGCCGAACTACTCGTTCGTTACCGCCCGCCTGCTGATGGACACCCTGCGTGCCGAAGGCCTGGGCTTCCTCAACGTTGCCGACAGCGCCACTCACCACGAGATGGCCGACCTGTACGCCAAAGCCCTGCCCGCCTACGTGGCCAAAGGTATCGAGTTCGAGCTGCTGAACCCGGCACTGGCCGACTTCGACCTGGAAAAACTGGGCAAGGCGATCAACCACGAGCGCGACCAGCAGTTCACTTACCTGGGCCTGCAGACCCTGTACGACCGCTACTTCATCCACAAGGATGGCGTGCGCTTCGAACTGCCGCAGGTGTTCTTCATGCGTGTGGCCATGGGCCTGGCGCTGGAAGAGAAAGAGAAAGAAGCCCGTGCGATCGAGTTCTACAACCTGCTCTCGTCGTTCGACTACATGGCCTCGACCCCGACCCTGTTCAACGCCGGTACCCTGCGCCCGCAGCTGTCCAGCTGCTACCTGACCACCGTGCCGGATGACCTTTCGGGCATCTACCACGCGATCCACGACAACGCCATGCTGTCGAAATTCGCCGGTGGCCTGGGCAACGACTGGACCCCTGTGCGCGCACTGGGTTCCTACATCAAGGGCACCAACGGCAAATCCCAGGGCGTCGTGCCGTTCCTGAAAGTGGTCAACGACACCGCCGTTGCCGTGAACCAGGGTGGCAAGCGCAAAGGCGCCGTGTGCGCCTACCTGGAAACCTGGCACCTGGACATCGAAGAATTCATCGAGCTGCGCAAGAACACCGGTGATGACCGTCGTCGTACACACGACATGAACACTGCCAACTGGATCCCTGACCTGTTCATGAAGCGCGTCTTCGATGACGGCAAGTGGACCCTGTTCTCGCCGTCGGAAGTGCCTGATCTGCACGACCTGACCGGCAAGGCCTTCGAAGAGCGTTACGAGTACTACGAAGCCCTGACCGAGTACAACAAGATCAAGGTGTTCAAGACCATCCAGGCCAAAGACCTGTGGCGCAAGATGCTGTCGATGCTGTTCGAGACCGGCCACCCGTGGCTGACCTTCAAGGACCCGTGCAACCTGCGTTCGCCGCAGCAGCACGTGGGCGTGGTCCACAGCTCGAACCTGTGCACCGAGATCACCCTGAACACCAACAAGGACGAGATCGCGGTCTGCAACCTGGGCTCGATCAACCTGCCGAACCACATTGTCGATGGCAAGCTGGACACCGCCAAGCTGCAACGCACCGTGAACACCGCCGTGCGCATGCTCGACAACGTGATCGACATCAACTACTACTCGGTGCCGCAAGCGCGTAACTCGAACTTCAAGCACCGTCCGGTCGGCCTGGGCATCATGGGCTTCCAGGATGCGCTGTACCTGCAGCACATCCCGTACGGTTCCGACGCTGCCGTCGAGTTCGCCGACAAGTCGATGGAAGCGGTCAGCTACTTCGCGATCCAGGCTTCCTGCGACCTGGCCGACGAGCGTGGCGCCTACGAGACCTTCCAGGGTTCGCTGTGGTCCAAGGGCATCCTGCCGCTGGATTCGCAACAGATCCTGATCGAAGCCCGCGGCCAGAAGTACATCGACGTCAACCTGGAAGAGTCGCTGGACTGGGCACCGGTCCGTGCCCGCGTGCAGAAAGGCATTCGTAACTCGAACATCATGGCCATCGCGCCAACCGCGACCATC
>NZ_BCBA01000024.1 GCF_001320245.1 Pseudomonas sp. NBRC 111124
GCCAACATCACCGGCGTGTCGCAGTCGATCGAGCCGACCTACCAGAACCTGTACGTGAAATCGAACCTGTCGGGCGAGTTCACCGTGATCAACCCGTACCTGGTCCGCGACCTGAAGGCCCGCGGCCTGTGGGACTCGGTCATGATCAACGACCTGAAGTACTACGACGGTTCGGTGCAGCAGATCGAGCGTATCCCGCAAGAGCTGAAAGACCTGTACGCCACCGCGTTCGAAGTCGAGACCAAGTGGATCGTCGACGCCGCCTCCCGTCGCCAGAAGTGGATCGACCAGGCGCAGTCGCTGAACCTGTACATCGCCGGTGCCTCGGGCAAGAAGCTGGACGTGACCTACCGCATGGCCTGGTACCGTGGTCTGAAGACCACCTACTACCTCCGTGCCCTGGCCGCGACCAGCACCGAGAAGTCGACCATCAACACCGGAAAGCTCAACGCCGTATCCAGCGGCGGCGACAGCGCCCCGGTCCAGGCAGCGGGCCCAGCCCCAGTGCCGAAAGCCTGCGCGATCGACGAGCCTGACTGCGAAGCCTGCCAGTAAGGCTTGATGCCGCAAAAGGGGTGCCCTCGGGTGCCCCTTTGCGGCATTTTTGTATCCGCGCCCCTGAGAAGCCCTGCCCTTTGCCCACCGCTCGCGCGGCTCGGTACAAAGGCTGGACCACTCAATGAGGATGTCCCCATGGCGCGGAAAAAAGTGATCATTCGCAAGATTGGCCGCAATGCGGAAACTGGCCGCTTCACTTCGGTGGAAGAAGCCCGTAAGCAGCCCAAGACCCATGTGGTCGAGACGCTGCGCAAGCAGTGCAGTTAGCCCGCTGAAAATGCGCTCGTGTAGGAGCGGCCTTGTGTCGCGAAAGGGCCGCAAAGCGGCCCCGGCAATCTCGCGCTGGCCACGAGATCTCGGGGCCGCTGCGCAGCCCTTTCGCGACACAAGGCCGCTCCTACAAACGTTTCACAGACCCACCATATTGTGCTTTAAAAATAAAAACGCACAACATGTAGTGCTTAGCACTATTTGCCGCTAAACTCCCTTCCCGTAAAAGACGACACGAGATTCCCTGAACGGACGTATGCAAATCCGGTCGAAAAATTACCTTCGCCCGCAAGACACGCGCCCCGATCCAAGGCGATTTCCGGTATACTGCGCCCCCTCTGAAAAGGGCACCCATTCACGTCCCTGGCCCCTCCCCGAGGCCTGGCCAGGCACGAGTCCAGATGTAACGAGAGTCAGCCTCTCGAGCTGTCCATTCGCCGTAACGGCCTTGCGTCAGGCATCACATTCTTAAAATCCAACCGGTTGCCGCAGGGCGACCCTCAAGCAGGAGCCAAACCATGCTGAGCTGGGACGAATTCGATAAGGAAGACGGCGAAGTCGCCGCCAAAGGCAACACCCCTGCGCAGGCCACTGCCGCCGCCACCCTCGACAAGCTCGATAGCGCCGGCGGTGCCGCCGCCCTGGAAGCCCGTGCTGCCACCGCCGCCGACTCCGACGCAGTAAAGCGCGCCAAGGCCGCCCTCGACGCCCTCGATATCGCCGAAGGCCTGGCTGAGTTGGAAGGCTCCTCGGCTCGCGTTGCCGTTGACGAAAAGCGCATGATCAACTGCCGCGCCGACCTCAATCAGCTGGTACCGTTCAAGTACGACTGGGCCTGGCAGAAGTACCTCGACGGCTGCGCCAACCACTGGATGCCGCAAGAGGTCAACATGACCGCCGACATCGCCCTGTGGAAGAGCATGGACGGCCTGACCGAAGACGAGCGCCGCATCGTCATGCGCAACCTCGGCTTCTTCTCCACCGCCGACTCCCTGGTTGCCAACAACCTGGCCCTGGCCGTGTACCGCCTGATCACCAACCCCGAGTGCCGCCAGTACATCCTGCGCCAGGCCTTCGAAGAGGCGATCCACACCCACGCCTACCAGTACTGCATCGAGTCGCTGGGCATGGATGAAGGCGAGATCTTCAACATGTACCACGAGATCCCGTCGGTCGCTAAAAAGGCAGCCTGGGGCCTGAAGTACACCCGCGCCATCTCCGACCCGGAGTTCAACACCGGTACCGTCGAAACCGACAAAGAGCTGCTGCGCAACCTGATCGCCTACTACTGCGTGCTGGAAGGCATCTTCTTCTACTGCGGCTTCACCCAGATCCTGTCGATGGGCCGCCGCAACAAGATGACCGGCGTTGCCGAGCAGTTCCAGTACATCCTGCGTGACGAGTCGATGCACCTGAACTTCGGTATCGACGTGATCAACCAGATCAAGATCGAGAACCCGCACCTGTGGGACGCGGCGATGAAGGAAGAAGCGACCCAGATGATCCTGCAAGGGACCCAGCTGGAGATCGAATACGCCCGTGACACCATGCCACGCGGCGTGCTGGGCATGAACGCCGCGATGATGGAGGACTACCTCAAGTTCATCGCCAACCGTCGCCTGACCCAGATTGGCCTGAAGGAAGAGTACCCGGGGACTACCAACCCGTTCCCATGGATGAGCGAGATCATGGACTTGAAGAAGGAGAAGAACTTCTTTGAGACGCGTGTGATCGAGTATCAGACCGGTGGTGCGCTGAGCTGGGATTGATTGTCCCGGTTAAGCATTGAGAAGGCTGCCGAATGGCAGCCTTTTTTATTGCCTGCGAAATACCTTGCTGGCGCATCACCATGTTCCGGAGAACCGCCATCTTCGCTGGTGGCTGACCCATGACGTGGTGGCGGTGCTGCGTGATGGGCAGGTGGATGGGGAGGCGGATTCGCCGCGGCTGGGCCAGATGTGCTGGCCTGGAGGGCGGACGGCGACGTTGTTGTATTGGCAGAGTGAGCCTTGGGTGAGGATGCGGGATATGCCGGTGGTGATGGAGGCTGAAGATACAGAGACTGCGCCGATGGTGAAGCGCAGGATGAACTGGCGGGAGTGTGCTCAGCGGGCACACAGACTACACGGGGTCTAGCTGGCCTGCGCCGATTTTGTAGGCGGGCTTGACCCGCGAACACTGGCGCAGCCGGTGCCAGGCATCGCGTCGCTTGCTTCGCGGGCAAGCCCGCTCCCACAGGATTTGCGTATCGCTCAGAGCATGGATATGCCTGCACAGGCTTCATCGCTTGCAGAGCGAGCTCCTACAGTGACCGCGAGAGGCTGAGCAGAGGAGCATCCTGTGGGAATAGGCTTACCCGCGAACACTGGCTGAGCCTGTGCTATGCACCGCGCTACTGATGTGAGGATTGGGTAATTCATACCCCTCAGACGCCCAGAAGACAGTGAATCATAAGAGCTGCTATAGTAGTTTTTATCTCTTGTAAGCACTGCTATAGCAGGCCTTAAAATGAATGTTTTTCCCTTGGCATGCGCCGACAGGCTAATGAAAATAGGACTTCTCGCCAAAACCAGGCGCCTTGAACGAAAAATTCGTCAAAAAGACCTTGCCGCTCAGTCCGGATTGTCCATCACCACGCTTGCCAAAATTGAGGCAGGAACGCCGACCGTGGAGATGCGTAGCTATATGATCGCGCTGTGGCACCTCGGCTTGCTCGATGAGGTATTCCGGGACGTGCCGATGTCTTCCCCGGCTTCCTTCGCCACTGAGCACAGGGTACGCCTGAAGAACGTGACCGAGGACGATTTCTGATGACGGTGATCTACCTCTACATGCAGATGCCAGACTCGCTGGAGGTTTCCACCATTGGGCGGTTGAGCGTGGAGAACAATGTTGGGGAGTTCGTCTACAACCCAGCCCATGTCGAAGCTGGCGGTTGGGTACCTGATGCCTCACGTTACCCACTTCGAACGCAGCCGTATAAACGCATCACCAAGAACCGGGGCATACCTGGATTCATCCGGGATGCGGCCCCTGATGGCTGGGGTGAGCGCTTGGTTGCGCGAGAGCACGGTGACCAGAAGGATGCCATTGGTTTTATTCTGAAGTCGCCAAACCATGACCGTACGGGCAACCTCATGGCTGGCGCTGGCCGCAAGCCACCTGCGGGTATCGGCCAGGCTGGACTGGGCAAGATCACCCAACTGGAAGCCTTCATACACTTTGCAGACGGTGTGCAAGGTGGATTCCCACGCAATACCGACAACGCTACAAAAGCAACGCTGCAGCAGCGTTCGTCACTGGGTGGTGCTCGACCCAAATGCACACTGATCAATGAAGACCGGCTGCTGCTGGCCAAGCCGAGGGACCGCCACGATGCCTACGATGTGCCGGCGCTTGAACATGCCTGCATGACATTCGCAGCAAGCAAAGGCATGAACGTGGCGCGTGTGCACTTGCACCGTGGTCGGGTAAACACGTTGCTGGTCGAACGTTTCGACCGGGTGCCAGCTGCCGACGGACATTTCTATCGCATCCCAATGTTGAGCGGTTTGACTTTACTCGACAGTGACTGGAACAACCCGCAAGGTTGGGCGCACGAGTGGCACTATGGATTGCTTGTAGACGAAATGAGGCGCCGGGGTGTGCCGTTGAATGATCTCCAGGAGCTGTTCAAGCGCATTTGTTTCAACATTCTGGTCGGCAACGATGATGACCATCCCAAGAACGTGGCCGTGCTTTACCTGAATGGCAGCTGGCGGCTGTCACCCATGTATGACGTGTTGCCGACCACCGAAGGGGATGCACCCACCAGCCTCGCCATGGGCGTCGGGAGTTTCGGAAAGGAACTGTCGCGGCGCAATTTGCTGAGCCAGGTTGGCCACTATGGCCTTTCTCACACCCAGGCAGAATCCATCATCAATGAAGTGGCTGGATGGGAAGCAGAGTTAACGGCGCATTATCGGCAGCATCTGCAACCACCTGAACTTGAAGTTGCATTGGCTGCGATGGGCGCTGATAAGCTGCGTACTTGATTCACTGCTCATGGACTGACGCGTAACGCCGGCACGGCGCTGCGTTCTTCGCGGCAGTTGGCTCGACAAGCACTCTCCCAAAGAGACGGGCATTACGGCTGATCTAGAGGTCTTCCAGTTGAACCCGGATGCGCTGCGGGGAAGCCAGTCGCTCTGTCACAGTCGCAAAGAGGTCCTTTACTGGAACAGCATGATCGACAGGCAGGGAAGCTTTACAGGACGCTGGTATCGCCTTGGGCGCCTGGCGTATACGCTTGGTTTTAGACATATCAACATTTCCAGCCACTGCGAGAGGCTCTCAGGGCAAGCTCGGCGGAAGCTGCCCCAAGACAAGAAACAAGAGACCTCGCCCACGCCGACAGGAGGGGTACGGCACACTCAGTTGCCATGTGCCGGGACTGGACATGCCAGTCTACGTGGTCGAGGGCGAGGCCTTCGATGAGTATAAAAACGCTTTTCGAAAAACGCCAATCAGGTTGGTCTGCTCTTCAGCGGGCTACCGACTCCACATGACCGATCGCTGAGGGCGCTTTGCGCCCTTTTCCTACCGGTCCGGCGCCCCGGCAAGGCCGCTCCTACACGGTCACCTGTGCCTGTTGGGCTTCGAGCAGGTTGTGCAACGTATTGAGGAACAGGTCGAAGCTGATGATGCCGGTGGCCACGGTCGACAGCACGGTCTGGCCGTTTTCATCCTTGACCACCACCAATTCGGTCCATTGGCTGAGATCAACGTTTTGCAGGCTGCTGAGCGCGACTTTGCGGCCGCCGACATCAATGGCCTCGCGGGTGATGATCAGGGGCTTGGTGGTGACATTGAAGAAGTCGCCGCTCATGCGCTTGCCCCACACCTGCGACGTTTCGAGGTAGTTGAACTGCACCGCCCCGCCGCTCTCCAGGGTGGCGAACACCGCTGGCAGACGTTCGTTCAGATACTGCTCACGCACCTGCTCGAGGAACACGTACAGTTTGCTCAGGTGCGGGTTGACCCGGCGGAAGGGTTCGCTGGCGTTGCGGCGGTACGCGAGGTTGTTGATCAGGCCGGCAATGGCGGTCTGGCCCGAGGCGAACAGGTAGAAGTCGCCCATCTCGCTGAAGGGTACGTAGTCGCGCTGGTTGCCAATGATCTGGCAAATACCTTTCTCATACACCTCATAACGCGCAGCGCGCAGCTTCTTTTGCCACAGGGCCAGGGCGAACATCACCCCGCCGAGCACTGCCAGCAAGGCGATGGTGAAGTAGAAAAGATTCTTTGGTCCGTTGAAGTTCTGGGCGCTTGCAACACTCAGGTAGCCGACGAAAGCGGCCAGGCCGAGGAAAATGCTGCCCAGGATGAGCATGCAGATGATCAGTGCCTTGCCATAGCCATAACTGCCAAGCAGCTTGCCGGTGGACGTGGCTGGGGTGGATTGCATGGTAGAGCCTCCTTGCTTGCGGAAATGAAACCTCAATGTCTCTGCTGGCCATGTGACATGACTTGTTGCAATTTGTTCAGCGGTGATCGCGAATGGTGCAAAAAGGGCCGCATGGCGGCCCTTTCGCGGCGTAAGGCCGCGCTTACAAAGACCGCATTATTCAGGCAAAGCAAACGCCATCACGTAGTCGCCTTGCTTGGTGCCCAGCGAGCCATGCCCACCCGCCATCACCAGCACATACTGGCGCCCGTCCTTGCCGGTGTAGGTCATCGGCGTAGTCTGCGCACCCGCCGGCAAGCGCCCCTCCCACAGCACCTTGCCATCACGCACGTCATAGGCACGCAGGTATTGGTCGAGGGTGCCGCTGAGGAACGCCAGGCCACTGGCGGTAGTGAAGGCACCACCCAGGCTCGGTACGCCCATGGTCAGCGGGATCGGCACTGGCGAGCTGTCCCGCACGGTGCCGTTCTTGTGTTTCCAGATCACCTTGTGGGTGGTCAGGTCCACGGCCGCCACGTAGCCCCACGACGGCGCTTGGCATGGCAGGCCCATTGGCGACAGGAAGGCGCTCATGATCACGCCATAAGGCGCGCCCTTGTTTGGCTGGATGCCCTCGGTCTCGCTCTTGCGTGCCGGCTGCCCAGCGATCTTCGAGGCCGGCACCAGCTGCGACTTGAAGGCCATGTAGCTGGGGTTGACGAAGGCAATCTGGCGCACCGGATCGACCGAAATGCCGCCCCAGTCGAACACCCCGAAGTTGCCCGGATACACCAGCGAGCCCTGCAACGACGGCGGGGTATAGATGCCGTCATAGCGCAGCGAGCGGAAGTCGATGCGGCAGAGCATCTGGTCGAACGGCGTCACGCCCCACATGTCGCGCTCGTGCAGGGTCGGCGGCATGAAGTTGAGCTCGGACATCGGCTGGGTCGGCGAGGTGTGGTCGCCTTCCACCGCACCTTGCGGCACCGGCGTCTCGTGGATAGGCACCAGCGGCTGGCCGTTGCTGCGGTCGAGCACGTAGATGCTGCCTTGCTTGGTCGAGGCCATCACCGCAGGCTTCATGCCGTCGGCAGTCTTGATATCGATCAAGCTAGGCTGGCCGCCAACGTCCATGTCCCACAGGTCGTGGTGAGTGAACTGGTAGTTCCAGCGCACCTTGCCGGTGGCAATGTCCAAGGCCACCAGGCCGGCACTGAACTTCTCGGCTTCCGGCGTGCGGTTGCCGCCCCACTGGTCAGGCATCTGGTTGCCCATGGGCAGGTACAGCAGGCCGAGTTTTTCGTCGGCGCTGATCACCGACCACACGTTCGGCGAGTTACGGGTGTAGAACTGGCCGTCGGCGATCGGCGTGGTGGCGTCGGGCTTGCCGCTGTCCCAGTTCCACACCAGCTTGCCGGTGATCGCGTCATAGGCACGTACTACCCCGGATGGCTCGTCGGTGGAGACGTTGTCGGTGACGTGGCCGCCGAGGATCAGCAGGCCGCCGGCCACGGTGGGTGGCGAGGTGGAGTAGTAACCACCGGGGGCGAAGGTGCCGATGTTGCGGGTCAGGTCGATCTGGCCGTTGTCGCCGAAGCCTTCGCACTGCTTGCCGGTATCGGCATCCAGGGCAATCAGGCGGGTGTCGGCAGTCGGCACATAGACACGCTTGGCACAGGCTTGGCCTTCAGCGGGGCTCGCCTGGGACTTGGCCGTGTCGAAGTAGGCCACGCCACGGCAGGTCATGTGCGCCCAGCCCTTGAAGTTGGCAGCGTTCTGAGTGCTGAGCTTGGGGTCGAAACGCCAGATTTCCTTGCCGCTGTCCGGGTCCAGGGCAATCACCTGGCTGTGCGGGGTGCACACGTAGAGCTTGCCGTTGACCTTGAGCGGGGTGTTTTCCGCCGTGGTCTCGCCCGGGTCGTTAGGGCCGGGAATGTCGCCGGTCCGGTAGGTCCAGGCTAGCTTGAGTTTGCCGACGTTTTCCGGGGTGATCTGCTTGAGCGGCGAGTAGCGGTCACCGAATTCGGTGCGGCCGTAGGATTGCCAGTCACCGTCAGGCATTTGCGGCGCCGCGCTGGTGGTGCCTGCGGTTTCCCGGTCGAGGCGGCCGACGACGGTATTGGGACTGGTGAACTGGCTGGCCAGGGCCATCAGCCCCGCCACCACCACGGCCAGGCCCAGCACGCCGTTGCCCAACAGGTAGGGCTCGCCAAGGGTCAGCGGCTTGCGCAGCCAAGGCAACAGCAGCACCAGGCCAAGGACGAACCATAGCGCCAGGCGCGGTACCAGCTGCCACCAGTCCAGGCCTACCTCCATCACGGACCACAGCGTGCTCAGCAGCAGCACGATGCCGTATACGCTCAGCGCCTCCCGGCGCCCGGTGAGCAGCAGGCCTGCGGTGATGAGGAAGCCGACGCCGGCCAGCAGGTAGTACAACGAGCCACCGAGGGTCGCCAGCTTGATGCCGCCAGCCAGCAAGGCCAGGCCCATCAGCAGGAAGATCACGCCTAGCAGCTTGGGCAACAACAGTGAGGGTTGTGAAGCACGGGCAGTGCTCATCAGCAAATTCTCCTTTCCATTGGACTGAATCGATTAGCCACTCATGAACGAAGAATAGTATTACGAAATGATTCTGCGACTGACCGATCCATGCGAGTGAGTGCGTTGCCTCCCATGCAGTAATGGGGACGCTGTCATAGTATGACCTTTAATTAATCAAACGCCTTGAGTTAGAGCCTTCGCCGGTATCATTTCACTTGACGACATGAATTTATTGCTTTCCCCGACGTTGACAGCAGATTTTCCGCTTGATAAAAAACGCCGCAGTTGTACGACAACACATAACAAAAACAACATCAGCGGACCCCTCCCATGTCGAAAATCTGCCAGACATCCCTTCCCTTCGCCCTGCTCGGCGCCAGCCTGCTCGGCGGCATGCCGGGTATCAGCCTCGCCCAAGGTTTCGTTGAAGACAGCAAGGCCGTACTGGGCCTGCGCAACTTCTTCATCAATCGCAACATTACCAACCCGAGCAACCCGCAGAACACGGCCCAGGAATGGACCCAGAGCTTCATCCTCGATGCACGCTCTGGCTTCACCGAAGGGCCGGTGGGCTTCGGCGTGGACGCGCTGGGGCTGTGGTCGGTCAAGCTTGACGGCGGTGGCGGCACTTACGGCACGGCGCTGCTGCCACGCCATGACGATGGCAAGCCGGCGGATGACTACGGCCGCCTGGCGGTGGCGGGCAAAGCGCGCATCTCCAAGACCGAACTGAAGATCGGTGAATGGATGCCGGTGCTGCCGATCCTGCGTTCGGACGATGGCCGTTCGCTGCCGCAGACCTTCCGCGGTGGCCAGGTGACCTCCAGCGAAATTGCCGGGCTGACGCTGTATGGCGGCCAGTTCCGCGGCAACAGCCCGCGCAACGATGCGAGCATGGAAGACATGAGCTACGGCCGCGGCGTGTCGGACCGCTTCAACTTTTTCGGTGGCGAATACAAGTTCAACCAGGACCGCACCCTGGTCGGGTTGTGGAACGCGGTGCTGAAGGATGTCTACGAGCAGCAGTACCTGCAGTTAAGCCACAGCCAGCCGCTGGGCGACTGGACCCTCGGCGCCAACCTGGGTTATTTCCACGGCGGCGAGGATGGCTCGGAACGCGCGGGCAAGCTGGACAACAAGACCTATTCGGGGATGTTCTCGGCCAAATATGGCGGCAACACTTTCTGGGTCGGGCTGCAGAAAGTCGATGGCGACACCTGGATGCGGGTCAACGGCACCAGCGGCGGGACCCTGGCCAACGACAGCTACAACTCCAGTTTCGACAATGCCGAAGAACGCTCGTGGCAGGTGCGCCATGACTTCAACTTCGTGACGCTCGGGGTGCCGGGGCTGACCGTGATGAACCGCTATATCAGTGGCCGCGATGTGCATTCCGGGGCGGTGACCGATGGCAAGGAATGGGTGCGTGAGTCGGAGCTGGCTTATGTGATCCAGAGCGGGCCGTTCAAGGATCTGAGCGTGAAATGGCGTAACTCGACCATTCGCCGGGACTACAGCAACAACGAGTTCGATGAGAACCGGCTGATCTTCAACTATCCGCTGTCCTTGTTGTGAAATCCCCAGGTCTCGGCTGAATACCTGTAGGAGCGGGCTTGTCCCGCGAAGCAGGCAACGCGGTGGGTGGCACCGGCTGCGCCGGTGTTCGCGGGGCAAGCCCGCTCCTACAAAGGTCAACGCTGGCTGGTAAACGCCACACAAAGCAGCATTGACAACCCCGGAACCCGCTGCCGATAATCAGCAAAGTCATACGACAACTTACAACAATCACAAGTAGAGCCGCCATGACCACCACCCCCTTCAAGCGCCTGCTGCTCACCGGAGCCGCAGGCGGCCTGGGCAAGGTGCTTCGCCAACGCCTCACTGGCTGCGCCGAAGTCCTGCGCCTTTCCGACATTGCACCGATGGCGCCCGCCAGCGGCCCCCATGAAGAAGTTATCCCCTGCGACCTCGCCGACAAGGCCGCGGTGCACGCCCTGGTCGAAGGCGTCGACGCCATCGTTCACTTCGGCGGCGTATCTACCGAGCATTCCTTCGAAGACATTCTCGGCCCCAACATTTGTGGCGTGTTCCATATCTACGAAGCCGCGCGCAAGCACGGGGTCAAGCGCATCATCTTCGCCAGCTCCAACCATGTGATCGGCTTCTACCGCCAGGACCAGACGATCGATGCCCACGCCCTGCGCCGGCCCGACAGCTACTACGGCCTGTCCAAGTGCTATGGCGAGGATGTCGCGAGCTTCTACTTCGACCGCTACGGCATCGAGACCGTCAGCATCCGTATCGGCTCCTCGTTCGATGAACCGCAGAACCCGCGCATGCTCAGCACCTGGCTGAGCTACGACGACCTCACCCAGCTGGTCGAGCGCGGCCTGTTCACCACCAACGTTGGCCATACCGTGGTCTACGGCGCTTCCGACAACCGCACCGTCTGGTGGGACAACCGCCACGCCGAACACCTGGGCTACCAGCCCAAGGACAGCTCGGAAGTGTTCCGCGCAGCGGTAGAGGCCAAGCCGGCGCCTGCCGCTGACGACCCGAGCATGGTCTACCAGGGCGGTGCCTTCGTCGCTGCTGGCCCATTCAGCTGATTCCCGCCCTGCCAGGAGGCTCCAGCATGCACTGTGAACTGATCGTCGACGCCCGCAACGGCACCGGTGAAAGCCCGGTGTGGCACCCCAGCGAACAGGCCCTGTACTGGGTCGACATCCCGGCCCGCCAGCTGCACCGCTGGCAGGACGGCACCCATGTGGTCTGGCAGAGCGAGCAGATGCTCGCCTGCATCGCCCGCACCGAACGGGGCTGGGTCGCGGGGATGGAAAGCGGTATTTTCCAGCTGCAGGCCCAGGCCGACGGCAACCTCGACAGCCGCCTGTTCGCTGCGGTCGAACACCCGCAACACGGCATGCGCTTCAACGATGGCCGCTGCGACCGCCAGGGTCGTTTCTGGGCCGGCAGCATGCTCATGGACATGCAGCAAGGCGCCCACGTCGGCGCGCTGTACCGGGTCGACGGCGAGGGCCAACTGCACCAGCAGCTCAAAGACATGATCGTGCCCAATGGCCTGGCCTTCAGCCCCGACGGTACGCGCATGTACCTGTCCGACTCGCACCCCAACGTGCAGAAGATCTGGAGCTTCGATTACGACATCGACAGCGGCACGCCCCACAACCAGCGGCTGTTCGTCGACATGCGCGCCTTCCCCGGCCGCCCCGACGGCGCCGCCATCGATGCCGACGGTTGCTACTGGATCTGCGGCAACGATGCCGGGCAGATCCACCGCTTCACCCCCGACGGGCGCCTCGACCGCTCCCTCAGCGTGCCGGTTAAAAAGCCGGCGATGTGCGCTTTTGGCGGCGCCAACCTCGACACCTTGTTCGTCACTTCGATCCGCCCTGCAGGCAGCGACCTCAGCGACCAGCCGCTGGCCGGTGGCGTGTTTGCCCTGCGCCCCGGCGTCCAGGGTTTGGAGGAACCTGCCTGGCGCGGCTGAACACGGCTTACGCAACATCGCAGCACCCAACACTCACGCGCGAAACCAGATAATAAAAACCACGGAGTTTCACCATGACCTTCAAACGCAAGCTGCTTCTTGCCGTACTCCCGTTCGCCTTCAGCCTGTCGATGCCGGCTTCGGCACTCGATATCAAGTTCGCCGAGATCCACCCGGCCGGCTACCCGACCGTGGTCGCCGAACAGAACATGGGCAAGAAACTCGAACAGGCCAGCAATGGCGAAATCACCTTCAAGATGTTCGCTGGTGGCGTGCTGGGTTCGGAAAAGGAAGTGATCGAGCAGGCGCAGATCGGTGCAGTGCAGATGACCCGCGTCAGCCTCGGTATCGTCGGCCCGGTGGTGCCAGACGTGAACGTGTTCAACATGCCGTTCGTGTTCCGCGACCATGCACACATGCGCAAGATCATCGACGGCGATATCGGCCAGGAGATCCTCGACAAGATCACCAACTCCGAATTCAACCTGGTAGCGCTGGCGTGGATGGATGGCGGCTCACGCAGCCTCTACACCAAGAAGCCGGTGCGCAGCCTTGAAGACCTCAAGGGCATGAAGATCCGCGTGCAGGGCAACCCGCTGTTCATAGACATGATGAACGCCATGGGTGGCAACGGCATCGCCATGGACACCGGCGAGATTTTCAGCGCCCTGCAGACCGGGGTGATCGACGGTGCCGAGAACAACCCGCCGACCCTGCTCGAGCACAACCACTACCAGAGCGCCAAGTACTTCACCCTGACCAATCACCTGATCCTGCCGGAGCCGGTGGTGATGTCCAAGACCACCTGGAACACGCTCACGCCTGAGCAGCAGGTACTGGTGAAGAAGGTTGCCCGCGAGGCTCAGATGGAAGAGCGCGCGCTGTGGGACGCCAAGTCCGCCGCCAGCGAAGAGAAGCTCAAGGCCGCGGGCGTCGAGTTCATCGCCGTCGACACCAAGCCCTTCTACGACGCCACCGCCCCGGTGCGCGAGAAGTACGGTGCGCAGTACGCCGACCTGATGAAGCGTATCGACGCGGTCCAGTAACGCCGGCCCTCCTCCCAAGATGACCTCGGCAGCGCGACCCCGTCGCCCTGCCGCTTTGGTGATGCCTATGAAAATGCTTTTCCTGCGCGTCAACGACACGCTCTACCGCGCCTGCATCTGGATCGCCGGGCTGTCGATCCTGACCATGTCGCTGATCATCCCCTGGGGCATCTTTGCCCGCTACGTACTCGGCACCGGCTCCAGCTGGCCGGAGCCCGTGTCGATCCTGCTGATGGTGCTGTTCACCTTCATCGGCGCCGCCGCCAGCTACCGCGCTGGCGCGCACATGGCAGTGGCGATGATCACCGACCGCCTGCCCGAACCCACCCGCCGGCTGGTGAACGTGCTGACGCAACTGCTGATGGTGGTGGTCTGCGTGTTCATGACCTGGTACGGCTACAAACTCTGCGTCACTACCTGGAATCAGTACATGGCCTCGCTGCCCAGTGTGCGGGTGGGCATGAGCTATGCGCCGATCCCGGTCGGCGGCGTGCTGACGCTGATCTTCGTGTTGGAAAAACTGCTGCTGGGCGACCAGAGCCAGCGCAAGGTGGTGCGGTTCGACCTGGTGGAAGAAAACGAGGGGGCCGCGTAAATGGATGCGTTCATTCTGTTGGGCAGTTTCATTGCGCTGATCCTGCTGGGCATGCCGGTGGCCTATGCCCTGGGCCTGTCGGCACTGATCGGCGCCTGGTACATCGACATCCCGCTGCAGGCGATGATGATTCAGGTGGCCAGTGGGGTTAACAAGTTCTCGCTACTGGCGATTCCGTTCTTCGTCCTTGCCGGTGCGATCATGGCCGAGGGCGGCATGTCGCGGCGCCTGGTGGCGTTCGCCGGGGTGCTGGTGGGCTTCGTGCGCGGCGGGCTGTCGCTGGTCAACATCATGGCCTCGACCTTCTTCGGCGCGATTTCCGGCTCGTCGGTGGCCGACACCGCATCGGTCGGCTCGGTGCTGATCCCGGAGATGGAGCGCAAGGGCTATCCGCGTGAATTCTCTACCGCAGTGACCGTCAGCGGCTCAGTGCAGGCGCTGCTGACCCCACCCAGCCACAACTCGGTGCTGTATTCGCTGGCGGCCGGCGGCACGGTGTCGATCGCTTCGCTGTTCATGGCCGGGGTGATGCCCGGGCTGCTGCTGAGCGCGGTCATGATGGGCCTGTGCCTGATCTTCGCGAAGAAGCGTGACTACCCCAAGGGCGAGGTGATCCCGCTGCGCCAGGCGCTGAAGATTGCCGGTGAGGCACTGTGGGGCCTGATGGCCATGGTGATCATCCTCGGTGGCATTCTGTCTGGCGTGTTCACCGCCACCGAGTCTGCCGCAGTGGCGGTGGTGTGGTCATTCTTCGTGACCATGTTCATCTACCGCGACTACAAGTGGCGCGACCTGCCCAAGCTGATGCACCGGACGGTGCGGACCATCTCGATCGTGATGATCCTGATCGGCTTCGCTGCCAGCTTCGGCTACGTGATGACCCTGATGCAGATCCCGACGAAGATCACCACGGCGTTCCTGACCCTGTCGGACAACCGCTACGTGATCCTGATGTGCATCAACTTCATGCTCTTGCTGCTGGGCACGGTGATGGACATGGCGCCGCTGATCCTGATCCTCACGCCGATTCTGCTGCCGGTGATCCACGGCATCGGTGTCGACCCGGTGCACTTCGGCATGATCATGCTGGTCAACCTGGGCATCGGGCTGATCACACCGCCGGTGGGGGCAGTGCTGTTCGTGGGCTCGGCGATCGGCAAGGTCAGCATCGAAGCCACGGTGAAGGCACTGCTGCCGTTCTACCTGGCACTGTTCCTGGTGCTGATGGCGGTGACCTACATTCCGGCCATTTCCCTGTGGCTGCCGAGCGTCGTCTTGTAATTCCAGTAACCGGGGCCGCTTCGCGGCCCTAGGTTCTCAATGCAAACGGATCCTGCACATGGCTGTATCTTCTTCTGCTGCAACCCTCTTCCCGCGCAAACTGGCGATCGCCCTGCTGGCGCTGCTGGCCTGCTCGTTCGCCGGCAACCATATCGCCGCTCGCATCGCCTTCGACGACGACACCGGCGTGCTGCTGGCCATCCTCTGCCGCTCGGGTGTCACTTTACTGGTGCTGGCGGGCCTGGTGCTGTGGCAGCGCCAGCCGCTGGGCCTGCCGGTCGGCACACGGCGCTGGCAGCTGCTGCTGGGCCTGCTGATCGCGACCCAGAGCCTGTGCCTGTATTCGGCAGTGGCCCGCATTCCGGTGGCCCTGGCGCTGCTGGTGGGCAACACCTTCCCCATGCTCTTGGCGCTGCTGACCTGGGCACTGGGCGGCGCCCGCCCGACCGGGCGCACGCTGCTGTTCATGGGGCTGATCCTGTGCGGCCTGGTGCTGGCGCTGGATGTGCCGGCACGGCTGGCCGACGGTGGCGAGGCCAACCCGCATTGGGCCTTGGGCGTGGGCCTGGCGTTCTGCGCCGCCTGTGTATTCGCCTGCGCTTTGTGGATCACCGACCACAAACTGGCCGCAGTACGCGGCCCGGTACGCAGTCTGCTGACCTTGTTGATCGTGTTCGGCAGCATGCTGGTCGCAGGCATCAGCGGCGTGATGCCCGCCGGCTTGTCGTTGCCAGGCAGCGCCAGCGGCTGGATGGCGCTGGCCAGCCTGGTGGTGCTGTATGGCATGGCCTTCACCCTGCTGTTCGTCTGCGTGCCGAAGCTGAACATGGCGCAGAACGCGCCGGTGATGAACGTCGAACCCATCGCCACCCTGCTGCTGGGCTGGGCATTGCTCGGCCAGCAGCTCAGTGGCGTGCAATTGATTGGCGGCGCCGTGGTGGTGTGCGGCATCGTCCTGCTGACCTACCGGAGGCCCTGATGAGCGTCCCCCTGCTGCACCTGCAAGACCGCCTCACCCGCCTGAGCATTGCCCCCGAGCTGGGCGCCAGCCTGGTCAACTGGCAGGTCAGCGCCACCGACCAGGCGCTGCTGCGCCCGGCCGACGAGGCCGCCCTGAATAGCGGCAACCCGCGGCGCCTGGGCTGCTACCCGTTGGCACCGTGGTCCAACCGCATCGCCGAGGGCGGCTTCCTGCGCCCTGATGGCTGGCTAGCCTTGACGCCAAATACCGGGCATGACCCTTACCCGATCCACGGCAGCGCCTGGCAGCAGGCCTGGCGGGTCGAGCACCACAGCAAGCGTCGCGCCCGACTCAGCCTCGATAGCGCTGTGCCATTCGCCTACCGAGCGACGCTCGATATCCACCTCCATGAAGGCTGCCTGAGCATCGATTTGCACGCCACGCACCTGGACTCGTCCGCCACCTGGTATGGGTTGGGGTTGCATCCCTACTTCCCGCGCTACCCCGATACAAGGCTGCAGGCAGCGGCGCGCAGCGTGTGGCTGGCAGATGAGGGTGGCTTGCCTTCCCGGCAAGCTAAGGTGCCTGAAGACTGGCACTTCGCAACCGCACAGGCATTACCGGCCGCCGTGGTCGATCACGCCTTCAGCGGATGGCCTGGTGACTGTGTGATCGAGCAACCGGGCGCGGGGTATCGGCTAGTGTGCAACGCCCGCGGCGCCGGACACTTTCTGCTGTTCTGCCCGCATGAACAGCCGTTCTTCTGCTTCGAGCCGGTGAGCCACCCGATCAATGCGCATCACTTGCCAGGGCGGCCTGGGTTGAGGTTGTTGCAGCAGGGAGAAACGACCCACCTGGGATTCAGCGTTCAGTATCAGCCGTTGTGACGTGGTTGCCTGAAACAGGGGCCGCAAAGCGGCCCCACATTCCCATGCCTTACGCCAGTGCCTCATTCGACATCGCCAGCGGCTTTTGCGAAGCCGCCCCATTCACTTCGCGTGCGACCTTCCACACCAACACCGCGGCCACGATGTCGAACGCCGCCAGCACCACGAACAGCGGGCTGTAGCCAATCTGCGTGACCAGGATGCCAAATACCAGGGTGAACAGCGCCGCCCCCAGATAGCCGCACATCCCGCCCATGCCGGTCGCAGTTGCCACCTGGTCCTTGCTGAACGAATCCGAGGTGATCGAGTACAGTGCCCCCGACAAGGTCTGGTGGGCGAAGCCGCCAATGCACAGCAGCAAGATCGCCATGTACGGGCTTTCGACCAGACCGATGCAGGCCGGGCCGATCATGCAGCTGGCACCGAAAACCAGCACCATCTTGCGCGAGGTGAACAGCGACACCTTGAAGTAGCGATGGAACATCGGGCTCAGGTAACCGCCCAGCACACAGCCGATGTCGGCGGCGAGGAACGGCAACCAGGCGAACATTGCCACTTCCTTGATGTTCATGTGCCGCTCGGTCATCAGGTACAGCGGGATCCAGGCGTTGAAGGTCTGCCAGGCCGGCTCGGAGAGAATGCGCGCCGAGGCGATGGCGTAGAAGTTGCGGGTCTTGAAGATGCGCTTCCAGGCGCCCTTCTCGCGCTGGTCAGCCTTGAAGTGAGCTTCCTGGCCGGACAGGATGTAGTCGCGTTCCTCGTCGCTCAGGCGCTTCTGATCACGCGGGTGCCTGTACAGCAGCATCCACAGCAGGGTCCACAGCACCCCGGACACGCCGACGATGACGAACGCCAGCTGCCAGCCACTGTGCAGGATCGCCCACACCACCAGCGGTGGTGCCAGCAGTGCGCCCAGCGACGAACCGATGTTGAACCAGCCGATGGCGACCGAGCGCTCCTTGGCCGGGAACCACTCGGTGGTGGCCTTGACCCCGGCCGGCAAGCCAGCAGCCTCGGTCATGCCCAACAACCCGCGCAAGAACGCCATGCTCTGCCAGCCGCTGGCCAATGCCGCCCCGGCGCAGGCCAGTGACCACGCCAGGGCGAACACGGCAAAGCCCAGTTTGGTGCCGATGAAATCGATCAGCCAGCCAGCAATCGGCTGCATGAGCGCGTAACACATCTGCCAGGTCGCGACGATCTTGGCGTATTGCTCGGTGGTGATGGAGAGGTCGGTCATCAGCGTGGGGGCTGCTACCGAGAGGGTGTTGCGGGCGAGGTAGTTGACGACGAGCCCGGCCGTGACAAGGCTGACCATCCACCAACGGATGCCTTTGATCTTCATGGTTCACCTGAATTTTATTTTTAGAGTGACGGGTGATCTGCCTCATGTGCCGGCAGGGCCAAATGAGACAAATTGTTTCAGGCGAAGAGTGCCATGTCATAGGTCGTCGTACAACAACAATTATTCATGCGCCGCAAAAATGGGACTTCCCAATAAAGATGAGATAAATCCAGCTGCGTTGTACGACCTCAAAGGTCAATCCAATTGCCGGGCCCGCAGGTCCTGCACAAGCATATCGATGAACGCACGTACCTTGGCCGAGCCGTACTTGCTCTCGCGGTGCACGATATTGATCGGCCAGGGGGCTTCCTCATAATCGGCGAGAATGACCTTCAACTGGCCGCTGGCCAGTTCATCGACCACCTGGTACGACAGCAGCCGGGCGATGCCCAACCCGCCCACCGCCGCGGCGATCGCCGCATCGTTGCTGGTGACCGTCAGGCGCGGCTTCATGCGCACCACGGTCGGTTCGTCGGCCAGGCCGAAGCGCCAGCCGGCGCGGGGCGAAAGGTTGGTGGTGGCGATCACCGCATGATCCGGCAAATCCGACGGGTGCTGCGGCTCACCCATGCGTGCGAGGTAACCGGGGGATGCGCACAGCATCCGCCGCACCCGGCCCACCCGCAGGGCCTTGAGGCCGGAGTCAGGCAACGGCCCGATGCGCAAGGCCAGGTCCATCCCCTCCTCGACCATGTTCACCACGCGGTCGAGGAAGTACGCCGATACATCTACCTCGGGGTATTGCTGCAGGTAGCGCACGATGCAGGGCATGACGAACTTCTTGCCGAACAGGATCGGCGCGGTGATCGCCAGTTCCCCTTTGGGCATGGCATTGATACCGGCAGCGGCTTCGTTGGCTTCATGGATGCTGGCGAGGATGTTCCGAGTGTCTTCCAGGTAGCGGCTGCCGGCCTCGGTCAGGCGCACGTTGCGGGTGGTGCGCAGCAGCAGCTTGACCCCGATCTGCTCTTCGAGGGCGCTGACGGCACGGGTGACGGCCGCCGGTGAGATATCCAGGCGGCGGGCAGCCGCAGCGAAGCTTTCCAGCTCACCCACAGCGATGAACACCTTCATCAGGTGGATCTGGTCCATGCGCGCTCCTAGGTATCGGGGGTGCGGGGATTATCGGCTATTTGTGTTGCTTGTGTCGGCCTCATAGCTCCAGCACCAACGCCTGCGCCGGCACCGCACAACAGATCAGCGCAGTGCCCTCCTCTGGCATCTCGGCAGGCGGATTCGGGTAATGCACCTGCCCACTCAGCACCTTGGTCTTGCACGTCCCGCATGAGCCACCCCGGCAACTGAAGTCCGGCGACAGCCCGCGCGCCTCGGCCAGCTCCAGCAAGGTCCCGCCACCCGGCGCCCAACGCGCCTCCTTGGCGGAACTGGCGAAATACACCGGCACCGGCTCGCTGGCAGCAGGCGGCTGTTGCAGCGTCGGCTGATTGTCATCGCCATGACGGCGCAGCGTCGATGGCCCGAAGGCTTCGGCATGAATACGCGCATCGGGCACATGCACAGCGCGCAGCCCTTCGTACAGGTCCTGAGTAAAGCTGGCCGGGCCACACAGGTAGAAATCGTAATCATCCAGCGCCAGCATTGCCTTGACCTGTTCGATGCCCAGGCGGCCCGCATGCTCGTAGTCATGCCCTTGCACAGCCTCCGCCTCGGGCTGGCTCAGCGAGCGATACACGCTCAGGCGCCCCCCCGCCTGCTGGCGCAGCGCCGCCAGCTCCTGTTGAAACGGCAGATCAGCCAAGCTGCGCGCACCATGGAATATGTGGATGCGACGCCCCTCTTCACTCGCCAGCAGCTCGCGCAGCATGGCAATGAGTGGCGTGATGCCCACCCCTGCAGCGATCAGCACGACGGGCCGTTCGCAGGCGCTGGCCAGGGTGAAACTGCCCATCGGCATCCGCACGTCCAGGGTGCCTCCGACCCTGATCTGCTCATGCAGATAGCGCGATGCCGGCCCCTGCGCCTTGACGCTGATACGCAGGTAGCCATCGGATGGCGCGCTGGACAGGCTGTAGGTGCGAATCACCGGTGTATCGCCGCCCAGTGGAATACGCACGGGTATGTGCTGGCCGGGCAAGAATGTCACCGGCTCATTCGCAGCCAGGTAGAACGAGCGGATATCGCGACTCTCCTGTTCAACGCGCGCTACCCGCCAGGCCAACCACTGATGTTGCCGTTCACGTTGCTGCAGCCGCTGTTCAGCCTCCGCCCAAGTGCCGGTCATGAGGCTGGTCGGCGCGTACTCCTGAAACGCCCAGCGCAGGCTGACCGCTGCCGGGCGCACCACGACGTGCTCGATATCCAGCGTCCACAGCCGCTCGGCCCCCTCGAACGCCTTGATCAGCGGGCTGTCGAGTATCACCTCGGTGCGCCCGCTCACCTGCAGCACATCACCGCTGCTGAAATCGACGAACAAGAGCCCGGCGCGTGGATTCTCCAGCAGGTTGCCAAGGGTGTTGAAATGCAGGTTGCCGGCATAATCGGGAATGGTCAGGCGGTTGCCTTCGACCCTGACGAAGCCGGGGCGGCCGCCACGGTGCGAGACGTCCACCGAACGCTCCCCGCCGGCGTGGTCGATGTAACTGGCAACGAACAACGTGTCAGCGCTGGCGATCATCCTGGCGGTCGTTGTATTCAGCCCTTGCGCATCGATCCGCCCTAGCGCGGGCTCATCGACGCGGATGTATTCACGCCGCTGGATGTACTGCGGGCAATTGCCGAAAGACTGTTCGACCCGCACCTCCAGCGCCCCACCCGTAGTCTGGGCGATCAGCCCATTGATACGGTTACGCCGGCGCGTATGCAGCTCGATGCCCAGCAGGCCGACAGCCTCGCCAGCCGCCAGCCCGGGCATTGCCGGATCGTCACTGGCAAGGCGGGTATCGATCAGCAGTTGCCGTGGGTCGGGCGAACTGACGAAACCCTCTGCGCCTTCCAGTAGCGTCGCCCAAGGCCTGCCTGCCGGGTCCACGGCGCCAGCAACGATGAACGGCAGTTGCTGATAGAACGTGCGGTGCTGGTCGGGCATGTGGTCACGGATGACCTTTTGCCCGAACACTTCCATGCGCTCCGATACACCCACCTGCTCCTGCAGGCGCTTCTCGCCGGCATGCCAGGGCGAGGTGCGATGGTTGGGGAGTTGCTGCATGGCGGCAGTCCTCGGGAGGGGGGCGGCTCAGACGCTGGTCTGCAGGCCGACGGCGGTGCGTGGCATGGCAACGAAACCCGGCAATGCTTCGATCCGGGCCAGCCAGGCGCGCACATTCGGATAGGGTTCCAGCGAGACATTGCCCTCTGGGGCATGGGCGATGTACGAGTAGTTGGCGACATCGGCAATGGTCGGATCATTGCCAACCAGGAACGCAGACTTGGCCAGCTCGGCGTCCATCACCTTGAGCAGGGTATGAGCACGAGCGATGACTTCGTCGGTGTTGAACGAAGCGCCGAACACGGTCACCAGGCGGGCTGCCGCAGGGCCAAAGGCCAGTGGTCCGGCGGCAACCGACAGCCAGCGCTGCACGCGGGCGGCATTCAGCGGGTCACGAGGCAGCCACTTGTCAGCCTTGTCGTAGGTGCTGGCCAAATAGACGAGGATAGCGTTGGAGTCGGCGATGACGGTACCGTTGTCATCGATTACCGGCACTTGGCCGAACGGGTTGAGGGCGAGGAAATCCGGCTGCTTGTGCGCGCCTTTGGCCAGGTCTACGAATACCAGCTCGGTGGGCAGGTTGAGCAGCGACAGCATCAGCTCGATACGGTGGGCGTGACCGGACTTGGGGAAGTTGTAGAGTTTGATCATGGGCTGGGCTCCAGAATAGGCACCGAGGTGGTGCCAGCTGGAGCCCATCCTGCGCTGATTCGGCTGGGAGCAGAATCAGTGAAAGGAGCAAACCATAATTTCGCGTGGCGAAATAATCGGCCGATCAGTGCCGCGAGTGCTTCTGATAGCGATACAGGCCCCGCGCAGCTTCGACCACGTGCGGCACGCAGGCCTGCAACTCATCGAAACTCATGGCATCGAGCAACTCGAAATTATCCTCCAGACCGTGCAGCGAAATCGCCTTGAGCAGTTGGTCCTGTTCTGGCGGGAGCTCGCCCCAACCGGCTACCTGGGTACCGCGCATGTAGCCGAAGCACCATTCTTCCATGATGATTGCGGTCCCCTCCTCGGCTTCGCTCTCCTCGAACAGCGGCTCGAAGCCGTCGAGGTCTTGCGCGAGTTGCTCGGCGACCTGGTAGGCATAGCGCAGCATCAAGGCGGTGTATGCCTCTTCATGGGCGGGCTTCTTGAACTTCGGTACCTTGCCGCCGGCGACAGTGGGCAGCCATTGCTCTGGCAGTACGTCCACCGGGGAGCTGGCCAGGGCAGTGAAAAAGCCGTTGAGTTCGGCCAGGTTGAGCACCGAATAGTCGTTGCCGTAGGTGATCAGCAGGTCTTCGAGGCGGGCGAGTTCTTTTTCACTGAGCGGGGGGAGCATGGGTAAACATCCTGGGAAGCAAAGATGTGTGCACCCTAGCACAGGACTGCTCAAAGATAGCCCGCCGCTTCGCCGCAGCGGGCGTTTTCCCTAATGCGCCAACCACCCTGGCAGTGCCGCCTGGTCATCCAGGCCAATCAAGAGCCATAGCAATATTCGGCATTTGCGCGGGCAGAGCCTGCCTGCCATGTGCATGCCTTTGCTCTGCAGGTCGATTTCCGCACCGACAAAGCCGTAAGTGGCCCTTGCTGTCGGCCCACAGCCGGTGCGCGTCGCCACGATCACCGGCATGTCCTTGGCAATGCGCGCCAGGGCCTGGGACCAGGCAGTGGACACATGGCCTGCCCCGAATCCGGCAACCACAAGGCCTTCGTAACCCAACGTCGGGATGGCCTGCAGCAGTGCGCTGTCTGCATCCAGGCACGCATCGAGCAAGGCGACGCGGTGCTCGCAGTGTTTCGGCAGCGGCAATACCTTGCGCGGCACCGAAGCGCCACGAAAGATCACCTGCCCTTCCACCACACTGCCTTCAGGCCCCCAGCCAGGTGACTCGAAGGCAGCAATCGACAGGCTGGCGGTCTTGCGTACCTGTGCAGCGAGGTGAATCTGATCGTTGAGTACCACCAGCACGCCACGACCTTGGCTCTTGGCAGCCAGTGCCACCTGCACCGCAGCCAGCAAATTGGCCGGCCCATCATTACCCGGCTGGCTGGCCGGGCGCATGGCCCCTGTCATCACCAGTGGTACGTCGCAAGGCCACAGCAAATCAAGGAAATAGGCTGATTCCTCAAGTGTGTCCGTCCCCTGGGTCAACACCACCGCCTGCGCCCCGCGCTCCACTTCGCCACGCGCCCAGGCCAGCACATCCAGCAGGATCCGGAAGCTCAGCGATGCGCTGGGTAGCAGGCACAGCGTCACAGTACTGATATCGGCGAGCGCACCGAGTTGCGGCATCCCCGCGAGCAGCTCGTCGCCCCCCAACTGCGGCGTCACGCCTGTGCCTGGCAATCCCGCCTGCATGCTGACCGTTCCCCCCAGGCAACCCAACGTAATGCGTGGCAAGCAAGCTTTCTCGTTCATGCTTCTGCTCCCATGATGAGCCCCAGTACCGATACGATGCCGGCTGTGCACACGGCCATGGAGATCACATTGCCAATGTACCCGTGCATGTAGCCTGGCAACCGCTGGCTGATTGTCGCCGCCAGGGGTGGTGCGAACAGCGCGCCCAGAACGGCACTGCTGATAACTACCTGCCAGTCTCCGCCCAACGTCAGCACCGAAGCCGGCACGATCGATACGATGGGGATGTAGGTCGGATACCATCCGCGCTCGCGCCATTGGCGCAACCACAGCAACACACCGATTAACGAGGCCAATGCCTGGCCTGCGATGATTGGCAGCAACAGCTGCGACCCATAGGCCGGCGCCGAAGGCGCCAAGGCATAGGCAAGCATCACCCCAAGCAGTAGGCCGAGACTGGCCAGCTCATTGCCGAAGAACGGTGCTTCGCTGAAATCGGCCAGCACGCGGCGCAAAACCCACTTCACACCGTAATCAGGATCACCCGTAACAGGCCCAGGCGAGCAAGGTCGCAAGCCGTCACGCACCAGAACGGGGAAGCGCTTGCACAAGCCAAAGGCGAGCAGGCTCGCCAGCGCCATGCCACTGACGTTGCCGATCACTACCGGCAGTTGCAGCGGATAGCACAGGTAGTTGACCAACAGAAGGCACGCGGGCGTTACCAGCAGCGCACCGAACAGCGCGCCACTGAGGGTGACCCGCCAACCGCCACCGAACAACAGCACCATGGCCGCGGGCAGCGAGACGAACGCCACGAAGGTGGGTTGCCAAGTACCGCTGGCTAACGTCCAGCCCCAAAACACATGGCTGAGCATCAACCCGAGCAGTGAACTGGCAAACAACCAGGGCCACAGGCCGCTTGCGTAGCAGATGGCGAAACCCTGCCAGCGATACCCTCGCACGTGTGCCCAATGGGCCAGACATGCGCCCAGCAGCATGCCCAGCGCCGGCAGTTCATGTTTGTAGAAGGCGACTTCACTGATATCACCGACGATCCAGCGTAGCCTGCTCAATGGCTCATCCAGTGAAGCAACCAACCTTGCATAGTCTGGCCATTGGCCAAACGCCAAGCTGGCTACCAACAACGTCACCAGTGCCAGCATCGTCAGTAACGGCATGCGCTGCTGAGTGACAGGAAGTGTCTGTTCCATAGGTACTCCTCAACGCGGCATCGCTGGATGCAGGCGATAGCCCAGCGCGGCATCGTACAGATCAGTACGACGATCGCGCGGCAGGTCGTTGAGGCTGTTCCAGATCGGCGCCGAGCGTGACGCGCTCAGGTCGACATCGGCGTAGACGATGCATTCCTCTTCGGCACTGGCGACCTCGCCAATAGGCCAGCCATGGGTGCCGGCGATCAGCGAACAACCCAGAAAGCGCCCGCCCCGCTCACTTCCGATACGGTTGGCAGCCGCGATATAGAGGTTGTTGACATGAGCCGCAGTCATGGTCAGGTATGACGCCATGCAGCGCCCCGCCGTATCGAACAGTGGCGGCGGCGTCCACACCCAGTTGTTCAGGCTGCAGATGATGTCGGCCCCCTGGCTGGCCATCAGCCGCGGCACTTCCGGAAACCAGATATCCCAACAGATCAGCAGGCCGATGCGGCCGATCGGCGTTTCGAAAACCGGGAAACCTAGATCACCTGGGGTGAACCACAACTTCTCCTGGTTCCATAGGTGAGCCTTGCGGTAGTGCCCCAGCCGGCCCTCAGGGCCAAACAGCACGGCACTGTCATAGAGCTTGAGCCCGTCCCGCTCGGCGAAGCCTGCTGCAAGGTAAACCTGCTGCTCCCGAGCGAACGTTTCCCAGGCCAGCAGGCTGGGGCCGCCATCCAGAACCTCGGCATGCGTATAGGCCTCGGCCCGAGAGTGGAAGGTGTACCCCGTGTTCGCCAGCTCAGGCAGCACAATCAGATTGGCCCCTTCAATGACAGCGCGCTGGGCCAGTGCCAACCCTTTGTTCAAGTTGCCGTTGGTATGCTCCAGGCCCACTTGCGGGTCGAATTGGATGACAGCGATACGGACGGGACTTACCGGTTTGCAATCTGCAGGCATGGCGGCTTCCTTGGTTTTGGTTGTTGTGGAAGGACGCCAGTAGAACGGGGGTTACCCGGGGAGCAACAGTCAGCAGACTCCCACGGGACTTGAAGGAAAAGGAGAATCAGAGTGTATGAATCAGGCTACAAATAGCCTTCGAATCTCTGCACTTACCGAACCTGATAATGCGGATAGTGCGCAAGGTCGAAACCACCGTGAAAATGAGCAGACGTGCGACTGCAGAGATTGATGACTGCATCAATGGCAGTGCGAAGGCAGGGCTCTGTCCAGCCGGCGTCGACAGAGAAGGACTCGCCGGCCAGATAGAGCCCCGAAGCGCTACTGAGATCGCGGTTGTATTTCATCAGGCTGACAGCATCGTAATAAGTGCCCGCGCGGTACAACTTCGCACACCCTAATGCGTTTCGGTCTGTCATCCAACGCTGTATGCGAATGTTTCGGGCATCGATGTAGGGTGAAATGGCCACTCCGATATTGCTGCAGCGCAACAGAATCCGGTCGAGTTCCTTGATGCATTTCTCTGCCAGTTCGCCATCGGAAAACAACGCCAGTTTTGTCGCGTCATCCTCCCATGTGTAACTGAGCAGGATGCAGTCGTCGGGATAACTGTCGTTGTAGCGATAGGCGTAGACATCGTGCACGAAGCTGTCGGTCACCAGTATCTGCGGCAGGGGATTACGGTCGAGGAAGCGCTTGCACAGTGGTGCGTAGACCTTGCAACTGGTTTCCCAATGGGCGTGCTTCCAGGCATCGATCACCGACTGAGGCAAGACCTCATCGTTGAAGCCTTCGAGGCGAATATTGGTTTCAATAAGCCATGAAGGCGTAGTGAGGATGACACTGTCGAAGTCTTCAACAAGCAACTGCATTCGCTCTGGCCGGCTATGGTGCCAGCGGTACTCGACCCGAATGCTTCCATCAGTCTGCTTGTACAGCCCGCATACGGAGGAATCGGTCATAAGGCCATCATCTCGCGTCAGTAGATGGTGATAGAGCGATGTGTCTGGCCCTTCAATGTCCATGAACAGCAGGCATTCATCCAGGGCTGCCAGGCCTATATAGGCAGGCGTCTGAAACTCCAGCCCTCTGCTGTCTCGCACACTGTCTGCACCCAGGCAAGGGGCAGCCAACGGAACGCCATGTTGATCGACTCGCCCATGCACCAGTTGCAGGTGGCTGCTGAAACCGAAAATGGCTGTGCGCAGCGGGTAAAGACAGCAGACGTCATAGAAGGCTCCCCGCTGGGCGGTGGTCCTTCACCTTCCGGATCGCGCCAGATCAAAAGCTTCGGCTCGCCCTCCTGCTCCAGCAGGCCTTCGCGCAAATAAATACCGGTGGCATTGACCCAAGGAGTCCCAGGATTGGGGAAATTGGAGGTGCGCAAATCAAACAGCTCGGCGTAATAAGCCATCAGTGAGCGCCCTGACTTAGGCGCCTCGCCGTTTCTATTGAAGAACGGCATGCGCATAGCCCCCATTTCGAAGGGAGTCGAGCGCTGCTTGTGGTGCTCGCCATTATTCACCACCGTCAGATGACGACCACCCACACGCTGCGATTGCTCGATCAAGGTGATGTGGGTAAAACCGCAGCGCAATAGCTCACGTGCAGCAGTCAATCCGGTAATGCCGGCGCCTACTATGCAGATGCGATGTTCGTGACGTGTGGCGCTGGCAATTCCTTCCGTTTGCTCGACCAGGCGGCGATAGTCGAAACACAGGTCAGGCGGATTGGGAAAGCGGGCAGCCCAAGGTGCAATGGGGCCTTGTGGCTCAATGGCCAAGTCGGCGGGATGGTTGTGCGACGATCCGATAGTCATTGTCTCGTGCTCTCGAACGGGGAGCATGAGCATGATGGGTCGATTGCACTGCAGAGCGGTGTATAGCTAGTGCCAGAAAGCATTCGCGGCGGTTCGGCGCCCCGATGAACCCGCTCCCACAGGGGCCCCGGGTCATTGAGGCGCCG
>NZ_BCBA01000025.1 GCF_001320245.1 Pseudomonas sp. NBRC 111124
GGTTCGGCGCCCCGATGAACCCGCTCCCACAGGGGCCCCGGGTCATTGAGGCGCCGAACCGCCGCGAATTGGCCGTTAAGCCTTATACCGCCAGCGCACGCTCACGCAGTTCGCTGTTGAGGATGCGGTCGTTCTCACTGTAGTCGACCGGGCAGTCGATCACGTGCACACCTGGGGTCTTGATGCAGTGCTCGAGCAGCGGCAGGAACGCTTCGGCGCTTTCCACACGATGACCATTGGCACCGTAGGCTTCGGCGTACTTGACGAAGTCCGGGTTGCCGTAGTCCAGGCCAAAATCGGTGAAGCCCATGTTGGCCTGCTTCCAGCGGATCATGCCGTAGCCGTCGTCACGCAGGATCACCACGGTGATGTGCATACCCAGACGTACTGCGGTTTCCAGCTCCTGGCTGTTCATCATGAAGCCACCGTCGCCGCATACCGAGATCACCGGGCGGTCCGGGTACACCAGGTGCGAAGCCATGGCCGATGGCAGGCCGGCGCCCATGGTCGCCAAGGCGTTGTCCAGCAGCACGGTGTTTGGCTTGTGCGCCTTGTAATTGCGCGCGAACCAGATCTTGTAGATGCCGTTGTCCAGGGCAACGATGCCTTCGGACGGCAGCGCGCGGCGGATGTCGGCAACCAAGCGCTGTGGGTAGACCGGGAAGCGGTTGTCATCACCGCCTTCGGCAATCTGCGCTTCGTTCGCTTCACGGATGGTCATGAGGCGGGTGAAGTCCCAGTGCGCGGTATCGGTCAGCGCTTCGCTGATCT
>NZ_BCBA01000026.1 GCF_001320245.1 Pseudomonas sp. NBRC 111124
CGGGATACCGGTCTTGTCGATCAGCTGCTTGAGGACCTTGGCGGTCATCTTGCGGTTGGCGCCGGCGCCGATCACCAGAATCGGGCTGCGGGCCTTCTGCAGTTTTTCTACAGCAGCTTCGATGGCCACGTGCTCGGCCAACGGGCGACGGTGCAGGCTGCGCGGGATCGGCAGGGCGTCGGTTTGCTCGGCGGCGATGTCTTCCGGCAGCTCCAGGTGCACGGCGCCCGGCTTTTCTTCTTCAGCCAGGCGGAATGCTTCGCGCATACGGGCCGGGATGTTGTCGGCCGAGGCGAACTGGTGGGTGTACTTGGTGATGGGGTCCATCATGCCGCACACGTCAATGATTTGGAAGCGACCCTGCTTGGACTTCTTGATCGGCTTCTGGCCGGTGATCATCATCATCGGCATGCCGCCCAGGTAGGCGTATGCACTGGCGGTTACCAGGTTGGTTGCGCCAGGGCCCAGGGTCGACAGGCTGACGCCGGTCTTGCCGGTCAGGCGGCCATAGGTGGCGGCCATGAAGCCCGCGGACTGCTCGTGGCGGGTCAGTACCAGCTTGATCTTCGACTTGCGCAGGGATTCCAGCAGGTCGAGGTTTTCCTCACCAGGAATGCCGAACACATACTCGACCCCTTCGTTTTCCAGGCATTGCACAACGACATCGGCGGCCTTGGCCATCTTGCTTGTAACCTCAAGTGATCGGACAGTGGAAGTCCAGAAATGCGCAGCACGGTACGCTGGCATCGCTCGGTTCGGGGGCCAGGATTGCCCCGAACTTAAGTCTTGACGCAGCTTATGCGCAAACAAGTCACGTTAATTTGCGAGAAATATTGTCGCACCGTACACACGGTGCAGATAGGAGGATACAGACAAAAGATATTTGGCTGCAGCGTCAAAGCGCTGCATTGGCGGAGGGCAG